>NZ_AQUZ01000068.1 GCF_000372465.1 Kribbella catacumbae DSM 19601
CAACGCGGACAGGTTCGCGACCGTCTCGTTACGGACCTTGCCGCCCTCCCGGAACGTCCGGCGCAGGTAGGCGGACTGGTACTCGCGGCGCTCCCCACGCTTGTCCACATGCGACTTCCGCACTCTGACTACGTGGACCGCGCCATCCTTTCTACCCATGAACACACAGTAACGGCATCTCTCGCGTCAGGCCGCTCAACACGCCGAATATTCTGACTACATCACAGGACAGCAAAGACACAAACACGCAGGTCAGGCAAGGAGTCGCCGCTCAAGGCCGCCGCAACTTCGGGCTAGCCGAACCGGACTATGTCCTGTCGGTCGGGACACAACCTCGCCGGCAACGCGCCACACCACCGGCTTCACGGGGCCGGCACCAGCTCCCCGGCGCCACGACATCTTCCACTGGTACGTCGAATCAGGTGGGTCGGTCTCCCTCGAGGTGCGTCAGGCCTTTGCGGGCGGCCTCCGCGGCATCCTGTTCGGGGTAGTACTCGGCGAGGGCTTGGAGTACCGGGAGCGTGTCGGGGTGGTCGCAGCGCCAGAGGTTTTCGAAGAGGGCTGCGGCGTCGTACTCGATGCCGTCGGCGAGGTCGCCGATCAGGTCGCGCGCCGATCGGGGGTCGCCGTCCAGGTCGGCGGCGACCATGTCGATGAAGACGCGGTGCAGGTCGTCCAACGTGGACTCCTTCGCCGGTAGGCCGCGTGCTGTCAGCCAGGCGTTGGCGTGAGGGCGGAGGTCGCGGTCGTCGAGACAGGCCCGTACGCCGTCCGCCGCGTCCGCGCCGACCTGGTTGAGCATCCCGAACGCCACCACCCGATGCGCCGGCGTACCGCCCCGCGCGTGCTCGAGGATGCGCTCGGCGGCGACCTCAGGCCCGATCGCGGCAAACCACTCCTCGAAGGCCGAGTCCTGGGTCAGGCCGAGATCGAGCACCTCCGCCACCGTTGCGTCCGCCAGGTCCATCACGTAGGGCGCGCCGAAACCGCCTGACTCGAACCAATGCACCAAACCGAACCGCCCCAGGTCGGAGAGCCGAACCAGGTCGTCGTCGACGACGAGCGCGTCGATCGTCGTCAGCGCACCCAGCAGGTCTCGGATGGACGGCTCCAGAGCTGACGGCAGTCCCGATGGGATTGCGCCGGACTCCAGGCCACCGCCCGGCCCGATCTCGAGCGAGGCGCTGATGACGTGCTCGGCCAGATCCTTGACGGTGATTCCCCGCGTGTCGACGTACAGCCGCATCAGCAGTGGCATCGACAGTTCGTCGCCATGCGCCTGCAGAGCCCTGGCGAGCACCTCGATCCACAGCTCGACGACACGGCTGTCCGAGTCGTCATCGGCCTCCGCGACATAGGCGGCACGGCCACCCCCGCCTTCGACCAGATGCATGCCGACAACCAGGGACCACAGCTTCTTCAGCTCGGGAAATCCGGTCGATGCCCGCGCTTCGGGATGATCTGGTAGGCCGAGTACCCGTACTGCGGCTCGGGCGTCGGCGAGCAGGAGATTGCCCGTCTTCGTGACCCGGCGCTTCCCGGTCCACTCGGCCAGTCGGCGTACCAACTGAAGTTGCTCACAATCACGGGCAGCGGCAGCAAGTTCCCCGAAGGGAGGCAGCCGCACGGCAGGCAACTGGAACAACGGCTGCACCGATTCCTCGTCCATAGTGGTCAGCCTAGTGACCTGAAGTCGGGAGGACAGACAGCGGCAGAGCTGAGCTTGCGGCCGGTGGGCGAAGAGGACCTGGCGATGTTCTGGCGATTCTCGACCGAGCCTGGGTTGATCGGGTTGGACTGGGGCGGATTCAAGGACCACCAGACGACCGTACGGCGGTATGCGGAGGACGGGTTTCTCGGCAGCGACAAGGGACGGCTGATCGTGCAGGACGGCCATGAAGCCACCGGTTTCGTGAGTTGGGGCGAGGGGTCGTTCGACGGCAAGACGAAGTACTGGGAGGTCGGGATCGCCCTGCTGCCGGAGTACCGGGGTCGTGGGATCGGGTGGCGGGCGCAGCGGATGCTAGTGGACTATCTCTTCGAGCACACGCCGGTGCACAGGATCCAGGCGGCGACGCATCCGGAGAACCAGGCCGAGCAGCGGTCGTTGGAGAAGGCCGGGTTCCAGCTCGAAGGTGTGATCCGTGGCGCGGAGTTCCGCGCAGGCGAGTACCGCGACGGCTGGCCCTACAGCCGGCTGCGGACGGATCCGGTCCGATGAGGCCCGTACTGCGGAAGGTCGACGCCGTGACGATTCGGGTGCCGGATCTGGACAGTGGGCTCGCGTTCTATCGGGACAAACTCGGTCACGAGTTGCTGTGGCGCCATGACGAGATCGGGCAAGCCGGGTTGGGCCTTCCGGAGAGCGAGACCGAGATCGTGCTGGCGACCGGCCTGGACTACGCGCCGAGCTGGCTGGTCGGCGACGCGGATGAGGCCGCGGCGGCGATCGTCGAGGCCGGCGGTGAGCTGATCAGCGCGCCGTTCGACATCCCCGTCGGGCGGTGTGCCGTGGTCGCTGATGCGTTCGGCAACCAACTGGTGCTGCTCGATCTGTCGACGGGCCGGTATGAGACGGATGGCAACGGTTCGGTGACGGGTGTGGCGAAACCTGGCTGTGGGAACCCGTAGGGGGATTAGCCTCGGCGGGCGGCAGTCGCGCACGGCGGGTCTTCGGTCGAGCGCGCTGCCTTTCTGCGAGTCTGAGAAGTGCCGACGGAAAGGGGAATCGTGTCTCGACGACGTGGTCTCGTTGCTGGTGTCGCCCTGCTAGCCATCACGCTGACGGGATGCACGGACGTGGCGGCCGATTCCTCGACGCCTTCCGGTACGCCGAGCGCTACCGCGTCGACGCCGTCCGAGACACCGGGCACGAGCAACACGCCAAGCACGCCGGGTACGCCGGGTACGCCGAGCGCATCAAGCACCCCAGGCACGCCGACCACCAAGCCCACGGTCAAGCCGACGGTGAAGCCGCGAGTCAAGCCGCGCCCGCCATCGGCGTACGCGAAGCAGGTCGAGGCCAAGCTGGACGCACTCGGCTACCCCGTCGGCGACGTGGACGGTGAGATCACCAAGCGCTCCAAGCAGGCCCTGTGCGCCTGGCGCGAGACGAATGGCTTGCCGGTCAGCCGCGGCGGCCTGACCGCCGCCGATGTACGATCGGTGCTCACGGCAACCAAACGCCCGGCCGCCACCAAGGAACCCGGCATCTACGTCAACAAGACCTGCCTGGTGCTCTACCAGATCGTCGGCAAGACCATCCGCCGGATCGTCTGGGTCTCCACCGGCGCCCCGGGATACGACACCCCGAACCGCACCGGCAAGGTCTGGCGCAAGTGGGCGGGCGCGCACGAGAGCAGCCTGTACGACGACGCGTACATGTACGACTCGATCTACTTCCTCAAGGATCGCCCGGGCATCGCCCTGCACGGCAGCCGCGTCAACACGCTGATCAAGACCTACCCGGCCAGCCACCGTTGCGTCCGCGTGATGCGCCCGCAGATCCACCACATCTTCGAAGAGACCGCGATCGGCACCAAGGTCCAGGTCGACGGCGAGTACTGAGGCAGCGACACGCCACTTGATTTTCCGGCGTTTGTCCGTGGGTTCCGCTATAACTGATCGCATGCATGAAGAGCTGCTCGCCGAGGTGGAGTCCGACTGGACCGCGAGTGGCGTTCTGCCCGAGTTGCTCGGGTTGCTGCGCGACGTCTGGCGGACCAACCTCGAGCGGCACGAACCGGCGCTCGGCGACGACGCGGTGACGCTCGGGATGGGTTCGGCGCGCAACTTCGCGAACCGGACCGTCCAGGTGCTCGTCCCCCGCAACGACGTCATCGCCGATCTCCAGGGCAACTCCCTGCGAGTGATTCATCTCGGCCGGACTCTGCGCGCTTCCAAACTGCCGGGCAAGTCGGTGCACACGGATCCGTACTCCATCGACTGGGATTCCTCGGCGACCAGACACCAGGGACCGCTGGCGAACAGCCAGCAGCTCGAGTTGTTCGAGCTGCCGACTGAGGAGTTGGCGGCCAACTCGGCCGTGGGCTCACCGCGGTACTTGCATCTGGCGTGGGCGGGCGATGCCGAGACCGGCGACGTTGCCGTGCATCTCGGCTTCCCTCGCGACACCAGGGACGGCGCCGAGCCGTGGTTCGCCGTGCGGATGGTGTACTGCGACCAGCCTGGCGATCAGCTCCCCATCGTCCCGGTCTCGGAGTCCGGCGGCGACCGTTTCGACCAGCGTCCAGTGCCACCGATCGCCGTCCGCCTTCGCGCTGCCGACCGTGTCGAGCGTCAGGTGGCCGGCAACGATGGTGCGTAGTCCCCACTCGGACCCGAAGGAACGCCGGTCCGCGGGTGTTGCCGTGCGCTTCGATCCGCTCCGGCTCGCGCTGGCGCGACGGCTCAGAGGCCTTCGGCGGACCGAGCTGGCCGACCTGATCCGGGTGACTCCGGCGGCGGTCAGTCAGTTCGAGCGAGGGCAGAGTCGCCCGACCTTGCCGTTGGTCGCGGCGATGTCGCTGGCCCTCGGCGTACCGGCGGAGTTCTTCACTTTGGGGCGATCGCTCCAGCCGGGTTCGGCTTCGAGTCCGCACTTTCGCAGTCTGCGGACGACCAGCCAGCTCCAGCGGGATCGGGCGCTCGCCTTCGCGGAGCTCGCGGCCGACGTACTGACTGCGCTTGAGCAGCATGTCGAGTTGCCGCACCTGTTGTTGCCTGACCTTCGGGCGCCGGAGGCTCCCGATCTCGCCGATCTCGCGAAGCTGGCGGCCGAAGCGCGCGCCTTCTTCGAGCTGAAGCCCGGGCCTGTGCCGCACGTCGTCAGGATGCTGGAGGCGGCCGGAGTACTGGTACTGCGTCTGCCGGAGATCTCGCAATCGGTGGATGCGTTCTCGGCTCACCTGCCGACCCGCCCAGTCGTCCTGCTCAACCCGGCCAAAGGCGACGCCGCCCGCGCGCGCTTCGACTCAGCTCACGAGCTCGCCCATCTGGTGATGCACTACGACGCGACGCCGGGTTCACGCATCGTGGAGAAGGAGGCCGACTCCTTCGCCGCCGAGTTCCTGATGCCGGCGGACGAGATCATCGAGGAACTCCCTCGCAGGCTTGACTGGGAGAAGCTGCATCAGCTCAAGCTGCGGTGGGGTGTCTCGTTGAAGGCACTCGTCTACCGCGCGCACCATCTCGGCGTACTGACTCCGAACGCCTACCGCCGCGGCATGCAGCAGCTCAACGAATGGGGATATCCGGAGCCGGGCCCCTTGACCGCGATCGAGGCGCCGACGCTGCTACAGCTCACTTTCGAGTTGCTGGAGAAGTCTGGCTATGGGTCCGACCGGCTTGCCGACGAGCTGCATCTGCCATCGTCGGTTCTGCTCGAGATCGTCAAGGCTGGAAGCGATCTCCGCCCGCAGCTGCGTCTTGCTTAGTCAACCGTCGGCCAAGGCATGTGCGTGGGTTCGATGAACTCGGCCAGGCGGAGGGCAGCCAGGTCGTTGAAGCGCGGTGCGGCTAGTTGGAGGCCGATCGGGAGGCCTTCCGCTGAGAAGCCGCAGTTGACGGTGGTGGCGGGGTGGGTGGACATGTTGTACGGGACGGTGAAGGCGATGTGTTCGAACGGCTTCAGGGGGTCGGCGGTCGGGTAGGCGAGATCGGCGGCGAAGGCCGTGATCGGGGCGACCGGGGACAGGATGAAGTCGTAGGTGGCGAAGGCCGCGTCGACGGCGACGGCCATCTCGTGCATCTGGGAGTGGCCGTGGAAGACGTCGAAGGCGGTCAGGTCGTTGGCCGTCGAGACCCAGCGGCGGATCTCGGGCAGGACCTTGGCGCGACGATCCTCCGGCAGCGCATTGATGTCGTACGCCGAACGCACGCGCCAGAACCGGTCGAGACCGTCGAGCATCTCGCGGGTGATGATCGGTGCGATCGGTTCGACGGTGGCGCCGGCCTTCTCCAGGAGGGCTGCAGCGGCTGAGACGGCTGCGGTGACCTCCGGGTCCACCGGCAAGCCGACACCGGCGTCGAGGAGTAGACCGATGCGGAGCCCTTGCGGGTCGAGGGACCCGCTGTAGCTGTCGGCGATGGGCGGTAGGGACGTGTAGTCGCGACGGTCGGGCCCGGCCATCACGGACAGCGCTAGCGCGGCGTCGGCCGCAGTACGGGCTAGTGGGCCGATCGCCCTTCCTGGGTAGGGGTTGCCGACTGCTACTCGGCCGTGGGTTGGTTTGAGGCCGACAACGCCGCACCAGCCGGCGGGGAGGCGGATGGAGCCGCCGATGTCGGTACCGATGTGGATCGGTCCGTAGCCAGCGGCGGCTGCTGCGGCTGCACCTGCGCTGGAGCCGCCCGGAGTACGGGTGAGGTCCCAGGGGTTGCGCGACAGGTGGTGGAAGGTGGAGACGCCGGACGAGAGCATGCCGTACTCCGGCATCGTGGTCTTGCTGAAGATGACGGCCCCGGCTGCCCGCAGACGCGCTGCGGCCGGTGCATCCTCCGCTGCCGGGATCAGCTCAGTCGCCGCTGTTCCTTGCGGCACCGGAGTACCGCGGGTGGCGACGTTCTCCTTAACAGTCACCGGTACGCCGTCCAGCGGGCCGGCCTCGCCGCGGCGCCACCGGTACTCCGATTCGCGGGCTGCCGCACGCGCTGCAGCGGGGTCGAGTGCGTAGAGGGCGCAGAGCTTCGGCTCGAGCGACTCGACGCGGGCGAGCACGTCCTCGATCACCTCGACGGGTGAGAGCAAGCCTTCCTGGTAACGCGAAACGAGCTCGACTGCGGTCAGATCGGCGAGGCGTTCAGTCATCTATTGGCTCCAGCATCTTGGCTCCAGACAAGTCAGTTCGGAGGATCGAAGCGGCCGTCGACGGCGGTCCAGCCACCGTCGACGTGCAGCACGCTGCCGGTGACGAAGGAGGAGGCATCGGACGCGAGGTAGACGACGGCGCCGGCCAACTCGTCGGGAGTCGCCCAGCGACCGAGGGCACCCTTCTGCGCGTAGGCGTCGTACCAGGCCTGATTCGCCTTGATCTGCACGGTGAGCGGGGTTTCGACGACGCCGGGAGCGATCGCGTTGACGCGGACGCCGTTGGGGCCGAACTCGGCGGCGGCTGTCCGGAGCAATTGAACGAGGCCGGCTTTGGTTGCCGCGTACACCGCTTGGCCGGGCTCGACGGTGGTAGCGCGGATCGAGCTGAAACCGACGATGCTGCCGCGGCCGCGAGCCGCCATCGGGCCGCCGAACGCGCGGATGAGGTCGAACGAGGCACGCAGGTTGAGCGCGACGACACGGTCGAACTCCTCGCCGGTGTAGTCGAGGATGCGTTTGCGGACATTGGTCGCCGCGGTGAACACGAGCACGTCGACCTCACCGAGGTCCCGCGCCGCTGTCATCACCGCCTGCTCGTCCAGAACATCGAGCCCGTACGCCGTCAGCCGGTCGCCGAGTGCCGCTGTCTCCGAGGCCGCGGCGAGATCCCGGTCGGCGACGGTCACGCGTGCGCCCTGGGCCGCGAGGGCGAGAGCGGATTCGCGACCGATGCCGCTGCCGGCGCCCACGACGACGGCGTGCTTGCCATCCAGGCGGAACAAGTTCGCATAGTCGGTCATCGTGGAACCTCCTCAGGGCTTCGGGGGCTTCAGGGTGGGCTCAGGCTTCGGGTGAGGTCAGGGGCTTCGGGCGGATGATCGCCATCCGCGTGGTGGTCAGTTCTTCGATGGCGAAGCGGGGGCCTTCACGGCCGGTACCGGAGTCCTTCACCCCGCCGTACGGCATCACGTCGGAGCGGAAGCCGGGGACCTCGTTGACCACGACTCCCCCGACGTCGAGCTGGTCGATCGCGGCGAACGCGGTCTCGAGCGAGGCGGTGAAAACGCTCGCGTGCAAGCCGTAGCGCGAGGCGTTGACTGTCTCGAACGCCGTCGCGATGTCGGGGACCGAGCGGATCGCGATCACTGGGCCGAAGATCTCCTCGTCCCAGACGAGCTGCCCGTGCGGGAGATCGAGGAGCACTGTGGGCCGGATGACCGCTTCGCCGGGTTTGGTCGATGTGGTGGCATCGGGCTCGACCGCTGATATCGGATGGACGAGGGTGGCGCCGGCGGTGATGGCGTCGTCGACCCAGCTGCGGACGCGGGTGGTGGAGCGGTCGTCGATGAGAGCTGAGACTCGGGTGGCCGGGTCACGCGGGTCGCCGACGACGATCTGGTCGAGACGAGGTGTCAGCTCGGCGAGGAAGGCCGCGCGGACGGACTCGACGACGATGACCCGTTGAACACTGATGCACGCCTGACCGGAGGCGTAGTAACCACCCCGTACTACGGCGTCGGCGGCTGCGGCTAGGTCTGCGTCCTCCGCTACTACGAGGGCCGAGTTGGAGCCGAGTTCGAGCAGCACCTTCGTGGGGGCCGCATCTCGGGCGATCTGGTGGCCTACTGCTGCTGAGCCGGTGAAGGAGACCGCGCCGATTCGGCGGTCTGTGGTGAGGGTGGAGCCGACGTCTACTCCGCCGGTCACCAGTTGCACGGCGGCAGCTGGGGCGCCTGCTGCGACTAGGGCTTCTCGGACGAGGTGGACGAGCCGGAGGGTTGCCAGCGGGGTCTGGGGAGCTGGCTTGATGATGACCGGGCAGCCGGCCGCTAGCGCTGGGGCGATCTTGTGGCAGGCGAGTAGGAGCGGGTAGTTGAACCCGGCGATGCCGACGACCACGCCGATTGGCTTGCGGACCCAGAAGCCTTGCAGGCCGTCGCCGCTCGGCAGTAGGTCGAGGGGGACGGTTTCGCCGTGGAGGCGGGCTACTTCTTCAGCTGAGGTTTCCAGGGTGAGAAGGGTGCGCTCGACCTCGACCCTGCAGTCGATCAGCGGTTTGCCGGTTTCCAGGACGAGGAGGTCGACGAAGGCGTCACGCTGCTCGGCTAGCGCAGAGAGCGCTCCCTGCAAGGCTTTGCGGCGGACATGGGAGGGCAGGCGGCCGACTTGAGCACGCACAGAGAGCGCGTTCTCGAGTGCTTGCCGCGCGATCGCTACGTCGCCGACGGGCGCCTCGGCGACCACCGAGCCGTCGTACGGGAAATGCACCGGGGCGGTGGAAGGGGTTGGGATCCAGGAGTCGCCGATTGGTAGACCTGCGGGGGTGGTCATTCGGGGGCTCCTCTCAGTAGGTCTGAGGTCGTGGCGCCGGCCAGGGCTCGCGGCAGGGTTGGGATGGCGGAGACGAGGCGTCGCGTGTACGGGTGGGTGGGGGTTGCGTAGACCTGGCCGGTAGGGCCGGTTTCGACGATCTCGCCGGCGTTCATGACGGCTACCCGGTCGCAGACGTGCTTGATGATGGAGAGGTCGTGGGAGACGAAGACGAGGGTGAGGTTGAGTTCGTCGACCAGGTCTGAGATGAGGTTGAGGACCTGGGCGCGAACCGAGACGTCGAGAGCGCTCACTGGTTCGTCGGCAATGAGGATTCGTGGACGCGGGGCGAGGGCGCGGGCGATCGAGATGCGTTGGCGCTGGCCGCCGGAGAACTGGTGCGGGTAGCGGTCGCCGGCGTCTGGGGAAAGGCCGACGGCGTCCAGTAGTTCGCGAACGCGCTCTCCGGAGGCCGGATGCCCTTGTACGACGAGAGGTTCGGCGATGATGTCGCGGACGCGCATGCGCGGGTCCAGCGAGCTCATCGGGTCCTGGAAGACGAGTTGGAGGTTCTCCCGGAGGAACTTCAGGCGGCGTTCGGGCAGCCTGGTGATATCGGTGCCTTCGACAACCACTTGACCCGAGGTCGCGCGGTCGAGAGCGGCGATGATCCGCAGCAGCGTGGACTTGCCGCAGCCTGACTCTCCAACAATTCCAAACCGCTCCCCCGCCTGTACTTCGAGGCTGACACCGCGCAAGGCGTGGACGGTGGGCGCCGGCTTGAGCAAGGAAGTGCGAGGGCGCGGGTAGTCACGGGTGACGTCGACAACCCGGATAACTGGCTCAGGCATGGGTGGGCTCCATTGCGGGAGCGGGGTGGTGGCAAGCGAAGCCGTGGGCGGGGGTGCCCTCCCACGGTGGGACTTCGGCGCAGAGCTCGGTGGCGTGGGCGCAGCGGGTTCGGAAGACGCAGCCCGAGGGGAACTGGCCGGCGGCGGGGACGTTGCCGGGGATGGTGGGGAGACGGGCGTCGGCCGATTCCAGGTCGGAGGCGGCCAGCAACCCTTGGGTGTAACGATGACGGGGACGCGTGAAGACCTCGCCGACCGGACCGGCCTCGACCACTCGGCCGCCGTACATGACCAGGACGCGTTGGCAGATGGTCGCAACCACCGCCAGGTCATGAGTGATGAAGAGCAGCGCCGACTCGCGAGCCGCGACGCCTTGCATGATCAGGTCGAGAATCATCGCCTGCACGGTCACGTCCAGCGCGGTCGTCGGTTCGTCGCAGATCAGCAAAGCCGGATCGTTGGCCAGGGCAAGAGCTACGACGATTCGTTGCCGTTGGCCACCAGACAGCTGATGCGGATACGTCTTCATCGCCCCCGCCAAACCAACCCGGTCGAGCAGCTCAGTGGCAGCCAAACGGGCCGAGCGACGTCCCGGCACCGTGCGGTGGATCAGCATGGCCTCGGCGACCTGGTCCCCCACCCGCATCGTCGGGTTGAGCGCGGTCATCGGTTCCTGGAACACCATCGCCAGTTGAAGGCCCCGTACGCGAGACATCCGCCGCTCGTCGGCACCGATCAGCTCATGCGAGACACCGGCCAACCGCACTGACCCGGCCGCATGCACGTCCTCCGGCAGCAGCCCGATCACGCTCAACGCGGTCAGCGACTTCCCGGATCCCGACTCACCGATCAGCCCGACCCGCTCCCCCGGCCCGACGGTCAGGTCCACGTCCTGCACCAGCGTCTTGTCCCGCACGGTGACGCTCAAACCCTGCACACTCAGCACGTCGCTCATCGCCGGTCCTCCAGCTTCGGATCGAACCGGTCCCGCAACCCGTCACCCAGCAGATTGAACCCCAGTACGGCGATCGCGATCGCAACGCCCGGGAACACCGCCAGCCGCGGCGCGCTGAACAAGAACTCCTGGCTCTCCTGCAACATCCGCCCCCACGAAGGCGTCGGCGGCGGCGTCCCATAGCCAAGGAACGACAACGCGGCTTCAGCCAGTACTGCGATCGCGAACGACACCGAAGCCTGCACGGTGATCAGACTCGTCACATTCGGCAACACGTGCCGCAGAGCGATCGGGAACGGAGTACGGCCGGCAGCCCGCGCGGCCAGCACGTACTCCGTCCGCATCACCTGCAACGCGCCACTTCTGATCACCCGCGCGAACGACGGCACGGTAGCGATGCCGATGGCAACCATCGCCGTCAGCGTGCTCGCCCCGAACACCGCGCCGAACATGATTGCCAGCAGCAACGCCGGGAACGCCAGCAGCAGATCGTTGGAACGCATGATCACTTCGCTCGCCCAGCGCCGGCTCATCGCCGCGAGAATCCCTACCGGTACGCCGATCACGGCCGCCACGCCGACCGCCACCAGCCCGACGAACAGCGTCGTCCGCGACCCGACCATGAGCTGGCTCAACACGTCCCTGCCGAACTTGTCCGTGCCCAGCCAGTGCGACCACGACGGCTTCGCCAGCCGGATCGCGGGGTCGACCAGCGTGGCGTCGTACGGGGTCCAGACGAAAGACACCAAGGCGGTCAGCACGATCAGGCCGACGATCACGGCGCCGACGACGAGGCTCGGATTCAGTCTCCTCATCGCGAAACCCGCAGCCGTGGATCGAGTGCGACGTACAGGAGATCGACGAGGAAGTTGACCACCAGGACGGCGACGACGAGCACCATCACCACATCTTGTACGAGCAGCAGGTCGCGATTGGAGACGCCGTCGAGCAGCAGACTCCCAAGCCCGGGGATGACGAAAACGCGCTCGACCACGACTGCTCCGATCAGCAAGGTCGCCAACTGCAACCCCAGCACGGTCACCACCGGCACGGCAGCGTTGCGCAATCCGTGCCGCCACAACGCGGGAAACGGCCGCAATCCCTTGGCCCGCGCGGTCCGCAGATAGTCCTCACGCAGTACGTCGAGCACGGCGCTGCGCACATAGCGAGTCAGCACCGCGCCCTGCACGAGCCCTAGAGACAAGGCCGGCAGTACCAGCTGCTTCAAGAACATCCCGGGATCCTCGGCCGGCGGCGTCCAGCCGTTGGCCGGCAACCATCCGAGCTTCACCGCGAACACCATGATCAGCAAGATCCCCGCGAGAAACGCCGGTACTGCGACGCCCAGCTGCGAGAGAGCCGAGAGCGCCAGCCCAGAGATCCGCCGGTGCCGCGCAGCCATCACCGTCCCCGCTGGAGCGGCCAGCACCAGGGCGACGATCATGGCGGTCACCACCAGCCAGAGCGTCACCTGGAACCGGTCGGCGATTTGCGGGCCGATGGCAACCTTCGACACGTACGACGTACCGAAGTCGCCTTGCAGCAAGCCGCCGAGCCAATCGACGTACTGCGTAGCCAGTGATCGGTCGAGTCCGAACTGCTGACGCAACTGCGCGACGGCCTCGTCGGACGCGTTCACCCCCAGGGCGACCCGGGCCGGATCGCCCGGAAGCACCGCCATGAAGCCGAACACGAGCACCGACGCGACCGCAAGGCTGACGAGCAGGACAGCCGTGCGTTCGACCAATCGGAGGATCATCTGGTGGTCTCAGGAGCGCGCTAGGCGGGTCAGGTCGAAGGACTCGGTGATCGCGTTGGTGGGCAGGCCGGTCAGGTTCTTGTCGGCGACAACGAGGTTCGGGATCAGGTACAGCCAGTCGGCCGCGGCCTGCTCGGAGATCCGCCGTGCGGCCTTCTTCATGTTGTCGGTCTGAGCCGCCTCGTCACCGGCATCCGCCGCGGCTAGCAGGCTCACCAGGGTGGGATCGTCGTACCGGGTGTAGTACTTCGCGTTGAAGACAGCGCCGAGGTCGCGCGGCTCGACGTGCGCGATGATCGACATGTCGTAGTCGGCGTTCTTGAACACCGTGGTCAGCCAGGCCGCCGGGAACTCGAGCTGGTCGATCGTCACCTTCAGCCCGACCTGCTCCAGCTGGCTCTTCACCACCTGGCCGCAAGAAGTTGCATAGGGCAACGTCGGGAGCCGGAGCCGGAGCGTCGCACCAGTCGCACCGGCGGCCTTGAGTTCCGCCGTCGCCTTCGCCTTGTCGAACGGCGCGACGCTGGTCAGATCCTCGTACCACGGGTCGGTCGGCGGGACCATGCTGCCGATCAGCTTGCCGCGTCCCGCGAAGCAGGTGTCGAGCAGCGCCTTGTGGTCGATCGCCTGCCGGATCGCCTGCCGGACCCGGATGTCCTTGAACACCGGGCGCGAGTTGTTGAACGAAAGGACAACTTCGCCGTTGGTCGTCCCCTCGATCACCTGGTACTTCGTGTTGCTGGTGAACTGAGTGAGCGCCTCCGGAGCCTGGACCGTGCCGACGACGTTGATCGTGCCGGTGAGCAGCGCGTTGTTGAGCGCGGTCGGGTCCTTGAAGTACTTCAGCGTGACCTGGTTGAAGAACGGCTTCGTTCCCCAGTAGGCGTCGTTGCGCTGCAGCACGATCGAGTCGCCGCGCTTCCAGCTGCCGAACTTGTACGGTCCGGTGCCGACCGGATCGCTGGCCAGCTTCTCGACGCCGGTCTGCGAGAACATCGCACCGACCCGCGTCGTCATCCGGAACAGCCAGCCGTTGCTCGGCTTGGTCAGTGTCACCTGCAACTGCGTCGGCGAGACGGCCTTGGCCTCCTGTACGACATCCATCGCGGCCTTCAGCGAGGTCGTCCAAGCCGTCTTCACCCGGTTGATGCTGAACACCGCGTCGGCGGCGGTGAAGCCGGCGCCGTTGGTGAACTTGGCGTTGTCGACCAGTTCGAACGTGTAGGTCTTGCGGTCCGGCGAGACGGTCCAGGACTTCGCCAGGTCCGGCACGATCTTGCCGCTCTCGTCCTGCTTGACCAGGCCGTTGTAGACGTTGCCGAGCAGCACCTGCGGAATCGCCGCGCCGTCCGTGGTGGTGAAGTCGAGGCTGGCCGGTTCGGCGACCAGGCCGATGGTGAGCGACTGGTCGCCGCCAGGGGACGAGCCGCCCGAAGTACCGGAGCCAGCTGAGCAGGCTGCGACCGTGGCGGTCAGCAGGGCGGCGCCGAGCAGCGCGATCGCCCGGGTGGGATACGACTTCACGCTAACTCCTCTGGTGCCGCCGGCTGTTGCCCTCATGCGCCGCATTTTGCCTGCCCATCCGGGTGGCCAGGCTCGCGGATCGCCGATGGACGGCGGAGACGCAACTGGTCTGACCAGTGGACTAGGTCCTAATAGAGCACTAGGTTTGTCGTTACCGATCGGGCTGTCAAGCGATGGAGGTGCGGATGGCCGGAAGAATCCAGCCACTGCGGTTCGAGCCGGTACAGACCGTGCGCGCGTATCAACGGATCGTCGAACAGATCGAGGACGCGCTCGCTCGCGGCGATCTCGCCCCCGGGCAGCGGCTGCCCAGCGAGCGGGAGCTGGTGACCCAGTTCGCGGTCAGCCGGTCGACCGTGCGCGAGGCGCTGCGGGTGCTCGAGAGCAACGGCGTGGTCCGCTCCCGGCCGGGCGATCCGAACGGCCCGGAGATCCTGCCGTTCTCGCAGGGACCGCTGCGCAAGCAGATGACCAGACTCGCCCGGGTCGACGAGCTGACGCTGAGCGAGCTGATCGCCTTCCGGATGATCATGGACGGCGCGGCGATCCAGCTCGCCTCGCGGTTGCGCACGGACGAGCAGCTCGCCGAGATGGAGCAGACGCTGGTCGCGATGCGCGAGGCGATCGACATCGACTTCGCGGCCTTCAGCGAAGCCGACGTAGCCTTCCACGAGGCGGTCGCGCGAGTCAGCCGCAACTCGCTGCTGCAAACCTGCAACGAGGTGGTGCGCGGCGTAGTACTCAGTCTGATCTCGGACAAGATCGCCCACGCGACGAACAGCCGCGCCCTGATGCTCGAATCACTCCAGCACCACGCAGAGGTAGTCGAAGCCATCCGCGCCGGCGACGGCCACGCCGCCGCCCGCCTGGCCCGCCAAAACCTCTACGACTACTACGCCACCTACGTGCCCGAGCCCGACCGGGACCCCCTGCGCGCCCTGATCGACGACTGACCAGCTCGCGTCGACGTACCGATAGCGGCTTGTACTACGGCTAGCGCCCTACAAACCCGCCAGTCGTCATAGAACCTGCTACCGGGGAGCGCCGGGCAGCTGCGCGGCGGATTGCGGACTGGATTCGGCGGGTGAAGTCGGCTGGGCGAGTGAGGTCGGGCCAGGTCGCTCGAACCACCTCATAGCCGAGGTCGCGCAGGCGGTCCTCGCGGCGCTTCTCCTCGACGAGCGGCCTGGCCGACTTGCCGGCGTACTTGAGCGCACCGTCGAACTCGACGATCACGTTCCACTCGGCGAGCAGGAAGTCGACTCGTCCCACCAGGTGGCCGTCGCCGTCCCGGATCTCGGCCTGCAGGACGGGCGTGGGCAGGCCGAGGTCTGCCATCAGTACCCGCAACCGGGACTCGCCGACCGACTCCGAGCGGCCGTCGGCGAACTGCACGGCCCGGATCGCGGTACCGATACCGGTGCGGTATCCGAACAGTTCCAACGCAGCTGCGAGATGTGGAGCTGTCGCAACCCCCTTGCGCAGGGCCTCATCAACAACGGACACCGCGATCGGGTACGAGGCTTGCCGAATCGCCTCGACGACCGCGCGCGGTCCCGCAGTCAGCTGAACGCCGTCTACCTCAACCGAACCCAGGACAGGCGGCCGGGGCGCATGCTGGCACACCGAACCGCTGGATCTGCCGAGACCCGACAACCTCGTCAGGTGAACACGGGTCAGGTCGAGGTCGCTCACCTCGATCCCGTGCAGCACGACTGCCGACTGGTGACTCAGCACCGCCCGACCACCAAGCCGGTGATAGACCGCCTTGGCCGTCCGAACGTGCAGCCAACCAGCGCGCTTCCACTCGGTCCACGACTCGTGGTCGCCAGGCAGTTCGGCGTACGAGGCGCGGTACAGCCGCACCCACCGGCCGGCCCGGAGACGCGTCCGGATTTCGTTGTCGCTGTAGCCCGCGGCGATGGCGTCCTCGCGATCGAACCAGTCGCCTCGTGCGGCGGCTGTCGTCGTCAGTTTCCTGTTCATGCCAGAGAACATGCCGTCGTCGGGAGCCCGGGCGGCAGGTTGCTGCGAAAGCTGTGGACGAACGCCGTTTTTCGGGCCGCTAGCGCGCTACAGGGCGCCAGCGGCCCCGGTAGGCGCTAGCGGCAGGCGTGCGGCGTACGGCGTGCGGCTGGGCTAGTCGGCGTGTTCGAGGACTCGGATTCGGGGGACCTTGAGTTCGCGGCGGGCGCGGTGGGGCCAGTCGGAGCAGAGGAAGCTGGCTGCGGTTTCGGGCCAGGCGACGACTACTACTTCGTGGCTCTTGGTGCTGTTCACCACGGTTTTCAGGGCGAGCAGGATCTCGCCGTGGGTGACGGAGACGTGGACCGGGCTGTCGCTCGCGCTGCGGAGTCTGCGCGAACTGTGTTCGATCACCGAGGCGAGGTCGAACTGCGGATCGGCCAGTGCCGTCGCGACCGTCGTACGGCCCGGACTGGCTCCCGTGGACAGGCCGGCGACGTCAGCGAAGCTGGAACCCAGCAACGCCAGCGGGCCGCCGATGCCCTCGGTGGGGTGACTGGAGACCAGCAGGTGATAGTCCACCGGATCCTCCTGCCTTGCATGCAGGGCGGCGACCCTTCGCGCGTCGCCCTCACTCATCTCCCGCTCGATGAGCACCACCACGTCGTACGTCATTCGTGGCTCCCTTCGCCGACACTTCCTTTGTAACCCCGCGAGGCACTTTATGGTGCAGCGAACCGCGCCATTGTCATCGGAATCTCACAAGAGCGGGTTCTCATCGGAGGACTCTTCGTAACGGGTGGCGACCGCCACGGCACGTTTGCGTAGGGCGGCGCGCAGCCACTCCGGGCCCAGAGCTTCCGCGTTCAGGCCGAGCTGCCACAGCGCCCAGACGGCGTGTCTCGAATCTTGGAAGCTCACCTCCATCCGCAAGCCGTCTGCGTCGGCCTCTTCGGCGAGCACGGCCAGCGCAGTACCCACCAACTCCTCCCGCTTCGCCGGGTCCAGCCGTACGAGCACGCTGACTTGGTCGCCACCGGCCCGAAACCGAGTACCGCGTTCCTGCCAGGCCCGGCCCAGATCGACCCGATCCGGTCGCTGGGCGGGTTCGGCGAGTTCCTCGGCGGCCAGGATCCGGGACAGCCGGTAGGTGCGGTCCGCGCCAGACCTCGTCGCCAGCAGGTAGCCCTGGTCGCGAACGGTGACCAGGCCGATCGGGTCCACCGTGCGCCATTTCGACGTCTGATCCAGCGCCGCGTAGTGGATACGTAGCTTGTGTCCGGCGAACACCGCGCGCCGGACCTCGGCCACGATGGCGTCAGGCACCTCCTCAGTGACCAACCGACGCGAGAGAAGGTCGGTCTCCGGGTCGATGAGCAATCGCTCGACCACGTCGGCCGCGGTGTCCCGCTGGCTTTCGGGGAGCGCGTCGACCACCTTGAGCATGGCCGAGGCGAGCGCCGAGCCGAGGCCGAATGCCTGCGCGCCGCGCCGCGATCCGGCGACCAGCAGGGCAAGTGCCTCGTCATGGTTCAGCCCGGTGAGCTCGGTCCGAAAACCGGGCAGCAACGCGAACCCGCCGTGCCTGCCACGTTCGGCGTAGACCGGTACGCCGGCCGCGGACAGCGCCTCGATGTCGCGCAGCACGGTGCGGGTGGAGACCTCCAGCTCGCGGGCCAGCGCGGGCGCGGACAGCCGGCCACGTTGTCGCAGCAGCAGCACCAGCGAGACCAACCGATCGGCGCGCATGCGGAAAACCTACCGGAATACACGACAGAGGGTGTCGTGATTCGTTGGCAGGCTCGTCATCACACCGTCGAAGCCGACGGACGTACTCCCAATGAAACGAATGGACCTTACGTGACAATGGAACGAACGGCAGTCAACCCGGTGACCTGGTCGGCAGAGCTGGGATTCAACCAGGGCGAGGTCGTCTCCGGGCACACCCGGACTCTGTACTGCTCCGGGCAGACCGCGATGAGCGACGACGGCAAACCCCAGCATGACGGTGACATGGGGGCACAGGTGGCGTTGAGCCTCGACAACCTGGAGGCCGTGCTCAGCGAGGCCGGCATGTCCCTCTCGAACCTCGTCCGGCTCAACGTCTACACCACCGACGTCGATCTGCTCTTCCAGCACTACGGCGTACTCGCGTCGCGATTGGGCGCCGCTCGGGTGGCACCGACCACCACGATGCTCGGCGTGACACGGCTGGCCATCCCTGGCCAGTTGGTCGAACTCGAGGGAACCGCTGTCGCGTAAAGCGATCTCGCTACTCGTGCCGGTTGGACCGGCACGAGTAGCGAGCCGCTGAACCCCAGCACGAGTAGCGGTCAGTGGATCGGGAGGCCGGCTCTGGAGTCGGGCGCCAGGGCACTCAACAGTTGCGGGGCGTCGAGGAGGGTCATCCCGGCCTGATCCAGCAGGAGCGGATGCAGCGCGAACACCTCGGCGCCGGACTTGGGATCCACGTCGCCGGTGATCACCGCGACGAAGTCGGCGCGGTTCGCGGCGTCGAGGTCCCAGTCGCGGTCTGGTTCGAGACGGGCGGTCAGGCGACGCGCGAAGTCGGCAAGGTCCTCGGTCTTGCCCCGCAGATAGCCCACGACCGAGCCGTCAGCGCAGCGGACCACCACCTCATCGGTACGGGCGGCGGCGTGCCAGCAGGACAGTTCCCAGAGGCTCACCCGGTCGCCGGCTCCGTGGACCTCCTCCATCGCCGCGGCCATCAGCGCGATCTGGCCGCCGTACTTCGCGACGTTGTGCCCGTAGCCGGTGGCGCTGAGGTTCACGTCGTACCAGCGGAGCTCTTTGGTTCGCAGGTCGACACCGAAGGGCAGCAGGATCTTCGCCGGGCCGGTCAGGTCGAACCGCTCCTCCACCGACGCCGGATCGAACAGCCCCGACGGCTGCCGCATCACCCCGGCGAAACCACGCTCAAGATTGTCGAAAGGTACGTCGTTGTAGCTGAACACCACCGGCAGCACATACCGCCCGCCGACTCGTCGCAGCGCGACCAGGTCCAGGTCGACGAACTCAGACGATCCCAACGGGCCGGGCGCCGACGTCAGATCCCCCGAGTGCACCAGCGCATCCTGCTCGAACCGGTACCGCGTGTAGTCGCAGAGCCCGACGAACGCCCACTCCTCGTCGAACACCGCGACCGACAGATCGAGATCCACTCTCTGACCCTTCGGCTCGACCCAGTACAGGAAGAGCCGCAACGAGTCGTCCGGCGGGATCGGCTGTGAACTCCCGCGCGTCATCCGCCTCAACGTCGACGACGCACCTCGCTCCGACCCGGGCACCGCCAGCCGAGACAGCTCCTCGTCCAGGAACGCCCTTCGCACCCGCGGCAAAGCCGTTGCCCGACGCAACAACTCCCCCACCAGTACTGCGCCCAGCGCCGCGGCCAGCTCGGTCGGCAACGGGTCCCGCTCGTCCACGGCAGTCCAGATCCGGGTGGTCCCGCCGCGTGGGAAGAACAGCCGCAGATCCCCTGGCGGAGTACGCACCTGGCCGAGCGCCGCGGTCAGCACGACGGGCGACACATCCGAGACAGCCGTCGCGACCGCTTCGACCAACGCGGCCTGCGAATCCGCCGGCAACGCCCGAGCCAGCTGGACCAGTCGGCGCAGCATCTCCCCCGGTCGCCCTCGCAACAGCTCCAGCGCCAACTCGGGCCGGCCGGAGCTGAACGCACCTTCGACCCGACTCGCGAAGGTGTTCACCGACAGCCGACCGTCCTCGAGCCGGACCAGTGGATGACGAGCCGCCTCGCTCAGCACAACTCGCCCAGCCGGAGTCGCGGCATCGAGCTTCGTCTGGCGCAGTACGGCGAACGCCAACGCGGCGACCGGATAGCGGGCCGCGAACTCGAACGGGTGCAGGTTTTCCGCGACGCGCTTCCACGCGCGCTCGTGACGCAGCATGTCCTCGACGAGCGTCTCGACCGGCAAGAGATCGAGCCGGGCCAGCACCGTACGCCGAGTTGCCCGCGGCAACGACCGGCGTCGTGCCGGCGGAGTGCGCAGACCCGGGTCGGCGCCCATCAACACGTAAAGCAGCCGGAGTGCATCGGTGGCCGTGTCGATCAGACCGTCAACCTGGGAAGGAAACCGCGGCATCAGCTCGGCGAGCACCAGCGCACGAGTCTCGCGCACCGGGATCACCTCGGGAAGCCAACTAGGATCCGCCTCGGCCAGCAGCACCACGAGGTCCGCGCCGTCGGCCGCGGACAGCGGCGCACGTCGCGCAAGCAAGTCAGCCGCCGTACTGCGCGCGCCGTCCGCGGGCGCTAGCGTCAGCAGGCGCAACCGGTCAGCGCGGCCCGGCGTCGTCACCGGGACCTCGTCGAAGGATGGCTTCAGGAACGGGTCATCGGGATCGATCCGTCGCATACAGAGCGGGCAGGCGCTGAAGTCGGAGCCGTCCCAGCACGACCGGCAGACCAGGTGTGCACAGGGCGACACCGGATAGACCGTCTTCGCCTCGCCACACAGCACACACGGCTGATCCGGCTCCTGCAGCAGCTTTGCGAAGACACGGTCGATGTAGAAGGTCTCGGTGTTGCCCGGCACGCTCTCCGGGAAGCCACGGAAGAGCGGCACGTGCGAGGCGTCCGCACCCGACTCCTTGTCGAGCAGGTCGAGCACTGCTTGACCAAGCCCGGCCAGCGCCAGCGGGTTCAGCCCGGCGCAGTGGCGATAGAGGTCGGCCGACAACAACAGCCCGCGCTGGATCAGGTCGGCCTGCAAGGTGTCCAGCCCGGCCTGGGTCGTCAGTGGACGTCGCAGCCATTGCCAGGCGGAGCGGCGTACGGGTGGAGTGAGGCGGGTGGCGTCGACCAGCCGTCGGCGGCGCAACAGCACCGCGGCAACCGCGTCTGTGCTGATTTCTTTCCCCACCCCACCGCCCCGGTCTGGCATCTAGGCCTCCCCCAGAAGAGCCCGAAGCCGGGCGACAGCGTATGGACAGAGCTGCCAGGGGCGGAGAGCGGACGCGCTACATGGCCTGGGCAAGGAGAAGGAAGCACGTCCAAGAGCCGCCCCTGGCAAGAAGAACGCTACCGGCACGCACCGACAGTTTCTGCACAGATCCCGCCCCACCGCCCCGGTCGTTTTCACCGTCATCCTGGGGCAGGCTGCCAGGGCAGAAAAAAGCTCCGGTACCAGGGTCGGGGCCGCCCCGCCCAGACCCCGGTACCAGAGGACTCCAGGATAGAGGCGCCGGACAAGTCATGCTCCACCGGCCACCCCTTTGGCACTGATTTGCCGCCATCAAACCCTTGAATGGCAACACCAGTGCACCCCTGGTACTGAACAGTGCGGGTGCGATCGATCACACCACGCGCAGGGAAACCCTCGCTGTCACGGGGAGGAGGTGTCGGGCCACGGATAGTGGTTAAGGTCTGCGATATGGAGGGTGGGGTGGTGGACAAGGCACGCTGGCGGGATGTCTTCGGGCATTCCGAGTTCCGTGCTCTGTTCCTGGCAGGCGTGCTGTCAGTAGTCGGCGACCAGCTCGCGCGGGTAGCGCTGTCGGTACTCGTGTTCGAGCGGACCCAGTCGGCCGGTCTGACTGCACTCGCCTACGCCCTTACCTACGTTCCGGACTTGCTGTTCGGGCCGCTGCTGGCCGGGTTCGCCGACCGCTACCCGCGGCGCCGCGTGATGATCATCACTGACCTGGCGCGCGCAGTACTGGTGGCTGCGATGGCGATCAATGCGTTGCCGCTGGTAGTGGTCATCTCGCTGCTTGTAGCGCTGCAGGCCTTCGGGTCGCCGTTCAACGCCGCTAGGGCCGCAACTCTCCCGGTGGTACTGCCAGACGACCACTACGTGCTGGGCAAGGCCGCGAACGACATGGTCGTCCAGTTCAGCCAGGTGCTCGGCTTCGGAACCGGCGGCCTCGCAGTAGTCGCAGTAGGGACCTCCGGCGGCCTGCTGCTGGACTCCCTGACCTTCCTGCTGTCCGCCGTGTTCATCGCAGTCGGCGTACGTGCACGCCCAGTGCCGGCACGCATCTCCGACGAGCCCAAACGCAGGTACTTCAAGGATCTGGCCGCAGGCGCTTCCCTAGTGGCCCGTACTCCGAAACTGCGGTCCCTGGTCGTCTTGGCGACCGTCGCCGGCTTCTACGTCACCGTGGAAGGCTTGGCGGTCCCGTACGCCGACGAGATCGGCGGCGGCCCCAAGGCGGCCGGGCTGTTGCTGGCCGCCAGTCCTGCCGGCGCCGTCATCGGGATGTGGCTGATCACCCTGTGGTCTCCGGAGCGCCGCATGCGATTCCTGGGGCCGTTGGCGGTCGCCGCCTGCGTTCCGTTGGTCTTCTGCGCCCTTAAGCCAGGACTGGCCGTCACCGTGGTGCTCTGGGGCCTGTCGGGGCTCGCCTCGGCCTACCACCTGCCGGCCAGCGCGAGCTTCGTCCAGGCGGTGCCCGACCACCAGAGGGGCCAGGCGTTCGGGGTCGCGAGCACGGCGCTGAGGACCAGCCAGGGTCTCGGGATCCTGCTCGCCGGCCTGCTGGCCGAGCGGTTCACACCGTCGACCGCCCTGGCTTTGATGGGCGCCGCGGGAGCATTGGTGGCGATCGCGGCGGGCGCTGCCTGGCGGCGCGCCCGCCGAATATCGACCGATATTGTAAAATCCCGGTAAGGCGAACCTCGAAAATCAGCCCGAAATCAGTTCGGCCGAGCGTAAGCGAAAGGTAAAGATTTACCTTTCGTCACCAATCGTTACCGCCCTTGACGGCACCCGGCGCGAACCAGTCGTTACCGCCAGTGAGCCAGTCGTTACCGCCACCGGTGAACCAGTCGTTACCGCCGGTGAACCAGTCATTTCCCCCGTGGAACCAGTCGTTGCCCCCGCCGAACCAGTCGTTGCCCGGGCTGGTCGTACGCGCTGCCTTGCTCATGATTCTCGACCCTTCTGAAAGGTTTCGTCCGCTGAATGAATCCGGACACAGGGGTGACCTGACGTGAACAGGCCGTTACGATGAACGCATAACCGCCCAGGTCGAACTGTGTGAGGCTCATGATGATTCTGATCGGTCGGAGCGGCTGGGTGCCACCCCGGCAATGGAAGCTCTGGTCGTTGCCAGGCCCCGCGCTGGGATATGTGATTGCGGTTGATTTGATTGCGGTCACGATTACCACACTGGCCGTGAGCTCGACACTGTCCGGGCCGAACGCTGGAATCAGCTCCTCGGAGTGGGCCGCGTTCGCGGTCCTGGCGGTCGCCTCGACCCTGCACCTGGAGTCAGCGCGTGGGATCGAGCGGCGCCGGGAGATGGCCGCCAACACCTCGCCACACACGAACCTGAAGTGCCTGTGGGTCTTCGCCAGCCTGCTGTTGCTGCCGCTGTCGCTGGTAATCCCGCTGATCGCACTCTCGTACCTGTACTCGTGGTTCCGCGTGTACGGCCGGACGGTGGCACACCGCAAGATCTTCTCCACGTCCACCTACATCCTGGCCAGCGCTGCCGCTGCCGCCGTGCTGCGGGGCGGCGACCTGATCGTCACGCCCCGGGTCCCGACCGGGTTCTGGTCCTTGCTCGTCGTGATCGCCGCCGCGGCGACCTGGTGGCTGGTCAACTACGCCCTGGTGATCGGCGCGATCCTGCTGGCCTCCCCGGAGGCGACCGCCCGCGAAGCGCTGGGCGAGCTGTCCGACCAACTGGTGGTCTGCGCCGGGCTGGGCCTGGGCGTGGCGATCGCGGCGATGCAGACGTCATACCCATGGGTCGTCCCCGTGCTGATGGTGACTGTGCTCGCACTGCACCGTGACCTGCTGCTCCCGCAGTACCAGCGGGCCGCCGCGACGGACGTGAAGACAGGACTCGCCACTTCGTCGTACTGGGCCAGTGCGGTGCCGGCGGAGCTCGCCCGCGCCGAGACGCTGCGCAGTACGGTCGGGCTGCTGATGCTCGACCTGGACAGGTTCAAGGAGATCAACGACACCTATGGCCACCCAGCGGGCGACCAGGCGCTGAAGGCGGTTGGTGAGAGCGTCCGTGCCGAGGTCCGCCAGGGCGACCTGGTGGCGCGCGTCGGTGGAGATGAGCTGGCCGTACTGCTGCCCGGTGCCTCGGAGACCGAGGTGCTGGAGATCGCGGAGCGGATCAGGGATCGGCTGACCACGCTGACGGTCGCAGTCAGCACGACGGGAACGTCGAAGACGGTCATCACCGGCGTACCAGCGTCGTTCGGCGCGGCGGTCTACCCCGAGGTGGCTGCGACGATGGACCAGCTGGTCCTGGCCGCTGACAACGCGCTGCTCACCGCTAAGCGGGCCGGCCGGAACACGATCGTTTCCGCGCGGCCACAGCCACCGACAGTCGGTGAGTTCTCCGACCAGCCGATCAGCGAAATCTGACCGTAGCGCCTCACTGCGAAACATGGGTCAGCCCTCCTCGAGGCGCTGGTTGCCATTAGTGCAACCATGCCCCTTGGAGGGTTTTACCTAACCGGCGGTCATCGAATCCTAATCAAAGCCTTACCGAGCAGCGCCCGCGTTTCGATCGCGGTGTGTGCCTCGCCGAGCTGTTCCAGCGCGAAGGTCCGGTCGAGCACCGGGACGAGATCGCCTCGCAGCGCCCGCTCCAGGACGGCTTCGCCGGTGACCGGAAGCTTGTCGTTGTCCGCGCGGAGATCCATGATCCCCTTCACTGTGATCCCGCGGCGCTCGGCCTCGGCCGGGTCGTACGCCGCGAAGCCGCCGCTCGGCGCACCGTGTGCGGAGAACCAGCCGCCGTCCTTCACGGTGCTGAACGCCACCGCGCCGAGCTCGCCGCCGGCGCCTTCGAACCCGACGTCGACCCCTTCGTAATTGGTTGCCTCCAGCACTAATTTCTCCCAGCCCGGCACGGAGTAGTCGATCACCACGTCGGCGCCTTGGGCTTTGACCAGGTCGAGCTTCGCCTGGCCGCGCGCCGCGGCGATCACGTGCGCTCCGGCCTTGTGTGCCACCTGGACGAGCAGCACCCCCATGCCACCGGCAGCGGCGGTGATCAGGACCTCTTTTCCTTGCAGGCTTGGCGCGAGGCTTTCCAGCAGCAAGGTGGTGAAGCCGTCGCCGAACACCGCCACCGCGGTCTCGAGATTCAGCTCGCCCGGTACTTCGACGATCGAGTCGACCGCGGCCAGCCCCACCTCGGCATGGGCGCCGAAGGCAACGGTCCGGCCGAGCACGGTGCGGCCGATCCACTGCTCGTCGACGTCCGGGCCGACCGAACGCACAGTGCCTCCGAACGCGTTGCCCGGTACGTAGGGCGGCGTCACGTCGAAGAATCCGCCGTGTTCGCCGTTCCGGATCGCTGTCTCGACGAAGATGAGATCGGTGAGCTCGATGTCGACCAGCACCTGCCCCGGACCGGCCATCGGCTCCGGCCAGTCCTGCACCTCGATCACATCCGCGCCACCGAACTTCGTCACTACTGCTGCCCGCATCTGCCTGGCTCCGTTCCGTTCTCGTCGGTTGTCGGGCTCAGACTGCTACCTCAACTTATGTTTAGGTCAAGCTCGGCGCCTGTGGATGACCGGACGCGGGATGTCGGCGGCTGTCGGTAGGGTTCGTGGCGTGCTGGAGGTCGTGTTCAACCCTGCTGACCCGCCGCGAGCGGGCCGGTTGGTGCTGTACGGGGACCTCAGCGCGGCAGGTCTGGTCGCGCAAGAGAAGGTCGAGTTGGTACTACCCCGCGGAGATCAGGTACGCCGAGTCCAGGTGCCCGCACTCGCCCTCGGGGTGGAGGACGCACTCGCCTTTCTGCTGCGGTCGGGCCACGCAGACCAAAGGCCAGAGGGCGGCATGGACTCCGGCGGCGAGTCACTCAGTCGCCAGGCCTGGGCTGCGGCAGCCTTGGCCGGGATCGGGCTGATCGGGCGTGGGCGGTTGGTGCCGGACCAGAGCCCGGAAGGGTCCGGCGCCTGGCGGGTGGCGCCGCTTGATCCCGCGGACCACGGCTGGTTAAGGAATCTGGCGGCTGCGATGCCGGCGTACGGGCACGCGCTGGCGATCGAGGGATCCCGGCCACTCCGGCTCGTCGACCCCGAGCAACTCGTCCGCGCCTTCTGGGATGCGCTCGCCGACACGTTCGTGCGGACGCCCGCCGCTGGCGTCGCAGTACGGGGTGGTGCGGCGGCCTTTGCCGAGGTTGAGCCGATCGAGTTGACCGGCTCGACGGCTTGGCTCGAGGAGACCGCGCGGAGCGAGGAGGCCGGCGCACGACTGGTACTGCGAATCGAGCCGCCTGAGGACGACTCCGAGTTCAGGGCCGTGCTGCAACTGCGTAGCGGCGTGGATCCGAGTCTGCTCGTGGATGTGGCAGACGTGTGGAACGCGCCGCCCGCAGTACTGGCTGCTCTCGGAGAGCGCGCCGAGACGGATCTCTTGCTGGCATTGCGTCGCGGCGCACGGGTTTGGCCGCCACTCGGCGCCGCGCTGCGGGATGCGGCTCCGGCCGAGGTCGCGGTTGGAGATGAGGCGCTCGACGAGCTGGCGGGTGACAGCGATGCACTCGACGGCGCGGGGATCGAGGTGTTGTGGCCGGCCGAGTTGTTCGCGGGCGAGCTGGCGCTGCGGGGTGCGGCGACGCCTTCGCCGGGCGCGGTGACTGGGCCTGACTTCAGCCTGACGGAGCTGCTGGCGTTTCGCTGGCGGCCGACGCTGGATGGGCAGGAGCTGACCGAGGCGGAGGTCTCCGCACTGGCCGAGGCGAAGCGACCGATGATCCGGATGCGCGGGCGGTGGGTGCGGATCGATCAGGAGCTGGTGAGCAAACTGCGTCGCGATGGATCGCGGAAGCTCAGCGGCGCCGAGGCTTTGGGGGCGGCCTTGACGGGCTCGCTGGAAATCGACGGGGAGCTGGTCGCCTTCGATGCGGACGGTTCGCTGCAGACGATGGTCGAGCGGTTGCGGGTCGCCGAGCAGCCGGAGCCGCTGGCCGAGCCGGTGGGGTTGCGGGCGACGTTGCGCGACTATCAGCGGCGAGGGGTCGCGTGGATGGCGCAGCTGGCCGAGCTCGGGTTCTGCGGGTGCTTGGCGGACGATATGGGGTTGGGCAAGACGATCCAGGTGATCGCCCTGCATCTGCAGCTGTCTCAGCGCGGTCGTGGGCCGACGCTGGTCGTGTGCCCGTCGACTCTGCTCGGGACGTGGGAGCGGGAGCTGATGAAGTTCGCCCCCGACGTTCCGGTACGCCGGTATCACGGGGCTGGGCGTTCCTTGTCCGATCTGGCTCCGGACGAGGTGGTGCTGACGACGTACGGGGTGGTGCGTCAGGATCACCGGGTGCTGGGTGAGATCTTCTGGGGGCTGGCGGTCGCGGATGAGGCGCAGCATGCGAAGAATCCCTTGTCCCGTACGGCTCGTGCGTTGAGGACGTTGCCTGCAGCAACCAGATTGGCGTTGACCGGGACGCCGGTGGAGAACCGGTTGTCGGAGCTGTGGTCGATTCTGGATTGGGCGGCACCGGGGTTGCTCGGGACGCTGGATCGTTTTCGGCACGACGTCGCAGTACCGGTCGAGCGGTATCACGACGAGGAGGCGACGGCGCGGCTGGCGCGGGTGACCCGGCCGTTCCTGTTGCGGCGGCGGAAGAGTGATCCCGGGATCGCGCCGGAGTTGCCACAGAAGACCGAGCACGACGTCGTCGTACCGCTGACTACGGAGCAGGCGACGCTCTATCAGGCTGTTGCGAAGGAGACGCTGGCCAAGATCGAGGACGCCGAAGGGATGGCGCGGCGTGGGTTGGTGCTGAGTCTGCTCACGCAGTTGAAGCAGGTGTGCAACCATCCGGCGCAGTTCCTGCATGAGCCGGGTCCGCTCCCCCGGCGGTCGGGGAAGCTGGCAGCGTTGGATGAGTTGCTCGATGTGATTTTGGCTGAGGGCGAGTCGGTGCTGATCTTCAGCCAGTACGTCGAGATGTGCCGGCTGATCGAGGCTCACTTGGCGGCTCGGCAGGTTCGTTCGCTGTTCCTGCACGGTGGGATCGGGGTGCGGAAGCGGGAGCAGCTGGTTGAGCAGTTCCAGGCGGGTGAGGCACAGGTTTTCCTGCTGTCGTTGAAGGCTGGCGGCGTCGGGCTGACGCTGACCAAAGCGACCCATGTCGTGCATTACGACCGGTGGTGGAACCCGGCGGTCGAGGATCAGGCGACCGACCGCGCGTACCGGATCGGGCAGGACCGGCCGGTGCAGGTGCATCGCCTCGTCACCGAGAACACGCTGGAGGACCGGATCTCCACTGTGCTTGCGGCGAAGCGCGAGCTGGCGGATGCGGTGGTCGGCTCGGGCGAGGCGTGGCTGAGCGAGCTGTCGGATACGGAGCTCAGCGAACTGGTGGAGCTGTCGACGACTCCGGCTAGGTCGGGCGCGGCGAGTGCATACAACCCCTCAGCGGTGGGCCGCGCGTCGTCTGCGGTGGGGGTGGTGGGCGGTGAATGAGCGGACGCCCTGGCAGGGGTGGCGTCGGGAGGGCGAAAACGCGGGGCTTCCGGCGGCGAAGGGAGCGGGAAGCCGGCGGCCGTTCGGGGCGACTTGGTGGGGTAAGGCCTGGCTGGAAGCGTTGGAGCATCGGGCCCGCCTTGACCCGAATCGGCTCGGACGCGGCCGGTCGTACGCGCGACGCGGGAGCGTCCTCGGGTTGGTGGTCGATCCGGGTGTGGTGCGCGCGTCCGTGCAGGGCAGCCGTGTTACGCCGTACGAGGTGACGGTGAAGATCCGCGCGTTCGATGACGCCGAATGGGATGCGGTGCTCGACGTGGTGTCGGCGCAGATCGGTCGCGTCGCCGCGCTGCTCGACGGGGAGTTGCCGCCGGAACTGGTGGATGACGCTCAGGCTGCCGGCCTTGAGTTGCTGCCGGGAGCGGGTGAGGTGCGGACGGACTGCAACTGCCCGGATTTCGCCGTTCCCTGCAAGCATTCCGCGGCCGTTTGTTACCTGATCGCCGATGCGTTGGACGAGGCTCCGTTTGAGCTTCTGCTGCTGCGCGGTCGGCAGAAGGACGAGCTGCTGTCGGCGTTGCGAGCACGAAGGTCGGCGGGTGGCGAGCCGCTGGCGCTGGCGCCTCAGCCCGTCGGCTTGGTGGCTAAGGCAGCTTTTGCTCGGGTGACCGGCCCGATCCCGGTGCCAGTGCGGCCGCTGAATCAGCCGGGCGCGCCTACCGCAGTACTGGTGCTGGAACCGCCGCGGCAATCGGGTGTCGACGGCAAGGATCTGGTCGCGCTGGCGACGGATGCGGCGCGGCGTGCGTGGGAGTTGGCTTCGGGCGATGGGGACGGCGGGCTCGGGCTGACGCGCGATCAGGATCTGGCGCGGCGGGCTGCTGGGCTGTTCGGTACGCCGGGATTGGCTGATCTCGCGCATCGAGCGGGCCTGACCGCTCGGCAGTTGACGAGTTGGGCGGTCGCGTGGCGAGAAGGTGGCGCGGGTGGTCTCGCGGCTGCTGTCGAGCCGGCTATTGACGTCGACCCTCAGGCCATGGCGGAAGGGCTGGACACGCTCGACGGAGTGGTCGAGGGGAATCGGATCACCGCGGAGCGCGCTCAGCTGCGGCTCGCGTCGGACGGGCTCTGGTACTTGTTCACGAAGCAGTTCAACGACTGGATGCTGAGCGCACCACCATCGCCCGATCCAGCGGAGCTACTCGGCCGTCCTTGAGTCGACGAAGGCCTCGGTCAGGCGCGCGATCAGCTGGTACGGGATGGGCTGCGCGAGTGGGAACTTCAGGGTGCCTTGGCCGGATCGGTACTGCTCGATCTCCTGCGCCAACTGGTCGTCCACGGGTGGGATCGGGTAGACGGCGATGTGCTTCTTCCAGCCGCTGAAGTACATCAGCGCCTTGCCGTTCATCGTGATCGTCGGCAGTTGGTAGCTGATCTTCTCGCCGGCGTCCGGCACCCTGGCGCGGATCGTCTCGCGCACCTGCTGCAGGATCGCCTGGACGTCGGCGGGAAACGACGCGATGTACTCGTCGACACTCTTGAAGTCCGTGGTCGCCATCGTTTCATCGTGACACCGGACGTCCATCACATGCCAACCCGTCGGCGACCGGGTCGGCCACGCTCGGCAACCTAGCATTCAGGCCGCCGAGGCCGGGTTGGTGTGTGGTGGCGTTCCGGGGCCGCGGGTGATCGTGCCCCGGAGCAGGCATGCTGAGTCAGCTGGGGAGATCCAGCTTCAGTTCTTCGGTTAGCCGGGTGGCGATCTTGGCGTGGCCGTCGACTGTGGGGTGTACGTCGTCGGTGCAGTCGTCCTTGGTGATCCAGCCGTCGGTGCCGACGTACCGGATGGCCGGATCGCCGGCCGCGTTCGCCACCTTGACCGCCGCCTCGATCTCGTCCGCGTGCTTCCCGCTGAACGGGCTCAAGGCAACGATCTTGGTCCCGGGATACTCCGCCCGCACCCGCATCAGGTACTCGCCGTACTGCGCCGCCGTGAGCGTCGCGTCGTTGACCCCGAGGTTGAGCACGACCACGTCCGGCTGCTCGACCCGCTCAGCCGGCGAACCGGCGAAGTTCCAGCCGAACGACTCCGTCCCCGACGGCACCTCACCGTTCCCTGGCTTGATGATGCCCTGGCTGCCGAACCCGACCTGGTACGCCGATGCGCCGAGTGCTCGCGCTGTCAGATAGGCATACGACTTGCTCCCGTCGGCACCCTCCGACTCCGAGTGCGTGCTGAGCGCGCGGACGCCCTGCGTGATCGAGTCGCCGTAGAACTCCAGCCGCGGACCACCCGGGCGACCACTCAACCGCAGCCGCGTGCCCGCGTCGAGCACCAGTCCGGCGAACACCACCGCGCACCCGAACGGCGGATTCCACCGGTTCGCGTGCTCGTTGACGTCCTTGACCACGATCTCCACCTTGTGCACACCGGCCTCGGCGGTCAACTCGATCACCGGCTGCTCGACGACGTACAGCACAGGTTCGCCGTCGTCGACGGAGACCCACAGGTGCGGCGCTGTCACCAGCCCGGCGACATCGAACAGCACCTGCACACTCGTGCCGTTGAAGGTGAACGAGATCCGCGAACCGGAGTTCACCGTGATCGCGAGGCCCGGCTGATGCCCCCACTGCCCTTCCAGCACCACCCGAGGATCCCCCGGCGCCACCACTTCGCCCGCCACAAACCCCACAGCTCCACTCCCAACTCACGGCAACCTGGCCTATTCTCCCCACCTCCCCCCAAACCCACCCCTCCGCCCCGGCTTCACCAACCTTGTTTGCGGGCTCGGGCTTCGAACAGGAGGATGCCGGCCGACAGCGCGACATTGAGCGAATCCGCCCGGCCGAGCATCGGGATCGAGACAGCGCCGAACCCTTGCTCATGCCACCGCCTGTCCAGCCCCTTCCCCTCCGAACCAACCACGAACGCCGTCGGCCCTCCCCTGTACTCCGGTACGCGGTAACTCCCGGTCGCTCCAGGATCGGCCAGATGGACCTCGAAGTCGTGCCGCCGAAGCCACTCGGCCGCCGACGCGATGTCGTCGAACTCGAGGACCGGCGTACTCAGAACCATGCCGCGGCTCGCCGTGTAGACCGACGGGTGGGACAACTTCGCCCGGCGACTGGTCAGCACCAGGCAATCCGCACGGGCGGCGTCGACCGTACGGATCAGCGTGCCGAGGTTCCCGGCGTACTCGACCCCGTCCGCGACCAGAACCAAGGACGACTCGTCGAACTGGAACTTCTCGGGCTGCCAGACGGGCAGCCGGGCAATGGAGACGAGGCCGTCCGATCTGCTTCGCCGGGCGACCCGGGTGAGCAGCTTCGGCGAGATCCGGTAGACCTCACGGGCTCGGGCGGCGACGCGTTCCGCAGTACTGGTGTCTTCTGCTGCCTCAGGGCAGTAGTAGAGCGCGTCGATGGTCGTCGGGGTGGTGAGGAGCTGGCTGTGCTCCCAATTGCCCTCGACCAGGATCCGGCCGGGGACGGAATCCTTGCGAACGGCCAGCAGCTCGCGAACTCGCGGGTGCTGCGCGCCGATCGGCAAGGCATCGAGACGTGACGGTGCCATGGGTGACTCCGGTGAATGAGAACAGCAAGCCGCCCGGGGACGACCGCCTGGGTCGCCCGCACCGGTACAGCTGCTGGGGGTCGGCTAGAGCGTTGAGGACGCGCTAGCCGAGCAGTCTCATCATGCTTCGGATGGTAGGAAACGCAGGCCCCGGCGTCATCAGGTTTTCGGCTGGCGTCGAATGCTCGGGCAATTGTCGGTGGGGCAATTTAGGGTGGGGTCCATGTCCAACGGACCTGCAGTCGAAGCGATAGATCTGGTGAAACAGTTCGGCACGAACCGGGCCGTCGACGGGGTGAGTTTCGTCGTCCCGGAGGGAACAGTGCTGGGCTTGCTCGGTCCCAACGGCGCCGGCAAGACGACGACCGTGCGGATGCTGACGACACTCAGCGTGCCCACCAGCGGCACCGGCCGGGTCGCCGGCTACGACGTGATCAAGGAACCCGCGGGGGTACGGCGGAGCATGGGCCTGACCGGTCAGTCCGCCACCGTCGACGAACTGCTGACCGGCCGGGAGAACATCCGGCTGGTCGGCAGGCTCTACGGGTTGCCGACCAAGTATCTGCACAAGCTGGCCGACGAGTTGCTCGAGCGGTTCCTGCTGACCGATGCGGCCGACCGGATCGCGAAGACCTACTCGGGCGGAATGCGGCGACGGCTGGACCTCGCGGTCAGTCTGGTCGCCTCGCCGCCGGTGTTGTTCCTGGACGAACCGACCACCGGGCTCGACCCACGCAGCCGCGCGGACCTGTGGGAGGTGCTCCGCGGCCTGGTCAAGGACGGCACCACCTTGCTGCTCACGACTCAGTATCTGGAAGAGGCCGACCATCTGGCCGACGAGATCATCGTGATCGACAAGGGCAAGGTGATCGCGGCCGGTACGCCGACCCAGCTGAAGGACGAGGCGGGCCGAGCCAGCGTGGTCGTGACCGTTTCGGCGGTGACCGACCTGCCGCGCGCCGCCGAACTCCTGCGACAGCACACGACCGAGGTGCACGTCGAGGACGTGAGCCGGCGTCTCACAGCGCCTGCTTCCGGCCTGGGCGACATGACCCGGATCGCTGGGGTTTTCGCCGAGAGCGGGATCGAGATCGACGATCTGGGCCTGAAACGACCGAGCCTCGACGACGTCTTCCTGCACCTGACCGGCCACCGCGCCGAGCAGACCGACAGCGACACCACTGAGGCTCTGACCGAGCAGGAGGCCGTCCGATGACCGCCGTGATGACCAGGCCGCCGATCCATCAGCGCAGCCTGCTGCAGCAGTCGTTGACCGTCGTCTGGCGCAATCTCCTGCACATCCGGCGGATGCCCGAGATGTTGCTGGACGTGACGATCCAGCCGGTGATGTTCGTCCTGCTGTTCGCCTACGTCTTCGGCGGCTCGATCGACGTGCCCGGTACGTCGTACCGGGAGTTCCTGCTGCCGGGCATCATGGCGCAGACCATCATCTTCTCCTCCGCCATCGTGGCCCTCGGGCTCACCAGCGACCTGGAGAAGGGGATCGTCGACCGGCTGAAGTCGCTGCCGATCTCACGATCGTCCGTGCTCGTCGGCCGGAGTCTGTCGAGCCTGATCCACTCCGGCATCGGCATCGTGGTGATGAGCGTGACGGGCCTGCTGATCGGCTGGCGGATCCGCGACGGGCTGATCAACGGCGTGCTGGGCTACCTGCTCCTGCTGCTCTTCGGCTTCTCGATGATCTGGCTGGGCATCTGGGTCGGGTCGCTGATGCGCTCGGTGGAAGCGGTGAACGGCTTCATGTTCACCGTGATGTTCCCGCTCACCTTCGTCGCCAACACCTTCGCGCCGACCCAGGACATGCCGACCTGGCTGCGAGTCATCGCGGAGTGGAACCCGGTGTCGGCCCTGACCGCGGCGTGCCGTGACCTGTGGGGCAACGGCCTGCCGCCTTCAGCAGACGCCCAATGGCCGCTCCAGCACCCGGTGCTCGCCTCCATCGCCTGGTCGATCCTCTTTACTGCCGTCTTCGCACCCCTCGCCCTGGCAGCCTTCCGCCGCCGCTCGCGGGACTAGTCCGCTCCGTTTTCTGCCTCGACCGGCCCGCCTGGACCAGTTGTCCACAGGCCGGTCGGGGCCGATTTCGATCCGTCGGCCCGCGTGGATAAAGTCCGTTGTCTGGTTGTCTTCGAGGCGGCCGGGCCACGGGAGGAGATTCGCGATGGACGCGACGTTGCTGGACGCGGAGGCCGAAGCGGCCGTACTGCGCGTCTACCGGCAGGTCTTCGCCGTGCTCGCCCGGGAGGCCGGCGCGATGATCGTCGATCCCGACCTGCTGGACGTGGACCAGGCGATCCTGGACGCGTTCGCCGAGGCCGGCAGCGACGGGCTGACCGTCGAGCAGGCCACACTCGCCTGTCGCGGCTATCCGCATGACGTGATCGTGCGGCGTTTCGACGTACTACGGCAGTATGGCGCGATCACCAAGCTGGTGGATCGGCCAAACGAGTTGCGTCACCGAGCGGCCTTCGCGCCGTACGTGATGTTGATGTTCCTCAAACGGATGTCAGTGCAGGGCGGACAGGCCGAGCTGCATCAGCTGCTGACGCTCGAGGCACACAGCGTGAGCGATCCGCGGGCTGTCGCCGAGCAGGGGCAGGCGTCGATCCAGCGGCTGACGAAGGTGTTCCGGCTACTGGGGAACGAACTGTCCATCCTGGTGTCGACCAGCACGACCGCGCAGTTGCGGGAGAACGCGCAGCTCGCCTGGGGCAACGAGCGGCTGATCGAGCAAGCCGAGAAGGTGCACCGGATCGTGCTCGACCGGTGGCCGACTCTGCATCAGGTGTGCACGCAACTGCGGATGTCGCTGGCCGCTTATGCCGATGCCGTTCAGCTTGCGGCCGGCCGGCTGGTCGAGAGAGCCGGTACGACGCGGGCGCTGGGGTTGCTGCCGATCGAGACCTGGCTGACCTTTACGCGCAGCAGCGATACCGAAGTACTGGCCGGCGTTTTGGACGGGTTGCTCTTTGATGCGGCTGCGCCGGACTTCTCGCCGGAAGGGATGCTGGAGGCGGTCGAGTCCGGGCGCCGTACCGGTACTGCGCGGATGGCGCCGCCTCGGCCTTCGTCGGAGACGGACGCGCCGGAGTCGGCAGCCGCGACTGATCGCGAGGACTTGCGGGCCCAGGCTGAGCGGATCCTGGCCGGGCGGTCCAGCGTGAGCATCGTCGAGGTTGTGGACGACGCTGGTGACTGGGTGACCGCGCGGCGGGTGCTGGCCGAGTTGACGGCTGCTCATCTGCATGACGAGCTCGACTACGAACTGGTGTGGAGCGACGGGATGCGGATCGATCCGTCGGCGGGGACGCCGTGGGCGACCGAGGGCACGTTCAGGCGGGTGGCGAGATGAGCACGCCCGAGGTTGTGGAGAGCGGGCGCAGCTACAACGCGCTGTGGTGGGCGAAGGTGCAGTCGGCCGGGCCGCTGCAGGTTTCGCCGGATACGCCGCCGGTCTCAGGGCTCACGCGCGCGGCCGAGCCTGATGGGGCGTCGGTCTGGATGCTGCCGACGCTGCCGGATGGTGCCGGGCATGGGGTTCTCGAAGAGCTCGGCATGCCTCCGGTGGCTGTCGAGCAGCCGAACGAGACGGCCCGGGTGCTCGCGATCTGCGTCGCTTGCTGCTGGCCGGATCGCAGCGGGTCCGCGTGGCCCGGGGTCGTCGGCACACTCACCCAGATCAAAGCCGTGTACGCCGGTCTGCGCGGCCGGCCGGAGCAGTCGAGCGATCTCACCCTGATCATCGGCAGCCTCCGCCGTCTCCACGCAACCAGCTGGCTCCTCTGGAACGAGAAGGCCGGCGAGGTCCGCCTAGGCCCCCGAGTCATCACCTGGGGCGCATCCCAACTGACCGGCCTCCGCGAACTCTGCCGAATCCTGCCGGACCCGCCACCCGCAGTACTGGCTCCCAAGCAGCAACCCCAGCCAACCCCAGACCCTCTCCCCTCCAACGCAGCACCCACCTCGCCCGACGCAGCGTCCCCCACCACACCTCCATCCGACGCGGCCTCACCCAGCCCGTCCGACGCCGCGTCCGCAACCGCGCCTGGGTCCGACGCTGCCTCGCCCGACGCTGCGCCCTTCACGACGCCGCCGTCCGACGCGACCTCGGAGCAGCCTGCTGCGACTGACGCTGCCCCTTCCTCGCCGGCCGCAACCGAGGAGGACAGATGACCGAGCAGCATGCTCTCTTCGACTCTCTGTTGCAGGACTTGAGCGACCGCAGCCGCGACGAAGTACTGGCTGCCTTCAGCGCCGTCCAGTACGCCGCCCACCCGGTCGCCGAGGTTCAGCTAGCCGGTCTGCGCGATGTCACCCTGCGCCGCCAGGTGCAGAAGATGCTGAAACTGATCGGCCGGACGCTCGTCCAGGTCGACGGCACCCATTGGACCGCCGGTTATGCCGACGACGTCGCAGAGACGCTGACCGCGCAAGGCTGGCAGCCGTTGTCCGTCGTCGATCGCGCCGTCCTCGTGCTCGTACTGGTCCACTCGGTGGCCATCCCCCGCAGTGAAGGCATCCTCACCGGCGACAGCTGGAAGTCCGCCCGGCCAACGACGGTCGACGAACTCCGCACCACCAAGATCAGCAGCGAAGAGCGCCGGCTGGCCCTCCAACGACTCCGCGCCGCCGGGCTGATCCAACTGTCCGGCGACCATTCCGGCGGCCCGAGCTACATCCCCGGCCCGCAACTCCAGCGCCTCACCCCGGCGGCGCGACGCCGGCTGCAGGACCAACTGATCCTCGCTGCCGCACCGTCGAGCCCAATCGCCGAAGCCATCCGCGCCCGAACCGAGCAGCCAGCGAAAACCACAGCAACACCCGCCTGACCCGTAGCCGGCCAGCCTGAACCGCAGCCCGGCCCGCACCTGCCGCCAGTCGTGACGACCTCGGACACCCTATGGTCACCGCCGACGGCGGCACCGAGCTTGTCCTCCAGCACCACTGACTGCGGCCTGGGCAGGCTTGTTCGTCGGCTGGACGAGCGAGCCCACCAGTAGTGGGCTTGAACAGCTTCTGGTGACCTCGAACAGGGCACACCTTGTTCAAGGTCACCGTTGGGGGCCCGAGCCCACCAGTGGTGGGCTCGGACCGGCGGTCGAGAGGTTGGCCCCTCGGGGGCGCGATGCCGGGAGGGTCCGGACGCCCACGCTACCCAGCTCCGGCTAGCAAGCGCTTCCCTCGGCGTGTCGGTGCATCGGGGCCGTGGCGTGCATGCGCAGCCGTCCGCGCCTACAAAGTTCCGTCGGTTCTGCCTACCAGTTTGCGGAATACCGGGTGCCGGGTTTCGGAGTTGCCGCGGTTCGGGGGGACTCCGATGCTCGGGGTTCCGGGAGTTCCGGACCGCCGGAGTACCAGGTTCCGGCGGTCCGGCGTACCGGTGACTCAGATCTTGCCGGTGCCTGCGTTGGCGGTGACGATCGACTTCACGTTGGCGGCTGCGTCAAGCGTGAAGCTGTAAGGGATGGCGGCGACGCTGCCCGGGTTGCGGGAGACGGGAGCGCCGGAGCCCACCAGGTGGTTGCCATCGAGCTTGAGGTTGCCCTCGGACGAGTCGCCGGTCTGCGCGACCGCCGGCTTGCTGACGTTCTCGAAGTAGTTGCGCTGGACGAAGACGCCCGCGCCGACAGTGGAGGCGACGCCGTAGCCGCTGCTGGCACGGTAGTAGTTGTTGTAGACGTGCACGGGGTTGGCGAAGCGCACCCGCGGGTGGCGCTGGGTGGAGCCGTCGAAGTAGTTGTGGTGGTAGGTGACCCGCAGCTTGCCCCGGTCCTCACCGCCGTTGTCGTCGGAGTGACCGAGCAGGAACGACTTGTCGTGGCTGAAGACCCGGTTCCACGACACGGTGACGTAGTCCGAAGCGCGCTTGATGTCGACCGCACCGTCGTACCCGTTGCTGAAGTTGTTGTGGTCGATCCAGACCCGGCTCGAGTACTGGACGTTGATCGCGTCGTCGTTCCAGTTCTTGAAGTTGATGTTGCGGATGATGACGTTGCTGACCTGACTGACGTTGATCCCACCGGAGGTGATCGTCGCGCCGCTGCCGACGCCGATGATGGTCTTGTTGGACGCAACCTTGGTCACACCGCTGGGCAGCGCGATCGTGCCGGAGACCCGGATGACGCGCGCGCCGCTCGCCTGCATGTTGCTGATCAGCGCCGCCTGAGTTGTGACAGTGACCGGCGAGGCGCTGCCGCCACCGGTCGTGCCACCACCCTGGGTGGCCCATCCCTCCAACGCGAAGGTGTAGGCGGCAGCCTCCGGTACGGCGCCGGTGACGATGCTGGTGACGGAACCGGCCGCGACTAGCGCGGCAGTGGCGGCGATGACGGTCGCGACGCGGCCGAACGGGCGGCGTGGCGGGGTCGAGGTGAGGGCGGAAGATGTCACGAGGAACCTCCAAGGGGTTCGAAGCCCACTCTCTGCGCGACCCGCGTCCGGACCCGCAGTACCAGTGGATGGACTGAGTGGGTAGAGCGCTCTACCCGGTTTGGAAAACGCTTTCCTCGGAATGCAAGGTAGCCAGGGCCGTCAGTGACGTCAACAGCAAGTGACCGGCCGGTTACATATTCGACAATCTTCGATTCGGCAGGGAGTTGCCGAAACCCCGCTGAACCGGTTCGTTCTGGCCTCTTCCGGGGCTCTTCCGAGCCTCTTCCGGGGCTCTTCCGAGCCTCTTCCGGGGCTCATCCGAGGCCTTGTCTGAGGCTCGTCCGAGGCCTTGTCCGGGGCTCGTCCGGCGCTGCCGGCCGGTGGGCGCGATCGATCCCGGCCTGCCGATGCGGCCCAGCCCGCGCCCACTGGATAAGGTCGGTTCTTCCGGCCGGATGGACGTGGAGTCGCCCGCACCCGGAGTCCCCGACCGCAGACCAGATAGGAACGCCATGAGCACCCCCGCCCCGGCTGAGGACGGCCCGTTCGACATCCTCGGCTCGAAGGTGCTGCTCGGCGTCCAGGTCGTCGACCTGTCGCGGTTGTCGACGCACCCGATCCCGATGGTCGGCCAGGGCCTCGTCACCGTCGCCGGCCAAGGTCCGGTCGACTCCAACGGCGCCGGCAAGTCCTCCTGGATCGCGGCGCTCTCGCTCCTGCACGCCGACGACCAGTGGCGGCTGACCAGCGGTGCGCCCGGCGCCGCCGAGCTGCTCTTCACCGCCGAGGCGGCCGGCCAGGAAGGCAGCTGGTCGAACGTCGACCGCGGCTACATCGTCGGCGTCTTCTCCGATCCCGACCTGACCGAGCTGGCCGAGATCGAGGCGGCCGCGATCACCGTCTGGATCAGGATCAACCGCAAAGCGTCGTACCTGGATCTGCGCTGGAAGAGCGGGCTGCACGTCCCGTACGGCGCCACCGAGGCCGAGCGGGCCGCCGGCGCCGACGCACTCTGGGCGGCGCTCCCCCACTCCAACGGCCGCACCGACTTCCACGCCAACAAGCTCTCCAACGTCCTGTACGGCGGCCAGGTCCGCTGCGTGTCGTTCCTGTCGACCTCCGTCAGGTCGTCGCCAACGGCCAACCTCCTCGCCGAGCCCCTGAACGAACTCGGCCCGGCCCGCATCTTCAACGCGATAGCCACGCTGACCGGCCTCGACCACGAGCTGGAGCAGGAGCAGGCGCACCGCTCCGCCGAGCACACGCAGCGAGAAGCGACCAAGCAGGCGACGGCCGATCTGCTGCGGTGGGAGCAGGAGATGGCCACTGTCGAGGCCGGCATCCTGCAACGCGCAGCGGCTCGCGAAGCCCTCGCGGCTGCTCGTGAGTCGTGGCGGGCTCGGTGTGCGCGGCATCTGGTCGACGGCGATGCTCGGAACAGCGAGATCGTGCAGGAGCTGGGTGTTCTCGACCAGCGGGTGGCCGAGCAGGAAGCGCGGCGCGAGACCATCGACACCGAGATCGAGGCGTTCGGCAGCGAGGAGAACCTGCTGCGCGACGTCCAGCTGACTCGGCAGGAGCGCGACAAGCTCGACGCCCGCGATCGTGAGCTGGATCTTGCTCAGCGTTCGGTCCGCGAACAGCTCGAGCGGCTCGGGCAGGAGCATCGACGGCTGCTCGAGGCCGGGCGTTCGGCCGACGGACGCGACCTCGCCGCTGCCGCGGACGAACAGGAAGAGGCCCGCGCTGTGCTCGAGGAGCACATCGGGCGGGATCACGCGGCGCGCTCCTTCGTGGATCAGGCGACAGCTGACCTGCGCGAGGCCGAGAGCGGCCAGACCGTTTCGGCTCCGCAGCAACAGGTACTGGCGAATGCCGGCATCGACTGTGGCGCGCTCACCGACATCACCGAGCTCGCGACCTCCGACCGTGCCGAGTGGGAGCCGCGGCTGGCGCCGTACCGGGAAGCTGTTGTCGTCGACGCGGCCGATGTCGCGCTCGCGACGTCGGCTCTGAGTGACGCCGGCTATCCCGGGTTCATGCTGGTGCTGGCCAATCGGCCTGACGCCGCTGCTTTCAAGGATGGTCCCGCGTCGGCGGACAAGCGCTTCAAGCTGGGCGGGTTCTTTGCCGCGCTGGCCTCCCGCTCGGCCAAGGAGATCATCGACGATGCCGCCGGCGTGGTCGCCGTCGGCCAGTTCGATGAGGCGATCACCGGTCGCACTGCTCGGATCGAGGCCGCCCGCCGTCGCCTCGACGGTGCCGTGGAGGCTCGCGCGGACGCATCAGCCGCTCTTGACCAGGCACGCGCTCGAGTCGACCAGGCCGAACGCCGTACTGCGGCCGCCCGCGCGCTGGGTACCGCCGCCGACGTACGGGAGCAGATCCTCGCCCTTCGCGAGTCGAACGATCAGCACGAGACCGACCGCGAAACGCTCGCTCCCGCTCTCCAGGCGGCCAAGGAGTCTGCCGAGGCGGCCGCCGGGCAGCAGCTCGTCCGCGATGAGCGGTTGAAGAACCTCGAGGCCACTCGCCGGGATCACGACCGCATCCTCGACGACCTCGCCGGGCGACGGCTCGTGCTGCTGGAGGAGCAGACCGGCCTCGACCTGGTCACCAGGACAACTGCTTGGGGCGGCAGCGCCGATGAGGCCTCCGAGTTCCTGGTCGCCTTGCCGGACGACGCGGCCCAGCGCCGTACGACGGCCGACTGGAACCACCAGGCGTGCACCCAACTCGACGACGTCGTACGCCGATGCTTCCCGAACGCGCGATCGCGGGAGGAGATCCCGTCGGAGCTGTGGGAGATCCTCAACGGCCCTGACGGGTGGTCGAACGGGACGCTGGGAGCGCGCGTGTCCCTGGTTCCCGCGTTGCAGCGAACGCTCGCGAGCCACCTGGCGCAGCACGAGACCTTCGACAGCCTGCAGCAACAGCAGATCGCCAGCCAGCGTGCCGAACGCAATGCTGCTCTGGAGCGGGCCCGGGAGGGACTCGGCGAGGCCGAGAGCACGGCGCGCGCCCACCGCTCCTCCCTGGCCGACGGCATCAAGGCGCGGCTGCGGCTGGTGTCGGCCGAGTTCGACCGCCTTGACCAGCAGTACGGCGGCTATGGGGCGAAACTCGAGTACCCGGAGCCCGACCCGCCGGCCGAGCCGGACAAGCCGTGGCGCTGGACGGTCACGCCGAAGTGGCGGCGTTCCGAGGGCGGGCCGTTCTCGGCGTTCAACGTCAAGGGCAACACCGCGCAGATGGACGAGAAGGCGGTCAAGCTCGTATGCGCTGCCGCCCTCGCCGGAGGTAGCGACCGGCCGTTGTTGCTGATCCTGGATGAGCTCGGCCGCAACCTCGGCTCGCAGCACCGGCGCGAGGCTGTGGCTCTCTTCGAGCAGATCGGCCGTGATCGGAACATCACGGTGATCGGTGCTCTCCAGGACGATATGGAGCGCTACGCACTGTCGTCGTCCCGGCTGTACGTGAAGCTCCGGCGTTCCTCCGACACGATGGCCTACAACCAGGCGCCGGTGGTGAAGGGGAACGAGGAGTACACGGCTCGGGTGGAGCTCCTTCGCGAGTGGCTCGAGTCCTATCGAGGGCCTCGTCCGACGCTCGACTTGTCGACGCTGACTCTCGACTCCGAAGACGGCACGTTGCCTTCGTCGGCGGCTGGGGCGAGCTCTGAGTCGGCGGTGTCGACGGCTGCCGCGAGCTCTGAACCAGCGGTCTCGGCGGAGGCTCAGCGCTCAACGGCTTCAGACGGTTCGGGCTCAGCTGTCGCAGGCGGTAATGGCGGTGGGGTGGACTCGGCCGGGCGTGCACCCAAGTCGGGTACTCGGCGCAAGTCTGCTAACGCGGTCAAGCGGGTCGATGCCGAAGCGGCAGACCCGAGCGACGCGACCGGCGAGACAGGCGGCGGCGCCGTCGACGAGGCGAGTGGGGCGGCGGGCTGAGCGCGGCCGGAGTACGGCTCGCCGCTGGAACACGCGGGTTTTGGGCGAGACGCTGCGGAAAACCGACCCCGGTGGTCGGGTCTGACCTGGGGCTCCTTCACACTGGAGCGGTGAGGTGTCAGCAGATGGGCGTTCCGGCCCGCCCCAGCTGTTCACACGGAGTAGGCGGAGCTCTGGCCAACCCCTCGCCGTTCGGCGTACCGTCCGTTGAACAGGTCCAGCCGGCAGCTGAGCGGAGGGCGTGAGATGGCATCTTGGCTACTACGCGCCCAGTGGGCTCACCGGGACGAATCGGTCGAACACCGGGCACTCCGCGTCGGGCGCACCCTGACCGCGGTGGCAGTGGCGTTCCCGGAGGTCCACCTGTGGACGCAGGACGAGCGCTGGGGCTTCCACGTGCTCGAGGCCGATGCCTCGACGCCGCTCCAGGAAATGGTCGAGGCGACCACCAAGGTCCTGTCGAACGGTTCGAGTACCACCCGCCTGCATCTGCAGAGCGCCGGTGAACTCCCCTGGCTGTTCGACCTCTCCATGGGCGGCACCCTCACCACAGTCTCGGACCAGCTCACCTTGCACTGGAGCGACGAGGACGCGCTGATCCAGTCAGAACGCTTCGCCCAGGTACTGCGCGCCGTCGTCACGATCTGGGAACCCGAATGGGCCAGCATCGCCGACACCGAACTGGCCGCGGCCGCCGGCGTTTTCCGCCGCGGCATCCCGATGATGGGCTGGCTGACCTATGTCCGGGGCTTGGTGGCCGGCGCTCATGGCATAGACATCAACCTCACGCCGTTCGAACGCGGCACTCTCCTGCAGGCGCCTGTTGCCCCGGCAGATCTGACGCCAGTGCACATCTGCGCCGCGGCAGCCCTGGTAGGCATCGGCCCCGAGGACTAACCGCCCTATCGGGCAGCGCGGAGACGCGACCGACTGCTGGCCGCCGGCGCTGGAAGCCGCAGAGAGCTGATCAACTCCGGGCGCCGAGGACCTAAGTGGGGGAAATGCTAAGGGCCACCCGGTGTGGGTGGCCCTTAACAGTGTGAATGTCCGGCGACGTCCTACTCTCCCACGACCTCCCGGTCGCAGTACCATCGGCGCTGTCGGGCTTAACTTCCAGGTTCGGAATGGAGACTGGGTGTTTCCCCGACGCTATGGTCACCGTAACTCTATAGAAATATCAACCAACCACCGTGCGAGTCACCGAAACCCCTGGGGGGGGTTCGGGCTGGGGTTGACCGTATTTCGGGAACCGTATAGTGGACGCGTACATGTTTTCAGCAGCAGGGTCTCTTGTTGACCACACATGGTGGTGTTGAGACAA
>NZ_AQUZ01000069.1 GCF_000372465.1 Kribbella catacumbae DSM 19601
TAGCCTCGATATTTCATGGGGTTCTGGCGTGTCTTCGGGTGCCGTGTTTTAGGTGGGTTTGACGGTTGGTGGCGTGGGTTTGGCCCGGCTGTCGCGTCGGGTGTGCGGGGGTCCGATGTCCTTGGGTGGTAGGGATGTGGGCCAGGGTTAGGTGGCTGGCCAGGGTGCGGTGCGGAGTCGGTCGAATGCGGCGGCGAGGTTGGGGGCCCAGGGCCAGTCGGTGTCGAGTCTGAGGTGCCGGCCGCGGGCGGTGCGGACGAGGACTGCGGCGGTGTGGAGGATCTGGTAGCGGAAGGTGGCTGGTTCGGTGCGGGCGAGGGTGTGGGTGAAGCAGACGGCCTGGGACCAGGTGATGAGGTCGGCGGCGGCCAGCGCGAGTTCGAGCCAGCAGGCGTTGGCTGTGTAGGCGTAGAACGGAAGGTTGCGCAGGCCGGTGTCTTTCCCGGTGCGGATCCGGTCCTCGACCCGGGCGTGGGCGCGGTGTTCCATCTCCAGGTCGGGGAGTTGACCACCGGGTGTGTCGGTGAGGAACGCGGTGAACCGGTGGCCGTCGATGTCGGTGAAGGTGAGCTGGGCGCCGGGGTGGGGGCGTTCTTTACGGACGATGACGCGGGACCCGGTTGGCCAGTTGTCGAGGTTGAGCAGGTCGGTGAGTTCGGCGACCCAGGCGCCGCGGCGGGGCTCACCGTCGGCGTTGTAGGCCTGTTGCCAGGCGTGTTTCGGGGTGGCCAGGATCGCTTGCTGCAGGTTCTCGTCGACGGAGAACCCGAGCGAGAACCCGATCCCGTGTTTGCGGAGCGCGGCGGCGAACACGTGGGTCGCACCGGCCGAATCAGCGCTGGCCATCACCTTGGGCGCGTCGACCGCCCCGGGCCGGGGCCGGACGTTCTCGGGCAGCGCGGCGATCGCCAGGTCCAGCACTGTCACGTGGTCGGCGGCGGTATTACTGCCGGCGTTGCCCGGCCGCAGCAGCCCGGCCAGCGCCTCTCCACCCGACATGTCGGGCCGGTCCAGGTAACACAGCAACGGGTGGAAGCCGTATCCCTTCTTCCAGGTGGGTGCGGCGTTCTCCTTGTCCGAGTGCGCGGTCAGCAGGGTCGCGTCGAAGAGCAGCCACAACTGCTCGGACAGGTCCGGGCCGGCACCGGCCGCCCAGGCCCGCTCCCGGGCTGTTGCGCGCGCGGCCCGCAACAGGTCCAGTTTGACCTCATCGACCTTGTCAACCACTCGCCACGCGGTCGGGTCGGATGCGACCGGCCCGAACAGTTTCGGCTGGTCCCGCAGTGTCCGCAGGTGCCGTAGCGCGTCGCCGCCGTCGGCGATCGTCACCGCCAAGTCCACCAGCACCTGGCCCGGTGCATGCAGCGGCGGCAACCGGTAGGTGTCGATCAGCGCTTCGGTCCACCCCTTCACCAGCCCGGTCTCGGCCGCCAACTCCCGCAACAGCGCGGTTCCGGCATGCGACACGATCCCCTTACCATCCGCCGACACCTTGAACCGACGCGCCGCCTTGCTAACCTTCACCTGAGAGTGCCTTCCTGCTCGGGATCCTTGGACCTTCGACAAGCCCAATTTTCCCTTACAGACAAGGCACTCTCGCCTTTTCAGCTCACGTGTCGCACCAATTTCTGTGAAACGCCGAGGTTAGTGGCGTCTGGCTTTGTTGGCTGCTTTGGCTCTGGCTCGGAGGGCTTTGGGGCGGCGGAGGAACAGGGCCAGCAGGAGGAACGGCGGGGCGGCGTACGCCCAGACCGGGACCTTGTAGACCGTCGACTGAACGATGGCGGTTGCGACCAGCGCGGCTCGGTTGCGCCGGGGTGGCAGGGCAGAGGCCTTCTTGGAGGTGTTCGGTCCGTTGCCCTCGGCGGTCTTGGGGCGAGCAGCGGCGACCGGCTTGACCAGCGTGCCCACCGGCGTCAGGGCGTCGTACGACTTGAAGGTCCAGTCGAGCAGGTTGGTGGCGTCCTCGGTGATGCCGTGCGGTGAGTTCATCAGCGTGACCACCAGCGTGTGCCCGTTGCGCCGGGCCGCTCCGATGAACGTGTTGCGGGCCAGCGTCGTGTAGCCGGTCTTCACGCCGAGCGCGCCGTCGTAGTTGAACAGCAGCTTGTTCTGGTTGGCGACCTGGTAGCTGCCCTTCTTCGCCAACGGGAAGTTCGTGTACTTCGTCGACGCGTACTTCGCGAAGTCCGGCCGCGCCAGCCCTGCCTGGGCGAACAACGCCAGGTCATACGCGCTGGAGTACTGCCCGTCCGCGTCCAGCCCGGTCGGGTCGGTCACGTTGGTGTCGCGCGCACCGAGTTCGCCCGCCAGCTTGTTCATCCGCTGGATGGTCGCCGGTACGCCGCCCTTGTCGTGCACCGCGAGTGCATGCACCGCATCGTTGCCAGACGCGAGGAACATCCCCTGGAACAGCAGGTCGACCGAGTACCGCAGCCCCGGGTACACCCCGACCTTGCTGCCCTCGATGCCCGCGTCCTGGTTGGTACCGATCACCTGGTCGGCCTTGTTGAGCCGCGGCAGCAGTACCAGCGCAGTGAGCGTCTTGAGCGTGCTGGCCGGCCGCAGCTTGGCATGCGGCGCCTTGGCCGCCAGTATGTCGCCCGTGTCGACGTCAGCCACCACGTACGCCGACGCCTGCACCGCCGGCGGCGTCGCCCCAGCGGCGACAACCGTCGACTCCGTGGTCAGCTGTGCGCCGCCGACCGGGGTACTAGCACCCTGGCTGGCGGCGGTCGCTGCAAGAGGACCGGTCACCACGAGAGCCGTGGAGGCTACCGCGGTGGCGCAGACCGTCAGGAGGACACGCATCGCGCCGACTCTAGACGGCCCACGGTCCACTAGTCACGCGCGGTAGGCCGTCCACATGTTGCTGATCCGGGTGCTCTGGCCAGGGGTGAACTGGTTGTAGCAGGAGTCGTACGAGTAGTCCATGTAGTTGTGGATCGGGTCCAGGCCGGGCAGCGAGCAGGAGTTGCGGCCGGTCGGGCAGCCGGAGCTGGCACTGCCTTGCGCCGGGGTGTCGGAGACGGAGTCGTTCGTGCTCGTGCAGCCACCCTGGAACGTGTGGTAGAGCCCGAACCAGTGGCCGGCCTCGTGCGTAGCGGTCTTGCCGAGGTTGAAGTTCGTGGCCGAACCGCCCGGCAGCGAGGTGTACTGCACGCGGATCCCGTCGATCTTCGGGTTGCTCGAGTAGTCCCACGGGAAGGTCGCGATCCCGAGGTACGAGAAGTTGACCAGCCAGATGTTGAGCGCGTTCTTGCCACCCTTGCGGGTCTGCGACCGGTACGTCGTACTCTGGCCGTCCGTGTGCCAGGTGCTGTTGTTGTACCGGTAGGTGCCGGCCAGGGTGAACGTGAAGCCGGTGTTCGCCGCGGACGACGACTCGCCACCGGCGAAGTTCTGGTTCAGCTCGGCGATCTGCTGGTTGATCTGGGTCGCGGTCACGTCGCCGGCGCCGGAACTGCTGCGCATGACGTGGATGTAGACCGGCACGTTGGCAGCGGCGAGCTTGCCGGGTGCAGGCGCGAGCCCACGGGCCTTCTTCGCGGCCAGCAACTGAGCGGTCTTGGCATCGATCGCCTTCTGCTCGGCCACCGACAGCTCACGATGGTCGGCACCGTGCCCACCACGCGCGGACGGCCCTTCGGCCGGGGCGAAACACGGGTTCACCTGGTCCACCGGCAACTGCGCGGTGGCCTGACCACTCAACGGACTGAAAGCAAGCGCCGAACCGGCCACCAGAACGGCCAGGGCGCGGGGGCGGGTGAAGAGAGATCGCATAAAGCGCTCCTCGAATCAATGGCCGCGGGGCGGGCGACCGGATCAGCCGATTTTGAGCGCCATCCCGCCAACTTCAAAGCCGTTCCCTGTCCGATACGTGCCACGGCAGTACTGCGCCGGAACCTGCCGGATCTCCAGGCCATCAAAGTCGGCCCGCGCTCGGTATCGGGCGGCGGAGGCGAGCGCGGCAGGCCGCTGGACCGGGAGGATTGATGGCGTGCGTGTCCGCGCACATTGACATCCGCGCTCGGGCTTGCGTCAATGGACTGACTGCAGACCAATAGAATTCGGGAGTGACCGTGGACTCTGGCACCGGCAAGCTGAGCGTGCAGGCCTTGCGTGACCTCGTCGGGTCCGGGCGGATCGACACCGTGCTGGTGGCGATCACCGACATGCAGGGGCGCTTGCAGGGTAAACGGTGTGGGGCGAGGTACTTCCTGGAGGAGGTACTGCGGCATGGCAGCGAAGGGTGCAACTACCTGCTCGCCGTCGACGTCGACATGAACACCGTCGAGGGCTACGAGATGTCCTCCTGGGAGCGCGGGTACGGCGATCTGCTGATGGCCCCCGACCTCGACACCCTGCGCCTGCTGCCCTGGCTCGAGGGCACCGCGCTCGTGCTCTGCGACGTCCAGTGGCTCGACGGTACGCCGATGCCCGTCTCGCCGCGGCAGGTGCTGAAGCGCCAGCTCGACCGGCTGGCCGAGCGTGGGCTGAAAGCGTACGTCGGTACCGAGCTCGAGTTCATCGTCTTCAACGACACATTCGAGTCCGCCTGGAGCAAGGCGTACAAGGATCTCGACCCGGCCAACCAGTACAACGTCGACTACTCGCTCCTCGGCACCGCCAGGATCGAGCCGCTGCTGCGTGACATCCGCAACTCGATGGAAGGCGCCGGCCTGTACGTCGAGTCCGCCAAGGGCGAGTGCAACCTCGGTCAGCACGAGATCGCTTTCCGGTACGACGAGGCGCTCGCGACCTGCGACAACCACTCGATCTACAAGACCGGGGCCAAGGAGATCGCCGTCAGGCACGGCAAGAGCCTGACCTTCATGGCCAAGTACGACGAACGCGAGGGCAACTCGTGTCACATCCACCTGAGCTTCCGGTCCGAGACCGGCGAGCCGGTGCTCGCGGGCGATCGCGAGCACGGCTTCTCCGAGCTGATGGAGCAGTTCATCGCCGGGCAGCTGGCCTGTCTGGAGGAGTTCACCTACCTGCTCGCGCCGAACATCAACTCCTACAAGCGATTCGTACCGGGCAGCTTCGCGCCGACTGCCGTTGCCTGGGGCATCGATAATCGCACCTGCTCGCTGCGCGTGGTGGGCCATGGCGAGTCCCTCCGGGTGGAGAACCGCCTGCCGGGTGGCGACGTGAACCCCTACCTCGCCGTCGCCGCGCTGATCGCGTCCGGCCTGCACGGCATCGAGAACGAGCTGGAGATGGAGCCGATGCTGGAAGGCAACGCCTACACCTCCGACAAGCCGCACGTCCCCACCACGTTGCGCGAGGCCGCCGCCTTCTTCGGTGGGTCGAAGATCGCCCGCGAAGCCTTCGGCGACGATGTCGTCGAGCACTACGTCAACGCGGCCCGCGTCGAGCTGGATGCCTACGACGCCGCCGTCACCGACTGGGAGCTGACCCGTGGCTTCGAGCGCCTCTAAACCCCGAATCGGCATCACCACGTACCTCGAACCGACGATCTGGGGAGTCTGGCAGCGCGAAGCCGCCATCCTGCCGCGCGTCTACCTCGACTCGGTGGTCGCGGCAGGCGGAGTACCGCTGCTGCTCCCACCCGTTGGCACTGACGCCTCAGTACTCGAGCTGCTCGACGGCCTGATCATCGCCGGCGGGTGCGATGTCGACCCCGGATCGTACGACGCCGCGCCACACCCCGAGACGGTCGACACCCGGCCGGGCCGTGACGAGCACGAGTCCATCCTGATCAAGGCAGCTCTCCAAAACGATCTCCCGCTGCTCGCGATCTGCCGGGGACTGCAGATGCTCAACGTCACGCTCGGCGGCACGCTGCAGCAGCACCTGCCCGACGCCGTCGCTCACGACGAACACCGCCCCAGCCCCGCCGTCTTCGGGCGAACCGAGGTGAAGATCGAGCCGGACACCCTGGCAGCCCGGCTGTTCGGCGAACAGACCAGCGTCCACTGCTATCACCACCAGGCGATCGACCTCGTCGCCGGCGAACTGCGGGTGACCGCACGCGCCGGCGACGGCACCGTGGAGGCCGCCGAGGTCGACGGCAAGCAGTTCGCCCTCGGTGTGCAGTGGCATCCCGAAGAGAACCCCGAAGACCTGCGGCTGTTCGCCGCACTCGTTGCTGAAGGCAAGAAGAGGAGCGCGCGCCGGTGACGCACGACGTGATCAACCCCGCGACCGAAAAGGTTGTCCGCAGCATCGAACTGGCCTCGGTCGAGGACACCGACGCCGCGATCGCCCGGGCCGCCGAGGCGTTCAAGACCTGGCGGGCGGTGGCGCCCGCCGATCGCGGCCGGCTGCTGCGCCGGTTCGCCGACGCGGTCGACGCGGACCTGGACAACCTGGCCCAGCTGGAAGTCGAGAACGCCGGGCACACGATCGGCAACGCCCGCTGGGAAGCCGGCAACGTGCGTGATGTGCTCACCTACTACTCGGCGGCGCCGGAGCGGTTGTTCGGCAGGCAGATACCAGTTGCCGGAGGCATCGATCTGACCTTCGCCGAGCCGCTCGGCGTGGTCGGCATCATCGTGCCCTGGAACTTCCCGATGCCGATCGCCGGCTGGGGTTTCGCGCCCGCGCTGGCAGCGGGCAACACCGTCGTACTGAAGCCGGCCGAGCTGACGCCGTTGACCGCGATCCGGTTGGGCGAGCTGGCGCTGGAGGCCGGGTTGCCGCCAGGCGTACTGGAGATCGTGCCCGGCGCGGGGACCGTGGTGGGACAGCGGTTCGTCACGCATCCGGCCGTGCGGAAGGTGGTCTTCACCGGGTCGACCGGGGTCGGCAAGCAGATCATGGCGGGCTGCGCGGACCAGGTGAAACGCGTGACGCTCGAGCTCGGCGGCAAGTCGGCGAACATCGTCTTCGCCGACTCCGATCTCGCCAAGGCGGCCGCGCAGGCGCCGTACGGGGTGTTCGACAACGCGGGGCAGGACTGTTGCGCGCGGTCGCGGATCCTGGTCGAGCGGTCGGCGTACGGGAAGTTCCTGGAGCTGCTGGAGCCGGCGGTGAAGGCGTTCAAGGTCGGCGACCCGAGCGATCCCGCGACTGAGATGGGTCCGCTGATCTCAGCGCAGCAGCGCGAGCGGGTGGCCGCCTACACGCAGCAGGACGTCGCATTCACCGGTACTGCGCCCGAAGGCCCCGGCTACTGGTTCCCGCCGACCGTGCTCACTCCGGCGCCTGACTCGGCTGCTCTCAAGGACGAGATCTTCGGCCCGGTGGTGGCCGTGGTCCCGTTCGAGGACGAGGCCGATGCGCTGCGGATCGCCAACGACTCGGAGTACGGGCTGTCCGGGTCGATCTGGACCCGGGACGTCGGCCGCGCGCTGCGGGTCGGCAGGGGTGTCGAGGCGGGCAACCTGTCGATCAACTCGCACTCGTCGGTGCGGTACTCGACGCCGTTCGGCGGCTACAAGCAATCCGGGCTCGGCCGCGAGCTCGGGCCGGACGCGCTGGACGCGTTCACCGAAACCAAGAACATCTTCATCTCCACGGAGGACTGATCAAATGACAGACGTGCAGGCGACAAGGCTGGTCGGACGAGTCGCCGTCGTCACCGGCGGTGCCAGCGGGATCGGTCTCGCCTCCGTACGGCGACTCGCGGCCGAGGGCGCCAAGGTGGTCATCGGCGACGTCGACCCGGCGGCCGGCAAGGCGACGGCCGACGAGGTCGGCGGCTTGTTCGTGCAGACCGACGTGACCAGCGACGCGGATGTCGCGAACCTGTTCAAGCAGGCCCACGACACCTTCGGCAGCGTCGACATCGCCTTCAACAACGCCGGGATCTCACCGCCCGAGGACGGCTCGATCCTGGAGACCGGCCTGGAGGCGTGGCGCAAGGTGCAGGAGGTCAACCTGACTTCTGTGTACCTGTGCTGCAAGCACGTCATCCCCTACATGCAGCGTCAGGGCAAGGGCTCCATCATCAACACCGCCTCCTTCGTCGCCGTGATGGGCGCCGCGACCTCACAGATCTCGTACTCCGCCTCGAAGGGCGGCGTACTCGCGATGAGCCGGGAGCTGGGCGTCGAGTTCGCCCGGCAAGGCATCCGGGTCAACGCGTTGTGCCCGGGACCGGTCAACACTCCGCTGCTGAAGGAGCTCTTCGCCGCGGACGCCGAGCGCGCCCAGCGCCGCCTGGTGCACGTGCCGATGGGCCGCTTCGGTGAACCCGAGGAGATCGCCGCCGCCGTCGCCTTCCTGGCCAGCGACGACTCGTCCTTCATCACCGCGAACACCTTCCTCGTCGACGGCGGCATCTCCGGGGCGTACGTCACCCCGGTGTAGCTACCCTGAGCCGAACCAACGGGGAAAGAGGGTGCCAGGGTGGCAGGTGCGGACGACGCGGTGTTCCGGCCGGTGCGGGCCGGCAACCCGTTCGAGGAGACGGTCGAACGGTTGCTGCAGGCAATCAAGCTCGGCGTGGTCGGGCCGGGTGAGCGGCTGCCCGCCGAACGCGACCTGGCCGCCCGGCTGAACGTCAGCCGGGTCACCCTGCGCGAGGCGATCCGGGCGCTCACCGACTCCGGGTACGTCGAGTCCCGCCGCGGCCGGTATGGCGGGACCTTCGTCAACGAGCGCCTGCCCAAGCCCCGGCGTACCAGCGCGAAGCAGCTCACCCGCGAGCTGGGCGCGGGAGTCGACGACGCCCTCGTACTCCGGTCCGCGCTGGAGACCGGAGCAGCCGAGGCCGCGGCGGCACGCGTGCTGACCGAGGCCGAGGTCGAGCACCTTCGGCGCTGCCTGGCCGAGACGTCGACGGCCAAGCTGGGCGACTATCGCAGGATGGACTCCCGCCTGCACCTGGCGATCGCAGAGGTCAGCGGCTCGCCGTCGCTGACCTCGGCCACGGCCGACGTCCGGATGCGGCTGAACGAGCTGCTCGACGCGATTCCCTTGCTGGCGGTCAATCTGGAGCACTCCAACGACCAGCACGACGCCATCGTCACCGCGATCCTGGCCGGCGATTCGGTCGCGGCCCGGCAGGCGATGCAGGAACACCTGTCCGGTACTGCCGCGTTGCTGCGGGGCTTCCTGACCTGATTCCTTGACAGCGGGTGTGGCAGATGTCTCAATGGTCCGCAAAGGTCTGTAGGAAGACCATTGGGAGGCATTCCGTGAGCACCGAACTGAGCGACGACGAAAAGCGGCTGCACCAGCTGGGCTACGCGCAGGAACTGTCCAGAACGATGTCGGGGTTCTCGAACTTCGCCGTCTCCTTCACCATCATCTCGATCCTGTCCGGCTGCCTGACCCTGTACGGCTTCGGGATGAACACCGGCGGACCGGTGATGATCGTCTGGGGCTGGCCGATCGTCGGCCTGATGACGCTGCTGGTCGGACTCGCGATGGCCGAGGTCTGCTCGAGCTTCCCGACCGCCGGCGGCCTGTACTACTGGTCGGCCAAGCTCGCGCCGTCGCACGGCCCGGCCTGGTCCTGGTTCACCGGCTGGTTCAACTTCCTCGGCCAGGTCGCCGTCACCGCCGGCATCGACTTCGGTGCCGCCTTCTTCCTGAACGCGCTGCTGGACCTGCAGTTCGGCTTCAGCGCGACGCCCGGGCACACGATCTTGCTGTTCGGGATCATCCTGCTCGTCCACGCGCTGCTGAACTCGGTCGGCGTCAAGCTGGTCGCGCGGCTCAACGACATCAGCGTCTGGTGGCACATCGTCGGCGTCGTCTTCATCGTCGCGATGCTGGCCTTCGTGCCCGACCGGCACCAGTCGGCCGACTTCGTCTTCACGGAGTTCGTCAACAACACCGGCTGGGGCTCGACCTTCTACGTCGCGCTGCTCGGCCTGCTGCTGGCGCAGTACACCTTCACCGGGTACGACGCGTCGGCGCACATGACCGAGGAGACCCACGACGCGGCCCGCTCGGGACCGCGCGGCATCGTGATGTCGATCCTGGTCTCGCTGGTGGCCGGCTGGGTGCTGCTGATCGGCCTGACCTTCGCGATCCAGAGCTACGACGGCGCGCTCGGCAGTGATACCGGCGTACCGCCCGCGCAGATCTTCATCGACGCGGTCGGGGTCTCGCTCGGCAAGGTGCTGCTGCTCGTGGTCGTCGGCGCCCAGCTGTTCTGCGGGATGTCGTCGATGACCGCCAACTCGCGGATGATCTACGCCTTCTCCCGCGACGGCGCGCTGCCGGCGTCGAAGTTCTGGCACAAGATCAACTCCAAGACCCGGACGCCCACCAACGCTATCTGGCTGGCCGGCGGCGGCGCCTTCCTGCTCGGCCTGCCGTACCTGTGGAACGCGACGGCGTACGCCGCGGTGACCTCGATCGCGGTCATCGGGCTCTACATCGCCTACGTGATGCCGACCTTCCTGCGGCTGCTGCAGGGCGACAAGTTCCAGCGCGGACCGTGGCACCTGGGCCGGTGGAGCCGGCCGATCGGCGTGATCGCGGTCATCTGGGTGCTCTTCATCACCGTGCTGTTCATGCTGCCGCAGGTCAGCCCGGTCGGGCCGAAGACCTTCAACTACACCCCGATCGCGGTCCTCGCCGTCCTCGGCTTCGCCGGCCTGTGGTGGCTCATCTCGGCCCGCCACTGGTTCACCGGCCCCAAGGTCCAGGGCTCCGAGGAGGAACTAGCCGCCATCGAACGCGACCTCGAATCCATCTGACCCCTGCGAGCCCACTTCTGATGGGCTTGAACACCAAACGGCGGGCTTGAACAGGGCAGACCCTGTCCCAGCCCGCCGCTTGCTGGCCAAGCCCACCACTGGTGGGCTTGGCACGTCGCAGCCGGGGGCGGGCGGGATTGGCGGGCTTGGGTGTCACAGGCGGGTCAGTGCGGTGTCGGGGCACTGGTGTGCCAGGGGAGGTTTTCGGCGAGTTTTGCCCGACACGCCGGGAGAATGCGCAATCGTGGGCTAACCGCCCGTTTGAACGGCTAGATGACGAGGTAGTGGCCAGGCGATCTCCATATGTGACACTCGCCGTGTCCATTGGCACTCGACTGTGATGTCGGCGAATGTAATCCTTCGGGGAGAATGTGGATCGATGACTGACGACGAGCTGGTCGGGCGCGCCGGACTGGTCGAGCGTGCCAAGAAGCAGCTCGAGACCAGCGGCAGCGTGCTGCTCTACGGCCCGACCGGGATCGGCAAGTCCGCCACCGGCCGGGCACTGGTCGCTGAACGCGCCCGGGCCGGGTGTCGCGTACTGAGCGCCGCACCCTCCCAGAGCGAGGCCGGCCTCCCGTATGTCACCCTCCTCGATCTCCTCTCCAACCAGCTCGAGCTCGCCTGGCAGGTGCTGCCCGACCACCTCCGCCAGCCTCTGGAAGTGGCACTGCTCAAAGCGAGCGCCCCCGACACCGTGCGCGACGAGCTGGCCGTGCGACTCGCAGTTCTGCACGTACTGCGTCGCCTGGCCGCCTCCGGCCCGGTGCTGCTGGTTGTGGACGACATCCAGTGGGTCGACCCGTCCAGTCTCGAAGTGCTGACCTTCTGTGCGCGGCGGCTGACCGAGGGTGTCCACATGCTCGCCACCGAGCAGGTAGCCGACGGCGACCTTCCGGTGATGGCTGAGGCCTGCCCGGAGCCGGTGCTGCAGCTGGAAGTGCCGCCGCTCACCGAGCCCGACGTACTGGCTCTACTCCGCAACAGACTCTCCAGCCCACTCCCGGTCCGTACTGCGCGCCGCATCTTCACCGCGAGCGCCGGCAACCCATTCATGGCGCTGGAGCTGGGCCGGGCCATCCTGCGTCACCCGCAGGGTGTCTCGCCGAACGACCCGCTGCCGGTGTCCAGCCGCCTGAAGACCCTGCTGGGAGACAGGCTCGCCGACGTCACCCCAGCGACGTACGAGCTGCTGTTGCACGCGGCCACCTCGCCGCGCCCGACGACCAACCAGCTGTCCCAGGCGCTCAAGCGACCCATCGATGCCGAGCTGGCCGAGGCGGAGGGGCTCGGGCTGGTCGACGTGTCGTCCGAGCGGCTGCGGTTCTCCCACCCGCTGCTCAGAGAGTTCGTGTACGCCGAAGCGACCTCTGCGGCCCGGCGTCAGGCGCACGCCCAGTTGGCGGCAGTGGTCGACGAGCCGGTGGAGAACGCCACACACAGAGCACTGGCGACGCAGGAGGCCAACACGGATCTCGCCGCGACGATAGAAGCCGCTGCGGTGGTGGCGGGCGGCCGTGGTGCACTCGGGGCGGCCGCGACCCTGTGGCGACTCGCTGCAGAGCGCACACCCGCTGGCGAGCAGGATGACCGGGCCAGGCGGCTGTCCAGCGCAGCAGACGCCGCAGCCGCGGCCGGGCACCTAGTGGAATCCGCTGAGATGGCGCGGCTCGCAGTACAGGCTGCTACTCGTCCAGACACCAAGGTGGCTGCTCTGCTGCTTCTGGTGGATGCGGCGTGGCCCGAGCGCGAGCAGCGGATCACCCTGCTGGCCGAGGCCTTCGAGGCGGCGGTCGGTAACCCGCAGCTCGAAGCACGGGTTCGGATCTTGCGCAGCAACAGCGCGTACTTCGATCGTCGGCTCGACGATGCCCAGGAGGACGCGCAGGTCGCCGAGAGGCTCGCACGCGAGTGCGGTGACGTCGAGGCGCTAGTCGATGCTCTGAGCGCGGCCAGCAGCGTGCAGATCGCCCGTGGCGGCGAGCAGACCTCCGACGGGCTGCTGGAGCAGGCTGCCGAGCTGTCGCGTGGCTTGCCGCTCACCAAGGCCGTGGTGGGTGCCCGGCAGATGGCGGCAATGCGTGAGCTGTTCCGCGGCCGGACAGGCGAGGCGATCGAGCAGATCAGCGCGCTGGTCGACGAAGTACGGGCTGGCGGCGCAGTCCGCTGGCTGGCGTCGGTCCTGGTCTCCGCGACGGCGATCTACGAGCGCAGCGGCCGCGGTGCCGATGCGCTTGCCGCAGGCCACGAGTGCTACCAGCTGATGCAGGACCTGGGCGACGAGCCAGAGGTCGGGCTGGTCGTCGCCTGTCGCGCGGAGTGGGCCGGCGGCACGGCGACGATGGGGCGCGAGCTGGCAGAGGCGGCGCTGGAAGGCTGCCGGCTGGTCGGCAACGAGGAGTGGACCGGCCCGGCGCTCACGGGCGTGGGCATGATCGGCGTACTGACCGGCGACCCGCAACGCGCAGTGGAGGCTTTCGACGCGATCGCCGAGTCTGGCGAGGCCGCGATGCCGTACGACCCGGCCGTGATCCCGTGGCACGCGGACTACGCGGAGGCGCTGGTCGCCGCCGGGCGGTTGGATGACGCCGCGGCCCTGATCGCCGAGATCCGGGGGCGGGCCGAGACGCTGGACAGGTCCGTCGTGATGGTCGGGCTGGCGCGATCCGAGGCGCTGCTGATCGCCAAGCAAGGCGACCCGGCCACGGCGCTGGAGCTGCTGGAGAAGACGATCAGTACCGCGGGGGATCGCATCTACCCGATGGATCTGGCCCGCTGCGAGCTGACTCGCGGCCGGGTGGCCCGGCAGGCTCGTCGCAGGTCGGTCGCACGGACTGCCTTCCTGGACGCGATCGAACAGTTCGAGGCGTACGCCGCGCCCGCGTGGCGCGAGGTGGCCGAGACGGAGCTCGCGCGTCTCGACGTACCGAGTCGCAGCCGGCAGCCGTCCGAGCTGACCGACAACGAGCTGCAGATCGTCGCGATGGTCCGCGACGGCTCCACCAACCGGGAGATCGCGGCGGCGCTCTACCTGAGCGTCAAGGCGGTCGAATCGCAGCTGACCAGGCTGTACCGCCGCTTCGGCGTCGCCAACCGCACCCAGTTGCTAAGAACGGTCGATCGCGGCCCATCTTGACACCCGGCCAAAGGTTAACCCTTGGTTTTACCCGCCAGTAGCCACAAAGGGTTGCCCGGTGGTTACTGACTGGACCAGCCTCGTACTCACGTAGAGAGCTCGCCCCTCGCTCGGGGCGGCCGAGTGAGGCGCGGCCGCCCCGCTACGCAAGACTGGTCGGGTGAAGCTAGAACGCAAGCATGCTCTCGTCCTGATCGGTATCGCCGTCTGGAACGTCGTCACCTACGTGACCTTCATCAAGAACCTGGCCGGCACCGAAGGCCGCCCGACCGGGTACTACGTGGCGCACACGGTCCTGATCGTCGTGAACCTGCTGATCGCCGTCCTGCTCGGCACCTGGGGCTACCGCGCCCTCAAGGCTGCACGAAACGCGACGGACTGACCCCGAGCATCCTGCGGAAGTGCCGGGTCAGATGCGACTGGTCGAAGAACCCGGCCAGTACTGCGACCTCCGCCGCCGGCCGGCCCTCGAGTAGATAGCGCCGGGCCAGGTCGATCCTGCGGCCGGTCAGATAGCGATGCGGCGGCATCCCGAACTCGCGGCTGAAGGCGCGAACCAGATGAGCCGGATGCGCATGCACCAACTCAGCGGCCTGGTTCAGCGTCAAGCCGGCTGGTAGATGGCCGTCGAGAACCTCCCGAAGTTTCACGGCCACCCCGGCGTCACGGCGATCCGGCGGAGCGACGACCTGCTTGCTCAGGTGCTGCTGGAGCCGCTCCTCGATCAGCGTGAGCCGGCTTTGCGCTTCGAGGTCTTCCCGGCCGTCGAGCAGCACGCCATGCAGTTGGTGCAGGCGGTGGCGCAGTACGGGGTCGACGTACTCCGGGTGGTCGACCGCCGCGCCGACCAGGCCTTCGCCGCCCAGGCGATCCGGCTCGAGGTAGAGCACCCGCTTGCGGAAGCCTTCGGGGTGGACCGACCGGCCGTCGTGCGGGACGTTCGGGGGGAGCAGCGACACCTGCGCCTGGGACAGGCCGTGCTCGCGGTGGTCCAGGTCGTAGCGGACCGCGCCCTCGTCCACGATCAGCACGGTCCACGCGTCGTGCGTGTGGCTCGGGTAGGCGTGCGACGGGAAGTGCGCGTGCAGCACCTCGACGACACCGTCCATCGCCGGCCGCCAGGCTCTCACCTGCGCGTCACTGCTCATAGCTCAGAACATACCCTCGGAGGACGACGATCCCGAGAGAGGCAGCGGCTTGAAGGTCTACATCAGCGCGGACATGGAAGGCATCACCGGACTGGTCGACGCGGAGGACGTCCAGCCGCCTGGGCGCGACTACGAGCGCGGCCGGGTGATGATGACCGAGGACGTCAACGCGGCCGTCCGCGGGGCCTTCGGGGGCGGGGCGTCGACGGTCCTGGTCAACGACGCCCATGGCCCGATGCGCAATCTGCTCCCCGATCTGCTCGACCCGCGGGTCACGCTGATCAAGGGCCGCCCGAAGCCGATGGGCATGATCGAGGGACTGACCCCGGAGTACGACGCGGTCGTCTGCGTCGGCTTCCACGCCCGCGCGGGCATCCTCGGCGTGCTCAGCCACAGCTTCATGGGCCACGAGATCGAGGACATCTGGCTCGACGACCGCCCGGTCGGCGAGATCGGGCTCCTGCACGCGACGGCCGCGGCGTACGGCGTACCGGTGGCTCTGCTCACCGGCGATGACACCGCCTGCGCCGAGATGACCGCGTGGGACTCGTCGGTCGCGACCGTCCCGGTCAAGTTCGCCAAGGACCGCTTCGCCGCCCAGCTCGTCCCGATCGCCGAAGCCCGCAGCGCCATCGAGACCACCACTCAGACAGCTCTGCGCGAACCAAGAGCAACCCCGACCGTGAGCCGAACCTCCCACCGCCTCACCGTCCGCTGGCAGAACGCCTCCGTCGCCTCCCACCTCCCAGCCATCCCCGGCGTCACCCGCACCGACGACCGCACCGTCATCGTCGACGCCCCGATGCCCGACCTCTACCGCCTCTTCTGCCTCTTCCTCCGAGTAGCCACCGCCATCACCAGCAACCACCCGTACTGCTGATCGCTACCGGTTGAGCAGCAGACGTACGGCCGAAGGCAGCGCGAGACCGAGGGCGAGGTGGTTCCAGGCTCTCTGGAAGTTGCCCTGGGTCTGGTTCGGGGCGGGGAAGTGAGTGCGCAGGCGGAACGCCAGGGACGTGATGACCGCCTGGCCGACGGCGAACAACACGACGCCGACGGTCATCGATGCCCCCGAGCCGCTGGTGGCCTGGTTGTACAACACCACGATGAGGCCGGCCAACCACAGCAGGAATCCCACCACGTACGCCGTCACGAGCAGGCGCGCCTTCGGTTCTGTCGACCAGTCCATGCGCGTCAGTATGAGGGCGATCGGTAGTTGTTAAGAACGTACAAGCCGGGGCGGCGTTTCAGCGGGCAGATTTGAGCCTGTGGACAACGTGACTGAGCCGGTTCGGTTCGATACCAAGATCGCTGTGTTGCTGCGGGAGGATCTGGTGAGTTGGCAGCGGCTGAACGTGACGGCGTTTCTGGTGAGTGGGATCGCGGGGACGAATCCGGAGCTGGTGGGCGAACCGTACGAGGACGCCGACGGGACGCAGTACCTGCCGATGTTCCGTCAGCCCGTGCTGGTGTTCGAGGGCGCCAAAGAGTTCATGGCGCTCGCCCATCAGCGCGCCCTCGGTCGCGGGCTCACGGTCTCCGTCTTCACCCAGGAACTCTTCACCACCGGGAACGACCGCGACAACCGCGCGGCCGTGAGAGCAGTCCAGCAGAGCCAGCTCGACCTGGTCGGGCTGGCCTTGCACGGACCGAAGAACGCCGTGGACAAGATCCTCAAGGGCGCGAGGATGCACCCTTAGCGGGGTTCGAAGTACTTCCAGGTGCGGCCGCGGTCGGTGCTGGTGAGAGCCTGGGTGTTCTTGCCGTCCACCGGATACCTGGACGCGTAGAGGATGCCGCCGACGCTGTCCAGGTCGTTCAGATCGACTGGTGGTGTGAAGACAGTCCCGGTCCCCAGCCGGAAGAGCTCGCGCTGCGAGCCGCGCTGGAGCAGCAGCGCCGTTCCGTCGGTTGCATCGCGCAACCCTCCGACTTTGGGCACCCGGCAGTCACCTACTCGCGAGTAGGACGACTGCCGGGTGCCCAAAGTGGAAGAGGTGACCGGACGTCGGCGGGGAGGGCGGGGGCGGGCGGGGAGGGCGGAGGGTCAGACGCGGCGGAAGATCAGCGCGCGCTTGACCTCCTGGATCGCCTTGGTGACCTCGATACCGCGGGGGCAGGCGTCGGTGCAGTTGAAGGTGGTCCGGCAGCGCCAGACGCCTTCCTTGTCGTTCAGGATCTCCAGCCGCTGCTCGGTACCCTCGTCGCGGCTGTCGAAGATGAACCGGTGCGCGCCGACGATCGCCTGCGGGCCGAAGTACTGGCCGTCGGACCAGAAGACCGGGCAGGACGTCGTACAGGCGGCGCAGAGGATGCACTTGGTGGTGTCGTCGAAGCGCTCCCGGTCGGCCTGCGACTGGATCCGCTCGCGGGTCGGCTCGTGGCCGCTGGTGACCAGGAACGGCATGATCGCGCGGTACGCGTCGAAGAACGGCTCCATGTCGACGACCAGGTCCTTGAGCACCGGCAGGCCCTTGATGGGCTCGACGGTGATCTCCTTGTCCGGGTTCAGGTCCTTGATCAGCGTCTTGCAGGCCAGCCGGTTGCGGCCGTTGATCCGCATCGCGTCCGAACCGCAGACGCCGTGCGCGCAGGACCGGCGGAACGTCAGCGTGCCGTCCTGCTCCCACTTGATCTTGTGCAGCGCGTCCAGCACCCGGTCGCCGGGCAGCAGGGTGACCGAGTACGTCTTCCACTCGGCCTCGTCGAGGACCTCGGGGTTGTACCGAAGGATCTTGACCTTGACGTCCATCAGTACTTCCGCTCCATCGGCTTGTAGCGGGTCTGCACGACCGGCTTGTAGTCCAGTCGGATGTTGACGTTGCCCTCGGCATCGATCGACCGGTAGGCCATCGTGTGCCGCATGAAGTTCACGTCGTCACGCTTGTCGTAGTCCTCGCGGAAGTGCCCGCCCCGCGACTCCTTGCGGGCCAGCGCGGAGACCACCAGTACTTCGGCCAGGTCGAGCAGGAAGCCCAGCTCGACGGCCTCCAGCAGGTCGGTGTTGAACCGCTTGCCCTTGTCCTGGACGGCGACGTTCGCGAAGCGGAGCTTGAGTGCCTCGATGTCGGTCAGCGCCTGCTTCAGCGAGCCCTCGGTCCGGTACACCTGCGCGTTGATGTCCATCGTGGCCTGCAGGTCGGCCCGGATCGCGGCTACCCGCTCCTCGCCGGTGGCGGTGCGCATGCCCTCGATCAGGTCGACCACGAAGGTCTCCGGCGCATCCGGCAACTCCTCGAAGTCCGCGGTCTCCGCGTACTCCGCGGCGGCGATCCCGGCCCGCCGGCCGAACACGTTGATGTCCAGCAACGAGTTCGTCCCGAGCCGGTTGGCGCCGTGGACGGAGACGCACGCGACCTCGCCCGCGGCGTACAGGCCGGGGATGACGTCGGTGTTGTTGGCCAGCGCCTCGCCCCGGATGTTGGTCGGGATGCCGCCCATCGCGTAGTGCGCGGTCGGGAACACCGGGATCTGCTCGGTGTACGGCTCGACGCCGAGATAGGTCCGGGCGAACTCGGTGATGTCCGGCAGCTTCGCGTCGATGTGCGCGGGCTCCAGGTGGGTCAGGTCGAGCATCACGTACGCGCCGTCCGGCCCACAACCACGGCCTTCCCGTACTTCGTTCGCCATCGCCCGGGCCACCATGTCGCGCGGCGCGAGGTCCTTCACGGTCGGCGCGTACCGCTCCATGAAGCGCTCGTTGTCCTTGTTCCGCAGGATTCCGCCCTCACCGCGGGCGGCCTCCGACAGCAGGACGCCGAGGCCGGCCAGGCCGGTCGGGTGGAACTGGAAGAACTCCATGTCTTCCAGCGGCAGGCCCTTACGCCAGACGATGCCCATCCCGTCGCCGGTCAGCGTGTGCGCGTTCGAGGTGGTCCGGAAGACCTTGCCGAAGCCGCCGGAGGCGAACACGATCGACTTGGCCGAGAAGATGTGCAGCTCGCCGGTGGCCAGTTCGTAGGCGACCACGCCGGTCGCCTTGCCGGCCACCATCAGCAGGTCGAGCACGTAGAACTCGTTGAAGAACTCGACGTTCTGCTTGATGCACTGCTGGTAGAGCGTCTGCAGGATCATGTGGCCGGTCCGGTCCGCGGCGAAGCAGGAACGGCGGACGACGGCCTCGCCGTGGTTGCGGGTGTGGCCGCCGAAGAAGCGCTGGTCGATCTTGCCCTCGGCCGTCCGGTTGAACGGCAGGCCCATCTTCTCCAGGTCGAGTACCGCGTCGACGGCCTCGCGGCACATCACCTCGGCCGCGTCCTGGTCGACCAGGAAGTCACCACCCTTGACCGTGTCGAAGGTGTGCCACTCCCAGTTGTCCTCCTCGACGTTGGCCAGCGCGGCGCACATGCCGCCCTGGGCCGCGCCGGTGTGCGACCGGGTCGGGTAGAGCTTGGTGAGCACCGCGGTCCGGGTCCGCTTGCTGGACTCCAGGGCCGCGCGCATACCCGCTCCACCCGCACCGACGATCACGACGTCGTACTGGTGCCGCTGCATCTGAAACTGTCCTTTACTTGCAGACCGACAGCGTGGAGCTGGGGTCGAGGCAGGGGTCGAAGGTGAAGATGACCAGGGTGCCGAGCACGACGATCACGATCGAGGCGGTGATCAGCAGGCTCTTCAGCCAGAACCTGGTCTGGTCCTTCTCGGCGTAGTCGTTGATGATCGTGCGCATCCCGTTGGTGCCGTGCAGCATCGCCAGCCACAGCATCAGCAGGTCCCAGACCTGCCACAGCGGGTTGGCCCACTTGCCGGCCACGAAGGCGAAGTCCAGCGCGGTGATGCCGCCGCCGAGCATCAGGTTGACGAACAGGTGGCCGAGCACGAGGACCACCAGGGCGAGCCCGGACAGCCGCATGAACAGCCAGCTGTAGAGCTCGAAGTTGGTCTGGCCGGACCGGTTCCGGCCGCCGCCCTTGAGCGAGCGGGACCGGGTGGACGAGCGCGGGGCTGCGATCTCGGACATGCTCACTCCCCGCCGAAGACGTGCATCAGGTGCCGGATCACGAACGGCACGAACAAGACGATCCAGACCACCCCGACGCCGATCATCAGCTTGCGCTGGTTGCGCGGGCCCTTGGCCCAGAAGTCCACCAGGATCAGCCGGATGCCGTTGAACGCGTGGAACAGGATGGCGCCGACCAGACCGACCTCCATCAGCCCGACGATCGGGTTCTTGTAGGTGCCGATCACCTCGTTGTAGGCCTCGGGGGAGACCCGGACCAGCGCGGTGTCGAGCACGTGCACGAGGAGGAAGAAGAAGATCCCGACGCCGGTGATCCTGTGCGCCACCCACGACCACATGCCCTCGTGACCGCGGTACAGCGTGCCGACTGGCTTGCTGGGCAAACCGATCCTCCGATCGGACGACGGACCAGAGCCGGTGAGCGCGGCGACTCCGGGGCGTCTGGTCAGCACGGTGTCGGTCTGACACGGCGGCCGCGATCGGCTCGGCCCGGAAAGGAACCAGGCCGTTCTTGATGCTATCGCTGCCCCGCACCCGTTCTGCGCAGCTCTCATGTGAGATCGCTCTCGGCGAGGTACGGCGGCGTGGCGGGGGATTAGCGTGGGACTGGCGACGAAAAAACGGCCCGGCCACGCCGGGTGGAGAGGGGACGACAGTGAGTTTCTGGATCTGTGAGACCTGTGCGGTGGAGCACTCCGAGCAGGTCGAGGTGTGCGCCATCTGCGCCGACGAGCGGCAGTGGGTGCCCGCCGACGGGCAGCACTGGACCACGCTCGAGCAGCTGTCCGCGTCGGGGACCGAGGTCACCATCGACGAGGTCGAGCCGGACCTGTACGGCGTACGGTCGAGGCCGCCGGTCGGGATCGGCCAGCAGTCGATGCTGCTGCGGACCGCCGAGGGCAACCTGCTCTGGGACCCGATCGGGTACCTGGACGACGACGCCGTACGGCGGGTCCGGGAGCTGGGGGAGGTCATCGCGATCATCGCGAGTCATCCGCACATGTACGGCGTACAGGTCGAGTGGAGCCACCGACTCGGCGGCGTGCCGGTGTACGTCTCCGAGGCTGACGCCGAATGGGTGGCTCGGCAGGACCCGGTGATCCAGACCTGGTCGGGCAAGCTCAACCCGTTGCCGGGTGTGACGGTGATCCAGCCGGGCGGGCACTTCCCGGGCAGCGCGGTGGTGCACTGGGCCGAAGCCGCGGACGGCAAGGGCGTGATCCTGTCCGGCGACACCATCTTCGCCAACCCGGACCGCACCTCGGTCAGCTTCATGCGCAGCTACCCGAACCGCATTCCCCTGTCCGGCGCGGTGGTGGACCGGGTCGCCCGGTCGCTCGACGTGTTCGAGTACGACCGCCTCTACAACAACTTCGGCTCCGTGATCCCGGTCGACGCCAAAGCCATAGTCCGCCGCTCCGCCGACCGCCACGCCGCCTGGACCCGCGGCGACTACGACCACCTGACCTAAGCGGGCAACGCAGGAGACCTGTTGCGGCGAGGTGAGGCACACGCCGCTACAGGTCCCGGAGCGATTCGTTCAGTTTGATCAGATCGGGCTGGAGCAGGTCTTCGTCCAGACCTTCGTGCCGGGGTTGTACTGCCGCCAGTTCATTGCCGAGCGGGTCTGCGGGCCATACACGCCGTCCGCCGTGAGCTTGTGCCTGGTCTGCACCCGCTTGACCACCGCGGCGGTGTTCGCGCCGTACTTGCCGTCGATCCGCAGCGTGGAGCCGTAGCAGAAGTTCAGGTTGCGCTGCAGGGTCTTGATGGCCGCGGTCGGGTTTCCGAAGGGGTTCTGTGGGTCCCGGTTCGGCAGGTCCCCCAGCTTCAGGTTGCAGGTGAAGTTGTAGTCCTCCCAAACGCCGGGAAGGGTGATCTGCCAGCCGCGCTGGAGCTTGATCGGGTAGGCATCGTCACACTGGCCGAGCTTGGCCGAGGCCTGGGCAGGCGCCGCGGAAGCAGGCAGCGCAACAGCCAACGGAGCCAGCGCCAGCCCGACAACGGCCATGGCTGCACGAATGGAAGGCATTTGTTTCTCCTAGCATCTGTCATTGGTTAGTTGCCAGAAGAGACGCCACCAGAGCGCATCTGGTTCGTGCTGTTACAAGACTTCGATACAGCTCTAACTATGCGGCCATCCGTTTGAGCGCCAATCGCTTGTGCAGGTTGAGCATGTGCTGGACGCAGGTGTGCCAGTCGTAGAGTTCGGCTCGTTGGCGGGCCGCAGTTCTGCGGTCTGGCTGGGTCATCAGGTCCAGTACTGCGTCCGCGAGTGCTGCTGGGGTTGGCTGGCCCCAGCGGCCGCAGGTTTCGTCGACTAGTTCGCGGGCTCCGCCGGTGTCGGCCGTTACTACCGGCGTACCGGCTGCTAGTGCTTCCAGTACTGCGAGGCCGAACGTTTCGCCTGGGCAGACCGAGAGGGCGATGTCGGCCTCGGCAAGGTGGCGGGCCAGGTTGATGCGGCCGTCGATGTAGCCGTGGAAGGTGACCGGGGCGCTGCCTGCGATGGCGATGAGCTCGTCGAGGTGTGGGCCGGAGCCGTAGACGTCCATTCGCAGGTTGATGCCGCGTCGGTGCAGCTCGGCCGCGGTGGCGACGGCGAGGTGTGGGCTCTTCTCACGGGACAAGCGGCCGGCGTGGACGAGCTTCAGTACGCCGTCGTCGAGCGGGGTCGCGAGCGAAGGGTGGAATGTCTCCAGGTCCACGCCCAAGGGGATCCGGACCAGCGGGGTCGTCACCTCGTCGAACTCGGCGGCGGCGTACCGGGACGTCACCACCACGGCGTCGTACGTGCGGCTCAGTAGGCGATAGAGCGCGCCGACACCCGCGGCGACACCGAGTTGGCGGCCCGTGCGCAATGACAGCATCGCGTCGAGACGTTCGTGGCTGAAGAGCACCGAGCCGATCTCGTTCCTGCGCGCCCACCTTGCCACCGGCAACAAAGTGGACTTGTCGGAGATCTCCACGGTGGTCGGCCGGAAGCGTTCCAGGGCGTCGATCACGCGCCAGGGGTCGGTGATCAGGCGATAGCCGCCGCCGACCTTCGGTGCCTTCATCCGGACGATCGTGCCGACCTCGGTCTCGATCACGCTGTCGCGCTCGCCGGGCGTGATCAGGATCCGCTCGGCGCCGGCTTCGCAGTACCCCTGGCCGAGGTGCTCGATCGCGGTCCGCATCCCGCCCGAGGTCGGACCGACGAAGTTGGCGAGCTGGGCGATGCGCAGGCTCATGCGGCGCGCCTTAGGCGCGCAGTACGGGTCTGTTGTGCGGCTTCTTCCAGTACTTCGGCGTAGTGGCGATTGACCAGGTCGTCCACGACAGCCGGCCAGGTCCTCGTCTGCACTCGGCGCTGGCCGGCCGCTGCCATCGTGGCTCGCTGGGGCGGGTTGTCGAGTAGGTGAGCTACTGCCTGGCGGAGCGAGCCCGCCTTGCCTGGTTCGAAGAGCAAGCCGTTCTCGCCCGGCCGGATCAGGTCGAGCGGGCCGCCCGCGGCCGGGCCGACCGTCACCACGCCGGATGCCTGCGCCTCCTGGATGGTCTGGCAGAAGGTCTCGTGTTCGCCGGTGTGCACGAAGATGTCCAGCCCGGCGAAGATCGCGGCCAGGTCGGCGCCGCGGCGCATGCCGAGAAAGGTTGCTCCTGGCAACGTGTTCTCCAAGGTGTGGCGGTCCGGGCCGTCGCCGACCACGACGACGTGGCAGTCGAGGTCGGCCAGCTCGGCCAGCCGCTTGACCTTCTTCTCCGCGGCCAGCCGGCCGACGTACCCGACGATCGGTTTGCCGTCCGGCGAGATCTCCCGGCGCCACTGCTCGTCGCGGTTGGCCGGGTCGAAGAGGTCGAGATTCACGCCGCGACCCCAGGTGTGTACCCGGGGGACGCCCGCCTGGACGAGCTGGGCGACCGAGGCCGACGACGGCGCGAGCGTGCGGTCCGCGCGGGAGTGGACCCGGCGGATCCAGGCCTGTACGCCGCGATCGGCCTTCGCGAACCACGGGTACTGGCGGGCGAAGGCGGCCAGGTCGGTCTGGAAGATCGCGACCGTCGGCAGCCCGAGCCGGCGCGCGCTGCGCAGGCCGTAGGCGCCGAGGATGAAGGGTGACGCCAGGTGCACGAGATCCGGCTTGAAGTCGGCCATCGCGCGTTCGATCGCGGGATCGGGCAACCCGACGGGGAACTCCTTGTAGCCAGGGATCCCGAAGCTGCGGGCCCGGATCACCCGGACGCCCTGGTAGCTGTCGGGACCGGGGCCGGCGGCGATGATCAGCAGCTGGTGCCCGTGGGCCAGCAGCCGGTCGGCGACGTGGCGAACCGTGTTCGCCACGCCATTGATCTGCGGCAGGAAGGACTCGGCGACCATCACTATGCGCACACTGCGAGGTTCCCGACCCCGCATGAACCCTCGGCGACACTCCCGTAACACGGCGTCGATCCCCAGTCGACACATCCCCAACCACCAAATGACCACCAGGCAACCACCCGGCACCACCCAGCAACCACCACACCAACACCGAGCTTCACCCCCGCCTGAATAAGCCCCACATCGCCCACTCGTACGGCGGGCCGACCGCCGGCTAGTTGGGGCTGATGAGTTTTACGGCGGGGAAGTAGCCGCGGTAGCGGGCGGTGTCGCGGGTGAGGAGGCGGTAGCCGGCGATGGCCGCGTGGGCGCCTATGTAGAAGTCGGCGAGGGGTGAACGACGGGTGCCGCCTCGCCGCCGGTAGTCGAGGTAGGCCTTGCCGGCGAGGAATCCAGCCTCGAACGGCAGTGGTTCGCGGCGGAGGCCGGCGTCGTCGATCAGCTCGTCGAGCTCCTCGATGGAGGTGAAGTCGACCGAGATCTCGGCGTAGATGATCGGGTTGATGACGAGCGGGCCCGCGTCCGCGGCCTCGGCGATGGCTTCAGCGGACCAGTCGGCCCACTTCGGGTCGTCTGTCGTGAGGTCGAGGATGACGCAGGCGTCGACCATGGTGGCCTGTGGCCGGACCAGAGAGAGCTCAGTCCTCGCCACGGAGCAGATCCATGATCTCGTCGGTGCTCATCCCGCTGGACCCGCGACCGCGGAGCCGGGCGGCCACCCGGCTGCCGTGGGAGTTGTTGTTCTTCGCGCGGACGATGTGCACGGTGTTGCCCTGGATGACGAACTCGACCTCGTCGCCCTCGTGCAGGCCGAGGTGTTCGCGCACCTCGACCGGCACCGTCAGCTGCCCCTTGGACCTGAGCCGCATGCTGCCTCCTTCTGGTAAGAATCCGACCAGTTGGATTCTACCCGAGACGCCGGTCACAGAGGGTGCTGGATGTCACCTGGGTGGTGCGTACCAGCGGTGGGGTGGTTCGGCCTACGGTTGAGGGATGAGTCATCAGACCGAGTCGGGATGGGACTTCGAGCCGGTCTATGGACCTGAGCGGCTCGAAGGGTTCGATGCTGGGCAGAAGCTGGGCGTGCCGGGGGAGTACCCGTTCACCCGGGGCGTCTACCCGACCATGTACACGCAGCGGCCGTGGACCATGCGCCAGTACGCCGGGTTCGGCACCGCGGCCGAGTCGAACCAGCGGTACCACCAGCTGATCGACGCCGGCACGATGGGGCTGTCGGTCGCGTTCGACCTGCCGACCCAGATGGGCTACGACTCCGACGCGGAGCTCGCGCACGGCGAGGTCGGCAAGGTCGGGGTGGCGATCGACTCGATCGACGACATGCGGGTGCTGTTCGACCGGATCCCGCTGGACCAGGTGTCCACCTCGATGACGATCAACGCGCCCGGCTCGGTGCTGTTGCTGCTCTACCAACTGGTCGCCGAGGAGCAGGGCGTGTCCGGTGACAAGCTCACCGGCACGATCCAGAACGACGTACTGAAGGAGTACATCGCCCGCGGCACCTACATCTACCCGCCGAAGGAGTCGCTGCGGCTGATCAGCGACATCTTCGCCTACTGCCAGACCGAGCTGCCGCGCTGGAACACGATCTCCATCTCCGGCTACCACATGGCCGAGGCCGGCGCGACGCCCGCGCAGGAGATCGCCTTCACGCTGGCCGACGGCATCGAATACGTCCGTACCGCGGTCGCGGCCGGCCTCGACGTGGACACCTTCGCGCCGCGGCTGTCGTTCTTCTTCGTCTCCCGGACGACCCTGCTCGAGGAGGTCGCCAAGTTCCGCGCGGCCCGGCGGATCTGGGCGCAGGTGATGCGGGACGAGTTCGGCGCGAAGAACCCCAAGTCGTTGATGTTGCGGTTCCACACCCAGACGGCCGGCGTCCAGCTGACCGCCCAGCAGCCCGAGGTCAACCTCGTCCGGGTCGCGATCCAGGGCCTTGCCGCAGTACTCGGTGGGACGCAGTCACTGCACACCAACTCGTACGACGAAGCGATCGCGCTGCCGACCGAGAAGGCGGCGCGGCTCGCGTTGCGCACGCAGCAGGTGCTCGCCTACGAGACCGACATCACCGCGACCGTGGATCCCTTCGCCGGCTCGTACGTGGTCGAGTCGCTCACCGACGAGGTGGAGGCGGCCGCGCGCGAGCTGATGGATCAGGTGGAGGAGTTCGGTGGCGCCGTCGCGGCCATCGAGAAGGGCTTCCAGAAGCAGGAGATCGAGCGGTCGGCGTACCGGATCGCGCAGCAGATCGACTCGGCCGAGCGCGTCGTCGTCGGGCTGAACAAGTACAAGGTCGCCGAGGAGGATCCGTACGAACCGCTCCGGGTCGACCCGGCGATCGAGGCGCAGCAGGTCGAGCGGCTCGCCAAGCTCCGCGCCGAACGCGATCAGGCGGCCGTCGACAAGGCGCTCACCGACCTGCAGAACGCTGCCCGGGGCAACGACAACTGCCTCTACCCGATGAAGGAAGCCCTGAAGGCCCGCGCCACGGTCGGCGAGGTCTGTAACGCCCTCCGCGCAGTCTGGGGCGGCTACGTCCCCGCCGACACTTTCTAGTTCTGTCCCGACCGACAGGACATAGTCGGTCGGGCGGCGGTGCGCCACGCTCAGTGGAGCGGTGGTCGGCCGCAGAACGGGGACTATGTCCTGTCGGTCGGGACGGATCAGTCCAGCACGGCGGTTGCGGTTAGTAGCGTGGTGCCGAGGGAGATGGCGTCTTCGGAGGGGTTGAAGCCGGGGGTGTGCAGGTCGGCGGCGGTCTCCACGCCGATCGGCCGTACGCCGAGGCGTGCCATCGCGCCCGGGACGTGCTCCAGGTACCACGCGAAGTCCTCGCCGCCCAGACTCTGATCGGTCTGGGCGAGCGCGCCCGAGCCCATCGTCTGGTCGACGGCCGAGCGGAACACGTCGATCGCGCCGGCGTCGTTCATCACCGGCGGGACGCCATGCGTGACCTCGGTGTCCACCTCCACGCCGTACGGCGCGACGAGTTGCTCCGCGAGCGTCGGGATCAGGTCGGCCGCGAAGCGCCAGGCGTTGACGTCCAGGCAGCGCAGCGTGCCCTCGGCCTCGCCGCGAGCCGGGATCGCGTTGGCCGCCGACCCGGACGTGATCCGGCCGAAGACCAGCGACATCCCCGCGCGCGGGTCGACCCTGCGTGACAGGGCGGCCGGCAGTTCGGTGACGAGAGATGCCAGCGCGTAGACGAGGTCGCCGGTCAAGTGCGGGCGCGACGTGTGCCCGCCCGGCCCGGTCAGCCGGATCAGGATCCGGTCGGCGGCGGCGGTCAAGGCGCCGGTCCGCAGGCCGACCTGGCCGACCTGCAGCCGGGGATCGCAGTGCAGCCCGTAGATCCGGCGCACGCCTTCGAGTCCACCAGCGGCGATCACGCCGAGCGCACCACCCGGCATGGCCTCCTCAGCCGGCTGGAAGATCAGCCGCACCCGACGGTCAAGCAGACCGTCCTTGGCCATCCCGGCCAGCACCAGACCCGCGCCGAGGAGAGCAGCAGTGTGTACGTCGTGCCCGCACGCGTGCGCCGCTCCGTCGATCGTCGAGCGCCAAGCGACGTCTACCGCATCCGGTACGGGCAACGCGTCGATGTCGGCGCGCAACGCCACGCAGGTGTCGCCGGAGCCGATATCGCAGATCAGCCCGGTCCCGGTCGGCAGCACGCGAGGCGAGAGCCCTGCCTCGGTGAGCCGCCGCGCGAGCAGTTCCGTCGTCCGGACCTCATGCCAGCCGAGCTCGGGATGGGCATGCAGATCACGGCGTACCGCGACCGTCTCCGCCCGCACCTCGTCGACGCGAGCCTTCACGTCGGAGAGCCGCAGGCTGTGCGAAGTCGTCATTCACTGATTCTCCATCACGCTCCCGGCCCGCTTGTCCGGGCCCTGCCGGGTGTCACGCTGTGTGATCACGGGGAGGCGGCCGGCAGATGTTTCGTTGCAATGCTTCTCGCGCCGATTACTTTCCGGTATCGAGGCCCTTGTACCGTTCAAAGAGGACAGGCTCGCACCTATAGTCTGCGGATGCGGCACCTGGGAAGGCTTGCCGATGACAGAACTTGGTCGACAAAGGAGACGTCCGGTGAAGAAGTACGTGCGGGGATTGGCGATCGTGGGCGTGCTGACGCTTGCCGTCGCCGCGTGTGGCAGCAAGCCGACTGACGACACGGCAGGCGGGGGCGCCAACAAGGACTTCAAGGCCTGCATGGTCTCCGACTCGGGCGGGTTCGACGACAAGTCGTTCAACCAGACCTCCTACGAGGGTTTCCAGGCCGCCGTCAAGGCGAAGGGCCTGACCGAGCAGAAGGTCGAGTCGAAGTCGGACAACGACTACCCGACCAACATGACCGCCATGATCAACGCCAAGTGCAAGGTGATCATCGCCGTCGGCTTCAAGCTGGAGGACGCCACCGACAAGGCGGCCGCGGCGAACCCGGAGGTCAAGTTCGCGATCGTCGACTCGGCCCCGCCGAAGCCGATCGCGAACGTCAAGCCGCTGGGCTTCAACACCGCCCAGTCCAGCTTCCAGGCCGGCTACCTGGCCGCCGCGATGTCCAAGAGCGGCAAGGTCGGCACCTTCGGTGGCATCAAGATCCCGCCGGTGACCATCTTCATGGACGGTTTCGCCGAGGGCGTGCGCTACTACAACAAGCAGAAGTCGAAGAACGTTCAGGTGCTCGGCTGGGACGACGCCAAGCAGGCCGGTCTGTTCACCGGTAGCTTCGAGGACAAGGCCAAGGGCCAGAACACCGGCCAGAACCTGATCACCCAGGGCGCCGACATCATCTTCCCGGTGGCCGGCCCGTCCGGTCTGGGCGGTCTGCAGGCGGCCAAGGCCAGCGCCGGCAAGGTCAACGCGATCTGGGTCGACACCGACGGCTGCGTCAGCGCCGCGGAGTACTGCTCGGTGCTGATCTCCAGCGTCAAGAAGGGCATGGACGTCGCCGTTCAGGACGCGGTCACCTCGGTGGTCGACAACAAGTTCGACAACAAGCAGTTCATCGGCACGCTGGAGAACGGCGGCACCGCGCTGGCGCCGTTCCACGAGTTCGACAGCAAGGTCCCGGCCGAGCTGAAGACCGAGCTGGACCAGATCAAGGCCGACATCATCGGCGGCAAGATCGTGCTGGAATCCAAGGCGCAGCCCAAGGCGTCCTGATCCACTCAGGCGCGTAGTACGGTGCGAGCCAGGCAGGCAGGGCCCTTCGGGGCACGGCCTTCCTGGCTCGCCGTCTGAAGGCTGTGTCTACGAAGGGGGCATGCCCGCATGCATCTAGAGCTCTCGGGGCTGACCAAGAGTTTCGGCTCCCTGGTCGCCAACGACCAGATCGACCTGGTGATCTCCCCGGGTGAGATCCACTGCCTGCTCGGCGAGAACGGGGCCGGCAAGTCCACCCTGATGAACATGCTCTATGGGCTGCTGCAGCCCGATTCCGGCGAGATCGTGATCGACGGCGAGAAGGTCGCGATCACCTCGCCGAGCGACGCGATCAAGCACCGCATCGGGATGGTGCACCAGCACTTCATGCTGGTGCCGGTCTTCACCGTCGCGGAGAACATCATGCTCGGCCGGGAGAACACCCACCCCGGCGGCGTGCTGGACCGCAAGAAGGCCAACGCGCTGGTCACCGAGCTGTCCGAGCGGTACGGGTTCGAGGTGAACCCCGAGGCGATGGTCGAGGACATCCCGGTCGGCGTCCAGCAGCGGGTGGAGATCATCAAGGCGCTCACCAACGACGCCCGGGTGCTGATCCTGGACGAGCCGACCGCGGTCCTGACGCCGGCCGAGATCGACGAGCTGATCGCGGTGATGCGGCAGCTGAAGGAGAACGGCACCTCGATCGTCTTCATCACCCACAAGCTCAAAGAGGTCAAGGCGATCGCGGACAAGATCACCGTGATCCGCCGTGGCAAGGTGGTCGGCCAGGCCGAGCCGTCCGCGTCCGAGGAAGAGCTCGCCGAGCTGATGGTCGGCCGCGCCGTCGACCTCGTCGTCGACAAGGAGCCCGCCCAGCCAGGCGAACCGGTACTGCGGATCGAAGGCCTGACCGTGATCGACGAGCGTGGGTTCACCGCCGTCGACGGGGTGGACCTGGAGGTCCGCGCGGGCGAGATCCTGGCCGTGGCCGGTGTCCAGGGCAACGGCCAGACCGAGCTCGCCGAGGCGCTGCTCGGGCTGACCCCGATCGCGGCCGGCCGGATCTCGCTGGACGGCAAGGACCTGACCGGGGTGACCACCCGGCAGCGGCTCGACGCCGGCATCGGTTACATCCCCGAGGACCGCGGACATGACGGTTTCGTCGGCTCGTTCAGCGTGGCTGAGAACCTGGTCCTCGACCTGTTCCGGCGGGAGCCGTTCGGCAAGGGCCTGAGGCTGCGTACCGACGAGATCGAGAAGAACGCGAACGAACGGATCGAGGAGTTCGACATCCGCACCCAGGGCGCGGACCTGCCGGTCTCGTCGCTGTCCGGCGGCAACCAGCAGAAAGTGGTGCTGGCTCGCGAGCTGTCCAGACCGGTGAAGCTGCTGGTCGCCTCGCAGCCCACCCGCGGTGTCGACGTCGGCTCGATCGAGTTCCTGCACACCCGGATCGTGAAGGAACGGGACCAGGGCACCGCCGTCTTGATCGTGTCCACCGAGCTGGACGAGATCGCCGCTTTGTCCGACCGGGTCGCGGTGATGTACCGCGGCAAGGTGGTCGGCGTCGTACCGTCCGACACGCCTCGCGACGAGCTCGGCCTGATGATGGCCGGCGTGCCCCGGACCGAGGCACACGAAGTCGCGATCGAGAACCCGACCACGTTGGGAACCATCTAGATGAGCACCGACACAACCACAGAGCCGGCGCAGGTACCGGCCGGGCCGGGCGACCAGTCAAGGCGTTCCGGGCTGCCCAGCTGGGCGGTCCAGGGGCTGGTCTCGCTGAGCGCGATCCTGCTGGCGCTGCTGGTCGGCGCCGTCTTGATCATCATCGGTGACGACCAGGTGAAGGCGGCGTTGGGCTACTTCGGCGCCGCGCCGATGGACACCTTCTCGGCCGCTTTCAGTGCCGTCGGCAACGCCTACAAGGCACTCGCCGTCGGCGCTCTCGGCGGGGTCACCCCGATCACGGAGTCGCTGACGGCGGCGACCCCGTTGATCTGTGGCGGTCTGGCCGTCTCGCTGGCGTTCCGTACCGGCCTGTTCAACATCGGTGCCCAGGGCCAGCTGATCGTCGGCGCGATCCTGGCCGCCTGGGTCGGGTTCGCCTGGCACCTGCCGCCCGGCATCCACCTGATCGCCGCGATCCTGGCCGGCCTGGTCGGCGGCGCGATCTGGGGCGGCGTGGTCGGTCTGCTGAAGGCGCGCACCGGCGCACACGAGGTGATCGTCACGATCATGCTCAACTACGTCGCTATCTACCTGCTCCAGTGGTTGCTGACGACAACGACCTTCAAGCGGCCCGGTCGCGAGGACCCGATCAGCCCGATCGTGGACGCGAACGCGCAGTACCCGCAGTTCGGCAGCACCCGGTTGCACGTGGGCTTCTTCCTCGCGCTGGCCGCGGCCGCCTTCGTCTGGTGGCTGCTGAACCGTTCGACCATCGGCTTCGAGCTGCGCGCGGTCGGCGCCAACGCCGATGCCTCCCGTACTGCGGGGATGTCGGTCGGCCGTGCGTACTTCATCGCGATGCTGGTGGCCGGAGCGCTGGCCGGGCTCGCGGGCAGTCAGCAGGTGCTCGGTACCGATCTGCCGCTGACTGATGGCGTCGCCGCCTCAGTCGGCTTTGACTCGATCACGGTGGCGCTGCTGGGCCGCGGTACGCCGCTCGGAACCGTCCTGGCCGGTCTGCTCTTCGGCGCCCTCAACGCGGGCGGCCTGCAGATGCAGCTGCAGACCCAGACGCCGCTGACCCTGACTACCGTGCTGCAGGCCGTGATCGTGCTGTTCGTCGCCGCCCCGGCGCTGGTGCGTTCGGTCTTCCGCTTCCTGCCGAAGGAACGCGGCGTAGGGGCGGTCCTCGCGAAAGGCTGGAACGGATGAGCGAGTCGATCAAGACCGCCGAAACGCGTCTCGCCCCGGCGCCGGCGAGTATCGAGGGGCCGGCCGAGCGAGTACGCCGGTTGCGCGTCGGCGGCCTGATGCTGGTCTTCGCCCTGATCGGGCTGGGCCTGGGGATCGGCACCAACGGTGGCAAGGCCACCTTCCAGTTGGTGTCCGGCGATCTGGAGAACAACCTGGTCGGCATACCGGCTCAGCCGGTGGCCATCCTGCTCGGCGCTCTCGGGCTACTGGCCGCGGTGGCCTACGTGATGCGCCGGGTTCCGACGAAGTACGCGGGCTGGCTGGCCGCAGTACTGGGGGTCTGCTTCATCGGTGCGTTCCTCTGCTGGGCCGCGGCGGGCAAGGTCTTCCCGCTGGCCAACCAGTTCCAGGGCACGCTGAACTTCGCCACTCCGCTGATCCTCGGCGCGCTGGCCGGTGTGCTGTGTGAGCGCGCGGGTGTCATCAACATCGCCATCGAGGGTCAGTTCCTGGTCGGCGCGTTCACGGCGGCCGTTGTCGCCAGTACTACGGGCAGCGCGGTCGCGGCGTTGATCGCCGCCGCTCTGACCGGTGTGCTGATGGCGTCGTTGCTGGCCGTGTTCTCCATCAAGTACCTGGTGAATCAGGTGGTCCTCGGCGTTGTGCTGGTGGTCTTTGCCTCCGGCATCACGGGGTATCTGTTCGACCAGTTCCTGCAGGAGGACTCCGCCAACCTGAACACGCTGGACGTGCTGTCCGCGGTGAAGATCCCGCTGCTGGGCGACATCCCGTTCTTCGGGCCGATCCTGTTCCAGCAGACGGTGCTCGTGTACCTGACCTACATCGCGGTCGCGTTGGTCACCTTCGTGCTGTTCCAGACCCGCTGGGGTCTGCGGGTCCGCGCGGTCGGCGAGCACCCGAAGGCGGCCGACACGGTCGGTATCAAGGTCAAGCGGGTCCGGTACTCCGCGGTGCTGTGGGCGGGCGTACTGGCCGGCCTGGGCGGCGCGTTCTTCACGGTCGGGTACGCCGGTTCGTTCAGCAAGGGGATGACCGCGGGCAACGGGTTCATCGCACTGGCCGCGCTGATCATGGGCCGCTGGCACCCGATCGGCGCGATGGTGGCGGCCCTGTTCTTCGGCTTCGCCACCCAGTTGCAGTCCCAGCTCCAGATCATCCAGACCCCGATCCCCGGCGAACTGTTGCTGATGGCCCCGTACCTGGCCACCATCATCGCCGTAGCCGGCCTGGTCGGCCGAGTAAGAGCCCCGAAGGCAGACGGTGAGCCCTACGTCACCGAGTAACGCTGTTGGTTCGATGGGGGATGCTGGTGTGATGGACGTAAACTGGGTTGAGCTGCGAGCGGCTGCAGTCGGGGCGATGCGCCGGGCTTACGCCCCGTACTCCGGATTCCCCGTGGGTGCTGCGGCGCTGGTGGACGATGGGCGGGTAGTTGCCGGGTGCAACGTGGAGAACGCGTCGTACGGGTTGACGTTGTGTGCTGAGTGCGGGCTGGTGTCCGAGTTGCATGCGAGCGGTGGTGGGCGGCTGGTCGCCTTCACCTGCGTCGACCACAACGAAGAGCTGCTCACGCCCTGCGGCCGCTGCCGTCAGCTGTTGCACGAACACGGTGGACCGACCCTGCTGATCGAGTCCGCCACCGGCAGCCGCCCCCTGCGCGAGCTGCTCCCCGACGCGTTCGGGCCCGAGAGAATGGAAGATCAGTGAGCTTCGACGCGGTCGACGTGATCCGTACCAAGCGGGACAAAGGCGAGCTGAGCGACGGTCAGATCGACTGGGTGATCGACGCCTATACCAAGGGCGCGGTCGCGGACGAGCAGATGTCCTCGCTGGCGATGGCGATCCTGCTGAACGGGATGAACCGGCGCGAGATCGCCCGCTGGACCGCGGCGATGATCGCCTCCGGTGAGCGGATGGACTTCGCCAAGCTGTCCCGGCCGACCGCGGACAAGCACTCGACCGGCGGCGTCGGCGACAAGATCACGTTGCCTTTGGCCCCCTTGGTGGCGGCGTGCGGCGTCGCCGTACCGCAGCTGTCCGGCCGCGGCCTCGGGCACACCGGCGGCACCCTCGACAAGCTCGAGTCGATCCCCGGCTGGCGGGCGGCGCTGTCGAACGACGAGATGATGCGGCAGCTCGAGGACGTCGGCGCGGTGATCTGCGCGGCCGGCGACGGGCTGGCGCCGGCCGACAAGAAGCTGTACGCATTGCGTGACGTAACCGGCACGGTCGAGGCGATCCCGCTGATCGCCAGCTCGATCATGAGCAAGAAGATTGCCGAGGGCACCGGTGCGCTGGTGCTGGACGTGAAGGTCGGCACCGGCGCGTTCATGAAGGACCTGGCCGACGCCCGCGAGCTGGCCGAGACGATGGTTGCGCTGGGCACCGATGCCGGCGTGAAGACCGTTGCCCTGCTCACCGAGATGTCAGTGCCGCTCGGCCTGACCGCCGGAAACGCCTTGGAGGTCAGGGAATCCGTCGAGGTACTGGCCGGTGGCGGCCCGGCCGACGTGATCGAACTGACCGTTGCCCTGGCCACCGAAATGCTCGCGGCCGCCGGTGTCACCGACATCGACCCGGCCACGAAACTGCAGGACGGTACGGCGATGGACGCCTGGCGCCGGATGATCGCGGCCCAAGGCGGCGACCCCGATGCCGAGCTCCCCGTGGCACCCGAACAACACGTCGTCAAGGCAACAGCCACAGGCGTCCTGTCCACCCTGGACGCTCTGGCGGTCGGAGTCGCGGCCTGGCGTCTCGGCGCCGGCCGTGCCCGCAAGGAAGACCCGGTCTCCCCAGTCGCGGGAGTCGAGTTGCACGCCAAGCCGGGTGACCAGGTCGCCGAAGGTCAGCCCTTGTTGACCCTCCACGCCGACGACGCCACCCGCTTCGACCGCGCCCTGGAGTCCCTGGCCAACGCGATCGAGATCTCCGACTCCTACACTCCAACCCCACTGGTGATCGATCGCATCACCGCCTGACCCGCAGTACGGCGGTCCCGGCGATGGCCAGCCACACCGGGACCCCGTACGCCGTCACGCGCTCCATCCCGCCGACGCCGGTCAGCCCGCGCGACCGTCAGCCGGACTTGGTGGTGAGCCGGGCTTTCTGCAGCTGGATCATGGTGGTGGCGAGTTTGATGTCGGGCACCGGTGTCTTCTCGAGCGTGCCGGCCTGGCTCACCGTGACTTCGGCGACCATCGCGCCGACGGTGATGCTCGCCACCGCGACCGCCTCGATCCGGCCGGTCACGCCGGCGACCTCGGTCCGAGCATCCGTCAGCGCCTCAGGCACACCCCGTACTGCGAACTGCCTGCTGTGCTCGTCCTGACTCCAGAAACCCTTCTGCAGGTCGACTGCCTTGGCCTTGGAGCCGGCCTTGAAGAGTTGCACGGTGACCCGCTTGCGCCGGTCAGGGCTGAGCCGGAACGTCTGGTAGCCGTCCTTGCAGCCCGCGTTGATCAGCAGGGCAAGATCCTCGGCGGGCGAACCGGACAGGTTGTCGACGAAGGTCTGCCGCGTGAACGGCCCGGTCACCTGCCGCGGGTCATCCGAAGAACCCTTCATGAACCCGCCCGGCACAACGGCCAACCCCGCCAGCCCGCTGGTCGGCACCGGAGCCACTGCAGGAACGTCGGCAGGCGCGGACGGCGTACTGAACCCCGTCTGGGTGGCGGCCCCGGCGTCGCTCCCACAGCCAGTCAGCCCAGCCAGCCCGACAAACACCAACGCGGCAACACCAGGCCCGGCTCGCCTCACAATTCCTCCGCAGGATCAGGGGATTACCCCCCAACCCCACCAGACCAAGGTGAACGCCAGGCAAATACCCCACGCCCCGCCGCCGCTCGCTCCTACGTCGCTCCCCGCTCTGAGGCTCCCACCCACCCGACCTTTGCCGCTCCTGCGTCGCGGTGACCGCTCTGACCCGGCCCCTTGCCGGAGGCGCCAAAGGCCAGGGTCGCATGGTCGAACGTAACCGGAGGCGAACTGCCTGACCCGCCATTGGCGCTATGGGCGCAAGGCGGGACTCGTGACCGACGGGTCGCGGCCTAACGGAGGAACCCGTGTCGCGGTATTCGTCCGCGGACCACTACGGCTGCCACGTTGGTGCAGCTGGGCGCAGGGCCCGTCCTGCATGCCTGGCCATCGCAAATACACCAGTTCTGACGCCTGACAGAGATGCTGGACGGCAGGGCCGGACATCAGCCCCCGACTCACGGGCAGAACGGATGCCCGGACGGGAGCGGCGCCTTCCGGTTCCTTCAGGCCCGTCCCCGGAACTCTGAATCCCTCGACCGCGGCGGTTCGTCCTCCCGGCGATCCGACTTGGCAATCGAGCGGCCGGAAGATGGACGGCGAGACCGGTTCGTGAATGGGTAATCGGCCAGGAGGTGGACCGAGGCGCCCCCGCACACCCCGGCCGGTGACGGGCTGCGTACGGTCTGCCCCGCGCCACAAGGTGTACTGGGACGTTCCGACCGGTCGTGCCTAGTCCCAGTCCCATTGCCAGACCGGCGCAACTTCGCAGGCCGTTCCGCTGGCGCACGCCCCGCCGCCGATAGTTCGGGGCTGAGGCGTTGGAGCAGGGGCGGCGTGAATTCTGGCCCCATATGTGCGAAACTCGCACATATGGGAGAGAGTGACGAGAGAGCCCTCGGCGTCAGAGTGCGGGAGGCGCGTGAGCGGGCAGGTTTGACCCAGGGCGAGCTAGCTGTTCGTGTGAGTCTGGACCGGACTGCCGTGAATAAGATCGAGAGCGGCATTCGGAAGGTCACTGCCCTCGAGTTGTCTGACATCGCGGCGGTCCTCAAGGTGCGGATGTCATCGTTCTTTGGCGAGCCAGTGCCGGCATTGGTGTCTCATCGCTCCAATCAAGGCTTGGATACTGCTGACTCGAAGATCGACTGGTTGCTAGCGACCATCGCTGCAGATGTCGAGTTCGTACAGACGCTGGCCGCTGCAGAACTCGGCCTCGCTGCAAGCGATAGCGAGGCATGGCCGCGGCCTACCACTTTGGCGGATGCAGACACGTTGGCGGTCAGGGCGCGAAACCTGCTCGGCGTTGATGATGCGGTGCCAATACATGACTTGGTGGAGAAGGTCGCCGCCATTGGACTCTTGGCGTTCCTGGTCAATTTGGGAGTGGACACAGCTGACGCAGGGACGATCCTGCTTCGCCAAGGAGCTGTGAGCTTGGTGAACAGCCATAACAAGATCGGACGTCGGCGACTCGCGCTGGCTCATGAGTTGGGTCATTTCCTCGTCGCAGACGAATACACGGTCGATTGGAGGGTCGCTGACCAGCAAGGCGGTGACATTGAGTCGCGCCTCGATCGGTTCGCTCGGTCGGTGCTACTGCCCGAGCCTGGTCTACGGGACGCCTGGACTCGTTATGAGAAGCGTGGGCTCCGTGATGCCTCGGTCCTTCTTGCGAGCGATTTCCGGGTTGATATGGCAACGCTCGCTAGACGACTGGAAGAGTTGGAACTGGTCGGGAGCAGTGAGGCCGCTGCTGTGCGCAGGGTCGCGACGACGCGCGCCGACATTGTGGAGTTCGGGCTTTACGTCCCTGGCGAGGTCGAGGAGACCCGCCTTCCCCTGCCATATCAGAAGGCAGTCCTTCGGGCGTTCCGTGACGAACGGATCAGTCGTGAACGAGCCCTCGAACTGCTCCACGGCACATTCGCCGACAGCGACCTGCCATCGCTCCGGGTGCGGCGAGAAGATGAGATCTGGAACTTCGTTTCGTGACGCAATTGCCGGACCCTCTGGTGTTCGATACCGGTCCTCTGCGGCACTTTGCCGAAAAAGGTTGGCTAGGGGTCCTGAAATTCCTGGCTGGCGACCGAGGCGTCCTCATCCCTGAAAGTGTGGAGCGAGAGTTAAAGCGTCAGATCCACCAGTTGCCTGCGCTGGACCAGGTGCTCAGCGCGGACTGGATCCACGTTGACCGTAGCGATGACGTTGCCTTCGTGATGGCCTTCGCGCGCTACGAGCAACGACTTGCTGTTGGTGAGCAGAACCTCGGAGAGTGTGGGGTGCTCGCGCTCGGCAACGTACGCGGGTTCGAGACTGTCCTCGACGACGGCGTTCCCCGCAATCTCGCCAAGGATGAGGGCATCCGCGTTACGGCGACACTCCCACTGCTTTGTCGTGCAATCCGCGAAGAACGTCTCACCGTCCCAATGGTGGAGGCGCTTGCAGACGACCTCCTTGCTAGCACTTACTACCTCCCGTTTGAGACCGGTTGTTTCAGGCAATGGGCTTTAGAACAAGGGCTCATCGAGTACAAATGACTTGTCATGCCGCGCTTGCTGCTCGCCTACCGCGGCCGCACAGCGGAGTTCCCTCTGCGCGGATGGGCTGTTGGGGCCGCGCAGAGGGAACTCACGATCAGTAGCGGGTGCTGATGGTGACGCCGTTGCAGGCTGTTGTGCCGTGCAGGCTGATGTAGTTGTAGCCGGCTGGCGGGTTGGCGACGGTGACCGATTCGGTGTTGCCGGTGGCGGTCGACCGTTGGGTGTAGGCGGTGGTAGTCGCCCATGTGGTCTTGTTGTAGTAGAGGTCGCAGTTGCCGGCGCCGCCGGTGCTGACGATCTGCAGTTGGGCCGTGCCGGACGGTAGGTAGATGTAGAGGTAGTCGTAGTTGCCGGTGGTGGTGCTGCGGTTGCTGCGCTGGCAATTCTTGCCGAGAACGCGGACGTCGCTGCCGGTGCATTCGGGGAGCGTGGTGCCGCCACCGCTGGTGACCGTGAACTGCTGGCTGGTGGTGCCGGTGGCACCTTGGTTGTCGGTGACGGTGAGTTGGATGGTGTAGGTGCCTGCGGTGGTGTAGGTCTTGGTGGGGTTGGTGGCGGTTGAGCTGGTGCCGTCTCCGAAGTTCCAGGCCCTGGAGGCGATGGTTCCGTCAGAGTCGGTTGATCGGTCGGTGAGCGCGATGCTCAGGCCGCTGGCCGCGGCGGTGAAGCTTGCGGCCGGTGCTTGGTTGCCGCCGCCGCCACCGCAACTGCCCGCCGCGCAGGCTGACAGCCAGCTGTACCAGTCGGCGTCGTACCGGCTGCCGATCGTGGATCGGAGGTAGGTGGCGGCAGCGTTCCAGTTCCCTGACCTGTAGTAGTTCAAGACAGTGGTCATGTCGCTGCGGTGCGATTGCAGCATGTAGCGCACCGCCAGGTAGCCCCAGCGGTAGATCCGGGTGGTGTCGTGGCTGTAGGTGGTGCCGAACAGTGTGCTGAGCGCGTAGGTACGCCGGGCAGCCTCGCTGATCGCCGCCGAGTAGGTCTCGTTGCGGTAGGAGTACGACACGTACTCGGCGAATCCCTCGATCCACCAGATCGTCGGGGTGCTGACGTTCGAGTTGAAGTCGCCGTGCATGTTGAAGCGACCATCGAGGTAGTGGGTGTACTCGTGGTTGAGGTTCCAGACCGCGAAGATCGGGCGCAGCCACTCGGCCTCGTAGGCGATGAACCTTGCCTGGTTGCCGGCCGCGGCTGGGTTGCCCTCCAGATACATACCGCCGTTGTTGGTGTCGATGCCCCACATCGCCCCGGCGTAGGTCTGGTAGTCGGTGCTGGAGTTGTAGACCACCACCTCCAGGCTGGTGTTGTGGTCGTTGGCGACGGGGCCCGGGTCGGCGACGATGCCGTGGAAGTAGGCATCCTGGTTCGCCAGGCTGCTGCAGCTCGACGACAGCTGGGCAGCGGTCATCTCCTGGGCCCGGATGCGCAAGGTGGAACTGCAGGTGTGGTTGATCGGCAGCACCTCGGCTGCCAGCCTGGCCTGCAGGTTGCAGGTGTCGTAGTACGCGCAGTTGGCTTTGTCGTAGTAGTCGGTCATCTCGGCCACACCGACCCACAGTGGCGCGGTGGGGCCCTGCAACGAGGTCTGCCCGAGCAGGCCCTTCACGAGCGGCCGAACCTTGGCCAGCAGCGCGGAGTGCTGCAGGAACCGGCTCATTTCACGGCCGGCGTTCGATGTCAGGTAGCTCTGGTCGCCTGACAACAGGTCCTTGTGGTTGGACGCGAAGCTATACAGGGTGTCGATCACGCTCGGGTCGGACTGGACCGCCGACACGAACTCCGGCACCTGATGGCCGCGGAACAACACGATGTACACATTGTTGACCGCGTTCAGCATCCACCACGACGTGTTGTAGGAGCTGTTGTAGCTGGTCAGCATCCGCTTGACGACGTACAGGTAGCGGGCGTTCTGTTCTGAGCTGTCGATCAGGGTGATCGCCTCGGCGAGAGTCTCCCCGTTGGCATCGCTGACCTCGAAGGCGCGCGAGTTGCCGAAGAAGCTGTCCAGGCCCGACTGGATAGCGGTACGCAGCGTCGGGCCGTAGGTGCCGACCGTGGACGGGTTATACCACTGGACGTAGTACCCGGCTCGTAGGTACAAGGTCAGTTGGGCGGTACCAGTGGAATTGTTGCCCGGGTAGCTGGCGCTGTTGTCTCGCAGCCCGTAGGCAACGCTGGCCATCTGCGCCTCGCGGAACGCGGAGTGCGCATCCGTCCCGGTCAGGCTGAACAGTGTGTTCACACAGTCCGTCGTCGATGCCTTGATTTGGTCTACCAGTGCCCAGCCAGTCCGGCTGGTGAAGTCCGCAATGTTGCACGGCGCCGCAGCGGTCTTGCGATTCTGCATCGAGGGCCGGGGCTTGGCGGATGTCTGTCCAGGTCCGTCGTAGTCGCGACGCAGTTCGTGCTTTGACGCTGGCAAGGGAGGGCGCTGGCTGAGTGGCAACCTGGCATCGGTGACGTGCGCAGGTTCGTTGTCTGCCGGCCCCGGTCCGTTCGGGCCAGTGCCCAGCGGTGTGGTAGCCGCACCGGACGTCTTGGCGACTGTGGCGGCCTGACCTGGAGCGGCGCTGAGGCCGAACCCTGTCAGGGCGACGATCGCAGCGAGGCAGAACGCTGAGGTCTGTCGTCGGAATTGCCGGAATCGTTGAGGCCGTTTAGGAATCATCAGTTTGTCCTCCGGGGGCGGGGCACGCGCGCGGCGTGGCTGCGGTGGGCTAGTGGTGGATCCGCAACGTTTCGGAGCGTGCCACGTCGAGCAGTTCCGCGGTCATCCCAACGGCGATAGCCTCACGTTATGGACCCGGAGATCCGCCATCTGCGGGCGATTTGCGCGATCGCCGACGCGGGCAGCGTGACCAGGGCGGCCGCGCGGCTCGGGATCTCACAACCAGCACTGACCGGGCTCCTGCAACGCTTCGAACGCTCGCTCGGGGGACAGTTGTTCGAGCGCGCCCGGACCGGTGTCCGGCCTACCCCGCTCGGAGAACGTGCACTGCAACGTGCCCGGCTGGTGCTGGCCGACATGGACTCCTTCGCCGGCGATCTCACCCTGGCCGCCGGCGCGGGGCCGGCCGAGTTGCACATGGGAACAGCGCACATGGAATGCGTCGGCACCATGGTGGAGCGGGTCCAGGCGGCGCTGTCCCCGGTGGAGCTCACCGTCCAGGTCGACCCCTCCGCCATCAGCCTCGCGCACGGGCTCGCACACCATCGGTCCGACTTCGCGGTGATCGGCATGAGCGACGACAGCGACGTACCGCTGGCTCCTGACCTGGCTCAGCGCACTGTCCTGCCCCGGTTGCCTTTCTTCATCGCCTTGACTTCCAGCCACCCGCTGGCCGGCTGCGAGGAGATCAACCTCGCCGATCTCGCCGACGAAGCCTGGATCAGCCCTCCTGGCGCCGACGACGGCTCGCTGGCGTCGCTCCGCGCCGCGTGCCGCCGGGCCGGCTTCAGCCCGAGAATCCGGTACGAGGCGCCCAGCGGCGGCGGGCGTCAACTCATCCAGACCGGCCGCGCCGTGCAGTTGGTCGAACCCACTTCCGCAGGCGCAGGCGGCATGGCGGTACGGCGCCTGACGGGTGATCCTCTGCGCGGCCGCCTCATCCTCGCCTGGCGCCGCAGCCGGGTCACCGACGACCAGATCGAGGCCAGCTATCTCGCCATCGCCAGTGCCTATACCGAGCACGCGATCCACAGCCCGGCGTACGGTCCGTGGTGGGCCGCTCATCCCGAGGTCCACCCACGTACGAGCTAGTCCGTCCGACCAGTGGCGAGAGTGGTCAGCCTGTGGTGGTGGCGAGGAGGCCGGTGATGCGGCGGCGGGCGGCCTTGGGGTGCAGGGGTTCGCAGCCGGCATCGACGCAGCGCTTCACCACTCGTGGATCGTCCTTCAGCAGCAGGAGTCCCCGTCGCAGCAGGGTGAACGGTGGCTTGCGATGCTCGCGCAGGTCGCGCTGGAACCGGCGTACGAAGGTGACGATCCGGTGATGCCGCACACAGATCGCCGCCGCCAGCAATCCACGCTCCCGCAACGCCCCGACGATCTGGTCCGCGAAGATGCCCTCGGCAACCACCAACGGCGATCCGCCTGTCTCCACAGGCCGATGCCCGACGGTGCCATCCGCCGAGATGTCATAAACCGGCATGTCCGCGACCCCTGTGGCGCACAAGATCTCCAACGCAGCCACGGCCCGCTCCCCATCCCAGGACCCCGGATCATCCCAATCCACGATCCCCAACGGCGACCGGGGCATCGCCGCGTCATCCCCGTCCCGGTAGAAGTCGTCCAGCCGCACCACCGGCAACCCCACAACCTCCGCCAGCCGCGACTTCCCAGCCCCCGACGGCCCCGCCAGCAAAACCACCCGTGCACTCACCCCGCGCATTCTTCCCTACCAGCCCATCCACCCCTCACCGCCAGCCGTCCCGATCACCGGCCAGCCCACCTCCTGCCGCCACCTTGAGCACCGCGTAGGCATACGGCGGCGAAAAACGTGACTAGCCCGTGCCCAAAGCGGCGCCTCGTTCCGGCGGGCGGTGGCTCGGGCGTCACCTTGAGCACCGGGTGGGCATGCGGCGGCGGGAAGCGTGACTGGCCCG
>NZ_AQUZ01000070.1 GCF_000372465.1 Kribbella catacumbae DSM 19601
AACGCCTCGTCCTGGCCGACCGCCACGGAGACGTCTTCGGCGGCTTCGACCCCACCGACACCACCCTGACCACCGGCCTCCCGGACTCCCGCACCTACGACCCCTTCGGCAACTCAACAGCCGCCAACGGCCTCAAGTACCGAATCGGCTACCAAGGCGACTGGACCGACCCCCGCTCNGGCGACGTCAATCAGGGCGCCCGCTGGTACAACCCAGACTCCGGCACCTTCAACTCCCGCGACACCATGACGTACAACGCGGGCGTCGCCTCCTCCCTCCCCAACCTCTACGCCTACGGCGCCGGCAACCCCGTCACCCTCAACGACCCCACCGGCAACCGCGTCATCGACCCCAATGATGACCCGCGCTGTTGGATGGAATTCCCCAACGGGGACGATCGAAAGCCCGTCAAGAGGTGCGACCCGCCGAAAACCCCGACGCCGAAGCCCGGCGATGGTGGGAAGCCACCACCCGAGGACGAAGGCGCCTGCGCGGCAACCCCGCCTGCTGGGGCGAACCGGATGAGATCTGCACAAAGAACTGCGGCCCGAAGCCGCCCAAAGATTGCATAAAGAACTGCGACCCGCCTAAGTGCAAGTCGAAGAGTTGCGGGCACAAGCCACCCCCGCCACCGGTCTGTGACGCCCAGTGCCAACTGAACAAGAAGATCAACAAAGAGCGCAAGAAACTAGAACACGAAGCCAAGACCATCGCTCAAGACCCACCCGGCAACCCCTCCTGCGCGAACGGCAACCAAAGCCTCTGCCCCACCGACCCCAACCAGCCGGCAACCGTCATCGGCGTCCAAGGCGACCTAACCGACGAAACCCGCGACTGGTCCAAGACTCGGTACCAGAATGCGTTGGATCGAGCAGGGTCTGTCATTGGAAATGTCAGTCTGACGGGTGGCCACAACTTCTTCTCGGCCATGGGTGGTGACCCAGCGCACCCTCACCCCGACCGCTTCTACGAGATGGCAGGCTGCTCTGGCGGTCCCGGCTGCGTCCTACCCGAAGGCTTCGAAGGCACCTACGGAGAGTACAGAGCGCTAGCAGGCGAGGAAGCCTTCGGTGAGCTGCTCCTGCTCCTCATACCGCTACCAATCCCCACAAAACTCCTCGCACTCGGAAAGGCCGTCGAAGCCATCAGGGGCGGCAAGGCAGGCAAGGCGGCGGCCAATGCCTGCAAGCCACACTCCTTCTTGCCCGGCACAGCTGTCCTCATGGCTGACGGCACAACCAAGCCGATCGAGCAAGTCAAGATCGGCGATCGTGTTCTGGCCACCAACCCTTCGGACGGCACAACCGAAGCGCAGACAGTAACCGACGTCATCGTCGGCGAAGGAATGAAATCTCTCGTAGAGATCACCGTCGAGGAGCAGCAATGGAGTGGCCGACGAAAGCAAGGACGGGTGACAGCCACGGATAAGCACCCCTTCTACGAGCAGCTCAGCCGCTCCTGGGTCGACGCCGGTGACCTACGCCCAGGCAACAAACTCGTTGCCCGAGCAGAAGCCATCACGGCCACCGTCACGTCTGTCCGTCACCGCCAAGCCATCACCCGGGTGCACAACCTCACGGTCGCCAACACGCACACGTACTATGTCTTGGCAGGACGGACTCCGGTACTGGTTCACAATTCCGATTGTTTTACAGCGCCCGCAAGTCGCCTGAACCGGCATGGAGAGTTGACCAACGGCAAGTATACGGTGAGTAGTGACGCGATGGCGAAGCATCTTCCAACTACTGCTGGCCAAGGTAAGAGTGTTTTCCTGACGGGCGTTGACGCGGAGAAGGCGGTCCTGGATGCGGCTGCGTACGCAGACGCTAATGGACTATGGGTGGGAGACAAAGCGAAAGTATTTGTGCAGAACGGGCCCGTGGGAATCCTTGGAAAGAATGGCGAATTGACTCAGTACCTTAATGTATATCGAAATGCGCGCGGCGGCGTGCATGGTAGTACTGGTGGTGCGCGATGATTGATATAACAGAACCCCTGGCGCGGTTGGCTGGCGAGGGCGCACCTATCTGGACTTCCGATGTAGCGTCCGTTCTGGCCGCCAAGCTAGCGCGGTCGGTTGACGGTGCCTTGGATTGGGATGAGGACGCCGGTGAGGAATGGCTGAGCGTTCTGACTGACGGCATCCGCGTGGCCGCGCTTTCCGCAAGGTTGCGATTGGTTCTAACGATTGAGGGTGTGCCGCTTGAATCGGTGGCTGGTCAGGATGTGATCGCGATTGTGGTGCCGTCATTTGATGATCCGATCCTGCGCTCGGATTTATCTGCCCTTGCCAATGCCTTTGGGGGGGAACAGATGTTTCGAACGCTGGACACCGAGAAGTTCTCGGCGAACGATTTGTGGTTTGCCACTGTGTGAGGCGGTGAGGTTAGTCGAATGACCCGAGGGGGTGTGATCTCCGAGTTCGGGTACGACTACGCCGGGCGACTGGTCCGTAGCACGGATGGGATGGGGCGCAGCAGCGTCGCGACGTACGACCGGGTTGGTCGGGTGGTTGCGTCGAAGACGCTGGATGCGGCGAATGCGTCACTGGGGACGACCTAGTTGGCCTACGACGCGGACGGCAACCTGATCTCGTCGATGCCGGCGAGCGAAGGCGACCGACGATCTACATGTACGACGCAGTCGGGCGGCTCACCAAGCAGGTCGATCCGTTGACGGCGACGGACTCGATCACCATCGGGTACGGGTACGACGTGCTCAGGAGCTAGCAAAGATCAGGGTCAGGTGAGCGAATTGTCCGCGACGTATGAGGTTGAATTCCCGAAATATCTTGACGGGTATGAATTGGAGACTGAGTCGAAGGGGTACCTTGTAGACTTGATTGTCCGTAGTGGGGATAGGCAGTAGAGTGTCACAGTTTATGATCCAGCCCGTCTCGCGCAAGAGGTGTTAGATGAGTTGCGGAATGCTCCCTGCTTCGCTGTGTCGAACCTCCTTGTCGTCCCCATGGTCACGCGTGACGCTATTATTACAGCTTTGTCAAAGCTGGCGGAGATGGATTTTTCAGAGTTCGAATGACGAATGGATGGTATTTCTCCAGCTTTGCTGAGAAGTTGGCGGAAGGTTGAGGAAACGTGCATTGGCGACCGATCTCCAGTGTCATCCCAGGGCTCTCTGCTCCTCCATATCTGCTTCCGGATAGTGGCCGATGGGACGTCACACATCGTGTTGCGGGTCAGGGTTTGAGGTCCGGTGTATCGATGCTGCAGAGTTCCACTCGGGGCGTGACGCGTCTCTAGCGATTGGGCGAGAGCTTGACTTTCCGAGCTACTTTCGCGGCGGCTGGGATGGGTTCTTCGACTTGCTGTCCGCAGGGTTTCAGGAGAAGCCACGCCGCTTGGTCGTGGGGCTTCTGAACTCAGATGTTCTTGCGGATAGAGACTTGCGTCTGTTCGTGAACACATCGTGGCATCTCCAGAATGCGACAGAAACGATCGAATCTGGTGGCGGTGGTGATTGGCAGCTGGAATTCCTCTACTGGGGGGCTTGGCGCTCAGTTGGGGATTGAGGCTGGTCCCTCTCCGCGATCGCTTTGTGAGCGGTCGTGAACTGCGGGCCTCGCCGGGCACTTCCGGTGGGGCCGTAGGGGTGTTGTTGGGGCCACAAGGCAGGCCCCGCCCTTGATCACCGGCCTTGGCCACCGTGGGTTCAAGGCGCGACGTAGGAGCGCCGCCTGGGGCGGGTGGGAGCGGCGACGGAGGAGGTGCGTGGGGGAGTGGACTGGCGTCGTGCCAAGATTTCGGGCATGCGCACCAAGGTGATGTGGGTGGTGGCATTCGGGGTCTGTGTTGTTGCCAGCGTCGTTTTGCCGATGCTTTGGCAGCATTCGTTGGTGGATTTGAAGGTCTATCGGCTGGGTGGGGCCACGCTGCTTGAGGATGCCTCGGCCCTGTACGACGCTCGGCTGGCTGGGCTGCCCTTCACGTATCCGCCGTTTGCGGCGGTGGTGATGGTGCCGTTTGCGTTGTTGCCGTGGCCGGTTGCCGTGAGCCTCTGGACGCTGGGGACCTTCGTCAGTTTGATCGCGGTGTGGCGGCTTTGCGCTGGGAGCGCGATGGCCTCGCCGGTGCTGTTGGCGGTGGTGGCTGGGTCGCTGTTGCTTGAGCCGGTGCGGGAGACGTTGGGGTTTGGGCAGGTCAATCTGATGTTGTGTGCCTTGATCTTGTACGACGTACTGAGTCCGGCCACCCGCCCAGCGAGAGGCATCTGGATTGGCGTGGCGGCGGGGGTGAAGCTGACGCCGTTGGTCTTCTTCGGGTTGCTGCTCATCACGCGGCAGTGGAAGGCGCTGGCCTATGCGACGGCCGCCTTCGTTGCCACCGTGCTGGTGGGGTTTGCAACCACGCCGCACGGCGCAACGGAGTACTGGACTTCGCTGGTGAAGGAGACGACTCGCATTGGTGGGTTGGCGTTCTCGAGTAATCAGTCGTGGAACGCGTTTCTGATCAGGATCACCGGTGATCTGGATGGCGGTGGGTCGATCTGGCTCGCGCTCGTCGGGGTGACGGTTGCCGGTGGGCTCTGGCTGACCCGGATCCTGTGGCTTCGCAATGACCGGTTGGCTGCGGTGTCAATAACCGCGCTGATTGGGCTGCTGTGTTCGCCCGTGTCGTGGAGTCACCACTGGGTCTGGATCATTCCGTTGGGGGCCAGCGTGATGGCCGTGCTCCCCAAGAGGCCGAAGGTGGTGTTCGCGAGCCTGTGGTTCGGGTTGTTTCTGATTGCGCCGATCTGGTGGCCGCCCAATCACTACAACCGCGAGTTGGACTGGTCCTTGCCGGAGCAGTTCAGCGGCAATGCTTACCTGATCGCGGCGCTCATCGCCGTCGTCCTGCTCATCACGCGCCGACCCCTTCCGCGAGCTGAGGCAGATCAAACTCGTAAGGCCCCGGAGATAGCAACACAACTGCAATAGTGGCGTAGACCGGTCGTGACCCGATCTGGTGTCAGTCTGGATCAGGTGAACTGGGGGATCCTGGGGGACCCGGCCAAGCGCCGTTGGTGGCTGGTCGCGGGTGTGTGCGTTGTCGTTGGGCTGCTGCTGCCCCTTGTGTGGGATCACACCGGCGCTGATCTGAAGGTCTACCGCCTGGGCGGCGCCGCGCTTCTGTCCGATCCGGACAGCCTCTACACGACCCGCCTGCGGTACATCTCGATGCCGTTCACCTACCCGCTCTTCGGCGGGGTGATCATGGCGCCGGTCTCGCTGCTGCCTTGGCCACTCGCGTACGGCGCGTCGATCGCCGCCTCCCTGGTCGCGCTCGCTGTGATCTGGAAGCTGAGCCTCAAACACCTGAGACTGCACCCAGCCATCCTGATCGCCATCGTCGCCGCGTCCCTGCTGATCGAGCCCGTCCGCGAAACCCTGTCCTACGGCCAGATCAACCTGATCCTCTGCGCCTTGATCCTGTACGACGTACTGGGCCCGAAAACCCGTCAAGGCAGGGGCATCTGGCTCGGACTCGCCGCTGGGATCAAGCTGACGCCGTTGGTCTTCTTCGGCCTGCTGGTCGTCACGCGACAGTGGAAGGCGCTCGCGCACGCGTCGGCCGCCTTCGCTGCCACCGTGGCGATCGGGTTCCTGATCGCGCCGCGGACGGCGTATGAGTACTGGACGCATCTGGTTTCCGACACTGGCCGTATCGGCGGGCTCGCGTACTCGGGCAACCAGTCGTGGAACGGATTCCTGATCCGCGTCTCTGGTGATCTCGACGGCGGCGGCCGGCTCTGGCTGGTCGTAGTAATGGCGACTGTGATCGCCGGGCTCTGGCTGAGTCGCAATCTCTGGCTGAGGGGCGAGCAACTGGCCGCGGTATCGGTGACGGCGATGATCGGTCTTCTCTGCTCGCCGGTCTCCTGGAGTCATCACTGGGTCTGGGTCATCCCGCTCGGCATTTCGTTGCTCACGGCAACGCAGCTCGGCCGTCGTCATCCGTTGCCGGTGGCACTGACCTGGTCGGGCTTGTTCATGCTGGCGCCGATCTGGTGGCCGCCCCGGCGCGGAAACCTCGAACTCAGCTGGAACTTCTTCGAAGCGCTGGCCGGCAACGTCTATCTCTGGCTGTCGCTCGCCGCCGGTCTCCTACTCGCCTTCGGCCGCCGCCGCGACCAGATCCCAGCGGGGATGGAACTAGAACTGGACACGACCTCGTAGAACCTTTCGGCTCAGGTCTGCATCAAGCCTTTGAGAAGCCAAATCGAAGGGAATCTCTTGATGCGTCGCGCTTCGATCCTAGCCAGCGTTGCCGTTCTGTCCACGGCGATCGTGCTGCCCGCCACGCCTGCCTTCGCGAAAGCGGCTGCGCCCTGCGTGATGGATCTTTCGTCCGTGACAGCGGCCGGTGACATCGTCGGATCTCAGGTCTATGCCAACACGCCACCCGAAACGGTGCCGAGCACGGTGAAGAAGGTGTTCAAGCCCGGGGCGGTGCGGTTGAGCTCGACCTGGGACTACACCGTCACGCCGGCCAGCGAAGGCGTCGGGACCGGCTTGGTGGTGCAGGGCTCCGTCCTGTATTCCGCGACGTACACGATCGGCGGCTCGAACCCCGGCTCGCGGGTCACCGCGATCGGTGGCGGCTGGGGTACGTACAAGGCGATTGAGACATCCTTCTACCAAAAGGCTCCAGTACTGCGGAAGCAGCTCTACGGTTTGCGCACTGACGGCGTGATTTCGCGTTGGTCGGCCGGCGACCGGGGCACCTGGCGGGCGCAGGGTTCGGCCGGTGGGTTCGCGGCGGTGAAGACGATGGCGTTGATCAGTCAGACGCCGACGTACGACACGTTCCTGGCGAACACCCGTGGCGGTGCGCTGTACACGATCCACATCCCGACCAGCTCCCCGATGAAGCCGATCGTGAAGCGGGTCCGATCGTCCACCTGGCAGGGATTCGAGTACCTCGTCGCCGAGCAGTGTGGCGCCAAGGGCACCCTGCTGGCCGGCATCGACAAGGAGACCGGCGCCGCCCACCTGTACGCCGTCGGCCACGCCACCGGCGCAACAACAGTCATCCAGCCCATCGGCAAGATCCCCGGCACCTTCAACGCCCCCGTCGACTTCCTCACCAGCGCCGAAAGCAAGCCACCCCTGAACGGCGAGTGACCCGGCTAGTACGACAGCCGGAGGTCGTGATGTTGGGCGGCAGGCCCGGACCTCCGCCACTCACAAACCTCTCGTTTCCACCCGGGAAGCATGCCTGTGCACGCCTGGCCGGGTGCGACCAGTTGAGGTTTGTGAGTGGTGGCGGTCCGGCTCAACGCGACGACCGCAAAAGAAAACCACCGGACGCCCAAGGCGTCCGGTGGTTGGTAGTGCTGGAGGGGTTAGAAGTCGCCGCCGCCGAAGTCGCCGCCGAAGTCGCCCCAGCCGCCGCCGTCTCCGCCGCCGAAGTCGCCATCGCCGCTGAAGTCGCCGGCGCCGCCGTCTCCGCCACCTTCACCGCCGCCGCCGTCTCCGCCTTCGAAGCCGCCGCCTGCCATGTCGCCGTAGCCGCCGCCGGCGAACATGCCGCCGAGCATGGTGCCGATGAACATGCCGGTCATCACGCCGCCGAGGGCGCCGAACATGCCCTGGGCGTACGGCGAGTAGGCCGGGCCGGCCTCCCAGTACGGGACGCGCTGCGGGCCGACCATGACCTTGCGGACGTCGGGCTCGGCGCCGGCCCGGACGCGCTCGGCGTCGGCGGCGCAGGCCGGGACCTCACGCGGTGCGCCGCCCGGGGGCGACCAGAGCACGTCTTCGACCGAGGGGCCGTGCTGCGGGTTGAAGAAGCAGGACGGGCGGCGCTGCGGCAGCGGCTCGCCGTTGACCCGGGCACGGACGCAGGTCATCGCGTACCGGCCGTCCTCGAGGATCTCGATCACGTGCCGGATCTGCTCGGCCTCGGTGACCTGGCCGACGGCCTGCTTGGCCGACTCATAGGAGTCCAGCGCGCGCTGGTAGTCCTGCCGGGCGCCGTCGCCGAGGTCCTTGCCGACCATGTCCAGGTCGAGGTCCTGCAGCTCTTCGCCGAACTTGGTGATGTCCTCGTCGGCGGTCTTCTTGACCGACTCGAGCTCGGCCGAGCTGATCTCGTCTCGCTTTTTCGTCTGCAGTTGCGTGCGCCGGTACGAGCGGTAAGCCAGTACGGCGATCACGACGACCGCGATCAGCAGGATGATTTCCATGTCGGGCCTTCCTCGACAGAGTGTTGAGTCGAGCCTACCGGCCGGGTGAAGGTGACCGAAATCTGCTGAGAACCAGCTGAGAAATCAGGCCGTTCGGTCCGTCTCGTACCGCTTCCGCATCGCTTCCGAGGCGGCTGGCCCGGAGGTGAAGACGAAATCCGGCCCGTCGACCCGCCGCCCGGTGGCCCGGTCCACCACGACCGGCTCCACCTCCTCGCCGGTGCGGGCATCGACCAGGATCATCGTCCTGGCCTCGGCAGCGAGCCGCTCGTTGCCCCAAGCCGCCAGCGTGATGATCACCGGTCGCAGCGAGCGACCGAGTTCGGTCAGCACGTACTCGTACCGCGGCGGCCTGTCCTGGTACTGCGTACGCTCCAGCAGCCCGTCATCGACCAGCGCCTTCAATCGCGTGGTCAGCATGCTCGACGAGATCCCCAGGCTCCGCTGGAACTCGTCGAACCGCGTGTACCCGTCGAATGCGTCGTGCAGGATCAGCAACGTCCACCACTCGCCGACCTGCCGGGCAGTCGTCGACAGCGGGCAGGACAGATCCTCAGACCGCAACCGGTTCGCCATGCCCACACCCCAACGTCGCTTCGATTTCAGAAGTAAGCCTAGCAACCCGGCGACGGCGCCACGCAGGGTGACGAAATGCGGAGTTGGCGAACACGCAGTGCGCATAATCGATTACTGCTGTTCCGTCTAGCAGAGGGCTGTCCGATGAGCAAGACCTTCTCACCCCGACTGGCGTTGACCGCGGTGACAGGCCTCGCCCTGTTCGTACCGCTCGCGCCCCTGCCCGCGCATCCAGCACACCTCGAGACAACCGCCGACGAGACGACGACCGCCGACCCCGACTACGTCGAACTTCCTTTGCAGCAAGCCGGCCAGTACTCGACCGCCGAAGCCCAGCAGACCAAACCCTTCGGCCTGGTCGGTGTCACCTGGCCCTATCGCGCGAACTCGGCCCCGGTCGAGGTCAAGGTCCGCGTACTGCGGAACGGCCAGTGGTCCGCCTGGGAACGCCTGACGGTCGAAGACGAGCATGGACCTGCGACCTCCGAAGGCAACGAACGCTCCGGCACCGAGCCGCTCTGGGTCGGCGACGCGAACGGCATCCAGGCAGCCCTGACCACCCGCGACGGTACGACGGTCCGCGACGCCAAGGTCGCTCTGATCAACCCCGGCGTGATGGCGACCGACGCCGAGCCGCCGACGGTCCAGGATCCGATCCAAGTGGAGGGCAGCCGAGCGCCGTACCCGATGCCGGCGATGGTGAGCAGACGCGCCTGGGGTGCCGACGAACGGCTCCGCGCGCACAACGGCAAGAGCTGCTTGCGGCCGAAGTACACCGGCACCGTGCAGGCCGCCTTCGTCCACCACACCGCCGATCGCAACAACTACACGCGGGCGCAGGTGCCGGCGATGGTCCGCAGCATGTACGCGTACCACGTGAAGAGCCGTGGCTGGTGCGACCTTGGCTACAACTTCCTCGTCGACCGCTTCGGTCGTGCCTTCGAGGGCCGGTACGGCGGTGCGCAGCTGCCCGTCCTCGGCGCGCACACCGGTGCCTTCAATGCCAACTCGTTCGGCGTCTCGCTGATCGGCAACTTCGACAAGGTGGCGCCGGCCAAGCCGATGCTGGAGACGACGGCCCGGATTATCGCGTGGAAAATGGACGCGAACTATCGGTCGCCGTTGGCAACGATCGTGCTGGAAGGCAGCAAGCTGCACACTGTCTCCGGTCACCGTGACACCAAGGCGACCGCCTGCCCGGGCAAGAACCTGTACTCCAAACTTGGTTGGCTGAAGCAACGAATCAACATCTTGATGGGCAAGAGCGTCTCGACCGAGATCTACCGGTTCGCCAAGACGCTCGGCGGATTCCGGGTGACGGGGCAACCATTCTGGGGTGAGCACCGGACCAGGACCGGTCGCGCCACCTACTTCAGCGCGCGGGACATCTACTGGTCCACCGCCAGCGGGGCGCACTCGGTGACCGGTCTGTTCCGGACCCGCTATCGCCAGCTCGGTCCGGACGGCCTGCTCGGCCTGCCGACCAGCGAGTACCGGCTGGGACGCGCGAGCAGCAAGGTGCAGTCGTTCCAGAACGGCGGCCTCTACTGGTCGAAGCGCACCGGCATGCGACCGGTCGCCGGGATGATCCACCGCAAGTACGTCACGCTCGGCGCGGAGCGGTCGCGCGTCGGCCTGCCGACCACGGACATGTACAAGGTGAAGGGCGGCCTGCGACAGAAGTTCCAGCGCGGCACGCTCACCTTCAACAACCGCCAGCACAAGGTGTACGTCTCATGAGGCGAATGATCGTTGCCATAGTCATCAGCTCGACGTTGCTGAGTGCAACGGCCGAAGCCATGACTCCACCCGAGCCGGAGGTTGCACAGACAGTCACGGGTCGAGGCTTCGGCCACGGTCGAGGCATGTCGCAGTACGGCGCTCAGGGTGCGGCGCTGGCCGGCAAGTCGGCCAAGGCCATCCTGGACTTCTACTACCCCGGTACGACGGTGGGCAAGGCGACTGGAAGCATCCGGGTCCGCATCACCGCCGACACCACCGACGGCATCCGCGTCAAAGCAGCCAACAAATTAAGGCTTCGCGACCTCAAGGCAGGCAAGCTCTACACGTTGCCTACAGCATCGACCCGGAACCAGTGGTCGATCGACCCGTACGGCGAACGCGGTGCCAAAGTCAGCTCGTACGACGCCACGAAAAAGACCTGGACGCTCTGGAAGACCCTGACCGGCATGGGCCAGTTCGAAGGGCCGACGGTCATCTCCCTGATCCTGCCCAGCGGAGCCGTCCTGCGTTATCGCGGCGTACTCCGCTCGGCGGATCTGTCCGGAGCCCACTTCGACACGATCAACGTGCTGTCGCTGGAGCACTACCTGCGTGGCGTGGTTCCCCGCGAAGCCGTGACGAGCTGGCGACCGGCCGCACTCCAGGTCCAATCGGTTGCCGCGCGCACCTATTCGGTCTTCCACCGAAACCGGGCCGCCAAGCGCGTCTACGACCTCTGCGACACCACCTCTTGCCAGGTGTACGGCGGATTCGACTCGGAGAAGCCGACGACCAACGCGGCGATCGCGGCCACGGCCGGCCAGATCCGCCTCTACAAGGGCAAGCCGATCATGGCGGAGTTCTCCTCCTCCAACGGCGGCGCGACGGCCACCGGCGATACGCCGTACCAGTTGATGAAGGTGGATGGCTGGGACGCCTACCCGGGCAACAAGAACCCGAACGTCGCCTGGACGGTGACCAGGACGAGTTCGCAGTTCCGGGCGGCGTTCGGTGTCGGCTCCCTGCGCAGCCTGCGGGTCACCCGCCGGACCGGCGTCGGTCCGGCCGGTGGGCGGGTGCTGACGGTCGAGGCGATCGGGTCGAGAGGCCGGGCCGTGCTTACCGGCGACCAGGTCCGCCTGCGCCTGCGCCTCAAGTCCGCCTGGTTCGGGTTCGCGGGTGTACAGCCGCTTGATATATCAACACAGAATCAACCGGGATCACGTTGAGGCATTGACGGCGAAACCCCTGGCCAGCTAGAACATGACATCGATGTCAATCGCTGCCGCCCCAGGAGGAGCAGGTCGATGCGCAGAAAATTTGGTATATCAACTCAACGGATCACCGGCGGGTTGCTCGCGGTCGGGATGCTGGCCGCGCTGCACACCCCAGCTGCCAACGCGAAGGCCGAGGCCGTGACCGGCGGCCAAGCGGCGACGCGCGCCCAGGCGTCGTACCAGGCGCTGAACAAGTACTTCGAGACCGGGCAACCGCAAGGGCTGCTGCTGGAGGAGTACCCCAACACCCACTCGAACCCGTACTCCTACATCTGGCCGTACTCGCAGGCCGCGATCGCCGCCGAGAACCTGGCCGGCATCCCCGGTTCCGGGCGCAAGGCCGACAAGGAGGCCCAGCGCCGGCTGGACGCGTACGAGCTCTACTGGAACGCGACCACCACCCCGAAGGGCTACGACTCATACCTGCGGCCGCCGCTCGGCCAGGGTGGCGACAAGTTCTACGATGACAACGAGTGGATCGGCCTGCAGCTGATCCAGCACTACCAGCGGACTGGTGACCGCTCGTCGCTCGCGCGGGCGAAGGAGATCTTCGCGCTCGTCGTCCACGGCTGGGACACCGACCCGGCGCACCCGTGCGCGGGTGGCGTCTTCTGGACCCAGGCGCCGTGGAGCCAGGACCGCAACACGGTGTCGAACGGCCCGGGTGCCGAGCTCGGCGCGCATCTGTACCTGCTGACGCGTGACAAGTCGTTCCTGACCTGGGCGAAGAAGATGTACGACTGGACGCAGAAGTGCATGCTCGCCCCGAACGGTCTGTACTGGGACCACATCGACCTGGCCGGCACGGTCGAGAAGACCCAGTGGAGCTACAACCAGGGCGTCATGCTCGGTGCCGGAGCCTTGTTGTACAAGGCAACGCACGACCAGAAGTACCTCAAGGACGCCAAGGCGCTGGCGAAGGCGTCACTGGCCTTCTACGGCACCGAGGACCGGCTGTGGAAGCAGCCGACCAGGTTCAACGCGATCTACTTCAAGAACCTGCTGATCCTCGACTCGGTGGCGCACGACCGGAGCTACACCAAGGTCATGCAGGCCTACTCCGACCGGGCATGGAAAGAGGCCCGCGATCCTGCCACGGGCCTCTTCCACTTCGTCGACGGTCCGGTCCAGTTGCTGGAGCAGTCCGGCATGGTCCAGATCGACGCCTTGCTGGCCTGGCCGCGCAGCAAGTACGGCGACCTGGCGTAGTACGAGCTAGCTGGCCGCGGTCGCGGTCTTGATCTCGACCGGGGTGGCGGGCTTGCCGTCGGTAGGCCCGCCCTCCGGGATCACGCCCGCGTTCGCGACCTTGTCGATCAGCTCGAGGCCGGCCTTGTCGACCGTGCCGAACGCCGTGTACGCCGGAGTCAGGCCGGACGCGTCGCCGTACACGATGAAGAACTGGCTGCCGTTGGTGTTGGGGCCCGAGTTCGCCATCGCGAGGATGCCGCGCCCGTACTTGAGCTCGGGGTACACCTCGTCCTTGAAGCTGTAGCCGGGGCCGCCGCTGCCGCTGGCGCTCGGGTCGCCGCACTGCAGGACCTGCAGGCCTGTGCCGACGGTCAGCCGGTGGCACTTGGTGTTGTCGAAGTACTTCTGCCCGACCAGGCTGAGGAAGCTCTTCACCGTGCACGGCGCCAGTGCGCTGTCCAGGGTCAGGTGCAGGTCGCCGACCGACGTGTTGAGCGTGACCGGTTTGGTGCCGCTGGCCTTGACCTTGCCGTTGGCCGGCGCGTCGGCCTTCTTGCTGGCCGGCTGCCCAGACTTGGTGTAGCTGCAGTCCACCTCTGCCGCCAGCGGCTTCGGCCGCTTCGGCGGTGCGGCGATCGCGGTCGGGATCGACTGCGGCTTGTTCTCCGCGCCGCTCGGTGCCGACGGTGTGTCGGACGCCGCCGGAGTGTCGTTGCCGGTGTTCTTGGCGACGACCACGAAGACACCCGCGATCACCGCGACCACCGCCGCGATCGACGTGATGGTGATCGCCAGCATCCGGCGCTGCTTGGCGCGTTCAGCTTGCCGCTCGGCCTGACGCTGCGCCTTCCGCTGAGCCAGCTGATGCTCGTGGGTCTTCCTGGACATGCAGAGTTCTCCTCACACCTCGCGGCAATCCTGCAGGGAAGCTACCGCCAAACCCTGAGAAACGCCTGTGTATCGCCGTGTCGCACGCCCCCACCCAGTGTTCATTCGCCCTCTTTTCACCCTTCTGGTAGCGGCGGCTCGCCGAAGAACCGCCGCCAAGGGTGAAAAGAGGGCGAATGAACACAAAGGTTTGGGGGAGCCTTTGGGGAGGGTCAGTCCTTGATCTCGCAGATCGCGGCGCCCGCGGCCACCGTCGCGCCGACCTCGGCGGACAGGCCGGTCACGGTGCCGGCCTTGTGGGCGTTCAGGGGCTGTTCCATCTTCATCGCCTCCAGGACGACGACCAGGTCGCCCTCGGCGACCGTCGTGCCTTCCTCGACGGCGATCTTGACGATCGTGCCCTGCATCGGCGAGGTGAGGGAGTCGCCCGACGCCGCCGCGCCCTTGCCGCTGCCGCCCGCGCGCCGCGACGGCTTCTTCTTCGTACCGGCGCCCGCGGCCGCCGTTGCGCCCAGCCCGGCCGGCAGGACGACCTCGAGACGCTTGCCGCCGACCTCGACGGTGACCGTCTCCCGCTCGCCGGGCTCCGCGACGTCCGCGGCGCCGTCGTACGGCGGGATCTGGTTGTCGAACTCGGTCTCGATCCAGCGGGTGTGCACCTTGAAGCCCTCGTCGGCGACGAAGGCCGGGTCGCTCACCACGGCGGCGTGGAACGGGATGGCGCTCGGCATCCCCTCGATGACGAACTCCTTCAGCGCCCGGCGGGACCGCTCGAGCGCCTGCGTCCGGTCGCGGCCGGACACGATCAGCTTCGCCACCAGCGAGTCGAACGACCCCGGTACTGTCTCGCCCTGGTCGTAACCACCGTCGAGGCGGATGCCCGGCCCGGACGGCGCGTGCCACTTGGTCAGCGTGCCCGGCGCGGGCAGGAAGCCGCGGCCCGGGTCCTCGGCGTTGATCCGGAACTCGATCGAGTGGCCGCTCACGACCGGGTCGTCGTACCCGAGTTCCTCGCCGTCGGCGATCCGGAACATCTCCCGGACCAGGTCGATCCCGGTGACCTCTTCGCTGACCGGGTGCTCGACCTGCAGTCGCGTGTTCACCTCGAGGAAGGAGATCAGGCCGTCCTGGCCGATCAGGAACTCACACGTCCCGGCACCGACGTACCCGGCCTCGCGCAGGATCGCCTTGGACGAGGTGTAGAGCGTTTCGAGCTGCTCGGGTGAGATGAACGGCGCGGGCGCCTCCTCGACCAGCTTCTGGTACCGGCGCTGCAGCGAGCAGTCCCGGGTGGAGATCACCACGACGTTGCCATGGGCATCGGCCAGGCACTGCGTCTCGACGTGCCGCGGCTTGTCCAGGTAGCGCTCGACGAAGCACTCGCCGCGACCGAAGGCGCTGACCGCCTCGCGGGTCGCCGACTCGAACAGCTCCGGCACCTCTTCCAGCGTGCGCGCGACCTTCATCCCGCGACCGCCACCGCCGTACGCCGCCTTGATCGCGATCGGCAGCCCGTACTCCGTTGCGAATGCCACCACCTCGCCGGCGTCGGCCACCGGGTTGGGCGTCCCGGGCACCTGCGGGGCGCCGACCTTCTCGGCGATGTGCCGGGCCTTCACCTTGTCGCCGAGGGAGTCGATGGCGCTGGGCGGCGGGCCGATCCAGATCAGGCCGGCGTCGATCACGGCCTGCGCGAACTCGGCGTTCTCGGCCAGGAAGCCATACCCCGGGTGGATCGCGTTCGCGCCGGAGCGGGCCGCGACGTCGAGGATCTTGGCGATGTTCAGGTAGGAGTCAGCCGGTGTCGCGCCGGCCAGCGAGTACGCCTCGTCGGCGAGCCGGACGAACAGGGCGTCGCGGTCGGCGTCGGCGTACACGGCGACGCTGCCCAGCCCGGCGTCGGCGGCGGCCCGGATCACCCGGACGGCGATCTCGCCCCGGTTGGCGACCAGAACCTTGGTGATGCGCTTGCTGTCAGACACAGCTGAACTCCCTTCGGCCCGGCTGAGTGTAGTGGGGTATCACGCCCCACAAGGGTGAACAGCCGCCAACAAAGACAGGGTATTGCTCACACCTTGCCGGTCTTGTGGGACTTGGTCAGGGCGCACTGTTCCGCCTCGTACTCCTTTGCCGCGGCCCAGGCCTTGCCGAGGAGCTTCTCCAGTGTGTCGCGCTCGCCGTCGGTCAGAGCCTGCAGCGGTGGCGCGTCGGTGCCGCGGATGTCGTCCATCCGCTCGAGCATCGCGCGACCCTCGGGGGTCACCGCCAGGGTCTTGATCCGCCGGTCGTGCGGGTCCACCTGGCGCTCGACCAGGCCGGCCCGCTCCAGCCGATCGACGAACGGTGTCACGTTCGACGGGTCGCAGCCCAGCATCGAGGCCAGGGCCCGGGTCGGGATCGGCCGGTCGGGATCGAGCTGCAGCAGCGACCGCGCCAGCGTGTCGGTCAGCCCCAGTTCGGCCGCGAACCGCATGTTGTAGTGCCGCGCCATCCACATCGACACATCCATCACCTGCTGTGAGAGCGCCGCGAGCTGGTCCCGTTCTGTCCTGGCCATGGGGTCGAGTTTAACTGAAGCATCTCGATAGTTGACTTCCTCCAGCATTTTTGCAGATGATGGAGACTCTCCACTATCGATGATCTCCAGAGAATGAGGCTCGCCCATGTCCGCTCAGCGCTCTACCGAAACCGCAGAAACCACAGAAGTCGCCGGACCCGTGGTTCCCAGCTCGAAGGAACGCCGGATCGCTCGCGCCGTGGGGATCGCCCTCGCTGTGCTCGGCGCAGTACTGGTCTGGGTCGTCGTCGACCCGTTGCTCGGCGTCGACCTCTCGGTGACCAAGTCCGGTACGACGACGGTGGTCGGCCCTGGCCTGATCATCGGGATGGCGATCGGCGCCTCCCTGCTGGGATGGGCGCTGCTGGCCGTGCTCGAGCGAGTGACCTCTAATGCTCGCCGGATCTGGACCATCACTGCCGTTGTCGTCCTCCTACTCTCGTTCGCGATGCCGTTCAACTCGGGCGAGGCGGACGCATCGGCGCAATGGTCCCTGGTCCTCCTGCATGTGGTGGTCGGCGCCGCGGTGATCCCGATCTTCGCTCGCACTGCCCGCCGCTGAACCTCGATCGACTCAGGCTGGGGTCGCCCCGACGGCCGGGGGGCGCTCAAAGAACGACTCCAGGACGACGATGGTCTGCGTACCGGTGACGCCGTCCACTTGATGAAGTGCGCGGAGGGCCGCCTGCAGCGCCTCGGTACTGGTGGTTCGCACCTTCACCAGTACCGACGCGGCACCCGCGGTGATGTGCGCCTCCTCCACCGCGGCGATGTCCTTCAACGCCTGCAGGGTCGGCGCGTCGCCCATCCAGGCGTCCGAGTCGAGCAGGACGTATGCCAGTACTCCGCTGCCGAGCGCGGCGGGGTCCACCTCGATCGTCGTCCGCCGGATCACGCCGGAGGCCTTCAGTTTGCGGACCCGCTCGTGAGCGGCACCGGCCGACAAGCCGACGGCTTGCCCGAGTACGGCGTACGACTGGGTCGCGTCCTGCTGCAACAGGGCGAGCAGTTCACGGTCTGTCTGGTCAACAGTCATCTTAACCGAATCTCATTTGGCATCTGCGGATGACTGGAAGATATCATTCGGTTCATGACGATCATGCTGACTGACCCGCCAACCCGGTCGCGAGCCGAGCTGGTGACACTGGATGAGCGCTTCGCGGTGGTCGCGCGCGGCGACGAGTACGTGGAGCGCCTGTACGACGGCGGTCGCTGGCTGGAAGGTCCCGTCTATGTCCCGGCTTGGCGCAGTCTGGTGTTCAGCGACATCCCCAACGACCGGATGCTCCGCTGGGACGAGCTGTCCGGCGCGGTCTCGGTCTTCCGCCAGCCGGCCGGGTACACCAATGGCAACACCCTCGACGCCCAAGGCCGGCTGATCAGCTGCGAGCAGGGCAACCGCCGGGTGACCCGGACGGAGGCGGATGGCTCGCTCACCGTTCTCGCGTCGCACCTGGACGGTCTGAAGCTGAACAGCCCGAACGATGTGGTGGTCCGGCGGGACGGCTCGATCTGGTTCACCGATCCGCCGTACGGGATCACCTCGAACTACGAGGGCCACGCCGCCGAGCAGGAGATCGCCACCTGCAACGTCTACCGCCTCTCCGCGGACGGTGAGCTGACCGTCGTCGCCGACGATTTCGCCCGGCCGAACGGGCTCGCGTTCAGTCTCGACGAGTCCCAGCTGTACGTCGTCGACACGCCCGCCAGACACATCCGCCGCTTCGAGGTCAAGGACGGCAGGCTCGTCGGGGGTGAGGTCTTCGCGCCTTATCAGGCAGGCATGTTCGACGGCATCCGGCTGGACGCGGGCGGCCGCGTGTGGGCGGCGACGCACGAAGGCGTGCACTGCTTCGATCCCGACGGCACGCTGATCGGGAAGCTGCTGTTCCCTGACATCGTGTCCAACCTCTGCTTCGGCGGCCCGAAGCGGAACCGGCTGTTCATCACAGCGACCACGTCGGTCTACTCCTGGCTGATCACCACGGACGGAGCCGCCCCGCCGTACGATCGCGGATGACAACGTAAGCGAACTTGAGGAGCGCCCCCGATGCTCGAGCCGTTGGCCGGAGCTGTCCCTGCTGAGTGGGTGCGGCTGGATGATCGCTTCGCCGGGATTCGGGGAGATTCTCGTCTCGAGCGGTTGTGGACCGGGGGACGGTGGGTCGAAGGGCCGGTCTACTCGGCGGCTGGGCGGTATGTGCTGTGGAGCGACATCCCGAGCGACCGGATCTTGCGCTGGGACGAGACGTCGTACCAGGTGTCGGTGTTTCGCGAGCCGGCCGGGAACACCAACGGGCACACGCTGGACGAGCAAGGTCGCCTGGTCAGCTGTGAGCACGGCAATCGCCGGGTGACTCGCACTGACCACGACGGATCGATCCGGGTGCTTGCCGACGGCTACAACGGCGGCCGGCTCAACAGCCCGAACGACGTGGTGGTCGGCTCGGACGGCGCGATCTGGTTCACCGATCCGGCGTACGGGATCGACAGCGACTACGAGGGACACCAGGGCGAGATCGAGGTCGGTGGTTGCCATGTCTACCGAATCGCGCCGGACGGCGCGCTGAGCATCGTCGCTGACGACTTCAACCGGCCGAACGGGCTGGCGTTCTCGAACGACGGCAGCCTGCTCTACATCAGCGACACCGAGGAGGCCACCATCCGGGTCTTCACAGTCGACGGCGACAAGCTGACTGGTGGCGAGCTGTTCGCGGAGTGCGGCAACGGCGCGTTCGACGGCATCCGCCTCGACAGCGAAGGCCGCGTCTGGGGAGCAGCGGCCGACGGCGTGCACGTCTACCACCCGGATGGCGCGTTGCTCGGCAAACTCCTGGTCCCCGAAACCGTCTCCAACCTCTGCTTCGGCGGCCCCAAACGCAACCGCCTCTTCCTCACCGCCACGACTTCCCTCTACTCCCTCTTCACCACAGTCAACGGCGGCCGGCAGCCCTACGATGCCTGACTTCGCCCCAGTACTCCGAAGCTGCCGCCTCGCCGCGCAGCTGACCCAGGAGAGCCTCGCTGAGGCGTCCGGTGTCAGCGTGGAGGCGATCCGTGCGCTGGAAGGTGGCCGGCGTCGCCATCCCCGACTGACCACGGTGGATCTGCTCGCCGACGGACTCCGGCTGGACGAGGCCGGGCGGGCACGGCTGGCCGAGGCGGCGATGCGACCGAAGAAGGCCAAGGCGGACGGCGTACCGCGCGATCTTCCGGACGACATCGCGGACTTCACCGGGCGACAGGAGCAGCTCGCGACGTTGACCGAACTGATGTCCGCGGTGGAGCGTCGCGGCGTCCTGGTGATCTCGGCCATCGAGGGGATGGGCGGCGTCGGCAAGACGGCGCTGGCGATCCATCTCGCTCACCGGCTGGCCGACCAGTTCCCCGACGGTCAGCTCTACCTGAACCTGCGGGGTTTCGGCGCAGGTGAACCGCTTCCCCCGCTGGAAGCCCTGATCCAGCTGATGCAGAACCTCGGGCTGTCCTCGGAAACCCGCCCGAGATCCGTCGACGAAGCATCGGCACGATTCCGTACTGCGATCGCCGGGCGCCGCCTGCTGCTGGTCCTGGACAACGCGGCGAGCGTCGGCCAGATCATCCCCCTGCTGCCCGGGACCGGGACCTGCGCCGTCATCGTCACGAGCAGGCGATCCCTCACCTCGCTGCCCGGCGCCAAGCACATCATGCTGGAAGTCCTTCCAGACGATGACGCGCTCGCGCTGTTCGCGGAGGTGGCAGGCGCGGACCGGATCGCCGCCGAACCGGCGGAAGCATTGGAAGTAGTGCGATTCTGTGGCTCGTTGCCCTTGGCATTGAGGATCGCGGCGGCACAGCTCGCGGCCCATCCCGGCTGGACCGTCGGGGACCTGCGCGATCGCCTCGCCGATGAGCACGGCCGGCTCGACCTGCTGTCCGGCGATGACCTCAACGTCCGGGCTAGCCTGGCGCTGTCCCTCGACAACCTCACCGAGTCCGAGGAGCCCGCCGGTGCCATCTTCCCGCTGCTGGGTGCCTACCAGGGTGGCGTCCTGGACCTGCTTGTCGCCGCCAGACTGCTGGCCCTGCCGGTCGACGATGCCGAAACCCTGCTGGAGAACCTGGTCGATCTTCACCTGCTGGAGATGGTCGATGTCCGCCGCTATCGCCTGCACGACCTGGTCCGCGACTACGCGGCCGAGCTAGCAGCGCAGACGCTCAGCGACGAGGAGCATTCGGCCGCCCAGCTGCGCGTGCTGGAGTTCTATGCGCAGATGGGGCGGTATCTGCGCCGGCTGAACCGAGGGACCGGCATTCTGTCCGCCTGGGGCGGCACGAACTGGGGGGAGTGGGACGTCGGACTGGACCTCGACTTCGGCCAGATGCTGGCCTGGGTGGATACCGAGATGCCCGAGATTCAGTCGGCGCTGCGCCGTGCTCTCGACGGACCGCTGGAGCATCGGCCCCTGATCGCGCTGACCGTGATCGGCCTCGACCCCTACTGGAACATGCGGCGCCGCTACGCGGATTCGCTGGCAATGTACGAGATCGCAGCGCAGGCCGAGAAGACGGTCGGTGATCAGCACGTCCAAGCCATCCTCTGGTACGACTGGGCCACCATGCTCGCCGAGCTCCGTGACTTCGAGGCAGCCGCCGGCCGGATGCGCGTGGCTCTGGCGGCCGAGACGACCGCCGACGACCCGATGCATCTGCTGCACTGCCTGATCTACCTCGGGGCCTACCTCGGGCAGCTGGGACACCACGAAGAAGGGCTGGGACTCGCCCGGCAAGGCCTGGCGATCGCTCTCGACGTCGGCCACGAGATCTCGATCGCCGAGGCCCGGCTGATGGTCGGAGCCCTCCTGGTCAGGTCCGGCCAGGCGGCAGAGCAGGACGAGAGCCTGGCGGCGGCCGCCGCCCAGATCCGCGCTGCCGAGGACCAGGCCTTCGCCCGGCACTGGGTGCTCTACCGGATCGGCGTCACCTACCACGAATGCGGGCGGTACCCCGAGGCGTTGACCTATCTGCAGGAGTGCCTGGTCGTCGACGAGTCGTACGGCGAGGTGGTGCGGGCGGAGACGCTCGAGCAGCTCGGGATCACCGAGCTTGCCGCGGGCAACGCCAAGGAGGCTGAAAGGCAGGTCCGCGCGGCGCTCGACATCGCAGTACGAGATGGCAACTGGTACCTGGAGGCGCGTCGACGGTGGAACCTGGGGCAGGTGCTGGTGGAACTCGGCCAGGTCGACGAAGCGCGGGCCGAGTGGGCGCGGGCGCTGGAGCTCTACGAGCGCCACGGGTTCGCGCAGGCCGACGACGTACGGGCACTGCTCGCGCAGCACCCGTAGGTCGTCAGTTGTCGGTCGTCAGAAGTTCTTCTTGACCTGGTCGATGATGGTGAAGACCGCCAGGGCGCCGAACGCCAGGAAGGCGAACAGCATGACGGCGGTGCGCAGGCGGCTGATCCGGATCGCGCGGGGGAGCGCCCGGGAGTTCATCCACCACAGCAGGCCGGAGTAGACGAACATCATGGTGCCGGCCGTGCAGGCCGAGATGACCAGCAGGACCAGCGGCTGGGTCAGGCCGGCCAGCAGCACGATGATGCCGAAGGCAACCAGTCCCCAGACCAGCCAGAAGTAGAGCTTGGACTCGGTGATCGTGGAGGTCCGCAGGTAGCGGGCCTTGATCATGTCCGAGGTCAGCCGGGAGGTGTAGTCGACGATGCCGGCCGCCGCCGCGAACAGCGAGAACGCGCCGATCGCCCAGAACAGGTAGCCGAACCAGCCGCCCACCAGGGACTGCAGGTTGACCCCCTCGATCTTGAGGAAGCCGATGTTGTTCTTCACCGTGTCGTCGCCGAACAAGGTGGCGTGCGCCAGCAGCGAGGTGAACAGGATCGTCGCCACGGTGATCAGGACGAAGGTCAGCGCCTGCTCGATGTTGGCGAACTTCCACCAGCGCCGCCAGCGGGCGAAGTTCTTCTCGTCGGTCGGGAAGGTGTAGCCGTTGGCGGTCGGGTCGGCTTCCTTCTCGCCGGTGACCGGTGAGACCAGCCGGGGAACGTGGATGCCGTTACCGAAACCCTTGTCCCGGATCCAGTTGCTCTGGCACAGGTTCTGCCCGCCGCCGGCTCCGGCGTACGCGATCGCGCCCATCATCAGCGCGAAGCCGAGGGTCTCGACCGGGAACTCGGGGTGCGTGACCGCGTCGCCGAGCGCGCTGTAGCTCTTGCCGCGGATCGCGAAGATCAGGGCCAGGACGACGAGCAGCGCGACCGCCGCGATTTTCACGAAGATGAGCCGCTCGAGCATCACGTAGACGACCGGGGCCAGCGTCAGGATGGCGCCGATCGCGAGCAGGATGCCGATCGCGATCCAGCGCGGGTCGCCCGCTCCGAACAGGTAGGTGAGCATCGAGGCGGAGCTGGTCGCCCAGCCCGGCCAGAGGTTCGCGAAGTACGTCATCAGCGCGAAGAACAGGCCCCAGTGCTTGCCGTAGCGGTTGAAGCCGGTCAACGCTGTCTCACCAGTGGCCAGCGTGTACCGCTCGATCTCCATGTTCAGGAACCACTGGATCGCGACCCCGACGACGGCTCCCCACAAGAACACCAGCCCCACTTGGGAGGAGATGTAGGGCCAGAGAATGAACTCGCCGGACGCGAGCCCGACGCCGGCCCCGACCATGCCGGGGCCGACGATCTTCCAGGTCTGTGTCGGCGGCTCGGGTAGATCGCGAACCTGCGGCGCGGGCAGGTTCTTGGTCGGCAGGTTGAACCTGTCGTGGTCAATGGTTTTGGTGTCTGCCATCGGGCTCCTCACCTTCCTCGACCCCCAGTCGGGACCATAACCAACTCCTGCCTCGGAGGCGACCCGACACTGCTAACGCTGGACAGGTGGCAGGTCGAATGTGTCGTTCGACGTGCGCAGCAGCGCGACCGAGACGCCGGCGAAGCCGATGGCGGCGACGAGCAGGCCGATGCCGGCGGCCAGGTGGCCGGGCATGAACGGATGCGTGAAGCCACCGAGGGCGAGCGCGATGCCCATCCAGGCAGGGGCGACCCGGCTTCGCCACAGGGCGATCCCGAGCAGCAACAGCCCGAAGGTGACGGCCAGGATGAAGCACAGGCCGCCGATCAGCAGGGTCGGCTGCTCCTCGAAGGCGGACGCGAGCTTCTCCATCGCGACTGCGTCGAGCCCGTCGTGGACGGTCAGATACGGCAGTCCGACCACACCGGGCAGCAGGAAGAAGCCGGCGCTCATTCCGCCGACCCCGAGCAATCCGCCCACCGTGGCCAGCCGCGGCGCAGTACGCCGGGTCACCCACGCCGCGGCGAACATCGCCGGGATGAGCAGGAAGAACGGCACCTGAAGCCACTGCATGAGCTCGAATCTTCCCGGGTCAGCGGCAACGGCCGCCAGCGTCTCCTGGAACGGCGCATCGCCGTTGACCGGGCTGACCAGGTAGTAGATGCCCATGAAGAGCATCGGCAGCGGCGCCACCACGGCGAGCAGCACTCGCCAGAATCCGCGCACGTCGCGCGGTGCCTTCCGCTCGGTGGTGTCTGCGGTGAGTTGCGACTTGGACATGACGTACTCCTCAGCACTGAACTGATTGGGACTGCTTCAGCGTCCGCCGCGCTCGCCCCCGAGTTGCAGGTGTCCGGCCCGCAGGACAGCCAAGAAAGGTTCCTGGTCGATCTGGGGGCAAGCCCCTACTCGTCCGGGGGCAACCGGCCTGATGATGAGCAGATGAGCGACCTCGAACCGAGCGAGCGCCGTACGACGGCGTCGGTGCTGCTCGTGGTCGCGCTGCTCGAGGCCGTCGTCACGGTCGTGGCCGCGATTGCCTCGGAGCTGAGCTGGACCCGGCTGATCGACCTGTTCGTGGTCTCCAACGCGGCGATCGGGCTGTGTCTGGCCTTGTCCGGCTGGCCGATCGCGTACTACCGGCCGCGGAACCTGGTCGGCTGGTCGTTGCTGCTGGGCGGGTGTTTCTACGGCTCGACGGCCACCGGCCTGAGCCTGCTGGCCTGGTTGGGCGAACCGTCCGTGCCGTGGCGAGTCTTCGCGACGGTGACGAACGGCGGCTGGAGTCCGGCGCTGGCCCTGTTCATCCCTTTGGCGCTGGTGCTGTTCCCGGATGGCCGGCTGCTTTCGCGTCATTGGCGATGGGTGGTCGGCGGCCTTGTCGTCAACACGGTGATCTGGACGGCCACTGGGGTGCTCGACCCGTGGGGCGGCTTGACGGCTGAGATCGGGATACCGGGCTACCCGCACTGGACCGGGTTCGAGCAGATTCAGGTGCTCGGGGCAATCAGTGCCGTAGGCCTGCTGGGCAGCTTCCTGGCGGCCCTTGTGGCGCTGGTCCTGCGTTATCGGCGAGGAACGGAACAGGTCCGCCGGCAAGTGCTCTGGCTGTTGCTCGCCCTGCTGATCGTCGTCGTCTGCTTCGGACTGGAGACTCTCGTCGAGACCGAGTCGCTCGTGCTCGGTGTCCTGCCGCTGCTGCTGATCCCGCTGGCGATCGCGATCGCGGTACTGCGCCATCAACTGCTCGACATTCGCCTGGTGGTCTCGCGATCCGTGCTCTACCTGCTGCTCACGGGCGGTGTGATCGTTGCCTACCTCGCGCTGATCGCACTCCTCGACCGGACCGTACGCCGGGAGGTGTCGCTCAACTCGTCGGTGCTCGCCACGCTGGTGATCGCGCTCGCGTTCAACCCCGTCCGGGTTTGGCTGCAACGGTTGATCCACCGCGCCTTCTACGGTGCCCGGCAGGACCCGGTCCGTGCGATCGCCGAGGTCGGCGCGCAGATCGGCTCGGCGGCTGGGCTGACCGGCGTACTGGCAGCGTTGTGCCGGGTGATGCGGTTCCCCGCTGCGGCGATCGTTGTCAACGGCAACCAGCTGTCGGCGTACGGCGAACTGCCCGGGGCGCGGCACGCGATCGAGCTGCGCTCGGGGGACGACCGGCTCGGCGAGCTCGTCGTCGGGCTGCGCTCCGGCGAGTCCCGGGTGAACCCGGCCGATGAGCAGGTGCTCTCGTTGCTCGCGGCACCGTTGGCGGTCGCAGTACAGGCAAAAGGGTTGGCGGATGAGCTGAGCGAGTCCAGGGAACGGATCATCAGCGGCCGCGAGGAAGAGCGGCGCCGGATCCGGCGGGATCTGCACGACGGGCTTGGGCCGGTCCTGACCGCGGTGGTGCTGAACGCCGACGCGGCCCGGCGGTTGATCGAGACCGAGCCGGAGCGGACCTCTGCGCTGCTCGCGGAGTTGCGCGATCAGGCGATCGGGGCGGTCGAGGAGATTCGCCGGCTGGTCTATGACCTTCGGCCGCCCGCGCTGGACGGCCTCGGCCTGCTGGGCGCGCTGCGTGAGTACGCCGCGATGACGTCCCGCCGCGGTGATGGGGTTGCGCTGACCGTCACCGTGGATGGCCCGTCATCGCTGGACGAGCTGCCTGCGGCGGTGGAGGTGGCCGCTTACCGGATCGCCACCGAGGCGCTCACCAACGTCATCCGGCATTCGACTGCGACGACGGCCGCCGTCCGGCTGACGGTCGATACGGACGTACTGCGGCTGGGGATCCTCGACAATGGCGTGAATGCGGGTCCAGAGTGGAGAGCGGGAGTCGGGCTCAACTCGATGAGTGAGCGCGCTGCTGAACTGGGTGGGCTGTGTGAGATCCGGTACGACCGAACCGGTTGCTCGGTCGACGTCGTACTGCCGTTGGCACAGGGGGCTCGTCGATGACGTTGAGAATCGTGGTGGCGGACGACCATGGCATCGTCCGCGAAGGGCTCGGCGCGTTGCTGTCGGCGCACGCCGGGTATGAACTCGTCGGTACTGCGGCCACCGGGTCCGAGGCGGTCCGATCGGCGGTCACGCTGCGCCCCGACGTCCTGGTGATGGACATCCAGATGCCGGACCTGACCGGGATCGAGGCGACCCGGGAGATCGCGAAGGTCGCGCCCGAGGTCGCCGTCTTGATGCTGACGATGTTCGACGACGACGAGTCGGTGTTCGCCGCGATGCGCGCCGGGGCCCGTGGGTACGTCCTCAAGGGCGCCGCGCCGGACAACGTGATCCGGGCGATCGCGGCGGTGGCCGCGGGGGAGGCCATCTTCGGGCCGGGGATCGCGCGCCGGGCGCTCGCCTATCTGTCCGGACCGAGACCTGACCGGCCTGCGTTCCCGGAGTTGACGCCGCGCGAACGCGAGGTGCTGGACCTGATCGCCACCGGCCTCGGCAACGCGACGATCGCGGCACGCCTCGGCCTGGCCAACGCGACGGTCGGCAACCACATCACCAGCATCTTCGCCAAACTCCAGGTAGCCGGCCGAGCCGAAGCCATCATCCAAGCCCGCACCGCCGGCCTCGGCGAACCCTAGCCACCCACCCGCCTACCGCTCAACCGCCCACGGACCAGCCGCCTACCGCTCAACCGCCCACGGGCCAGCCGCCTACCGCTCAACCGCCTACCGGCCAGCCGCCTACCGCCCAGCCGCCCGCCGCCTGCTGACGAGCCCTCGCTCAGCTCTTGTCAGCGACCATCTCGACAGCCTTGGCGATCCGCCGGGCCCGGGTCTCCGCTTTCTTGGCTTCTTCGATCGCCTGCACGTGCTCCCGCCGATGGCTGAAGCTCAGCGCGTCGAACGCCTCCCTCACCCCAGCGGCTTCCAACGCCTCCGCCAGATCAGCCGGTACGTCGACCGTCCGCTCAGCCGCATCTCGCTCGACCGTGACCGCGACCGGATCCCCGGGCCCCTTGCCGAGCTCACCACGGATCTGTTTGAGGATGCCAAGCGCCATGCACCCACCCATCGACGCGATCGACCCGCGATACGCAACCCCGTCGAACGTCGCCTGCACCGGGATCCGCCCACCCCCACCCAATGCCGCAACCACCTCGCCCGGCACCTCGACGTACGCCCCACCGCCGTTGGCGTCCTGGATAACCCCTTCGAAGCGCTCCATCCCGGCAGGATATGGCCGCACCGGACCGATGAGGAGGCAAGAGCCGGCTCGCCGATCAGCCGAGGGCACCCGGAGACGCCGGACTGGCCACGGAAGGCGTGGGCGCGGACCGCCACGCATGCACAACCCGGCACCGATGCCCCGACATGCCGGGGGAAGCGTTTGCTGACCGGAGAGGGGTATGCACGGGCGTCCGGACCCCACCCCGCAGTGGGCTTGACCACCAAGCCGACGGAGAAGGCGAGCCGGGCGTTGCGCACCGGCGTACTCGGCCAAGCCGAGCAGGCCGGGCCAGCCGAGCTGGCCGGGCCAGCCGAGCTGTCCGGGCCAGCCGAGCTGTCCGGGCCAATCCCATCTTTGTGCAGGGGAAGCCGCCTACTCGTCAGTAGAACGCTCAGCGGGTGCACAAAGTGGGATTGGGGGCGGGCTGCCGCATGCCGGTGCGGCGGACGAGGCGGGCAGGCGGAGGGTGTGCGGGTACGGCGTCGTACTTCGGGCTATTGCTCCAGCTTGGCCAGTTTGCTGGGCCACCAGACGCGGGGGCCGAGATCGTGAGCGAGCGCGGGAACGAGCAGGGAGCGGACGACCGTGGTGTCGAGGAGGACGCCGAAGGCGACCATGAAGGCGATCTGGACCAGGAAGAGGATCGGCAGCACGGCCAGGGCGGAGAAGGTCGCGGCCAGGACCACCCCGGCCGAGGTGATCACGCCACCGGTGACCGCGAGGCCGACCAGGACGCCCCTGCGGGTGCCCTGCGCGATCGACTCCTCGCGCACCCTGGTCATCAGGAAGATCGAATAGTCGATGCCTAGGGCAACCAGGAAGACGAACGCGTAGAGCGGGATCGACGGGTCGGCGCCGGGGAAGTCGAAGAGATGGTTGAACGCCAGCGCGCTGACCCCGACGGTGGCGGCGAACGAGAGCACGTTGCACAGCACCAGCAACACGGCCGCGGTGACCGAGCGGAGCAGCAGCATCAGGACGACGAAGATGACGGCGAGGATCGCGGGGATGATCACCCGCAGATCGCGGTTGCTCGCGTTCAGCACGTCGAGGTTGATCGCGGTGTTGCCGCCGACCAGGATGTCCGGGCTGACCGTGTCCAGCTCGGACCGCAGATGCTTGACCACCTTGGTCGCCTCGGGCGAATCGGCCGCGACCTCGAGCGTCGCCTGGACGAGAACCTTGCCGTCGACAACCTTCGGCAAGATCCCCGGATCCTGCGATGCGGACGCGATGCCGACGCCGTCGACCTTCATCGCCGTCTGCGTGACCTGGCCGGCCAGGTCGACCGGCGTGAGGATCTGCACCGGCGTACCGGCGCCGGCGTCGAAGTGCTTGGCCAGTTCTTCCTGGCCGGTTACGGATTCGACCTCGTTCAGGAACAGGTCTTCCTGCGAGATGCCGGAGGCGTTGAAGGTGGGCAGGAAGGCGCCACAGGCAAGCAAGGCCAGCGCGCTGATCGCCCAGACCTTGCGCGGCCTGCGGCCGACCAGGCCGGAGACCCGGCCCCACAGCTTCCGGCCGCCGACCTGGTCCTTCGCGTGCATGTGGTCGAGCCGGGGGATGGCCGGCCAGAAGATCCGGCGACCGAAGGCGAGCAGTACTGCGGGCAGGAAGGTCATCGAGGAGACCAGGGCGCCGGCGATGCCGATGGCACCGACCGGGCCGAGACCCTTCGTGCTGCCGAGCTGGGAGAGTAGCAGGCAGAGGAGGCCGAGGATGACGGTCGCGGCGCTGGCTGCGATCGGCTCGATCGCGGCTCGCCAGGCGACCCGCATGGCCTGGTACTTGTTCTCGTAGTCGTGCAGTTCTTCCTTGTAGCGGGAGACGAGCAGCAACGAGTAGTCCGTCGCGGCGCCGACCACCAGGATGAAGAGGATGCCCTGGCTCTGCCCATTCAGCTCGATCACGTCGTTCTTGGCGAGCGGATAGACCACCAGCGCGGCCAGCGCGAGCCCGAAGACAGCACTCAGCAGTACTGCGATCGGCAGCACCGGGCTCCGGTACACGATCAGCAGGATGACGAAGACGACCGCCAGCGCGACGCCGAGCAGGATCCCGTCGATCCCGCCGAAGGCGACGACGAAGTCGGCGAACACCCCGCCCGGACCGGTCACGTAGACCTTCAGCCCGGTCGGCGTCAGCGACTGCTTGATCTCGCCCCGCATCTGGTCGGCGACCGCGAACAGTACGGTCTCGCCTTCCTTGACCACCTCGTCGGCTCGCTCACCGTCCAGCTCGACGGTGAGCAGCAGCGCCTTCTTGTCCTCCGATGGGATCATCGTCTTGGCCGGCGCGGCGAGGTAGTCGCCGACGGTCTGGCCGTTGTCGAGGCCGATCGATGGCACCTTGGCCAGGAAGTCCTTCGCCTGGGCCAGGTCGGCAGGCGTGATGCCGCTGTCGCGCTCGATCAGGACGAAGTACGGCAGGGCGGTGGAGTCGACGAACTTGGCCGACTCCTTGGCGACCAGGGTGGACTCGGCCTGTTTGGGCAGGAAGTTCGCGTTGTCGTTCTCCTGGACCTCGCTCAGCCGGCCCACCGTCGGCCCGCCGAGCGAGCCCAGCACCAGCCAGGCGATCAGTACGGCGGCCACTCCCGCCCGCCAGGTCCAGCGCCGGGTCTGCCGTAGTCCGGCCTTTTCCTGGTGCAGCAGTTCCTGGTCCACCAGATCCCCCTCGTCAGGTCCGTCCCGGATCGAACAGTACCGAAACCCCGGTCAGTGCTGAGCGGTACATCTCTCACCACCTCGCGGCGGGTGTGCGGGAGCCGTTTCGACGGCGTAACAACGAGATGACCGCTCGGAAACACCCCGGTCATAGCGTCCTGGCCTAATCAGTGAGGTCGAATGATCGGAGAACCAGGATGACGCTCGAGGCTGGACCGGAGGTCGTCGCTCCCCGCGACCAGGTCGGGGCAGTGGGTACTGTCGAGGCGCCCAGGCGCGGTCGCTGGATCGATGTCTGGGATCCGGAGGACACCACCTTCTGGGCGGAGAAGGGCCGCAAGGTGGCCCGGCGCAACCTGTGGCCGTCGATTTTCGCCGAGTTCCTGGGCTTCTCGGTCTGGCAGCTGTGGAGCATCGTCGTCGTCTCCCTGCCGGCGGCCGGGTTCGCGTACACGACCAACCAGATGTTCTGGCTGATCGCGCTGCCGAGCCTGGTCGGCGCCACTCTGCGGCTGCCCTACACGTTCGCCGTACCGAAGTTCGGCGGGCGGAACTGGACCATCGTGTCCGCGTTGCTGCTGCTGATTCCGGCCTCGGGCCTGGCCTTCTTCGTCAGCCGGCCGGACACCCCGTTCTGGCTGATGGCGCTGGTCGCGGCCACCGCGGGCGCCGGTGGCGGCAACTTCGCCAGCAGCATGACGAACATCTCCTTCTTCTACCCCGAGCGGGACAAGGGCTTCGCGCTCGGCCTGAACGCGGCCGGCGGCAACCTCGGCGTCGCCGTCGTTCAGCTGCTCGTACCGATCGTGATCGTCGCCGGTGCCGGCCTGACGCTCAACCGCGCCGGGCTGATGTGGATTCCGCTGATCCTGCTGGCCGCCGTACTGGCCTGGAAGCTGATGGACAACCTGTCCGCGGCCACCTCCTCGTTCAAGGCCTCGATCGCGGCGGCGAAGCGTCCGCACACCTGGGTCATCTCGTTCCTCTACATCGGCACCTTCGGCTCGTTCATCGGCTTCGGCGCGGCCTTCCCGCTGTTGATCAAGACCACCTTCCCCGAGATCACCGTGGCGCACATCGCCTTCCTCGGCGCGCTGGTCGGCTCGGTGTCGCGGCCGTTCGGCGGCAAGCTGGCCGACCTGATCGGTGGCGCCTGGGTGACGGTCTGCGCCTTCGTGGTGATGGGTGCCGGGATCCTGTCGGCGATCGCCGCCCTCAACGCGGGCAGCTTCACCTGGTTCCTGCTCAGCTTCCTGGTGCTGTTCGTGGCCAGCGGCGCCGGCAACGGTTCGACGTACCGGATGATCCCGGCGGTGTTCCGGCAGACGACGCGGGATCTGGACGGCAAGCCGGAGCTGATCCGGGCCCGGCGCGAGGCGGCTGCCTGCATCGGGATCGCGTCGGCGGTCGGTGCGTACGGCGGGTTCCTGGTACCGCGCGGGTTCGCGATGTCCAATGAGAGCTTCGGATCGCTGGTCCCGGCGCTCTATGTCTTCTGCGGCTTCTACGTCGTCTGTCTCGTGGTCACGTACGTCTGCTACCTGCGTCGGGGTGGCCCGCTCAGCCAGGAGCGCGTGTGACCGCAGTCGCCACTCATTGCCCGTACTGCGCCCTGCAGTGCGCCACGACTCTCCACCCGGTCGAGAGGCCGGGTGGGGTCGAGGTGCGTCCGCGGGACTTCCCCACGAACCGTGGCGGACTGTGCCGCAAGGGCTGGACCGCGGCCGAAGTACTGACCGTGCCTGATCGCCTGACGACGCCGTTGCTGCGGAACGCCGACGGCGAGCTGGTCGAGGCGAGCTGGGACGAGGCGCTCGACTTCGTCGCCGACCGCGTCCGCTCGTTGCAGCTCGCCCACGGCGACGACTCGGTAGCGGTGTTCGGTGGCGGCGGGCTGACGAACGAGAAGGCCTATGCCCTGGGCAAGTTCGCCCGGGTCGTGTTGCGCACCGCGAACGTGGACTACAACGGCCGCTTCTGCATGTCGTCCGCGGCGGCCGCGACGAACCGTTCCTTCGGTATCGACCGCGGATTGCCCTTCCCGCTGGCGGATCTGGGCGGCGCCGGAGCGATCTTGCTGGTCGGCAGCAACATTGCCGAGACGATGCCGCCCGCTGTCGCGCATCTGGCCGCTGCTCGCGAGGCTGGCGGCCTGCTGGTGGTCGATCCGCGGCGCAGTGCGACCGCCGAGCTGGCTGGGATTCACCTCCAGGCGACGCCGGGGACCGACCTTGCGTTGGTGCTCGCGCTCACGCACGTAGTACTGCAGGAGAACCTGGCGGACACCAGCTACCTGGCCGAGCGGACGGATGACCCGGACGGGTTGTTCCGGTCGACGGCTGCTTGGTGGCCGGAGCGGGCGGAGCGCGTTACCGGCGTACCGGCTGGGACTATCCGGCAGGCGGCTCGGGTGTTGGCTGCTGCCGCGCCGGTGCACGGTGGGTCGGGTGCGTTCATCCTGACCGGGCGCGGGGCAGAGCAGCAGAGCAAGGGCACTGACACCGTCACTGCCTGTATCAACCTGGCGTTGGCGCTTGGCCTGCCTGGACGAGTCGGCAGCGGCTACGGCTGCATCACTGGCCAGGGCAATGGACAGGGCGGCCGGGAGCACGGGCAGAAGGCCGACCAGCTGCCGGGGTACAGGAGCATCTCTGATCCGGCGGCCCGCGCGTACGTCGCTGGAGTTTGGGGCGTTTCGCCGGACGATCTGCCTGGTCCGGGGCGGAGTGCGGTCGAGCTGATCAATTCACTCGGTACTGCGGACGGCCCGCGCGCTCTGTTCGTGCATGGAAGCAACCTGCTGGTCTCGGCTCCCCGGCTGGCCTCGGTGCGGGAACGGCTCGATTCACTCGACCTGCTGGTCGTGGCGGACGTCGTACCGTCCGAGACCGCGATGCTCGCGGATGTCGTCTTCCCCGTCACCCAATGGGCCGAGGAGGAAGGCACGATGACCTCCCTCGAGGGCCGCGTACTGCGTCGCCGCGCGGCGATCGCACCTCCTGGTGAGGTGCGAAGCGATTTGGCGGTCTTCGGCGGACTGGCCGAGCGGCTGCGTCCGGCCGTTGCCTTCTCCACCGATCCGGCGGCGATCTACGACGAACTGCGGGTCGCGAGTGCGGGCGGAATCGCCGACTACTCGGGGATCAGCTGGGAACGGCTGGACGCCGGCGAGGCGCTGTTCTGGCCGTGCCCTTCGGACGACCACGCGGGGACCCCACGGTTGTTCGCGGACCGCTTCGGTACTCCGGACGGCCGCGCTCGCGTGATCGCCGTCGACCACCGCCCGGTCGCCGACGACCTGCGGGGCGAGGCGCCGCTGTACCTCGTCACCGGGCGACTGCTGCAGCACTACCAGAGTGGCGCGCAGACCAGGCGGGTTGCGGAGTTGGCCGAGGCTGAGCCAGAGGTGTTCGCGGAGATCCACCCGCGGGTGGCGGCGCAGCTCGGGATCGCGGACGGGCGGCCGGTGCGGTTGCGGACGGCCCGCGGCTCGATGGTGCTGGCGGCGCGGGTGACGAGCGACGTACGGCCGGACACGGTGTTCGTGCCGTTCCACTTCGGCGGTGCGGGCGCGGTGAACGAGCTGACCAACGACGCGCTCGACCCGATCTCGCGGATGCCGGAGTTCAAGGTGTGTGCGGTCGAACTGACCGCGGAAGCTCTACCGCTGGCGGGGTGGTCGGCATGACCGAGCGTGTGGTGATCATCGGTGCCGGCATGGCCGGCACCCGGCTGGCAGCTGAACTGTCCGGCTTCGACGTCGTGCTGCTCGGCGACGAGAACCACTACAACCGCAGCCGCTTGACTGAGTACGTCGCAGGACGTGCCGCCAAGCCGATCGACGAGCCGCTCGAGGTCGCCTCTGCTGTCGAGGTGGACCGATCGGCCCGTGTCGTCGTCGACAGCCTCGGCAGGCGTTGGCCCTATGACCAGCTCGTCTTCGCGACGGGCGCGGAGCCGGTGATCCCCGCTGTTGTCGAGGGTCACCAAACCTTGCACACGGCAACGGATGCGGATGCGATCGTCGAGGCAGCTGGCCGGGTTCGCCGGGCGGTCGTTCTCGGTGGCGGTGTGCTGGGCGTCGAAACAGCTTGTGCACTTCGCGAACGAGGCGTCGCCGTCACGCTCGTCCACGACGGCGAAACCCTGCTGGACAAGACGGTTCGGCCCACTGTGGGTCGGTCGATCACGCGTTCGGTCCGCGAGCTTGGCATTGAGGTTCTCCTTAACGCCGGGGTCACTGGCACCACGACGCGTGACGGCGTCTTCAAGGCCTTGCAGTTGGCCGGTGGACGCGCCGTCTTTGGCGAACTCCTGGTTGTTGCCTGCGGCGTCAAAGCCAGAACCGGGTTGGCGGCAGCGGCTGGTCTGCGGGTGAAGGCCGGGATCGTCGTCGACCGGACTCTGACCAGCCCGGACGATCCGCGAGTCCACGCGATTGGTGACTGCGCGGAGATTGATGGTCAGGTCAGTGGCACGGTCACGTCGGCTTGGGAGCAGGCGGCTGCGCTGGCCGAGCACCTCAGCGACGGTACGCAGTACGAGCGGACGCCTGAAGTTGTCCGGCTGACTGCCGGCGGGCTGGACGTACTGGTGATCGGCAGCCGAGACGTGGATGGGGAAGTCGTCCGGTTGGAGGACGGCAAGCGGTACGTGCGAGCTGTCCTGCGCGAAGGGATCGTCGTCGGCGCGGTGGCAGTCGGTGCGCCCGAGGTGGCGGCCGACCTGGTGCTGCTGGCGGACCGGCGTACCCAGGTGGTCGGTGAGTCTCTATTGACGGAACCGCCGAAGAGCAAGACCAAGACGTTGACCGTGTGCCGGTGCAACGGAGTGACGAGAGCCGCGATCGAAGCGGCATGGCAAGGCGGTGCCGACAGTGTGGCCGGCATCGCGGCGACAACCAGGGCAACGACGGGTTGCGGCAGCTGTATCGGTGCCGTCGGCAACCTGCTCGACCGGCTCCAGCGCGGTGAGAGCGAACCTGTCCCGACCAGAAGGGCGACCATGACAGAGCTGAAGAAGGCCCGGCACTTGGTGATCGTCGGTGGCGGCATGGTCGCGCACCGGCTGGTGGAGGCGCTGCGGTCCCGCGACGCGGAGGTCGCGTGGCGGATCACCGTCCTCGCCGAAGAGCCGCGGATGCCGTACGACCGGGTCGCGCTGACCAGCTACTTCTCCGGTCGCGACCCGCACGACCTGTCCCTCGGCGACCCCGAGCTGTGGGACGACCCCGCGGTCACCCTGCGCAAAGGCGTGACGGCCGCCTCGCTCGACCCGACCGCCAAGATGGTCACGACCAGCCGCGACGAGGTGATCGGGTACGACGAACTGGTGCTCGCCACCGGCTCGTACGCGTTCGTCCCGCCGATCAAGAACAGCGACGCGGTCGGTTGCTTCGTCTACCGGACCATCGACGACGTCGCCGCGCTGCGGGTGTACGTCGAACGCCTGCGGTCCGAGGGCAAGGAAGTCAACGGGGTCGTGGTCGGTGGCGGTCTTCTTGGACTCGAGGCAGCTGGTGCGCTCCGAGCCCTCGGAGCCTCCACGAAGGTGGTCGAGTTCGCCCCGCGGTTGATGGCGCTCCAGGTGGACGAGGGCGGCGGCAGTGCGCTGGCCCGGTTGATCCGCAACCTCGACATCGAGGTGCTGACCTCCACCCAGACCACCCGGGTCAAGACCACCTCCCAGGGTGCTGCTCGCGCGATGGCGGTTGCTGATGGCAAGGATTTGCCCGCCGACGTGGTGGTGTTCGCGACCGGCGTACGGCCTCGGGACGAGTTGGGGCGCGCTGCTGGTCTGGAGATCGGCGAGCGTGGCGGTGTTGTCGTCGATGAGGGCTGCCGGACCTCGGTACCGGGTGTCTGGGCGATCGGCGAGGTCGCCTGTATCGAACAGCGGGTCTGGGGATTGATCGCGCCGGGCTACGCGATGGCCGAGATCGTCGCCGACCGGCTGCTCGGTGGCGAAGCGACCTTCCCCGGTGCCGACACCTCGACCAAGCTCAAGCTGCTCGGTGTCGACGTGGCGAGCTTCGGCGATGCGTTCGGCAGCACCGAAGGCGCGCTCGACATCGTGTACGCCGACCCGGTGGCCGGCGTCTACAAGAAGCTGGTCCTGTCCGATGACGCTCGCACGCTGCTCGGCGGCATCCTGGTCGGCGACGCATCGGCGTACTCGGGTCTGCGGCCGATGATCGGACGGCAGCTCGGCGCGGATCCCGCGTCGTATCTGCTGCCCGAGGGATCCGCGCCCGCTCAGCTCGATCTGCCCGACGATGCGCCGGTCTGCTCCTGCAACAACGTTGCTGCTGGCACCATCCGTTGTGCGGTCCGGGATGAGGGCTGTGGCGATCTGAAGTCGCTGTGCAGCAAGACGAAAGCCGGTACGAGCTGCGGTTCGTGCCTGCCGATCGTGAAGAACATCCTGAACACCGAGCTCGCCGCGGCCGGTGTCGAGGTGAGCAAGGCGCTCTGTGAGCACTTCGCGTTGTCGCGCGCCGAGCTCTTTGACGTCGTCCGGATCACCGAGTTGCGCACCTTCAGCGAGATCGTCGAGCGGCACGGGACCGGGCGCGGCTGCGACATCTGCAAGCCCGTGGTCGCGTCGGTTCTGTCCAGCCTCGACCCGGCCGGGCACGTGCTCGACGGGGAGCGCGCGACACTGCAGGACACCAACGACCACGTGATGGCCAACATCCAGAAGGACGGCACGTACTCCGTCGTCCCGCGGATCCCCGGCGGCGAGGTGACGCCGGAAGGCCTGATCGCGATCGGCGAGGTCGCGCGCGACTTCGGCCTCTACACCAAGATCACCGGCGGTCAGCGAGTCGACCTGTTCGGTGCGCGGATCGAGCAGCTGCCGGCCATCTGGAAGCGGCTGGTGGAAGCCGGGTTCGAGTCCGGACACGCCTATGGCAAGGCGTTGCGCACGGTGAAGTCGTGTGTCGGCTCGACCTGGTGCCGGTACGGCGTGCAGGACTCGGTCGGGATGGCGATCGCCCTGGAGTTGCGTTATCGCGGGCTGCGGTCGCCGCACAAGATCAAGCTCGGTGTCTCGGGCTGTGCGCGCGAGTGTGCCGAGGCGCGGGGCAAGGACGTCGGCGTGATCGCCACCGAGAAGGGTTGGAACCTGTACGTCGGCGGCAACGGCGGCATGACGCCGCGGCACGCACAGCTGCTCGCTTCCGACCTGTCCGACGAACAGTTGCTGCAGGCAATCGACCGGTTCCTGATGTACTACGTCCGCACGGGTGACCGGTTGCAGCGCACCGCCGTCTGGGTCAACGAGATCGAGGGCGGCCTGGATCACGTCCGCGACGTCGTGCTGAACGACAGCCTCGGGATCGCGGCCGACCTGGACGCGGCGATGGCCTCGCACGTCGACTCTTACGTCGACGAGTGGCAGGCCACTCTGCAGGACCCGGACAAGCTGGCCCGGTTCGTGTCGTTCGTGAACGCACCCGACCAGCCCGACGCCGACCTGCGCTACGTGGTCGAGCGCAATCAGCCGCGGCCTGCCACCTCGGCAGAACGTGGACAACTGGAACCGGTTCTGCTCGCCGGTCCCCGATTGGAGGTACGGCGGTGACCCTCTCGATGACAGCTGTGGTGGTGTGCGGGTACGACCAGTTGCTGCCCGAACGTGGTGTCGCGGCACTGATCGGGGATCGGCAGATCGCCTTGTTCCGTACCTTCGACGGCACGGTCTTTGCCCTTGGCAACCAGGATCCGGTCAGCGGTGCGAACGTGATGTCGCGCGGTATCGTCGGCAGCCGTGGTGACGTGCAGACCGTGGCGTCACCGATGTTCAAACAGGTTTACGACCTGCGCACCGGGATCTGCCTGGACGACCCGGGCCTGGTGCTCACGGTCTACCCGGTCCGGGTCACCGATGGACAGGTGATCGTCGGTGACTAAACCCGGTCCGTTGAGCGGCTGCACGATCGCCGTCACCGCGCACCGGCGAGCGGACGACCTGATCGCGTCGTTCGAACGCCGGGGTGCGAAGGTGCTGCACGCACCGACGTTGCAGATCGTGCCGGCCGCCGACGACCAGCCGCTCCTCGAAGCGACCCGGCGGGTGATCGCGAACCCGCCGGACGACGTGGTCGTCACCACCGCGGTCGGGTTCCGCGGCTGGATCGAGGCAGCGGACACGGTCGGGCTGGCGGCCGACCTGCTGAGCACGCTGGAGCAGTCGCGCCTGCTCGCACGCGGTCCGAAGGCGCGGGGTGCGATCCGGGCCGCCGGGTTGGTGGAGCACTGGTCGGCGCGCTCGGAGACGACGGCCGAGGTGGTCGAGTGGCTGCGCGACCAGGGAGTTTCGGGGCGCAAGATCGTCGTACAGTTGCATGGGTTGTCTGATCCTGCTTTGCAGGACGAGTTGCGGTCTGTTGGCGCGTCGGTGCGAGGGCTCGAGGTCTATCGCTGGGGTCCGGCGCCTGACCCGGCCGCGGTCGAGCGGATGATCGGGCAGATCTGCTCGGGCGGCGTGGATGCCGTCGTACACACGTCGGCGCCGGGCGCGCAGGCGATGCTGGACGCGGCTGCGCTGACCGGTCAGTACGACGCGCTGGTGGCGGCGTTGCGGACCGGCCGGGTGCTGAACGGGTGCGTCGGGCCGATCACGGCGGCGCCGTTCGTGGCGCTGGGTTTGGAGCCTTTGGTGCCTGACCGGTTCCGGCTCGGGGCGTTGATCAGGATCGTCACCGATCGGCTGACGGACGACAAAGCGCGCTCGATCGAGACCGCCTTCGGACAACTGGTGATCCGTGGCGGCGCTGCTGTGTTAGATGGAGTTGTCCTGCCGCTCGGTCCTGGTCCCCGAGCGGTTCTTGCCGCATTGGTGGCGGCTGGTGGGGATGTGGTCTCGCGTCCCGATCTGCTGGCCGTGCTGCCTGGTGCAGAAGACGTTCACGCTGTGGAGGTGACGGTGAACAGATTGCGTACGGCGGTTGGTCGCCCGGAACTCGTGCGGACGGTGGTGCGACGCGGGTACCGGTTGGCCGTCGAGCCGGTGGGAGCGACTACATGATCGACCTGGTGGCGGCGGCGCATGGGACTGCGGATCCTCGGGGCATCCGCGAGGTCCATGAACTGGTGCGGATGATGGCTGCCGCGCGGCCGTCGGTACCGATGTCCCTGGGGTTCGTGGATGTCGACGTGCCTGCGTTGCCTTCGCTGGTTGACCGGGTGGTTGCTGATAGCAATCAAGCGGTGATTGTGCCGTTGTTGTTGAGCAGCGGGTATCACACGGCCGTTGACATCGCGCGCGAGGCTGAGCGCCGGCCGTACCAGGTGCAGGCTGCTCCTGCGTTGGGGCCTGATCCGGCGCTGGCCGACGTACTGGTTGATCGGTTGCGTGCTTGTACCGATCTGAGGACCGTTGATCGGGTGGTGCTTGCGGCGGCTGGGTCGTCGGATCGGCGTGCTTTGCTTGACTGTTCGGCGACGGCGGCGTTGCTTGCCGAGCGCATCGATCGGCCGGTTGAGGTCGGCTACGTCTCGGGCGCTGGCGAGCGGCTCGGCGTCGTACTCGGTCGGACGCGGCCGGCTATTCGTAGTACGGGCCGGACTGCCGTTGCCACGTACATGCTAGCCCCGGGCTTCTTTGCCGACCGCGTACGCCGGATTGCGGGTGACCTGCCCGTTAGCGCTCCACTGGGCGCTGACGCGCGAGTGGCGTCCCTGGCCCTTCGCCGCTATGACGAAGTACTGGCAGATGCTCTGGCAGTAGCCGCCGGCTAGCTGACCCGGCCACGTGTGGTGGCCGGGTCACTTGCCTCTAGGTCAGGATCTCGACGTACCCGTCGGCTCCGTGCACGCGGATCCGCTGTCCGTCCTGGATGAGCCGGGTGGCATCTACGACGCCGACGACGGCTGGCAGGCCGTACTCCCGGGCGATCACCGCGCCGTGGGTCATCAGGCCGCCAACCTCCGTCACGAGGCCCGTGATCGCCACGAACAGGGGCGACCAGCTGGGGTCCGTGTGGGCCGTGACCAGGATGTCGCCGGCTTCGAGATCGGCCTTCGCCATGTCGAGGATGACGCGGGCCCTGCCTTCGATGGTCCCCGCGGAAACCGGCAGGCCGACCAGGGCACCGGCCGGTACGTCGTCGCGCTGGTACGAGCCGGTGAGGGCCTCGCCGTCCGAGGTGAGCACCCGGGGCGGCGTGAGCGCTTGGTAGGACTCAAACGCGTCCTTGCGTTGCTGGATGAGCTGGTCGTCCACCTGGTTGGTGCGCGAGACGTCGTGGAACTCCTGGAACGTGAGGTAGAAGCTGTCCTCCTTCTCGGCGAGCACATTGGCCTGCACGAGGCGATCGGCCTCTGCCAGCAGGGCTTGCTTGTAGACGAAGTAGCGGCTGATGATGCTGTACTTCGGGTACTCGCGGTACCCGATGAAGGTCCGGACCCGGTCGATCATCCGCTTGGTCTCGTCGGCTTTCTGCTCGCCGTCCGGTAGGGCTCGCAAGCGTGACAGCACCACCTGCTCCTTCTTCTCCGCTTCCTGCCGCCCCTGCTCGAAACGCCGCTCGGCAGCACCCGGCTCGAAGAGCTTGATGTTGTCGAGGATCAGCGGCACGAGCGTGCTGGGGCGTTCACTCCAGCGCGGCCTGGTGATGTCGATCTCGGCGACGCAGCGCATGCCGTACCGCTCGAGGTAGGGGTCGATGGCGTCACGCGCTTCGGTCCCGCCTGCGAGCTTCGGCAGCTCGTCCAGGAAGCCGTCGTTCTCGACACCCTGCAGGAACGCGACCACCTCGGGGTACGGGCGGATCGCGTCGGCGACGTCGAGGAGCGCCAGTCCCATCTCCGAGGTGATGTTGTTGGGGGCGGACAGCGTGAGCGTGTCGGCGGCGTTCTTCTCGCCCAGCCACTCTTGCAGGTGGTCGTTGAGCCACCAGGTGGATTCCATTCCGGCCATGATCGCCTGCATGCTCAGCCGATCGCCGATGACCCGCTTGTGCTCCTGGAAGGCCTCCAACAGGAAGTCGAACAGCGCCGGCCCGGTCTTCGTCGCGATGTCGCGGCGCAGGGTGGCGATGGATGCCTGACTGCGCTCGATCAACTCGGCGACGATGGCCGGATCGGTCTCGATCGACGCGGATGCGCGGTGAACCGGCGACTTGCTGGGATTCTTGTCGGGACCTTCGTTGGAACTCTCGCCGGGCGCTTTGCCGGGACCTTCGTCGGAGCCCTCGCCGGGCGCTTTGCCGGGACCTTCGTCGGGGAGGTTCGGGATGAAGTCGCCGCGGTCGAGGAGGGTCTCCAGCGCGTCCGTGGTCAGCGGATCGGATCTCCCCACGACGTCCATGAGCCCGGCGCGGCTCGCCGGCGAGGCCAGCCGCTGGGTGGCGTCGACGAACAGCCGCCCACCGGCCTCGTGCATCGGCGCCATCGCCGTCAGCTGCCACGCGGAGATACCCAGAGGCTTCATCGGGTCGGTCATCATCTGCTGGTGGCCAACGGAGAGGTAGACGTGGTTCTCCGCATCGTCGGCCTCAGGGATCGGGAACAGGGTGGTGATCGGCCGGCTCTGCACGATCTGAAACCCATCGTCGACCAGACACCACTCGATGTCCTGCGGCCGCCCGAAGTGCGCCTCGATCCGCCGCCCGAGCTGCACCAGCCGCAGTACCTGCTCATCAGTCAGCGCCGGTTGCTCCTGCCGCTGCGGGTCGACCGCCAGTACCTCCGTACCGCCCGCAGGCGGCGCATGAATGGCGACCTGCTTAGCAGCAACCGCCTTGGCGACGATCTCGCCGTCGCGCACCTTGAAGACGTCCGGGTTCACCAGGCCGGAAACCAACGCCTCGCCAAGCCCGAAGCTGGCGTCCACGGCGGCGACCTTCCGGTTGCCCGTGACGGGATCGGCCGTGAACAGAATGCCGGCCGCCTGCGAAAAGACCATCTGCTGCACGACCACAGCCATCTGAACCTTCCGATGGTCGAAGCCGTTCCGCAGGCGATACGTCACGGCCCGCTCGGTGAACAGCGACGCCCAACACCGACCGACGTGCTGGAGAATCGCCGCAGCGCCCACGACGTTCAGATACGTGTCCTGCTGACCGGCGAAGGATGCCGTCGGCAAATCCTCCGCAGTCGCACTGGACCGAACGGCGTACGCCGCATCCTCGCCGAGCCGTACGAGCGCGCCGGTCACCGCGGCCGCCAGCTCATCAGGCATGGCGACTCCTTCGAGCACCTGACGAATCTCCGCACTGAGCCCGCGGATCGCCACCCGGTCATCCGGATTCAGCCGCGACAACTGATCGAGCCGGTCATCAATCGACGGTGCTTCCGCCATGAACCGCCGGAAGGCATCCGTGGTCACACAAAACCCAGCCGGTACGCGAACCCCTTCGATCTGCGACAACCCACCCAGGTGCGCCCCCTTCCCGCCAGCAACCGCGACCTGCATCTCGTCAACCTCTTGAAGCTCCAGCACGTACTGCCCGCTCACCGCGTTACCTCCGAGATAGCCGTACCCCGTTGCCCACCACTAGTCCGACGCAAGTCCCGACCCCATTCCCCAGGTTTTGTAGCCACGGCCGACGATTCTCCGCCACCACCCGCCCCTTGCCGCAAGCCCCCCAGTACGCTATAAATTGAAACAGGCAAGGAGATAACTCTCCTTGCCTTTGCTATGTCCCCTCCACAGCCAAGCCCCCAGCGACTCCTTGTTGTTGCCATAAGCAACATCATCGCTTTGTCCACACCCCAGCCATTCCTGTGCATAACTCGACCATTTCCGGCCACTCGCTGATCCCCTTACAGATAAGGCCTTCCGGCTCCAAAAACTGTCGGTGGGCCCGTCTAGAGTTCTGGGTATGGAGACCTCGCAGCTACTCTCACCGTCGATGCTCGGTGACAGCGCTCTGCTGTCCACCATCGACGGTGTCGACGCTGCCCTGTCCACCCTGCTCACCTACCGCCTCCAGCTCACCGCGGACCTCGACCACCGCGGCCTGGCCAAGGAACTCGGNGCCCGCGACACNGTCGAGTTCCTCGAGTTGCGCCACCACCGCAACGCCCGCGAAATCCGCCGCGACCTCAAAACCGCCAAAGCGCTCCCCAAATACGCAGCCGTCACCGCTGCCCTCCCCAACCCCCACACCC
>NZ_AQUZ01000071.1 GCF_000372465.1 Kribbella catacumbae DSM 19601
GGGCGGGAGCAGGCGACGGAGGAGCCTGCGTGGGGGAGGTTGTTCAAGCGATTGATCCGCGGGGTTGGTCATCGGGTGGTTGGATGAGGTGTGGGTTTCCTCTTGACCCCGCCTCGGGTCCGTGGGTAACTTTCGCGTGCGGGGGCACGGTTGTAATTCAATTACCTGAGGGGTCGGTCATGTCCGCCTTGCGCCGTTTTGCTGTTGCCAGCCTCGGTCTTGCGACCATCGCCTCGCTTGCGCCGGCTGTTGCTGTCAGTGCTCCACCACCCGAGCCGCAGTCCGCGGCGTTCACCAACCTGCAGCAGGCCAGCAAGGCTCTGCAGGGGATGACGCTCGAGGACAAGATCGGGCAGATGTTCGTGCTGTTCGCCTATGGGCCGGACGCGAGCAAGCCGGATGCGCGCAACACCACCCTGTACGGCGTGGCGACGCCGGCTGAGGTGATCGCGAAGTACAAGCCGGGTGGCTGGATCTACTTCAGCGCGCGCGGCAACGTCGAGAACCCGACCCAGCTGGCGACGTACTCCAACCAGCTCCAGCAAGCCGCTCTCAAGACCGGCCTGCGCGTGCCGCTGACCATCGCCACCGACCAGGAGCAGGGGGTGGTGGTCCGGATCGGCCCGCCTGCCACCCAGTTCGGCGGCAACATGGCCCACGGCGCGAGCCGGGACCTCAAGGACGCGCGGACCGCGGCCGGCATCACCGGGCGTGAGCTGAAGGCGATGGGCATCCGCCAGGACTACGCCCCGGTCGCCGACGTGAACGTCAACGCGCTCAACCCGGTGATCGGCGTCCGCTCGTTCTCCAGCGACCCGACGCTCGTCTCGGACATGACGGCCGCGCAGGTCAAGGGGTACCAGAACGACGCCGGCATCATGGCGACCGCGAAGCACTTCCCCGGCCACGGTGACACCCGCGACGACAGCCACACTTCGCTGCCGACGATCAACCACACCCTGGAGGAGTGGAACACGATCGACGCGCCGCCGTTCAAGGCCGCGATCAAGGCCGGCATCGACTCGATCATGACCGCGCACATCGTCGTACCGTCGCTCGACCCGTCGGGTGACCCGGCGACGCTGAGCAAGCCGATCCTGACCGGCGTACTGCGTGACCAGCTCGGCTTCAAGGGGCTCGTGATCACCGACGCGCTCGAGATGGCCGCGGTGCGGTCGAAGTACGGCGACGCCGAGGTGGCCGTCCGGGCGATCGAGGCCGGGGCCGACCAGTTGCTGCTGCCGCCGGCGCCGGACGTTCAGTTCAAGGCCGTCGTCGACGCGGTGAAGTCGGGCCGGATCAGCGAGCGTCAGGTCAACGAGAGCGTGCTGCGCGTCCTGTTGATGAAGCTCAAGAACGGCGCAATGTTCCACCCGTACGTCGACCCGGCCAAGATCGCCACGACAGTCGGTACGCCGGCCAGCCTGGCCACCGCGCAGAAGATCGTCGACAAGTCCGTCACGGTGGTCAAGAACGACACCAACACGCTCCCGCTGGCCAACACCCCGCGCAAGGTTCTCGTCACCGGCTGGGGAGTCACCACGACCCAGGCCCTGGCCAACAGTCTCGCCACCAGGGGTGCCACCACCACTGTGGCCCAGACGGGCGCGCAGCCCACCGACGCCGCGATCACGGACGCGGTGACGAAGGCGCAGGCCAACGACGTGACCGTGGTCCTCACCCAGAAGGCCTGGGACACCAGGGTCGTCGACCCGAATGCCAAGCAGCAGAAGCTCGTGAAGGACCTGCTCGCAACCGGCAAGACCGTGATCGTCGTGGCCGTCCGCGACCCGTACGACATCGCCTACTTCACCGCGGCGCCGACGTACGTGGCCACCTATGGTTTCGCGGCGGTCTCGATGGAGTCGCTCGCCAAGGTCCTGTACGGCGAGGTCAGCCCGGCCGGCAAGCTCCCGGTCGACATCCCGGTGGCGGGGCAGCCCGCCACGCCGCTCTACAAGTTCGGCCACGGACTGACCTGGTGACTCCGATGGAGTTCTCCCGCAGACAAACCCTGGGTCTCGCCGCCGCAGCCGTAGCCGGTACTACGGTCGCAGCGACGGGCCCGGCGCAAGCCGCCAGCAGCAGGTGGGTCCGCGACACCCTGCGCAGTATGACGCTGGAGCAGAAGGTCGGCCAGCTGTTCGTCTGCTACGCCTACGGGCCGACGGCGGACACGGCCGACCCCCGCAACACGAGCCTGTACGGCGTAGCGACTCCGGCCGAGGTGGTTCGCAAGTACCACCTCGGTGGCGTCATCTACTTCGCCTGGACCGACTCGGTCAAGGACCCGCTGCAGATCGCCAGACTCTCCAACGGCCTGCAGGCGGCAGCCCTTGAAAACAAGGGTATTCCGTTGCAGATCAGTACCGACCAGGAGCACGGTGTGGTGTTCCGGGTCGGTCCTCCCGCCACCCAGTTCCCCGGAGCGATGGCGCTCGGTTCCACCAGGTCGGCCGCCTTCGCCCGGACCGCTGGTGGCATCGGCGGCCGCGAACTCAAGGCCGTCGGTGTCACCACCGACTTCGCGCCGGTCGCCGACGTCAACGTCAACCCGCTCAACCCGGTGATCGGCGTCCGCTCCTTCTCCAGCGACCCCGAGCTCGTCGCGCAACTGACGGCCGCCCAGGTCAAGGGCTACCAGCGCGACGGTGGGATCGTCTCGACCGCCAAACACTTCCCGGGCCACGGCGACACCGCGACCGACAGCCATACCGGCATCCCGGTGATCAACCACACCCGCGAGCAGTGGAACGCGATCGACCGGCCGCCGTTCGAGGCAGCGATCAAGGCCGGCATCGACTCGATCATGACCGCGCACATCGTCGTACCGGCGCTGGATCCGTCCGGTGATCCGGCGACCCTGAGCAGGCCGATCATGACAGGCATCCTGCGTGAGGAGCTCCGGTTCGACGGCGTGGTGATCACCGACTCGCTCGGCATGAAGGGTGTCCGCGACAAGTACGGCGATGCCGAGATCCCACTCAGGGCACTCGAAGCCGGCGTCGACCAGCTCCTGATGCCGGTCCAGCCCGACCTCGCCTACAACTCCGTCCTGCAAGCGGTGCGGAGCGGACGGATCAGCGAGCAGCGGATCGACCAGAGCGTCGAGCGGATCCTCAAGCTCAAGCTGAAGACCGGAGTAGTCGACCGCCCGTACGTCGACGTCGCCCGCGTCACCAAGGTCGTCGGTACTCCGGCCAACTACGCCATGGCTCAGCACATCGCCGACCACACCACCACCCTGCTCAAGAACGAAGCCGGCCTGCTCCCGCTCTCACCGGCACCTCGCAAGGTGCTCATCGCCGGCTACACCCCGACCGTGCTCGGTACTGCGCTCCAGCAGCGCGGTGCGATCACGACCGTCAAGGACACCGGCGCGACCCCGACAGACGCCAAGATCGACGACGCCCTCGCCGCGGCTCAGCAGGCCGACCTGACCGTCGTCCTCACGATGAAGGCTTGGGACACCGAGGTCACCGACAAGCAAGCCAAACAGCAGAAGCTCGTCAACGGACTGCTCGCCACCGGCCGCCCGGTCATCGTCGTCGCCGTCCGAGACCCGTACGACGTCGCCTACTTCCCCACGGCCGGCACCACCCTGGCGACGTACTCGTATGCCGCCGTCTCGATGAAGGCCCTGGCCAAAGTCCTGTACGGCGAACTCGCACCCACCGGCAAGCTCCCCGTCGACATCCCGACCGCGGCCGATCCCACGAAGGTGCTGCACCCGTTCGGCCACGGTCTCGAGCTCTCGAACGAGACCCGCCTGACGGTAGCGTCGTACAACATCCACGCGGGTGCGGGCGAGGACAACGTCTTCGACCTGGAACGCACTGCGCAGGCGATCAAGGCGCTGAACGCGGACATCATCGGACTCCAAGAGGTGGACGTGGCGTGGGGTGCCCGCAGCGAGTGGCGCGACACCATCGCGGAGCTCGCGGAGAAGCTCGGCATGCACCTCGCGTTCGCGCCGATCTACGACCTCGACCCGCCCGCCGCCAGCCGGCCGCGCCGGCAGTACGGCGTGGGCGTGCTCTCGCGCTTCCCGGTGCAGCGGTCCGAGAATCACGAGATCACCAGGCTCTCCACCCAGGACCCGAATCCGGTGCCCGCACCGATGCCGGGGTTCCTGGAAGCCGAGGTGGAGGTGCGAGGCCGCCGTCTGCACGTGTACGTCACCCACCTCGACTACCGCGCCGACCCGGCGGTTCGGCTGGCGCAGGTCGAGGACACCGTGAAGATCCTCGCCCGGGACCGCAAGAAGGACCTGCAGCTCCTGGTCGGCGACTTCAACGCCGAACACGAAGCGCCCGAACTCGCCAAGCTCTGGCGCCGCCTCGATGACGGCTGGCTGGTTGCTACGGCCACCACTGGCAGCCCGTCGACGTACCCGGCGGTGGCCCCGGTGAAGCGGATCGACTTCGTTGCCGTGGGCACTGGTTTCCGCGTCGACCATGCCGCCGTCCCCGCGAGTCCCGGCACAACCGAGGCCAGCGACCACCGCCCGATCGTCACCGACCTGTACTTCAAGCCCTGAGGGAGAACCGATGAAGCGCCGCAGTCTGCTGGCCGGTGCGGGTGCACTCGCTGCCGCACCGCTGATCGACGTCCAGGCGGCTGCTGCCGCTGAACCCACCAAGCGCAAGGGAATCAAGACCGGCGCGCAGGTGCTGGCCGATGACGGCTGGAAGGCGCTGGCCGGCCAGAAGGTCGGGGTGTTCAGCAACCCGACCGGCATCCTCAACGACCTGAGCCACGTCGTCGACACCATGCACGCGTCCGGCAAGGTCAACGTGGTCGCGGTGTTCGGCCCCGAGCACGGGTTCCGCGGAAGCGCACAGGCCGGCGGTTCCGAGAACGACCACGTCGACCCGCGGACCGGGATCATGGTCTACGACGCGTACGGCGCCAACGCGGCCAAGCTCGCCACGCTCTACCAGAAGTCCGGTGTGGAGACCGTCGTCTTCGACATCCAGGACGTCGGCGCGCGCTTCTACACCTACATCTGGTCGATGTACGAGGCGATGGTGGCCGCCGCCAACACCGGCAAGAAGTTCGTGGTGCTGGACCGCCCGAACCCGGTCGGCGGCTACGCCCGCGGCCCGATGCTCAAGCCCGGCTACACCTCGGGTGTCGGCAAGGAAGAGATCATTCAGCAGCACGGCATGACCGTCGGCGAGCTGGCCCGGCTGTTCAACGCCGAGTACCTCGCCCTCGATACCGGTGGCCCGGTGGTCCAGGACCTCCAGGTGATCAAGGTGAAGGGCTGGAAGCGGGACCAGTTGTTCGCCGAGACCGGCCTGCCCTGGGTGATGCCGAGCCCGAACATGCCGACGCCGGACACCGCCCTGCTCTACCCGGGCACGTGCCTGTTCGAGGCCACCAACTTCTCCGAGGGCCGCGGCACGACCCGGCCGTTCGAGCTGATCGGCGCGCCGTACATCGACTACCGCTGGGCCGAGGCGCTGCGGACGAAGAACGTGCCGGGGATCGAGTTCCGCGAGGCGTACTTCACCCCGTTCATCAGCAAGAACGCCAACCTGCTGTGTGGCGGGGTGCAGCTGCACATCACCGACCCGCATCGGGTCGATCCGATCCTGGCAGCGACCCACATGATGATCGAGGCCAAGCGGCTGTACCCGCAGTTCGCCTGGCGGGCCGAGAACCCGCCCGGCCGGTGGATCGACCTACTGACCGGCTCGGACCGGTTCCGGACGATGTTCACCGCGGGTGCGTCGGCCGAGGAGATCGTCGCGGCCTGGCAGCCGGAGACCCGGGCCTGGACCGCGCGCCGCGCGAAGTACCTGCTGTACAAGGGAGATCACCGGTGAAGTGAGCGACTACCGGTCTCGCCGACGCCAGACGACGTCGGCGAGACCGCTACTGCCAGGCTCGGACCAGGTCGTCGGGGCCCCACTGCGCGGCGAGTGGCAAACCATCCTCGACACCGCAGCGGGACACGGCGACAAGCGGCGTGTCCAAGTCGGTGCCAGGTACGGCAAGCACGTCCCGGGCCATGGCCTGGTAGTCGCGTCCGCTGAACTGCTGGGATTCCAGCCACTTGATCGACCCGACGAAGTGCACCGCACTCGCCACGGGTTCGCGGTCGGCTCCAACCAGGTCGAGCTCCGGGTTGTTCTGTCGGTTCCACCAGCCACCCACCGCCTCGGTTTGCGGCCACCGCTCGTCGGGCAGTAGCCGGAGCAGCGATTCGCGGATGATCGGCTCGACGGCACGACCGCGCCAGGTCGTCCATGACCGCTCGATGCGTTCCAGCGCCAGGTCGCCGCGGCCGCGCTCGATGAGCGGGATCCCCCGCTGCAAGAAGGCCAGCCAGAATCGAAGATACGGATCAGCGACGCGATAACGCTTGTTCTTGCTATCGGCCTTGGCGGACAGAGGTAGGTCAGCGGCTAGAACCTGCTTGGACAGTAGCGTGTTCAAGAGCGGAGACAGCGTCCCGGACGGCATCGCACCTGCGCCACCAGTTTGCGCGGCGACGCTGGAGAAAGTTCGCTCGCCGGCACCAACTGCTTCCAGCACCCCGCGCGAGTGAGAGGCCTCAGGAAACTCTCCTAGCAACGAAAGTTCGCCTGCCACCAACAGTGGTGAGAGCGGGTTGCTGGCAGCGTCCCGGAGGAACTCTGTACGGCTCATCCCCGGCCGCCACGACTGGACGATCTCCGGGAAGCCTCCGGTAATCAGCAGGGCGTCCACTGCGTCCGCAGCATCCGTACCCGTCATAGCCTGCACGTCGGCTAGATGTAGGGGCCGCACGGTCATCTTTGCAGCCCGCCCGAAGAAGGGGCGGCCAGAGGACTGCAGCGACTCCATCACTGACAAGTCGCTGCCGACCAGAATGAGCAGGACAGGCTTGGCCGACAGGTGCCGATCCCAGATCGTCTGCAGCGCGCCTTCGAACTCGACATCCCGCTCCACCAGCCACGGCACCTCGTCGATTACCGCGATACTCGGCGCATCGTCCGGAAGTGCGATAGCGAGGGAGCGCAGTGCTTGGCTCCAGTCGCCGGCCTGGAGCCCGGCTATCAACTCTGCTCCAGGGAGGGCGGAGGTTGACAACGTTGAGGTGAAGTCCGCCCGTTCTGCCACCGGATTACGTCCCCTGGTCGCTTGGAACACGACGTAGGGCAGACCGGAACGGTCGCAGAACTCCTGAACCAGGCGCGACTTACCCACCCGGCGCCGCCCTGCCGTTGAACCTCATCAGGACCGGCTCCACGCTTGGTAAAGGTAGATTCAATCTTACGTTGATTGAATCCTACTTAGATACCAGCTTGCTTCAGGTGGGCCCAGTGGCGAGAGGCCTTGACCGCGCCCTCAGGGGTGGGTAACTTTCCTGGGTGGTGGACTATGTCGCAATTTAGTTACCTGAAGGGTCGGTCATGCTCGCCCCAAGCCGCTTCGCGCTCGTCGCGACCATCATGATTGTCGCCGTGACCCCAGTAGCAGCCGTTGCCAACGGCAACCATCAGGCCGGAAGCTTCGACCGCCCGTACGACGGCTATGCGCAAAAGTCGACGCTGCTCCGCGACTCGACTCCGGCGAAGGCCGGTCTCGACCCCGCGCCGATCGACACCGCGCTCACCCAGGTGGAGGGCTGGACGAAGCCGACCGGCACCGTCAAACCCCTGTACGCCGGTGCTGTCACGCTGCTCGGCCACGACGGCAAGGTGGTCACCCGCAAGGCGACCGGCCTGGCGGTCAAGTACGCCGATGGCAACGGCACCGAGTTGCCTGCCGACCAGCAGATCCCGATGCGTACCGACACCATCTTCGACATGGCCTCGGTCTCGAAGCTGTTCACCTCGATCGTGGTGATGCAGCAGGTCGAGAAGGGCAAGGTCGGCCTGGACACCCCGATCGCGACCTACGTGCCGGAGTTCGCCGAGAACGGCAAGGCCGCGATCACCGTCCGGCAAGCGCTCACCCACACGACCGGGCTGCCCGCGTTCCTGCCGCTGTGGAGCAGTCAGCCGACGCCCGAGCTGCGCATGCAGGCAGCGCTGACGGCGAAGCTGAAGAACCCGCCGGGCGGCACCTATCTCTACAGCGACTTGAACCTGATCGCCCTGGGCGAGCTGGCGCACCGGGTCAGCGGCAAGCCGCTGGACAAGCTTGTCGCCGACGGCATCACCAAGCCGCTGCAGATGCGCGACACCGGTTACAACCCGGACGAGAAGAAGAAGCCGCGGATCGCCGCGACGGAGTACCAGGCGTCACCCCCGCGCGGGATGGTCTGGGGTTCGGTGCACGACGAGAACGCCTGGTCGCTCAACGGCGTCGCCGGGCACGCCGGCGTCTTCTCGACCGCGGATGATCTGGCCGTGCTGGCGCAGACGTTCCTCAACGGCGGCAGCTATCGCGGCGCGCGGATCCTGAAGACGGACTCCGTCACCGCGATGATCACCAACTTCAACCAGGCCTTCCCGGGCAACGACCACGGACTCGGGTTCGAGCTGAACCAGCGCTGGTACATGGGCGGCTTGTCCGGACCCCGTACCGCGGGCCACACGGGCTACACGGGGACGTCGGTCGTCATCGACTTCGACTCGCGGTCGTTCGCGATCCTGCTGAGCAACCGGGTCCACCCGAGTCGCAGCTGGGGCAGCAACAACCCTGCCCGCAGGGCCGTAGTACAAGGGCTGGCGCTGTCTTTGGGTGTTGGGCCTAGGCACGGCAAGGATGCGTGGTTCTCCGGGACCACGGACGCCAGTACGACGACGCTCGCGGCCAAGGTCGCCGTACCGGCTGCCGGGGCGAAGGTGTCGTTCGACCTGTTCGTGGACACCGAGGACTCGGATCTGCTGTATCTGGAGAGTTCCGTGGACGGGACCACCTGGACCAAGGTGCCCTTCACGGTTCAGGACCGCGGGACGGTGATCGACACCGACGGCACGATCAGCGGGTCCGGTGACCGGCACTGGCACCAGGCGACCTCGGATCTTGGCGCCGGTGACCAGACGTTGCGGTGGCGCTACACGTCCGACCCGCTCTACCAGGGCCGGGGCGTTTATGTAGATAGCGTGAAGATCTCCTCGGGCCGTCAGGTACTTTTCGACGGAGAACGAACGCCTGAATCATTTGTCGCTTCTGGTTGGAGACTTTCGCGTCGGTGACCCCGCTCGGTGCTTAATCGCCGTACGGTGGCGTCATGACTTCAGTTACCTCTCCAGAACCCACGGGGCCGCTGCTGGTCCGGGTCCGCGCGGTGATGCCTGCGCTGGCGCCGGCCGAGCAGCGGGTGGCGAACGCGGTCCTCGCCGACCCGGGCGGAGTGGCGGCGATGACGATCTCCGAACTGGCCGAGGTGGCATCCACCTCGGAGACCACGGTCATCCGGTTCTGCAAGCAGATCGGCGTCCCCGGCTATCCGCAGCTCCGCCTGCAGTTGGCGGCTCAGTCGGCTACGGAGAACATCCGGCCAGAGGTGGGCGGTGACATCGAGCCGGGGGACTCCCTGGCCGATGTCGTCGGCAAGGTCGCGTTCGCGGACGAACGGGCGGTCCGCGAGACCGCTCAGCAGCTCGATGTGGAGGCCCTGAGCAAGGTCGTCGCCGCGGTCGCCAAGGCGCCGCGGGTGGACCTGTACGGCACCGCCGCGAGCTCCTTCGTCGCGCTCGACCTGCAGCAGAAGCTGCACCGGATCCGCCGGGTCGCGTTCGCCTGGTCGGACGTGCATGTCGCGCTGACGAGTGCCGCGCTGCTCGGTGAGGGCGATGTCGCGATCGGCATCTCCCACACCGGTACGACGGTCGAGGTCGTCGAGGCGCTCGAGGAGGCCGCCAAGCACGGCGCCACCACGGTCGCCATCACGAACTTTCCCCGCTCGCCGCTGGCCCGGACCGCAGATCTTGTGCTCACCACGGCCGCTCGCGAGACGACTTATCGCTCCGGCGCGATGTCGAGCCGGATCGCCCAGCTGATGGTGATCGACTGCCTGTTCATCGGGGTGGCGCAGTCGGTGATGCCGGACGCGCGGAAGGCGCTGGAGGAGACCGCGATCGCGGTTCGCGGGCATCGACTGAAGAGTTCTGTCAATGATCAACAGAATTGAAAATCCTTCAGTAGGAAACTAACATCGTAGCTGTGATCACACCCACGGAGCAGCGCAACCCCAGGACGCTCGCGATCGATGCGGTGGGCACCACCGAGATCCTCCGGATGGTCAACGCGGAGGACGCCAGAGTCGCCGGTGCGGTCGGTGCCGTGATCCCAGAACTGGCTCGCGCGGTGGATGCCGCCGTCGAAGCCGTCCGCAACGGCGGGCGGGTGCACTACTTCGGCGCCGGCACCTCCGGCCGCCTGGCGGTCCTCGACGCGGCCGAACTGCTGCCGACCTTCCATGCCCCCGACGACCTGGTGGTCGCGCACCACGCGGGCGGCATGGAGGCGCTCCTGCGCGCTGTCGAGAACGTCGAGGACTCCGAGGAAGGCGGCGCCGCCGACGCGGCCGCTGTGACGTCTCGTGACATCGTGATCGGCCTCGCGGCCTCAGGCAGTACGCCGTACGTCGCGGGCGCTCTGCGGGCCGCTCGTGCCGTCGGTGCGATCACTGCCCTGGTCACGTCCAACCCGTCGGCGCCGTTGGCTCCGCTGGCCGACATCGTGATCGCGGCGGACACCGGGCCCGAAGTGATCGCGGGCTCCACCCGGCTGAAGGCCGGGACCGCGCAGAAGATGATCCTGAACAGCTTCTCGACCACGCTGATGATCAAACTCGGCCGGACCTGGTCGAACCTGATGGTCGACATGGTCGCGACGAACCAGAAACTCCGCGGCCGGATGCTGCGGATCCTGGCCGAGGCCACCGGCGCGGACGCCGAGGCCTGCGCGACCGCCCTGGCCGACGCCGACGGCGAGCTCAAGCCCGCCCTGGTGCACCTCCTCACGGGCAGTCCGGTCGGCGAGGCCCGCGTGGCTCTGGCGGAAGCCGGCGGCCGGGTCGCCATCGCGCTCGGAAAACTCAGCGCCCCTGCATAGGATGTGATCTGGACTGTCTAGACAGAATGGCGCCATTGGGAGGTTCCATGAGCTGGCAGGTTCAGGAAGCGAAACAACGCTTCAGCGAGGTGCTCCGCGCCGTGGAAAGCGACGGGCCGCAGGCTATTACGCGCCATGGTGAGAAGGTTGCCGTCGTCATCGACATTGCCGAGTACCGCAGGCTGACCGGCGGTAACCATGACTTCGCCGCCCATCTGATGGCCTTCCCCACGATCGAGACCATGCCAGGGGACGCCGACGTGTTCGACGAGATCGCGGCCGAACGCGAACGGGATCAGCACTCTTAAACCGTTGGCTCTCGCGCTCGCCGGGTCCCTACAGTCAGACGGGTGAGCATAGAGCGCACCGACCCGCGGGACCCGGCAGCATTCGACGAGTGGTACGACGTCATGGAGGCCGGCGCGACAGCCGGCCGTGAGTTTGCCGTCGTCTGGACCCGCGAGGAGATGCGGGCCGGCATACTGCGCGAGTCGCCGTACTGGGGCAAGGAAATGTGGGCCGTTCGGGACGAGACCGGGAAGATCGCCGGAGTCCTGTGGGTCGAGCTGCCGCTGCAGGACAACCCGAGCCTCATCACGGTGGACATCAACGTCCCGCCGGAGCGGCGTCGGCAGGGGTACGGGTCCGCGCTGGTCAGAGTGGCCGGGGACAGAGCGGCGTACCACGGCCGCACGGTCGTCCATAGCGAGGTGACTGCCCCGCTCGGTGGTGTGGCGGCCGGTCAGGCCTTCGCACGGGCCAACGGACTGACGGTGGCCAACGTCGAGATGCACCGGATTCTCGAGCTGCCACTCGAGCAGGTCTTCCTCGAGAAGCTGGCCGCCGAGGTCGCTGAGCATCACCGCGGCTATCGCCTCGTCTCCTGGCAGGACCGCTGCCCAGACGAACTGGTCGACGCATATGCGGCCCTCGAGAGCACGTTCATGACAGAGTCGCCACAGGGTGAGCTGGAGGTGGAGGCCGAGGTCTGGGACGCGGACCGGGTGCGTTCCAGGGAGGAGCATGCCCGCGCGCAGGGCCGCACTGGCTGGGCTACCGTCGCCATCGCGCCGGACGGCACGCTGGCCGGGAACACTGAGCTTTACCTGTCCAGTCATGACCCGGTCAACGCCTTTCAGTCGGGGACGCTGGTGGCGCCGGCGCATCGTGGGCACCGGCTCGGGCTGGCGCTGAAGGTCCGCAACCATCTCGAACTGCAGCGCAGCCACTCCGAGCGGCTGGTCGTGCACACCTGGAACGCCGAGCAGAACACCGCGATGAACGCGGTCAACGAACGGCTCGGGTTCCGGCCGGTCGAGCAGAGCGAGGAGTGGCAGCGCAGAATCTGAAAAAATTCTGCCGGTGCCGATCCGGAACAGGTCGGCAAACAGTTCTTTGAATTCCGCGCGGGGAACCCTTCGCGAGTTTGCTTTTGAACGTAACAGCTAACCGGTGGTATTTGGCTGACCGGTTTGCGCGCTGGCCGGGTGTTTGATTTCTGGCGGCTTCGAAACGGAGCAGCATCGCTGATCCGGCGGCGAAAGAAAAGCGATCCGGACCACGTCGCGAAGGGTAGCGAACTCATCACTTTCGGTCCATAGCGGGACCGCGTAATCGTGTCGTATCGTCACGTCATCGCCAGGCCTTGGTGGGGGACTGGTGCTCTGAATCCTTTGTGTTCAAGGCGAACTTCGGAGCTCGGATGACCATGGACGGTACTGTCGTGGTGCCCGGAACCACTATGGGTGCCCAATGGGTCGATGACGTGTTGCTGACCGGTGCGGCCGGCGACATCTGTTTCAGACTCCCCACTCCAATTGATCGCGGAATGCTGCGCCGGCTGGTCCGGGACAGGCAGTCCGAATTGGCGGCATCGGGTTTGCGCCCGGGTGGTGCCGCCGCATTGCGATTACCGCCGTCAATGGCATTCGTTACCCATTTGCTGGCGATCTGGCGTAGCGGTGGGCAAGCGATCCTGCTGGATCACCGGCTGACCGACTACGAGGTACGCCGGGCGATCGAGCGGCTGGTGCCGCAGGTGGTGGTATCGCCGGACGGGCCGGTCGTGTCGGGTCTGCGCACGTTCGTGGAGATCGACACCGACGTGGCCAGCTACTCGGGTCACACCGCGAACACCGCGCACGCCGTCGTCCAGCTCAGCTCGGGGTCGACCGGGCCTTCGAAGGTGATCGGGCGGACCGTCGAGGACCTGGTCGAGGAGGTACTGCGGTACACGCAGCTCGAGGGCGTGCCGCTCCGGGGCGAGCGGGTGATCCTGCTGCCGTCGATGGTGCACGTGCTCGGTCTGGTGGGCGGGCTGATGTACGGCCTGCACGCCGGTGTCGAGCTGGTCCCACCCGCGCGGCTGACCGGTGACGCCATCGTCCAGGCGATCGCGAGCGGCAAGAGCCCGGCGACCGTGCTCGGGGTGCCGTTCCACCTCGGGCTGCTCGCCTCGGTCAAGGAGCCGCCGCCGCTGCCGCAGTTCAAGCGGATGACGACGGGTGGCGAGCTGGTGCCGGCCGCGATCTCAGCTGCCTTCGAGGACAAGTACGGCGTACCGCTGGGCAACATGTACGGGATGACCGAGGTCGGGGTGATCGGGACCGACCTGTTCGGCGCGCACCGGCCGGCGATCCGCCCGGCGCCCGGCATCGAAGTACGGGCTGTGGATGGTGAGCTGCATATCCGGCGGCCGGAGTCGCCGTACCTGGGACTGTCCGATCCGGGTCGCTGGGCCGACGGCTGGTTGCGGACCAAGGACGCCGGTGTCGTCGACCCGGAGACCGGGCTGGTGTCGATCAAGGGCCGGCTGGACTCGCAGGTGTCGGTCGGCGGGCTGAAGGTCGACCTGACCGAGGTGGAGTACACGCTCGGCACGTTGCGGGGTGTGGAGGCCGCGGTCGTCGTCCACGACGGCTCTATCGCCGCCTATGTCCAGCTGAACGAAAACCGCGACGTCGCTCGCATCGAGGGCGACCTGGCGCAGCTGCTGGCGTCGTACAAACGCCCGCGCAGTGTCCGGGTGCTCGATCAGCTGCCTCGCACGACCACCGGAAAACTCGTCCGGGACACCGCAGTACTCCGCAAAGCAGCACCGTGATGCTCAGAGACCTCGATGGTCCGGACGCCCGTCGGTACTACAACAGCCAGCACCGCGTCGGCCCGAACCGGAACATGCGCCAAGGTGAGCTGCGGCTCGGACGGAACGGGTCCGCCGGGCAGAGCCAGCTCCCGGCGCAACCCAGAGTTCCGGAGGCCGGTGCCGAGGGCCTTGCCTACCGCTTCCTTCGCAGTCCAGAGGTGCAGGAAAGCCTCGAGTTCTTCGGGCTGGCCGGCCATCCAGGTGAGTTCGGCGGGGGCGAACCAGCGGTGGGCCAGGGCGGTGATGTCCCGGGGGTAGCGGTCCTCGAGGTCTACGCCGACTGGGCCCGACAGGCTGGCGGCGACGGCGACGAGCCGCCGGCTGTGGCTGATGCTCACCCAGAGCGGGTCGACGTGGGGACCGCCGGCGGCGTCGTGGCGCAGTACCGGGGTGCCTTCGAGCAGGGTGCCGGCGAGGTCGAGGAGCAGGGCGTGGGCCGCCGATCGGTGGTCGCGTTCGGCGGGGTTCAGCCAGACGTGCACGGGAGCCAGATCGGTGCCCGGACGCTGATTCACAGGAAGAAGGTATCCCGATGAGGGAAGAGGTTCGCGAGTTCGTCCTCGCACAGCTGCAGGACATGAACTACGACGTCGAGGGGATCGACGACGAGACCACGCTCGGCCCGGCCGGTGTCGACCTGGAGTCGCTCGCGCTGGCCGACCTGTCGGTCCGGGTCGAGGACCGGTTCGGCGTGCGGTTCTCCGACGACGAGTCCGAGGAGCTGGCCCTGATGACGGTGGGCGAGTTCACCACCGCGGTGGCCGGCCGGGTAGCGCAGCAGGTCTGATGAGCTTCCCTCCGCCCGGGAGAGCCGAGATCGTGGACTGGCTGGCAGCGCTGGGTGACCGCCCGGCTGGTGAGGTCCGCGAACGGATCGACTCGATGGAACTGGCCTGGCTGGCTCATCAGGTCGAGCAGCGTTACGAGCTGGAACTCGACGATGACCAGCTGGACCGGATCAGGACCATCGACGACGCCGTCCGCGTGCTCGCGGAAGCGCTCAAGAGCCATGTCTGACCAGCGGATCTCCATCACCGGGCTGTCCGTCCTGAGCGCACTCGGCCGTGGTGCCGAGGCGCAACTGGCGGCAGCCCTGCCCGGCGCCCCGGCCTTCACCGACGTCCGGCGGTTCGACACCAGCAACCGCCGGGTCAGCAGGGCAGCGACGCTCGCCGATGTGCGGTCGCTGGAAGAGGAGTTGCTTGACGCCGTCACCGAGGCCTGTGCCGAAGCTGGTCTGACGGTGGCACAACGAGCCACAACCCCTTTGTTTCTTGCGGTTCACGGCCGCTCTGGCGTCCGCGCCCTGGCCTCCAGAGCGGCTCGCATCTACACCAGCGCCTGCGTCTCAGCCAGCACTGCGGTCGCTGACGCGGCCGCGCTGATCCGCCGCGGGTACGCCGACCGAATCGTCGTCGCGGCCGGCTATTTGGTCGAGTCGGACCAATTCGCGTTGTTCGATGCCGGCCGGGCGTTGTCGTCGGACGGAGTCGTCAGGCCGTTCAGCCTTGACCGTAAGGGCTTGCTGCTCGGCGACGGCGTGGCAGCCATCGTGCTGCAGCGTGGCGAGGGCCTGGCGGAGATCGTCGGTTGGGGAAGGGCGGGCGACGGCTATCACCCGTGTCAGCCGGCTCCCGACGGACACGGTCTGGAGGCAGCGATCCAGGCCGCGCTGCGGAAGGCGGACCTCCCGCCGGAGGTGGTCGGCTACATCAACGCCAACGCGACCGGGACCGGGTTCAGCGACGCATCCGAGGCTGCGGCGATCAGGACCGTGTTCCACAGCGACGTACCGGTCAGCTCGACGAAAGCCGTGCATGGGCACGCGCTGGAGGCATCTGGGCTGCTGGAGCTGATATTGACCGTGCAGGCCTTGCGTGAGGGGAAGCTCCCGGTCAACGCGGGTTTCACGACGCGTGATCCCGAGTGCGACCTGGATCTGATCCTGGATGCGCCCCGGCCCGCGACAGCGCAGTACGGGCTGACTTTGAATGCCGCGTTCGGCGGCGCCAACACGGCCTTGCTGGTGCGTGCTGGATGAACCAAGTATCCGGAATCTGGCCGCAGCCGGGTGACGACGTAGCGGCAGGTCCTCCGTCACTGCCCGGCTTCGTCGCGTCATCGTTCAGCCCACTGGTGGCTGTCGTGGCCGATCGTTGCCTGCAGCCCGTGTACGGCGAACCGCCTGCCCCAGCACGGACTGCGGTCGTACTGGTCACCCGGACCGGCGACCGGGTCAGCGCGGAGCACGTTCGACAGACGGTTGCCGATGGCAAGCGAGTCGGCCCGCTCTACTTCTTTCAGTCGGTCCCGAACAGCGTGGCCGGCTATGTCGCGGCCCGGTGGGGCCTGCAAGGACCGGTCGTCTGCCTCAGCCCCACCAGTGAGGCACGCACGACCGGGCTGGACCAGGCAGCACTGCTGATCGCGGACGGCGACGCGGACCAGGTCCTCGTCGTGCTTGTGGAACAGGCGGCCACCGGCGGCACCGCCGAGGCCATGCTGGTGAGTGGGGGAGATGCGTTGTGAAGAGTTTGAGAGCCCAACTGGCCGCCGACCCGGCGATCGGCGCCGGCAACATACTGGCGACGGTGATCGCGCACGGCGCTGACCTGGCCGGTCCGGGGCTGACGTTCGACACGGCGGTCGATCAGTTCCCGGCCGAACATCCGCTCACCTTGGGCGAACTCGACGACCGGGTCCAGGCACGTACTTCGTGGCTGCGCGACCAGGGCATCGGCCGGCGGGATGTCATCGCGATCTGGGCGACCGAGGCCGCCGACATCGTGCTGAGCTTCCTGGCGCTCACTCGCGTCGGGGCGATCCCCGCGCTGATGAACGGCAAGATGGCGCCCTCCATCGCGGAGGAGTACATCCGCAGGCTGCGCGTGACCGGCGTACTGGCTGATGCCGAGCACAGAGAACTGTTGCGTGAGGCACCGATCCTCGGTGAGCCGCAGGAACTCGGCAGCGGCGATCCGGCCAAGGCGCCGGAGCACTACCGGCATCATCCGGACGACCCGATCGCGATCACCCACACCTCCGGTACGACCGGCGTGCCGAAGGCGGTGATGCACACCCACACGACTTTGTACGCCGCGCTGAAGCACCTGCTCACGATGCCGCAGGCGCAGGGCACGGACCGGATTCTCAATGCGCTTCCGATCCCGCACACCGCGACGATCCTGATGGTCAACCAGGTGCTCGGCAACCGCGCCGAGATGCTGCTGCTGTCCAGCCAGGACGCGCCGACGGTCCTGCGGCAGATCGAACGGTGGAAACCGCACGGTGTCTACGGGTTCGCAGTCACCTGGGCGGGACTGGCGCGGGAGGACTTGAGCGTCCACGATCTCGACTCGGTGCGGATGTGGTTCAACACCGGCGACTGCGCGCACGAGCCGCACATCCGCAAACTCGTTGCCGTCGGCACCCGTGAGACGGTCACCCGCGAGGGTCGTACGACGGTGCGTGGCTCGCACTTCGTCGACGGGCTCGGGTCGAGCGAGATGGGGCACAACGGGTTCCACATCACCCACACGATCGACAGCGAGCACTACGGCCGGTGCATCGGCAAGCCGTACCAGTTCGCTGAAGCAACCGTGCTCGACTCGGCCGGCGAGGAGCTCCCGCCGGGCAAGGTCGGGTTGCTCGGCTTCAGGTCGCCGAGCGTTTCACCGGGGTACTGGAACGACTCGGTCAACACCTACAAGTTCCGTCTGAACGGCTGGTTCCTGACCGGCGACCTGGTCTATCGCGACGAGACCGGCCACTACTTCCACCTGGACCGTGTCCCCGACGCCGTCGCCGGCTTCGACGGTCCGCAGCTCTACACGTCGATGTCCGAGGAACGCATCCTCGCCGCGCTTCCCGAAGTACAGGACTGCACGGTGATCATCGTCCAGGAAGACGGCAGCTTCGTGACCGACATCTTGCTGGAACTCCCCGCGAACGCCGCTCCGATCAAAGACCGGGACGAGCGGATCCTCCAAGCCGTCGGCCAAGAGGTCGCCGTCACCCTGCGCCGGATCAGCGTGGTCGGCGAGGACGAGGTGCCGGTCACCGTCACCGGCAAGGTCCGCAAGGTCGCACTCCGCCAAGAGCGCTTGTCCGGGGTCTCGTCATGACTGCCGTGACGATCACCGGGATGGGGCTGATGACGCCCGTGGGCCGTGGAGTAGAGGACGTCTTCGGCGCCCTGCTGCACGGGAAGTCGGGCATCAGCCGGCCACCGGCTGACCACCCGGTGGCGAACTCGGTTGAGCTGGCAGGCTTCTTGCCTGCTTTCGATGCCGGGGCGATCGCGAGTGGGCCGGACGGCAAGGTGATGGATCGGACGGTGATCCTTGCTCAGCTGACTGCTCAGGACGCACTGGCCGATGCGGGACTGGTGGTCGGCAAGAACGTCGAAGCTGACCGCATCGGCGTGATCATCGGCGGCGTCGGCGGGATGGCGACGCTGGAGAATCAGGTACTTGCCCGGGCCGAGCGCGGGCGCGCGGCGGTCAGCCCTTATCTGCTGACCGGCATCCTGCCGAACATGCCCGCGGCCCGGGTCGCCATCCGGTTCGGCATCCGCGGTTACACCTCGTCAGTCGGTACTGCGTGCGCATCCGGCGCGCAGGCGATCGCGGACGGCGTACGGCTGATTCGCAGTGGTGAAGCGGATGTGGTGATCTGCGGAGCCAGCGAGGCGCCGCTGTTCCCGACCTTCGCGGAGACCTTCGCCAATGCCCGCGCGCTCGCGCGGAACTGGGACGACCCGACCGAGGCGAGTCGCCCGTTCGACCTGCGCAGGAATGGGTTCGTGCTGTCGGAGGGAGCAGCACTGCTCGTCCTGGAGAGCACCGAGCATGCGACTGCGCGCGGCGCTCGCGGGTACGCCGATGTCGCGGGGTACGGCGTGAACGCGGACGCGCACCACCCGACCGCGCCGCGTCCGGACGGTACCGGAGCCGCCGCCTGCATGGGGAAGGCCTTTGCCAGCGGCAACGTTTCGCCCGAGCAGGTCGGCTATGTCAACGCGCACGGCACGAGCACCAAGCTCGGTGATGCCGCGGAGTCCGTGGCGATCGGCCTTGCGTTCAGGGGATCCGGGCCGGCCGTGAGTTCCACGAAGGCGCTGACGGGTCACATGCTCGGCACCTCCGGGGTGGTGGAGGCCGCCGCGAGTGCCTTGGCGGTGGCGACCGGCCTGGTGCCGCCGACGTACAACCTCGATGACCCCGATCCGGCCTGTCCGCTGGATCACGTCCGCAAGGAGCCGCGCGAGGCGCGGCCGCAGTACGCGCTGTCGAACTCGTTCGGCTTCGGCGGCCAGAACGTCAGCCTGCTGTTCGGACCTCCGAGCACAGAGATCAAGAGTGAGGGGAAGGTCTGGTGATGGAGATCTACGGGATCGACCACGTGGAGCTGTACGTGGGCGACGCCAAGCAGGCGGCGTTCTACCTGGCACACGCCTTCGGCCTGCAGGTGCACGGGCAGGGCGGACCGGAGACGGGCCTGGCCGACCAGCGCTCGCTGTTGCTGCGGGAGAGCGCCGTACAGATCGTGTTGACCTCGGGGCTGGCCTCCACCCACCCCGCTGCCGCGTACGTCCAGCGACACGGCGACGGCGTCGCCGTGGTGGGCCTGGAGGTCGACAACGCCTCGGTGGCCTACACCGAGTTGCTTGCCCGGGGCGCCGAGTCGGTGGCCGAGCCGGTGACCTACACCGACGGGCAGGAGACCACCGTGGTGATCGCGGAGGTCGCCGGTTTCGGTGACGTGATCCACCGGCTGGTCGAGCGGCACGGGCCGCGGCGGGAGTTCCTGCCAGGCGCCATCCAGATCACCGAGCCGTCGAAGGGCCCGGACGAGAAGCTGTTCAGCGAGATCGACCACCTGGCCATCTGTGTACCGTCCGGCCAGCTGAAGCCGACCGTGGAGTTCTACGAAAACGTCTTCGGCTTCTTGCCGATCTTCGACGAATACATCGAGGTGGCCGGCCAGGGGATGGAGTCGACCGTCGTCCAGAGCCCGTCGAAGCACGTCACCTTCACACTGATCGAGCCCGACCCGAACCGCCGGCCGGGACAGATCAACGACTTCCTCAGCTGGCACGCGGGCGCCGGCGTCCAGCACATCGCCTTGCGGACCAGCGACATCGTCGAGGCGGTGAGCACGCTGAAGGAGCGTGGCGTCAACTTCCTCGCCTCGCCCTCGGCGTACTACCGGGCGCTGCCGGATCGCGTCGGTGAGGTCGAGACGCCGATCGAGGCGCTGGAGGAGCTCGGCATCCTGGTCGACCGCGACCACTGGGGACAGCTGCTGCAGATCTTCACCGAGTCGATGCACGTCCGGCGGACGTTGTTCCTGGAGATCATCGAACGGCGCGGAGCGATGACGTTCGGCAGCGGCAACATCAAGGCCCTGTACGAGGCCAAGGAGCGCGAACTGCAGGGGGTCGAGGTATGAGCGGGCTGGAATTCACCTTGTCGGCCGAGGAGATCGAGCTGCTTCCGTCGGACGAAGACGTTGCCTTCTACCACGAGCACGGCTGGTACCTGTCCAAGAAGCTGCTCACCGACGACGAGACCGACGAACTGGTCAACGCCAGCGAGCGGTACTACGCCGGCGAGCGCGACCGGAACCTTCCGGTGGCGCCGCCGAAGCTCGCGTACTGGGACCCGTCCAAGGGCGATGTCCAGCGGCACAACGACTACGTGCACTACGAGCACGACGGCCTCGCGAAGATCCTCAGGAAGCCGCTGATCGGTGCGGTCGCCGCGCGGCTCGCACAGGTCGACGAGATCCGGATCTTCCAGTCCACCCTGATCTACAAGCCACCGATCGAGGGCGAGCCGTCGAACATCGTGCCCTGGCACTTCGACAAGCACTACTGGTCGTCCTCGTCGTCGGACCGGATGCTGACCGCGTTCATCCCGTTCCACGACTGCCCGCCGGAGATGGGCACGATCACGATGGTCGACGGCAGTCACCGGTGGAAGGAGATCGGCGCGGACGACACCGTCGTCCGGCACTTCGCCGACCGGGACAAGTCGCAGCTGGACCAGATGCTCGCGGAGAACGCCGAGTTCAACGGGGTCGAGGTGGTCAAGCTGCCGATCACGATCCCTCGCGGCCATATGAACTTCCACCACTGCCGGACGTACCACGGCAGCGGAGCCAACGTCAGTGACCGCCCTCGCCGGGCGACCTCGCTGCACCTGCAGGACGGCGGCAACTCCTACCGGGAGTTCCCGCTCTCCGACGGCACCCTCGCGGCGTACAACCACGACGCGCTGGTCCGCCGGACCCCGGACGGCACGCCTGACTACGCCGACCCGGACTTCTGCCCCACTCTCTGGGCCGACCGCTAACAAGGAGAAGCAACATGTCACGTTACGACTGGGGTCAGACCCACCCGGGCATCGAGCAGCTGGAGAAGGCCGTCAGCGCCGCGCGCGACAAGGTCGTGCAGCACCCGCTCTACGCCAACCTGGACACGCACGAGTCGCTCGTCACCTTCATGGAGCACCACGTCTTCGCCGTCTGGGACTTCATGTCGCTGCTCAAGTCGCTGCAGCGCGAACTGACCTGCGTCACGGTGCCGTGGATCCCGACCGCGCACACCGGCAGCCGCCGGCTGATCAACGACATCGTGATGGTGGAGGAGAGCGACGAGCTCGAGGTCGACGGGCAGGCCGGCTTCATCAGCCATTTCGAGCTGTACGTCAACGGTATGAAGGAGGCCGGTGCCGACACGACCCCGATCGAGAAGCTGGTCGACCTGCTCCGCGGTGGCGCCCCGGTGGTCGAGTCGCTCGCGGCGGCCGGCGTACCGCAGGCTTCGATCGACTTCGCCGGTACGACCTGGAGCATCATCGAGAGCGCGCCCGTGCATTGCCAGGCGGCCGCGTTCGCGTTCGGCCGGGAGGACCTGATCCCGGACATGTTCACCCAGGTCGTCGCGGTGAACGAGCGCTCCAAGAAGCTCAACACGTTCGTCGACTACCTGGAGCGCCACATCGAGGTGGACGGCGAGTTCCACACGCCGATGGCGATGCAGATGGTCGCCGACCTGTGCGGTGACGACCAGGCGAAGTGGGACGCGTGCGCGGACACCATCAACACCGCGCTGGCCGCTCGCGCCCGGCTGTGGGACTCGATCCTCGCCGCGATCAAGGGCTGACCTGATGACCGTCGATCTCTACCGGACCGTGCGGCTGATCCGCCGCTTCGAGGAGCGCGCGATCGAGTTCGTCCGGTCCGGCGAGATCGTCGGCGGCATCCACCCGTACGTCGGTCAGGAGGCGATCGCCGCCGGAGTGTGCGCCGCGTTGCGGGCCGACGACCTGATCACCAGCACGCACCGGGGACACGGGCACGTCCTGGCCAAGGGGGTGAACCCGGCCCGGATGTTCGCCGAGCTGATGGGCCGGGAGTCGGGGCTGAACAAAGGTCGCGGCGGCTCGATGCACGCGGCCGACTTCGGCCTGGGCATCCTGGGCGCGAACGCCATCGTCGGTGCTGCCGGCTCGATCGCTACCGGAGCCGCTTGGGCGCAGCGCCGACTCGGCCGGTCGAGCGTCGCGGTGACCTTCTTCGGTGACGGCGCGGTCAACGAGGGAATGTTGCTGGAGGCCTTCAACCTGGCCGCGCTCTGGCGCGTACCGGTGCTGTTCGTCTGCGAGAACAACGGCTACGCCACCACGATGCCGGTGGACTCAGCGGTCGCGGGCAGCATCACCGGCCGGGCGAAGGCGTTCGGCATCCCGGCCTTCACGATCGACGGCCAGGATCCGGAGAAGGTGCTGGCAGCAACGACCGCCGCGGTCGACCGGGCCCGGGCCGGTAAGGGCCCGACGTTTTTGGAGTGCACGACGTACCGGTTCGATGCGCATCACACCTTCGAGCACCGGGCGCGGCTCAACTACCGCACGGCCGAGGAACTGGCCGCTGGATGGTCGCGGGACCCCGTGGAGATCCAGGGCGCACGGCTGACTGCGGGGGATCGGGCAGCCGTCGATGCCGAGGTGGAGGCGCTGCTCGACGCGGCGGCGGGGATCGCGCTGGGAAGCGCTCATCCCGATCCGGCTGCGGCTCTTCAGTACCTGTACGCGTCGCCGGAGGTGTTTCACTGATGCCCAAACTGTCCTATTTGAAGGCTCTCAACCGCGCACTGGGTGATGAACTCGAGGCCGACGAGCGAGTGTTCGTGCTCGGCGAGGACATCCGGGCCGCCGCTTCCAACCTGACTGCAGGGCTGTTCAGCCGGTTCGGTCCGGAGCGGGTGCTCGACACTCCGCTGTCGGAGCAGGCGTTCACCAACTTCGCGACCGGCGCGGCGCTGGCCGGGCTCCGGCCGGTGATCGAGTTCCAGATCCCGTCGCTGCTCTTCCTCGTCTTCGAGCAGATCGCGAACCAGGCGCACAAGTTCTCGCTGATGTCCGGCGGCCAGTGCAAGGTGCCGGTCACGTACGTCGTACCGGGGTCGGGGTCGCGGACCGGGTGGGCCGGGCAGCACTCCGACCATCCCTACAGCCTGTTCGCGCATGTCGGGGTGAAGACGGTGGTGCCGTCGACTCCGGCGGATGCGTATGGGCTGCTGCTATCGGCGATCCGCGATGACGATCCGGTCGTGGTGTTCGCGCCGGCGGGAGCGCTCGGTTTCCGTGAGGATGTCGACTTCTCGACCTTGGCGCCGGTACCGCTCGGCGTCGGCCGGGTTGCGCGGGCCGGCTCCGACGTCACAGTTGTTGCCTTGGGCCACCTTGTCCAGGATGCGCTCGCCGTGGCTGATGAGCTGGCCGGTGAGGCGTCGATCGAGGTGTTCGATCCGCGCACGGTCTATCCGCTCGACGTCGAGGGTCTCGCTGCGTCGGTCGCGCGGACCAGGCGGTTGGTGGTGATCGACGACTCGAATCGGACCAGCGGGTTCGCGGCCGAAGTACTGGCTGTGGCTGCTGAGCGGTTCGACTTGGCCGCGCCGCCGCGTCGGGTCACTCGACCTGACGGAGCTGTGTTGCCGTTCGCGCTGGCGCTCGATCGTGCTGTCCAGCCTGGGCGAGACGACTTGGTCGCGGCCATCCGCGGCGTACTGGAGGAGAAGTGAGACCATCCGCCGCGGAGCTCTGGCCGGTGCTGCCTGAAGCTGTTCGCGAGAAGTTGCTTGCCTACGGCCACAAGTATTGGCAACAGGTCTACGACGACGTCGCGCTGCAGAACCAGAACTGGATCCCGCTCCGTTCGCCGGTCGGGACGCATGCCGGGGCCGCCGAGATGAACCGCATCACGGCTCGTGTGTCGCAGCTCGTGCTCGACACATGCCGTCGCCGGGCGCGGACCGCGGGTGAGCTGCGCGCGGTACTGGGGGTTCCGGATGACCGGATCCAGTTGATCGATGACAGCGAGCCGCTGACCGGCCGGTTGATCAACGCGATCCGCTCGGACCTGCTGCTGGAACGCGGGGTGCCGCGGATGGTCGAGTGCAACGTCGAGAGCGCGCTGGGCGGAGTACTGGACGCCGATGGCGTGATCAAGCGGTGGATGGAGGTCTACCGGGAGGAGCCGATGTTCACCGCGATGGATGCCGCTGCTGCGCCGTCGGCGGTCGACGGCCGCTTCGACGCGATCCGGGCCGATGTCGGGCCGGGCAAGGTCACCGGGATGATCTACACCTCGGAGGGCGGCTACCCCGGCGCGCACGATGCGGCGTACATGATCAACCGGCTGCGGCCCTTCGCCGACCGGGGCCGGGAGCTGGGGGTCGACCTGCTCGTCTACCCGGTCGAGTGGCTCGCGCTGGACGCGGACGGTCGGCTGAAGGCCGGCGACCGGACGCTCGACGCGGTCTGGCGGATGTTCGTGCCGACGTTCGTCAGCGACTCCGGCGGGATGGCGGCGCTGCACGCGGCGAATGCGGCCGGGACCTTCCGGATGTACCTGCCGACGGCTGTCTGGTTGTTGAGCAACAAGACGATCTTCGCCTGGTTGTGGGATGACGTCGAACAACTGCCGGCCGAGGATGCGGAGATCGTCCGCGCGCACATCCCGCGGACGTGGATCTATCGACCCGAGCTGCGGCAGCGGGCGATCGACGAGCGCGAACGGCTCGTGTTCAAGCCGACTGACGACTACGGCGGCCATGGCGTCTTCATCGGCCCACTCACCTCACCGGAGGACTGGCTCGCGGCGATCGACGGCGCGGAGGGCCCGCACATCATCCAGGAGCTGATCGAGGCCGACCCGCTGACGATGCAGTTCCTCAAACCGGAGACGGGCGAGGTGGTCGAGGCCGACGTCTCGTACTGCGTGTCGACGTACCTGTTCGACCGGATCCCGGCAGGTGTCTTCACCCGCTTCTCGCCGCCCGGTGCGGGCGGGGTGGTGAACCTGACCCAAGGCGCGCTGACCGGCGGCCTGTTGCTCGTGACCATGGGGGAGAGCTGATGGACCCGTTCCTCGACTACTGGGACAGGTTGCCGCAAGCAACCAAAGACCAGGTGATCGCGGCCGGCCGGGAGGACTGGAAGAAGGTCTTCAGCGGCGTGCTGACCTTCAACAGGTCCTGGCGTCCGCTCCGGCCGGTGATGATCCACCAGCGCGTGTACGACGAGCTCGGGCTGGTGATGGATCGGCTGCTGCAACTGCTCCTGGAGACCGGGATGCGGCGGGCCAGGACGGCCGGCGAGCTCCGCAAGCTGCTCGGCACGCCGGACGGGCTGATCGAGTACCTCGACGACGACGAAGTACTCGGCGAGCAGCTGATCCAGTCGGGCAGGCCGGACATCCTGATCAGCGGCGGCGTACCGAAGTTCGTCGAGTTCAACATCGGCAGCGAGGCCGGTTGCGTCTGGGACACCGAACGCGTCTCGACCCGCTTCCTGACGATGTTCGCCGACCACAAGATCCCGGTGCGGGTCGACGCGCCACCGTCGCCGGTCGACGGCCGCTACCGGGCGATCATCGACCTGCTCGGGTTGCAGCCAGGGGACCGGCTGACGACCGTACTGCGGACCGAGGGCGAGTACCCGGGCAGCGACAACATCGCCGCCATCGTGCGTTCGCTGGACTCGTTCGTCGAGCGCGGCGCGGCGATGGGGATCGATGGCGACGTCGCGCCGCTGCTCTGGCTCGATGCGGACGAGAACGGTGAGCTGGTCAACCAGGGCAGGCGGGTGGATGCCGTCTTCCGGTTGTTCGTCTGCACCGACATGCCGCAGATCCCTGGCCAGGCGGCGCTCAAGGCCGCGGTCGAGTCGGGCAGGACCAAGCTCTTCACCTCGTCGGCGAGCTGGCTGCTGGCGAACAAGCTCGTGCTCGCCTGGCTGTGGGAGGACCTCGAGCTGCTGTCGCCCGAGGATCAGGAGCTCGTGCGTCAGCACGTCCCGTGGAGTCGGCTGGTGACCGCCTCGATGCTGGACGACGCCCTCGCGCGGCGGGCCTCGCTGGTGCTCAAGCCGGCTGACGAGTACGGCGGTGCCGGCGTACTGGTTGGGCATGAGACCGACCCAGAGGCTTGGCGGGAAGGGCTGGAGGAGGCCGTTCGGCGGGGCGGGTTCCTGTTGCAGGACTACGTGCGGCCGGATCGGCTGTCGATGGACTTCGTCAACATCGAGACCGGCGACCAGCTGGCCGCTGAGGTGCCGTACTCAGTCGGGCCGTACACATTCGGGCGGAAGACCTTCGGGTGCTTCCTGCGGGTTGGTTGCCATGAGCAAGGTGAGGTGCTGAACCTCAAGCGGGCTATCCATGTCACCGGTCCGCTGTTGGTGACTGACTGATGTCAGCACAGCCGCTGGTACTCCACTGCTCGCGGTCCGGCCGCGGGGACGTGGATGGCTGTCCGGGTCAGCCCGGCGGCCGCGGCGGCGGCGTCGTACTCGGCGAGGGTGCGCTCGCGACCGTGGCCGAGGACGAGCATCAGCAGGTCCATCGAGTGGAAGACGGCCGGGACGGTGTCGGACGCTTCGAGCACGAAAACGGATCCGCCTGGTACCAGTGCTTGCTCGCAGCGGCGGAGGGCGTCGATCGCTTGCTCGTCCTCGAAGGAATGCAGGAGATACCGCAGGATGAAGGCGTCGGCCCGCGGGAGCTCCAGCTCGAACAGGTTGCCGCCGATCACGTCACACTTGAGGTTGGCGTCCCTGAACCGCTCCTCAGCCGCCGTGACACTGGCCGGCAACTCGACCAGCGTTGCCTTGAGGTCCGGATAGACGTTGAGCAACGCGATGAGCTGCGCGCCCGTACCACCACCGATGTCGACGACCTGCCCGAACCGCCCCCAATCCAAGGCGTTCGCGAGGGCGGGCCCTTCCTGGTCGGCGCGCACCCCCATCAGTTCGTCGTACGACGCGGCAGCCTCTGGGCTGAGACTCGTCTTGTTGCCAACAGCAACAGGCCCACCAGCCCGGACAGTCCCCAGCAACCCAAAGAACGCCCGATCCATATGCCCGCCGAACCCGTCGAGATCCAGCCACCGCCGAGCACTACCAGGCGCATCGTCCAGCAACCACCGCGCAGCTTCCCCAAGGGCAAAGCGAGTCTGGGCCCCCTCGCCCCGGGCGACGCTTGCCTGGCCTCGTGCGCCTTCCCCTCGCCCCTCGTCGCTCGCGGCCTCGAAGAGGCCGCGAGCGACGAGGTAGTTCATGAGGCGGGCGAGGGCGTGGGGGTCTGCCGCTGCCTTGTCGGCGAGCGCCTTTGCGGTGAGGGTGCCGGCGGCGAGGTGGTCCGCGAGGCGGAGTGTGGCGGCGACTCGGATGGCCATCGGCATGATCAGGTCGCTCATCGCCGCCAGCTCGGCTGGGCCGGGCGGGCGAGAGGACTGGCCGTCCTTTGGCTGGGTCATCCGGGGTCTCCTGTTGGTTGCGCGGTCACCGCGGGTTCTGAGGTGCTGCGGCGGTATCTGAGCAGCGGGATCAGGGTCAGCGTGAGCAGTACCAGGCTGCCGACGAGGATGGTCGGCCTCAGCCCGACGCTTGCTGCCGCGACGCCGGCCAGGGCGCTGCCGATGGGGATGCCGGAGACCGCCACCGCGGCGACCACCCCGAACACCCGGGTCTGCAGCTCGACCGGGATCCGCTCGTACAGCACCGCGCCGACGACCGGATTCACACTGGCCATTCCAAACCCGGCCAGAAAGGTCACCGCGAGCACGATCAGCAGACTGTCACTCAACCCGAGCACCAGAATTCTCGGCGCCCCACCGATCACCGCGCCGATGAAAAAGGAAAGCATCTGCGGGAGTTTGGTCGCAAAGATCGTGAAGACCACATTCCCGGCCAGCGAACCGGCTGCGAAAACACCCAGGATGATCCCCAGTCGAGTCGGCGACCCGAATTCTTCCTGGACCCACAACGGGAGCAACACGGTACTCGCCGCCTGCTGGAAGAAATTCAGCAGGAACAGCATAGAGATCATCCCGAGCAGCAATTTGTCGGCCCGCAGAAACGCGAACCCGCCACGCAGCGCCTGCAGGTACGGCTCCTTGGCCGGCGCGACCTCATCCGGCTCCGGTGCCGGCCGGACCAGCGCCCACACCAGCACTGCCGCGACCGCGAACGTCCCCGCGTCCAGCCAGATGGTTTGCCGTGGCCCGATGGTCGCCACCAGGATGCCCGCGAGCGGCGCGCCGATCAGCCCCGCAGTACGGTTCATCGCCTCATATGCGCTGGTCACGCGGATCATCGGGATCCCCGACTCCGCTGTCACCGGCCTCAGCAAGACGTGCTTGACCCTGTCCCCGACGCCCCGCATGCCGCCGCTGACAGCGATCAGCAAGCAGAGCTGCCAGAACCCGAAGTCGGGTGTGGCAGCCACCACCGCCATCGCCACCGTGGAGCCCAGATCGCAGAAGATCGACGTCCGGCGCATGCCGAACCGGTCCGCGATCGGCGCCGCGAGCACGCTGGTCATCAGGTACGGAATCATTTCTGCGGCCGCCACCAGCCCCATCTTCGCCGGACTCCCCGTGCTGATCAGTACCAGCCACGGAATGGCGACCACGGAAAAGCGGCTGCCGAACGCCGAGAAGACATCGGCGGTGAGCAATGCATAAAGCCCGACCCGCCGTCTCGAGGTCTTCTCCGTCATTCTTTCCCCCACGCTCGTCGCGACCGCCCCCGGCAGTCACAGTACGGCACTCATCAGCCTTCAGTAAGTACTCCGCGGAGCGGGTTTTGCGGAATGGAAAGCAACCAGAGAATGCGCTTCACCATGCCCGGAAATCGGGCCGAAGCAAGGGGGAGAATGTGCTCGGTACCACTGGGGACGACCTCGTCAAGGCGTTGGCGACCAGCGGGGGCAACCTCGATCCGTACCCGCTCTACGCCCAGCTGCACCGGCTGGGCGAGGTCACTGCACTGACCGGACTGCCGTACGCCGCGGCCGTCTACAGCTACCGGGCCGTCGACGAGATCATGCGGGACTCCTCCTTCGAGGTGCACGACGCGCTCCGGCTGGAGCCGGTGACGCCGGACTGGCGGGACCACCCGGTGCTCGTGACGTTGATGAACTCGATGATGTTCAGCAACGGCGACCGGCACGCGCGGATGCGGGGCCTGTTCCGCAAGGTGTTCACACCTCGGCGCGTGCAGGCGATGGAGCCCGAGATCGTCAAGATCACGGCCGAGCTGCTGGATCGTGTCGCCGGCCTCGGCGCGGACGGTTCTGAGGTGGACTACATGGCCGAGTTCGCCTACCTGCTGCCCGCGAGAGTGGTCGGCCGCCTACTCGGGCTGCCCGACGAGGACATCAGCTGGTTCCGCTCGCAGGTCGACCTGATCAACGACTGGCTCGACTTCCGCCGCAAGGGATCCGACGTACTCGCCGCGGCGGACCAGGCTGCAGCCGAGATCACGGAGTACTACCTCGAGCTGATCACCCAGCGCCGCAAGGATCCGCGGGCCGACCTGATCAGCGATCTCACCCAGGCAAACGACCTTAGTGATCTGGAGCTGGCCGGCAACCTGCTGGTGCTCTTCAACGCCAGCTTCAGCACCACGATCCATCTGTTCGGCAACGCCCTGCCGCTGCTGCTCGCGCGCCCGGAGATCCGGAGTACGCCGGAGCTGATGCCGGCGTACGTCGAGGAGGTGCTGCGCTACGACACCCCCGCGCACGTGTTCATCCGGGTGGCGAGCACCGACACGGAGCTCCTCGGCGTACCGCTGAAGGAGGGGCAGCTGGTCGCAGTACTGACTGGAGCGGCCAACCGGGATCCGAAGCGGTTCGCTGAGCCGGACCGGTTCGATCCGGCGCGGGTGGACAACCAACCGATCAGCTTCGGGGCCGGGGCTCACTTCTGTCTCGGCGCCGCGTTGGCGCGGACGGAGGCGCAGCTGGCGCTGCCGATGGTGCTTGAGCACTTCCCGGAGCTCGCGCTCGGCAGCGAGCCGGTGCGGACGGACCAGCTCATCCTCCGCGGCTACAAGTCGCTGCCGATCGTGGTCGGGAGGTAAACACAGAGCAACCATTGAAGAGCGCACCCGACCCTGAATTCAGTGGCATTTCTGAAAACCACTGTTTACGGTTCCCTATGCCCAAATCCGGCGAATTCAGTGGATAGTCGTCGGCCGGTTTCGGCTGCGGCCACCGCGTCACTTCGGGCGGTGCCGTGACGGCCGTCGGGCGAGTAAAGCGTGGGGTCCGTGGAAAGGGGATGATCCGTCAGATGCACGTGGATTGTTCCTAGGCGATCTGCGAGCGCCCGCGTGCGTTCCGCCAGCAGCGCCATCCGCTGGCGGAGGCCAGGCCGGAGCCAGTCGGCGACCGCGGGGGAGTAGGAGACGTTGAACATGCCCAGGGTGATCACGTCGGCGCCGGCCGACTGGAGGGCCGTGATCATCGCGCTCAGCTCGGTGTCGACCTTGTCCGGGTTGTAGCGGGCGCTGAAGGCGTCGTTGCCGCCGCCGACGACCAGCGCCAGGTCGGGCTTGAAGGCGAGCGCGGGAGCCAGCTGGGTCGCGCGGATCTCGTGCGCGCGCAGACCGCTGACACCCAGGTTCAGGTAGTCGGGGACCTGTAGCTCAGCCGCCAGCCGGTCCGCCCACTGCAGCTCGGAGTACCCGGGCACAGGCGAGCAGAGACCCTCAGCCACGCTGTCACCCAGCACTACGAACCGCCGCCACGGGTGGCCCGCCAACAGCTTCCGAGCCTCCCCCTCCGCCAGGCAGTACTCGTCGGTCGCCTCAGTGAGCATGCCGGGCCCTGAGCGCGACCTTGTCGACCTTGTACGCCGAGGTCAGCGGGAGCTCGGCCAGGAACTCGATCGCCCGCGGCATCCACATCTCGTTGAACTCGTCGCGGACCAGCCTCTGCAGCTCCTGCCCGGTCACCACGGCACCGTCGTACCGGGCCACGTACGCGTGCGGCACCTCCCCGAACGCCTCGTCCGGTACGCCGATCACCGCCGCCGCACGGACCCCCGGATGCGTCTGCAGCAGGTCCTCGATCGGGCGGCAGTAGACGTTCCAGTTGCTGGCGCCGGTGACGATCGTGTCCTGCACGCGATCCACGACGTACAGGTACCCGTCGGCGTCGAGATAGCCCAGGTCACCGGTCCGGACCCAGTCGTCGACGATGGCCCGCTCGGTCAGGTCCGGGCGACCCCAGTAGCCCGCGAAGCGAAGCTTGCTCGTCGCGTAGATCTCACCCGTCGCGCCCGGCGCCAGCCGCTTGCCGTCGGCGTCGCGGATCTCCACCTGGACGTCGCCGTACGGCGTACCGGAGGAGCGCAGGCGTTCCGGGTGATCCGGGTCTTCGGTGAGCCCGGGCTGGGCCGTGACGACGATGACCTCGCTCAGGCCGTACACGATGCGCAGTACCGGGCCGAACCGCTCGATCGCCTGCCGCAGCCTCGATGGCGCGGCCGGACCGGCGCCCACATTGAGCATGAACAGGCTGCTCACGTCGGTCGTCGGCAGGTCCGGATGGTCGAGCAACTGGTAGAGCAGCGGCGGCGAGACGTACGTCGAGTTGATCCGCTCGCGCTCGATCGTGGCCAGCGCGCGGCCGGTGTCCCAGTCGTCCTCGAGGAACAGCACGCCGCCCATGAACAGGTTGAAGAAGCTGGTGATCTGGCCGCTCGCGAACGCCATCGGCGAGTGCGACAGATGCCGTAGTACGGGCAGGCCGGCGGCCAGGTAGTCGGCGGCGAGAGTCAGGATCTGCTCGTAGAACGCCTGCCGGTGGTGCACCAGCTTCGGCTCCCCGGTGGTCCCGCTCGTCTGCAGGCAGGTCGCCGGCGTCAGATCGCCGTACTCCGGCTGGAAGGTCGTGCCCGGCGATCGCAGCAGGTCCGGCCCCAGGCCGCCTTCGCCGAGACAGTGCACCGGTACTGCGAGCGTCACGGCCAGGCGCTCGCCGAGCACCGCCTTGGTGCGCGCGTCGTAGACGAAGACGTCCGCCTCCGACAGCCGCGCGAACGCCTCGATCTCGCGGCGGCCGGCGATCGGCGCGATCCACATCGTCCGGGCGCCGACCAGATGCAGCGCGAGCTGGAGAGCCGGCAGTTCGATCGTGTTGCCCGCGAGCACGAGTACGCCGGTGCCCGGGCCGACGCCGCGATCCTGCAGCGTCGCGGCCAGGTCGAGCACCTGGGCGCGCAGTTCGGCGTACGTGAGCCGCCGGCCGCCGGCGACGATCGCCTCGGCCTCGCCGTACTCCGCGAAAAGCCGGAGTGCGGCGACGACATAGGAACAAACGACCGACATGGCGCCCCACCCTTTCGGTATCCGGGGCGACTGTACTGCGGGAAATTCCCGGCGGCCAGCTTTCGGGTGAATTCAAGCGAGTAATTCAAAGCCCCCGTTGACGTGTCAGGAATCCGGAACTAGGTTTCCGTCACCGCCACTCGCGCCTGGGTATTCTCACCCGTCGCGCGCCAACCCATTGGGGGGTTGTTCCATGCGTATTCCCAGCACTGTCAGATCGGCCGCACTAGCGGCTGCCGTCTCGCTGGCCGGTTCGTCGCTGATCTTCACCGGTTCCGAGGCCAAGGGGGGCCGAACCGACTGGGTGGGGAGCTGGTCCACCGGCGTCGTCCGCCCGGAGGCCACCGGCTTCACCTCCACCGGCCTCAACAACCAGAGCGCCCGCTACGTGGTCCGGCCATCCGTGGGGGGCGACAAGGTCCGGATCCGGTTCTCCAACATCTACGGCGACCGGGCGGTGCAGATCGGCGCGGCGACCGTCGCGAAGGCCGACACCGCGACGCCGGTGCAGTCCGACCTCGACCCGGCGACCAAGCGCACGCTGACCTTCAACGGTTCGCCGACCGCGGTGATGAACAAGGGCGCCGAGCTGCTCAGTGACCCGGTGAACCTGCGGGTCGCCGACCTGAGCACGCTGGTGGTCAGCGTCTTCTACCCGACCGCGACCGGGCCGACCAGCTGGCACGCACAGTCGCTGCAGCAGAACTTCTTCGGTCCCGGCGACCTGACGAACTCCACCGCGGGGACCGACTACATCACCACCCGGGCCTGCTGCTGGACGTTCCTGTCCGGGGTCGATGTGAAGACCGAGAAGTCCGACGGCGCGATCGTCGTGCTGGGCGACTCGATCGCCGACGGCCTGGCCAGTACGCCGAACGGCAACAACCGCTGGCCGGACCAGCTCGCCGAGCGCCTGGTCGCCGACCGCCGGCACAAGGCTCCCGGGGTGCTGAACGTCGGCCTGGCGGGCAACCGGCTGCTGAAGGACAGCTCCGCCCCGATCCTCGGAGGCGGCGGCGGTATCGAGCAACTCGGCCTGAACGCCCTGGCCCGGCTGAACGAGGACGTCTACGGCCAGACCGACCCACGCGTGGTCATCACCCATCTGGGCGTGAACGACATCTGGATGGACGGTGCCACCCCGGAGCAGATCATCGCCGCGCTCCGCCAGATCAACAGCCAGCTGCATGAGAAGGGCATCCGCAGTGTGGGCGCCACCATCACGCCGTACGGCGGATTCACCACACCGGGAGGCTGGACGGCGCAGAAGGAGGCGACCCGGGTCGCGGTCAACACCTGGCTGCGCGGCCAGCACGAGTTCGATGGTGTGATCGACTTCGACAACGCGGTCCGGGACCCTGCTGCAACGGACAAGCTGCTGGCGGCGTACGACGGTGGCGACCACATCCACCTGAGCGACGCCGGCTACCAGGCGATGGCCGACTCGATCCCGCTGCAGCTGCTTCGATAAGTGAGAGGTGCACCCCATGCCACTGGATCCTCAGGTCGAGGAACTGCGCGCGAAGCGTGCAGCGGACAACGTTCCGCAGCTCTACACGCAGACCCTGGCCGAGGCTCGTGCGGCTGATCTCGCCTCCATCCAAGCGGGTGGAGGCGAGGTCGAGGGGGTGCACCACGTCGAGGATCGAGTGACTTCCTCGGGCCTGCCGCTGCGGATCTACCGTCCCGCTGGGGACGGACCGCTGCCGACGTTGGTGTACTTCTTCGGTGGCGGGTGGACCCTCGGCAGCATCGAGACCGCCGACGGGGTCTGTCGCCGGCTGGCCAACCTGGTGCCGTGCCAGGTGATCACCGTCGGGTACCGGCTGGCGCCCGAGAATCCTTTCCCAGCGGCCGTCAACGACTGCCACCAGGCGACCCAGTGGATCGCTGCTCACGCCGTCGAGCTTGGTGTCGACGTTGCACGGATGGTGGTCGGTGGAGACAGTGCCGGCGGCAACCTTGCGGCCGCAACCACCTTGCTGGCAAGGGATTCCGGGCCAGCTCTGGCTGGGCAGGTGCTTGTCTACCCGAACACTCTCTATGGGTCTGACACTGCCTCCATGCGGGCCGGGGATGATCCGTTCCTCTTCAACCGCACCTCGGTCAACTGGTACTGGAAGCACTACCTGACGTCCGAGGCCGACGGGACGAACCCACTGGCCTCACCGTTATTGGCGTCGTCGCACGCCGGGTTGCCGCCCGCGTTGGTCATCACGGCCGAGTTCGACCCGCTGCGCGACGAGGGCGAGTTCTACGCCGAGAAGCTGTACGCCGCCGGCGTGCCCACGGAGCTGAGCCGGTACGACGGCATGGTGCATGGCTTCTTCACCATGGCGGGTGTTCTGGACGGCGCCCGCAAGGCGCTGGCCGAGTCCGCGACCTGGCTCCGCAAGACGTTCGAAGATGGCTGAGGCGTTCGGGGACTACGAAGAGCTTGCGGCCGGCGTGCTGCCTGCTGACGTTCGTGACTTCGTTGCCGGAGGGAGCGGCAGTGAGACGACCCTCCGGCTCAATCGCTCGGCCTTGGATTCGGTGACGTTGACCCCTCGGGTGCTTGCTGAGGTCGCGGAAGCCTCGTTGCGGTGCGGGTTGGTGGGTGGTTCGGCGGCCATGCCTGTCGTGGTGGCGCCGATGGCCTACCAACGGCTGCTGCATCCGGAGGGCGAACTCCTGCTGGCGCGGGCTGCCGCGGCGGCGGGGATTCCCTACGTGATCAGCACGTTGAGCAGCTATCCGCTGGAGAAGATCGCGGGTACCGGACCGTCGTGGTTTCAGCTGTACTGGTTGCGGGATCGGGCGATGGTGGAGTCGTTGGTGGATCGCGCCGGGGCGGCCGGCTGTGGTGCCTTGATGGTGACGGTGGATGTGCCCGTGATGGGTCGCCGGCTGCGCGACGTACGGAACTCCTTTTCGCTTCCGCCCGATGTCGTTGCCGCCAACCTCGTGGATGCGGTCAGTGAGGCGCATGTGGGGGTGCCGGGGTTGTCGGCTGTCGCGGCGCACACCGCATCGGCGTTCGAGCCTGCCGTGTCGTGGCGCGACCTCGAATGGCTGAAGGCGCGAACCGAGCTTCCCCTGCTGGTCAAGGGGATTCTCGATCCGCGCGATGCGATTCGAGCGGTGGAGATAGGTGCCGACGGCATCGTCGTGTCGAATCATGGCGGTCGGCAACTGGATGGAGCTGTTGCCTCGGTCAACGCGCTGCCCTCCGTAGTAGATGCTGTTGGCAAGGAGTGTTCGGTGCTGCTCGACAGTGGGATCCGGAGCGGTACCGACGTACTGCGGGCGCTCGCGCTCGGCGCGTCCGGAGTACTGGTCGGGCGACCGTTGCTCTGGGCACTCGCCGTCGATGCGTGTGATGAAGCGCTGGCCCTGCTGCGCAAGGAACTGGTCGATGCGATGCTGCTGGCCGGCTGCGCGAACGTCGCCGACGCGGCCCGGCTCACCACTGGGAGGGCCTGATGGCTGATCTGGACGTCACCGACCTGCACGGTTCGCTCACCGATCGCGCGCTGAACTCGATGAACTTCCTCAACGAGATCGCCAACCACTACCCCGACGCGATCTCCCTCGCAGCCGGCCGGCCGTACGAGGAGTTCTACGCGCTCGAGGATCTGCACTCCTACCTCGACACCTTCAGTGCGTATCTGCGCGACGAGCTCGGGTACGACGAGGCGGGGGTCCGGCGCACGATTTTCCAGTACGGCCGGACCAAGGGCGTCATCCACCCGCTGGTCGCGCGCAACCTCGCCGCCGACGAGGGGATCACGGTCGACCCGGACGCGATCGTCGTCACCGTCGGCTGCCAGGAGGCGATGGTCCTCGTACTACGCGCGCTTCGCGCCGGCCCCGCCGACGTGTTGCTCGCGGTCTCACCGTCGTACGTCGGAATCACCGGCGCGGCGCGACTGGTCGACCTTCCGGTGCTACCTGTTGCCGGGGACCTGGAGGATCTCGTTGCCGTAGTCAAGCGTGCGCGAGCTGATGGCCTGCGTCCGCGTGGCTGTTACGTGATGCCGGACTTCGCCAATCCGTCTGGACTCAGCCTGGATCTGGAGACTAGGCAACGGTTGCTGGAGATTGCCGCGCAGGAAGACCTGCTGCTGCTCGAGGACAACCCGTACGGGCTGTTCCCCGCGGCCGGCGTCGAGCGGGTGCCGACGCTGAAGGCGCTGGACACCGAACGGCGGGTGATCTACCTCGGGTCCTTCGCCAAGACGGCGCTGCCGGGCGCCCGGGTTGGGTACGTGGTGGCCGATCAGACGGTCGCGGCGCCGGACGGCAGCGTCGGGCTGCTCGCCGACGAACTGTCGAAGATCAAGAGCATGCTGACGGTCAACACCTCGGCGGTCGCGCAGGCGGTGATCGGCGGCAAGCTGCTGCAGAACGATTGCAGCCTCATCGCCGCGAACCGGCGCGAACGCGCGATCTACGCCGCCAACCTGCGAGCGATCACCGACGGCCTCGCCGAACGCTTCCCCGCCGGCGAGATCAGCTGGACCGTCCCGTCCGGCGGCTTCTTCGTGGTCGTCACTGTCCCGTTCCCGGTCGACGACGCGCTCCTGGAGAAGTCGGCCCACGACTACGGCGTCCTGTGGACCCCGATGAGCCACTTCTACGACACCGAAACCCCCATCCATTCCCTCCGCCTCTCTTGCAGCTCGGTCACCCCCGCCCAGATCGACGCCGCCCTGAACCGCCTCTCCGCCCTGATCCACGACCACTGCTAGAAATTGGTCCTCTCACCGTCATCGGAACTGGATCTGTAGACCAGACCGGTCTGTTCCTACGGTGAACCCATGACTGACCTCACTTGCGAACTCCCAGCGACCACCGTCCTCCTGCCGCGGCTGGTGACGCCGCAGTTCGCGCGCCTGCTGGTGGTGGTGTTCGGATCAGGGCTGAGCATGTATCTACTGACCTCGGTGGTGCCGCTCTATCTCGCGGCCAGCGGGTCTGGTGGGATCGGGGCCGGGCTGTCGACCGGGGCGATGATGTTGTCGGCCGTGGCGATGGAGCTGGTGGTGCCGCGGATGCTCAGGCGGTTCGGGTATCGCGGCACGCTGGGTCTTGGTCTCCTGCTGTTGGGTGTGCCGTCGCTCGCGCTCTTGTTCACCTCGTCGCTGGCGTTGGTCCTGGTCGTGTGTGTCATCCGTGGCGGCGGGCTGGCGATTCTGGTGGTCGGGGCGGTGGCGCTGGTCGCCGAGGTCACCCCGGCTCACCGGCGCGGTGAGGGACTGGGTGTGTACGGCGTCGTGGTCGGGCTGCCGGCCGGGATCGGGCTGCCGCTCGGGGTCTACCTCACCAACGTGATCGGGTACGACGCCCTCTTCGTGCTGGCCGCGATCGCCTCGCTTGCCGGACTCGCGATGTTGCCGGGGCTGCCAGGCCGCAGTACAGGCTCCGCCTCCGGCGCGGACGAGCAGCACGTGAAGGTACTTGGTGGGTTGCGGGGGAGCGGGCTGTTGATGCCGACCTTCGTGTTCGCGGCCGTGACCGTCGCGGCGGGCATCAGCGTCACCTTCCTCCCGCTGGGCTCGGGCAACCACCTCGTGGTCGCCGTCGCGCTGCTGATCCAGTCGGTCACCGCGCCCCTCGCCCGCTGGCTGGCCGGCCGGATCGGCGACCGCATCGGCCCGGCGAAGTTGCTGGCACCGGCCATCCTGCTGGCTGCGCTCGGTGCTGCCTCGCTCATCTTCATCGGCAGCGCCGTCGCGGTCATCGCCGGCGCCGCGCTCTTCGGGCTCGGCTTCGGCGCCGCCCAGAACCTGACGCTGGCGCTCATGTACGACCGCTCACCCAAGACCCGCTACGGCCAGGTCAGCGCGCTGTGGAACCTCGCGTACGACGCCGGCTGGGGCGTCGGCGCGATCCTCTTCGGGTTCGTTGTCGCCGGTACCGGCTACTCGCTCGCCTTCGGCCTGACCGCCGCGATCGTTGCCCTCGCCATCGTTCCGGCCCTGAAAACGTCACTGCGGGCAACCGCCTGACGACGGTGCGCGCTGCCTTTCCATGCACTGTTCAAGCTAGGTGAAATCCGTTCGTTCGTGACTCTTCTCCAGGATAGGGTCACCCCGTCTCGATCGAGACATATCGATTTTTTTGCCCTGGAGGGGGACTCCTAGATGAAACTGCAGCGCTTCGCGCTCGCACTGGCTGGTGCCGGCCTGTTCGCCGCCACCGCCGTCTCCGGTTCGGCCGTAGCCGCCGAGCCGAACCCGAACCTGACCGACAAGATCGCCAAGGCGAAGGGCAAGTTCACGACGAAGGCCGCGGCTGCCGAGCCCTGCGCGAGCTGGGTTGGCTGGGTCCAGCCGACCGGCCTGGCGCAGCACGCCGACATCACCCCGGCCAAGCCGCCGACGGCCGAGCCGTGGGAGGACTTCCAGTTCGTCGGTGCCCGGTCGTCCGGCACGTGGTACCTGGCCGCCAACAACTCGGCCACGCGCGTCTACTTCTACGGCCTGTTCCTGCAGGGCGGCAACCTGTACCGGCACACGTCCTACGTCAACGAGGACACCGGAGCCATCACGCCGAGCGCAACGAAGGTCGGTAGCGGCTGGACCAGCTTCAAGACCATCGCGACCTCGAACTACAGCTTCGCGGCGCCGCGGCACGCGCACCTGTACGGCCTGAACTCCAACGGCAGCCTCTACCGCTACGCGCAGATCGGCGCCGGCTTCAAGGCGCTCGGCTCGTTCCCCGGCTTCCGGTCCTTCAAGGCGATGACCGTGATCAGCGAGACGCCGACGTACGACACCCTCCTGATGACGACGACCGCCGGTGCGATCTACACCGTCCGGATCCCGGTCGCCGCCACCACCAAGCCCGTCCTGAAGCTCGTCCGCAGCACTGGCTTCGCGGCGTACGAGGCCCTGACCGCCCACGGTTGCGGCACCCGCGGCGGCTCGCTGATTGTCGGCGTCGACCACGACACCGACACCGGCCACCAGTTCGCCTTCAGCAAGTTCAACGGCGCGGCAACCGCGATGACCGCCTACGGCAAGGTCCCGGCAGTCTTCAACGGCACCACCACCGCACCTTTCACCACGCACTACGACCAGTTGGTCGGCGAGTAGCACCCAAGCACTAAAGCAATTCCCAGCCGGGGGCGCCGCATCTGCGGCGTCCCCGGCGCCGCGATCGTTGCCCTCGGCATTGTCCCCGCCCTGAAAGCCTCACTGCGGACGACCAGCTGACGACGGTGTGGGTTACGGTCTAGACCTGTTCGAGCAGCTGGAATCCGTTCGGTGGTGACTCCTCCCCGGGCCAGAGCTACAGTCGCATCATCTCGACCGAGACGTGTCGACTTCTGCCGGAGGGGGACTCCCAGATGAAACTGCAGCGCCTCGCGCTCGCACTGGCCGGTGCCGGACTGTTCGCCGCTACCGTCGGCTCGGGCTCGGCCGTCGCGGCCGAACCGTGGCCGTCATTGGCCGACCAGATCGCCAAGTCGAAGCAGCAGTCCACGACGAAGGCCGCGGCTGAGGCCTGCATGAGCTCGGTCGGCTGGGCGAACTCCGACGCCACGGTGGCGTGGGCGAACGCCATCGCCAGCCGGCCGCCGGAGGCTGTGACCAACGAACCGTTCAACTTCGCGGCAGTCCGGAACTCCGCGACTTGGTATCTGGCGCAGGGCAACTCCGGAACCTACCTCTACTTCTACGGCTTGTTCCTTTGGGGCGGGAACCTGTACCGGCACGCGACCGTAATGCCGGACTCGGGTGTGCCGCGGCCGACCGTGACCAGGATCGGTTCGGGCTGGACGAGCTTCAAGTCCATCGCCACGTCCAACGCCGCCTTCACGACGCCGAAGCACGCGTACCTGTACGGCCTGAACACCAACGGCAGCCTGTACCGCTACCAGAAGGTCGGTACCGGCTTCCGTGCGCTCGGCTCGTTCGGCGGCTTCAGGGCCTTCAAGGCGATGACCGTGATCAGCGAGACGGCGACGTACGACACGCTGCTGATGACGACCAACGCCGGTGCGCTCTACACCATCCGCATCCCCGTCACCGCGACCGCCAAGCCGGTCGTCAAGCTGATCCGCAGTACCGGTTGGTCGGCCTACGAGTCCCTGGCCGTCGAGGGCTGTGGGGCCCGCGGCGGCTCGCTGGTGGTCGGCGTGGACCACGACACCGACTCGGGCGACCACTACGCCATGAGCAAGGCGAACGGCACGGCGACCGTGATCACGTCGTACGGCAAGATCCCGGCCGTCTTCCCCGGAAACACCCACATGGCGTTCACCACCCACTACGACCAACTGGTCGGCGAGTAGCCGCAAGGGATCTCAGCGCGGTCCTGGTCCCAGACCTGGCCGGGCTTCACTGGTGAAGGGATTCGTACGCGTCCCGAAGTTCGCCAGCCTCAGGAACGCCGCGAGCATCGATTCCCTTGATGACCTCCTTGGCCCGCCAGAAGTTCGACGGCACCAGGCGACCGGAGGTGAGCGCGTCCATCGTGGGCCCGCTCGCCTCGTCGGGTTTGTTGCTGGCGAGCAGCGCGAGCGACAGGTCGAGGCGGGCGGTCGCCGCGCGACGAGGACGAGGCTGCCCGTACGCCGGTGCCTCCAGCGGCGAAGCTTCATGGAGGGCTGGGACCACGGCGTCCGTGACGCCGCCTGATCAATCGACCTACTCCTGCAGAAGCACGCCGAGTCGGCCATTCCCCGGGCCGCCGTAAAGGAGTTGTCAGCCCGGCTGTACGCCGAACTGAAGGACTACTAACCCCAAAGCCGGTGAGTTAAGGCGTGCGTGGCGCTGTCAAGGCACCGAACAAATCTCTGAGCCGCGGGCGTGTGTTGTCCCGATCGACAGGACATAGTCGGCCGTTCGACCGGGCGCCACGCTCACGGCAGCGGCGGCCGGCCCCAATACGAGCACTATGTCCTGTCGGTCGGGACAAACATCCCCGCTGAGGCCGGCCTTGGGGTTGACCCGAAGGCGAGGTGCAACGTTGGGGCGGGGTTGCCGATGGCGAGCTGGGGCGCAGGGCCGGGAGGGTCCGGACGTCCGTGCAGACACCTCTCCGGTCAGCAAACGCTTCCCCCGGCGTGTCGGGGCATCGGCGCGAGGTCGTGCGTGCGCTGCCGTCCACGTCTTCGCCGCGACGGACGCAGGGGCGAGCAAGTCGGTGAGTGGCAGATGACCCGCGTGAAGGTTTTTGCCACGGAGCGGCAAAAATCCTTCACGCCGTGGTTCGGGACGATCTCAGCCAGCGCCGTCGAGCAGCACCTTGTCGGCCTGGTGCATGACAGTGATTCCGTGCGAGTCGAGCATGTCCCGAGTTGTGTGGAACTTGGGTGACGATCCACGGTGAACTCTAGGCGACGGCACCGACAGTTTCTGTGTGGTCGGTGGTGTCGGGGTGGGTGTGTCGGTGGAGGGCGGCGACGAGCTGTGGCATGTGTTTGTAGCCCTTGATGCGGCGGAAGGATCGTTCGGCGTTGAGCATGCCGGCCGCGGTCCAGCGCAGCACCATGTGCCCGTCGCGCCAGCGGGACACGTTGCGGTTGGTGGTTCGGGCGATCGAGATCAT
>NZ_AQUZ01000072.1 GCF_000372465.1 Kribbella catacumbae DSM 19601
GTTGGCGTCTCACGCCGGCGGGGCCTGGACGGGCTGCTGATGGTGCTGCCGTCGGCGGTCGTCTTCTTGCCCGTCCCATACAGGTCGACCCAGCGTGCCAGGGTCGCCCGCTCGATCCCGAGATCGGCTGCGATCCCACGCAGCGTCGCTCCCGGAGTGGACTCGTACAAGTCGACGGCCTGCCGACGGAACTCCTCGGAGTAGTTCTTGCGGGCCATGGTCCTGATCATCTCGCTTCCCCAGCACATGGCTGGATTCAGCGTGTCCAAGAACCAGGGTCAGGGCCCCTTCGAGTTCCTCCGCGAGCCCCGCCACCTTCGCCAGTTGAAGACCATCCACGGGATCCACGATAGGTGCGAGCCGAAGCTCAGATGCCAGCCCGGTCGAGGCGCTCGATGAGACTGGACTTGCGCGCGTGGGCCTGCCGTATCGCGGTCGTGCGCATGGTGAATCTGTCGTAGCGGTCCTCGCGTTCGGCGAGTGATTGGAGATCGGTGAGCAGTGCGACGGCGGCGTCGTACTCGGCTGGCTTCCGGGTGTCGATCAGCGCGTCAACGCGCGACCACGAGGCGTCTTCCTCGGTCGCCAGTTTGTCGAGTCGTTGTGCGCGGGCCTGGGCGCGGGCCTGCTCCCGGCGCACCTCGTTTTCGGCACGCTGGGCTGCCAGGTGACGCTTTCGGTCGGCTCGTCGGCGTGCCGCGTCGTCGAGCAGGTCGGCCACGGTCCGGCGAGTCGGGCATGGGATGGTCGGCGCATTGTCGCCCCCGAAGCGGCGCAGCATCTCCATCCGTACCCTCGAGGCCTCACCTTTGAGCACGCGTCCCAGGAGCCGGTTCTTCTCGCCAACTGGTAGGCGATCCACCCAAGTGGCAAGAGTATCGGGATCGTCGGTGACCTGCTCGAGCGGTGGACTTGTCTGAGCCGCGACCGCGAGCAGTTCGTCGTCGAGGCGCAGGAAGTCCGCCAGTGCCCGCTGGGCGGCGGTGAGCATGCCCAAACCCGGCGGTACCGGTGGCTCGAGGTCGTCGTCGGCGTCGCGGTCGAAGACGTTCTCGTCCCGCTCCCAGGCACCGTAAGCGGCCAGCCAGGCGAGATAGAGCGGCCGGAGATCACCGCCCGCGAGCTCGGCACGGACGCCGACGATCGCCGACAATAACGCCTCAGCACCATCGGTGAACTCGAACTCGCCGGCGTGATCCTCGCTGGTGAGATCGAGCACCACGAACTCGTCCGCGACCCAGACATCCACATGGTCGCCGGCGCAGTACTCCTCGACGACATCGGGATCGAGCAGATCGTACGGCAGGCGGAACATCACCCGATGGGTACCCCAATTGGTCACGTGCAGGTGCGCGTCGTAATAGGTCTCCATCAACCGCTTCGGGCTGCCCCTGAAATCGCCCCAGTGGTACTCGTTCACGAAACTGGTAGCGGTGATCCGCGCGCGGGTGGAGAGCGATCGAATCTCGTCCTGCGCGTCATCGTCCAGCGGTCGGTCGATCGCCAGGAACTCGTAGTACTGGTACTCGCTCATTGCCCATCCAGGTCATCGACAGCGGGGAAGGGCTTTGCCCGGAAGCTCGAGTCGTCTCCGTTGTGGAAGTACAAGTGCCCGTCGATCGTCTCGTCATCGGCAAGAGATGCCCAGCCGCGCCCGCTGACCTGATCGCCCTCGTCGACGCCTTCCCAGGTAAACTCGACACCGATCCGGCCATCCCGCTCGACCGGGCGGCAGTCCAACCAGCCGCGGACGGCGATGAAACCGAACTGGCCGATCCTGCCGGTGAACTCGATGAAACCCGGCTCGACCAGATCGATGGCATCACGGTCCCACCCGCTCATTTCCACGATCCGCCACCGGCCGGTCAATCGCACCATAGATTTGCGAGCACCCTTTGCCATGACGCGGCAGCATAGCCATTGCGGGGAGGATCGGCTCGAGGTGCCGCTGTTTGACGATGCACCGGCGAACCGCCGCCAGTACGTCAAGGCCGAAGGTCCCCCAGCGTGTGTCTTGGATGACGACGCCAGGTCTCTGGAGGCAGTTCAGTACCGTGGTTGGATCGGCGCCGAGGCGCTCGCCGACTCGTACGAGTGACCAGCCGGAGTTGTAGAGGTGAATGGCGATGTCGACCGGGTCGGGGAGAGGCAACACGTCGGACAGTCTCGGCATCAACTCCAAGTCGCTCACCCACCCGCTTGAGTGACAGGCCTGTGGCATACAGCCGTTCAGCCTCCACCTCCTGCTCGGGCGAGAGTCCCTTTGGGCGCATCTGGATTCCGTTCCGCCTGGTCGGGCCGCAGGTTGCAGGTCAGCGGCGTACTCCGGCCGATGCCGCGCGGGTCGAACTCGATGAGGTCGTACCTCTCTCGCACACTGGCAGGAAGCCCCAGCGACACCAGCGTGAGTGGCAGTGCCGCCTGTGAGTCGCCCTGGCCGCCGATGTCGAGCAATAGCACGCCCCGCCGGGAAGCCTGATTGGTGCTCGGCAGCCGCGACACCGCGATCTCGATGGTCTCGCCGGCAGGCTTTGCGTAGTCCAGCGGCACGGTAACCGTGGTGCATTCCAGCCCTAGCGTCGGCTCGGGCACTCCCGGACAAGGCGTCCAGGACAGTGAGCCGGCACCCGCTTGCGCGGCCGACGGCGTCGGCGCGGGACCCAGCGTTAGCGCGCTCGCGGCCGCGACGGCCGCCAGCGCCGTGGCCACTAGCCGTCGTTTTTGGCCGCGGAAGCGGTCGATGAATGAACGCATTGGGAGCTGCCCTTCTCGTTGGTCGATCACATCTGCTGTCAGTGCGTCGACCGAGCACCTGCCAATTCGACAGGGCAGGCAGAACCGGTGGCCTCAGAAATTCAGCGCCGCCGCCGGCGCGACCTCGGCGGCGGGTAGTTCTACTGTGATGCGGAGACCGCCGGTTGAGCGGGGGGTGAGGGCCAGGGTGCGGTCGTGGGCTTGCATGATTGTTTGACGATCGCCAGACCGAGCCCGATGCCTGCGTGGTCGGTGCGGATGCGTCTGGTGCCGCGTTGGAAGGGTTCGGTGAGGGTTGCGGCCAGTTGTGGGGTGACCTTTTCCGTACTCCCTTGAAACCGCCGCCTGGGTCATGGCCAGACGGCTAGTGCCTGAGCGACAGCGGGGGTCCGCACGATCCGCCACTGACCGGTCAGCGAAGTCGTGGACCTCGAAATACCCTTTGCCATAAGGAATCAGGCTCACATAGCGTGCAGGATCGGGTCGCCGGTATGCCATCTGTCGGCGTACGGGCTAACAACAAACTGTAACCAGGTCCCTAATTGGCTTCGCCTGTATTCACAGGCGAGTTCGTTTCGGATCTTGATCAGTCTGTCTCCTGTCCGCTGCCCCATCGCTACCACGCTCTGCTGGGCTCGCTTTCGAGCAGCTCAGCTGGATGACGAGTATTGGCCCGTGGAACGTGTCGGGCTGCGGCGGTGTATGTGAGTTGTCCGGTCATCGGGCGACGAACCATGCCGACTGCTCCAGCTACACGTCAGGGAATCCGCATGCATCTATCCAGGAGCACACTTCTGATCGCCTGCGCTGTGGTGATTGCCGGTTGTACCTCGACGCCGGACCGCGCCACCAGTGCCGCCGAGCAGCCGACCGTCACCGGCACCGCAACGGCAAGTGGGTCTGCCGGGGCAAGGACCGACGAACTGCGGGCCGGATCGATCACCGTTAGGGTTCAGTCCGCCGAGACCCGCACTTCGGTGTCCGTGGTGGGCGGGGCCGGCCGGCCGCTGGACATCGACGGGCGCTGGGTGCTGCCGCGCGTCGTGGCGGACGGCCCGCCGGACGGCGCGACACCGGACGGCAGCCTGGCGGTACTCGCCGAAACCGGCAGCTCCCGGGTAGGCATGAGTCGTTTCATGGTCGTTGACCTGAAGACGGAGGCATCGAAGCTGGTCGAGCTGTCCGGTGAGTTCACGTACGACGCCTGGTCACCAGACGGGTCCCTGATCTACTTCATCGAGCACCGACCGCCGGCCGACTCCGGCAAGTACGTCGTGCGCGCCTATGACCGGGCGTCTGCCGCCCTGCGCCCTGATGCGATAGCAGACAAGCGGACGTTGGGCGAGGAGATGGCCGGCCTTCCCATCGCGCGCGCGTCAACCCGAGACGGACGCAGCGTGGCGACGCTGTACGTCCCCCATCCCAGCGGCTCGCACGGCGCGGGCCACGAGGGGCTCGGGCGCCCACACGGACCGTTCGTACATCTTCTGTTCGCGGCCGACGCGACGGCCCTGTGCGTCGATCTTCCGACTGAGGTCGACCGAGGCTGGACCGTTGCCGTGAAGGGGAAAGTCCTACACATCTCCCGGCCGGGCGTCCCGCGCGCCTACGCGATCGACCTCGGCACCGGCGTACTCACCAGAACAGCCAACGCCACACGCTGAGCCCGGCACCCAGGATCGGTCCAGCTGTGCCGTGCCGTACAGCAGCAACCCGTCGCTGCTGTACGGCACTGGAACTGGCTGCCGCAGGCCGACTGGACGGTCAGCAGCAGCGTTGTTGGGGGCGTTGGTTTTCGAGGTCTTGGCGGTGGCGCTCGAACGTGCGGCGGTCCATGGGGACGCTGCCGGGGTGCTCGGTGCAGCCCTTTGCGACGTAGCGGTCGTAGGCGGATTCGCCGGTGGCCTCTCGTAGGTACCAGCGGATGCCTCGCCAGGCCCGTACTGCGGTGGAGGTCACTGTCATGGCTGGTTCTCCGGGCCGCCGATCGCGGCCATGGCGGATTTTTCTTCCTTGGTGGCTATCAGGCCGGCGGGGGCTACCAGGTTTGAGCGGACGTAGGGTGCCTCCGTGTTCGTGACTGTCTCCGGGTTTCGCAGGGCGCGGAGGCAGATTCGGGTGGCGTCGACGATGACGACGATGACGATCAGGGCGAAGAAGGCGGCGAGGATGCCGTCGACCGTGGTGTTGGTGACGATCTTGCCCATCTCGTCCAGGTTCTTGGCCGGCGGCAGTACCTGGCCGGCGTCCAGTGCGTCGGAGAACTTCGTCCGCTGGGCGAAGAAGCCGAGCTTGGGATCGTCGGAGAAGACCTTCTGGTAGCTCGCCGTCAGCGTGACGGTGGCGTCCCAGACGAGGGGGATACCGGTCACCCAGGCCCACTTCAGCTTGCCGCGCTTGATCAGGATCGTGGTGGCGACGGTGAGGGCGATGGCGGCCAGCAGTTGGTTGGCGATGCCGAACAGCGGGAACAGCTGGTTGATACCACCGAGCGGGTCGGTGACACCGGCGTACAGGAAGTAGCCCCAGCCGCCGACCACGATGGCACTGGCGAAGATGAGGCCCGGCCGCCACGACACGTTGCGCATGGGCTTGTAGACGTTGCCCAGGGTGTCCTGCAGCATGAAGCGGCCCACCCGGGTGCCAGCGTCGACAGTGGTGAGGATGAACAGCGCCTCGAACATGATCGCGAAGTGGTACCAGAAGGCCTGCATCCCACCGCCGAACGCCGCGGAGAAGATCTGCGACATGCCGACCGCGAGCGTGGGAGCGCCTCCGGTGCGGGCCACCAGGGTCTGCTCCTCGACCGCCGCGGCTGCTGCCGCCAACTGGTCGGGGGTGATCGAGAAGCCCAGTGCGGTCACCGCTTCCGAGGCGGACTGCAATGAGGTGCCAAGTAGCGCGGCGGGCGAGTTCATCGCGTAGTACAGGCCGGGGTCGATGATCGACGCGGCGATGATCGCGCTGACTGCGACGAAGCTCTCGGCCAGCATGCCGCCGTACCCGATCATCCGGACCTGCGACTCCTTCTCGATCATCTTCGGTGTGGTGCCCGACGCGACCAGCGCGTGGAAGCCGGACAGCGCACCGCAGGCGATGGTGATGAAGACGAACGGGAACAGCGAGCCCGCGAAGACCGGGCCGTTGCCGTTGAGGGCGAAATCGGTGACCGCCTCGTTCTTCATCATCGGCCGGGCGATGACGATACCGACGGCCAGCAGGGCGATCGTGCCGATCTTCATGAAGGTGGACAGGTAGTCACGGGGGGTGAGGAGCATCCAGATCGGCAGCACCGAGGCCACGAAGCCATAGACGATCAGGCAGAAGACGAGGGTTTCCTTCGACAATGTGAACGTGTCGCCAAGGGCCGAGCCCTCGATCCAGCCGCCGGCGATCAGCGCGAGCAGCAGCAGGCCGATGCCGATCACGGTGGTCTCCATCACGCGACCGGGCCGGATCACCCGCAGGTAGAAGCCCATGAACAGCGCGATCGGGATCGTCATCGCGATCGAGAAGGTCGCCCACGGCGACACCGCCATCGCGTTGACCACGACCATGGCGAGGACCGCGAGCAGGATGATCATGATCGCGAAGACTCCGATCAGCGCGGCGGCTCCGCCGACCGGGCCGATCTCCTCGCGGGCCATCTGGCCCAGGCTCTTGCCGTCGCGCCGCATCGAGAAGAACAGGATGACCATGTCCTGGACGGCGCCGGCCAGGATGACGCCGACGATGATCCAGATCGTCCCCGGCAGGTAGCCCATCTGAGCGGCGAGTACTGGACCCACCAGGGGTCCAGCGCCCGCGATCGCGGCGAAGTGGTGACCGAAGAGCACCCGCCGGTCGGTCGGTTCGAAGTCGACGCCGTTGTTCTTGCGCTCGGCCGGGGTGGCGCGGGTGTTGTCCACCCCGAGCACGCGCTTGGCGATGAACTTCGCGTAGAACCGGTAGCCGATCGCGTAGGTGCCGAGGGCCGCCCCGAGCAGCCAGATCGCCGAGATCTCCTCGTCCCGGGCCAAGGCGATGACACCCCAGCAGATCGCGCCGGCAACCGACACGGCCGTCCAGATGGCGATCTTGCGTGGATCGAGGGTTCGCCGCTGTTGAGGCTGCGGGGTCTTGGTTGTCGTCACTTCGGTCCTCCAGGGTCAGGTGATCGGAGCAGAAGAGCGGCGCCGGCCATGCACGTGATGCACAGGCCGATCCAGACGAGCTGGTACCAGTAGAAGAACGGCACGTCGAACAGTCGCGGTTCGTCGCGGGCGTACGACGGGACCCAGACGAGCCCCACTACCGGCAGCAGGAGCAGCGAGACACCCGACCAGCGCCTGGCGCGCCCGGCACGGCTGCTTTTCGTCGGCAAGATGGGCCGTCCTTCTCCGGTGCGTGTCGATCAGGAAATGCGCTGTACACAAGATGTGTTGCCGACGAACGCGTTCCGGTTGACACCAGGACCTGAATCAGGGTCATCTTGACCCGCACGTAAACCCCCGGACATGGTTGCGCAACTAGTGGGAGAGACCTGCGTCTGACTGCCAGTAGCCGGGTCACCGCAACTGTCCCAGCGTCGACTGTCAGGGTGGTGTGGGTGTGGACGTCACTCTGCTCGGCTTCGTGGCGGTGCTGGGGAGCGCCTCATTGCTCGCGTTCGCGGCCGGTCGCCTGCGCAGTGACGAGGTCCCTACGCTCGGTGCGTGGGCGCTGGCCGACCGGCGGTACGGCGCTGTGGCGGTCTGGCTGTTGCTGGGCGGAACGATCTACACGGCGTACACCTTCGCGGCGGTCCCGGGACTGGTCTACGGGGCGGGAGCGATCGGCTTCTTCGCCCTGCCGTACACCATCGTCGTCTACCCGCTCGCGTTCTGGATGTTGCCCAAGCTCTGGTCGGTCTCGGCTGAACACGGGTTCATCACCGTCGCCGACTACGTGCGCGGACGCTGGGGATCGCATCAGCTTGCCCTCGCGATCGCCCTGACCGGACTGCTGGCGACCATGCCGTACGTCGCGCTGCAGCTGCTCGGGATCCGCGCGGTACTGGAGGTCGGCGGCATCTATCCGGCGGGGGCCGGCGGCGATGCCATCCTGGCTCTGGTGTTCGGCGTACTGGCCGTGGCAACCTTCCGAAGTGGACTGCGTGCACCCGCACTCATCGCCGTCGTCAAGGGCGCCCTGGTGATCTCGGTCGCCGTCGGAGTGAGCGTTGCCGCCCTGCATCGGTTGGGCGGTCCCGGCGGCGTTTTCGACCTGGGCCGGCTCGACGCCCCGGCGACGCCCGTCGCCTTCGCCGCGTCACTCGACCCCTCGTTGCACGCGGCCTACGCGACCCTGGCGCTCGGGTCGGCGATGGCCCTGCTGGTCTACCCGCACGTACTCACCGCTGCGTTCAGCGCCAGCTCAGCAAGGGCGCTGCGTCGTTGTGTGATCGCGATGCCGCTGTGGACAGCAGTCCTGGCGGTGTTCGGTTTGCTGGGCCTGGCAGCGCGCAGCGCCGGCATCGAGGCGCCGCTGGGCAACGGCGAGGCGGCGCTGCCGATGTTCGTCGCCGACCTGCTTCCGGCGTTGCTCACCGGGCTCGTCTTCGGTGCGCTGGCCGTCGGGGCACTTGTGCCCGCCGCGGTGATGTCGGTCGCCGCCGGCACCCTGTTCGCCCGGAACATCTACAGCGAGTACCTCCACCCCGAGGCCACACCGCGGACCCAGACCCGGGTGGCCCGGGTGACGTCGCTGGTGGTCAAGGTCGGCGCGCTGGTCTTCGTGTTCGGGCTCCGCGGGCAGGATGCCATCAACCTGCAACTCCTGGGCGGGGTCTGGATCCTGCAGACCTTCCCCGCCGTCGCGTTGGGGCTGTGCACCCGCCGGCTGCATCGTGGCGGGGTTCTGGCCGGCTGGGCCACCGGGATGATCGTGGGCACCTACCTGGTCGCCGAAGGCGGGTTCTCCGCGGTGGTGGACGTCAGCGTCGGTGCCGCCGAAACCCAGGTGTACGCCGCGGTGATCGCGCTCATCGCGAACCTGGCGGTCGCAGTGGCGCTCACCCCGGTACTCGACCGGCTCGGGGTTTCCCGAGGTGTGGATGCCACCGCCTCGAACGGGTCTCGTACTACGACCCGTTTCGATCTGGGTCCACAAGGCAGGACGGCATGACCGGCCCAGGGCGCAGTACCGGGAGGATCGGTGGCCCGTCGGTCGCCGCTGCGGCCATACCCTGGGTCGGCAGCGAGTCGGCCGAGAGTCCGCCCCGCGTCCTGGCCCCGACCCTCGATCTGCGGGAGGCCGAACGCGAAGCCGCGATCGCCCGCGTCTTCGACCAGTCGCATGCGCAGTTGGTGCGGCTCGCCGTACTGCTCGGGGCCGGGGCGGACGCCGAGGACATCGTGGCCGAGGCGTTCTGCCAGCTCTACCGGCGCTGGCCCAAGCTGCGCTCGCCAGACGCGGCCCCAGCGTACGTTCGGGGCGCTGTCTTGAACCTGGTGCGGATGCGGTGGCGGCACCTGCAGGTGGTCCGCCGGCACCACGACCGCGCTCTGCGGCCGAGCGACGACGTGTCGGCGGAGAACGTGGTCCTGGAGCGCGAGGACCAACGAGCCGTGGTCACCGCGCTGGAGGAGCTGGCCCCGCGTCAGCGCGAGGCGATCGTGCTGCGTTACTGGATGGACCTCAAGGAGGCTGAGATCGCAGCCGCGATGGGAATTTCGTGCGGAGCGGTGAAGTCGCACACGGCGCGTGCGATGTCCGCGCTCACCCGGGCAATGGGAGAGGTCCGATGAACGAGTCCCCGCACCAGGGCGGCCCTTCCTCCGACGAACTGGTGCGAGATGTCCTGGAAACGCTGGCAGCGCAGGTCTCGGTGTCCCCGGATGCCTATCACGAGGTCCGTGCCGAATGGGTCCGCCGGCAACGTCGCCGCAAGCGGTTGGGCGTGCTGATCGCGATCGTGGTGGTCGCCCTCGCCGACCTGATCGGGCTGTGGGCGCTCAACCGGGCCGATACCGGTGGCTCGGTGATCTTCGACGACAGCGCCCCGGCCCAGCGGCACGAGCCGCCGGTGCCTCGAATAGGTCAGCCCTGATGACTGTGGACTTGTTCGCTGGGTTGCGGGTGCGGGAGTATGCGGCGGCGTTGGGGTGGTACGAGCGGTTCTTCGGTGGGGAGCCGGCGTTTGTGCCTAATGATGTCGAGGCGGTGTGGGAGGTTGCCGAGCATCAGTACATCTACATCGAGGAGTCGCCGGAGCGGGCTGGGTGTGGGTTGGTGACCGTGTTCGTCGAGGACCTGGATGAGGTTGTCGACGGGATCGCGGCGCGGGGTATCGAGCCGGTGGAGCGGGAGACGTACGAGAACGGCGTACGGAAGGTGACCTACCGCGATCCTGACGGGAACGAGATCGGCTACGGCGGCGGGCCGGTCGAGGGGGACAGCTGAGACGTGGGGAGTTCTCATTCCCAGGATGAGGGGTGGGTGGTTGAGGGCTCATTCGGTGGGGGATGGGCGGGGAGTGCGGAGAGTGACAGTCTGGGGTTTGGGGGGATGGAAGGGGCCGTTGGTCCGGGTGGTCGAGGGTTGCCTGTTCTGGTGGGGGCACGGGGGCGGGTGGTCTTGGCGCTGGGACTGGGCCTCGAAGCTGTGGGTGTGGGTGGTGTGGACGGTGCGACTGGGGAGTTGCAGGGCTCCAGGTTGGGGATGTGTCGAAAGGGTTGGCTGAGCTCGACCAGGTGGTGAGCTCGAACCGGCCGATCGCCGGAGTGTGCAAGGGGCAGCGCATCCCGGCGATCGCACATCTATTGGTCGCGCAGGTCCCGCCTCCCGCGCCCACGCAACGGGCGTTGAGCTTCGCCGAGGTCAGGATCGTGGCGGCCGACGGAGACGTGTGGGTCGCGCGGGGCGGTGGCGAGTTGATCGCGGCCCTGACCCGCCTGGCCTCCGGGCGCGGGGAGAAGACAGTCGCCATGGTGCTGGACACGATCAGCGACCACAGTCAGCTGGAGATCGAGGTCAAAGAGCCTGCGCTGAGCCCGGTTCGGTGAGAGAGTCGGGGCGTGAGCCTCGTCGAGATTGCCTGCGATGAGTCTGGCTATGAGGGTGAGAAGCTGATCGGTGGGGTGACCGATGTCTTCGCGCATGCCGCCGTGGCGCTCGACAAGGAGACCTCCGCCGCCTGCGTCGCGGAGTTGCGGGAACGGATCCGCTCGCCTGCCACGGAGTACAAGGCCAACCATGTACTCCGGTCCAAACACCGGCCCGTCCTCCTTTGGCTGCTCGGCCCGAATGGGCCGCTGCTCGGTCAGGCGCAGGTGCAACTGGTGGACAAGGCCTACTTCCTCGTCTCCCAGCTCACCGGCCAACTGATCGGGCAACCGGCGGACGATCTGTACCGCGCGGGCCGCCACAAAGCTGGCTGGGATGACTTCCTGGAAGCAGCGAACGACCTCCTGCGGGCGAGGGACAAAGTAGACGTCCTCTACGAGGCACTCGACCGGCTGGAGATCACCAGCGACACGGTCCAGGCCCTCAAGCAGTCGAGGCCGCGTGCCGAGGCCTTGCTGCGCGAGGATCCACCGGTGATCCCGCCGCTCGATCCCTTGATGCGGGCCATCGCGCGCGCCGTCGAGAACTGGGGTGAGCACAGCCGCTGGGTCGCCATCGCGCACGATCGGCAGACCACGTTGTCGCCTGAGCGCATCGCGCAGTTGCAGGCCGGTACTGCGTTGGCACGGCTGGAGCTGGTGCATTCCTTCACCGACTCGCGCATCCAGGTAGCCGATTTCCTGGCCGGTGTCGCTCGCAAGATCGCCTCCGACCAGCTCAAGGGCGATGACGATGCCGAGCTGACCGCACTGATCCGCCCGTACGTCGACCCCCGGTCCGTTTGGGGCGATCTGGCCAGCTGGGAGCGGCTGGCATCGTAACCAGTCGCTAGCCAGTTGCAGCTATTGTCATCGGGTCTACTACGCAGCGAACTCTTGGCAACCGTCCGTGACGGCGGCATAGTCCTCGCTACCAGGAAACGGACTAGTCACAGGGGGACGGCGGCCGGTGGAATCCGACAAGCCTGCCCCGCTGCGGGTGGATGCCGAGACGGCGATCATCCTGCGCGAGGCGTACCACAAGATTCAGTCGCTCTACCGGGGCGACCACTACGGCCTGTACGACTATGTGCGCGCCGTGGTCGGCAAGATCGCGCGGGTCGACACCTTCTATGTCGGCTTTCTGCATGGCACGAACCGGGTCCGCTACCCCTACGGCTACGACTCCGGACGGTACCTCGACCCGGACACCCACAACTTCGGCCCGAACGGCCAGACCGCCTGGTTGCTGAAGCACCGCCAGACGTACCGGCTCGCCTACGACAACGGCGCCGTACTGCGCTCCGGCATCCCCATCGGCGATGTCACTCGCGCGTCCGCGGATGTCGTCACCGTGCCGATCTTCCGAGCCGGGGACGGGGGGACGGATCGGTTGTTCGGCATGTTGTCGATGCACAGCTATGAGCCGAACAGCTATGACGACAACGCGGTCCGCGCGTTCGAGTGGCTGAGCGGGCTGGTGGCCCGGGTACTCACCCGGGAGGGTGAAGACGCCGAGGCGTTGCGACGTCTACCGGCCGGTGACGAGGGTCCGGAGCTGCTCACCTCCGATCGGGTCATGGAGTATCTCGGTCACCAGATCGCCTCGCTGCGCGCGATCGCCGTCGAGGCGATGGCCGAACCCGAGGCCGCCGGCGCCGCGATCCAGGGCCACCTCGGCCGGCTGGTGCGCGCGACCGAGCAGATCCAGTCGGAGCTGATGGAGATGATGCTCGACACCGACGAGGGCCCCGAACGCCGCTACGCCAGCCTGACCAAGGCGCAGCAGGGCGTCGCCGTCCTCCTGGTCGACGGCCTCGACAACGACCAGCTCGCCGCCGAACTGGGGATCAGCCTCAACACGGTCAAGACCCACCTCAGCGCCATCCTGAAGAAGTACGGAATGGTCAACCGCGCCCAGATCGCCGACGACCTCCGCAAGTACCTGGCCCGCTAGCAAAGCTGCTCCGCCAGCCACGGCTCCACCACGGGCAGGATCTGCGCGGCCTGCATCGCCTGCATGTGGTCGAGGCCGTCCAGCAGTTGCACTGTCCAGCCGAGGTCTTCCAGCAAAGGCTTGTTGGCGGCCAACGGCGTACCGATGCTGACCAAGGTGTTGCCCCAGCGCTCGCCGTACTGGATGTTGTCGGCACTGCCGGCGATGCAGAGCCGGGGCATGGTGAGCTCGGCCTGTACTGCGTGGTCGTCGAAATCCTTCAGGGCTTGGTAGAGCGTGACGAACTGCTGCGTCTGATCTTTGCTCAGGGCAACTTCAGTACTGTCCCAGTCCCCGGGCTTGACGGGCACGTCGCTGACTGGGCCACCGGCCATCGCGTGGGTGGCCTCCGTGACGGCGAGCATGGCGTCGTACGGACCGTCCAGGGGTGGGTAGCCGCCCATCGCCAAGGCTGTCAGCCGTTTGGAGCGGATGGCGAGCTGGAGCCCGGCCATGCCGAGCCAGCTGTAACCGTAGTACGCGAAGGTCTCGGCGCCGGCGGCGTCCGCGACGGTCAGGAAGTCGGCGACCAGATGGTCGGGGGTGAGAGTGTCGGGTTTGGGGTTGGCCTGGACGAATCCCTCGTAGTCGAAGGCGATCACCCGGAAGCGCTGGCTGAAACCTTCGACCAGAGTGTGGCCGAGAGCCGGGTCCGCGCCCCAGGCTCGCACCTGCTCGGCATCCGGGCCTTCGACCGGAGCCGCGGGATTGACCGGCAGCAAGAGATTCGGGCCGGCACCGTGCACCTCGAAGTCGATCACGGAAACTCCTTACGTTGTATAGTGCTTCCAGAGCACGATAACACTTTACGGCGTAAGGAGTAAATTCGTGACCGAGCGGATCGGCCAGGGAGATCCGGCGCGCACGCTCGCGCTGCTGTGGGGCAAGGTCTCCACGCCGAAGCGAGGCCCGCGGCACGCCATCAGCGCCACCGAGGTCATCGCCGCGGCGGTCCGGATCGCCGACGCGGGCGGCCTCGAAGCGGTCACGATGCGGGCTGTGGGCAACGAACTCGGCCGGACGGCGATGTCGCTCTACACCTACGTGCTCAGCCGCGACGTACTCATAGACCTGATGTACGACAGCGTCTACGCGGACCTGCCCAGATCACAGAACAGCAAGGACTGGCGCAAAGCGGTCAAGCGCTGGTGTACCAGCCTGCGCGAGCTCTACCTGGCTCACCCGTGGCTGCTCGATGTCTCGTCGGCGCGGCCGGTGCTCGGCCCGCACGAGCAGGAGGCGCTCGAGTCGCTGCTGCGGATCCTGGCGACTGCCGGCCTGTCGATCCAGGATCGTCCGGCGGCGACGAGCGCCCTGTTCAGCGTCGTACGAGGTGCGGCACGGCAGGCTGTCGAGGCCCGGGGTGCGGTGACCGAGGAGGATGCCGAGTGGTGGGCGGCTCGCGGCAAGGCGCTCGCCGACGCCGCGCCGGATTTCGCGGAGCGCTTCCCGGAGTCGACGGCGATCGCCGCTCAGCAGCGCAAACTCGGTGCGCAGCCCTGGGTCAAGGCCGCCGATCAAGCTTTCACGCGCTCAATCGAGTTCCTGGTCGACGGCCTCGCCCGGCATGCCGACGGTCCGTCCGCGGCCGTTAGGTGAAGGGACACGAACTGTCCGACGGCCGGTTGCTCAGGTTTGGTCTTCCGGGTCGCCGAGGGTGATGCCTAGGGCGGAGGCCATGGCTGCGGTCACGGCGAGGGTGTCGATGGGGGAGGAGTTGGCGATCGTGGCGCCGGAGAGGCTGCCGATGCCGCGCGTCCCCTCCCAGGTGCAGTCGACGAAGACGGCGCCGGTCGCCGTCACCTGGGAGAACTCGACGGCGGTCAGGTCGCAGCGGCGGAAGACCGTGCCGCTGAGGTCGGCCGAGACGAAGTCGGCGCTCTGCAGCCGGCAGTCGGTGAACTCGACCTTCACGAACTTCGCGAACCGGAACGAGCTGAAGTCGAGCACCGAGTCGCGCACGGTCACGTGCTGCAGGTTCATCCCCGGCCCGGCGAATCCGGTCAGCCGCGACGACGAGATCGACACTCGCGTCGCCGACGCGTCCGCCCAGCGCGCGTTGGCGAGATCGCAGTGCTCGAGCTCGAGGTCGACCAGGATCAGCTTGTCCAGATCCGAGCCGCCGAGGTTGACCTTGGTCAGCCGGCACCCGCTGATCTCGAGGTGCTCGGCGAGCAGTCCGCCGAGATCCTGATCGGTCAGCTCCAGGTCGGTCAGACGATCCTCGTCCTCGACCGCGGTCACTGCCTGGACATCGAGCTGGGCTCGCAAACGAGGAGCGGCGATCCGGGCGGCAGGCTTACGAGGAGGCATACCTGCCACCGTAGCGACGAGCACCCTCAGTTTTCGCGCTCGTAGTGCGCCGCGGCCCCGATCAGCGCGGAATGCTCGGTGTCCTCGGTCGCGCTGACCGGGAATGGGAACACGTCGGCCACCACATCGAAAGCACCCGAGATCGCACCACCGAGCACCACCCGCGTCGCCCCGAAGCGTTCCAGCCACGGCGCGAGCGCGTCCGCGAGCACCCGGAACGCATCCACCAGCACGCCCTCGGCCAGGGCGTCTCCGGCCCGGGCCTGCTCGGCGATCTCCTTGACCCCGGTACTCCGCGCCGGCGGCGAGCCCCGGCGTTCGGCGTACAGGTGGAGGATCGCGCGGGCGGAGATCCAGTCCTCGATCGGGCGGCTGTCGTACGACGTGCGGTAGAGCTCGCCGCCGGGCGGCACCGTGTCGCCGGTGCGGATGGCGCGTCCGTCGTCGAGGAAGGCCGAGCCGATCCCGGTACCGATCGTGATGCCGACGCAACGGTCCAGCCCCCGCAGTTCACCCGCGGACCATTCGCCGACCGTGAACGCCTCCGCGTCGTTCAGGAAGACGACCCGCTCGAGCCCGAGTTGCTCCCGCAGGCTCTGGCCGAGGTCATGCCCGTAGAGCGAGGCGAACTTGTCCAGCCGGTACCACGCCACGCCGGCGGCGAAGTCGAACGGACCGGGCAGCGCCACCGCCAGACCCTTTGCCAAGGGCAACTGCCTGGCCGCGTCGCACAACTCCCCGATGATGGAGTCGGCCGAGGCCTTCGAATCCAGCCCGGCCCGGTGAACCTCGTCCACCACCCCGGCCGAAACCATCGCCGCCGTCACATGACTTCCGCCGATCTCCAGCACCGGCACACCCGAACTCATACACCCCATCATCCACGACAGGCGGGGACTGGCTCAGCGTTGGGGCGCGACGTACTCCGGCTGTCCGGGGACCTTGTACCTCACGATGACCTCTGGGAGCGGGCCTGGCCGCAGGCCCGGACCTCCGCCACTCACAAACCTCCCGTTACCACCCGGGAGCACGCCTGCGCACGCTTGGCTGGGTGCGATCAGTTGGGGTTTGTGAGTGGCGGCGGTCCGGCCCGACGCGACGACCGCACGGATTGGTTGCATGGGTCGGGCAAACTGGCTGCATGTCTGAACTGATCGTCGGTGGCGTGAAGGTCAGCTATCACGTCGCCGGCTCTGGGCCGCTGTGTCTTGTCCACTCCGGCGGCCCCGGCATCCACTACGACTACCTGCGGATGCCCGAGCTCGAGCAGCACCTCACGATGGTCTACCTCGAGCCGGTCGGCACGGGGAACTCCGACCTGCTGCCCGATGGCGACTACAGCATGGCGAAGTACGCGTACTACGCCGACCAGGTGGCCCAGCATCTAGGTGCGGAGAAGGTCTTCTTCCTGGGCCACTCGCAGGGTGGGTTCGTCGGGCTGCAGTTCGCACTGGACTACCCCGATCGCCTGCGCGGCCTGATCGTCTACGACGGCATGGCGTTCAACGGACCCGAGCTGGGCGAGGAGGCGTTCCGGCAGCTCGAGGAGTACGTCGCTCGCCGGCCCGCGGGGGATCCGCTCGCCGCCCAGGTGCTGGCGGCCTGGCAGGAGGACACCCAGGAGGACAAGGCGAGCCAGGCCGATGCGCTCCGCCGGTTGCTGCCGGCCTACTTCAGGGACTTCGAGGAGATCGTGCCGCGGCTGACCGACTGGCTCTCGCTGGTCGACATCACGGTCGACCCGAACCGGCAGCAGACCCTGTGGGACGTCCGCGAGCGGCTGGCCGAGATCGAGGCACCGGTGCTGGTCATCGTCGGCGCCTACGACTTCATCTGTGGGGAAAAGTGGGGCCGGCAGCTGCATGACGGCATCCCCGGCTCGGAACTCGTGGTTCTCCCGGACAGCGGGCACTTCGGCCACCTGGAACAGCCAGGGGAGTTCTTCGGGGCGATCACCCGTTTCACCACGGCACACTGAGGCCGCGATCCATCCGGACGTAGAGTTGTCGGAAGCGCGGCCCGCCCACCGACGGTCACGCTGACCTCACTGCGAACGACGAAGGTGACCGGCTTGCGTGCCGAGACCAGTACGACGTCCGCGGTCGCGACGCTGAGCGTCGCGGTCGCGGTGGCCGGTCACGTGCTGGTAGGTGGCTCCGCCTCCCTGGCGGTGGTTCCGCAACTTCTCGCGATCGCGGCCGTCTGCTGGCTGGTCGGTGAGTTCGTAGCCGGCCATCGGCTGCTGTCGGTCGTACTGTTCGCCGGGGTCCAGCTGGTCGTGCACCTCACCCTGGACTCGTCGCATCCAACACCGGCTGCGCCGATGCCGGCCGGGCACAGCTCGATGCACGACATGGCCGGGCACCACCACACGTCCGGCATGACGATGCCGCAAGCAACCGATACCGCCACAGCGCCGATCCACACGGGTCTCACCGACGCGCTCGCCATGACGGCCGCGCACCTGCTGGTGTTGCTGGCCAGCGTTGCCCTGATCGGCGGCACCCACCGCTGGGTCCAGCGTGTACTGCGGATCCTGGCGCGCCTGGTCCCACAGCTCCCGGCCCCAGCGGTTGCCATTCCCACCATGGGCGCCGCGCCGGCCGCAGTACCGGGGCGGCCGCACCCGACCGAGGTGTGGCTGACCTCGAACGTGTCGCGGCGTGGGCCCCCGCAGTACAGGGCGCTACTAGCTCTGTCCTGACCGGCCCGCGGAGACGCGGGACGGTTCGAAACCGTTGCCCGCGAGAGGGTCTCAAGCATGTCCAAGAAACTCGTACTACGCGCTGCCGCGATCACCGCGGCGACCGCGTTGGTGCTGGTCGGAGCCACCAGTTCGGCCTCCGCCCACGTCACCGTGTCGTCGCCGGACGCGAAACCGGGCGGCTACGCCAAGCTGGTGTTCCGGGTGCCGAGTGAATCCGATACCGCCAGCACCACCAAGCTCGTTGTCACGCTGCCGAAGGACCATCCGTTCGCCCATGTCGGTGCGCAGGTGAAGGATGGCTGGAAGGTGGTGAAGACGACCGAGAAGCTGCCGCAGCCGGTGAAGGTCGGCGACGTCACGCTGTCCGAGGCGATCACCGCCGTCACCTGGACCGCGGCGACAGCGGTCGGCGTACCGCCGAACGACTTCGACGAGTTCGCGCTGTCGGTCGGCAAGCTTCCCGAGGGAGTGGACTCGCTCAACTTCCCGGCTGTCCAGACCTACAGCGACGGCGAAGTGGCCAAGTGGGATGAGATCCCCGAGGACGGCGGCGAGAAACCGAAGCACCCGGCGCCGACGCTGGAGCTTAAAAAAGCGATCACGCCCGTTGCGGCCACCACGACCGAGAGCAAGGGTGGCTCGGACACCCTGGCCCGCGTTCTCGGCGGGGCCGGGCTGCTGCTCGGCCTGGTCGGGCTGGGCCTTGGCCTGCGGGCCGGGCGGACGCGGAAGGCGACGCCGTAATCGTGCGTCGGCTAGCCGCTCTACTGGTGGCGTCGCTCGCCGTCCTGGTGGTTTCCACCGGTACGGCGGCGGCGCACGCCAAACTCGAATCCATGACGCCGGCCGATGGCTCGACCCAGGCCGCGCCGCCGACCCAGGTGGTGCTGACCTTCAACGAGCCGGTCGGCAGTACCGGCGCCGAGGTGCAGGTCAAGTCGCCCAAGGGGACGAACGTGTCCACCGGCGAGATCAAGGTGATCGACAACACCGTCACCCAGCCGGTCGACGGGCTGGTCGACGTCGGCAGGTACACGGTCGACGCGCGGATCGTGTCGGCCGACGGCCACCCGATCACCGTCGCCGCCAGCTTCACGATCACGCACGCCGGTCATCCCGCTACGCCGGCCGCCGGGTCGCCGCCGACCAAGGACAGCAGGTCGAACGTCGTGGTGATCGTCGCGATGATCCTGGTGATGCTCGTCGTGGTCGCGCTGGCCGTCGTCATCGTCCGTCGCCGCCCCGCGCCCCAATGATCCGGGTATCCGGGAAGGTCTTGGGGCTCGGCGTCGTCGCCGCGAGTGCCGTCGTACTGGTGGTTGCGCTGTACGCCGCGGGTGGCGCCCCGAAACCGCTGTCCGCAGGCCTGACCGGAGCCGGTACGCCGGTGTCGTGGGCCGTCCCGGTACTACGCCTGCTGGCCGACCTCGCCGCCATCGGCACCGGAGGCGCGGTACTGGCTGCAGCATGGTTGCTCCCAGCAACAAAAAACCTGGGGGCGCAAGGCTTGCGTGCTTGCCAAGATGGGGCAGTGGCGGCCGGGGTCTGGGCCGTCGCGAGTATCGGCGGGCTCTTGGCCACCGCGTCGGTCATCCTCGGCGTACCGTTGTCGCAGTTGGCTTCGCGCGCTGGGGATGCGGGATCTCTCAACCAGGTCAGGGCTCTCGCTGTGTCCGTCGTGCTGACGGCCTTCCTGGCAGTGCTTCTCTCCGGCTGCCGCACAGTTGCCACAGCGAGAGTTGCTCTGGTGCTGACCGCGGTTGCATTAGCCGGCCCGCTGTTGACCGGACACGGCGCGATCGCCCGGACTGCCTTCTGGTCGATGCTCGCCACTGCCTCGTTGGTTGTGCACGTGTTCTGCGCGACGGCGTGGATCGGCGGCCTCGGCTCGCTGATTCGGTACGGGCGCGAAAAGGCTGTCGAGCGATTCAGCCGCCTTGCCCTTGTGTGTGCCATCGCGATCGGAGCCACCGGCCTGCTGACCGCCGAGATCCACCTGGGCGGCCGGGAGGACGGCTGGAGCTTGATCACCCAATGGGTGACCACCGGTTACGGCGTCCTCGTCTTCGCCAAGGCCGTCGCCTTCGCGCTGCTGGTCTGGATCGGCTGGTGGCATCGCCGCTCCACCCTCCCCGCCCTCGCGACCAACCAGCCGGCGGCCTTCTGGCGCCTCGCCGCCGGCGAACTCCTCCTCATGTCCGCGACCGTCGGCCTCGCGGTCGCGCTCTCCCGCACTCCCTGACGGTCAGGCCGGCTGCGGCTCCCGCGAGCTGGACCAGAGCCAGGCCGACAGCCAGCAGACCGCGATCGCGAGGAGCAGGAGTCCTGCTTGCAGAGCAGCCTCCGGTACTGCGGCGCGCAGCGAGACCGGCACCGCGCCGACGGCGTACAGGATCAGCGCCGGGCGTGGCGGTCCCTCGCGACGCCACAGTGAGGCCGCGAACACGGTCGTGCTGATCAGGAAAAGGATCGATGCAACCGTCAGCGCAACGCCCAGCGGGCCGGCGCGCAGTGCCTCGACGGTCGCGCTGTCGACACGCGGAAAGACGAGGTTGAGGATGAACTCGACCCCGACCAGTAAGGCGATCGCGGCGAAGTTGAGGCCGAAGGCAACCACGCCGAACGTGCCGCTGCGGCGACCGGTCCGGGCGAACAACGCCATGATCAGCCCGAGTGCCAGGACCTGGGCCAGTGGTGCGACCAGTTGGGTCGCGGCAGTGGTCGGGATCAGCTCGGCCCGCTTGGCCGTGTTGACGAGCAGGACCATGGCGCTTGCCAGTCCTGCCACGGCGGCCGATCGGTACAACGTCGACAACGTCATCACACGCCTCCAGATTCGATAACAGTCGTTATTGGATAACGGTTGTTATAGTGAGCGTGGCGGCCGGGGATCACAAGGGCCGTGACCCAGTTGTGTCCTCCGGAGCGGAGTCCCATGGCTCGCAGTACCGAACAACTCGACATCCGTGAACGCCTGCTGGCCGGTGCCGCCGACGTCCTGGCGACCGACGGGGTCGCGGGGCTGACCGTTCGCCGCGTGGTGGAGGCAGCGGGGCGATCGACGATGTGCGTCTACACCAAGTTCGGCAGCCGCGGTGGACTGATGAACGCGGTCTACGAGCAGACCGCCGACAGCCTGTACGCCGTACTGGAGCGGGCACGGCCGGTCGAAGGGAGCGCGGCGCTCGGGTTGGCATCGGCGTACCGGCGGTTCGCGCTGGCCAATCCCGGGGCGTATGCCTTGCTGTTCGACCAGGATCTGCCGGCGCTGGGGATCGACGAGTCTCTGCGCGGTGACGCGATTGCCCGGGTTGCGGCGTACCTGTCCGGTGGAGAGGTCGGAGCGCTGCGGTTCTGGGCCACGATGCACGGTCTGATCGCGCTGGAGCGATCGGTGCCGAAGTCGCCGGCAGGGGACTGGAAGGGCTTCTACCTGCAGACCCTCGCTGCCCGAAAGGGCGAGGCTCGGTGACATGTCAACAGGTGGACGTAGGATAGGTGGATGACGGAGACGGGATGGCTCGATGCGCGCGAGGCGCATCTTTGGCAGTCGTACCGTGACGCCCACCGCGAGCTGATGACGACGCTCGAGGGCCGACTGGTCCGCAATTCCGGGCTGTCCGGCGCGGACTACGCGCTGCTCCACCCGCTGTCGATCTCGGAGGCCGGCGTACTGCGAACGCGCGACCTCGGCCGGTCCATTGGCTGGGAGCGGAGCCGGCTGTCGCACCAGGTCAGCCGGATGGAGAAGCGCGGGCTGGTGGTTCGCGAGGAGTGTGAGTCCGACGCGCGCGGATCGATGGTCAGGCTGACCGACGCCGGCCGGGCAGCGATCGCGGCGGCGGCACCGGATCACGTGGACGCGGTCCGGAGCTATTTCCTGGACCGACTGACCCGCGAAGAGCAGGACCTGTTCACCAAGCTGCTCGACCGGGTGCTCGGCGACCTGCCCACCCGCGATATCTGCGCGGACGACTCCACTCCGGGCGACAGCTCGAACTGCTGACCGCAGGACCGCGATTCTGGTGGTGACTGCCAGTACTCGGCGTTCGAAAGCGGTGACACGCCGTTACGGGCGACGGCGCGGTGCCGTCTGCCGGGAGAATGATGAGCGTCGTTCAGATGCGCCTGAATTTGACAACTATTTTCATTAACGGCAGGATTCGAGCCGGCGACCACCCCTCGTCGGAGCCCCTCACCGTGAAGGAAATCTGGATGTCCGAAGCTCTGAACAGACGCGGATTCCTAGGCCTGGCAGGCGGTCTGGGACTGGCGGCGCTGACCGGTTGCGGCTCCGACGGCACGAGTAATGCCGCGGCGCAGCCGAAGGCGGGTGGACGGTTGCGGGCGGTTTTCGCCGGTGGCGGCGCCAAGGAGGTGCTCGACCCGCACGTGCAGAGCCTGTTCGTCGACATCGCCCGGCACAAGGCGATGTACGAGAAGCTCGTCGAACTCGGGCCGGACCTGAAACCGTTGCCACGTCTGGCCGAGAAGTGGGAGCCGGACGCGCAGGCGGCGACCTGGCGGTTCACGCTGCGGGACGCGACCTTCCACGACGGCAGGAAGCTGACGAGTGAGGACGTGCTCTACAGCCTGGCCCGGATCGCCGACCCGGCCGTGCCCGAGCGAGTCGCCCAGTCGTCGCTCGCCTCGCTGGATCTGCGTCGTTGCAAGGCGATCGACCCGCGCACCGTCGAGCTGGTGCTGGCCGCTCCGAACGCCGAGTTCCCCGCCCTGCTGGCCGGTATCGGCACCCACATCGTCCGCGACGGCTTCAAGGACCCGACCAAGCCGGTCGGGACCGGCGCCTTCAAGTTCGTCTCCTTCGAGGCCGGCCGCTCCATGGTCGCCAACCGGTACGACGAGTACTGGGACGGCGCGGCCAAGCTCGAGGAGCTGCAGATCCTCTCCGCCGATACCGAAGCGCGGGCCAACGCGTTGCAGGGCGGCCAAGCGGAGTACGCGAACGAGATGACCGCGACCTTCGCCAGAACGGCCGAGGCGGGCAAAACGGTCAAGATCGTCGCGGCCAAGGGCGCGACGACACAGGCCTTCGTGATGAAGGTGGACCAGGCGCCGTTCGACAACCCCGACGTCCGGATGGCCTTCAAGCTGCTCGCCGATCGGCAACGGCTGGTCGACGTGGTCCTGGCCGGACGAGGGACCGTGGGCAACGACCTGTTCGGCAAGGGCTTCCAGTACTACCCGGGCGACCTGCCGCAGCGGGAGCGCAACGTCGAGGAGGCGAAGGCGCTGCTGAAGAAGGCCGGCCTGCTGAACAAGGAGGTGGAGATCTTCACCTCCGACTCCACGGCCGGGTTCGTCGAGGCGGCCACCTTGTTTGCGGAACAGGTCGGCGAGGCGGGCGTGAAGCTCAAGGTCACCACCGGCAGTGCTCAGACCTACGCCAAGGACCTGCTCACCAAGGGCGCGATCGGCAGTCACCGGTCCGGGGCGATGCCGATCCCGCAGTACATCACCGACCGGTTGCTGTCGAAGTCGCCGTTCAACGTGACGCATTGGCGGCAGCCGGCCTTCGACGCCGCGTTCGCCTCCGCGCAGGTGCAGACCGATGAGGCGGCTCGCGCGACGAAGTACGGCGAACTGCAGAAGACGTTGCGGGACCAGGGCGGCATCCTCGCCTGGGGGCACCCGGACTTCATGGTCGGGGTCACGGCCAAGGTGCAGGGCGTGCAGGCGGTGCCGCCGAACACCTTGGACTCGGCCCGGTTCGACAAGGTGTGGCTGGCCTGAATGCGGTCGTACGCCGGGCAGCGCGCTGCATTGGCGATCGTCCAGCTGGCGGTGCTGTCGATCCTCGTCTTCGTGCTCACGGCGTTGCTGCCGGGCGACGCCGCGGACATGCGGTTCACCGAGACGCTGACGCCTGAGCAGATCGCCCAGCTGCGGGCGCAGCTCGGTCTGGATCAACCCGCTCTCGAGCGGTTCACCCATTGGTTCGGCAACGTGCTGACCGGCGACCTCGGTACTTCGCTGATCAGCGGCGGGCCCGTGCGCGACATCGTGAAGGCCTCGGTCGGCGCGACGCTGGTGCTCACGCTGGCCACGCTGGCTGTCGTCGTCCCGCTGGCGGTTGCCCTCGGCATCTTGATGGGGGCGCGCGAGAACGGCCGGCTGGACCGGACGATCACGTCGGTCACGTTGGCGTTGAGCGCGATCCCGGATTTCGTGATCGCGGTCGTGCTGGTCGCTCTGTTCTCGCTGAAGCTGGGCTGGCTCCCGGCCACCTGGGTCGGCGGCTCACTGCTGGCGAATCCGGTCCTGCTCGTGCTCCCGGTTGCTGTGCTGCTCGGTCGCACGGTCTGCCTGCTGTCCAGACAGGTCCGGGCCGGCACGATCAACGCGCTGCACGCCGATTACGTCGTACAGGCTCGTCGACTCGGGGTGCCGCGACGACGGCTGCTGCTCAGGCATGTGCTTCCGAATGCGGCGGTTCCCGGCGTACAGGAGCTGGCCAGGACCGGAGACACCTTGCTGGGTGGGGTTCTGGTGGTCGAGGCGATCTTCGCGATCCCCGGTTTCGCGACGGCGCTGGTCGACGGGGTCGAGACGCGGGACGTGCCCGTCGTACAGGGCCTGACGTTAGTGCTCGCGGTCGCCGCATTGCTGATCAACCTCGGCGCCGACCTGGTCTGCAACCGTCTCGTCCCGCGGACGGAGCTGTTGCGATGAGAGCCCGTACGCCGCTCGCCGTGTCCGCTCTGCTGGTCCTGATCCCTTTGCTGGTGGCGGCTTTCGGCCCGCTGATCTCGATCGGCGCGAAGCCCGGTCTGCCCTACGAGAAGAGCGGATTCCTTGGGACCGACGGGCTCGGCCGAGACGTGCTCAGCCTGTTGCTGACCGGCGGACGGACCGCACTCGGGATGGCTCTGGGCGCGGTCGTGATCGCGTATCTCATCGGCGGGCTGATCGGTCTGATCGCGGCCTCGACCCGACATAGATGGGTCGACGAGGCCTTGATCCGCCCGCTCGACGTACTGCTCCCGTTGCCCTCGCTGCTGGTGATCAGCGTGGTCGCCGTCGGTTGGCGGGCGTCGCCCCTCGCGATCACGTTGGCGGTTGCCATGGTCAACGTTCCGACCGTCGCCCGGCTGGTCCGCGCAGCCGCGCTGGATGCTGCAAGCGGGCCGGTGGTCGAGGCGCTCAGGATGCAGCGGGAGAGTTGGGCCGGCATTCATCTCGGGTACGTCGGCCGCGCCGTACTCGGACCCGTTGCCGCCGACATCGGCACCCGGATCACGCTCGCCGTCTTCCTGGTTGCCTCGGTCAACTTCCTTGGACTCGGGCTGAGCCCGACCGCGCCAGACTGGGCCGTGAGTGTGTCCCGCAACCGCGAAGGATTGTTGCTGCAGCCATGGGCTGTGCTCGCGCCGGCGTTGCTGCTGGTCTCCTTCACGCTCGGCTTCAATCTGCTCGCGGACCGACTTGTTCACCGGACCCGCCGGCTCGTCGAGGCGAAGTCATGAAGCCCCTCGTCAAGGTCGCCGGGCTGGCGGCGGTCGCGGGTGAAGCCATCCTGGTCGATGGAGTCGATTTCGAGGTCTGGCCGGGCAAGGTGACAGCTCTAGTCGGCGCCTCCGGTTCCGGCAAGACCACCTCCGCGCTCGCCCTGCTCGGTGAACACGGCAACGGCGTGACGCTGAGCGGTCTGGTCGAGGTTGACGGCCAAGTGGTTGTCGATAGCAATGGCGCGACCCCGGCCGCCACGTCAGTCCGTGGCCGAGTCGTCGCCTACATGCCGCAGCACCCGGGAAGCGCGCTAAACCCGGCACGTCGGATCGGTGCCGGACTGACCGAGTTGGCGAAACTCCATCACCCGGGCGTGGAGGTGGTGCCCGAAGCGTTGCGGGCTGCCCAGCTCCCGGCCGACCGTTCGACGTTGCATCGGTTCCCGCATCAGTTCTCCGGCGGTCAACGGCAGCGGATCGCTCTCGCCCAGGCGCTCACCTGCCGCCCCAAGGTGCTTGTCCTCGACGAGCCGAGCACCGGCCTGGACTCGATCACGCGCCTCCAGTTGGTCGGCGAGCTGAAAGACCTGGCCGACGCGGGTCTCGGCATCTTGCTGCTCAGTCACGACCTCGACCTGGTCCGGGCGCTGGCTCACCAGGTCGTCGTGCTCGCAGCAGGCCGGGTGATCGGCGACGTTCTTCCAACTGCAACACAGCTGACCGCCGCGGCGGGAACCCGCAGTACGGGCGAGCCGTTGCTCCAGGCAATGAACGTATCCGCCTCGCTGCGCACCCGAAAGCCGATCCTGCAGGAAGTCCATCTCGCTGTGCCACCAGGCGGTTGCGTTGGCGTAGTCGGTCGCTCCGGCAGCGGAAAGACCACACTGGCGCGCTGTCTCGCCGGCCTGCACGAGCGCCATACGGGCCGCATCACCCTGTCCGGTGACGACCTGCCCGTACTGCGAAAGCGCACGCTCGAGCAGAACCGTCGCGTCCAGTACGTCTGGCAGGAAGTCCGCGGCTCCTTCGACGAGCGCCGCCTGGTCGACGAACAAGTAGCCCGTACTGCGGTACGCCTCCGCGGCATCACGTCATCCCAGGCCAAGGCCGAAGCCGTGGCAACCCTTGCCAGGCTGGGCGTCTCGGCGATGGTGGCAGCCCGCCCGCCGAGCCAGCTGTCCGGGGGGGAGCTCCAGCGAGCGGCTCTCGCGAGAGCGTTGCTCGCACGACCCGACGTACTGGTGTGTGACGAGATCACCACCGCTCTCGACGAGCACGGAACCGGGCTGGTCGTCGAACTGCTGACCGAACTGAAGGCCGAAGGTACGGCCCTGGTCTGGATCAGTCATGATCTCGGACTCGTCGCCGCGGTCTCCGATCACGTGCTGGTGCTCGACGCCGGCCGGGTCGTCGAACAGGGGCCGCCGGCAACGGTGATGAGCAACCCCGCCACCGAACTGACCCAGCGGCTGGTGAGGGCTGCTCGGATAGGGCAAGAGCCCCCAGAATCTCCGCCCGTGCTGACCAGTAGTGCCGACACGAGGAGCGACTCGCACCGATGAAGCAACTCCACGATCACCTGGCGGAGGCGATCAAGGACCCGGACCCGATCCGCGTCGGCGACCACCTTATCTGCCTGCGGTTCGAGACGATGAAGGTGTACTCCGCCCTGGGCGCCGTACGCCATCTGCTGGAGACGGGCGCGGTCCGGCCCGGCGACACCTTGATCGACAGCTCCAGCGGGATCTATGCCCACGCGCTCGCGCTGGCCTGCCACCGGTACGGGATGAAGTGCCACATCGTCGGCTCGACGACGGTCGACCGGACGCTCAAGATCCAGCTGGAGATCCTCGGCGCGACCATCGAGCAGGTGCCGTCGTCGAACAACCTGCAGCTGGACCAGAATCTCCGGGTCCGCCGGATCGGCGAGATCCTGCGCGAGAACCCGACGTTCCACTGGATGCAGCAGTACCACGACGACATCCACTACCTCGGGTACGGCGCGATCGCGGATCTCGTCGACGAGCTGGTACCGGCCGGGCCGCTGTGCCTGGTCGGGGGTGTTGGCACCGGTGCCTCGACCGGCGCGATCGCGGCGTACCTGCGAGATCGTGGCCGGGACGTGAACCTGGTCGGCGTGCAGCCGTTCGGCAGCATCACCTTCGGGGCTGGGCACACCCAGGATCCGGAGATGATCATCGCCGGGATCGGCAGCTCGATCGAGTTCCGGAACGTCCGGCACGAGCTGTACGACCGGCTGCACTGGGTGTCCTTCGACTATGCGATGTCGGCCGCCGTGGATCTGCTGCGGACCAGTGGCGTCTTCGCCGGGCTGTCCGCGGGCGCGGCGTACCTGTCCGCATTGTGGGAACACAACTGCGACAGCAGCCGCACGCATGTCTTCCTCGCCGCCGATACCGGCACCCGGTACGTCGAGTCGGCTTTTTCCCGGTATGCCGAGGCGCGCCCGATGGCCACCATGCGGCCGCGCGAGATCGATTCGCTGGAGGAACTCGCGGTGCCGTGGTCAGCGATGTCCTGGGACCGGCGCGAATCAGCTTGGGCGGAGCGCCGCGAGTTCCCATCTGCGACTCCGTCGCATTAAACTGTTGCCCATGACCACGGGGTACCTGCTGCTGCCGCAGTTGTTCACGGCAACGGAAGTCGGGCGGCTGCGAGACGCCGCCGAGCAGGTGCATGCCGAGGTGGTCTCGGCCGCGGAGTCCGGCGAGACCGAAGTGACGGTCTGGCCGGACGGCCACCGGCTGGAAGAGATCCGCGGTACGACGATCCACTGGGAGCCGGACGCGCCGGGCAAGGCCGTGCGCAGTCTGGCGCCCGTGGCTCACCTGCATCCAGCGTTGGCGGCGTTGTGGTCGGAGCCGCGGCTGACTTCGCCGATGGCCTCGCTGATCGGGAGTCCGGTCGGGCCGTTCGTGTCCAAGCTGAACTTCAAGCGGGCCGGCGTCGGCTCGGAGTTCGCCTGGCATCAGGACTTCCCGTACTGGTACTGCTGCGCGGGCGACCCGGCGTACGAGATCGCCACCGCGATCGTGATGCTGGACGACAACACCGTCGAGAACGGCGCGATGACGCTGATTCCGGGGAGCCAGCTCGACGGTCCGGCGCGGCGGGATCCGCTCGAGCCCACGGGACTGTTCGTCGATCCGCTGGCCGTCGACTCCGCGCGTGCGGTGACTGTGACGGCGCCGGCGGGGTCGGTGCTGATGTTCCCTGGACTGATGGTCCACCGGTCCGCGCCCAACTGCACCGCCACAGATCGTAGATCGTTGCTTTTCTGCTTCCAGCCTGCTGGACGTCCAGAGTTGTCCGCCCTGACCTACGACGCCGAAAGGTTGGTCGATCTGCCATGACCGCTTCCGTGGCCGCCCTCACCGCTGCTGTTCTCGCCGGGGAGCATGGTCCCGCGCCCTCAGAACTCAACGTCACCAGCGCCTTCTGGCTCCACAACACGACGCGACTACCCGGCGCTGACGTCACCTATCGCAACTACTACGTGCTTTTGCGGGTCGGTGAAGTCTTCGGCGCCTGTTCCTTCGAAGCCGATGAAGTGGACCCGTCGTACTGCGCGGACGCCTCCGGCCTGCCGCTCTCCGAATTGCTTGCCAATGGCCCCTTGCCAGTCCGGATCGCTGCCCTGGATGCCTACCTAGCCGCTGTTGAACCGCACCACCTGGCTGCGACGGCTGAGGAGATCATCCTGCCCGCCGGTACGCCGGACGTCCGGGCGCGGGCCCGTGACGCCGCCGTCGTCGGCCTACTGGAGGTGCAGGAAGGGACGAAGGTCGCACTGATCGGAGTGGTGAACCCGCTGGTGGATGCGATCACCGCCCGGGGCGGAACTTGTCTGCCCTGTGATCTCAACCTCCGCGAGACAGCCTCCGGGTTGCCGGTTTCCCGCGACATGACGGAGGTTATCGATGCGGCGGATGCCGTCGTAGCCACCGGAATGACGTTGAGCAACGGAAGTTTCGACGTCCTGCTTGATAGTTGCCTCCAGCAATCGAAGCCGCTGGCCATCTATGCTCAGACCGGAAGCGCCGTCGCCCGCGCCTTCCTGGGCTCCGGAGTCACCGCCCTGTCCGCTGAGCCGTTCCCCTTCTCCCAGTTCAGCGCCCGCCCCACCAGCCTCTACCGCTATCGCAAGAACGGAACCCCGTGAGCACACAAACGGAAACGAAAAAACTCAGTGCAGGTGCGGTCCCGGGCGACCTTCAGATGGTCAAGCGGTTGTGGCCCTTCCTGCTCGCCTCGACCGTCAGCCTGATCCCGTTCACGGTGTTCGGCATGTACCTCGTGCCGATCGCCGCGGCCGCGGACGGAAGCGTCGCCGAGATCGGTGGACTGCGAGGACTCGGAGGCCTCGCAGCCCTCATCGTCGGCATCGCCCTGGCCCCGCTCGTCGACCGCCTGGCCAGAGAGCTGGTCGCGGCCGGAGGGCTCGCCCTGCTGGGCATCTCGGCCGCACTGGGTGCCATCGGCAACGTCTTCGCCTTGGCGACCTTCTGCCTGCTGATCGGCGCTTCGACCTCAATCCTCGCCCCGTCGATCGGAGCCGCCGCGGCTGACCGCTTCAACTCACCGGCCGCCGCGGGCCGCGCTGCCACGCTGGTCTCAGCAACCACGGCCATGATGGCAATGCTCGCCGCCCCCGTGCTCGCAGTACCGGGCCTGTTCTGGGGCTGGCGAGGCAACCTCCTCGCGGCCTCGGTGATCTCCCTGACGCTGTCCGCCGCCTTCTTCTGGCGCGGCCGCGGCCGCAAGGCACCCATGGAAGCTGCGCAGCGGACGAGCTACATCGCGACGTACCGCGCCCTGGCCCGCATTCCAGGCGCGCTGCCCTTGCTCGGCATAGCGATGCTCCGGACAGCAGCCTTCATGGGCTATCTCGCCTACCTGGCGGCCTTCTACGACGAGAAGTTCGACCTGGCCCCTGGCTGGTTCGCACTCGTCTGGTCGCTCAGCGGCGCGTCCTTCTTCGTGGGCAACCTCTTCGCCGGCCGATACCTCGCCTCGGACCGCCCCTGGGTCGGTTCCGAGAAGATGCTCCTCCTCGGCCTACTCGCCGCCCTGCTCGCCGTCTCCACCTTCTACTTCACGCCCAGCCTCCCGATCACGCTCCTGCTCACCTCCCTGATGGGCGCGGCCCACGCCACCGTCGCAGCCTGCGTCACCACCCTCCTGGTACGCCGAAGCGGCGACCTCCGCGGCTCCGCCCTCAGCATCAACGCCGCAGGCATGAGCATGGGCACCTTCCTGGGCGCAGCATTAGGTGGCGCAGGCCTCGGATTGGGCGGATACCACGGCCTGGCGCTGATCTTCGGCGCGATCACCCTCGGTGGAATCCTGCTCGCACTCCGTGTACGGCCGGTTACTCAAACCTGATTGCAGCTTTTGACAGCGGATCCGGCAGCAGTACCGGTGTAGACCTCTGCCATACTCCGGCTCATTGTCTTCTGAGACCCTTGGGGGGGTCCTGTGTCCTTCCGTCCTGCCCATCTGTTGCGCCTTGGCATCCCTGCCGCCCTGGTTGCAGCCACGCTGGTGACCGTCACCGGTTCGTCCAGCAACGCGGCCGAGCCCGGCCCGTACCGTCCGAAGTTCCCTGCGCACGCCACCGCCAAGCCCGAGTTCGAGCCGAACGCGGTGATGGTGAAGTTCAAGGCCAAGGCGAGTGCCTCGGCTCGCAAGGCGACCGCGTCGAAGCTCAAGACCACCGCCGAGGTTTCCAGCGGTGATGTCGTCAAGCTCACCGGTGAGGCCTCCGCGCAGGACCTGCTGAAGAAGGCGAAAGCTGACCCGGCCGTCGAACTGGCGTCGCTGAACTACCGCCGCCGGATCACCGCAGCTCCGAACGACGAGTTCTACCAGTCCGACCAGAGCGCGTACCTGACCACGTCCCGCGTGGCGCAGGCCTGGGATCTGACCAAGACCACGGGTAGCCAGCTCGTCGCTGTGCTCGACACCGGTGTCGACGCCGGTCACCCGGATCTGGTCGGCCATCTGGTCGCCGGTTACAACGCGACGTCGCCGAACCGCGGCCCCATCGACGACCACGGCCACGGCACGATGACGCTCGGCATCATCGCCGCGGCCGCCAACAACGCCGTCGGTGTCGCCGGCGTCGGCTGGAACGCCAAGGCGATGCCGGTCAAGGTGCTGGCCTCCGACGGCAGCGGCTACGACGTCGACATCGCCGAAGGCATCGACTGGGCCGTGGCCCACGGTGCCAAGGTGATCAACATGTCCCTCGGCGGGCCTGGCGCGAACGCGGTGCTGGCCGCGTCCGTACAGAACGCCATCAACCAGGGCGTTGTCGTGGTCGCCGCGGCCGGCAACGACGGCAGCAGCGTGCTGAACTACCCGGCTGCCTACCGCGGTGTCATCGCGGTCGGCGCGACGGATGCTGCCGGCGCACTGACCTCCTTCAGCAGCTATGGCAATCACATCGACATCGCTGCACCCGGCGTGGACATCCTCAGCACCGGCCCGCGGAGCCTTACACCAGCCGGCTTCCTGCCGTACTGGTACTGCACCGGGACGTCGTGCTCGGCTCCGATCGTGGCCGGCGTCGCCGCCCTGATCAAGAACAAGTGGCCCACCCTCACTGAGGCCCAGGTGGAGCAGCGCCTGAAGGTGCTCTCCCGGGACGCCGGACCGCGGGGTACCGACCCGTACTACGGCGCCGGCAACCTGGACGCGTACGCCGCATTGGGCGGCCGCTTCGCCCCGGACTTCCCTGGCGGTGTGACCAACGGCAACGATCAGCCGTCGCGGGCGACTCCGATCACCACCGGCGCGACCGGGACGATCGGCACCGAGGGGGAGACCGACTGGTACTCGGTCACCTCGGCCGAGGCGCGGGTCGTGAAGCTGGCGCTCGGTGGCCCGATGTTCGACTCCTACGACTACGCGCAGAACTTCGGCCCGGTCGTGGAGGCGTTCGACAGCAACCTGCGGCCCCTCGGCGGCAAGGAGGTAGCGAAACCGCCGCGCGACAGTGAGGGCTACGAGATTCCGATGGAGCTGTGGGCCGAGACAGACGTCCAGCTTCCGGCCGGTACGGCGTACATCTCGGTGTACAACGCCAACGGTTCCCGGGTCAGCCGTCCGTACCAGCTCCTGCTCTCCAGCGGGTCCGCGGCCAAGCCGGTCAACAACACGGCTTACCCAATCCAGGACATCTCGCCGGCCACCAACTCCTCCGGGGTTGCGCTGACGGTGGTGCCAAAGGTGACGTTCGCCCGCGACATGGACGCGAGCACCGTGGTGACCAACCGGCTCCGCCTGCAGAACGCGAAGACCGGTGCGTTCGTGGCCAACGCGGTCAGCTACGACGCGGCGAGCCGGACGGCGACGATCACGCCGTCCGCGCCGCTGCTGGAGAACACGACGTACCGGATCACGAGCGACGTGCTGAACGAGACTGACGGCACTTCGCTGCCGGCGTTGGATTCGGTGTTCACGACGGTCGATCTGGCGCCGGCCAAGCTCACCACGTTCACCGCGAGCGGGGCGTACAAAGCCGCGAACGTGTCCTGGACGATCCCGGCGACGCCGGACCTCGACCAGGTCATCATCCGGATGAACGTCGGTGGCAAGGCTCCGACGCTCAGCACCGGCACGCAGGTCTACGCGGGGGCCGGGTCGTCGGTCAAGGTGACCGGCCTCGCGACTGCGACGACGTACACGTTCGCGGGCTGGGTGAAGGACCGCAGCGGCAAGGTCAGCCCGGTCTCGGCGAAGGCGGTGAACGGCGTCAAGTCGGGCATCAGCACGACCGCGACACTGATCAACTATGGCGGCACGATCACGCTCAAGGGCAGCGTGCTCCGGATCGACAATGTGGCGTTCGCGGGTCTGCCGGTGCAGCTGTACGGCCGGGCCAAGAACGTGTCCACGCTCAAGCTGATCGCCACCCTGAAGACCAGCTCGACCGGCTCGGTCAGCTACGCGATCAAGCCGACCACCTCGTCGGTCTACACAATGGTCTTCGTCGGCAACGCCGACCTGATGGGCACTCGCACGGCCGACATCAACGTCGCCGTCGCACCGACCATCTCGTCGACGCTCGCGCCGGCGGCGATCAGACTGGGCCAGGCAACGAAGTTCTCCGGGTACGTCGCTCCGGCGCACTCCGGCAAACTCGTCTACCTGCAGTTCTACTCGGCCAAGACGTGGCGGAACATCGCCTCAGTCAAACTGAGCAGCTCAGGCGCCTACGCCTTCGGCATCAAGCCGACGGTCCGAGGCAGCTTCGCGTACCGCGTCCTCTTCACCGCAGACGCAGACCACGCTCAAGCCCTCAGCCCCATGAGGATCGTGAAGGTCAGCTAGCCCGCACCACCTGAAACGCGCCCCGGCCAACTATTTGGTCGGGGTGCGTTCCTGTTGGCGCTCAGTTCGATCCGGCTGCTCGTTGCTCTGCGAGTACGCCTTCGAGCCATCGGGCGAATGCTGGGATGTCCTTGATGGCCGACTGGTCGACGGTGAGTTCCTTGGCCCATTGGTCTTTGGGGATGATCGGGAGTCGCTTCTGTCCCAGGCCGCCACGGGTGAAGCCGATCGTGCCTACCTCGGACCATGGGAGGAAACGGTCGCGGCCTGCTCGGATGCCGTTCTGGTCGACTGTCAGCGCGGGGTGCTGACGGAAGATTCGCCAGCCGTGCCACGCTGAGATGCCGATGGCCATCGCGAAGAACAGCACGGTGAAGGCAAGCCGGACCTTGGCGTCCGTGGCACCCGTGGCATCCGCGTCGAGTGAGCGAAGTGCGACCACGATCGCGCCCAGCCAGACCACGCCCAGCCTTTTCAGCACCCAGCTTGCTCGCAGGGTGAACACCACACGACCGTTCCGCCGGAGCTCCTCCGACCAGACCACCTGGGACGCCTCACCTATCACTGCCATTCTTCCCCCAGCCTCACATGGTGTTGGCGCAACTCTAGGTGCTGGCGGAGGCGGGGCCTTTTGGCCACCTCAGCCACCTTGGGCACAGGCCAGGCATCCAACCGAGCCGACCGACGCCCAGCCCGTGCCCAAAGTCGATCAACCCTCGCCGACCGGGGAGGAAAATGCCCCCGGACCGGGCCAAGATCCGCCCCGGATCCAGCGAAATTCCTCCCCAACTGGCGATGGCGGCCGCACCGGCACACCCCTCTCTCGCCAACCACCACGGATGGGCCAGACGAGCCCCCCAGGCAGCCGATCCGATTCGCCACGGGCTCCGAGGCGCACGCTCTCGTGAGCCGCGGGATCGTCCCGACCGACAGGACATAGTCCTCGAATCAGTCTGCGCAACCGTTTGCGCGACCCCGATAGTCGCACTATGTCCTGTCGATCGGGACGGCATCCGCGAGTCGCTTACTACTCATTAGGAGCTGCGTGGGGAGCTACTGGTGGCGGGCGAGCGGTTGGCGGCTTGTGCGACGGCTGACGGCTCTGGCGCCACCGCCGTTTCCGGGTACGGCTGCAGCAGGTGGTGCCGTCGCAGGCGGTGCTGCTGTGGTGCGCCCCGCTTGCTTTGTGGAGCGGCGACGGAGGAGCGCAGACCGGGGTGGGTGGGAGCTGCGACGTAGGAGCTGCGTGGGGGATTACCGGAGGCGAGCGGCGCGGGTGTTGAGGTAGCGCTGTTCGGGGAGGCTGGTGGTGGTGCGGGCGGCTGTTAGGTAGGCGGTTAGGGCGTTGGGGAGGTCGCCTGAGAGTTCCAGGAGGTGGGCTTGGGCGACCGCCAGGCGGTGGTGGTTGGTTAGGCGGGGGTCTTTGGCCAGGTTGTCGAGCAGGGTCAGGCCGGCTTGGGGGCCTTGGAGCATGGCTATGGCTACTGCTCTGTTGAGTAGGGCGATCGGGTTGTCGTCGAAGCGGATCAGGAGGTCGTAGAGGGCGACGATCTGCGGCCAGTCGGTGGCTTCGGGGGTTTGGGCTTCGTCGTGGACGGCGGCGATCGCGGCTTGAACTTGATAGGGGCCCAACGGGAAGCGCGTCATTGCGTCGGTGATCAGTGCGGTGCCTTCGGCGATGGCAGCTGCGTCCCAGAGGGTTCGGTCTTGTTCGTCCAGGCGGACCAGGTCGCCAGCGGCCGTAGTACGGGCTGGGCGGCGGGCGTGGGTGAGGAGCATCAAGGCCAGAAGGCCTGCTGTCTCGCCGTTCGGCGGGAGCAGACGGGCTAGCCGGATTGCTTCTTCGGCCAGGTCCACGCGATCGGTGCTGGTGTAGCCCTCGTTGAAGATCAGGTAGAGGACTTGAAGTATTGCGGCCAGCCGCGCGGGCGCCTCGCTGGGTGGCGGCGGGCGGAACGGGATGCCTGAGGTGCGGATGCTCTGCTTGGCTCGGGTGATTCGTTTGCGCAGGGTGTCTTCCGGCAGCAGCAGCGCCCGGGCGATCTCGTCGGTGGTGAGACCGCCGACCGCGCGCAGGGTCAGGGCGATCTGGCCGGCGCGGTTCAGGGACGGGTGGCAACACAAGAAGAGCAGCAGCAGAGTGTCGTCGGCGTCGCGCGGGCCGGGAGAATCGGCGCCGGGGGCAACCAAAGGGATCTCCAGTGCTTCCTTGTTCTCGCGTCGGCGCCGAGCCTCATCGCTGCGGAGCTCATCGGTCAACCGGCGCGACGCGACGGTGATCAGCCACGCACGCGGCTGCGAAGGTACGCCGTCGCGCGGCCACTGCTGCGACGCCGCCAGCAGAGCTTCCTGTACTGCGTCCTCGCACGCGTCGAAGTGCCCATAGCGACGGACCAACGCACCGAGCACCTGCGGCGTGAGGTCACGCAGCAGGTGCTCGAAGCCGGCAGTCATCGTCAGGACTCCGCCGAGCCGTCCATCAGCGGGCGCACCTCGACGATGTCGCCGACCGTGTCGACGATCCGCTGGGCGATCTCGTAGGCGCGGTCCGCGCTCACCACGTCGACGATGCCGTAGCTGGCCAGCACCTCCTTGACTTCGGCGTACGGGCCGTCGGCGGCGACCGTGCCGGCGGCGGTGGCCCGGATCGTGCGGGTCAGCGACGGGTCGCCGAGTCCGGCGGTGGAGACGAACTCGCCGCTCTCGGTCAGCTCCTTGCCGAGCTGCTCGTAGAAATCGCACGCCTTCTGGAACTCTTCGGGGTCCCAGCTGCCCTCGACCCAGGTCTGTGCGTTCGTGTACGCCAGCATGATGAACTTCATCTCGTACTCCTCGCCGATGTGGCCCCCGATGTGGGCGCCTCTCGTTCAGTAGTCGGAGTCCCGACCGCGACAGGGACATCCTGTCGCAGAAAAAGTTCCCGGCGGAAGATGTCCCTGCCCCGTCCCCGGCTCCGACCCAGTGGTGAAACCTCCCACGACCAAGGAGCAGGACGATGAAGCGAGTCACCACAATCGTCGCCGCCACCGCGCTGATCGGCAGCGCGCTGTCCGGGATTACAGCCCAGGCGGACACCACCACGCCCAACCCGGGGCGCCACACGTACCAGGGCACGATCGACGGCGCGGAGTACAAGATCGAGATGCCGGAGCGGTGGAACGGGACGTTGCTGCTCTACAGCCACCCGTACTACCCGGTGGACATGCCTGAGTTCCCACCCGGCTACGGCAACCGGATGGACAGCGAGGCCTACTTCCTCGAACAGGGTTATGCGCTGGCTGCCTCCGATTTCAAAGGCAGGACCGGGTTCGTGATGAAGGAGGCGGTGACGGACCAGATCGGCGTACTGGACTGGTTCGAGAAGCACGTCGGGAAGCCGCGGCGTACGGTCGCGACCGGGTCGTCCGGCGGCGGCGCGATCTCGTTGCTGCTGGCGGAGAAGCACCCGAGCAGGATCGACGGCGTGGTCGCGATGTGCGCGCCGACCGACGTGTACGGCCAGTGGAACATGTCGCTGGACATCAACTTCGCGCTCAAGACCCTGCTCGCGCCGGGCGCCGGCGACATCGAACTGGTCAACGCGAAGGACCCGAAGGGCAGCGACCTGCGGATGCAGAAGCTGCTCACCGAGCAGGTGGAGACGGCGCAGGGACGGGCACGGATCGCGTTGGCCAGTGCCTTCGGCAACGTGACCGGGTGGAACTCGGCGCACGACCCCCAGCCGGCCTCGGTCGAGGGACAGATCCGTGCGCAGTACCAGATCCATCTGACGGGTGCGGCCAGCGTCTTCGGCGCCGTCGGGCAGGCCGATCTTGCCGCGCACGCGGGTGGCAATCCGTCGTCCAACGTCGGCGTGGACTACGCGCGTCAGCTGGCCAAGTCGGATCAGCTCGCCCTTGTCCGCAAGGCGTACGGGGAGGCGGGGCTTGATCTCGGGAAGGACCTCGCGCGGCTCGCGAAGGCGCCGCGGATCAGCCCCGAACCGGCTGCCAGGCAATGGATGCTGCGGTACGCCGTACCGCGTGGCACCACGCCGTCACCGGTCGTGACGCTGCACAACACCGTGGATCTGGCGGTCGCGGATCACGAGCGCTGGTACGCCGGACAGGTGCGCGACAACGGTGATCCCAGCAAATTGCGTCAGCTGTACGCGGGCCGCGCCACGCATTGCGCCTTCACCATCTCGGAGGAAGCCGTTGCCCTGCAGACGTTGCTGACCCGGATCGAGAGCGGCCGCTGGCCCACGACCAGCCCGGCCCGGCTCAACGCGAAGGCCGCTGCCTTGGGTGAGTCGTGGAGCAAGGTCTACGACTTCGCCACCAACTCCGACGCGATACGGCCGCCCGCGTTCACGACGTACCGGCCATCCGAGCTGCTCCGCCCATCTCGTTGACTCCCATGGGCCACGCCGGCTCGGGGGATACCCCGGTGTGGCCCTGGATCGGGGTTAGCGCGTTCCTGGCGACCGGCGATCAGGGATATCGTTCGCAGTTATGGAGAACTTGCCGGAGCGGTCCAATCCCCATGCGCATCTACGGGCCTCCGACACCGATCGCGATCAGGTGGTCGAGGTGTTACGGGACGCGTTGATGGCGGGCCGGCTCACGCAGGACGAGCATGCCGAGCGACTCGAGCAGACGCTGCAGGCCAGGACGCTCGGCGAGCTCGAACCGATCACGCAGGACCTCGCAGTACCGGGGCAGCCGTTCCAGCCGGTGGCCGCGGCCGCTGCGCCGTCGAACAGCCCGGTACCGATCGAGGAGCCGGCCAACCCGGCTGACAGCTTCGACCGGGTGGTCGGCATCTTCGGCGGCGGTGAACGGCAGGGGCGCTGGCGGGTGCGGCGGCGTACGAACGCGCTCTGCATTTTCGGTGGCTACGACCTGGACATGACCGACGCCGTCTTCGAGGGCCGCGAGGTGACGATCTGGGCCTTCGCGATCTTCGGCGGCATCGACATCACCGTCCCGGACGCCTGCGAGGTCCGCAACGAGGGCGTCGGCATCTTCGGCGGCTTCGGCGCCCGTGGTGGGACGACGCCCGACCCGAACGCGCCGGTGGTGATCGTCAAGGGCCTCGCGCTCTTCGGCGGCGTCGGCGGCCAGTCCAGCTCCAAGCGCCACAAGAAGCGCTTCAAGAACCAGGGCGGCCACGGCCACCTCGGCCACTGAGTCAGCTCAGATCCAGGACTTGAACCACATTCGGTTGAGCCAGTCCGGGTGCGGCAGGACCTTGTCGGTCAGGATCGGCCAGATGTAGGCGAAGTTCAGCACGACCAGGACGACGAAGGCGCCGACGACCGCACTGCCGACCAGGCGCCGCGGGGTCGAGGCCTGGAGCGCTTCTTTGGCCGGTCCGAGGATCTTGCCCAGCACCAGGGCGAGGGCCATCACCGTGAACGGGATCATCGTGACGGCGTAGAAGAAGAAGATCGGCCGGTCGTCGAAGGCGAACCAGGGCAGCCAGCAGGCCAGGAACCCAACGATCGGTACGCCGAACCGCCAGTCGCGCTGGCCGATCCAGAAGACCAGCGCGGCGAGCAGCGCGAGCGCGCCGGCCCACCACAGCAGCGGCGTACCGATGGCCGAGATCACCGAGAGGCAGTTCGTGGGGGGCTGGGCGGTGCAGCCGCTGGTCCCGGGCTTGATGTCGTTGACCGCGTCGAAGCCGATCGGGCGGGCGTCGATCGGCCAGCCGGCCGGGTGCGAGGAGTACGGGTGGGTGGCGTTCTTGATGTAGTCGCCGGTGTGGAAGGCCAGCACTTCCTGGTGATAGTGGATCAGTGACCGGAAGTCGTCCGGGACCACCTTCATCACGCCGTGCGCCGGGTTCTTCGAGGCGTAGTCGTGGTCGTAGGCGTTGTCGTGCAGCAACCAGCCGGTCCAGGTCGCGGTGTAGGTGACGATCGCGACCAGCACGATGCTGAGGAACGCGGGCAGCCCGTCGACGAAGACGGACTTGATGAACGGGTGCCGGGCGCCGAGCGCGCGGCGGGCGCCCAGATCCCAGGCGAAGACGAGGATGCCGAAGGCGGCGATCACCCAGACCGCGGACCACTTGGTGCCCAGCGCGAGCCCGAAGCAGATGCCGGCGGCGATCCGCCACGGCCGGATCAGCAGCCAGCGGCCGATCTTGCGGCCCTCACCGCGGTACTCGAGGGAGTCCGCGTGCCGGCGGCGGGTCCAGTCCCGGTCGGCGACCAGGCAGGAGACGGCGGCGACCAGCCAGAAGGCCAGGAAGATGTCGAGCAGCGCGACCCGGGACATCACGAAGTGCAGGCCGTCGGCGGCCAGCAGCAGGCCGGCGATGCAGCCGATCAGGGTCGAGCGGGACATCCGGCGGACGGTCCGGATCACCAGCAGGACGGTGAGCGTGCCGGCCAGCGCCGGCATGAACCGCCAGCCGAAGCTGTTCATCCCGAACAGGTGCTCGCCGGCCGCGATCATCCATTTGCCGACCTCGGGGTGCACGGTCAGGCTGGGAGTGTCCTTGAAGACGTCCAGGTTGCCCTGCAGGATCTGCTTGTCGGCGATCCCCTCGGGCTTGTCGATGAACTGCCGGGCGTAGCCGAACTTCAGCAGCGAGTACGCGTCCTTGGCGTAGTACGTCTCGTCGAAGACGAACTTCACCGGGTTGCCGAGGTTCCAGAACCGCAGCACCGCCGCGAACGCGGTGATCAGCAAGGTGGCGATCCAGCCGCCCTCGAAGTCCTTCGGCATCGGCGGGTAGAGCCGCTCCTTGAGCGGCGGCAACCGTCTCCCGAGGACGTCCCGCCCGAGCGTCTCGCGCACCTCGGCCTCCGCAAGCGGCACCTCGGCCGGCTTCGCGGTGTCGTCATCGATCACGGCAGTCACGCAGGCCATCGTACGGAGCCCGCGGTCGAACCGCTGCCCGGCGTGGCCAGGGGGCCTGTGGATAGCCGAAAACCGTCGACCGAACCTCCTACACTGACCACTATGAGTACTGCGCGAGAAGAGTTGCACGCGATGATCGACGAGCTGCCGGAGGATGCGGCCCTGGAGCTCGTGCCGGACATGCGTGAGATCTTGAGGCACCGTCTGGCGATGCGTCGGCGAAGCGCTGCCGGCGAGCGTCCTTGGCCGCCGTCGTGGTTCGGCGCGGTGCCGGGTAGTAGCCCCGACGTGGCCGCGCGAAGCGAGGAGATCCTGCGAGACGAGCTCGGCCGGCGCCAGTGATCGTCGTGGACACCGGTGCTCTGGTCGCGGCAGTTCTGTCCGCCGATGGGGACCATCGAGCATGTGTCGACCTGTTCGCTTCCGCCCACCTCGGCGGCGAGCAGCTGGTCGTGCCGAGTTTCGTCGCGCGGGAGATCGCGACCCTCGACCGACGTGACTTCAGAGTTGTTCGGCCGCGGCATGTCGACGCGTTCACCCTTCTGCCGTGACCGGGCGATTGGTGTTGGTGGGGACTCCTATTGGGGACTTTTCGGATGCTTCGGGGCGGTTGCGGAAGGTGCTGGCGGAGGTCGACGTGGTGGCCGCGGAGGATACGCGGCGGCTGAAGCGGCTGACGAGTGAGCTGGGGATCGTCGTCAACGGGCGGGTGACCAGCTTCTTCGAGGGGAACGAGCGGCAGCGGACCGATGAGTTGGTCCAGGCGCTGGTCGAGGGGCAGACCGTGGCGGTGGTGACCGACGCGGGGATGCCGAGCGTGTCGGATCCGGGCTACCGGTTGGTGGCTGCCGCGATCGAGGCGGGCATCCAGGTGACCGCCGTACCGGGGCCGTCGGCCGTGCTGACCGCGCTGGCGCTGAGTGGGTTGCCGGTGGATCGGTTCACGTTCGAGGGGTTCCTGCCGCGGAAGTCGGGGGAGCGGGCGAAGCGGTTCGCCGAGCTCGCCCGGGAGCAGCGGACGATGATCTTCTTCGAGGCGCCCCATCGGCTCGCGGCCTCGCTCAAGGACATGGCGGACGGCTTCGGAGCAAATCGCCGTACTGCGGTCTGCCGCGAGCTCACCAAGACGTATGAAGAGGTCAAGCGAGGCGGCGCCGGCGAGCTGGCCGAGTGGGCCGCCGAGGGGGTCCGGGGCGAGATCACCATCGTGGTCGCCGGCGCCGACCCGTCGGAACGTGAGCTGGAGCCTGCTGAGCTTGCTGCCGAGGTGGCTGCTGACGAGGAAGCGGGTACGCCACGCAAGCAAGCCATCGCCGACGTTGCCAAGCGCTTCGGCGTACCGAAACGCACCGTGTACGACGCCGTCCTGGCAGCCCGTACCCCAAAATAGCCAGGCCTGTGTCAGTGCAACCCCAGCGGGCGTTTGATTTCATCCGAACAGGTGTCCTATGTCGCTTAGCGTGGATATGATTCTGGGTATGGAAATCCCGGAGTGTCCGCTGGGTCATCGTGGTTCGGTGGTGCGTGCGGGGTGGTATGGCCGGGCTGGTCAGCGGCGGCAGCGGNGGCTGTGCCGGCCGGACGNGGGCGAGCCGCATCGGTTCGCTGAGGTGCTGCCGCGGATCGTGGCGTCGGCGGCGGAGCATGTGTGTGCTGACTGCGCGACGCAGCTGGAGCCGTGGGAGGGGCAGCCGGCG
>NZ_AQUZ01000073.1 GCF_000372465.1 Kribbella catacumbae DSM 19601
GGGGCGTTGGTGCGGTCGGTGTCGGGGGTGCTGCTGCGGTTGGTGTCTGGGGCGGTGCCTGGGTTGCTGGTGCGTTGGTTGGGTGGGGTTAGGTGGGTGGCGAGGGTGAGGAGGAGTTCTTGGGTGAGGGTGGGGTCGNAGATGATGCCGACGGCCATGGCCATGCGTTGGCCGAGGGTGCCGGGGTGGCCCAGTTCGGCGAGGGCGTCGGCGAGTTGGCGCAGGGTGGCTTTGAAGCGGATCACGTCGCCGGTGGAGGCGCGGATGGTCAAGGTGGTGGAGCCGTGTTCGTCGACTCGGCCGGCCCAGACTCCGCGTTCTTTGGCGTTCTGTTCGGCGGTGGCGCGGGCGCCNTCGGGGTCGGCTTGCTGGATGGCGGCTTTGACGATCTTGTCGAGCTGGATGGGGGTGACGGTGTCGATGATGCGGGCGACGCGGCGGTCGACGATCGCGGCGGCTTCGACTGACAGGGCCAGGCAGGCGGTGGCGATGGTGCGGGCCTTCCAGGGCTCGCCGTGACCGGATCTGACCATGGCCAGGATCAGGGGGAGGCGGTGTCGCAGGGCCAGGGATTGGCCGATGAAGGCGGCTGCTGATCCGGCGGAGCGGCCGATCGCGGCACCGAACTCGGCGGCGGCGAACTCGGCGAAGCCGGGGCAGCCGGGGCCGCCGCAGTTCCAGCCGCGTTCGCCGCCGGGGAGTGATACGTGGCCGGGGATGGTGGCGGGGTCGGGGTGGAGGTCGGCGAAGCGCAGGGACAGTTCGAGCAGGTCGAGGTCGGCGCGGGTCAGGTCGGCCTGCGCGTCGGTGGCCGCGGCGAGGGTCTCGGCCGCGTCCAGCTCATCANCATCACGTTCGAACATGTCTTCGAATTTACGCCTCCAAGGGGCGGCAAGCAAATCGTGCGGTGGCTTGATTCGCCTTATCCACAAGGGGAAACGTCACACGGAGTTCAGTGAAGGAAACGGATATACGACGAGCGGCGGTCGACCGTCGGCGAGGCATCCGAGCTGCGGGCGGATCGGCAGCTCTTGCTTGAAAGGAAACAGCTGGGTAGGACGGACCTGGTCACCGGACATGAGCGGGCACGTGGTGAAGCAGGCGACTCAGCAGGTCGCCCGGGGAGTACAGCACCTCTCGATCCCGTTGACACCAGCACAACGTGCCCGGCTGGCGGCAGATGGGCGGCTGCTGGTCTCCTACGAGACAGCGCAGAACCAGGTGCAGGCGTTCGACGTACGGCTCAGCGGGCGGTGAGGTCGAGGCCGTTGCCGTCTGGGGCGCGAAGCTTCAGGCGGTCGGCCTCGATGGTGTAGGTCAGCTCGCCCTTCAGCGCACCCAGGACGGTCTGCTCCAGCTTGGCGTCGTCACCGGTACAGGCCTTGCGGGTGGTACTGAGCTCGCCGAAGGTGAGCTTGCCGGCGGTCTTGGCGACGATGCCCTGGAACTCGTTGCAGCCGGTCGATCCGGTGACGCGCTCGCCGGCGATCGTCAAGTGCGCCTTCTCGGATCCCACCGAATGCGACGCGGTCTGGCCGGCGATGACGGTCTCGAGCGACCACTTGGTCCCGTCGAGCGGCTTGTCGGGCTGCGCGGTCTCGCGGTCCTGGAGGACGAGCTCGGTGCCGCCGCGGGTGAGCGTGAGCTTGTCGGCTTCGAGTTTCCACGTCGGCCGGTCCCGCAGCAGTTGGCCTACCCAGTCCTCCTGCGCATGGCGAGCCGGATCGCAGCCCATCTCGGTGCCACCCAGTTCGCCGACCGTCAGCTTGCCGTCGTCGGTGGAGACCTCGCCGCCCAGCTGGTTGCAGCCGGTCTCAGCGTGCACGTTCCCATCCTTGAACCGCAGCCCGATCCGGGTGTTCGGCGCCAACTGCTTCGGCTTGCCGTCCTCGGTCACCGAGATGGACAGGAAGGATCTCCCGGTGAGCGAGCCACCCGCGGAAGATTCGCTTCCACAGGCAGAAAGCAACATCATCCCGGCCGCAGCGACAACCACCATCCGCATCCTCATAACCTACGGACGCCACAGCCCACCCCCGGCGTTGCACCTACCGCAGATGCCCACCCAGTACTTCGGCCGCGCGCGCCACGTCATCGGCGGTGGTGGTGAGGTGGAAGCAGAGACGGAGGCGACCCGCGCGGACGGCAGCCACGATGCCGGCTTCCGCCATCAACTCGGGGACCTTCTCATCGGCCTCGGCGGACACGATCGCGGAATGGTAGGGCGCCAGGCCGACGGCCTCCCGGAAATCGGCCGCGAGCAACGTGTTGTGAGCATGGATGGCTTCGACGCCGACATCCCGGAGCAGTTCGAGAGCCGGGGCGGCCGCCACCCAGCAGTGCCAAGCGGGCGAGACGTTGAAGCGACGCGCGTCCTCGGCCAGTCGCAGGGGTGATCCGTAGATGCTCGTCCAGGGCGACGGACCGGCGTACCAGTTGGCGTTGAGCGGGGTGAGGGCGTCGAGGTACTCGGGTTGCACGGTGAAGAAGGCGGTACCGCGCGGCGCGAGCAGCCACTTGTAGCCGCCCGTGATGGTGAACGCGTACTGCGAAGCGTCGATCGGCAGCCACCCGGCGGCCGAGGGCAAAGAACGGAAATGTCAGGCTGGTGAATTCACCCTCCGCAATCAATACATCACAATTAGTTGGCAGCCAAGTGGCGATCATTCCGGCGAATACCGAGACCTGGCTGCCGACCGCGATCAGGCCAGGCTCGACGCCCACCAGTTCGCCGTACGCCGCCCGCGCCGCCGGCCGGGTCGAATTCGCGCCGGGCCTGGTCGATGCTCGTCATGGTTCAACCCTCGGCCCGGCCGAGCTCAAGCGGTAGGCCGTCCTGCTGAGGTCTGATCAAACGAATGCTTTGACCAGGTGAACACCTCGGGAGTTCAAGGCAAATACTCGCCAACGCTAGTTTCGCGGTGATCTTCGTAGCACCATGCTCCTCGGTGAAACCCTTTCTGAGCTAGGAGCGAATTTCCTGTGGCAATCTCCAGAGCGCGCCGGCGCATCGTCGCGGCGGCGCTGCCGCTGGCCGTCATGGCCGCGATGGCCGGACTTCCCGGTACCGCGAACGCCCTGTCGGCCGACGTCGTCATCTCCGCGGTGTACGGCGGCGGTGGCAACTCCGGCGCGATCTTCAAGAACGACTACATCGAACTCGCGAACCTGAGCGACAGCCCGGTCGACGTGTCGTCGTGGTCGGTCCAGTACGCGTCGGCCGCGGGCACGACCTTCCAGCTCACCAACCTGACCGGCAGCATCCCGGCGCACGGCAAGTACCTGGTCCAGCAGGCCGCGGGAGCGGCCGGGACGACCTCCCTGCCCACGCCGGACGCGATCGGCACGATCCCGATGTCGGGCAGCTCCGGCGTCGTCGCGCTCCGCACGAACCAGACCGCGCTCTCGGGCTGCGGCACCACCTGCTGGAGTGCACCGAACGTCAAGGACCTCGTGGGCTACGGCGCGACGGCGAACGTCGAGGGATCCGCGGCACCAGGGCTCAGCAACACGACGGCCGACGCGCGGACCGGCACGATGGTCGACACCGACAACAACGCGGCCGACTTCACCTCCGGCGTACCGAAGGCGACGAACTCCGCCGGGACCACGGTCACCGCAGGCGACGACCCGGGCGACCCCGGCGATCCGACGCCCGGCCCCGTCCGCATCCACGACATCCAGAGCAGCAGCCGGGTCTCCCCGCTGGTGGGCACGAACGTCACCAACGTCCCCGGCATCGTCACGGCGGTCCGGGTCACGGGCAGCGCGCGCGGGTACTGGTTCCAGGACCCGACCGCTGACGCTGACCCGCTGACGAGCGAGGGCCTGTTCGTCTTCACCGGAAGCACCACGCCGGCGGTGGCTATCGGCGACTCCGTTGTGGCTTCCGGCCGCATCACCGAGTTCCGGCCGGCCACGGGTGCGCAGACGCTCACCGAGATCGGCGGCACGGTCAAGACCATCAAGGTCAGCGGCGGTAACCCGCTGCCGGCCGCAGTACCGGTGGCCTTCCCCGACGCCTTCACCAAGACCGGCAACCTCGAGACGCAGCCGCTGGAGCCGTCGAGCTACGTGCTGGACTGGCTCGAGGTGCACGAGGGCATGCGGATCACCGTGGCCCAGGACACTCGCCTGGTCAGCCCGGTCGACACCCAGTTCGGTGAGCTGTGGGTGACGCTCAAGCCGGGTCAGAACCCGACTCCGCGCGGTGGCACCGTCTACAAGTCGTACGACGACCAGAACAGCGGCCGGCTGAAGATCCTGTCGCTGACAGGCGCTCCTGCCGCGAACGTCGGCTCCACGCTCGCCGCGGGGACGACCGGACCGCTCGACTACCAGTCGTTCGGCGGCTATGTCCTGCAGGCGACCCAGCTCGGCACGATCACCGAGGGCGGCCTGAAGAGGCAGAAGGTGCTGCCGCCGAAGAAGGCCGGCGACCTGTCCGTCGCGACCTACAACGTCGAGAACCTGGCCGCCAACAACCCGGCCTCCAAGTTCGCCAAGCTGGCGCAGGCGGTCGTGTCCAACCTCGGCTCGCCCGACATCCTCGCGCTGGAAGAGATCCAGGACAACAACGGCGCGACCAACGACGCGATCGTCGCGGCCGACCAGACCGTCGCGAAGTTCGTCGCCGCGATCCAGACGGCCGGCGGACCGGCGTACGACTGGCGCTCGATCGACCCGAACGATGACACCGACGGCGGCCAGCCAGGCGGCAATATCCGCCAGGTGTTCCTGTTCAACCCGGCCCGTACTACGTTCGTCGACCGCCCGGGCGGTGACGCGAACACGCCCGTCTCAGTGGTCCGCGCACGACCGACCAGCAACCAGGTCGCATTGTCGGTCTCGCCCGGCCGGATCGACCCGGCCAGCGACGCGTGGGGATCCAGCCGCAAGCCGCTCGTCGGTGAGTTCCTCTTCGACGGCAACAAGCAGCTGTTCGTGGTAGCCAACCACTTCAACTCCAAGGGCGGCGACTCTCCGCTGTCGGCGGCGGTCCAGCCGCCGGTGCGCGGTACCGAAGTACAGCGGCTGAAGCAGTCTGCTGAGGTGCACGAGTTCGTCAAGGATCTCAATGAGAAGAGCGCTGGGCGCGCCCGCGTCGTCGTACTCGGCGATCTGAACGACTATCAGTTCAGTCCGGCCATGCAGACCGTGACCGGCAACGGCGCCGAGCTGAAGATGCTGATCGACACGCTGCCCGTCGAGGAGCGGTACAGCTATGTCTTCGACGGCAACTCGCAGGTGCTCGACCACATCGCCGTCAGCCCGGCGATCAAGGGCTTCTCGTACGGCGTTGTGCACATCAACGCCGAGTTCTCCGACCAGGCGAGCGACCATGATCCGCAGATCGTGCGGATCCTGACCGGCTGCGACATCAACCCGCTGCCGGCTCGCTGCCGGCCTGGTAGCCCGGTGGTAGACGAGTAGAGATGACGACCGACCTCGACCCCAGACGGCTGCTGATCTTCCGAGAAGTAGCCCGCCTGGGGTCGTTGTCGGCGGCGGCGACCGCGCTGGGCTGGACGCAACCCGCCGTCGGGCAACACATGCAGCGGCTGGAACGCGACGTCGGCATCCCGCTGATGCTCCGCTCCGTCCGCGGCATCACCCTGACCGAAGCCGGTACTGCGCTGCTGGCGCATGCCGATGCTCTCGCCTCCCGGCTGACGGCTGCCGAGACGGAACTGCGGGCCTTCGCGTCGATGGAACTGGGCACGCTGTCGCTCGCGGCCTTCCCATCGGCCGCCGCCGTCCTGGTGCCACCCGCGCTGGCGAAACTGGAGTCGCGCGCACCGGCCCTCGAAGTACGCCTAACAGAAGCAGAGCCCCCGGAAGCGCGAGCCCTGGTCACCTCAGGCGAGGCCGATCTGGCGATCGTCTTCGAACATGGGGTTGTGCAGGAAGGCGAGCTCGTCTTGTTGCCGCTCCTTGCGGATCCGCTGCGGGCCGTGCTGCCGTCCGGCCATCGGCTGGCTGGCCGGGTGCGGCCGATCGCGCTTGGCGATCTGGCTGGGGAGCGGTGGGTTGCGGGGTGTCCGCGGTGTGAGGAGAACCTGCTGACCACTACCCGGGCTGCCGGATTCGTTCCGGACGTCCGGCATCGGACCGACGACTATGTGGTCGCTCAGCGGCTGGTGGCCGAAGGGCTCGCTGTCACCTTGCTGCCAGGGCTCGCGCTGCTCGCGGCGCCGGGGAAAGGCGTGGCCGTGTTGCAGGTGCGGACCTCACCTGAGCGGCGGGTCGGTGTGCTGGTTCGGGCAGAGTTGATGCAGAGTGCGGCGGTCGTGGCCGCTATCGATGCCTTGCGCGTGGTGGCTGATCGGACCGCCAAGCGACTGGTCTCCTTGTCGTAGGGTCGAGGAGTGACTGGACCTGGCTTGGTGATCTTCGACAACGATGGCGTGCTGGTGGATTCGGAGCGGCTGGCGAACGGGATCCTCGCCGAGCTGCTGACCGAGGCAGGACTGCCGTACACGTTCGAGGAGACCGTCCGCGACTTCATGGGCGGCAGCATGGTCTCGATGCGCCAGCAGGCTGAGGCCAAGCTGGGATCGGCGTTGCCCGCGGATCTCGAGGACCGGTACCACGAGCGGCTGTTCGCCGGCTTCGCCCAGCTGCAGCCGGTTCCCGGCGTACGGGAGGTGCTGGATCAACTGGATGCCGAGGGCATCACTTATTGCCTGGCCTCGTCGGGCACGCATCGGCGGATCCACACCGCGCTGACCACGGTCGGCTTCTGGGACAGGTTCGAGGGCAGGATCTTCAGCTCGGAAGACGTTCGGCACGGCAAGCCGGCGCCCGACCTGTTCCTGCACGCGGCGACCACGATGGGCGTCAAACCGGCCGACTGTGTCGTCGTCGAGGACAGCCCGCTCGGCGTCGCCGCCGCCAACGCGGCCGGGATGCGGGTGTTCGGTTTCGCCGCCATGACCGACCCGGCCAAACTGTCCACCGCGACCGCGGTTTTCCACAACATGACCGCCCTCCCGGAGCTGATCTCCGCCGCCTGAGACACTGGTAGCGCTATGTCAGAGCTTGAAGAGCCCTCGAAGGTTCGTGCTGAAGCGGTCGTGGACCTCGGCGCGATCCGCCACAACGTGGCCACGCTGCGTGCGCGCGCGAGTACCGCGCAGCTGATGACCGTGGTCAAGGCCGACGCCTACGGGCACGGGATGATCCCGGTCGCCCGGGCCGCGCGGGAGGCCGGTGCGGACTGGATCGGTACCGCGGTGCTCGACGAGGCGCTCGGGTTGCGGGAGGCCGGTGACACCGGGCCGATCTTCTGCTGGCTGACCACGCCGGGCGAGCCGCTCGAGCAGGCCATTGCCGCTGGCATCGACTTGTCCGCGTCCGCGCCCTGGGAGATCGACGAGGTCGCCGCCGGCGTGACGGACCGGCCCGCTCGAGTGCACCTGAAGATCGACACCGGCATGAGCCGCGGCGGCGCAGTACCGGAAGAGTGGCCGGCCCTGATCCGCTCCGCGCTGGCGGAGGTCAAGGCCGGGCGGATCGAGATCGCCGGCGTCTGGTCCCACCTGGCGTCGTCGGACGAACCGAAGAGCCCGGTGAACGAGTTCCAGGTGGCGACGTTCACCTCCGCCGTCGACGTGGTGGAGTCCTTCGGGATCGACCCGGGGCTGCGGCACCTGGCCAACTCCGGTGGCACGCTCGCGCTGCCCGAGACGCATTTCGATCTCGTCCGGCCCGGCATCGCGACGTACGGGCTGTCTCCGTTCGGGCGTGATCTGCCGTCGGACGAGCTCGGCCTGCGACCGGCGATGACGCTGCGGGCGCGGTTCGCGATGGTGAAGCGGGTCCCGGCCGGTACAGGGGTCTCCTACGGGCTGACCTGGACCGCGCCCAAGCCGTCGACACTCGGACTGATCCCGCTCGGGTACGGCGATGGCCTGCCGCGGCACGCGTCGAACGGTGCGCCGGTCCAGGTCGCGGGCGAGCGTCGTACCATCGTCGGCCGGATCTGCATGGATCAGTGCGTGGTCGATTGCGGCGACGACGAGGTGGCGGCGGGCGACGAGATCGTGCTGTTCGGGCCGGGCATCGACGGCGAGCCGACCGCGGACGACTGGGCGGATGCCGCAGGAACCATCAACTACGAGATCGTCACCCGGCTGGGCGCCCGCATTCCCCGCCGGTACGTCGACAGCGGGAGGTGACCGGGATGGCGAACGTGGGTCGCACTGCCGGTCTGATCGGCGCCGCGGTCGGAGTGCTCGCAGCGGGTGCTGCCGCCGGCGTCGCCGTCGAGCGCCAGGTGATCGGCAGGCGTTCCGGTCAGCGCGCGCAGCTGGAAGCCGAGCCGTTCGGCTCGCTGCGCGGTACTCCACACGTCTTCACCGCCGACGACGGCGTCGAGCTGTACGTCGAGGTCGATGAGCTCAAGCGATCCCGCCGCCCGGAGCCGCCCGCGAAGCGCAGGCTCCGTCGCAAGGTGGCGAACCCGCCCGAAGACCTCACGTTGATCTTCCTGCACGGCTACGGGCTGAACATGGACTGCTGGCACTTCGAGCGCCGCGACCTGGCCGGGATCGGCAGGATGGTCTTCTACGACCAGCGTTCGCACGGCCGGTCCGGGCGGTCGCCGAAGGAGAACGTCAGCATCGAGCAGCTCGGCCGCGACCTGTACGGGATCCTGGAGAGGTTCGCGCCGACCGGGCCGGTGGTCCTGATCGGGCACTCGATGGGCGGGATGTCGATCATGGCGCTGGCCGAGGCGCACCCCGAGCTGTTCGGCGACCGGGTGATCGGCGTCGGACTGTGCTCGACCAGCGCGGGCGGGCTGGACCAGGTGCCGATCGCGCTGCCGGGCCGGATCGGGATGCTGGTCCGGACCCTGGCGACGCCGACGGTCTCCGCGCTGGCGCGGATCCCGGACGTGGTCGAGCGCAGCCGCAAGGCGGGCACGGACATCAGCTACCTGCTGACCCGGAAGTACTCGTTCGGCTCCGAGGTGCCGCCGGCCTTCACCGAGTTCGTCAACGAGATGATCGCCGCGACGCCGATCTCGGTGATCGCGGAGTTCTACCCGATCTTCGCGCTGCACGACAAGTACGGCTCCCTGGAGCCGCTGCAGAAGGTGGAGTGCGTGGTGATCGGTGGTGACAAGGACCACCTGACGCCGTTCGAGCACTCCGAGGAGATCGTCCGGCACGTGCCGGGAGCGGAACTGGTCGAGGTACCGAACTGTGGTCATCTCGGCCTGATCGAGCACCATCGTGAGTTCACCGCGGCCCTGCTCGGGATGATCGAGCGGGCCGAACTAGCCCTGGGACAGACATGACCGACCTGCACGTGGTGGACGCGACCGCGGAGCACGTGGCCGAGATCGTCGCGGTGATCCACCACGCCTTCTCCGCCCGCCGGACGCTCGACCCGCCGTCGACCGCGTTGTCCGAGAACGCCTCCACGGTTGCCGCCGCCGTTGCGCAGTACGGCGGGCTGCTGGTGCGGATCGACGGCGAACCGGCCGGGGCGATGCTGTACGACGTGTCGGGCGAGGTGCTCGCGTTGCGCCGGGTGTCGGTGAATCCGCGCTTCCAAGGGCGCGGGGTGGCGTCGGCGATGGTCGGGTGCGCGGAGGACGCCGCGCGGGCTCGCGGGTTGCGGCGGGTGCGGTTGATCGCGCGGGTCGAACTGCCTGACACGGTCGAGTTCTGGCGGCGGCGCGGGTACTCGGTGGTCGCGCGCGAGGGGCAGAACCTGATCTATGCGAAGGCGATGCCGATCTCGCTGAGTGTTCCGACCGCGGATCACATGCGAGCTGCTGCTGAGGAGCTGGCCGGGCAGTTGCGGGCGGGCGACGTACTGGTGCTGTCCGGCGATCTGGGCGCAGGGAAGACGACGTTCACCCAGGGCCTCGGCGCTGGTCTGAAGGTGCGGGGCGACATCACTTCGCCGACGTTCGTGATCTCTCGCGTACATCCTTCGCTAGCCGGTGGACCGGCGCTGGTGCACGTGGACGCCTATCGCCTGGGCGGAATCGCCGAGTTGGACGACCTGGACCTGGACGCCAGCCTCGACGAAGCAGTCACCGTCGTCGAATGGGGTCAAGGCCTAGCCGAAACCCTGGCTCCCGACCGCTTGGACATCGTCGTCACCCGAGGCGACAACGACACCGACGAAACCCGAGACCTCCGTATCACCCCCGCCGGCCCCCGCTGGGCAGAAACCGGCGTACAGCTCTCATCGTTGAACAGGAGCTGACTGTGCTTCTCGCCTTTGATACCTCCAGCGCTGCCGTCACCGTGGCGCTTGCCGACCCGATCACCGGCTCCGTGCTCGCTTCCTCTTCCACCGTTGACGCCTTGCGGCATGGGGAGTTGCTTGCTCCGGCTATCGCTGACGCGTTGGCTACTGCGGGTGCTTCGCCTCGCGACCTCACGAAGATCGCCGTGGGGGTGGGGCCGGGGCCGTTCACCGGGTTGCGGGTTGGGCTGGTGACTGCGCGGACCATGGCTGACGTGCTCGGGATCGAGATCGCGGGTGTTTGCAGTCTCGACATCCTCGCTCGGCAGTCCTCGCTGAGCTTGCCGGTTGCCGTCGCGACTGACGCCCGCCGCAAGGAGATCTACTGGGCCCTGTACGACGGTCCTGCGGCTGACGGCAGCCGTCGGCGACTGGAAGGACCCGCCGTGGACCGCCCGGCCGAGGTCGCGCACGTGCTTGCCGGGTTGCCGGTGATCGGCCGCGGCGCCGTCCTGTACGCCGAGGCGCTCGGAGTCGAGACCAGCGACGTGATCGAGTACCCGTCGGCCGAAGTACTGGCTCTCGGGGTGGCGACCGGCACCCTGCAGGTCGTCGCGCCAGACCCGCTCTACCTGCGCCGCCCCGACGTCACGATGTCCGGCGGCCCCAAAAGCGTGCTTCCCAAGTGAGACCCGCGATCCGCCCAGCCACCGCGACCGACCTGGACGCCCTCGTGGCGCTCGACCAGGTCTGCTTCGGCGACTCCGCCTGGAGCACCGAGTCCTGGACGGCGGAGTTCGCCCGGCTCGCCACGGATCGCGTGGTGCTCGTGGCGGACGAAGGAGTCGCGGTCGGGTACGTCGTACTGCTGGTTCCCCCGGTTGGGGAGGATCCGGTGGAGCTGCTGCGGATCGCGGTCAGCCCGGCGGAGCGGCGTACGGGGATCGGCGGGCAGTTGATGACGGCCGCGTTGCAGCGCTGCGCCGGCCGCACGGTTCTACTAGAAGTTGCTGCAGGCAACGAGTCGGCCGGGGCGCTGTACCGTGGCTTCGGGTTCGAACAGATCAGCCGGCGGCGCGGGTACTACGCCGGCGGCGAGGACGCGGTCATCATGCGATGGCAGGAGGATCATGAGTGAGAACGAGCCCCTGATCCTGGGGATCGAAACCTCGTGCGACGAGACCGGGGTCGGCATCGTGCGCGGGCAGACGCTGCTCGCTGACGCGATCGCCTCCAGTGTGGAGGAGCATGCCCGGTTCGGCGGCGTTGTCCCCGAGGTCGCCAGTCGCGCGCATCTCGAGGCGATGGTGCCGACGATCCGCCGCGCCTGCGAGACCGCCGGGATCAAGCCGACCGACGTCGACGCGATCGCCGTCACCAGCGGACCCGGCCTGGCCGGCGCACTGCTGGTCGGTGTCGCCGCCGCCAAGGGACTCGCGCTCTCACTCGAGAAGCCGTTGTACGGCGTGAATCACCTGGCCGCGCACGTCGCCGTCGACACCCTCGAGCACGGCGACATCCCCAAAGGCGCGATCGCGATGCTCGTCTCGGGCGGTCACTCGTCGCTGCTCGCGGTCGAGGACATCACCGTCGGCGTCGAGCCGATGGGCGCGACCATCGACGACGCGGCCGGCGAGGCTTTCGACAAGGTCGCGCGGGTGCTCGGGCTGCCGTTCCCGGGAGGTCCATATGTCGACAAGGCGGCACGGGATGGCGGGGACGCGCTCTACGTCCGGTTCCCGCGCGGGCTGACGAGCCAGAAGGATCTGGAGCGGCATCGGTTCGACTTCTCCTTCTCCGGTTTGAAGACGGCCGTCGCCCGGTGGGTCGAGGCCAAGCGGCGTGACGGTGAGGACGTTCCGATCAACCACGTCGCTGCTGCTTTCCAAGAGGCTGTTTGCGATGTGCTGACGCGGAAGGCGATCGACGCCTGCAAGGACCGCGGTTACGAGCACCTGCTGATCGGCGGCGGGGTCGCGGCGAACTCCCGACTGCGGGCGATGGCCGAGGAGCGTTGCTCGGCGGCAGGGATCGCAGTACGGGTTCCGCGGCCGGGGTTGTGCACGGACAACGGGGCGATGGTGGCCGCGCTCGGTTCGGAACTCGTCCGGGCCGGGAAGGCGCCGTCGCCGTTGGGGTTGCCGGCCGATTCGTCGATGCCGATCACGACGGTGCTGAACTCATGAGGTGGCAGCACCCGGCCGGGTTCGAAGCCGATGACGCCGCCTCGCGGATCGATCTCGATGTGGTGCACGGGTTCCTCAGTGCGGCGTACTGGGCGCCGGGCATGCCGCGCGAGGTGATGGCGAAGGCGATCGCGGGGTCCTTGAACGTGGGCGTCTATGAGCCCACCGGCACGCAGGTGGCGTATGCGCGGGCGGTGACGGATCGGGCCACCTTCGCGTGGATCGCGGATGTGTTCGTGCTGGAGTCGCATCGGGGTCATGGGCTCGGCAAGTTCGTCGTGTCGACGTTGCTGGAGCATCCGGAGTTGCAGGGGTTGCGGCGGATGATGCTGGCGACGGCGGATGCGCATGGGCTCTATCGGTCGTACGGGTTCGATGACGTGCAGGATCCGAGCATGCTGCTGGTGGTCCAGCGCGATGCGGCGTCGTTGTACGGCCAGTCGTGAGCTTTCCCCGCATCGACCTGCTGGTGGCACCGCCGGATGCGACGGAGTTGGTGGTGCTCGCGCATGGTGGGGCGGAGAACTCGCTTGAGGTGCCGGGTGCGTTTCGGCCGCCGATCCTGCGGATGTGGCCGTTCGCGCGGGCGGCCGCTGCCGGTGCGCCGGGTGCGGCGGTCGGGCTGATCCGCTATCGCTATCGCGGCTGGAATGGTGCCGACGCGCATCCCGCCGCCGATCTGCGGGCGGTGCTCGACAAGTTGCCGCCGCGGATCACGCGCGTGCTCCTGATCGGCCACTCGATGGGCGGCCGCGCCATTGTTGCTGCCAGCAACCATCCCCTGGTGGCCGGTGTGCTGGGCCTGGCGCCTTGGCTGCCGTCTGGCGAGCCGCTGGTCGCGCCGCGAGGCCCCGTCGTCCTGGCTCACGGCACGGACGATCGGGTCACCAACCCGGCCTTGACTGCCGACTATGCCCGGCGATTGCGCGCGTCAGGAGCGCCGGTCGCGCTGCTGTCCGTCGACGGCGAGACTCACTCGATGCTTCGCCGCAGCGCGGACTGGAACGCGCTCGTCGCAGGCTTCACCGCCGGTACGTCGTATGAACCCATGGGTGAGTTGCCCCGATCATCGCGCTCGGACAGCGCTCTGCGTGGTGTGGTGGACGTTGCGAAATCCAGGCTGCACCTCCGAGTCGTCGGCTCGCTTTAGTGGCGGGCTCCTGGCCGGGGTGGCGGCAACAGACGCAGCACCTCGTCCGTCGGCGAGCCGGCCAGGAGCCCGCTCGTGAGATCGATCATATGTTCGAATCTAGTGCGAGCGCAAGTCGGCGACAGGAATACGCGACCGCGTCCCGGCCGATCCGGGTGACGATCAGCGTGGCGCTCGCGGAGCCCTTGGGGGACAGCTTCTTGCGCAGTACGGCGGGGTCGAAATCCACGCCGCGCTTCTTGATCTCGAGAGTGCCGATGTCCTGCGCGCGTACCCAGGACCGCAGCGCCTTCTCCTTGTAGGGCAGCTCCTCGATCACCTCGTACGCCGAAGCGAGCGGCGTCGCCACCAGAGCATCGCCGCTCACATAGGCGATCCGCGGATCCAGGAGCCACCCGTCGACCGCCTCGGCTACCGCTGTGACCAGCCCTGCCCTGACGACGGCTCCGTCGGGCTCGTAGATGTACTGCCCGACCGGAGCGCTCACAGCCTCCGGGGCCGACGTCACGGTCGCGCCACTGGGCAGGAGCGTCGCGCGACGCGCAGTACCGGCGTAGAGCTTGCCTGACCAGAGTGCGGCCTCTTTGACCTCGCCTGCGTCGCTGACCCACTCCGCCTCGACACCATCCGGTACTGCGCTGTGGGGGATGCCTGGTGCGACCTTGACGCAGGCAGTGCCCGTCAGTAGCTCGGTGATGAAGGACCAGGGCGGCGAGTAGGCGTTGTGGTCGAATACCCGCTTCCCATCCGCCCGCCGTGCCGGATCAGCAAAGACCACCTCGTACTGCGAAACGTCCTGCGCCTCAGCGTCACCTACCAGGACCTCCCCGGGCAGTCCTAGCGCCGCAAGATTGGCCCGAGCCGCAGTGGCCGTCGCTGGGTCCCGTTCGACACCAGTGACTCTCAACCCGGCCCGGGCGGCACTGATGAGGTCCCCGCCGATCCCGCAGCCCAGGTCGACCACAGTGGCACCCGGGAGTGCTTGGGCGATGCGTGTGGCTCGGTGTACTCCGACAGTTGTCCGGGTGGCCTGCTCCAGACCGTCTGGGGTGAAGTACATCCGCTCTGCGTCGGCTCCGAACTTGGCGGTCGCCCTGTGTCGCAGTGAAGCCTGCGTTACCGCTGCGGTGACCAGCGCAGCGTCGTACCGGCGTCTGAGCTGTTCGACCAGGCGCAGCTCGCTGCCGGGGGAGAAGGCGGCGCAGGTCTCAGCTAGTACTGCGGACCCGTCCGGCGTTAGCAGTGACGTGATCGATGAGGGGTCCACTCGCCCAAGGTTAGAGCGGGCTGGAGCAGGCCTTGCTCCAGGTGTTGGTCCTGGTGGAGAACAGGCGCCAGTTCATCGCCGAGCGGGTCCTTGGGCCGTAGATGCCGTCAACGGCTAGCCCGTGGCGCTTCTGGACTGCCCGGATCACCCCGCGGGTGTTGCTGCCGTAGACGCCGTCCACTGTGAGCTTGTAGCCGTAGCAGTAGTTCAGATTGCGCTGCAGGGTCCGGATGGCGGTGTCCGGGTCGCCTCTGCGGGAGGTGGTCCGGTACGGGTCGTCGCCGTACATGAGATTGCAGGTGGTGCTCGCGCTGTTCCATACCGCCGGCATGGGGATGCCCCAGCCGGTCCTGCCGACAGGTACCAGCCGGGCGTACAGGCACTGCGGTGTCACGGCCGCAGCCGTCCGCAGGCTCTCTGTGGTGGTGTCGTGAGCAGGCTTGACCTGTACTGCGGGTGCTCCGCCGCCTGGGGCCGGGGCCGCCGCGCCAGGGTTGGTGGACGACGAGTTGTGGAGGCCGTTGGCCGCGAGGCCGGCGACCACGAACGGGCTGACCGAGATGGCCGCGAACACGACCTTCTGGCGGGCTGTCAGCTTCGGCAACGACGGGAGGCGGAGGGCCATGATTCTCTCCTCGAGTAGTCGATCCCGGGGCGGCCGGGAACCCTACAGAGACGACGGTCCCACGGCCGGGTGGGGTTCGCACAGGCCTCGGTGGCGGAAAGCGTCCGGGCGGTCACGTGCGGTGGAAGTGTTCGCCAGGGGCGAGAATCTGGCACTCGAGTTGACCGAGTGCTAATCGCGGCCTAGATTCGGTGTTGGCACTCTCCACCCGAGGGTGCCAGCGGCCCGGCCTCTGATCCCCGCGACGGCAGAGGCGAACGGCCGCCTGCAACACCTATGACAACACCAAGAACTCGACCGTGGAGGTCAGCAAGTGTCGGTCACGATCAAGCCGCTCGAGGACCGTATCCTCGTTGCGCCGCTCGAAGCCGAGCAGACCACGAAGTCCGGCCTGGTGATCCCGGACACCGCCAAGGAGAAGCCGCAGGAGGGCGAGGTCCTCGCCGTCGGCCCCGGCCGCATCGACGACAACGGCAACCGCGTCCCGCTGGACGTCAGCGTCGGCGACAAGGTCATCTACTCCAAGTACGGCGGCACCGAGGTCAAGTACGACGACCAGGACTACCTGATCCTGAGCGCCCGCGACATCCTCGCAGTCGTCACCAAGTGACGATCGCCTGCAGTTCCTGACTGATACCGCTCCGGTGCCGGATCCCGGCACTGGAGCGGAGTCGGTTCTCCGGGGCGTGCGGGCACCAATGTTGAAACTCAGAGAGGGACTTGTTTTTATGCCGAAGATCCTCGAGTTCGACGAGAACGCGCGGCGCGCGCTGGAGCGTGGCGTCGACAAGCTCGCGAACACGGTGAAGGTGACGCTGGGGCCCAAGGGCCGCTACGTCGTGCTGGACAAGAAGTGGGGCGCCCCGACCATCACCAACGACGGTGTGACCGTCGCCCGTGAGGTCGAGCTGGACGACCCGTTCGAGAACCTCGGTGCGCAGCTGGCCAAGGAGGTTGCCACCAAGACCAACGATGTCGCCGGTGACGGTACGACCACCGCGACCGTGCTGGCGCAGGCGCTGGTGCACGAGGGCCTGCGGGCCGTCGCGGCCGGCGTCAACCCGATGGGCCTGAAGAAGGGCATCGAGGCCGCCGTCGAGGCCGTCTCGAAGAAGCTGATCGAGACCGCCCGCCCGGTCGACGACAAGGGCGACATGGCCCACGTCGCCACCATCTCCGCCCGCGACGCCGAGATCGGTTCGCTGATCGCGGAGGCGTTCGACAAGGTCGGCAAGGACGGCGTCATCACCGTCGAGGAGTCGAACACCTTCGGCACCGAGCTGGACTTCACCGAGGGCATGCAGTTCGACAAGGGCTACATCTCGCCGTACTTCATCACCGACGCCGAAGCCGGCGAAGCGGTGCTGGACGACCCGTACATCCTGATCAACCAGGGCAAGATCTCCGCTGTCGCGGACCTGCTGCCGCTGCTGGAGAAGGTCGTGCAGTCGGGCAAGACGCTGCTGATCATCTCCGAGGACGTCGAGGGCGAGGCGCTGTCGACGCTGGTCGTGAACAAGATCCGCGGCAACTTCACCTCCGTCGCCGTCAAGGCGCCGGGCTTCGGTGACCGCCGCAAGGCGATGCTCGAGGACCTGGCGGCCCTCACCGGCGCCCAGGTGATCGCTCCCGAGGTCGGCCTCAAGCTCGACCAGGTCGGTCTCGAGGTGCTCGGCACCGCCCGCCGGATCGTCGTCACCAAGGACAACACCACCGTTGTCGAGGGTGCCGGCAAGTCCGACGAGATCGAGGCCCGGGTCAACCAGATCAAGGCCGAGATCGAGCGCACCGACTCCGACTGGGACCGCGAGAAGCTGCAGGAGCGGCTGGCCAAGCTGGCCGGTGGCGTCTGCGTGATCAAGGTCGGCGCGGCCACCGAGGTCGAGCTGAAGGAGAAGAAGCACCGGATCGAGGACGCGGTGTCCGCGACCCGTGCGGCCATCGAAGAGGGCATCGTCGCCGGTGGCGGCTCCGCCCTCGTCCACGCCTCCGCGGTGCTGGACAACGGCCTCGGCCTGGAGGGCGACGAGCTCGCCGGCGTCCGGATCGTCCGCAAGGCGATCGTCGAGCCGCTGCGCTGGATCGCCGAGAACGGCGGCTACGAGGGCTACGTCGTGACCGCCAAGGTCGCGGAGCTCGAGGCCGGCAGCGGCTTCAACGCCGCCACCGGCGAGTACGGCGACCTGCTGGCCCAGGGTGTCCTGGACCCGGTCAAGGTCACCCGCTCGGCGCTGGCCAACGCCGGCTCCATCGCCGCTCTGCTCCTCACCACGGAGACCCTGATCGTCGACAAGCCCGAAGATGAAGAGCCCTCCGCAGCCGGTCACGGCCACGGCCACGGCCACTGATTCTTCGTTCCAAGCTCCACCCGAACTGCCCGGCAGACCACCAGGTCCGCCGGGCAGTTTTTCTTGTACTACGCACCCACGCGACGGCGCGCCAGCAGCCGAGGCCCAGAACGCTGGTGGGGATGTCGATGAGATCGGCCGCTAGCGCGTTATGGGGCGACTGGCGCCCTGTAGCGCGCTAGTCGCCCCAGAAGCGGCTAGTCGCCGCTCTACCGAAGCGGGTTGGGGCGGGGTGGCCGGGTAACGATTACTGTTTGTAGTGGAAAAAGGGCTGGGATCACCTATTGCCACTATGCAAAGGGGGTTGGCCGCCGTACTATCTTGCACGCTGAACGGTCTGTAGCAAGGGGGGCTAGGGGTGACGGAGGTCCAGGTGCCGCACACCCATGATCGCGTTGAGCTTCGTGATCTTGCTGCTGCGGCCGGCGCTGGTGACCGGGTTGCGCTGAACGATCTGCTGACCCGGGTCCGGGCTGTGGCGCATCGTTATGTGCGGTCCAGGTTGTGGACGTATCCCGGTGGCGCCGACATGGTCGATGACGTCGCTCAGGAAGTTTGTGTCGCGGTGTTCGGCGCGTTGGGCCGGTACCGGGACGAGGGGAGGCCGTTCGAGGCCTTCGTCTACGGCATCGCGGCCCGCAAGGTCGCCGATGCCCAGCGTGCGTTCGCGGTGGCGGACTTGTCGACGCCGGATCTTCCGGACGGGGCGGACGAGTCGCCGACGCCTGAGGAGCACGCGGTCAGACATTCAGAGGTCCAGCACATCGTGGGGCTGCTGGACAGATTGCCGGAGAAGCTGCGGGAGATCCTGCGGCTCCGGGTGGTAGCGGGGTTGTCAGCCGAGGAGACCGGCCGGGCACTGGGGATGACACCGGGGGCGGTGAGGGTCGCACAGCATCGGGCGTTGAACACGCTCAGGGGGTTTGTGGGGCATGAGGCAAAGTCGGAACGACGGGCAGGGGAGGAGCGAAATGGCTGATCGTTTTGATCTCGACGCGATTGAAGCCGATGACGCGCTGCTCGACCTGCTCGCAGCCGGTGGGGAGTCCGCCTGGGAGGCGGGCGAGCACGACCCGGCCCTGAAGCTGCTGGCCGATCTGCGGCTCGCGGTGGAGGTCGAGGATGAGCTCCCGGTCGAGACGATCGACGATCCGGAGAGTTTCCTGGCGCGCTGTGCCGCCCTGAACCCGGTCACGGATCCGTTCGCGCGCAAGATGGCGGCCAGAAGCCTGGCGCTCGGCGTCGCCGCGGTGGCCGCGTTGTCGGTCTCCGGGGTGGCCGCGGCCGTCACGGGTGACCCGCTGTCGCCGTACGAGAAGGTGATCGAGAAGGTCGTCGACGGGCTGCGCGAGGAGACGAGCTTCCCGAAGGAACAGCTCGACGGCATGCCGGTGGTCGACAAGACCAAGATCGTCAAGGTCGCGAAGGACTACCAGCAGAAGCAGGTCGAGGCCCAGGAAGAGCAGAAGGCCAAGGACGGCGAGCTTCTGGTCTCCGCCGAGGACCCTGCTCGCGCCCAGCTCGGGCCGAAGCCGCCGCTGGCCCGGCCGATGCTGCAGACCGAGGAGCAGCTGCTGATCGAGCAGCCTGTCGTCCCGGTGGTGCCACCGGTCGAGCAGAAGCCGGTCGAGGAGAAGCCTGCCGACCCGCCGGTGGAGCAGCCGGTCGACCCGAAGCCGACTGAGGAGCCGACGACACCCGTCGACCCGAAGCCGACCGAGGAGCCGACGACACCCGTCGACCCCAAGCCGACCGAAGAGCCCACCACCCCGACCACGCCGCCGCCGACGGAACCGGCGACCGAGCCGACCACGGCTCCGTCGACCCCGCCGCCGACCAACAGCGACAACGGCTCGACGGGCAACCCGGGGCAGGAGCAGACGACGCCGGTCACCCAGCCGACGACGGTGCCGAGCACCGGTACGGGCGACACCGGTACGGAGAGCCAGACCGGCGACGACCAGACCACACCCGGTGACCAGACCGCACCCGGCGGCTCGAAAGACGACGAGACCGGCGACCAGGGCTCCGAGGAAAAGCCGGCCGACCCGATCGCCGAGGTCTCGAAGATCGTTGAGACCGTCGCCAAGGTCATCCCCGTCCTGCCGACGCCGACCGGCGCACCGGCAGAGGAGCCGGCCCGCCTGCGGCAGTACTTCGGCAAGGGGTTCTCGGCCACAGGCAAGCACGCTAGTGACAAGCCCGCGCTGGGATGGGCCAAGTCGCAGTACGCCAAGGGCAAGCACTCCAACGGCAAGTACCCGGAGGGCCAGCACGCCGCGATCGCGCGGGCGCACGGCTCGGTGGCACCGGTCACCATCCGGCAGATCCTGAGCGTGCTCAACACGCCCATGCCGGAGCGCTGACCAGCACACCGATTCGGGCTGTTGGGTGGCCGCGGCATAGGATGGGGTCCCGTTCTCGCCGTGCAAAGGTGCCTGCCTCACTCATGGACATCACACCCGCTGGAGTTCCCGACAAGTTCGCCGTCCTCGGCCTGACGTTCGACGACGTGCTGCTACAGCCGAACGAGTCCGACGTCATCCCGTCCGAGGCCGTCACCAAGTCAAAGGTCAGCCGCAACATCGAGGTGAACATCCCGCTGGTGTCCAGCGCGATGGACACCGTCACCGAGGCGCGGATGGCGATCGCGATGGCGCGCCAGGGCGGTCTCGGCGTGCTGCACCGCAACAACTCGATCGAGGACCAGGCCCAGCAGGTCGATCTGGTCAAGCGCTCCGAGTCCGGGATGATCGCGCAGCCGATCACCATCGGCCCGGACGCGTCCATCGGCGAGGCCGACGCGCTCTGCGGTCAGTACCGGATCTCCGGCGTGCCGGTGGTCGACAACGCCGGCGTCCTGGTCGGCATCGTGACGAACCGGGACATGCGGTTCGAGAGCGACCCGGCCCGGCCGATCCACGAGGTGATGACCCGCCAGCCGCTGGTCACCGGCCCGCAGGGCATCTCGGCCGACGACGCGATCAAGCTGCTCAGCCAGCACAAGATCGAGAAGCTGCCGCTGGTCGACGAGGCCGGCAAGCTGACCGGTCTGATCACGCTGAAGGACTTCGTCAAGCGCGACCAGTTCCCGCTGGCCACCAAGGACGCCTCCGGGCGGCTCGTGGTCGGTGCCGCGATCGGCTTCTTCGGTGAGGCCTGGAAGCGCGGTATGACGCTGATCGAGGCGGGCGTCGACGTGCTCGTGGTCGACACCGCGCACGGTCACTCGCAGGCCCAGTTGGACATCATCCGCAAGCTCAAGGCCGACCCGGCCACCCGCGGCGTGGACATCGTCGGCGGCAACGTCGGCACCCGCGCGGGCGCCCAGGCGCTGGTCGATGCCGGCGCCGACGGCGTCAAGGTCGGCGTGGGCCCGGGCTCGATCTGTACGACCCGGGTCGTGTCGGGGGTCGGCGTCCCGCAGGTCACCGCGATCTACGAGGCGTCGCTGGCCTGCAAGCCGGCCGGCGTACCGGTGATCGGCGACGGCGGCCTGCAGTACTCCGGTGACATCGCCAAGGCGCTCGTCGCCGGCGCGGACACGGTCATGCTCGGCTCGCTGCTGGCCGGTTGCGAGGAGTCGCCCGGCGACCTCGTGTTCATCAACGGCAAGCAGTTCAAGGCGTACCGCGGGATGGGCTCGCTCGGCGCGATGCAGTCCGGCGGCCTGCGCAAGTCGTACTCCAAGGACCGCTACTTCCAAAGCGACGTCGGCAGCGACGAGAAGCTGATCGCCGAGGGCGTCGAGGGCCAGGTCCCGTACCGCGGCCCGCTGGCCGCCGTCGCGCACCAGCTGATCGGCGGCCTGCGCCAGTCGATGTGGTACTGCGGTTCGCGGACCGTCCCGGAGCTCCAGGACAAGGGTGTTTTCGTCCGGATCACCTCGGCCGGCCTGCAGGAGTCGCACCCGCACGACATCCAGATGACGGTCGAGGCCCCGAACTACTCGGGCCGCTGACCGCCATGGACAGGGGTTGAGTCCAAACCACCTTGCCGTGTGACAAGGTGGTACCTCCCACTGGTACGCACCAGTGGTAGGTACCAGTGCTGGAGGTCTGGGTGGCCGTCGAGGTGCCGCTTCGGCGGATCGAGGTGAGTGGTCTGACCTCGCTGAGTCATGCCGCGCTGGACTTGTCGAGTTCGGTTACGCTCCTCGTCGGGCCCAACGGTGCGGGTAAGAGCAACGTGGTCGACGCCTTCGAGATGCTGGGCCGGATCATCGACCAGCAGTTGAATGACAGTCTGGTGAGGACTGGCGGGTTCGCGACCCTGCTCCACCGGACGGCGGACCCCGCGCTGTCGCCGGAAGCGATCGAGATCGAGGTTTGGGGCCACTGGCACCAGGAGATGTCGAACGGATACAAAGTTCGGATCGAGCCGGGTGCCGATGACACCGCCGTGGTGCGCGAGACCACGATGTTCCACGATCGATCGAAGTACGACCGGCCGCACGAAACGAGTCTGGGAACAGCCCGGGAAAGCCGGCTGCGGGAACAGGCCGAAACTGCGCCCAAAGCGTCGTACGTGCTCAGCGTGGTCTCCGGCTGCCGGGTGTTCCACTTCGATGACACCAGTGCCGATGCGCCCGTCAAACGGCGGGTGGACCTGGCCGACAACGTGACGCTGCTGCCGGACGCACGCAACATCGCCGCGGTACTGCTGCGATTGCGAGCCGAAGACCCGCCTCGCTACCGCCGGATTGTCCGGGTCGTACGTACGGTGGCTCCGTACTTCGACGACTTCGTGCTTGAGCCAGAGGGGACCGCGATCCGGCTCAGATGGAGCGAACGCGGCCTGGACTCTGTCTTCTCCGCTGACAATCTCAGCGACGGGACTCTGCGTTTCGTCTGCCTCGCCGTGCTGCTGCTGCAGGACAACGCTCCTGGCACGATCGTCCTCGACGAACCCGAACTCGGCCTGCACCCTTTCGCGATCCATCAACTCGCAGCTCTCCTCCGTCGCGCGGCGAGCGATCGGCGGGTGGTCGCCGCCACCCAGTCGGTCACCTTGCTGGAGCAGTTCAGTGTCGAGGAGGTTGCGATCGTCGAGCGAACTGGCTCGGGAACACAGATCCAGCGACCTGACCCGCAAGCCCTGGCGGAGTGGCTTGACGATTACTCCCTGGGCGAATTGTGGGAGAAGAACCTGCTCGGTGGCCGCCCGCGTCCGGACGACTCCCCCCGCGTGGTCAGTGGATGAGCACACCCCGCCAGATCGCGATCGTGGTGGAGGGACAGACCGAATCGGCCTTCGTCAGCGAGATCCTCGCGCCGTACCTGCAGCCGATGAACGTCTACGTCACGCCGGTGATCGTCAAGACCTCGCGACTCGCCGACGGAACCACCTTCAAGGGTGGCGGAATGGTGTGGAAGCACTATGACAACGACATTCGGAGGTTGCTGCGAGCCTCGCACCTTCGGTGCGTCTCGATCCTCGTCGACTTCTACGCTTATCCGCGCAATGCGCCCGGCGCGGACTGCTGTGCCCGTCCGCATCGGCCGCGCCGATGTACTGAGCTGCGGATCGCTGCGATGGCGGACGCTGTCGCTGATCCGCGGTTCGTGCCGCACGTCGTACTGCATGAATTCGAGACCTGGGTGATCGCAGCCGCGATGGAGACCAGCCACGTTCTCGGGGACCAAGCGGTCGCAAAGCGGCTGCAGGTTCAAGCGCAGTCGGTCGAGGGGGATGTCGAACTGCTGAACGACTCGTCCGCAACCGCTCCCTCCAAGCGCGTACTCAAGTCCTGGCCCGACTACGACAAGGTCACCGATGGCATCGAGGTCATACGGGAGGCAGGACTGCCGGTAGTCATGGAGCGCTGTCCGGGGCTGAGCACCTGGGTCGACCAACTGCTGGCCCACTGACCGATGGCGGGCGCTCGGCTAGGTAGTCTGACCCTATGACCGAGATCGAGATCGGCCGCGCCAAGCGCGGCCGGCAGGCCTACGCGTTCGACGACATCGCGATCGTGCCGTCGCGGCGGACCCGCGACCCCGAAGAGGTCTCGGTGGCCTGGCAGATCGACGCGTACCGGTTCGAGCTGCCGATCCTGGCCGCGCCGATGGACTCGGTGATGTCGCCGGCCACCGCGATCGAGATCGGCAAGGCCGGCGGTCTCGGCGTGCTGAACCTCGAAGGGCTCTGGACCCGGTACGACGACCCGACCTCGCTGCTGGAGGAGATCACCACCATCAGCAAGGAGCAGGCCACCACTCGGCTGCAGGAGATCTACTCGGCGCCGATCAAGCCCGAGCTGATCTCCCAGCGGGTGCAGGAGATCCGGGACTCCGGCGTCACCGTGGCCGGCGCTCTGTCACCGCAGCGGACCAAGCAGTTCGCCAAGCACGTCGTGGACGCGGGTGTCGACCTGTTCGTCATCCGCGGTACGACGGTGTCGGCCGAGCACGTGTCCGGTCAGGCCGAGCCGCTCAACCTCAAGCAGTTCATCTACGACCTCGACGTACCGGTCATCGTCGGTGGATGTGCGACCCACCAGGCCGCGCTGCACCTGATGCGGACGGGCGCGGCCGGAGTACTGGTCGGCTTTGGTGGTGGCGCGGCGCACACGACGAGGAAGGTCCTGGGCGTGGCGGTGCCGATGGCGTCAGCCGTCGCGGACGTCGCCGCGGCCCGGCGGGACTACATGGACGAGTCCGGTGGCCGCTACGTGCACGTCATCGCAGACGGTTCGGTCGGCCGGTCGGGTGATCTCGCGAAGGCGATCGCGTGCGGTGCGGATGCCGTGATGGTCGGCTCGCCGCTGGCCCGGGCAAGTGATGCACCGGGTGGCGGCTTCCACTGGGGTGCCGAGGCCTGGCACGCGGATCTGCCCCGCGGTGAGCGGGTCGAGTTCGGCGTCAGCGGCACGATGGAGCAGATCCTGTTCGGCCCGTCGTTCGTCCCGGACGGGACGATGAACCTGGTCGGTGCGCTCAAGCGCGCGATGGCGACCACCGGCTACACGGAGCTCAAGGAGTTCCAGCGGGTCGAGGTCGTCGTCGGGTGAGAGGATGGTCGGCATGGGATGGTTCAAGCGCCGTACCGAAGCCGACAATGTCGCTCTCGCGGGAGCGCGGGCCCAGCTCACCTCGGAGGACGTCGACCAGATCCGGTTCCTGCTGACCACCAAGAAGACACTCTTCGCTGTCAAGTACGTGATGGAGCGGACCGGGATCGAGCCCAAGCAGGCACGCGACCTGGTCGAGGACATCCGGCTCGGCCGCTACGTTCCACCGGTCACCGACACCCCGATCGTCCGGCTGCCCGGAGCGAACCTGGCCGAGCGCACCCGCGCGCTGAAGGCCGCCGGCGAGCTGCACCAGGCGACCGCCCTGGTGGTCAGCGAAACCGGCATGACCGAACTCGAAGCCGGCCTTTTCGTCGGCGCCCTCCACCCCAGCCCGCAGGACTCCTAACCTTTGACGTAGGAGAACTTCTCCGCGACCTTGCCGTCGCGCAACCGTAGTACGTCGACCCCGCGCACGTGCCCGTGCCCGCCGTCCGCCTCCGCCCACGAGAACTTCCACCGGACGATGGCACGATCACCGAGCACCACCGACTCCTCGGTCTCGAACAGCGGATCCTCGGTGCCGGTGAACAGCTGCCGCCACTGCTCCCGTACTGCGTCCGCTCCCTCGAAGCGCCCGCCGTCGGGAGCCGGTGAGGTGGACTCGAAAACGCAGTCCGCGGTCATCTGGGCCATGATCGCGTCGACATCCCCGTCGCCGAAAGCCTTACCCAGCAAGGCAACCGTGGTGTGCCCGGGTGTCCAGGACGGGTCGCGGCCGAAGGTGCCGAGCAGTGAGTCGGTAGCGCTGGAGAAACCCTCGAGCCGCGGGCCGATCGCACCGCCGCCGCGATAGAGCTCCTCCCGATCCTTGAACCAGGCCGCGACCCCGGCGACTACCTCGGGATCGAGCTGGGCATCCCCGCCGATCGCGACCGCCAGATCCCAGCCGTGGACGAGATGGTCCGCCGCCAGTTGCGACACATACTCCGCGGCCGACTCCTCGCCGTACGAGAGTTGCACGGTGGCGCCTCGTAGTACGGGTTCGGTGATGGCGTTCTGGGCGGCGCGTGCCGCGTGCGCCGCGGCATCAGCGGGATCGTCGCCGAGCAGGTCGCCGTCGAGCGAGTCGCCGACGTCTTCGATCGTGCGGCCGGCCAGCAGCGGTACGGTCCAGCGCTCCTCGCCGACGACATGGTTGACCAGCGTTCGCACGTCCCAGTCCGCGCAGGGTGTCGGAGCGTCCCACTGGTCCGACCGCACCAAAGCCACCTGCCGGACGAACTCCTCGCTGGCACGGCGATGTAGTTCAACAACGTCCATGATGTTCTCCCCCTTCAGCGTCAGCGTGCGCTCAGGGGGATAACCAGGTCAATGCTTACAGCTGGGCGGCCGCCTCGTGGGCGTGCTGGGAGGCGGTGAAGTCACCCTTCGCGGCGAGCAGATCACCGTGGTGACGCAGGCAGTCGCCGGCCAGGGTCTTCATCTCCAGATCCGTCATCGTGAACGGGATCAGCGCGGTCGCCACCTCGGCGCTCCAGCCGGCCAGGTCGAGGGCCATCTCGATCTGCCCGCTCGCGTGGTACGCGCCGGAGATGTCGAGCAGCACCTGCGCCCAGACCGGCGCATAGGTGCTCGTCTCGTACCGCATCCGCTGCGACTCGCGCTCGGACGAGATCGCGAAGAGGTAGTGCGCCTCGAGGCCCAGCGTCAGCGCGGTCTCGGCGTCCTGCTCGAGCATCGGGCGGACCAGTTCGGCCAGCTCGGTGGCCCGTACTGCGGCCGACTCGGGGTCGGTCCGGCCTGACACCGTCGCCAGCGTCATGCCCGGCGCGGGCTCGCTCAGCGCCACCAGCCGGTGGTACTGCTCGTAGGGTCCGAGCTTGATCTCGGCCGTCTCCAGTGCGGTGCTCAATGACGGCGGGATGCCGCGTTCGAGCTCCTCGGTGACGATGGCGGCCGTCGCCGGATCGGTCGCGAACGCCGTCCGCAGGCAGTTCTCGCCTTCCAGGACCCGGCCGACGATGCCGAGGTGCTTGCCCTTGCGAGTCAGCGCGGAGACGAGCGTGCGCAGATCCGTCGCCGACTCCGAGTCGGCCAGCGTGTCAGCGGTGTTCAGCCCGACCTCGTCGGCCTCCAGCGCGAGATCCAGGCGGCCGTTGGCGGCGTGGATGTCAGCCGAGACGGCTGTCGCCGAGCAGAGGTAGCGCGCGTACGACAAGGACTGCGAGCTCGCGTTGATCTGGTCGGCCAGTTGCAGGAACAACTGGGTGGCCGCGTCCGCCGACGCGACGGCCAGGGCGGGATCGCCGTACCGGCGGAGGATGAGCGCGTTCATCGCGAGCACCCGGGCGAAATCGGGCTGGTGCAGGATGCCGTCGTCACCGCCGACCAACTGGCCGTACGCGATCACGGCGCCGTCCATCTCCAGTACTGCGGTCGCCCCGTACCCGCGATGCGCCTGGGTCATCGCGCGGCGGGCGCGGACGTCGGCCAGGAACGACGTGCAGTCCAAGACCTCGGCATCGCTCAGCTCGGTGTAGCCGAGTTGGGCCTCGTGCAAAGCGGCAAGCGCTTCCTCGTGACGGCCCGAGGCGTTCAGGGAGCCGGCCAGCTCGTACTGCGTCGCCGCCATCAGGTGCTTGGCCTCGTAGTGATCCGGGCGGTCCCCGGCGCGCTCCCTGGCCAGCTCGATGACGCGTTGCTGGTACGGTCCGGCCTCGTCGGCGCGGCCCTCCTCGATCAGCACCTGGGCTGTCTGCAGTGCCTCGCCGAGCTCGTCCTCAGGGGGCGTCCATAACCCCCCGCTGTCCACCATCTTTACAAGCCACCCCTTCAAAGGTTCAGTCGTTCACCCTAGCGCCAAGACGCCCCGATCTGCGCACCTTCGAGTCCACGACATCAACTACTGACACAAGCTGTTACCGACAGGTAGCCTGGGTGGATGAGCGAGCAGACCTCGATTCCTGCCGACCCTGAGCTCGACCCGACCGCGTCGTACGCGACTGACCAGTCGGTCATCCGCCGGCTGGCCGGTCTGTTGCGCGCCTCGGCGGGCACGCGCACGTCCTATGCGCCCGCGACCGGGCAACCGATTGCTGAGCTGCCGCTGTCCGGACCGGACGACGTGATCGCCGCGGTCCGGTCCGCGCGCCGGACCCAGCGGAGCTGGAAGGGCACGTCGATCGCCGACCGGGCCGCCATCCTGCTGCGGTACCACGACCTGGTCCTGGACCACCGTCACGAACTCGTCGATCTGGTGATCGTCGAGTCCGGCAAGGCCCGCAAGCAGGCCTTCGAGGAGGTCGCGCACGTCGCGCTGACCGCCCGGTACTACGCCCGCAAGGGCCCCGAGCTACTCGCGCCGCAGCGCAAGCTGGGCATGTTCCCGATCCTCACCCGCGCCGAGCAGCGGTTCGTGCCGAAGGGTGTCGTCGGCATCATCTCGCCCTGGAACTACCCGCTCAGCATGGCGATGGCCGACGGCCTGCCCGCGATCATGGCCGGCAACACAGTGGTCCACAAACCCGACAGCCAGACGCCGCTGACCGCACTGCGCGCGATCGAACTGCTGTACGACGCGGGCCTGCCGCGCGACGCCTGGCAGCCGGTGAACGGCGACGGCCCGACCGTCGGCGGCGCGATCATCCAGAACACCGACTACGTCTGCTTCACCGGTTCGACCAAGACCGGCAAGCTGGTCGCCCAGCAGGCCGGTGAGCGGCTGATCGGCTGCAGTCTCGAGCTCGGCGGCAAGAACCCGATGCTCGTACTCCGCGACGCCGACGTGAACCGCGCTGCCGAGGGCGCCGTCCGTGCGTGCTTCAACAGCGCCGGCCAGCTGTGTGTCTCGATGGAGCGGCTCTACGTCGCGGACCAGATCTACGACGCGTTCATCACCGCCTTCCTCGACCGGGTGAAGCGGCTCAAGCTGTCGGCCGGGACCGGCTGGGACGTCGACATGGGCTCGCTGATCTCCAAGGCCCAGCTCGAGACGGTCACCCGGCACGTCGAGAACGCCCGCGAGCACGGCGCCGTCGTACTGGCTGGTGGGAAGCCGCGGCTGGACATCGGGCCGCTCTTCTACGAGCCGACCGTGTTGTCCGGCGTGACGCCCGAGATGGAGTGCTTCGACAACGAGACGTTCGGCCCGGTGGTCTCGGTCTACCGATTCTCCGACGAGTCCGAGGCGATCCAGCGCGCCAACGAAGGCGAGTTCGGGCTGAACGCCAGCATCTGGACCAAGGACGGCCGGCGCGGTCGCGCGATCGCGGCCCAGCTGGTGGCCGGGACGGTCAACGTGAACGAGGGCTACGCCGCGACCTTCGGCTCGATCGACACCCCGATGGGCGGCATGCGCTCCTCCGGCCTCGGCCGCCGCCAGGGCGTCGAAGGCATCCGCCGGTACGTCGACCCGCAGGCGATCGCGACGCAACGGGTACTCCCGATCGCCGCCTCGCACGGACTCAAGGACGAGGCGTACGCCGAGCTGATGACCGGAGCCCTACGAGTGCTGAAGAAGTTGGGACGCGCATGATCTTTGACCACGACGTCATCATCATCGGATCGGGATTCGGTGGCAGTGTCAGTGCGCTGCGGCTGGTGGAGAAGGGGTATGACGTCGGGGTCCTGGAGGCCGGCGCGCGGTTCGAGGACCAGGGGTTCGCGAAGAACTCGTGGGACAAGAGCCGGTTCCTGTTCGCGCCGAAGCTCGGCTGGTACGGCATCCAGCGGATCAGCGCCCTGCGGGACGTGATCATCCTGTCCGGCGCCGGAGTCGGCGGCGGCAGCCTGGTCTACGCGAACACCCTGTACGAACCGCTGCCCGCGTTCTACACCGACAAGCAGTGGGCCCACATCACCGACTGGAAGGCCGAGCTCGCCCCGTACTACGACCAGGCGAAGCGGATGCTCGGCGTCACCACCTATCCCGGCTTCACTCCGGCCGACGCGGTGATGAAGCAGGTCGCCGACGACATGGGTGTGGGGGAGACCTTCCACCCGACGCCGGTCGGCGTGTTCTTCGGCGAGCCCGGTGTCGAGGTGGACGACCCCTTCTTCGGCGGCGCGGGCCCCCGGCGTACCGGGTGTATCGACTGCGGCGAATGCATGACCGGCTGCCGGCACAACGCGAAGAACACTCTCACCAAGAACTACCTGTACCTGGCCGAGAAGGCCGGTGCCGAGGTGTACCCGATGACCACGGTGACGTCGGTCGAGGAGCTGCCGGGCGGCGGCTACGCGATCGAGACGCGGCGGACCTCGAACCGCAAGCTGACCCGCAAATTCACTGCCCAGCAAGTGATTTTCGCGGCCTCCGCCCTCGGTACGGCGAAGCTCCTGCACCGGCTGCGCGACGAGGGCAAGCTGCCGCAACTGTCGGACCGGCTCGGCGTGCTGACCCGGACCAACTCGGAATCGTTGCTCGGGGCAATCGCCAAGGACCGTTCCGTCGACTACACCAAGGGTGTCGCGATCACGTCGTCGTTCCACCCCGACGAGATCACCCACATCGAGCCGGTCCGGTACGGCCGGGGCAGCAACGCGATGTCGCTGCTGCAGACCGTGCTGACCGATGGCGGCGGCGACAAGCCGCGCTGGCGGACCTGGGTGCGCGAACTGGGCGTCCAGCGCAAGAACCTGCGCCGGCTGTACGACCTGAAGCACTGGTCGGAGCGGACCGTGATCGCGCTGGTGATGCAGACCGCGGACAACTCGATCACCACCTTCGGCAAGCGGGACCGGTTCGGCCGCTGGCGGCTGACCTCGAAGCAGGGCCACGGCGCCCCGAACCCGTCCTGGATCCCGGTCGCCAACGAGGTGGTCCGGCGGATGGCCAAGATCATGAAGGGGACGCCGGGCGGCACCATCGGCGAACCGTTCAACGTGCCGATGACCGCGCACTTCATCGGCGGCTGCGCGATCGGCGACTCGGCCGCGACCGGGGTGGTCGATCCGTACCACCGGGTCTACGGCTACGACGGCCTGCACATCATGGACGGCTCGACGATCTCGGCGAACCTGGGCGTCAACCCGTCGCTGACCATCACCGCCCAGGCCGAGCGGGCGCTGGCGTTCTGGCCGAACAAGGGCGAGGACGACGACCGGCCCGCCATCGGATCGGAGTACCGGAAAGTGGCGGCGGTCACACCGGTGAATCCGGTGGTGCCGGCGGAAGCGCCCGGAGCGCTGCGGTTACCCATTGTCGAGATCACCCGGCCGGAGCGGGCTGTGACAAAACCGTGACACAGTGACAACAAAGTCCCCGGCCAGTGACAGTGAAAAGCCCTCAGGCGATTGCCTGAGGGCTTGATTACCTCCAGAAAAGGGAGCAGGTCCCTCGGGAACGTTTCCGCCCAAATCGTTTCCCGAGGGACCCACTCAAGCCGGGGTGAGGCGCCCGGCGCTTTGGGATCGGGTCACCAGCCATAGCTGGCGACCCGAGCTCGTGTCCTCACTCTACTACCGATTCGAGCCATTTTGACCGGCTCGCAGTGGTCGTAATCACTCTGCGTGCTGTTCGTAATGTGCGACCTTTCAGTCGCTCCTCGTAATCGAGAAGTTGTGATCTTGCGATCACCGCCTCTGCACACATCAACGAGGCCACACACAAGGGGTTACGAGGTTCCCGAAAACTTTTCTCCGGCGTGACGCCCCTCGCAGTGCCTGCCGTGCAGGCTGGCTTACTGTGGGCCGACCGTCCGATCAGGCAGGAGAACCATGAACGACATCCTCGAGGTGGCGCGAGAGCAGGTCCTGGAGCGGGGCATCGGCCTTTCCCAGGAGCAGCTGGTCGAGGTACTGCGCTCGCCCGACGAGATGCTGGACGACCTGCTCGCGCTGGCGCACGAAGTACGGGTCAAGTGGTGTGGTGAAGAGGTCGAGGTGGAGGGGATCATCTCGCTGAAGACCGGCGGCTGCCCGGAGGACTGTCACTTCTGCTCCCAGTCCGGCCAGTTCACCTCTCCGGTCCGCGCGGTCTGGCTGAACATCCCGGAGCTGGTCGCGGCCGCCAAGGAGACCGCGGCGACCGGTGCGACCGAGTTCTGCATCGTCGCCGCCGTCCGCGGCCCGGACGCCCGGCTGATGTCGCAGGTGAAGGCCGGCATCGAGGCGATCAACGCCGCGGTCGAGATCAACATCGCCTGCTCGCTCGGCATGCTCACCCAGGAGCAGGTGGACGAGCTCAAGGCAATGGGCGTGCACCGCTACAACCACAACCTGGAGTCCGCCCGCTCGTACTTCGGCGACGTGGTCACCACGCACTCCTTCGAGGAGCGCTGGGCGACCTGCCTGATGGTGCGCGAGTCGGGGATGGAGCTGTGCTGCGGCGGTCTGGTCGGGATGGGGGAGTCGCTGGAGCAGCGCGCCGAACTCGCCGCCCAGCTGGCCGAGCTGGAGCCGCACGAGGTACCGCTGAACTTCCTCAACCCGCGGCCGGGCACGCCGTTCGGTGACATGGAGATCATGGCCGGCAAGGACGCGCTGCGGACCATCGCCGCGTTCCGGCTGGCGATGCCCCGGACCGTACTGCGCTACGCCGGTGGCCGTGAGCTGACGCTGGGCGACCTCGGCACCCGTGAGGGGTTGCTCGGTGGCATCAACGCGGTCATCGTCGGCAACTACCTGACCACGCTGGGCCGCCCGGCGACCGCCGACCTGGACCTGCTGGCCGACCTCAAGATGCCGGTCAAAGAACTCCAGAAGACGCTGTGACGACGCTCGTGTACTGCGGTCACTGTGGCCGCGAGGCCATCGACGGCAATCACGACGACTGCCGCCAGGCGCTGACGATGGAACCACCCCGGTACTGCGACCAGTGCCGCCGCCGGATGATCGTCCAGGTCCACCCGATGGGCTGGTCCGCTCGCTGCTCCGTGCATGGCGGCCTCTCGTCGGAAAGGCCCTGACCGGACCGGCAGCGCTTCCTCGAACTGCGGAAGCGCTGCCGAGCCTGTGGCACTCAGCGGACGGCGTCGGAGGCCGCGACCACGTCGACCAGGCCGTGGCCCTTGTCGAACGAGGTGCTGCCGCCGCGTGGATCCGGCTGGTACGTCGCGCCGTCGGCGTACTGGTGAGCCGTGGAGACCAGCGCCGCCTCGACCTGGGCGGCAGTGGCGGCCGGGTTCGCCTGGAACAACTGCGCGACGATCCCGGCGATATGCGGCGCGGCCATCGACGTACCGCTGATCGTGTTGTAATCGCCGCCCTCGCGTGGATCCAGGCCGGTGGTGCAAATCGGCAGATAGATCCGGCAGGACGACGTGATGTCCTCACCTGGCGCGGACAGGTCCGGGTAGGTGGAGACAGTGCCGTTGAGCCCGCGCGACGAGTACGACGAGACCTTGCCCGCGCGGGTGCCGGTGCCGAGGTCGTAGTACGACGCGACGGACAGTACGCCGCCGGTCGGGTCCTGCCCGGGCGGGTTCGTCAGCGAGGTGGTGCCGTCGCCCCCGTCATTGCCGGCAGCCCAGACTGTGACCACGCCTTCGGCCGCGAGGGCGCGTTGCAGCTTCACGGTCGCCGAGTTGGGGTCGAACGCGCCGCCGCCACTCGGGCCGTACGAGTTGTTGGTGACCTTGATCGGCGGGCACGTGCTCGCTGGGACACCGGCCCCGCAGGGTGCTTCGTGGTTCTCCAGAACCCAGTTCAGCGCGGCGTCCGCGCCGACGATGGCCAGGGCGGCGCCGACCGAGACGGACACCAGCGATGCGCCCGGGGCGGCTCCCTGCAACTTGGTTCCGTCCGACAAGGTGACCTTGCGTCCGGCGACGATGCCGTTGACATGGGTCCCGTGGCCGCCGAGCGACAGCAGATCGGTATCGGCGGAGCCTGCGTCCACCGGCAGGCACAGGGTCTCGAGGAGCGGATCGCAGACGATCTTGAGGTTCTTCACCACGGCCGAACTGCCGTCGGCCCGCTGGAAGAATGGGTGCGCCGGGTCCACCCCGGTGTCGATCACCGCGACGCTGACGCCGCGGCCGTCGAGCGAGTTGCCGTCGGCCCCGGTCCGGGTGGCCGCGGCCTCCGCACCGCGGGTCGCCTGGTGCGACGTCGACAGGCTGGTCTTGATCGGCTGGTTGCCTTCGAGATAAGTGACGCCAGACTGGGTCCGGGCCGCGAGGATCTGCGAGCGGGTGCCTTGCGCAACCACCACGCCGATCCGGTCGTACGACGTGAGGTGCCGCAGGCCGCTGGCCTTGACAGCGTTGCGCGCGGCAGTGAGGTCACGACCGTGAACGAGCACTGTGGCCTTCTGTTGCAGCAGTGGCAGGCCGGCGAGCCGGTCCAGCTGCTTGCTGAGGAAGGGTTGGACGGGTGCGGTCGCCGTAGCCGTCTGTTGGGCATGGACCGGCGTACCGATCGAGACGGCCAGCAGGCAGGCGGCGGAACCGGCGATCAGCGCACGGGCAGGATGATTTCGGAGACTGGATCGCATGCTGTTCTCCTCACTGAGTCGGAACGGCGCCGGATTGGGACGGTCCGGACGCCGGGCAGAACACATAGCTACGAGCCGGTAACAAATGTAGAACCGGTTGGCTGGATTGAGAAGGGCTGGATTTTAGAAGGGATCGCGCGGACATGACTGATGAGCTCCTGAGCCGGACTCTGCTCGAGGCGGACGCGCAGCTGCTGTGGCATCCGTACTCGTCATTGACTGAGCCGGCGCCGATGCATCTGGTTCGTGGCGCGTCCGGCGTACGGCTGCAGTTGGAGGACGCTGCCGGCGGCACGGTCGAGGCGATCGATGCGATGTCGTCGTGGTGGTGCATGATCCACGGCTATCGGCACCCGGTGCTCGATGCGGCGCTGAAGGCACAGGTCGACGACTTCAGCCATGTGATGTTCGGCGGGCTCACGCATGAGCCCGCGATTCGGTTGGCCGAGCGGCTGGTGGAGATCTCTCCGGACCCGCTGCGGCACGTCTTCTTCTGCGACTCCGGGTCGGTCTCGGTCGAGGTCGCGATCAAGCTCGCGCTCCAGTATCAAGGGGCCCGCGGCAACCATGACCGGACCCGGATGCTGACCATCCGGGGCGGGTACCACGGCGACACGTTCGCGCCGATGAGCGTCTGCGATCCGGTGAACGGGATGCACTCGCTGTTCACGGGAGCCCTGAAGGAACAGGTCTTCGGGCCGCAACCGCCGGCTGGCTTCGACCGCGCGGACGACGACCCGGAGTACCTGGCCTGGGCGGCGACGATGCGGCAGGTCGCGGCGCAGTACAGGGATCAGGTCGCGGCGATCATCGTCGAGCCGATCCTGCAGGGCGCCGGCGGGATGTATCCGTACAGCCCGGCCTGCCTGAAACTGCTGCGGGAACTGGCCGACGAGCACGGCTTCCTGCTCATCCTGGACGAGATCGCCACCGGCTTCGGCCGTACCGGCACTCTCTTCGCCTCCGAGCACGCCGGGATCGATCCTGACATCCTCTGCATCGGCAAGGCGCTCACCGGCGGCTATATGTCGCTGGCAGCCACCCTCTGTACTACGGACGTCGCGCACACCGTGTCGGGTGGGCCGGGCGGAGCGCTCATGCACGGGCCGACCTTCATGGCGAACCCGCTCGCGTGTGCTGTCGCCCTGGCGAGCATCGACCTGCTCCTCTCGCAGGACTGGGCCGGGCGGGTCGCCTCGATCTCGGCCGGACTGTCGGCTGGGTTGGCGCCCGCGGCTTCGTTGTCCGGCGTGAAGGATGTCCGGGTGCTCGGAGCCGTCGGGGTGGTCCAGCTCGGCGGGCCGGTCGACATGGTGCGGGTGACGAACGCCGTACTGCGCCGTGGTGTGTGGGTGCGGCCGTTCCGCGACCTCGTCTACACGATGCCGCCGTACCTGTGCACCGACGAGGAGATCGCGTCCATCTGCTCGGCGATCACCGAAGCGCTTGCCGAGGGCAACTGATGCTCGAAGAGTGGCTGGCGCCGAAGGCTGCTGCGCTGGAGTCGCGCGGTCTGACCCGCCGGCTTCGGGCGCGGGCGGCGGGCGAAGTACTGATCGACCTTGCGGGCAACGACTACCTCGGGTTGGCTCGCGATCCGCGGGTGATGGATGCAGCGGTGGCTGCGGTGCGGACGTGGGGGACCGGCGCAACTGCTTCGCGGCTCGTCACTGGTACCACGGCGTTGCATGCGGAGTTGGAGTCGGAGCTGGCGGCGTACACCGGTCACGAGGCTGGGCTCGTCTTCTCCTCCGGATACCTGGCCAACCTCGGCGTCATCACCGCCCTCGGCGGGCCGGGGACATTGCTCGTCTCGGACGAGCATGTCCACGCGTCGGTCGTGGACGCCTGCCGCTTGGCTCGGTCGCGGGTGGAGGTTGTCCCGCACAACGATGTCGAGGCGATCGGCAAAGTACTTGCCGAGCGCAACGAACCGCATGCGGTCGTGCTGGTCGAGTCCGTCTACAGCGTGCTCGGCGACGCCGCGCCGCTGACCGCCTTGGCCGAGATCGCACAGCAGAATGGCGCGGTGCTGCTGGTCGACGAGGCACACGGTCTCGGCGTGACCGGCGGCGGTCGCGGCTCGGTCGCCGCTGCCGGACTGGCCGGTCTCGACCACGTGCTCGTCACCATGACGTTGTCCAAGGCAATGGCCAGCCAGGGCGGCGTCGTCCTCGGCCCACCGGTACTACGCGAGCACCTCGTCAACCGCGCCCGCGCCTTCATCTTCGACACCGGCCTCAACCCAGCCGCCTGCGCAGCAGCACTCGCAGCACTCCGCATCCTGACCGACGAACCCAGTCGCCCGGACACCATCCACACCACCGCAGCCCGACTGGCAAAAGCCTGCAACGTCGCCCCATCCGCCGGCGCAGTCGTCTCAGTCCCGATGCCCGGCCCCCGCGAGGCTGTCCAGGCAGCCGAGCAATGCCTGGCCGCCGGCGTACGAGTAGGCGTCTTCAGACCCCCCTCGGTCCCAGACGGAATCAGCCGCCTCCGCCTCACCGCCCGAGCCGGCCTGACCGACACCGAGCTAGACCACGCCTGCGCAGTGCTCGGCCTGATTGGGTCGTAGTCTCTGTCAGACGGTCGGTGTAACGAACGGGGTCGATGGATGCGAGTCATGCTCACAGCGGTGGATCCCGTCCGGGCGGTGCAGGCTGACATCCTTGTCGACGCTGAGCCGGACGCGACTGTTGGTGCGGTGACAACGCAGCTCGTGCGGGCGCTGGCCGGGCTCGGCAACGCTTCCGGTTCGGCGTCCGTCACGAGTCTTCATGGCTCCTGGACAGATCCAGCGATCTACGTCGATGGGCGGATCGTCGACGCAGGTCTTGCTCTGGCCGCTTCACCCCTGCGTGAAGGGGCGGTCGTCAGCATTGGCGACTCCAGAGGCTGCCTGCCCGCTGAGCCACAGGGTTTGGTCGAGTTGCGCGTGGTCAGCGGCCCAGGGGCCGGAGCCGTTCACCGGCTCGGCATAGGCGACTATTCGCTTGGCGCATCCCCGGAGGCCGGCATCCGCCTGACTGGTCAAGACATTCCCGACCTGATTGGCAATCTCACTGTCTCGACCTCCGGCGCGGTGACCCTGCGGGCGGACGTATCCGAGGGCTCGACGGGTATCGAGAGGCCCATCGACCCATCAGCCGGGCCGATTGTGATCCCGGATGACACGGGAGAGGAAGGCGCGACGGCCACGGTAGATCCCATCGCCCGGCCGAAGCTGCTGGAACTGGATCGGCGGCCGATGGAGTCCACCAGCCGCTGGGCTGCGACCGCCTGGGCTCCCGGCGTTCAGTTGACGGTCGGCCCGGTCGTACTCACGGTGGCCGAAGTGCAGCTCCCCGACGCATCGCTGTCGCCAAGCCCGACCGGCGGCACCCTCGACTTCAACCGGCCGCCGCGCTTGTTGCCGCCGCCCCGAATGACGGAGTTCGCCCTACCGACCGAACCGCAGAAGCCGCATCGGCAGACCTTTCCCTTGTTGATGATGTCGTTGCCGATGATCGGGTCGATCGCGCTGGCAGTGATCATGCGCCAGCCCAGCATGCTTCTCTTCGGCCTGCTCACACCGCTCATGTACTTGGGCCAGTACTTCCAGAGCCGGCGAGAGGGCAAGTCGTCGTACCGCGAGGAGTTGGCCGCGTACCACGCACGCAAGGCGCGAGTCGAGCGCGACGCCCGACGGGCGCTGGCCGCTGAACGTACCGCACGGCGGCGGGATCTACCGGATGCTGCCAGCTTGTTGCTGCTGGCAACCGGCCCTCGCTCTCGGCTGTGGGAGCGCCGGCCGACCGACCCGGATTGGCTCGCGCTGCGGCTCGGTACGGCGGATCTCCCCAGCGAGGTGATGGTGGACGACACGAGTCGTGACACTCACCTGCGCAAGCAGACTTGGACCGCACCCGACGTACCGGCGACCGTCCCGCTGGCGTCAGTGGGCGTACTCGGCATCGCGGGCCCCGGCGGGGAGGCCCAGCGGCTCGGCGCCTGGATGACAGGCCAGCTTGCCGCGTTGCACAGCCCTCGGACGCTCCGATTGATGGTGCTCTGCCCGTCCGAGGCGACAGCGCAGTGGCAGTGGGCGCGCTGGCTTCCGCATCTTCGAGGCGACGCCGACGACGGCTATCTGGGCTGGATCGGCAACAACAACGAGACGACCCAACGACGGATTACCGAACTCACCAAGCTGGTCGAGGCCCGCAGGAAAGCACTGCGGAACACCGACTACCAGCCTCCTACGTTCGCCGAGCAGATCGTCGTGATCATGGACGGCGCTCGACGACTGCGCCTCATCCCGGGCGTGGTCGGACTGCTGCGTGACGGTCCCTCGGTCGGCGTCCGGTTCATCTGCCTGGACGATGACGAACGCCAGCTACCTGACGAAGCCAACGCCGTCGTAGCACCGCACGGCTTCTGGTGGCGGCTCCGGCAGACCGGGACCACCACCGTGGACGGGATCCGGCCGGACCTGGTCAGCGACCAGTGGCTCGACCGGCTCGGCCGATCACTGTCGCCGATCAGAGACGTCTTCGGCGGCGAGGATGCGCTGGGGCTTCCTCCGGCGAGCCGCCTCCTCTCCGTACTGCGGATGGATTCGCCCGAGCCCGGCCAGATCGTCCAGATCTGGAAGGGCGGCGGCAGAACCACCCAGGCGGTGATCGGCGAGGGAGCCGAGGGGGTCTTCGCCGTCGATGTCGTCCAGGACGGTCCGCACGGACTGATCGCCGGCACGACCGGGGCCGGAAAGTCGGAACTCCTGCAGACCTTCATCGCATCCCTGGCCATTGGCAACCGGCCCGACGAGATGAACTTCGTCCTGGTCGACTACAAGGGCGGCGCCGCCTTCAAGGACTGCAACCATCTGCCGCACACCGTCGGCATGGTGACCGACCTGGACGGGCACCTCACTACCCGCGCGCTGGCCTCGCTGGCGGCCGAACTGCACCGCCGCGAACATCAGTTGAGCCGTGCCGACGCCAAGGACATCGAGGAGTACCTGGAGCGGATGGCGCCCGGGGACGAGCCGATGCCCCGGCTGCTGATCGTGATCGACGAGTTCGCCGCCATGGTCACCGAACTGCCGGACTTCGTCTCCGGGATCGTCGACATCGCCCGCCGCGGCCGGTCCTTGGGGGTCCATCTGATCCTTGCCACCCAGCGGCCGGCGGGTGTGGTCACGAACGACATCAAGGCCAACACCAACCTCCGCATCGCCCTGCGAGTCACCGACGCGGACGACAGCTCAGACGTGATCGATGGGCCTGACGCCGCCCATATCTCCAAGTCGACGCCAGGTCGCGGATTCGCCCGGCTGGGGCACTCCTCGCTGATTCCCTTCCAAACCTCTCGCATCGGCGGCCGACCACCCGGACTGGTTGCCACAAGCATCGACGCTCGTCCACTGCGCTGGCAGGATCTCGGCTGGCCTGTCGACTTCGGCCAGCTCGCAGTTGACGACGATGTCGACGTACCGACGGATCTCGCCACCCTGGTCCGGGCGCTCCAAGGCGCGGCGAAGCTAGCCGGGGTGGCAACACCCGCAAGCCCATGGTTACCGCCGCTGCCGGACAACGTGACGCTAGATGAGTTGCCCAAGTCGGCGGACGACTCCTCAGACCTGCCGCCGATCCCGTTCGGTCTCGCCGATGTCCCGCACGAACAACGTCGCGCCCCGGCGGAGTACAGACTCGACTCGGCTGGTCACCTCGCCATCATCGGAGCACCACGCAGTGGGCGCTCGGCGACCCTGCGCGCCCTGGCCGGTGCCATCGGGCGACTCATCGAGCCACGCGACCTTCATCTGTACGGCGTCGACTGCGGCAACAATGCGCTGTTGCCGCTCGTGAGTCTCCCGCACACGGGCGCTGTGGTCGCTCGTGACCAGGTCGACCGGTTGACCCGCCTGACAACCCGGCTCCAGAAGACGATCGGCCATCGCCAGCAACAACTCGCGGCGAGCGGCTTCGCCGACATCGCGGAGCAACGCCGCCGGAGCGGACCGGACGACCGGCTGCCGTATCTGGTCGTCCTGCTGGATCGCTGGGAGGGCTTCACCGCCGCCTTCGAATCCGTTGACAACGGCAAGCTTCTCGAGGCCTGGCTGCAGATCCTGCAGGAGGGCGCCGCGGCCGGTGTCAAGGTGATCATGACGGCCGATCGGACGGCGCTGGTCGGCCGGATCTCCACCCTGCTGGAAGATCGGCTGCTGCTGCGGATGACCGACCCGACGGACTTCCTGACGATCGGGATGCAGACCAAGGAAGTACCGGAGCACTTCCCGCCCGGCCGCGGTTTCAGGGCACAGGGATTGCTGGAGACACAGGTGGCGCTGCTTGCCGGGAACGACGACGGTACAGCGCAGGTCGCGGCCCTCCACGAGATCGCGGCCCAGGTGACACCACTGGCCGACATCCCACTGAGCCTGCGCCCGTTCCGCGTGGACCCGCTGCCCGCCTCGATCACCGCCGACGCCGCCCTCAAGCTCGGCCCGCAGCCGCTGCGGCCGACCGAAGTACTGGTCGGAGCAGGCGGCGACTCCCTCGGTCTCCGCGCGTTCGACGCGTACGAGCACGGCCCCGGCCTCCTCATCGTCGGCCCGCCCCGCTCAGGTCGCACGACGACCCTGCTCACCATGGTCCATTCGCTGACCCAACGCGACTGGCAAGTGCTGGCCATCGCGCCACGCCGCAGCGCACTGCGCGACCTACTCGGCACCCCTGGCATCGCCGGCGTCTTCGGAGCTGATGCCGACAGCAACCAACTGGAAACAGCCCTGAACGAACTGCCGACTCCCTCCGCGATCGTGATCGACGACCTCGAACTCCTGGGCCAGGACACACCCTTGGCCGAACTCCTTGAGGCCAGAGTCGCTCTCCTCCGCGACACCGGCAACCTGATCATCGGTGCCGGCACCGCCGCAGACCTCTACAACGCCTACCGGGGCCCCTCAGTCGCCATGAAAAAATCCCGCGCCGGCATCGTCCTCAACCCCGAAAAATACGACGACGCAGAAATCTTCGGCATCCAGCTCCCCCACGGCCTCACCGGCGCAGCCCCACCAGGCCGAGCCCTCCAGATCACCGCCGGCCGCTGGGAACGCATTCAGGTCGCCCGACCGTCGTAGAAGCCGGCCCGCTGAGCCACAAGGGTGTTGGTGTTGTGTACGGGTTTATCTGTCGACGGTTTGGATTTCGCCGACGGTGATGGGCAGGGTGGCGGTTTGGTTGGGGCCGGTGATGTCGGGTTGGCGGGTGCCGAACAGCCACCATTGGACGGTCCAGCGGACTGTGGCGGTGAGGGTGTAGTTGCCGGATTTGGCGTAGGTGACGGTGCAGGCGGCGGATTCGTCTGCCGACTCAGTCCACGGAACGCCGATGCCTGCGCAGGATGGTGGGGTGCCGCGGTCTCCTGGGTCGATGTCGATCTTGGGAACGATCTGCCAGCGCAGGCCGTAGC
>NZ_AQUZ01000074.1 GCF_000372465.1 Kribbella catacumbae DSM 19601
CCCCCCGGGACCTGTCCACAGCCCCCAAGCGCCGCTCACACGCCCCATCACCGCATCCGCGCGAAGAACAACCACGCTACCGACCCCAGCGAACCGACCCACCACCGCACACACAGGCCCCTCCCGCGCTTCCCGCCCCCAAACCTCCCTTGTTCAGCAGGCTCCTAGAACCGCAGGGTGACGTAGCGGGTCGACCCGGCTGCACCGGTGACGTCGACGGTCACCTCGGTACTGCGGCCTGCGCGACGGGTGGTGACGCCTGGGTCGGCCTTCACCACCTGCAGTGAGGGCAGCATGATCGTCAGCCGGACAGTGGTCGCCAGCTGCGTCGGATCGGAGATGCCCAGCTCCATGTCTCGCCCGCGGACTCGCCGGATCACCGAGCACGGTGTCGCCGCCTGGAGGTCTCCCACTCGGTCGGGCTTCCAGAAGTTGGCCAGCGTCAGCCCTAGCGACGGGTGGAGCACAGCTTGAGCTGTCGCCGTGTTTCGCAGTACCAGGATGCCGGGGGAGCGGGAGAGCTGCTTGGTCCGCGCAGCAGAGGCTCCCGGTGCCAGCAGATAGCTGTACGCCGCTCCGGATGGGTCGGTGCCGTGGTCGAGCCACATGGTCACGTAGCGGCGAGTGATCGCGGTAGTGGGACCGCCCGTGTTGACGTCACGCCAGGAACCCGTCCGTGCCTCGCGTCGGAGCTGCAGGGCCAACCCACTCGGGAACACGTAGCCACCGACGCCGTCCAGGTGGGCCCAGCGGGCGTTGCCGACCGTCGCCGAGTCACCTAGCGCGGGGACACGGTTGACGTCGTCCACGGTCAAGGCGTTGGTGCCGTCGCTGTGGAGGTTGCGGTTCTCGATCACTGTCTCCACGGGATAGCCACTGCTGCCAGTGATCCCAGCGCCCAGCGCTACGACGTACTCGTCGAGGCAGAACCAGGACTTGCGGGCGCGCATGGGAGAGACAGGCCCCTCCAGCTCTTGCCCGACGGCTGCGTAGCCGTCGAGGGTGCTGCCGCCGACCCAGGTCGCTGTCGGCGGGCGGGCCGCGCCCCACTCGCCGCCGGCCTTCGGTGGCAGCGGGAGCTTGTCCACTGTGATGCCGGGCAGCCGGGTGCGATCCACAGTCGGCCAGAAGGCATCGGCGTACTGGCCGTTGTCCTTGTCGTACAGGTAGGTCATGCCGGAGCCGGTGTGGTAGCCCTGCTCGTTCTCGCCGTTGCCGGATTCGTAGTACGCGATCCGGCGGCTGGCCATCGAGATCGAGTACGCCCAGCCGGAGCGGCGGTGCACTGAGCGGTCCATGCTCGCGAACAAGGTGTGCCCGTCGCGTTCGGAGGCCGGTGTCACTCCGCGCAGCGACTTCACCAGTGCCACGCGCGGAATGGTTGCCCCTGACAACATGTTGCCGAAGGTATCGCGCTGCAGCCAGCCGGCCACCGCGGATCGCCACTGGGTCGCGAGCGTGGTGTCGACACCTTGTGCGAGACGCAGGATCGCCTCAGCTGCCGTGTAGCCGTCGTTGTGATCGGAGGCGTTGTGGCGCGAGACGGCGCGGCCGCGGACGAAATCCATCATCCGTGCGTCGTGGACGACCGGAAGATAGGCCTTCGCGACCGAGTCGAACAGGATCTGCCGCTTCGGGTCGGTGACCTGCCACGGCGAATTCGCCAGCAGGGCAAGGAGTTTGCCGATCCCGCTCAGCAGGACGTGGCCGTACGTGCCGGTGTAGGCGACCCAGGTGTGCTGCACGAACGAGCCGTCCCGGTAGAAGCCGTCGCCACTCGTCACGTACTGCCAGGTGTCGCTGAGACCGTCCCGGGCGTGGGTCAGTTTGGCCTCGTCGTCGGTGACGAGCGCACGCACGATGATCGCCTGGCAGAGGTCGACCCGGTTGGCTCCGGTGGACAGCACTCTGCGCGCCGGCGGGAACATCCAGTACGGGTCGGGGACGAAGTGGTCGATGGCCGCGCAGTACCGTTCGCGCGCGGCCGGCGCCAGTTCGGCGTACAGGAGGACCATCGTGCTGGCGAGTGGGCGGGTGGCGCCGATCTCCCAGGACCACCAGTTGCCGAACTCGGCCGTGCCGGGCTTGTAGATCAGCTGGTACATCGACTCCAGTGCGGCCTGGAGGTCGGCGAGCAGGGACGGGCTCGAGTGGTACGCCGAACCGGGCGTGGCCCAGGCGGTCGCCAGCTGCTCCAGCCGGACGTAGGTGTTGGCGATCGACGGGTCCACCGTCAGCGGGTAGTCGGTGAAGACGGCCGTGCGGGTCGTCGAGCGATCGAGCTTGGCGAGCGAGGCCCTGGCTGCGTTGTCGAGGCGAGTCAGGGCGGCGGCGTAGTCGGGGTCGGCCGGGTCGAGCGACGCGCCACCGGTCAGATCGGCCGCCCACTTGGCGCGCAACGCGGCGAAGTCAGCGGGAGCAGCTGTGGCGGTCGGGACTCCGAGGTGCATCGCCGCGACGGTAGCGGTACCGGCGGCCAGGAACGTACGGCGGTTCAGCATGGCGGTTCCTTCAGAGAGGCGGATCACTGAGGAGTGCTGTTCGCATGAGTCTGTGGCAAGTCATTCCTTGCGTCAATGGATTCATGCTAATGAATTTCCGGAGGACGGGGCAGTAGAGTCGGCGCCGTGAGTGCGTCGGAGGCTGTGCGGGGGCAGAAGGCCCGGCATCTCGCCGCGGAGTTGCGGCGCGGGATCTCGGAGCTGCGCTGGCCGGGTGGGAAGCTCCCGACCGAACAGCAGTTGGCTGGCGAGCAGGGCGTCAGCCTGAACACTGTGCGCCGGGCGGTCGACCTGCTGGTCCAGGACGGGCTGGTCTACCGGCGGCAGGGCTCCGGGATGTACATCGCGAGCAACGAGACGGGACCGCTGATCGGCGTCGCGGTGCCGTCGATGACGTATTACTACCCGCGCATCATCGTCGGGATCGAGCGCGAGCTGGCCAAGCACGGCGCGCAGATGCTGTTGCGCAGTACGGAGTGGGACTCGGCCGAGGAGCGGCTGGCCATCGACGGGCTGATCGGGGCCGGAGTCGCAGGGCTGATCCTCGCGCCCGATGGGCCGTCAGGGCTGGCGGAACTCGAGGACCTGGAGCTGCCAATCGTGCTGGTCGAGCGAGGCTTGGAGGATCCCGCGACGCTGCACGAGTTCGTCGGCTCGAACCACGCGGCGGGTGCGCGAGCGGCGCTCAAACACCTGCATGGCTTGGGACATCGCCGCATCGCCTATCTGGAACGCGTCAGCCCGCACACCGCCCCGCAGATCCGCGCCGGCCTCGGCGATGTTCCTGTTCTGATGGAATCCCGCGATCGCTGGACCAGCGCGGGCGTCGACGAGTTCCTCGACGAAATGCTGCGCCAGAAGGCGACGGCGGTGCTCTGCTTCGCCGACCGCGAAGCGACCCTGTTGCTGAACGCGGCACTTGCCCGCGGCATCGACGTACCGGGGGAGTTGTCGGTGATCAGCTATGACGACGAGGTCGCCGACCTGTCCGAAGTACCACTGACCGCCGTTTCCCCTGCAAAACTTGAGGTCGGACGAGTCGCAGTAGAACTCCTACGAGCCCGCCTGGCCGACCCCGCCGCCCCCCGCCGTCAGCAGTCCCTGGTCCCACGCCTCGTAGTACGAGCCTCTACTGGACCACCCGGAACCACAGGTTTGTTGCCATTGGCATCTGGGCTGCGCTGAGGCGTTCGAGCTTGACCGGCGTCCCACCAGCAGCGGCCCGATCCGCCCGATCAGGTCAGCCACCTCGGGGTTCGGCCCGAGGTACGGGGTCATCCACTGGATGTCCCCGCCCGCGCCGCGATGTAGCCGTCCAGCGACATCGTCACCGCATACAGCACCTTCGCCATGGTTCCTCCCACTGCTCGCCGGTTTCCCATCAAGACGAGCGAGCGGGCGAAAACTCATCGCGGCAGGTAGTTCCAGATGTAGCTGCGCTTGCAGGTCTTCGGATCGGGACGCGGGTTGTCACTCATCCAGGCGACCAGCTTGCCATTGGGATCGACGTAGCAGGCGTTGCGGTTGCCGTGGAACTCTCCGTCGGTCCGCGGGCTGGTGTAGACGAGCTTGCCGGCGGCGTCGTAGCCGCGCGCGACCACCGGGATGGCGGTCGAGGGGGAGTGCGGACCACGGACCCGCACGTACGGGACGGGTGCGAAGTAGAACCCGTTGCGAAGCACTGCCTCCATGGGCGGCCTGGTGCCGACGTTGATCGTGATGCGGGCGATCGACTTGTCGTAGGGACCAGCGCCGACTATGTAGGTCTCCAACGCGCGGTACATCGTCTGGTCCTGGCCGAAGGTGAGCCCTTGGAGGATCTTGCCGGAACTGTCGATGCCGCAGACGCTCCATCCGTCGAGCTTGGTATGCACCACGACCCAAGTGGCCGTGTGGGTGGTGGGTCTCGCCTTCGGGAACCTGAAGGCGTCGACCACCTGGTACGGCTCGACCTGAGGGGGCAGGCCCGGCTTCTGGTGCTGGTTTTTCTCCGCACAGTCCTTCCCGTAACGCGCCTTGTCGGCCTCGTTGAGCGCTTCGACGGCAGGCCCGCGAGACGGCCCGTTCACCGCCGGCTCACTGCCCTGGTTCCGCAGCGCCGGTACGCCGATCGCGAGTCCGGCGGTCAGGGCCAGTACTGCCGCGGCTGCGGCCAGCGGAACGAAACGGCGGCGGGGTTCTCCTTCGTGGGACTCGTGTCCGACGATGGCGATCAGCTCGTCGCGCTGACGATCGCGGGTCGAGGGCCGGAGATCGTACTCCGGCGGAGGGGTGCTCAGGTTGTTCATGACTGGTTCTCCACGGCTGAAACGGGGGTGAGCTCGCGCAGGTGTTTGCGGGCTCGGGAGAGGCGGGACTTCACGGTGCCGAGCGGGACGTTCAGCGCGACGGCAGCGGCCTGCTGGTCGAGTCCGGCCCAGATGCAGAGCTCGACGATCTCCTGCTCCTGCTTGGGGAGCTTGCGGAGTGCGGTCCTGGCCCGGCGGATCTGCTGGTCGTCGTCCAGACGGCCGGCGACTTCGTCCGCGTGGTCCCGCTCATGGGAGACGAGGAGATGCGCGGCGGCGACTGCCCGGCGATAGCGCGCCTTCGAACGCCACTCGTTGCGGACGGTGTAGTCCGCCGTACGGAGCAGCCAGGGCAGCGCCGAGTCGCGATCGAGCTGGACCTCCGCGCGCCGACGCCAGGCGTGCAGGAACACCGCCGACGTGAGGTCCTCGGCGTCGCTCCAGGAAGCGGTGCGACGGTAGAGGAAGTTGTAGATCGCCCGGGCATGCCGGTCGTAGAGCTGCGCGAAGGCCTCCGCGTCGCCCTCGGCGGCGCGAAACCACAAGGCGCGGTCGGTGCTGGTTGCCATGGTCTGCCCATACTGCCCGGGCTGAAGGCCTATCACCGGCCCGGTCCGGTCGTTGTCCGGCGCATCCGCGCTCCCTTTCATCCAGCAGTTTGTCTGTGCGGCACGCCCTCTCTGTGTTCATCCACCCAAGGTGGTTCCCGACGGGGTCGGGTGGAATGCGGTTCCGTGGGGCAGGTCGGGGCAGTTGGCGGGCAGATCGCCGGTGAGGGTGTGCTGGCGGTGTACGGAGCGAATTGCTGCGATAGCCTCCGGTAATTGCGATTTTCGGATTCCGGGCGGTGGAAATGGACGAGGGTGCTGACGGCAGGCGCAGGTTCGCGCCGGACGTCGACATGCAGCGCCCGAGCGACGCCCGGGTGTACGACCTCCTGCTGGGTGGCAAGGACAACTTCGAGGCCGACCGGCAGCTCGCCCAGCAGGTCCTCAAGGTCGCGCCGGAAATGCCCGAGCTGCTCCAGGCGAACCGGCGCTGGCTGGCCGAGGTGGTCGAGCGCCTGCTCCGCGAGGCGGCCGTCGTCCAGTTCCTCGACCTCGGCTCCGGGCTGCCGACCTCGGACAACACGCACGAGATCGCGGCCCGGGTGAATCCTCAGGCGAGGGTCGTCTACCTCGACAAGGACCCGACGGTGATCCGGCACGGCCAGGCGCTGCTCGCCGACGACCGGCGCAGCTTCTTCGCCGCCGGTGACCTCACCAACCCCGCCGCGGTGCTCGCCGATCCGGTCGTCACCGACGCGCTGGACCTCACCCAGCCGGTCGCGGTGATCCAGTGCCTCGTGCTGCACCACATCCGGGACACCAACCAGGCCCGCGAGATCGTCACCGGGTACCTCGACGCGCTGCCCTCGGGGTCGTTCCTGGCGCTCACGCACCCGTGCAACCCGCGGGACGGGAGCCGGCGGGCGGAGTTCGCGACCGGGGTGGAGGACAAGCTGAGGGTCGGCTTCAAGGCCGTCACCTTCCGTACGCCGGACGAGATCGCCTCACTCTTCGACGGTCTCGAACTGCTCGACCCGGGGCTGGTCAGCCTCGGCGAGTGGTGGCCCGCGCCGGTGGTCGCCCCCGGTGGCGCCAGCCACCTGATCCTGGCCGGCCTCGCCCGCAAACCCTGACGAAACCGGGTGGCGGTTCCCCGCCGGGCCCGTCGATGATGGGTGCATGTCTGCTGAGAAGGCTGCTGCCGCTTTCTGATCCGCGCAACCTCCGCGTGATCGACGACCCCGCCTCGCGCCGGGTCCCTCAAGCGTGCAGTCTTTTCCTTCTCAGGGAGCCCTATGCCTCGCGGTCGAATGGCTGCTCGGCACCCTGTCCGGCCGGGCGACCGTGCACCTCACCGACAAGACCTACTTCACGGTCACCCGGCTGGTCGACCTGCTCATCGGCGAACCGTCGTACGCCGCGGGGACCAGCCTCGCGCTCGACCTCCACGACGAGCAGAGCGCGCTCACGCCGTACCGCGTCGCGCAGGTCGGTGCTCTATTGCGGACGGTCTCTCCAAGCCCAGAACCCCTGCTGGGCTTGACGATGCTGGACTCCCGCACCGACCCCCGAATCCAACTGGCCGGCTTCCTGGCCGGCGTCGCCCGCCACCTGGCCACCGCCGAACTCCGCAACCACGCAGACCCCCACCTCACCTCCCTTTCGCCCCCTGGCACACCGACGGGTTAGCCCCAAGCCAGTCAGCCAATGGTCCGGGGAGGTGCTCGCCGAGTCCGACCGGCGGGCAAGCACGGAATCAGTTGGTCGGCCGCTCGACCATGCGACCGCCGTACCGAAGCCGCGGACGGCTGCGCATACCCACCCCGGCCCCGATGCCCCGACACGCCGAGGGAAGCGTTTGCCGACCAGGGACGGGTATGCACGGGCGTCCGGACCCCTCCCGGCATCGCGCCTCAACGGGTTCTCGTGGTCGCCAACCCTTCGGCGTGACGTCCGGCCGGGTGGTGGCCGAGCTCTGGTTCCCGCCATCTCGGCCCTCGCCGACCGACGGCACCCGACCATTCGCCACCTTTTGACCACCCCGAGCCACCTTGCGCACCGGCCAGGCACCCAACTCGCCGTACGACGCCCAGCCCGTGCCCAAGGTCGATCACCTCTCGCCGGTTGCGGAGGAAATGTCCCGGATCGGGGGCAAAACCCTCCGAGGGGTTAACCCCTCGGAGGGGCGAGCCGGGGCGGGTTGTTTGGGGTTGGGGGTGGTGAGGCGTTGACGAACGGTGAGCGTGGCTGCAATCTTTGGCTACCGTCTCGCAAAAAACTTGCAGGAGTCGCGCAAGTTACTAAGAGTGCTTCGCAGGTTTGAGGCGGCGATTAGGTCCACCGTCCCCCCGCCCCTTAGGACTCTCATGAAACGCAAGCAGCCCCCACGGCTGATCGCAGCCCTGCTCGCCGCCGCCCTGATCGTCATCGGTCTCGTGCCGACCGGCGCCTCCGCCGCCGCGACGGCGGTCCTGACCAAGACTCTGACCGCCAACAGTTCGCTGGGGGACTACCCGGTCGGCAACGCCGGCGACGGCAACCAGAACTCGTACTGGGAGAGCTCCAACAACGCCTTCCCACAGTGGATCCGCGCCGACCTCGGCAGCTCCGTCGCCGTCGACCGGCTCGTGCTCAAGCTGCCCGCCCCATGGGGCGCGCGCACCCAGACGCTCACCGTCCAGGGCAGCACCAACGGCACGTCGTACTCCGATCTGGTGGCGAGCGCCGGCTACAACTTCACGCCCGCGAGCAACAACACCGTCACCATCACCTTCCCGGCGGCGACCACCCGGTACGTCCGGCTCAATATCACCGGCAACACCGGCTGGGCGGCGGGCCAACTGTCCGAGTTCGAGCTCTACGGGCCAGACACAGGCGGCGACAACCAGGCACCGACCGCGCCCGGCAACCTCGCGCTGACCGAGCCCACCTCCGGCCAGATCCGCCTCGCCTGGACCGCGTCGACCGACAACATCGGCGTCACCGGCTACACCGTCTACCGCAACAACGCCGCCGTCACCACGGTCGCCGGCAACGTGCTCACCTTCACCGAATCGCAGCCCGCGTCGGCGACCGTCGAGTACTACGTCCGCGCCCGCGACGCCGCCGGCAACGAGTCCGGCGACAGCAACCGGGTCCGCCGCAACGGCGAGTCGGACGGCACAAACCTGGCCAACGGCAAGCCGATCGAGGCCTCCTCATCGGTCCACAGCTTCGTCGCGACCAACGCCAACGACAACAACGTCGGCAGCTACTGGGAGTCCAACGGCTTCCCGGCCACGCTGACCGTCAAGCTCGGCGCCAACGCCGACGTCAGCTCGGTCGTCGTCAAGCTCAACCCCGACCAGATCTGGGGCTCGCGCACCCAGAGCATCGAGGTGCTCGGCCGCGACCAGGGCGCCACCGGCTTCACCTCCCTGAAAGCGCGCGCGAACTACGACTTCAACCCTGCCTCGGGAAACACCGTCGAGATCCCGGTCGCAGGCCGCGTCGCCGAAGTACGGCTGCAGGTCTTCAGCAACACGGGCGCTCCCGGTGCTCAGGTCGCCGAACTACAGGTGATCGGTACGCCGGCGCCGAACCCGGACCTGGTCGTAACCTCGACCACCTGGACCCCCGCCTCGCCGAGTGAGAGCACCCCGATCACGCTCTCCGCGACCGTCCAGAACATCGGCTCCGCCGCGTCCGGCGCGACCACCGCCAACTTCAACCTCGGCGGCACCGTCGTCGGAACCGCCGCAGTGGGCGCACTCGCCGCCGGCGCCTCGACCACAGTCTCCGTCAACGCGGGTACCCGGGCCGAAGGCACCTACAGCGTGACCACCACCGTCGACCCGACCAACACGATCGTCGAGCAGAACGACGCCAACAACACCTTCACCGCGCCTACGCAACTGGTGATTGCGCAGGCGCCCGGTCCCGACCTGCAGGTCTTGAGCATCACCTCCAACCCGCCCAACCCGGCAGTCGGCGCCCCGGTCACCTTCACCGTCGCGGTCAACAACCGCGGCACGTCCTCAGCCGCCGCCAGTACTACGCGTCTGACGGTCGGCAGCACCACTCTCAACGGCAGCACCGGCGCGATCGCGGCCGGCGCCACCGCCAACGTCGCCATCAGCGGAAGCTGGACTGCCACCAGCGGTGGAGCGACTCTCACCGCGACGGCGGATGCGACCAACGCCGTCACCGAGACGAACGAAACCAACAACGTCTTCACCCGATCGATCGTGGTCGGACGAGGCGCGGCGGTTCCGTGGATCTCGTACGAGGCAGAGGCCGCGAACTACCAGGGCACCCTGCTGGTCACCGACCAGTTGCGGACCTTCGGCCACACCAACTTCGCCACCGAGTCGTCCGGCCGGTCGTCGGTGCGGCTGAACAGCCAGGGCCAGTTCGTCGAGTTCACCTCGGCCAACCAGTCCAACTCGATCGTCGTCCGCAACTCGATCCCGGACTCGGCCAACGGCCAGGGCTTGGAGGCGACGATCAGCCTCTACATCAACGGCACGTTCGCGCAGAAGCTCAACCTGTCGTCGCGCCACAGCTGGCTCTACGGCAACAGCGACGGACCCGAGGCCCTGACGAACACGCCCGGTGGCGACGCCCGGCGGCTGTTCGACGAGTCGCATGCGCTGCTGTCCCAGTCCTACCCGGCGGGCACGAAGTTCAAGTTGCAGCGCGATTCGGGTGACACCGCGGCGTTCTACATCATCGACACGATCGACCTCGAGCAGGTGGCCGCGCCGTTGAGTCAACCGGCGGGCTGCACCAGCATCACGCAGTACGGCGCTGTCGCGGGGGACGGGATCGATGACGCGGACGCCATCCAGCGGGCCGTCTCCGACGACCAGAACGGCGTGATCAGCTGCGTCTGGATCCCGGCCGGCCAATGGCGGCAGGAAAAGAAGATCCTCACCGACGACCCGCTCAACCGGGGGCAGTTCAACCAGGTCGGGATCAGCAACGTCACCGTACGCGGCGCGGGCATGTGGCATTCGCAGCTCTACTCCACGATCGAGCCGCAGAACGCGGGCGGCATCAACCACCCGCACGAGGGCAACTTCGGCTTCGACATCGACAAGAACACCCAGATCTCGGATATCGCGATCTTCGGGTCCGGCCGGATCCGCGGCGGCGACGGCAACGCCGAGGGTGGCGTCGCGCTGAACGGGCGGTTCGGTACCGGCACCAAGATCACCAACGTCTGGATCGAGCATGCCAACGTCGGCGCCTGGGTCGGCCGCGACTACGACAACATCCAGGAGCTGTGGGGCCCGGCCGACGGACTGGAGTTCAGCGGGATGCGGATCCGCGACACCTATGCCGACGGCATCAACTTCAGTAACGGTTCGCGGAACTCGAAGGTCTTCAACTCGTCCTTCCGTACGACGGGAGACGACGCGCTGGCCGTCTGGGCGAACAAGTACGTGAAGGACCAGTCGGTCGACATCGGCCATGACAACTCGTTCACCAACAACACCGTCCAGCTGCCCTGGCGCGCGAACGGCATCGCGATCTACGGCGGCTACGGCAACAAGATCGAGAACAACCTGATCTACGACACGATGAACTACCCCGGCATCATGCTCGCGACCGACCACGACCCGCTGCCGTTCTCGGGCACGACGCTGATCGCGAACAACGGCCTGTACCGCTGCGGCGGCGCGTTCTGGAACGAGGACCAGGAGTTCGGCGCGATCACCCTCTTCCCGTCCAACCTGCCGATCCCGGGCGTCACCATCCGCGACACCGACATCTCCGACTCGACGTACGACGGAATCCAGTTCAAGACCGGCGGCGGCGAGATGCCGAACGTCGCCATCACCAACGTCCGGATCGACAAGTCGAACAACGGCTCCGGCATCCTCGCGATGGGCGGCGCCCGAGGCAACGCCAACCTCTCCAGCGTCACCATCACCAACTCCCGCGACGGCGACATCACCAAGGAACCAGGCTCAACCTTCACCTTCTCCGGCCAGTAGCCGTCCCGACCGACAGGAAGTAGTCCCCGTACTGCGGCCGGGCGCCCCTCCCGTGAGCGTGGCGCCCGGCCGAACGGCCGACTACTTCCTGTCGGTCGGTACAGCCACACCCTCGGGCAGGATGGCAGGGACCATCGGCGAAGGGGTGTGTTGGGATGAGCGTTTGCATTGTGACTGGTGGGGGAGGGCCGCGGATCGGGAATGGGATTTGCCGGGCGTTGGTGGGTAAGGGGTGGGACGTGGTGGTTGCCGATCGGGAGTTGGCGGCTGCTGAGGCGGTGGTTGAGGAGTTGCGGGCGGCCGGTGGGGTCGCAGTACCGATGGGGCTTGATGTCACGGATGCGGAGTCGGTGCGGGAGGTTGTGGCGGCGACCGTGGCTGAGTTCGGGCGGATCGATGCCTTGGTCAACAGTGCCGGTGTCGGGCTGCGGAAGGATGGGGCCGAGGCGACGCCCGAGGAGTTCGATCGGTTGCATGCGATCAACTACCGCGGGCCCTGGACGTGCGTCAAGGAAGTACTGCCGGTCATGCTCGCGAACGGTGGCGGCAGCATCGTCAACATCGGGTCCGTCCACGCGGCCGGTGCGGCCGAGACCTTCACCCTGTACGCCGCTACGAAGGCGGCGCTGGCCGCGTTGACTCGTGGGATCGCGCGGGACTACGGACTGCGCGGCATCCGCTGCAACATCGTCCATCCGGGTGCGGTCGAGAGTCGCGGCAACGCTCATCTGCTCGACGAGTTCGTCGCCAACCGTCAGATGTTGCCGACGGCAATCGAGTCGATCGACATCGGCAACGCGGTCGCCTTCCTGATCTCAGCGGACGCGCGGGCCATCACCGGCGCCGAACTCTTCGTCGACGCCGGTACGACGGCAATGCTCTTCGAGCAAGAGCACTCTCAGCGGGTATAGGTACGGGCCACGTCGATGCCCAGGACCGCGGGAGCGCCCGACGGTTCGGGGCCGAGGGCCTTGGCCAGCGCCGGGCCGAGGCGTTCGGCGAAGAAGCGGTCGGCGTGCGCCTTCGACTCCCACAACGTGACGACGCGCAGGCCGTCCTCCGACGATCCGGCGTAGCGGGCTTCGAGGCCTTCCGGCTCGGTACCGATGTGCTCCATCACCTGGTCGAACTGGTCGATCGAGGCGTAGGGCGGGGTGGCGACTGCGATCCATTGCATGACTGGCTCCTCTGCTCGGGCGGCCGGGTCCCGGCCACACGAGTAACGCTAGGAATCAGCCGCCGATCGCGAATCCGCCGAATCACTCATCGGAGTACTCAAAACCACCGCGAGTCGCCCACGTCGCGATCTGGCTGCGGGTAGCGAAGCCGAGTTTGGTCAGGATGTGCTGGACGTGGTTCTGTGCGGTGCGCTCGGAGATGACGAGCTTGGCCGCGATCTGCTTGTTGGTGAGGCCGTCGGCGACCAAGGCGGCGACTTCGGTTTCGCGGGTGCTCAACGCAGTACGGGTGATCAGTGGTTTGTCCTGGTAGGCGGTCATGCCGAGGGAGTCGGCCAGCCGGGCCGCGTCCTGGGCGTGGGCCTCGGCGCGGGCACGATCGCCCGGTTGGTTGCGGTCGAGCAGGGCTCGTGCGAGGTGGTACTGCGCTTCGGCGACGAACCCAGGTGCACCGGCGCAGTCGGCCTGGTGGACGGCCGCGGTCAGGTCCTCGATGGCGTCATCCAGCCGACCGAGTACTGCGGCGCCGCGGCCGAGAGTCAGCTCGATCGGGCCCATGTAGGCGACTCCGTTGCCTGCGGCGTGTTCGCCCCGGAAGGGTTCCAGCCGTCGCAGGAGTTCCTCGAGGTCGTCGTACCGGCCGATGCCGGCACAGGCGAGGGCGGCGTACACATAGCCGGGGAGGACGAAGAAGGCGGGCAGCGACCAGGTTTCGATGGGACCTGCTTGCCGGTACGACGCGGCGGCCTCGTGGGTGAGGCCGGCGCACGTCTGGAGGTAGGCGCGGGACAGGTGAGCCATCATGGCGAAGCGCGGTGGTGGATCGGACGCTTGTTTGGTGATGTCTTCACTGACCCCGAGATGGCCTGCCAGAGCGACGAGCAGGGCTACGTGTGCGCCGGTCGCGGGCGCCTTCTCGACTACTCGCATCCGCTCGAATCCGCGCCGGCTGAGCGCGGCAGCCTCGGCGTTCCGGCCGCGGGCCTGGGCGATGCAGGCGGCGACGCGATCGTGGTGCCAGGCGCTGACCGGGCCGCCGACGCGGTCGACGGCGACCTTGAGCGCGGGGAGTTCCTCGGCCGCGGCGGCGAGTCTGCCGCTCTCGATCAGGGCATCGAGTCGCCAGAGTTCGCCCCACATCGCCGCGCGAGGACTGTCCGTCCGTTGGGCGAGGTCGAGCATTTCTGTTGCTAACAGCAATCTTTCGGCCCGGCCCGCTGGTCCCGGACAGGCTTCTTGTCTGGCGTGCAACGCATCGGCCAGCGCTCGGTCGTCGAGCAGCACGACCAGTCCTTGGGCTCCCGCGGCCGTTGCGATCGCCTCAGTCACCGCTTCGAACAAGCGGAACCGATCGTCACCCGCCAGTACGCCGTCGGCATCGACCTTGAGGCCCTTCAGCACCTGTCGCCACGGCCAGTAGGCGGGCGCTCCTTCGCCTTCGATGCAGCGCCCCGACACCACCGCGGCGCCCGTCGCCAAGGCGCTCCCGGCAAACTCCTGCGCCAGCCGGGTCTTGCCGATCCCGGCCTCGCCGCCGCAGATCACCACCCGGCCGCGGCCGGCCTGCGCTTGCTCCAGCCGGCCCCGCAAGGCCCCGAGTTCGCGCCCCCGCCCAACGATCCCCATCCGCCTAGCATCACCCCTCACCGTGTACTTCGGGAAGGCCGGTGGATCGTTGCCTTGGCTATCGAAGCCCTTGCCGCCCACGCCTAGGCGCCGGCTAGCTCCAGGTTCGAGGCGGTGGCGGTGAGGACGACCGATTGGCCTTCGACGGCGATCTGTTGGACGGTGGCCTTGAACGGCAGTTTCGGTACGGCGATGCCGCGGGAGAGTACGGAGCTCACCGTGCCACGGAGGGCTTCGGGAATGCCTTCCAGGGCGAGCTTGTCGACAACCAAGACGATCCGGCCGTTCCGTACCTGGGGGAGGACCGTCGCGGACGCGTCCATGCCGCGGACCGTCACCTGGGCCACCAGCTTGCCGCCGACGATCCGCAGCTTCATTGCCTCGATGCCGCTGGTGTTCGCGGTGAGCTTCGCCAGAGCGGCCGGCGACAGGCGCAGCTTGAGATCGGCCTTCTCCACCGTGACTGCCGCACTAGTGTCCCCGGTCAGCAGCTCCCGCGGGATGTGGATCTTCTTCATCTCCACGGTCAGATCCTCGGCCGGGATCTTCTCGATCGTCGGCTCCCGCATCGTCAGCGTGACCTGATCGAACTCGCTCCTGGCCACCTGCGGCAGGAACCCGAAGCCACCGATCTCCACCGACGTGTCGGCTGCGCGTACGTCGTACTGGGCGGCCTCGTCAGCGGCAGCCGTCGCGAGCCGGTCCTCGGCGAGCGACTCACCGACCCGGTCAGCGGCGACGCCGAGGCCGGCCAGGATCAGCAGGGTGACGATCAGCGCCCGGAGTGCGCGCCGTGGTCTCGAAGAGCTCATGCTGGCCGAGCCTAGACGTAGCGTTGTAACCATGGACCGGCTCGGGTACGTGATCCTGTACGTCGCCGACCTCGAAGCGTCGATCGCGTTCTATCGGGACGTGATCGGTCTGCCCTTTCGCTTCGTCGACGCGGGCTACGCCGAATTCGGTACCGAGGGGACGCGCTTCGCCCTCTATGAGCAACGGCGCGCCGAGTGGCTGACCGGCCGGCCCGTCACGCCCGGCCCGGCCGCTGAGGTCGTGCTGCTGGTGGAAGACGTCGACGCGGCAGCCCGCCGTGTCGAGTCCCTCGGCGCCACGATCCTCTCCGGCCCGGCCGACCGCCCGTGGGGCCACCGCACGGTGCACCTGGCCGACCCGGACGGCTTCATCGTCGAACTGGCCGAGGAGATCCCGCGGCGGCGGACCCGTTCGCCTAACCCCGGCGGTGGCCCTGATGCCAGTGACGGTGACGAGCAGGGCCGCTGAACAAGGCGATCCAGAACAGCATCCACAGGAGCCACGGAGCAGCCAGTACTACGGCTGACACCACCAGGCCGACCATCAGCACCGGCACGATCATCAAGAACGGCGGTGGTCCGCCGGTTCTGAGTCTGGGATGGCCTGCCCTGAAGCCTCGGTGGTTCGCTGCCGGAGCAGCGGTCAGGTCGGGGAGGTCGGCGAACAGGAGTTCCACCTCATCGGCGTACCGGGCCTGTGTCGCCTGGTTGCTGCGCTCCTCGAACTCCTCCTGCGTCAGCCGCCCGGCCACGAAGTGCTCACTCAGCGAGGACACGGCCTCGTCTCGCTCGGCATCACCGATGCGAAGGGAACCGCCCCGAACAGCTAGCGGCTCGCTCATGACCGGTCCTGCTCGTCGTCGGCGAGGATCGTGTACAGCGTGCGCCGTAAGGTGATCACTGCGTCGCGTGCCTTCGCCTGCTGCTCGGGCGAGCCCGCGGCCATGATCTGCCACATCGCCGTCGCCACCTGCCCGAGGATCGGCTTCAGCCCGTTCTCGTCGTCATCGGCAGGAGCCGACATCGCCTCCCACGGAGCCGAGACCTCGTCGGCATGCTCGGCCACATACGTGCGACCCTCATCCGTCAGCGTGAACGTCCGACGGCCGGTTGCCGCGTCCGCTGTCACCAAGCCTTCATCCTCGAGCTGCTGCAGGGTCGGATAGATCGACCCCGGACTGGGCTTCCAAACTCCGCCACTGCGCTCGGCAACCTCCTGAATGATCTGGTATCCATTCATCGGCTGCTCCGCCAGTACTGCGAGGATCGCCGCCCGCACGTCTCCGCGCCGGGCCTTCGGACCCTTGAACCCGCGCGGGCCGGCCCACGGCGGTCCACCGAATCCGGGCCCACCGAACATCCCCCAGGCCCCGAACGGATGCTGCCCGCCGAACGCCTGCTGCCCTCGCGCCGTCCGCCGGCCGGTCATCGCGGCCAGCAACTCTTCCTTGATTTCCTCGAACCCCGAACAACCCCGCCGCCCGAACCCGGGCCATCCGCCGATGTACGCCGATCCCGTCATCACAACCACTCCTCACCGAGCCATCACGATAATCCGACGATATATCGCGAACCGTCGTCACCCAAGGGCCGATGAGCAGCCCGCGCGGGTTTGGCCCCGGTTGCTAAGTTGGTGGTTCTGCCCGCTCCCCTCCATGCCGACAACCCACTGAAGGGTCATGAGATGAGCATCTTCGACAAGTTCAAGGACAAGGCCACCGAGCTGATACAGGGCGCAGGCGACAAGGTCAGCGAAGCCACCGGTGTAGACCTGAGCGGAGTCACGGACAAGGTCACCGAAGCGACCGGCGTGGACCTCGGCGGCGTCGCCGACCAGGCCACCCAATCCGCGGAAGGCCTCACCGAAACCGCCCAGGGCGTTGGCGAAGAGGCTGCCCAGGGGCTTGGTGAAACCGCCCAGGGCGTTGGCGAAACCGCTCAGGGGTACGCCGACACCGCCGGCGACCAGCTCGCCGGCGCGACCGGCATCGACGTACCGACCGACGGCATCGTCGACCAGGCCGCCGACCAGCTCCGCCCCAACCAGCAGTAAGCCAGTCCCCGACGGCCCCACCGGTTCGCAGCACCGGTGGGGCTTTTTGGTGTACCAGGTTGGTGACTCAGGTCCCGGGCTTCTGGAAGAGGTAGTCCTCGGCTCGCATGGAGGCGGCCGGCTTGATGTCCTCGGGGAGGAGTTCGCGCAGGTCGCGCTCGGTCAGGCTGTCCGGGTCGCGGAGTGCGAGCCGGGTCGCCTGGTTGGAGATGGCCTCCTCGAGCATGTTCCGGATGAACCGGCCGTTGCCGAAGCTGTGGCCGCGGGGAGCCGGCGGGATGACCCGGCGTACCGCGGCCAGCACGTCGTTGGTGTGGATGATCCCCTTCTGCCGGGCCTGGAGTGCGAAGATGTCGACCAGTTGGTCGGTGTCGTACTCGCTGAAGGAGAGCAGCTTCGGGAACCGCGACGCGAGTCCGGTGTTCGACTCCATCAACCGCTGGATCTCGCGGTGGTAGCCGGCGAAGATCACGACGACGTCGTCGCGGTGGTCTTCCATCATCTTCAGCAGCGTCGCGATGGATTCGAGGCCGAAGTCGCCCGGGGTGTTCTCCGGGACCAGCGTGTAGGCCTCGTCGACGAACAGCACCCCGCCGATGGCCTCGCGGAACTTGGCCGCCGTCATCGGCGCGGTCTGGCCGACGGCGGACCCGACCAGGTCGGACCGGTCGACCTCGACCACATGGCCCTTCTCGAGCACATCCAGCTCTTTGTAGATCCGGGCGAGCAACCGGGCGATGGTGGTCTTGGCGGTACCGGGCTTGCCGACGAAGATCATGTGCCGGGCGCGTTCCTGGGTCGGCAGGCCGAGCTCCCTGCGGCGCTGGTTGGTCTTGATCTCGGCCACCATCCGGCGAACCGAGTCCTTGACCGACGCCAGCCCGATCAGCGCTTCCAGCTCAGCCTGCGCGCCTATGTAGGCCTCTGGCTTCAGGGCCTCCGACTCGTCGGCCTCGGAAGCAGCAGGCATGGCTTCTTCTGGTACGTCGCTGGCCGCAGGCTCGGGCAGCTCTTGGGTCGCAGGCTGGGCCTCGGGCAGCGGTTCGGCGTACTTGCTGGTGTCCGGCTCTTGGCTGGGTAGCTGGATCGGTGTGTAGCGCTCGCGGTCGAGGAGCTGGAAGAACGCGGTCAGGTCGGGGACCTCTGGGTCCGGCCACGGCCCGTTCTCGAGTACTCCGGCCAGGTGTACCGACACACGAGTGGCCGCGGCCGCCCACGACCGCGCGAGCACCTGCTGGTCTTGGGCTACCGCACGCGCCAGCCACTCGGTGTTGCGGGCCACCCAGGCGTGCGGGTCGAAGCCGTCCCTGAGCTCGGCGAGAGCATGCTCGACATCCCAGCCGGCGACCCCGAGGATCTGCCCCACTGCCGGCGGCTGGCTACCGAGCCCAGTGGCCCGAATCAGCCTGGCCAGCAGGTGCGGGAAGTCCCGGGCGTCGTCATCCGCCACAGCGGCCGACAGCTTGTCGTGAGCGTCCCGCAGCGTCTCCAGCGAGTACTGCAGAGCTGACGAGGTGCCGGCCAGTTCCGGGAGCACTGCGCGCTCGGCGTTACTGAGTACGCCGGTTCGCCAGTGCTGGACGATTGTCTCGTAGTCGGCCGTGCAGTGTGCCCGGGTGGCATCGCGGTCGCCTAGTACCCGGTCAAACACGGCAGTCAGAGCCTGGGCGCGGGCAGCCATGGGTGGGGCGTCGACGAACAGGCTCATCACGTCACGGGACAGCTGCAGCGCCTGCTGTCGCCCCCCTTCAGGGAGGCCACGTGCTCCGGCCACTGCCTGCAGCGGCCAGTCGGTAGCCGCGACCTGGACCAGGTGCCCAGCGCCGCCGTACCGGACAGACGGCCGGTGGAAGTCCCGGGTCAGCTCGGCGGCGATGTCGGCGCACTCGCCCTGGAGCACAGGGACCCAGCCGGTGAGCAGTGGGGCGACCTGATGGGTAAACCACACCGCTGCGGGCGTTCCGTCGACAAAGTCCGGGAAAGCGCCCGGCGGCGGCCGCAGGCTGGTCGAGTCCTCGGCCCAGGCGCGGAGCTGCCCCCGAACCCCAGCTAGCCACTCCTCCGGCACTTCCCACGGCTGATCGGCAGCAAGAACATCAAGCACGAGCGGTCTCCGGGTGCGCTGAGCCACAAATTTCCTTCCCGCCCACCGGGCACCTAGCTCCAACTACACACGGACCACTTCGCCCGCCCACTTTAGTGCGTAACCAGCCGACCCCCACTCCCGGTGCCGCCACCAGAGTGAGCGGTACAAACGGATCAACACCCACCCAAGCCCAGCCAGTACTCCAACGATCCTCATCGACCAGATCTCCCTCTCGGCATCGCCTCCGAATATCCGTGGCACCGATTAGATCGGCGATTGGCGACGAAACTGGCCTCGGTGAGGATTTCTGTGGACAACTCCATAGAGTGGTGACGCGGTGGAGGCTGTGTCCGATCAGGATCGCTGTGCGCCGTGGACGGCACGAAGAACTGGCCGGCGAACCCGATCGGCCCGGCGGAAGCTCGGCCCGCGAGCGGCGACGGAGGAGCCGCGGATTGGGTGGGTGGGAGCTGCGACGGAGGAGCTGCGTGGGGGCTGTTCGGCGTACGAGGTGGTGGGTGCCCCCGGCAGGATTCGAACCTGCGACGCACGGTTTAGGAAACCGACGCTCTATCCCCTGAGCTACGGGGGCGCACGAGGTGGAACGGGGGTAAGCGTAGCGGACGTCAGCCGGTGATTGCGGTGATGCCCAGGTGGCCGGCGATGGAGGCGTAGCGTTCGGCGTACAGGGTGGTGCAGCGGGAGGCTGTGCAGCCGGAGCCGGCGAAGGTGATGCCTCGGATGGTTGCTCCGGTGGAGCCTGAGCGGGTGTAGACGGGGCCGCCGGAGTCGCCGCCGATGATGGCTACGGCGTTGCCGCGGGTGGCGCGGATGACGTACGTCGTACAGCCGTCGGGGTCGCAGTACTTCGCGCTGAGCGACTTGACGGTGATGCCGCACAGCGAGGTGCTGAAGGAGCCCGACTGGCAGACGGACGCGCCGAGGGCCGGGTCGCCGGCGCCCTTGACGGTGCGGGTGTCGGCCGAGTCGCCGGGGCCGTCGGTCCAGATCTTGGCGCCGTACGAGCTGCCGGTCAGCAGGGACTGGTCGTAGTCGGGGTAGTTCGTCCGGACCGTCGTGGTGCCGTAGTAGTTCGTGCCGGAGCGCCAGACCGTGCCCTTGCCGCCGCAGTGGCCGGCGGTGACCGAGCCGCGCTGGCCGCTGGATCGCTTGATGACGGAGAAGCCTGCCGTGCAGTTCTTGGTCGCGGACGTGATCCGCGCACCGCCCCAGTGACCGCCTTTCGCGGTGTCATTGAGCCGGGACATCCGCTGAGCGGCCCCGGCCAACGCCCGTACGCCGTCCAGCGACTGCAGCGCCTCGACCGCGGCGGCAGAAGTGGTTGCCTTGTCGTACTCGACCACGACATCCTCGGAGGCTGGATCGAGGTCGGCGGTGTAGGTGCTCTTGGCCGCGTCGGTCCATGAGCGTGCGCCGACCCGGTTCCAGGCGTCGGCGATCGAGCGGGCGGAGCGGCAACTGCGCTCGACGCCGAGCATCTTCATGCCGACGGCCGGCACGTTCTTGGAGACGGCGGCCTGGTACTTCTTCTCGTCGGCCACCGAGTCGTCGATGACAACCTTGTAGCCGGTCTCGGCCGACCCCAGTACGCCGACGATGCCCTGGCTCAGCCCGTACGGCAGGCCGGACGTCGGACGCCCAGTAGCGTCAAGCGGCTCGATCGACCGTATGGCGGTCGTCACGCCCTCGCCGATCGCCTGGCCGAGCGGGCGTGGGTCCTTCGCCGAGACGGGCTGGGAGAGCCTCGCCGAATTGGAGGACGTCGCCTTCGGGTCGGCGTGGTTGCACACCGCTGTCTTGGTCACAGCCGTCGGCGCAGCGGTCGATGGCAGCGCCGGGACGGAGACGGCCGCCAGTGACACTGAGCAAAGCGCGAGCAGCGGGACGGTAGCTGAGAGTCGCACTTAGCTCCCCAATCGGTGGACGGCCTCCGTAATCGTCCGGTCAGGGACTGCTCATAGTCAATAGCCGATCACCGTCCGCAAGCAAATTTGACTACCGTGCGCGAGCGTATCTCGCAACTTCACGCCCGTCGCCGGCGAAGAATGTCAGGTTGGTCTTGTCGCTCGTGATCCGCGTGGTGGCCAGCAGTACCGCGGTGTGCGGGACGTTTTCGCAGCCGACCAGGCGCTGGCCGTTCGACTTGCTGGTGAACTCGCCGCGCTGGCCGATCGAGTAGGTGCCGCTGAGCGCGTTGCAGCCGTCGGAGCCGATCCAGGTCCCGTCGGCGTTGAAGGTGATGATCGGGTCCTCCGGGCGCGCCGTCTTGAGCGCGGTGAAGCCGTTCAGTCGCACTGGGCGCCAGCTCCCGGTCACTGTCTGCGCGGTGGCGGCAGGAGCCGAAGCGTTCGAGACGGCAGGCGTCGGATTGCTGGCTGCCGGCTGTGGGTCCGACTGGGACGAGCTGTGCAGGCTGAACCCGATTGCAGCGATCACGGCCACCGCGGCAGCCGCAGTACCGGATGCCAGCCACGTACGCCGTTGCGCGTTCTGCGCGCCGGCGGTGGCGCGGCCGGCCAGGTCGGCGGCCAGCGGGACGGAAGCCGCGGCGCGCTCGAATGTGGCGCGCAGGCCGTCCTCTAGTTCTAGCACTGTCTCGAGCTCTGTCTTGCTCACGACAACCTCTCATCAACACGGTGGGACTGCCTCGTCTTGCGGAGCGCGGCGAGGGCTCTACTCGCGGTCGCGCGCACCGAGGACGGTTTGATGCCGAGCAGATCGGCGATCGTGCGGTCGTCCAGGTCCTGGTAGTAGCGCAGCACCAGGACGACCCTTTCCCGGGCCGACAGCGTGGCGAGGGCTCGCCAGAGGTCGTCGGAGTTCACGATGTCCGTGGCCGGATCCGGCACCGTGCGATCGGTGTCGAGGTCGGCCGCCGGGGCCTCGGTGAAGGACCGGCGACGCGTCATCGACAGGTAGGAGTTGATCAGGATCCGGCGCACGTAGAGATGCGGATCGTCCGCCCGCTGCACCTTGCGCCAGGACCGGAACGCCTGCATCAGCGCGATCTGGGCCAGATCCTCCGCCCGCTGGTAGTCGCCGGAGATGGTGAAACCGAGACGCACCAGTTCCTGCCCGCGCGCGGACGCGTACTCCTCGAACTCCACTCGCAACTCCCCAGCTGGGCGCAAAACACCTCACACCTATTAGACGCAGTGTGCTACCCAGGGTGCTGCACAGATTCACACACAGTTCCATCTCACCCCGGCGGGGACGCCTGGGGCGGGTTGTGGGTGCGCAGCAGGCGGGGCTCTGCCACCCACCTTGCGGGTCGACCCCAGAGGTGACCCGCAAGGCGGGCGGGGTGACCCCGGCCCGGACGGCTTCGGGGGGCGCGTCCGGGGCAGGGTCAGCGCAGGCCGAGCGCCTTCACCAGCTCGGGAGTGACCTGCCGCGGCGCGGCGAGCTCACCAGGCTTGCCTTGACCTTCGAGAGAGGTTGCCACCAGCTGATGGCAACCGAACGCCTCGGCCGTGTACGAGAGCACGCCGCGGTCGTTGTCGGTGAACCGCAGAACGTAGGTCGGGCCCAGTTCCTTGGTGCACATGGCCGGCTTCTTGGCCACCGGCTTCGCGCTGTTCACCAGAGCGAAGAGATCGGTCGCCTGCTTGGCGGTCCGCTTGGTGGTGACGGTGGCGTAGTCCTGGCCGGCCGCCTGGGCGTCGTACTGGCAGATCGTGACGCTCACCGGCTGGAACAGGGACTTGGCGGTCCCCTTGCCCCAGACGGCCTTGCTGATGGCTGCACGGACGGCGGTGATGGTCTCCGGGCAGTCCATGCTCGGTGTTCCGCTGGGTGTGGCGGTAGGGGTGGGCGTTGTGCCGGGGGTGGTCGGCGTCTGGCTGGGCTGGGCGCCGGCGCCGGAGCTCTCGTTACCGCAGGCGGCGGTAAATCCGAGAACTGTCACGACGAGCGTCGCCCCGATGAAGCCCCGTGTCCTTGATGCACTCACGACTCGGTCCTTCCGGGTTGGGCAAGGAGACCCATCATGGTCGAGGAGGATCTCACTGGTCGTGGCAGAACTGTCACGGCACGGCCTCTATCTGGTCACGAGGCGGATCGAGTGCCAAAAGCAGCAGTTCTGTGACGCGTGCGGCCTGTTCGGTCCGCCGCAATGGGATGATCTGGCGACAACCGGACTGACCCGACCGGAAGGACGGACGTGGGCAAGAGGAAGGACGCGGCCGAACTCGCGCGTCGCGAGCGGGAGGAATGGCAGCTCGGTCAGGACTGGGCACGCTGGCTGATCGGCGGCAACACCCCACAGCCGCTCACGCTGTACGGAATCGTCCTGGAGCAAGGGGAAACCGCGTACCTGCAGACCCCGGCGCACTACGCCCGCCTGTACGCCGGGAGCGGGCGCTACACCACCAGCGGTGGAGTGTTCATCGGCAAGCCGGGCATGGTGCTCGGCATGATGGCGGCGAACGCGGCGGTCAACGCGAGCCGGAAGGCGGCTGCCCGGCGCAATACCCAGGTGCTCTGGCGCGATCTGCAGGAAGTCCCGACGATCGCGACGAACTACCGGTTGATGTGCCACTTGCCGGGCCGGGGCTGGCTGAGCTTCTACTACAACGCGGTCCAGGAGTTCTATCCCGATCCGGCTAACTGGACGGTGACGTTCGGCTTCCAGAACGCCGAACCGCTGCGCCTCGGCGGCCTGGCCGTGCCCACGCTGTCGGTACTCACCGCGTGGTGTGTGCTCGGCGATCGCTGGCAGCAGGAGCCCGGCATCGCGCCGCTCGTCCAGGCGGCGACCGCGCCGCAGGTTCAGGCGGGGGAGCAGCAGGCGGAACTGGAGGGGCGGCAGCAGAATCTGCCCCGGATTCCCGGCCAGGATTGATCGCATTCCCGGTCGTGCGCTCCGGTTCCTTCTGAGCGCCGGTAATCTGGAGGCATGACGAGCCCGTACGAAGACGACGAGCCGCTGCTGCCCGAACAGACCCGGGACGACGACCCGCGCGCCTGGGGCGAGAACGACTCCGGCAGCGAGGACGACGACGAACGAATCCTGCGCGAGGTCCCGCCGCACCACTGAGCAGCGAGGGCTGCAGCGCCTGCACGATGGAGCAATCCGCTGGCCGCACTTCCCCGCGGTACCGGACAATCCGTTCCACCAACGGGGTGGGTTTGCGGAGGGAGTTCCGATGGAGTTGCGGGCGTTCGAGGGTGAGCACACGGCTCTTGTGGCTGGCTGGGCGAGCTCGGCGCAGGAGGTCTTGTTGCTGAGTGGCCGCGACGAGTACCCGTTCCCGGCCGACATCTCGACCAGTTGGCGGACGATCTCCGACGACATCCAGGCCTACCTGTACTTCGACGGCGAGACCCCGATCGCGTACGGCGAACTGTGGCTCGACGCCGAGGAGGACGAGGTCGAACTCGCCCGGCTCATCCTGGCGCCCGACCTTCGCGGCAAGGGCATCGGCACCGAGTTCGTCCGCGCTCTGCTCGCACAGGCCCTCTCCGCGGGCTACGCCGACATCTTCCTCCGCGTCCGCCCCGACAACGAACCCGCCATCCGTGCCTACCTCCGCGTCGGCTTCCACTCCGTCGCCGAATCCCTCGCAGCCGAGTGGAACGCCCCCCAACCCATCAACTACACCTGGCTCCAATACCCAACCAGCAGCTAACAAGCCTGGCGGGTGGTGTGGCGTGGGCAGGGGCGTTCGGCGTCGTGCTGCGGGCGTGGGGTTACTGGCGGGCGCGGAGGGCGTCGCGGATTTCTACTAGGAGTTCCTGGTCCATGGTGAGGGGCTCGGGCTCTTCCTCGGGGGTGCCGGCTTTGGCGGCGCGGCGGTCTTGGAGCTTCTTCATCGGGACGACCAGGACGAAGTAGACGACGATGGCGGTCAGGAAGAACACCACGAAGGCGTTCACGATGGCGCCGAAGTCGATGATCGTCTTGTCGTTCTTGTCGTTGAGCTGGACTGCCAGGCCGTTGACGTTCGAGCCGCCGATCGCGGCGATCAGCGGGGAGACGAGGTTGTCGACCACGGTCTTCACCACGGTGGCGAAGGCGGTGCCGATCACGACTGCGATCGCCAGGTCGAGGACGTTGCCTCGCATCAGAAATTTCTTGAAGCCCTCGAGCATGACATTGCCTCCACGGTGCGGGGCCCGGGCGGGCCCTCGGCTGGGTTACCCCGCAAAACGTAGGCGTCGGCTCACTGGATGGCGAGGGACCGCGCCGCGACCTCACGGATCGCCACCGCACCTGTCCGATAAGTGACCAGCCGACCAGTCGATCAGCTTGTGTCAGGGATCACGGCGAAGGTGATGCGGGTGTTCGCCGTAGCCTGGGCGATCCGGCCGATGACGTCGCGACTCGCGGCGATTACGACCAATGCGCCTGACGTTGCGGTGGTTGAAGCCCGTGGGGCGGGTAGGGCGATCACGCGGACCGCGCTGGCCAGTGGGGTAGCGGAGTCGCCGGGCGTGCTTGTGGCGGCGTACAGGTCGATTTGGTCGCCGACCTGGAGGAGAGCGGTCAGGTCGGCGTCGTCGACGCGCACCGGATAGGCGAATTGGCCGGCTGGTAGTGACGCGGGTGTGAGGAATCGGGCGTCGGTGAGTGGCTCGCCAGAGCGTACTGGCCCTGCGAGGACGCGTCGGGTCAGGTCAGTGCCTGGGCGGAGAGCACCGGCGGGCACGACCGAGGGAGGTAGTCGCACGGTGCGCAGGTCGCGCGCGGCCGGTGGCGAGCCGCCGGTCAGATCTCGGGCGGCGGCCAGCACGGCCACGGTCGGTGTTGGTGGTGGGGAAACGGCCGCTAGGCCGCAGTACACGGCTGCCGCCGCGGACAGCGCGGCCAGGAGACGACGGTGCCGGCGAGCGGCTTTGAGGAGGGCACGGGGGAAAGGTTGGCTCATGCCAGAGAAAGTACGAGCCTTCGAGCGCCGTTCCCTCGTTATCCACAAGGGAATCCGGAAAAGTTCAGGCGGCGCTGGTCTTGCTGGCCGACGACGACCCGGAGGTCGACGACGACGAGTCCGACTTCGACCCTGAGGAAGACGCCGAAGCCGACGAGTCCGACGACGAAGCCGAGGAGGACGAAGACGAGGACGAAGCCGACGCCTCGCTCTTCGCGGGCACCGTGCTGGTCCCGGACGAGCGGCTGTCGGTGCGGTAGAAGCCCGAGCCCTTGAAGACGACGCCGACCGCGTTGAAGACCTTGCGCAGGGTCCCCTGACACTCCGGGCAAACCGTCAGGGCATCGTCGGTGAAGCTCTGGCGGACCTCGAGCGAGTTGTCACACTCGGTGCACTGGTACTGGTACGTCGGCACGTGGATTCCCCTTCAGGCCGCTGGCACTCCTACTACTCGACTGCTAATAATGCGTCACGGGCCCGAAGTATTCCAACTTCGGGCCCGCCAGCACCCGGTCTAGGCCGCTTTGCGCCGGACGGAGAAGTTCCAGCACCCGGCGATCACGTTGCGCACGTGGACGAGCGCGACCTCGGGATCGTCGAACAGCCGCTTCAGCTCGCCTTCGCTCTCACCGGGCTCGGCCAGTACGCCGTCCAGCATCTGCCCGGCGGCGTCGTACGGGCGCAGTACAGCGTGGCGGTCGGCGAAGTCGGCGGGGAAGTCCGGGCCGGTGAAACCCGGGCAGGGGCCGACGTGGACGAAGACCGGCCCGACCTCGGCGTACGGGCCGCCCAGGGAGGATGGGCGGTGCGAGATGAGGGCGATCTGCTCGCCCTCACCGGACAGCGTCAGGCAGCAGCGCAGCGGCGCGCCGGCCCCCGAGGTCCGGGCAACCAGCGGGTTGCCGAAGTCGTCGTGGCCGTTGCAGCGGATCCGGTCCAGATCGGTGGCAGGGACGGGAACGAACTCGAGTTCGGTGATCATGCGGATGGAACGCGAAGGGGCCCGAAACCGTGAGGGTTGTCCACAACCGGGGGAGCAGCATTTGGGGTGCGGGGCCGCATTCTCTAGGTTTGGTCCGTGCGTCGCCTGCTGCGAGTCATCATCCTGTCCGGAATCGTGATCGCCACCTTGCTCCTGGTGGTGGCCGGGACCGGCATTTTCGTCGTCCGCCATTCCTTCCCCAGCTACGACGGGACGGTCGAGCTGACCGGCCTTGACGCGGACGTGGAGGTGGTCCGCGACGGCAATGGCATCCCGCAGATCTATGCCGACCAGCCGAGCGACCTGTTCGCCGCGCAGGGCTACGTTCACGCTCAGGACCGCTTCTTCGAGATGGACTTCCGTCGCCACGTCACGGCCGGCCGGCTGGCCGAGCTGTTCGGCAAGGACGCGCTGGAGACGGACAAGTTCGTCCGCACGCTCGGCTGGCGCCGGGTCGCGGAGAAGGAACTCGGCCTGCTCACACCGACCACCCGGCAGTATCTGGACGACTACGCGCGCGGCGTCAACGCATACCTGGGCACGCACGCGGGCTCGGGCCTCAGCCTCGAGTACGCCGTACTGTCGCTGAAGGGCACCGACTATCACCCGGAGCCGTGGACCGCGGCCGACTCGCTGGCCTGGCTGAAGGCGATGGCGTGGGATCTCGGCGGCAACATGGACGACGAGATCACCCGCACCAAGCTCGCCGCGAAGTACCCGGTCTCCAACATCGCCAGCCTCTATCCGGACTACCCCTACGACCGCAACGAGCCGATCATCCCGACCGGCACGGTGACCAAGGGCGGCACGTTCACGGCCGCCCCGCCCGGCGCCGAAGCCCGGCGCGCCATGCTGACGAAGGATCTGCTCAAGTCGCTCGACACCGTCGACAAGGTGGCGAAGGGCCTGCCGCAGCTGATCGGCCGCGGCGACGGCATCGGCTCGAACTCCTGGGTCGTCTCCGGTGAGCACACCACGAGCGGCAAACCGCTGCTGGCCAACGACCCGCACCTCGGCGCGACGATGCCGGGCGTCTGGACCCAGGTCGGCCTGCACTGCAACAACGTCGGCACCCGCTGCCCGTACGACGTGTCCGGGTTCAGCTTCTCCGGCCTGCCGGGGGTGGTGATCGGCCACAACGGCTCGATCTCGTGGGGTTTCACCAACCTCGACCCGGATGTGGCCGACCTGTACCTGGAGAAGTTCAGCGGTCCCGACGCCGTCGTCTACGACAACAAGGTGCGCCCGCTGGTCAAGCGCGAGGAGACGTTCAAGGTCGCCGGTCAGGACAAGGTCGAGAAGATCACCGTCCGGGAGTCCCGGCACGGCCCGATCATCTCCGACGTCGGCGACGACCAGCGCGAGGCCGGTGAGCTGGCGGCCAAACGGCTGAAGTCCCCGGAGGCGTACGGCGTCGCCCTCCAGTGGACCGCGCTGACTCCGGGCCGGACCGCCGACGCGCTGTTCGCGATCAACCGGGCGCAGAACTGGAAGGACTTCCGGGCCGCCGCGGCGCTGTTCGAGGTCCCCTCGCAGAACCTCGTATACGCCGACCGCGAGGGCCACATCGGGTATCAGGCGCCCGGCCGCGTCCCGATCCGCAACGTCGGCGTCGGCGACTGGCCGGTGCCGGGGTGGGACTCGCGGTACCACTGGAAGGGCTACATCCCGTTCGAGGCGATGCCGACCGAGGCCGACCCCGACGACGGCATCATCGTGACGGCGAACCAGGCGGTCGTACCGAAGACCTACCCGTACCACCTGACCGACGACTGGGACTACGGCTACCGGTCGCAGCAGATCCTCGACCGGATCCGCGCGGCCGGCAAGCTGGACGCGAACGCGATGGCCTCGATCCAGCTCGACACCAAGAACCGCAACGCCGAGGCGCTGGTCCCGTACCTGCTGCACGTCCAGATCAACGACGAGTTCGACCGGCAGGGCCAGGACACGCTGCGGAACTGGGACTTCACCCAGCCGGCCGACTCCGCGCCGGCGGCGTACTTCAACATCGTCTGGCGCAACCTGCTCGAGCTGACCTTCCATGACCAGTTGCCGGAGGGGGCCTGGCCGGATGGCGGGTCGCGCTGGTTCGAGGTGATGCGCAAGCTGATCACCCAGCCGAACAGCACCTGGTGGGACAACCTGGGCACCCCGCAGCGGGAGAGTCGCGACGACATCCTCCGGGAGGCGCTCGTCAACGGCCGGTCCGAGATCACCACCAAGATGGCTCGCGAGCCTTCGAGCTGGAAGTGGGGCCGGCTGCACAAGCTGACGCTGACGAACCAGACGCTGGGCGAGTCGGGCATCGGCGTGGTGGACAAGCTCTTCAACCGCGGCCCGTACGAGCTGGGGGGCGGGTCATCGCTGGTCAACGCGACCGCGTGGGACGCGTCGAAGGGCTACGGGGTGACCGCGGTGCCGTCGATGCGGATGGTGGTCGACCTGTCCGACTTCGACAAGTCGCGCTGGATCAACCTGACCGGTGTGTCCGGCCATGCGTTCATGTCGAACTACACCGATCAGACCAAGCTGTGGGTGCGCGGCGAGACACTGCCGTGGGCCTTCACCCGCGGCGCGGTCGAGGCGACCCGCAAGCACACCCTCACCTTCACCAAACCGGAGAACTAGAAGGCGTCCTCGAAAGCCGCGAAGAGCTCGGGCGGCCAGGTCCAGATCGCTCGTTGGGTCAGTAGCAGTACGACGGTCTGCTGATCCGGCGACGTCGACCAGAGCGTGCCGAGCCCGCCGGCCCAGCCGTAACGCCCGTCGCCGACCGATACCCCGAGCCCGAACCCCCAGCCGGTGTCCGGTCCAAGGAAGGCGACTCCAGCTGCTCGCTGTTCCGCGGTCAGCTGGTCCGTGGTCATCTGCCGCACAGTCTCAGCCGAGAGAATTCCGTTGCCTCCGGCAAGCATCATCTGAGCGAAAGCGTTGAAGTCGTCCGCGGTCGAGACCAGCCCGCCACCCCCATCGGGGAACGAGGGCGGTGTCGACCACTGGCTCCCGGCCGCGCTGTCGTACTCCTCGCCATCCAGGTACGCCGTCGTCAGCCGCGCGGGATCGCCAGCCGTGAACCCGGTGTCCCTCATCCCCAACGGCTCGAAGATCCGCTGCCGCAGGAAGTCTTCGAGCGACTGCCCCGCCGCCCGGGCGATCAGTACTCCGAGCACCTGCGCGCTGGTCCCGTAGAGCCACCGCTCACCCGGCTGGTACTGCAGCGGCAGCGTGCCGAGCCGCCGCATCCACTCATCCGGACCCAGCGGCGATCGAGGCTTCGGCGGCCCGAAGGTCCGTAGCTCGAGTCCTTCCTGGCGGGAGCGGATCGCCGGGTTGTCCGACTCGCCCAGCCCCATCCGGAACGTCAGCAGATCCCGCACGGTGATCGCCCGCAAAGCCGGCACCGTGTCGTCGAGCGGCCCGTCGGAGCGACGCAGTACGAGTGGCGAGGCGAGTTCGGGGAGCAGTTCGTCGACGGGCTCATCGAGCGCCAGACGACCTGACTCGACCAGGATCATCGTCGCCGCGGCCACGATCGGCTTGGTGAAGGACGCCACCCGGAACAAGCTGTCCCGCTGCATCGGCGCGCCGCCGAAGGCGAGCCGGCCGATCGCGTCCACTCGCGTCTCCCCGCCGCGGCTCACCAGCGCGACCGCACCCGCCAGCGCGCCGCTGTCGACGGACGAGGTCACCTGGTCGATCATCAGCTCAGCCCTTTGCCGGGAATCAGTTGAATCAGCCTAGTTGGCGTCAGGGCTGCCCCGACCGGTTGGTCGTGGGGATCGGCCGGGAGGGAGTCGACGATCTCGGAGTCGTGGACGACGGCCCAGGTCGGCGTACCGGGTGGGACGCGAGCGAGGGCCCGGTCGTAGGAGCCGCCGCCGCGACCCAGCCGTACGCCGTGGCGGTCGACCGCGAGCGCAGGGCAGATCACCAGTTCAGCGGTGGCGATCGCGTTGGCCCCGAGGTCCACCGGGGGTTCCGACAGGCCGAGCCGCCCCGGAACGAGGTCCGCCGCGCCCGGAGCGATACCCCAGCCGAGATCGTTGTCGGCGTACAGGACCGGCAGGAGCACCTCGCGGCCGGAGGCGAGCAGCCAGTCGATCAGCGGACCGGTCTGCGGCTCGCTGCCCATCGAGATGTAGAGCGCGATCCGCCGCGCGGCCACCACCTCGGCCTGCGCGCTGGCGACTGCCAGCAGCCCTGGCCCTGACGGCTCGGTCAGGAGCCGCCGGGCGGCCAGCAGTTGCGCACGGATGGCCGCCTTCGAAGAGAGCACAGCGTGATCCTAGGGTTGCGGAGTGACGTACTTAACGTCGCGGTGACATTGCCTAGCCTAGGGTTGGGACATGAGTGAGGCAGGTCTTCAACAGGCACAGGAGAAGATGCGCGCGGCCGGTGCCGCCGACGTCGCCATCAAGGTCTTCTCGCACTACTACCGGTTGCTCGAGTCAGGCCAGCAGGGCACGATCCGCGAGGACGACATCGAACCGGTGGGTGAACTGCCACACCTGGAGCACCTCGACGCGGACGAGGAGTCCCGCCGGGCCGCCCTCGCCGAGACCGTGGTGATCAAGCTCAACGGCGGCCTCGGTACGTCGATGGGCGTGACCGGCCCGAAGTCGGCGCTGCCGGTCAAGGACGGCCTGAGCTTCCTCGACATCATCGCCCGGCAGATCCTGGCCACCCGCAAGGCGTACGACGTACCGCTGCCGCTGGTCCTGATGAACTCGTTCCGGACCAAGCAGGAGTCGCTGGCGATCCTCAGCGAGTACGCCGACCTGCCGGTGGACGGCGTGCCGCTCGACTTCCAGCAGAACATGGAGCCCAAGCTGCTGGCCGACGACCTGACGCCGGCCGAGTGGCCCGACGATCCCGAGCTGGCCTGGTGTCCGCCCGGCCACGGTGACCTGTTCACCGCGCTGGTCGCGTCCGGCACCCTCGACGCCCTGCGGGAGAAGGGTTTCCGGCACGCGTTCGTCTCCAACGCGGACAACCTCGGCGCGACGCCGGACGGCCGGATCGCCGCCTGGATGGCCGAGCACGAGGTCCCGTTCGGGATGGAGGTCTGCCGCCGGACCAGGTCGGACCGCAAGGGTGGCCACGTCGCCGTCCGGAAGTCCGATGGGCGGCTGATCCTGCGCGACAGTGCGCAGGTGCACCCGGACGACACGTTGTACTTCCAGGACGTCACCCGGCACCGGACCTTCAACACGAACAACCTGTGGATCGACCTCGACCGCCTCGCCGAGCTGATGGCCGGCCACGACGGCGTGCTCGGGCTGCCGATCATCGTCAACCGCAAGACCGTCGACCCGGCCGACTCCTCCTCGCCGAAGGTGATCCAGCTGGAGACCGGGATGGGGACCGCGATCGAGACCTTCGAGGGCTCGCAGGCGGTGGTCGTCGACCGGCGCCGGTTCAAGCCGGTCAAGACGACCAACGACCTGCTCGTACTGCGCTCCGACGTCTACGACCTGAACGAGGCGGGCGACCTGACCACGACGCACGAGGGCGACGAGCCGTACGTCGACCTGGATCCGGACTACTTCAAGATCCTCGCCGACTTCGAGGCCCGGTTCCCGGCCGGCCCGCCGTCGCTGGTCCGGGCCGACCGGCTCGAGGTCCGCGGTGATGTTGCCTTTGGCAAGGATGTGGTGGTGCTCGGCGAGGTCGAGGTGGAGGCGCCAACAGGCGAACGCCGGGAGATCCCCGACGGGACCGAGCTCCGTGGATGATGTCTGGATCCGGCCGATGGAGCCGTACGACACGGACGAGGCCGCAGCGGTTTGGTGGCGGTCCCGGCACGCTGAGGGGTCGCAGTTGCCACCGGCGATCCACACTGCCGAACAGGTGCGCGGCTGGTTCGCCGAGGTGCTGCTACCGGACGGGCAGAGCTGGGTAGCGATGGACGACGGCCGGATCGTCGCCGTGCTCACGCTGGACGGCGACGACCTCGACCAGCTGTACGTCGACCCGGAGTTGGCCGGCCAGGGCGTCGGCTCGACGCTGGTGGATCTCGCCAAGGACCTGCGGCCCGGTGGGCTAGCGCTGTGGACCTTCCAGAGCAACACCCGGGCCCAGGCGTTCTACCGGCGGCACGGCTTCACCGAAGTACGGCGTACCGACGGCGCTGCCAACGAGGAGCGGGTGCCGGACATCAGGATGGTGTGGGGCGCGCATCCCGAAGCGGCGTCGTGAGTCTGTCTGCGGCGGGCGTCCTGGCGTAGTAGACCTCCCGGCCGAGGCGGCGGCGCTCTACTAGGCCACTGCTGTGTAGTCGTCCTAGGTGGTAGGACACGGTGGCTTTGGACAGGCCGAGACGGGCGGCAAGGCTGTGTCCCGGCTGGGGGATCTCCAAGGCGGCTATCAGGCGATGGCGAGTGCCTAGGCCGTCGTTCAGCAGCTCCACGGGAGAGTCGCCCGTGGTGTGGGGACCGATGACGACAGCGCGGCCTCGGCAGGGATAGCCGATCAGTAGATCGTCGCCGGAGATGACGACTGCCCGGCCGCGGTCGAGCAGTACCGAGGGTGCCAGCACGATGCGATGGTGCAGGCGCGTCAGGTCGAGTTCGAGCGGGGAGTCGAGCTGTGCAGCCTGCCCGTCCCAGTCCTCGCCGTCGACGAGTTCAACGGCCGCAGAGGACATCCCGGCCGTCTTCACGAGCTGCAGCCGGTGCATGACGTCGGTCTCGGTCACTGAGCGGATCACCGGCCAGGTCGGCGCCAGGAGCACCTGCCACGCTTCTGCCAAGGCCTGCTGGACAGCATCCAGCAGCGGAGCACTCTGGCCATCCCAAGCCGCTTCGACCAGCGACGTCGGCTCCTTACGCCACTTGTCGGCTACAGCCGGTACTACGCCCAGGTGGCAGGCGAAGGTCTCGTCGACCGGTCCAAGCCGGTAGGTGAGGCGTAGGTGCGCGCGCAGGTCGTCAAGCGGAGTGGCGGCGATGGCGGCCAGCTCAGTCTCGGCGGTAGGGCGGTACTGGTCTGTTAGCGGCATGAGGAAGTCCGGGACGGAGTGTGTCGCGGGATCGATCAAGTCGAGGAGCAGCGCGCGGTTCGCTGGTGAGACCTGCGACCAACGCCGTGGGAGCCATTTCGGTGGCTGGTGTGGACGCTGTTGGACCCACAGCACGGCTTCGACCACGTGCATCATCGGTGACACCGTGAACCGCAGTGTGGACAACTGGCGGTCGTTCAGGCCGAGCCGGATCATCTCAGTCATCATCGCTCGTGGTGGGGTCGGCCGCGAGAGTTCGAAGGTCTCGAATGGATGGCGGCCGGTCCTGTGGGCGAGGTGAGGTGTGCCACCAGCGCCTGATCGGTTTGGAGCCCACGATGCGCCGACACCTGCTTTTAGCGACCACCCTGATCGCTGGCCTGATGGCCGGCGGAAGTACGGCTCAGGCGAGCAACCCGGCGTGGACTGGGCTCAGCCCGTGTGCACAGCCCGAGTTGGCTGCCTATCTGTGCGGAGAGCTGACCGTCAGGCTGGATCGGGATGACCGGCGGAGTAAGACTCTTGACCTGCCCGTCCTGGTGGGAGGGAATCCGCAGGCGAAGCGCACGATGCTGATGCTCACTGGAGGACCTGGGCAGCCAGGCCCGATCCTTGCGCCGCGAGTGCTTCAGGCGTTCGAGGGGATCAAGAACGACTACCGCATCGTGATGCTCGACCAGCGAGGGACAGGCGCGGACGCACTGAACTGTCCCGAGCTCCAGAGCGAGCGTGGCGGCAGCGACCTCCGTGTGCCGAGCAGGGCCGCAGTGCTGGCGTGTGCAGCGACTCTGGGCGCCGACCGTGAGCACTACGCGACTACTGACTCCGTTGCCGACTTCGAGGACTTACGGCGAGCACTCAAGGTCGACCGGTGGGCAGTCAACGGTGTCTCCTACGGCACGTACACCGCTCAGCGGTACGCCGCCGCACACCGGTCCAGAGTCACCCACCTCGTACTGGACTCGACAGTGCCGGTCGATTCCTTCCGGGCTGAGCTAGTGGAGACCTTCGGCGAGTTCGCGCGAGTGCTACGGGACGTCTGCGCGGCTCCCGGCCGAAACTGTCCCGGCGACCCTGCGGCCGACTTGGCGTCTGTAGTACGGCAGGACCCCGCTCTCGGCCCAAAGCTGCTCGAGGCGATCACCATGATGGGCTACGTCGACCCGGCCCGCCTCCTGTTCGCCCCGGAGGCACTGCACGCGGCGGCTGGTGGTGACAGCACCCGGCTGCGAGACCTCTTCGCACTGGTCGACCGCTTCAGCCAGACGCCGGCATCGCAGTACAGCCAGGGACTCCAAGCGGCGACTCTCTGTCTCGATCTGGACTTCCCCTGGGGTGGTGCCCAGTCGCCTGAGCACAGCAGGGCCCGTAAGGCCGATCGGGCCGTCAGCAAGCTGACTCCCGAGCAGATGTGGCCGTTCAACGCCGCAACGGCGCGGGGGAATGGCGAGATGGTGATGTGCGAGTACTGGCCCAAGGTCAAGGACTCTGAGGTCCACGGGCTGTCACTGCGAGGAGTCAACGCTTTGCTGCTGCACGGCGAGCGCGACCTCGGTACGCCGCTGGTCTGGGCGCAGGAGGCTCAACGGGACGTCCCGGGGTCGCGGCTGGTCGTAGTACCGGATGGTGGTCACTCGCTGCAGGTCAGCGGAGCGGGCACTGTTCGGCAGACCGTCACGGAGTTCCTCTTGCGCTGATCGGCGGATGCGTGGTCTAAGGCGGCTACCCCGAGCGACTAGAGTCGCTTGCGTGAGACGGAGTGTGGACGAGCATCTGGAAGCAGTACTCGGCAGGGTGAGGCCGCTGCCGCCGTTCGAGCAGCCGTTGATGGAGGCGCTCGGGCTGGTGCTCTGTGAGGACGTCGTGTCGCCGGTTAGCTTGCCTGGCTTCGACAACTCGGCCATGGACGGGTACGCCGTACAGGCGGGCGACCTGGCCGGTGCTGCCCCGGAGAACCCGATCACCCTGCCCGTGGTCGGCGAGATCGCCGCCGGGCGGAGTGAGCCGATCGTGGTGACTCCGGGTACGTGCGTACGGATCATGACGGGCGCACCGATGCCCCGCGGCGCCGACAGCGTCGTACCGGTCGAGTGGACCGACGGGGGAGCCGCGTCCGTCCGCATCGTGCAGCAGCCGGCGCTAGGAGCCTCCGTACGCCGTGCCGGCGAGGACCTGCGGGCCGGCGACAAGGTGATGGACCGCGACACCGTGCTGAGCCCGCGACAGATCGCAGTACTCGCTGCGGTCGGCAGAGCTCGAGTGAAGGTGCGTCCGCGGCCGCGAGTAGTAGTGGTCTCCACTGGCGCCGAGCTGCGCGAGCCGGGTACGCGGCTGGGCGACGGGCAGATCTACGACTCCAACAGCTACACGCTCGCTGCGGCCGCTAGGCAGGCCGGTGCTGTCGTGTACCGCGTGGGCATCGTCGATGACGACCCGAAGAAGATCATGGACACGCTGTCGGACCAGCTGGTCCGTGCGGACCTGGTGATCACCTCTGGTGGCGTCAGCAAGGGCGTGTACGACGTAGTCAAGGAAGTGCTGACCAAGCTCGGCACTATCGACTTCCCCGAGGTCGCCATGCAGCCGGGCAAGCCGCAGGGCTTCGGTGTGATGGGTGACGACGAGGTGCCGATCTTCACCCTGCCGGGCAACCCGGTGTCGGCGTACGTGTCGTTCGAGGTGTTCGTCCGGCCCGCACTACGCAAGCTGATGGGTGCGATGCCGTACCGGCGTCAGGCGGTGCAGGGCGTCGTACTGGACGGGTTCTCGTCGCCTGCCGGGCGGCGGCAGTTCGTCCGGGCAGCGGCCACCTCCGGCGATGAGGGCTGGATGGCCAGTACAGTCGGCGGGCACGGCTCGCACCTGCTCGGCGGGTTGAGCCGCTCGAACGCGCTGATCGTGGTGCCCGAGGACGTCACTGCTGTCCGGGCCGGCGAGCAAGCGGAGCTCTGGTTGCTGGACGAGGAGACCGGATGACGGAACCTGCCGGGGGGCTGACCCACGTGGACGCCACCGGTGCCGCCCGGATGGTCGACGTCTCGGAGAAGACGGCCGGCGCCCGGCGGGCCGTTGCCTCCGGCAAGGTCCTGGTATCGGCAGAGGTGGTCGCGGCGCTGCGTGGCGACGGCGTACCGAAGGGGGACGCACTCGCTGTCGCACGGATCGCCGGGATCATGGGAGCGAAGCGGACGCCGGACTTGATTCCGCTGTGCCACCCGATCGCCATCACTGGGGCGAAGGTCGAGCTGGAGGTGACAGACGACGCAGTACTGATCGTTGCCGCCGTCAAGACCACCGACCGGACCGGAGTGGAGATGGAGGCGCTGACAGCTGTAGCGGTCGCTGGGCTTGCAGTGATCGACATGGTGAAGGCACTCGATCCGGCGGCTGTGCTGTCCGACGTACGGGTGGAGCTGAAAGAAGGCGGCAAGACCGGGCACTGGGAGCGGCCGTGAGGGCTCTGGTCGTCAGCATCTCGAACCGTGCCGCCGCTGGGGTCTATGAGGACACCACTGGGCCGCTGATCGCGGAACGACTCGCTACATGGGGTTTCGCCGTCGACGGGCCGCAGGTAGTGCCCGATGGGGCACCGGTGGGTGATGCGTTAGTGGCGGCAGTCGCAGCGGAGTACGACGTCGTAGTGACGACAGGTGGCACTGGCATCTCGCCTACGGACGAGACGCCGGAGCGCACGCGAGCAGTGCTCGAGACGGAGATCCCGGGCATCGCTGAGGCCATCCGTGCCTATGGGATAGGCCAGGGCGTTCCTACTGCGGCGCTGTCGCGAGGACTGGCCGGACTAGCCGGCCGGACGGTGATCGTGAACCTGCCGGGCTCCCGTGGTGGCGTCAAAGACGGCCTGGTCGTGCTGGAGCCACTACTGCGACATGCGGTCGACCAGGTGCGTGGTGGAGACCACCCTCGGTCGGACCAGGACTGATGGCGGTCGTGCACTGGCCCGTGGAACTCCAACACGGGCAGGTGACCCTGAGGCCGCTCAAGGCCACCGACGGCCCCGAGTGGAGCGCCGCACGCCAGCGGAACATCAGCTGGCTCCGCCCTTGGGACGCGACGCAGCCGCCCGGTGCAGACGACGGTGCACGTACCTTCCGGGCAATGGCTCGCGACTGGAACCGCCAGGCCCGCTACGGCCGCATGCTGCCCTTCGTCATCACGTACGCCGGTGCTGCGGGCGCGGGCGCCAAGGCGAAGCGGCCACTCGTCGGGCAGCTGACAGTGTCGGGAATCACCTATGGCTCAGCGCGTTGGGCGAACCTCGGCTACTGGGTCGACGAGCAGTACGCCGGCCGCGGGATCGTGCCGGCAGCCGTCGCGCTGGCTGCCGATCACTGCTGGTTCACGCTCGGACTGCACCGCCTCGAAGTCGCGATTCGCCCCGAGAACAAGGCAAGTCTGCGGGTGGTGGAGAAGCTCGGCTTCCGCTATGAAGGAGACCGGCCGCGCTTCCTGCACATCGACGGCGACTGGCGCGACCATCGCATCTTCGCCCTCAACGCCGAGGAAGTCGGGCCCGGCCTGGTAGCACGATTGCGCTGATCACGCTGCGTGCTTATTCACACCAGTCACACGAGTCTTCTTGCGACACACCGGCGCACGTACCGGACCTGAACCTCCCGGGGTCTTAGCGTCGTCGCATGGGGACGACAGGGCTGATCTATGTGGCGATCGTCGCCGCGTGGGCCGCTTACCTCGTCCCGATGCTGCTGAAGCGCAACGACGAGGCCAGCGCGCGCCGCTCGGCGGAGAAGTACTCGTCGTCGGCTGCGCGCGTGCTGTCGCGGCAGTCCGACGTCCAGGCGCGCTCGCGGTACGTCGTACGACCACCAGGCTCGCCTGACGCATCGCCTGAGGCGGCGTCGCCGGATGAGGGCACCGAGGATCTGTCGCCGCCGACGCGATACGTCCCGAACCGAGCCCGCCGGGTGGCCGCTATGCGCCGCCGGCGGGTGCTGTCGATCCTGACCCTTTCGCTTTTGACAGTCACGGCACTGGCGAGCTTCCAGATGCTGGCGTGGTGGACGCTCTCGATGCCGACGACGCTGATCGCGGCGTTCGTCGTACTCACTCGCGTGCAGCTTCGGCGCCAGGCCCGCGAGCGGTCCGCCGTGGCCGCCGAGCGCCGGGCGCGGCAGGAAGCCCACCACGATCGCGGCCCGGCTAAGGCACCGTCGCCTGACCACGAGCTGACGATCGAGGTCAAGCTGCCGGTCGCCGCGGAGCCCGTTGCCGCGACGAAGCCTGCGCCGCCCGCCGAGGGCCTCTGGGACCCGGTGCCGGTGACGCTGCCGACGTACGTGATGAAGGAGAAGGCACCGGATCGGACGGTCCGCACGATCAGCCTGTCCGGGCCGGAGGTCTTCTCCTCAGCCCGCACCGCCGACCCCGAGCCGGAGGCGGCCCCCGTCGTACCGGAGCCGGCCCCGGCCCCCGTCGAGGAACCCGAAATCCGCCGCGCCGTCGGCGACTGACCAAGCCCGCAAGGCCCTCCCGGGCCGAAGCGCTCCCGGTTTCAGAGAGCGACCGATCGCGTGTTAGAGTTTCGCGGTCGCAACGGAACACCGCGACAAGCTGGGGCTGTGGCGCAGTTGGTAGCGCGCTTCGTTCGCAACGAAGAGGCCAGGGGTTCGAATCCCCTCAGCTCCACCCAGGTCAGAGGCCCTTTCCGAGTCATCGGGGAGGGCCTTTCGCTTGCCGTACAGCAGTGAAGTACAGCTCGCCAGCGAATGCGCCGACGTATCGGCCACCTGGTCCGGTGCGTCAACGTGGCCGGTCAGCGTCCGAGGCGCACGATCTCGACCGCAAGCTCCACCAGTGTGCGCGCCCGGCGGACCAGAGGTTCGGCCTTGATCGCGGTCACCACATCAGTCCCGTACTCGACATCACCTTTGGCCGAGACCAATTCACGCAGCGCCCTTTCGCCTGCGGCGGCCTCGGCCCGCTTGGCCAGCGACTGTCGGAGTTCCTTCGCCGCGGTGGCGTGATCCTTCTTCTTGCTTGTCGAACCGGTGAGCGCGGTGACGATCGCATCCTTCGCGCTGATTCCGGCGTGGATCGCGTCGCCGGCTGCCGGGGTGTACCGCATGGCGGCAAGGTTGGCTTCGGCCGAGGCGAGATACTCCTCGGCCTTCTTGAGGAAGCTCTTGGCGTGGTTGCGCTGCTCGGCCGTGGCCATCATGCAGCTCCGTGCTTGACGCGCGGCTTGGCGCCGATCAGCGCGACGCCGTCACGGAGGATGTCGCTGACGACCGGCTCTCCCGAGGCAGCCAGCCGATTGAAGTCGGCCTCGGTCAAGACGAGGACATCGCAATCGTTGCCGAGACGCATACGGACACTGTCCTCAAGCTCAACGCGGTTGTCCCAGTCGGGCGGCGCAATGACTGCTAGGTCGATATCACTGTCCGGCGTTGCCTCTCCGCGAGCGATCGACCCGAAGAGGAGCACTGCCTGCACGTCGCCGTCGGTCACCGCGCTGACCGCTTCTCGCAGGGCTGCCACCGGGTCCAGCAGAGTCCGCAGCGGAGCCACAGAGGCGTGCTCCTCGTTGATGGTGTGTACGCCGGCCCGCCCGATGGTCTGGGTCTCCGCCAGGCCGAGCTTGGTCAGCGACTTCAGGGCTTCTTGGACAGTCCATAGGCTGTAGTCGTCGCTGAGCAGGCTATGGATCTGTCGCCCGGTCAGGGGTGTGTCGGTGCGCAGCAGGGCCGCAAGCACTGCGCCACGTGCCCCGGGGATGATCCCGCCGAACGGCTCATTGAAGAACATATGACCAAAGTACCAGTCATATGAAAGGTGTAGCAGTCACATGACAGGTGACGTTGGCGAGCAATCCCTAGGTGCTGTCGCACCGTCCTGGCGCGCCTTGCCGTGCAGAGGCGCGGCGATCAGATTCCCGACACCGCCCGCCGGTAGCACATCCTGTGATGGGAACAACCGGTCGTAGCTGGCCAGGTCCATGCGACCACGCACCGCCATCGCCTCCCGTAACAGGGCGGTACCGAGCCTGCGAGCAGTTTCGGCGGGCACGGGCGCGGTGAAGAACACCCACGCGTGCGCGCCCACGCCCGAGCGCGATACCTCCAACGCCGCTGGCACGGGCCTTACCCCCGGTTCATGGACACGGTGGTGGATTACGCCGCCGACGGGAGCGTAGCGGGGTAGAGGGTTTCGTAGGTGTTCGGGGAGTGGTAGCGGCACCAGGAGTGCCGCCTGCGGGTGTTGTAGCGGGTGACCCAGCGGAACACTTCGCGGCGGCAGGTGGCCTCGTCGGGCCAGGAGTTGTGGTCTTGGAGGATCTCTCGCTTGAGGGTCGCGTTGAACGACTCGGCGAGTGCGTTGTCGGCGCTCGTGCCGACCGCACCCATGGACTGGGTCACGCCGAGGGCGTTGC
>NZ_AQUZ01000075.1 GCF_000372465.1 Kribbella catacumbae DSM 19601
CGACCTCGACCTGCGCCCGATCTACCACCGCCTCGAAGACCGGGTCCGCGCCCACGTGCTCATCGTCATGCTCGCCGCCTACCTGACCTGGCACCTGCGCCGATCCCTGGCCCCGCTGACATTCACCGACGAAGATCGACCCACACCCACCGACCCCGTCGCCCCCGCACAACGCTCCGACGCCGCGACCCGCAAGGCCTCCCGCCGAAAAGACCACACCGGCCAACCCGTCAGGTCGTTCCGTGCACTGCTCGACCACCTGGCCACCCTGACCCGCAACGACATCCAATACGGCCCCGACGGACCCGTCGTACCCACCCTGGCCATCCCCACCAACACCCAACGCCGCGCCTTCGAACTCCTCAACACCGTCATCCCGCTGACCCTGAAGTAGACAGAACCCCCACCCGCACAAACCACGAACCCCCTGCTCAGCAGGGGGTTCGCCATGTCACAGCAGACGTAACTTCGGACTAGCCGTGGGGATCCGAGCTCGGTTGAGTGATCCGCTGAATAGTCGGATTGTCACACCGCGACGGATTCCTGAGCGTGTGCAGTAGGGCAGCATCGTCAGGCTGCACCCTGGCAGGGCCAGCAAGGTGATCGAGCGCGACACCTCCGACGGCTACGACCGCATCATCAAACACCGCCAACTCGAATCGGCCGGCACCACCAAGACCACCGACATCACCTTCGGCGCGCTCGAGCGAGTCGGCACGAGCTACAACTGCAGTAGTAATCCTGTCATGTGACTGGAATTCCTGTCGTATGACATGCTGCCCATCTTGTCGGTGCCACTCGCCGCCAAGCCAGGCGAATAGAGCCGTTCGGATTGTTGCGGGGCCGTTGTTGAGAGCCCGGCTGGCTGCGGTGGCTGGAGTGTCGTGGCGACGCCAGGTCGGTGGGTTCGGCTCGGAGTACGAGGACAAACTGCCTGTGCCGCTCAATGCCGGTTCACAAGGCCGACCGGGGTGATATGTCGTACGCGGGCTGGTGGCTCGGGGTGGCGTGGCCGGGTGGCTGGACTTTGGGCATGGGCCAGTGCTCCAGCCGGAGTTCGTGCTACTGGCTTGAGCAGTTGGCGGCCCGGACCGCCACCACTCACTAACCTCGACTCGTTGTATCCGGCTGAGCGTGCGCGGGCGCGCTCCCGGGCAGAAATGGCAAGTTGGTGTGTGGTGGCGGTCCGGTCCCGCCACCCCAAACATGAGCGCGGTACGGGTGCTCGGTGACGGTCTCGTGCTGGCCGGGAGTTAGCTGACGGTGAGGACCTTTGAGGGGGTTTGGGTGCCTTGGTGGTCTGCGTCGGCTAGCCAGACGACTCGGTAGGTGTGGGTGCCTCGGGTGGTTGGCTTGATGCTGAAGGCGTACTTGCCGTTGGTCGTCAGCTTGCCGGTGGTGACGGCTACCCAGGTGGTGCCCGACCTGCGCTGCAGGTAGGCGGTTGTCCCGGCGTGCGGCGGGTTGAGGTAGCCGTAGAGGAGCGTGCTCGCGCCGAGCCTGATCGCGGCCGGCGTCAGGTAGCCCGACAGCGCCGGACGAACCTCCACCAGTACTGCGCTGCTCCGTGAACCCAGCAGGTCGGCCGAGCCGTTGTAGCCCCACATGTAGTAGGTGGAGACCGCCGGCTTCTGCAGTGAGGTGGCGTCACCGGTAGCCGAGGACGTGACCGTGGTGAGTGTCGTCCACCTCGTCGCGTTCTTCGCCTTCGAGTACAGCGTCATCGGTACTCCGGACAGCCCGGCCGCCGTGTCCGCCCGGGTGGCTTTGCTGCTGAGGGTGATTCCGCCGGTGTACATGGTCGAGGTGGGACTCGCTGCGATGGTGGCACGCGTGCCGGCCAGGTAGGTGTCCGCTCCGGGACCGATCTTGCCGGTGGTGTCCTTGATCCAGGCGCGGAACGTGTAGCTGGTCGCCCCCGCCAGGCCGGGGGCGCTCGTAGTACTGGCTGTGCCTGCGTAGACCGCGGTACCGCTGGTCGGGAGTGCGGGCGGGGTGGCGCCGGTGTTGCGGCGCACGATCACCTGGGCCAGCTTGGTGCCGGTCGGGACGGTCCAGCGGAGTGCGGCCGCTGCGTTGGTGCCGGTGGCGTCGAAGCCGGTCACCGGGACAGGCGGTGCTGTCAGGTTCAGCGCGTTGCCGTCGATGTTGATGCTGACGCCGCCGTGGGTCTCTTTGACGTTGCCGACGTTCTGGTGCACGCGTTGGTGGTTGGGCCAGTAGGTGGCCGGGATGAAGCGGCTGGTGCCGGCCGGGGTCGATCCCCAGTGGGCGAACCACAGGTTGTCCGGCCGCGTGTAGGCCGTGCTGTTGTAAGCGCTGGACAGATCGACCCCGCCGGAGCCCGCACCGACGTACGTACCGCCGACGTAGCCGCGGGAGTTGAGCTCCTGCGTCCAGCCGCTCAGGTAAGACAGTACGGAGGCCTTGCAGGACGCGGTCGACGGATAGTTCTCGATGTCGCTGTAGATCGCACTACGCGGCGCGAACCCGAGTGCTTGCGCCGCCACGACGGCGTTGGCTGCGGCAGCACGGCCCTGCGCCAAGGCGGTGGCGGGGACCGTTGACATTTTGCTGCTGAAGGTGGTGCACGGAGCCTGCATGCCGACATCGATCAACAGGAACTGCCAGGCCTTCGCAGCGTTCGCGGCGACCCACTCCGGCGTCAGGTTGGGCTGGTCACAGGCACGGAGGTCGCCGCTGATGTAGATGCCGACCGCTCGGTACGGCGAAGCCGGATACTTCCAGGCGTCCATCGCCGTCTGGCTCGGAGCCGTGCAGGTGTCGAACCCAGGAGCACCGATAGTCCCGGTGGCCACGATCGAGGGTGCCGCTTGAGCCTGTGCCTGCCGCGGCTGCTGGACCGCCTGAGCCTTCGAGGTCACCTTGCCGGAGGCCAGCACCTTGCGAGCGACCTGGTCAGCGCCACGAGCGTGGTACGCCGTCGCCAGCACACCGGCGCCTGCTACGGCGACCTGGAGTTCACCGTCAGTCGACCGAGCCGCCTTGGTCAACGGCTCCAGTACAAGCCCTTCACTGCGGCCGACCAAACGCGAAGGACAGTCGGCCTGCCCAGTACTGCGACCCAAATACACCGCGGGCCGGTCGAACCGCACACAAGCTGTCGGATCCTTGGCCAGATCCACCACCGGCCAGCTCGCCGGGACAGTCACTTCATAGCCTCGATAGGAAACGGTCTGGTCAGCCGCTCCCTGGGCCGCCCCTCCAGCGACCACTCCACCCGTCAACGCCACAACAACCGAAAGCACAACAGGCCTGACTAGCCTCACCAAAAGCTCCTCACAACGACGGACGGCTGACCCTACCGGCCCGCCGACTCGGCCACGCCGGACACCTGTTGCAGCTTGCTGCAATTTCCGGCGGTGGTCGGGAGCAGCCTGGGGAATGGTGAATGAGTGTTGAAGTTCGGCTGAGGTATTGCGTGGCTACTCTGCGTGGCTTACCTTTCGAGGCAGCGGCTGGGGGGTCGCCCATCGCGCAACCGTGGGGGGAGCGCGGGCCCTGGGCCGCGGGGGTGGACTCTGATGGGTCTTTTGCGTCTTGCGTCGTCGCGTCTGATTTCGGTTGCCGTGGCCATCAGTCTGTTGGTCGGCATGCTCGTCTACACCCCGAGGCCGGCTCGTGCCGCCGCTGACGGGGTCGATGATCTGCTGGGCCTGCTGGGAGTCGGTGGTTCGCCCGACAGCCTGGCGGCCTGGACGGCTGGGTTAGGGGCCGTTGACAAGCTGAAGGAACCGCTTCCGCTGATCGGGGCGAGTCCCGGCGGGTTGCTCGGGCTCAATGACCTGTTCGGTAAGGCGGTGACGGACGAGTTGCAGTCGGCCACCGACTTCGGTGATCTCGAGGTGGACAAGGACATCACCATCGACGGCGGCCGGGCCGGTCACCTCAAGACCACGGTGAGCGATCTCGGCGCGGGCAAGAAGCTGGACATCGTCGTCACCGTCGACAAGACCGCCACCGGCCAGGACCTGCGCCTCAGCAATGCCTCGCCGAAGGTCGAGCTCTCGGTCTCCGACGGAGTCACCGTCGCCCTGAAGTCGCGGCTCGCGCTCAGCGTGGTCTGGACCGGTACCGGCGACGACAAGGTCTACCTGGTCAGCTCCACCGGTACGCCGCGACTCGACCTGGACGCCCATGCCAGTATCGAGAACGCCACCGCGAAGGCGGCGATCGGCATCCTCGGCGTCTCGCTGACCGGCTCCTCCCTCGACGTCGACGCCCACTTCGTCGGCACGGTCAGCGATCCGGACAACGACGGCAAGCTGTTCTTCAGCGGTAACGGCGAACTGGCCCAGGCCGGTTCGCTCGACGGCCTCGTCACGGTCGGTCTCGACCCGCAGGGATCGCAGCCGATCGACGCCACCGACGCGGGCTCGCGCGGCTCGGTGCACGCGACCTTCCAGCTCGGCGCGGCAGCGGCGGGTATCCCCGCCGCCCTGCCGAGCGAGATCAGCGCCACCGTGCAGGTCGACTGGAACGACATCGGCACCGGTACGCCGGTCGTCAGCGCGCCCGACCTGGCCAGCACCGTCGGCCGATTCCAGAACATGAGCCTGCAGGACCTCGCCGAGGGCCTGGCCCAGGTGGTGGCCACGCTGACCGCGATCCAGAAGGCGAAGTACGACCCGGACGGCGCGGGTCCGCTGCCGTCGACCGGTGACCTGGACCTGCCGTTCATGAAGGGCACGCTCGCCGACGCGATCCAGATCAACGCGGTGCTGAAGGACTTCCTCGCCAAGCACACCGTCCCCGCCCCGACCGATCCCACCTACGCGGGCCAGGATCCGGCGCAGGCGGGCAAGCCGACCTTCACCTCGCTGCAGGACCTGCTCAAGAAGCTCGACGACGCCTCGGACATCTCGCTGGGCAACCTGGTCTGGGATGTCGCGACCAGCAAGCTCGCCCTCACCCTGGCGATGACCAAGGCAGCGCCGAACACCCCGGTCGAGCTCGACCCGATCAGTGTCGAGGCCTCCGGTCAGACCGCCGTGTACGGCGCCAAAACGCTGACCGTCGCGGGTGCCGGATGGGCCGTGAACCAGTGGATCGGCCGCCGGGTGGTGGCCGGGACGTCTGCTGGTGAGGTGGCCAGCAACGACGCGAGCACGATCACCCTGAAGGCGGATTGGGCCGGAGGACAGCCGATCGGCAACCCGCCGTACGTGATCGCCGGCGCGGAGCCGCATGTCGGTGCGGTGACCTTCGCGAACCGGATCGACTCCGGCGGGCACGGGATCGTCAACGCCAACGCGGACCAGACCTTTGCCAAGGTGACCCCGTCGTTCACCGCCTCGCTCACCTTGGTGCTCGACCTGCAGGACCCGAAGACCGGTGCCGCGTGCAACGGATTCCTCGGCTCCACGCAGGCTTGCCCGTTCACCCAGCACAACGGCCCGCTCGACATCGTCGTCCCGGCCCTGCCGCTGAACACCGATCGGGTGATGATCCGCACCGGCGGCTCGCTGTTCGCCGCGGACTTCCCGATCGAGACCGCTGTCGACCTGACCGCGAACGCGGGCTTCTTCAAGGTCCACCTGACCGGCCAGCTGAAGGTCTGCAACTCCTCCCTGGGCGACACCTGCCCAGCCGGTACGCCGTCCGGCCACATGCTGTCCGTCGGGTTGAAGCAACAGGGTGATGCCCAGCACGACCTGCGGCTGTCCGAGTTGTTCAAGCAACTCGTGGACGGTCCGCAGAACCTGCTCGACATCGACGCGAACGTCCGCGCGTACGGCGACCTGTCGGTGACGGTCCCCGAAGCCCCACAGTTCCTCCCGGCCGGTGCGACGACGAAGCTCACCGCGAAGTGGGCCGATCTGACCGATCCGGGTTCGGCGGTCCTCGACACCAGCGATCTCGCCGAGATCTTCAAGCTCGACTTCGACGCCGCCGACCCGAAGGCGCTGTTCACCGCGCTCATCAAGACGCTGCAGACGCTGTCGAAGCAGCTCGCAGCATCCAACCCGTCAGCCGGCGGTGGCGTTTTCGACAAGGACATCCCCGGCCTCGGCAAGTCGTTGCGCGATCTGCTGGTAAGCGACGAATCGAACGCCGGTGCTGGCGTCAGCTTCGGCGCGAACACGGTGGTCGACAACACCCGGGCCGACGGCAACCTCTTCACCGCGGCGCTCGTCGGCCGCTCGGTCGTGGTCGGCACCCAGGTGGGGATCGTCCAGGCCGTGTCGGCGGATGGGAAGACCCTGACGCTGACCAAGGCCTGGGAGTCGGCGCCGGCCGCCGGCACGCCGTACATGATGCGGTCGGCGTTGGATGACGTCACGGACCAGTTGCTGGCGAACACGCCGGACAACATCCAGGACGCGGTCGAGTTGCTGAACAAGGCGCTGGGCACGGACAGCGTCAAGTTCCGGTACCTCGAGGTCGGCGGCGAGCCGAACCTGGTACTGGACGTCGACTGGAAGCGTGGCTACCGGGCCGCTTCACCGATCAAGCTTGCCCTGGGCAACTTGAATGGTGGCGACCAGACGTTCGCCGGTGCCCAGGCGACGGGCCTGGCCCAGGTTCAGGTGGACGGCCGGGTCAAGGTCGGCCTGGTCATCCCGCTCAAGGCCGGGGAAGGTCCGGCCGACGGTACGGCGTTGAAGGTGCTGGAGGACTCGTCGATCAGCGTCGGCGCCAAGGCACAGCTGACGAACGGCACCGTCCAGGGCGTGGTCGGCCCGCTGAGCATCTCCCTGGGCAACCCGACCGCGGGCGCGCCCGACTCCGAGAAGGCGCAGGCCAAGGCGGATCTGAGCATCGCGCTGGCCAAGACGGGCGCGGTCGCCGACACTCCTGTCTCGTTCACCGACTTCATCGATGACGTCGGCGTGAACTTCAACGCCACCAACGGAACGGTCAGCTGTGGCGAGACGCTCGACACTCCGCTGATGGTGTGCGGCAGCCTGCCGATCTTCCTGAACAACTCGGGCGCGGACAACGGCTGGGTACCGATCGGCCAGATCGCCCTGCGCGTCCCCGACTCGACCAACCCGGCGGACCTGCTCGATCTCGACGACAACCTGCCGGCCCCGGACGCGGCCAAGAAGGAGCTCGAACTACCGGCCGATCTGGGCCAGCGGCTGGCGGACGCGTTGCTCGACTTCAAGAACTTCGGCGACGGCCTGGAGGGCTATCTGGCCGCCGTCGAGCAGGCTTTCCGGACGGCCAGCTTCCAAGGAAAGCTGCCGTTGATCGGCGAGGACCTGCAGCAGGGTGCTGACTTCATCGGCGATCTGCGGACCAAGCTGCGCAGCTCGATCTGGAACGAGCTGCCCGGTGGCGGCCGGCCGGCGAACTCCAAGGAGTTCAAGGACTTCATCAACACCAAGCTCGCGGCCGCGCTCGCCGAAGTACAGATCGCGGCGACGGAGGTGACCGTCGACTTCGACTGCACCGCAACGCTGGCGAAGGCGGCGGCTCCGACCGTGGCGGAGAACCCGGCGAACACCGGTACTACGACGTACGAGTACAAGGTGGTCGCCTATCAAGGGACGGGCGAAGGCACTGCCGGGGACACGATTCCAAGTGATCCGGGCCAGACGGCCAAGGGCCCGGCGACTCTGGACGACACCCACTTCAACCACCTCACCTGGGCGTCGGTGCCGAACGCGACCGGCTACAAGGTACTGCGTAAGGCGCCCGGCGACTCGGACTTCAAGCTGATCAAGAAGGCCGGCAACGTCCTGGTCCACGACGACAAAGGCGCGGACGCGGCCGCCGACTACACGGCGGTGGCGCAGGAACCCGACCTCGAGATCTGTAGCATCAACGACATCGGCGGCGTCTTCCTCGAGTTCACCGCCCGGCGCGGCAACGTGAGCTCGGCCAAGGGCTGCGAGAACACCGACGCGCCGAAGCCTTGCTTCCACACCTCGTTGCCGCTGGACATCGGCATCCCCGGTCTGGCCCTGCGGCAGGGCAAGGAAGGTACTGACGGCATCACCGTCGACGCCGGCTTCGCGCTGCACTTCAAGCTCGGGCTGACCAAAGCCGACGGCTTCTTCATCAACACTCACGACGGCTGGGGTTCGGACAACAAGGCGCGGCCCGAACTCCAGGTCGGCCTGGCCTTCGACCTGCCGGACACCATGGTCGCCGAGCTCGCCTTCATCAAGATCAACGTCGACAAGGCGACCGGCGAGGGGCACGACCCGACCAAGTCCTTGTTCGCCGGTGCGTTCCAGATCGACCTGAAGGCGCCCGGCGAGGACAGCTGTTTCAAGGGCACCGAGGACGCCTGCACGGCCGACGAGACCGCCAAGATCAAGTTCGCCGATCTCGGCAAGGGCGGCGAGCTGTTCGGCGTCTCGCTGGCCGGTGGCTTCACGATCGACTGGATCGTGGAAGCGCAGGTGGACTCCGCCTTCCCAGGGGTCCGGGCGAACTTCCAGCTCACTTGGGCCTTCGACAACTTGGCGCCGCAGGACTCGGGCGCGCCGTACATCGCCTTCAAGGACGTCGGGATCAGTGCCGGCAGCTTCTTCGAGGGACTGCTCGGCGATGTGGTCAAGGAGATGAAGCGGGTCACCGGACCGCTGCAGCCGGTGATGGACACGCTCTATGCGCCGATCCCAGTACTGTCCGATCTGAGCCGGATGGCTGGTGGCGGTGACGTCACGTTGATGACGTTGGCCAAGTCGTTCAGCACGCTGGCCGGTGGGCCGAAGCTCGACTTCGTCGACACGATCAAGTCGGTGATCGAGTTCATCAACCGGCTGCCAACCTGCAGTCCGGACGTGGACAACGACTGTTACGTCCCACTCGGCGACTTCGAGATCGCCGGCGACAAGGCGCTGGAGACGAGTAACTCGCCGAGCACCGCGGACAAGATGTACAAGGCGACGAACGCGAAGTCCGGTACCGAGGTGAAGAGCAACCTCAACGGCAAGAACGAGAACCCGGCCGCGGGCGACAACCCGATCTTTGGTGGCACCGGGCTGGCTCCGGGCGAGGGCGACGCGGAGAAGTCCGGCATCACCTTCCCGATCCTCGAGCAGCCGGCCAAGGCGTTCAACCTGCTGATGGGCGGCGACGTCACGCTGGTCGAGTTCGACTCCGGTCCGCTGACGCTCGGCTTCAGCTGGCGGCAGGCCTTCGGTCCGGTGTACGCGCCGCCGCCGGTCTTCGTCACGCTCGCCGGCTCGGCCAGTGTCAGCCTGCGGATCGTCGCCGGACTGGACACGTACGGCATCCGCAAGGCGGTCGAGGCGGCGCAGAACGGTGCGCCGGTGGACGCTGTCGACGTACTGGACGGGCTGTTCTTCAAGACCGTCGACGACGCCGGTACGCCGATCCCGGTGGTGCAGTTGACCGGTGAGATCGCCGCAGGTGCCGCCGTCAGCGCTGTGATCATCACGGTCGGCATCGAGGGCGGCCTGCGGTTGACGATCGGCTTCTACTGGAACGATCCGAACGACGACGGCAAGTTCCGGGTCAGCGAATTCCTTCATGCGGCCTTGAACAACCCACTGTGCTTGTTCACTGTGAGTGGCCGGTTGTCCTTGTTCTTAAGGGTTTACATCACCATCGGCGTGAGCATCTTCTCCGTCTCGTTCAGCTTCACGCTGGCCGATGTGACGCTGCTCGACTTCTCCGTCAAACCGGACTGCGAACCGCCACCGCCCAAGCTCGGCGGGACGGTCGGCGACACCGTCGTGGTGTTCGCCGGTCAATACGGCAAGAACGCGCAACGCGGCGCACCGTGGGGCAACGAGGCCGCGGCGGTGGAGAAGGACACCGTCAAGGTGATCTCCCTGCACTACGCCCAGAAGCCTGGTGACGCGACCGGCACCAACGGCGACTTCGACGGCTTCTCGGTGGAGATGCTCGGCGAACGGCGCGACTATCTCGACCCGAACCTGAAGCGGGTCGTCGTGGACGGCGAGGGCTACGCCAAACCGATGAACATCACCTTCATCGGCGACGGCAAGAAGACGACGGACGACAACGCAGGCAAGACGCCAGCGATCTATGACAAGGACGCCGTGGTGATCGGCGGAACCAAAGACGACGTCATCACCACCGGCCGCGGACTCTCGTACGTCGACGGTCGCGGCGGTAACGACATCATCGTCACGGGTGACACCGGCGGTGCGACGTCGAAGGCGATGGTCGCGGGTGGCTCCGGCGACGACACCATCACGGTCGGAAACGGTGACAACAAGGTCGGCGGTGACAGCTCGCTGGGCACCGCTCGCAAGAACCGTCAGGTGACGCACAACGCCCAGGACGGCGGCGGTAACTCGGACCTGGCGTCGGTGTTCGACTGGGAGTCGATCGCCGATCCGACGACGCAGACCGAGGTTGCCCCGGCGGGTGGCGACACGATCGGGCTCGGACTCGGTACCAACAAGGCCGTCGGCAACAGCGGCAACGACAAGATCGGCGTCGCGGCGGACCAGCCCGACGGTGCCTTGAAGGCCGGGGTCAACACGATCGTCGGCAACCAGGGCAACGACCGGATCACCGGCGGTTCGAACGCGGACCGCATCTTCACCGCGGCGGAAGACGAGTTCGACGTCGACGCGCCAGGTCCGGCAGACACCGTGGGGGCCGACCCCGCGACCAACACCGTCGACACAGGCACCGGCAGCGACCGGGTCTGGGGCAGCCAGGGCTTCGACAACATCACCAGCCACTCGCAGGGTGACCAGACCGCCAAGCTCATCGGTGGTGGCAGCCGGGACATCCTGCTGGGCGGCTTCGGTACGGACGAGGTGTACGGCGGTCCAGGTGACGACTACGTCATCGCCGAGCCGGCCGAGGTCAGCGGGACCGACGGGCCGGACGATGGGTACGGCGCGACCAGGACGGTGAACAAGCTGCCGCTGCCCGCGGGAGTGCCGTCCAACGCGAAGACGCTGGTCGGTGGCCTCGGCAACGATCATCTGATCGGCGGCGACGGACCGGCGAAGATGTTCGGCGACAAGCGGATCGATGGCGAGCTGTGCAAGCCGGGCGCACCGGTGACGTCGGATCCGGTTGCCGAGAGCACCAATGCGGGAACTGGTGACGGCAACGACCGCATCCTCGGTGGAGCGGGCATCGACACCGTCTCCGCAGGTGGCGCGAACGACCTGGCAGAACTTGCTGGGGGCAACGACCTCGCCTGCGGTCAACAGGGTAAGGACACCTTGCGCGGCGGCGGTGACGCCGACCAGCTCTGGGGCGGCACTGAGACCGATGTCCTGTACGGCGACGCCGGGCTCGACCAGGCCTTCGGCAACGCCGGTGACGATGTCGCGTACGGCGGAACCGACGTCGACGTCATCGAGGGCAACAACGGCAAGGACTGGATGACCGGTGGAGCCGGCAACGACCTGGTCTACGGCGGTACCCGTGCGGCGGGCCGGACAGACAACGGTGAGGACGACCTGTACGGCGACACCGGCAACGACCGGCTGATCGGCGACAACGGCACCGTGGACGCACCGGGCGCCCCGGCGATCCCGCTCGACCTGGACGGGACCGACGCGACGGCTGGAGCAGGTGACCGGATCCACGGTGGCGACGGCGACGATACGGCGTACGGTGGTCTTGGTGCCGATCTCGTGAACGGCAACGGCGACAACGACCATCTGGAAGGCAACAACGCCTCGGATGTTGTCCATGGCAACGATGGTGAGGACGCGATCGCCGGTGGCTCGTTCGAGCAGGCGACTGCCGGGGTGGGGCGGCCGGACACCGGTGACGTGCTCTTCGGCGATGCCGGTCCGGACCTGATGGCCGGTGACAACGCGATCCTCAGGCTGACGGCGGATCCGGCGGCGACCACGCCGGTGACAAGGCAGCGCGGCTTCGCGGCCGGTCACACGGTCACGCTGCTCGATCTCGGGCTGACGCCGGTCGCGAACACGTCCGGCAACGACCAGATGTCCGGTGGCGACGGGCAGGACGTGCTCTACGGCCAGGGCGGCGAGGACCGTGCCAAGGGCGACGGTGAGGACGACTACGTCGAGGGCGGTCAGGCTAGCGACTGGGTTGAGGGCAACCTGGCCGATGACGATCTGGTCGGCGGCAGTTCGACGGAGCTCGCGGCCGGTACAGGGCAGCTCGACACGGCCGATGCGATCTTCGGTGGTCCCGGTGACGACGTGGTCACCGGCGACAACGGCCAGGTACGGCGTCCGGCGTCCGGCCAGACCCCGACCAGGGCGACCGTACGGCTCGGCACCGAGCCGGGTGTCGCCATGGCGGCGCGCATCGTCGACCTGTACGACCTGGGAGCGAACAAGCTCGTACCAGGCCCAGCAGACCGGTTCGGGGCCGACCGGCTCTCTGGTGGCGAGGGTGTGGACACGATGTGGGGCCAGGACGGTGGCGACTTCATCTCCGGTGGTGCCCATGCCGACTACGTCGAGGGCAACGGAGGCGCCGACGTACTGCGTGGAGACCTCTCGCTGGCCGGCGACTCGCCCTTCACGACTGTGGCTCCGTTGGCCGATCCGGGCTGGCCCGGGACGGCCAGTGCGGCCGCACTGCTGGAAGGTGCGACTGCCCCGGACGGACAGGACGACCTGATCGGCGGCAGCTCGGCCAAGGGCTTCCGGGACACCGGGGACACGGTCGAGGCCGACGGCGCCGACGACGTAGTACTGGGTGACAACGGGTCGCTCATGCGGCCGATCACCGGCCAGACCGAGCGGGTCTACGCCGACCGCTACCCGAACGGCACTCCGCCGGCCGGGGCCACGGTGGCGCGGACGCACGACCCGGACCTCGGTGGCCCGAGCACCCGGTTCTGCACCGAGGCACAGGCCACCTGCGAGGTCGCCGGAGCCTTCGGCAACGACACCCTGTACGCCGAAGCGGGCGACGACGGCGTCTGGGGCCAGGACGGTGACGACACCATCTACGGCGGCCTGGACGACGACGACCTGTTCGGCGAACTCGGCGACGACACCGTGTTCGGCGAGGCCGGCGAGGACGCGATCCTCGGCGACCGCGGCGGCGTGGTGAACCAGTACCTCGACACCGGGGACGCCCCGGCCCAGTTCAGCATCTCGCTGAACTCGCCGCCGGCCGAGACCTACGTCGGCTTCCGGCGCGGGCTCTACGACCGGCGGGTGGACCTGGAACACGACGTCGACGGCGACCAGTGGATCGGTACTTCGACCTCGGCCGAGATGCCGCATGACGGCATCACCGTGGGCGGCAGGGACAAGCTCAGGGGCGGTGCGGGCGACGACAACGTCCACGCCGGCTACGGGGACGACCTGGCCAACGGCGACAGTGGTGGCGACGAGGTCTTCGGCGGCGACGGCGAGGACGTCCTGTGGGGCGGCAAGGGCTGCGACCCGGTCCTGGACGCCGCCACGCCGGACTGCCTCACCAGCGGCGTCTTCGACCCGGACTCGCGCGGTACGAACGACCGGTTCGTCGACCACGTCTTCGGTGGCGTCGGCGAGTCCGATCCGGCGAAGCAGAACGTGGTCGGCTCGGACATCCTCGACTTCAACCCGAGGGGTGCCTACCCGGGCAGCTGTGCGCCGGGTGACTGGCCGGTCACGACGTCCGGGGTCACGGTCGACCCGTGCCTGTGGTTCCAGCTGACGGACAAGGCCGACGACACGGCCGCGCCCGAGACCCTGGCGAACAACCAGCACCACCAGGGCACGGACTGGATCTACGGCGGCTGGGACCGGGACGTGCTGCAGGGCGACGTCGCCCAGAACGGCCCGAACCCGGGTGACCGGCTGATCGACTGGAACGGCGCGTACAACCTGTTCACCCACTGCAACGCGGCGTACGGAGGGTTCAACGACGTCCGGCAGCACTCGCCGGCGATGCAGAACTTCCTCCACGCGGTTGCCTGGGGAGCCGGGGCGGGCCGGGCGGTCACAGACGTGACCACCGCCGGTACTTCGGCGTACCGGGAGCTGGCGCTGACCTACAACACCGACCACGGGCACGGCACGGGGAGCGCTTACCCGGGCACGCCGGGGCACTTCGACGACCCGGTGTCATGCTCCGACTAGATGAATTCACGGTGCGGAACCGCACCACCATTCCCCAGCAGGGGGTAGGGGTGGCTACTGTCGTCGGGTGCAGAAATGGCCTGGTCGTCCCTATCCCCTCGGAGCCACGTACGACGGTTCCGGAACGAACTTCGCGGTCTTCTCGGAGGTTGCTCAGCAAGTTGACCTGGCACTGATCGCCGACGACGGGTCGGAGCAGTTGGTGCAGCTGACCGAGGTGGACGGGTTCGTCTGGCACGCCTACCTGCCGGCGGTGCAGCCGGGTCAGCGCTACGGGTACCGCGTGCACGGGCCGTACGACCCGGCCAACGGGCACCGGTGCAACCCGTCGAAGCTGTTGCTGGACCCGTACGCGAAGGCCATCGACGGGCAGGTGGACGCCGACGAGTCACTGTTCAGCTACCGGTTCGACAAGCCCGACGAGCTGAACACGATGGACAACAGCGAGCACACCATGTTGTCGGTCGTCACCAACCCGTTCTTCGACTGGGGCAACGACCGGCCGCCGGGGCACGCGTACCACGAGACGGTGATCTACGAGGCGCACGTCAAGGGCCTGACCATGACGCATCCGGCGCTGCCGGAGGACATCCGCGGCACGTACGCCGGGATGGCGCACCCGGCGATCATCGAGCACCTCAAGGAGCTCGGCGTGACCGCGGTCGAGCTGATGCCGGTGCACCAGTTCGCGCAGGACGGGCACCTGCAGCAGCGGGGACTGTCCAACTACTGGGGTTACAACACGATCGGCTTCTTCGCGCCGCACAACGCCTACGCGGCCGGCGGCACCCGTGGTCAGCAGGTGACCGAGTTCAAGACGATGGTGCAGGCGCTGCACGAGGCCGACATCGAGGTGATCCTCGACGTCGTCTACAACCACACCGCGGAGGGCAACGAGCTCGGCCCGACGCTGTCCTTCAAGGGCATCGACAACGCCGCGTACTACCGGCTGGTGGACTCGGACAAGTCGCACTACTACGACACCACCGGCACCGGGAACAGCCTGCTGATGCGGCACCCGCACGTGCTGCAGCTGATCATGGACTCGCTGCGTTACTGGGTCACCGAGATGCACGTGGACGGGTTCCGGTTCGATCTCGCCTCGACGCTGGCCCGCCAGTTCCATGAAGTGGACCGGCTGTCGGCCTTCTTCGACCTGGTCCAGCAGGACCCGGTGGTCAGCCAGGTGAAGCTCATCGCCGAGCCTTGGGACGTCGGTGACGGCGGCTACCAGGTGGGCAACTTCCCGCCGCTGTGGACCGAGTGGAACGGCAAGTACCGCGACACCGTGCGGGACTTCTGGCGCGGTGAGAAGTACACGCTGGCCGAGTTCGGCTCGCGGCTGACCGGCTCGTCGGACCTCTACCGCGACGACAGCCGCCGCCCGCTGGCGAGCATCAACTTCGTCACCGCCCACGACGGATTCACCCTGCGCGACCTGGTCTCGCACAACGACAAGCACAACGAGGCGAACGGCGAGGGCGGCAAGGACGGCGAGAGCCACAACCGGTCCTGGAACTGCGGCGCCGAGGGCTCGACCGACGACCCCGCGATCCTGGAGTTGCGCAACCGGCAGCAGCGAAACTTCCTGACCACACTGCTGATCTCCCAGGGCGTGCCGATGCTCGCGCACGGCGACGAGCTCGGCCGGACCCAGAGCGGCAACAACAACGTCTACTGCCAGGACAACGAGCTCGCCTGGGTGGACTGGAGCCTCACCCCCGCGCAGAAGGACCTGCTGACCTTCACCGGCCGCCTGGTCCGGCTCCGGCACGAGCACCCGGTACTGCGCCGTCGCCGCTTCTTCCATGGCGACACCGGAGTCGACGGACTCGGCGACCTGGTCTGGTTCACCCCGAACGGCACGGAGATGCAGAACGGCGACTGGAGCCGGGACGACGCTCGCGCGATCGCCGTGTTCCTCAACGGTGACGCGATCTCCGAGCCGGACCCGCGCGGTGAGCCGGTGGTGGACGACTCGTTCCTGATCCTGCTGAACAGCGACTACCAGCCGCTGGACTTCCTGCTCCCCGCGAAGGAGTACGGCGACTCGTGGACGGTCGTGGTCGACACCGCCACGCCCACCGGCGGCGCCGGCGACGAGGAGCACGCTGCCGGCAGCACCATCCGGATCGAAGCCCGCGGCACACTGGTCCTGACCAGGCCGAGGCAGGCGACGCAGTGACAGGGGTCCCGCAGGCGACCTATCGAGTGCAGCTGCATGCCGGCTTCGGCTTCGATGCCGCCGCTGAGGTCGTGCCGTATCTGCACAGCCTCGGGATCTCCCACATCTACTTGTCCCCGATCCTGCAGGCCGCACCCGGCTCCACTCATGGGTACGACGTCGTGGACCACAGCAGGCTGTCTGAGCCGGCCGGTGGGCGCCCTGCGTTCGACCGGCTCGCTGCTCAGTTGGCTGACCACCGCATGGGGGCGATCTCGGACGTAGTACCGAATCATGTCGCCGTGCCGACGCCTGCTCGACTCAACACGGCCCTGTGGTCGGTACTACGTGATGGCCCAGGCTCGCCCTATGCCGAGTGGTTCGACGTCGACTGGGGCTCGGGGAACCAGCCGCTCCTGATGGCCGTGCTCGGCCAGCGGATCGGCAGAGTGCTCGCCGACGGCGAACTGTCGGTCGACGGCGACGTACTCCGGTACTACGACCACGAGTACCCGCTGCGCCCAGGGACGGAGAACCTGCCGATCGCTGAGCTGGTGACCGAGCAGTGGTACCGCCTGGCGCATTGGCGAGTCGCAGACGAGGAACTGAACTACCGGCGCTTCTTCGACGTCGACACCCTGGCTGCTGTGCGAGTAGAGAACCGGGAGGTCTTCGAGGCCACGCACGAGTTGCTGTTCTCCTTGCTGCACGAGGGAAAGCTCAACGGCTTCCGCATCGATCACCCGGACGGCCTTGCCGACCCACGCGGGTACCTGCGCCGCTTGGCCGAGCGCACGGGCGGTGCCTGGGTTGTAGTCGAGAAGATCCTCGAAGGCGATGAGGAACTGCCAGGAGACTGGCCCTGCGCGGGCACTACCGGGTACGACGCTTTACTGCGTGTCGGTGGGCTCTTCCTCGATCCCGCCGGCGCAGCACCGCTGTCTGCCTTCCACTCGGAGCTCACTGGCGAGCCGGCCGACTTCGCACCCGTCGTCGAGCAGGCCAAGCGTGAAGTGGTGAAGCACGGCCAGTACGCCGAAGAGCACCGGCTTGTGGAGCTCCTTGCTCGCATCTGCCAGGACGACGTGCGCCTGCGCGACCACACTCGCCGCGCCTTCCACGTGGTGGTTGTGGAGCTGCTGGTGAACTTCGACCGGTACCGGGCGTACGTAGTACCGGGGGAACAGCCTGATCCGACTTCGGTGCGGGCTCTCGAGCATGCGACCGAGCTGGCTCGGCGCAACCTCGATGAGGACCAGCAGGAGACCCTGGAGCTGGTCCGCGACCTGCTGCTGGGTCGCGAGGCCGGTACTGCGAGCCGCATCGACGAGCATGCGCGGCACGAGCTCCTCGTGCGGTTCCAGCAGACGTGTGGGCCGGTGATGGCGAAGGGGATCGAGGACACCGCCTTCTACCGCTGGTTCCGGCTCACCTCGCTGAACGAGGTCGGTGGGGATCCGGAGCATTTCGGGGTCTCGCCGGAGGAGTTCCACGCGTTCGCCGCCCGGCTGAACGATCGCTGGCCGCGGACGATGACCACGCTGTCCACTCATGACACCAAGCGATCCGAGGACGTCCGGGCCCGGCTCGGGGTGTTGTCGGAGCAGCCCGCGGCCTGGATCGAGGCGGTTCGGTCGTGGCGGTCTCTGGCCGAGCACCATCGCGATTCGGAGCTGGACGGCAGCACGGAGTACCTGGTCTGGCAGACGCTCTTCGGCACCTGGGACGACGGGCCGATCGCCGAGGACCGGCTGCAGGGCTATCTGCTGAAGGCTGTGCGTGAGGCCAAGCGGCGTACGAGCTGGACGTCGTCCGATGAGGAGTATGAGGGGTACGTCGCGTCGTTCGTCACTGGCGTGCTTGGTGACGAGGCTGTGCTCTCGGCCGTTGGCGAGTTTGCTGCTGGGCAGGCGGAGTACGTCCGGGCGGCGACGCTCGGGCAGAAGCTGGTCCAGCTCACGATGCCTGGTGTTCCGGACGTGTACCAGGGCAGCGAGCTGGTCGACCTGTCGCTGGTCGATCCGGACAACCGTCGCCCGGTGGACTACGCGCAGCGGATCTCCTCACTGGCCAGGCTAGATGCTGGCGCTCGGCCTGTTGGATTGGCCGAGGAGAAGCTGCTGGTGACGTCCCGGGCGCTTCGGCTACGGCGGCGGAACCCCTCGGCCTTCGCGGGCAGCTACAAGCCCCTGCCCACCTCCAGTGGGCATGCGGTCGCCTTCAGCCGCGGCGACGCCGTGGTGACGATCGCAACGCGGCTGCCCGTCGCTCTGCACCGACTGGGCGGCTGGCGCGACAGCACCGTCGTACTGCCCGAGGGGAACTGGCAGGACGTGTTGACCGGCCGCTCGGTGGGTGGTGGAGCGACTCGGATCCACGAGCTACTGGCAGACCTTCCGGTGGCGCTACTCGCTAGGAGCTGATCGGGTGCATTTCGCTGTCTGGGCTCCTGCTGCTTCTGCTGTCTCGCTGCTCCTCTCCGAGTCGGTTCTGGAGATGCGGCAGGGCGACGGCGGGTGGTGGGAGCTGTCGGTTGCTGAGGCTGGGCATGGGACTTCTTATGCCTTCTCTGTTGAAGGCAGTGAGCCGATGCCCGATCCGCGGAGCGCCTGGCAGCCTGACGGGGTTCACGGGTTCAGTCGGGTCTTTGACTCGTCCCGGTTTGAGTGGACGGATGCTGGGTGGCGTGGGCGCGACGTACGGGGTGCTGTCTTCTACGAGCTGCACGTGGGGACGTTTACGGCGGAGGGGACGCTGGAGGCGGCTGCTGGGCATCTGGACTACCTTGTGGCGTTGGGGGTTGAGGTTGTCTCGCTGATGCCGGTGGCGGCCTTTCCTGGTCGGCACGGGTGGGGGTACGACGGGGTCGATCTGTACGCAGTACATGAGCCGTATGGCGGGCCGGGAGCCTTGCAGCGGTTTGTGGATCGGTGTCATGAGGTGGGGCTGGCCGTGTGTTTGGACGTTGTCTACAACCATCTCGGGCCTAGCGGGAACTATCTGGATGCTTTCGGGCCGTACTTCACGTCCAAGCACACGACGCCGTGGGGGCCTGCGGTGAATCTGGACGACGCTGGGTGCGTTGAGGTCCGGCGGTGGATCTGTGACAACGCGCTGCGGTGGTTCGGGGAGTTCCACGTCGACGCGTTGCGGCTGGACGCAGTACATGCGCTGGCTGATGAAAGTCCGCAGCACTTGCTGGCTCAGCTGTCCTTGGAGACTGCAACGCTCTCTGCATCGTTGGGGCGACCGTTGGGACTGGTGGCCGAGTCTGATCTCAACGATCCGCGCATGGTCGAGCCGGTGAGCTCTGGTGGGCTGGGGATGACGGCGCAGTGGAGCGACGACTTCCACCACGCGTTGCACACGTTGCTGACCGGCGAGCAGGCCGGGTACTACGTGGACTTCGGCGATCCGGGGGTATTTGCCAAGACGCTCACTCAGGTGTTTCTCCACGACGGGTCGTACTCGACCTTCCGCGGGCAGGACTGGGGACGGCCGGTCGACCCGGAGCGGCATGGGGGCTGGGAGTTCCTCGCCTATACGTCGAACCACGATCAGGTCGGCAACCGGGCGCTCGGCGACCGGCCTGCGTTGACGCCGGGCCAGTTGGCGATCGGGGCGGCGCTGGTGCTCACTTCGCCGTACACGCCGATGCTGTTCATGGGTGAGGAGTGGGGCGCCTCGACGCCGTGGCGGTACTTCACCGACCACAGTGAGGCCTCGCTGGCCGAAGCTGTCCGGGTTGGGCGCCGGCGGGAGTTCGCGGCGTACGGGTGGGATGCGGAGGAGATTCCTGACCCGCAGGACCCGGCGACGTGGCGATCGTCGGTGCTCGACTGGACCGAGCTGGACGAGCCGCCGCATCGGGAGCTGCTGCGCTGGTACCGGGATCTGCTGGCCCTGCGAGCGCGGAGCGAGGACCTGCGCAACGACCGGCTCTCCTCGGTGGACGTCACGTACGCCGATTCGTGGCTGGTCGTGCGTCGCGGCGCTCTGCGGGTGGTGGTCAACCTCGACCCGGGCGAGGCGGTGGTGCCGGTGGATGGCGTACCGGCGTACCAGGTGATGGCTTTCGGGGACTGTGCCGTGATTACAGAGGGTGTTCGGCTGGCAGGCTACGGCGTGGCGATTTTTGCCGGTTGAAAGATTCCACCCTGAAGCAAAGTGTCTACGAAATGTTCCCGAAACACCTTTGCCCGTTGATAAGTCTGGACATGGTCACGATTTGTCCGTTTGTCGTAGGTAGTTCAAGAATTGCTTGTATTTGTGGCCCTGTGTGACCGACTGTGGAGAAGGCCGCAGGGGCCGTGCCGGGGGGATGACCGGGAGGACACCTATGACCGTCGGAGGCGTTGACACCTACTACGACTACGAAGAGAAGCAGTGGAAGAGCAGGAAGCTGGGAGGCGGCCCGATCCGCCGCGGCCCAGTCTGTCCAGCCCCACGCACCATCGACCATCCACCAACCGAGCGCCACGATCGCCATTCCGCGAAAGACAACAAGGTCTCCAACTGACCGATAAGCACTCGCCCGGGAGCTGCCCCAAACCCCAGCCCCCGGGCGCGCCCCTGCCTGGCACCCGGCCCGCCCCACACGGTGGGCCCGGACCGCCATCACATGCCAAGCTCCCGGGGCGAGCCGTCTCCCCGCTCCGCTATCGGCTCAGGCGGCCCGCAGATGCGACTTGGTGTGTGGTGGGGAACCGGTTAGCTCGGCGACTGAGGCGGCGACCCAGTCTTGGTCGTACATGATGTCCTCCCAGCTGAAGCGGAGCACTGTCCAGCCGCGGATCGCGAGGTTCACGCCGCGGCGGCAGTCCTTGACCAGTTGCTGGCGCGTGCCGTGGTGTTCGAATCCGTCGGCTTCGAGGCCGAGCTTTGTGGATCGGTTGCCGAGGTCCAGGCGTGCGGAGAAGGTGTTGTCCCGGACCGCGACCTGCGGTTCGAAACCGTCGATGCCTGCTTGGATGAGGATTGCTCGCAGTGCTGATTCCAGGACAGACTCGGAGCGGGCGTCTGCGAGGGCTGCGACCTCCTGGATCCTTCGGCGATGGGGACCGCGGAGCTGTGCGGCCGCCGCGAACAGGTCGTCGGGGTCCACGATTCCTTGGTGCAGGGCGGAATCGGCCACGGCGAGTGCCTCCGCGAGCGGAAATGCTCTGATGCAGTCGAGCACCGTCCGGATCGGGGTGGTGACGTCGTTCAGAGCCGGCGCGTCGGCCCAGTGCAGTACGCACTTGTCCTCGGTGGCGCGCCTGGCTCTACCTGGTGGAAGGGTGACGTGGGGTATCAGTGGCTCGGTGATCACCTTCATGCCCCAGTGCTGAGCGGCGCTCAGGTGGGAGACGACACCGCCGTGGCTTCGCGCCGTGGCGAGCGCGACTGGTGCGTCTGGGAGGGTGTAGACGCCTTTGGCTGAGCGGCGGATCTGACCGGCGAGCAGGGCGTTGCGAATGCTGCGGCCGGACACCACGGCGCGGAGCTCGGCGAAGGTCGCGGTGCCTTGTCGCCGCGCGAGAACCTCCGTCACCTCCGGCATGTATTCATAGTGGCGGATTTCGGCCGATGGCGGCGGCGGTTGTCCACAGGTCCGGACCGCCACCACATGCCAAGGTCGTCGGGGCGGAGGTTTCGGGCCGACTCTGAGCGTGCGGGGCGGCTGGGGCGGGGGTTGGTGTGTGGTGGCGGTCCGGGCCGGACCGCCGTCACCTCGCCTGGTCCAGTAGCCAGCCTCGGGTGGCGGCTTTGGGGCACGCCTAGTGCTCGAAGGCTTGGTCGTCTGGGGTCAAGGCGGTGGCGACTGGGGTGAGTTCGCCGCGGAGCCAGAGGGGGAGTTGGTCGTGATGGTGGGGGTGGCCTAGGACGCCTGAGGTGCCTAGGGGGACTATCCAGGCGCTGTTGTCGCGGTTGGCGACGTCCCAGGCGTAGCGGGCGGCGGAGGCTCGGATGCAGGTGTCGGTCAGGCCGGGCAGGCTTGAGGTGGACATGACGCAGTGGTGGTCGCCGGAGAGGGGCAGGTCGTAGTGCTCCTCGCCGGGAGCGAAGACCGGGCCGCGGAGGGCGTGGAGTGGGGTTAGCTGGTGGGTGTCGCCCCATGGGCCGCGAGGCTTGCGGTGGGCGACTTCTTCGAGGGCCTCCTGTGCCAGCCAGGTGACGTTGACGTCGGGCAGCAGGTTGGTGGCGATCAAGCCTTCCAGCGCGAAGTAGGTGTGCGCGACCGTGTCGAGCCACGGGGTGAAGAGTTCGGGCAGGTCGACGCCCTGGTCGAGTACGGCGAGTGTCGGGTGCTCGGCGAGGCGGCGTACCAGGGACTTGCGGAGGGCGGCGTAGCTGGAAGCGACGTTGCTGGCGGCATCCATTCGCCGGTCCCAATCGAGGAGTTGCTCGCGCAGAGTGGTTGCCTCGGGCGACAGGTCCTTGAGGTCGATGAGGAGATCGAGCAACGAACCGGCCGAGCCCAGGAACGTGTCGGTGTGGATGAGTGGCATCTCGCCGACGGTCCAGTCGTCTCGCTCGGTCAGCAGTTGCCTGATCCGGTGGGAGCGATGTGGGGCGGCGAAGTCGACGCCCAAGGGTCCGGCGAGCTCGCGGGCGTTGGCCATCACGGCGACGTCGTCGACGGTTGCCCGCGGCATCGACTCGTGCCAGCCCTGCCACTGGTGATCCGCTTTCCAGGCCGGTACTACGCGCAGGCGGTTGTCGTGGTGGCGGGTCGGGACAAGGCCGGCCGTGCGGTGCAGGAGCCCGCCCAAAGTGTCCGCGGCCATCACCACGTTGACGGGCTCGACCCAGGTGTCGAAGGCGGCATCGACATCCCCGACAGTCGTTGCGTTGAGCAACTTCAGGAACGAGTCGAAGCCGATCCGGTGCGTGACGCGAGGTGGATAGCGCAAGCTGATCGCCTTGGCGTCGTCAGGTCCACCGATGATCACCGGGCCGCGGCCGGTCTCGATCACCTCGATCTCGACCGAGTCGGCACCGGCGACCTCGACCAGCTCGGTGTGCCGGGCAGCGGGTTGCCAGCCGTCAGGGCCGAGTGCCTCGACTCCGACATCGGTGCGACGGAGCTGTTCGGAGTAGAGGTCTTGGTAGTCCGCCATCGCGTTGGTGATCGCCCACGCGACGCCGCCGGTGTGACCGAAATGGGGGAGGCCGGGGACGCCGGGGACCGCGAGCCCAATGACGTCGTACGACGGGCAGGCGAGGCGGATCTGCTGGTAGATGCCCGGGCTCTCGATGTAGCGATGCGGGTCGCCGGCGATGATCGGCGTACCGGTTGCCGTCTTGTCGCCAGGGATGAGCCAGCCGTTGCTGCCCGCAGTACTGGGGCCTTCCGAGTTGAAGAGTTCGAGGGCCGCGTCGCCGAGGTGGCTGGCGACGTGTTCGCGCCAGAGCTTGGTCGGGAAGCCGGCGAAGAGGATGTGGATGGAAATCCAGATGCTGAGCGGCGCCCACGGCTGCCATTCCCGTGGGGTCAGGCCGGTCTGGGCGAACTCGGGGGCGTGCTGGGCGGCGCCGGGCAGGCTGTGGTTGACGCCGGCCACGTACGCCGAGATCCATGCGCGGGTGTCGTCCTCGAGGTTCTCCCAGCAGCGCTGGGCGGTGTCGTCGAGGCGTGCCTGGCGGGCGAAGACATCCCAGCTGAGGGCCTCCGGGCCGAGGAAGGCGGCGCTGGTACCGAGCGAGCGTTGGTGTGCCAGCTCGATCTGCCAGGCGCGGTCCATCGCCGCGTTCTGGCCCTGGAGGTAGGCGAGTGCGAGCGGATCGCCGGCCCTCAAGTGCGGCACGCCCCACATGTCCCGGTCGACCTTGGCGTTCACTCGTCATCCTCGCTGTAGTTAGGTTAGGCTGCGCTAACTTGATACGTCAGTGTCTGCAACAGCCATTCTGGCCGGTTCGGAGGGGGAGTGCGTCGTGGGGCATGGCTGGGAGGGTGTTGTCCTCAAGCTGTTCCGGGGCAAGGACTTCGTGTTCACGGTGACAGGCGCCGAACAGGTCACCGAGCGCTACCGGCGTGTGCACTTCACCGATGGTGGCCTGCTGCAGGCGGTCGGCTACCACCCGACGATGTGGGTGCGGCTGTGGTTCGACAAGGCGGGCAAACCGCATCAGCGGGCGTACACGCTGGTCGATCCCGACCTTGAGGCAGGCACTTTCAGCCTGGAGTTCGCACTGCACGACGGCTGCGCGAGCAACTGGTCCCGTACTGCGAAAGCCGGCGACACGATCGAGGCGACGCTGCAGGGCACCGGGTTCGAAGTACCGGATCCGCTGCCGCCGCGGATGCTGGTGATCGGCGACCCGGCCTCGCTGCCGGCGATCAACTCGCTGCTCAGCCTGGCGCCCAAGCTGCCGGCCACGATCTTCTTCGAGACGACCCACGATTCGGACCTCGAGTTGCCCCTGCGCCTCGACCCCGAGCGGCACGACCTGCGGACGGTATCGCGGCAGGACGACCAGCTGGTCACGGAGGTGAAGGCGACCCTGCCCGCGCTGATCGAGGACCCGGCGAGCACCTTCGTCTGGGTCGCTTGCGACACCAAGACCACCCGCCGGCTGACCTCGTACCTGCTGAAGGAGCTCTCCCTCCCCAAGGACCGCATACGAGCCCTCGGCTACTGGCGCGCCGCCTAAGACCTCCCCAACCTGATCATTCGCCCCCTTTTCACCCTCTCTGCGTGCAGTCCGGGTGAAAAAGGGGCGAATGATCAGGTTGGGTTAGCGTGGCGGGATGATCCGTGCCCTCGACCTGACCGACGCCGAGACGGCCGAGCGGGTGCTCGTGGTTCAGCGCCTGGCCTATGCGGTGGAGGCTGAGCTGATCAGCTTCGACGGCATCCCGCCACTGCATGAAGACCTTGAAGCGCTGGTGGCGAGTTCGGAGTACTGGCTGGGCCGGTACTCCGAAGGCGAGCTGGTCGCGGCCGTCACCTACGAGCTGCCCGATCCGGACACGGTCGAGATCAGCCGCCTGGTCGTCGACCCCGCCCACGCCCGTCGCGGCCACGGGCGCGCCCTGCTGGATCACCTGGACGAACTCGAACCACGCCCAGTCAGCCTCGTCTCCACCGGCACAGCCAACACCCCGGCGACCACCCTCTACCTGTCCCGCGGCTACACCGCCACGGGACAGGTAGAGATCGCTCCCGGCATCACCATCACTCAGTTCCGGCGGGCCCTCCGCTGATCGCGGTCCACGAGACCGGCGGCAGGGTGACCTTCAATAGGCCGTCCTCCAACCGGACCGACTCGTTCGGCTGCGGGATCACCCGGTCGGGCTGGGCCGCGGTGTTCACCGCCAGGCGGTCGGCGTCGTACATGCTCAGCGCTTCCAGTACTTCGGTGACCGGGGTCCTGTTGATGTCCACCGTGACCTCGATCGCCTCATCGAGCGACCGGTTGACCAGGAACACGGCCAGCTTGCCCTCGTCGTAGGTCGCGACGGCGTCGACCGCCGGAACCTCGCCGAACTTCTCCGTCGCGACCGTCGGCGAGGACGTCTCGACCCGCAGTACGGAGCCGGCCGCGAGCCGTGAGGTGATCGCGAACGGGTGGAAGATGGGCTGCCGCCAGGCCGTGCCGCCGGGCTCGGTCATGATCGGCGCGATCACGTTCGCCAGTTGCGCCAGGCAAGCAACCGCGACCCGGTCGCTGTGCCGCAGCAACGAGATCAGCAAGTTGCCCACGACAACGGCATCGGTGAGGTTGTACTCGTCCTCGATCCGCCGCGGCGCCACCTCCCACTCGTCGCCCGGACCGTCGGTACGCCGGGAGCGGTCGCCGTACCAGACGTTCCACTCGTCGAAGGAGATGTCGATCCGCTTGCGGCTCTTCAGCTCCGCGCCGACGTGGTCCGCGGTGGCGACGACCGAGTCGATGAAGCGGTCCATGTCGACCGCCGAGGCCAGGAACGACGCCACGTCACCCGCGTCGTCGCCGTAGTACGCGTGGCAGGAGATGTGGTCGACCAGGTCGTAGCACTCGCGCAGTACCTCGCGCTCCCAGGTCCCGAACGTCGGCATGCCGGAGTTGGACGAGCCACAGGCGACGAGCTCCAGGTCCGGTTCGATCATCCGCATCGCGCGAGCCGTCTCCGCCGCGATCCGCCCGTACTCCGAAGCGGTCTTGTGCCCGATCTGCCAGGGCCCGTCCATCTCGTTGCCCAAGCACCACAACTTCAGCCCGTACGGCGTGCTGGCGCCGTGCTCGGCCCGGAGATCGGACAACGCCGTACCGCCGGGGTGGTTCGCGTACTCCTGCAGGTCGAGCGCCTCCTGGACGCCCCGGCTGCCGAGGTTGACCGCCATCATCGGCTCGACCCCGGCCTTGGCGCACCAGTGCATGAACTCGTCCAGCCCGAACTGGTTCGTCTCGATGCTGTGCCAGGCGAGGTCCAGCCGCCGGGGGCGCTGGTCGCGAGGGCCGACGCCGTCCTCCCACCGGTAGCCGGAGACGAAGTTGCCGCCGGGGTAGCGGATCAGCGAAACGCCCAGCTCCCGGGTCAGCTCCAGGACGTCCTTGCGGAAACCGTCCTCGTCGGCGGTCGCGTGGCCAGGTTCGTAGATCCCGGTGTAGACGCAGCGGCCCATGTGTTCGACGAAGCTGCCGAACGTCCGGCGGTTGACCGGGGCAACGATGAAGGCGGGATCGAGGACGAGTGAGGCAGAGGTCACGAGGTGGCTCCTGTCATGGGTTTGGGCATGGAAATTCAGGTGACGCGTGGCTAGCCGTCCGGACCCCACTGGCCGCGGCCAGTGCGACGAGGCACCTCATCCCTTGATTCCAGCGTCGCCGACGCCACGGACGACGTGGCGCTGGAAGAGGGCGAAGACGATGAGCAGCGGCAGTCCGCCCAGGACGGCGGAGGCCATGATCTGGGCATAGCGCAGACCGTAGGAGCCTTGGACGTTCGCGAGTCCGACCGGGATCGTCATCATCGACGGGTCGGTGGTCACGATGAACGGCCAGAGAAAGTTGTTCCAGGCACCGATGAAGGTGAAGATGCCGACGGCAACCAGAATCGGGCGCGACATCGGCACCATCACCGACCAGACGATCCGTAGCCGGGTCGCGCCGTCCACCCGGGCGGCGTCCTCGAAGTCGCGGGATACTCCGTCGAAGAACTTCTTCAGCACGAAGACCATCACCGGCGCGACCACCTGCGGCAACACCATGCCCCAGTAGGTGTCGACCAGACCGAGCCCGCTCATCTCCTGGAACAGCGGTACGATCAGCACCTGCGGCGGGACGAGGATGCCCGCGATCAAGATCCCGAAGAGCACTCGCCGGCCGGGGAACGTAGTACGGGAGAAGCCGTAGGCCGCCAGCACGGAGACGAGCAGGGTCAGGCTGGTCACCAAGACGGCGACGATCGTGCTGTTGAGGAACCAGCGCAGGATCGAGCCTTGCTCGAGCACGCTCTGGTACGCGTCCAGGGTCGGTGCTCCCGGCAACCAGGTGATCGGGGTCTGGGTAGTCTCGGGCTCCGGCTTCAGCGAGGTGTCGATTGCCCAGAGCAACGGCACGAGCCAGACCGCAGCGAGCAGGACCGCGCCGACGATGATGGCGACCTTGGGGAAGGTGAAGCGTCGTTCCACAGTTCCGCTCATCACACGGCCTCCTTCTTGCCGGAGAAGAGTTTGAACTGGGCGACCGCGACGATCACGATAATGGCGAAGAACAGGTACGAGATCGCCGACGCGTAGCCGATCCGGTAGCTGGTGAAGCCGCTCTCGTAGATGTACTGGATGATCGGCCGGGTCGCGTAGTTCGGGCCGCCGTCGGTCATCAAGTAGATCTGGTCGAAGATCTTCAGCGACGCGACCAGTTGCAGGACGATGATCAGCCCGGTGGTCCGGCTCATCAGCGGCAGCGTGATCCGGAAGAGTTTCTGCCGGCCGTTCGCGCCGTCGATGGAAGCCGCCTCGTAGACCTGCTCCGGAATCCCTTGCAGGGCGGCGAGGTAGAGCAGGAAGTTGAACCCGACCGTCCACCAGACGGTCGTGATCACGACGGCGAGCATCGCCCGGTTCTCGTCGTTCAGCCAGTCGATCTCGGCGAAACCACCGGCGGTCAGCAGCCCGTTCACCAGGCCGAAGCCGGGCTGGTAGATCCACACCCAGATCAGCGTCACCACGGTCGCCGGGAGGACGAACGGAGCGAAGTACGAGAAGCGCAACAGCCAGCCCAGCAAGCCTTTCCGGTTCGCCAGCAGGGCCATCACCAAGGCGATGATCACCAGTGGCGGAGTGCTCATCGCGGTGAACACCAGGGTGTTCTTCAGCGAGTCCCAGACGGCGGGATCGCCGAACATCTCGCGCCAGTTCTGCAGCCCGAGGAACTCCTGCTTCACCCCGGCCAGGCTGGTGTTGAAGAAGCTGTTCCACAGTCCGGCGACGGTCGGCCAGAGCAGGAAGAAGGCGAACAGCACGCCGAAGGGTGCGACGAAGAACAGACCACCCCACTTCTCGATCCAGGGCGGGCCGTTCCTCGGAGGTTCCTGGGCGTGCCGGGCTTCCGTAGTACTGGTTCGGGTCGGTGTCTGAACTGCCATCGGGTCAGCTCCTGTCAGACCGGGGAGGGAGTGTCGAGCAGTTTCTGGGTGGCGGCCTTGAACTGGTCGAGCGCCTGCCGCGGCGTCGTCCGGCCCGAGAACACCCCTGCGAACGCGGCCCCCGCTTCGTTCTGCAGTTGCGCACCCGAGCCGCTGAACCACGCGTCCGGGTCGTACAGCACGTCTGGCGCGACCGAGCGGTACTCGGCCTGCGGCTTGAGGTTCAGGTACTCCGGACTGGCCACCACCGGCTGGTACGCCGGGATGTGCCCGCCGGCGGCCCAATCCGCGCTGTGCTTGAGCATCCAGGCGATGTAGGTGATGGTGGCCGCGGTGTCGTCCTTGTTCCGCCCGGCCTGATGCGGCAGCACGAACGTGTGCGCGTCACCGGCGTACTTCGGTACGTCGTACACGACCGGGAAGGGCGCCATGCTGAACGGCATCTTCGCGGTCTGGTACGTCGTCACCTCCCACTCGCCGTTGAAGCTCAGGCCGGCGTCTCCGTTGGTGAACTGCGCGACGAGTGACGGGTAGTCGGACGACTTGGGCGTGAGCCCGTCGGCGGCGAGTTTCGCCATCAACTGCAGGGCTTCCAGGGCCTTCGCGTCGTCGAGAGCGAGCCGGCTGCCGGAGTCGTCGAAGAACTTGCCTTCGAGCTGGCCGTAGAGGGTCCACCACAACCGCCACGGGTTGGTCGTCTCGACCGAGGCGGCGAACTTGCCGGTGGTGTCCTTGACCGCCTTGAGCATCTCGAGGAACGCGTCGACACCCTTGACCGGTTTGATCCTGCCGTCCGGCCCGAGCAGTCCGGCCTTCTTGCAGATCTCGAGGTTGTAGTAGAGGACGAACGGGTGCTGGTCCAGCGGTACGGCGTACAGCCGGCCGTCGACGAGGCAGCGGTTCCAGGTCTCGGGCAGGAAGTCCTGTTCGGTGATCCCGGCCTCGGTGAGCTGGTCGAGCGGGATCGGGTCGAGCATCGTGGTCGGGCTGAATCCCTTCAGCCGGGACAGGTGCAGGGTCGCGACCTCGGGAGCCCGGCCGCCGGCGGCGGACATCGCGAGCTTGGTGTAGAACGGCGGACCCCACGCCAGCGTGTGGGCCTCGAAGGCGATGTCGGGGTGCTCGGCGACGAACTTCTCGTGGATCTGGAGCAGCCGGGCGCCGTCGCCACCGCCGAACAGGTTCCATTCGCGGACCCTGGCGCCGTGGCCGAAAGCGCCGCAGCCGGACAGCGTCCCGGACAGGGCAAGGCCGAGTGCGCCGGTCAGCAGGGTGCGCCGGCTGGGGGTGAAGGGAGTCATCTCGCGTGTCCTCCTGGCGGGGGTGGAGCACGGGTGCGGGCAGCCTGAAATGCCACACCGGCCCCCGGGTCAGGGGCTCCGGTGCACGTTTCTACATCGGTGTAGAAGGATGATGCCCGGCACCTCGCGGACCGTCAAGGCCTCGACTGATAGCGCTAACAAGAACTCGCCGGAACACGCCGAGCGGGTGCCGGGCTCAGCCGAGGGTGGATTCGCGGCGGTGCAGCTCGAAGGGGGCGATGATCTCGTGGTGCTCGGAGTCGTCGCCGTTCATCCGGGCGACCAGCAGATCGACCGCGGTGGCGGCGATCTGGCCCCGGCCGGGGTCGACCGTGGTCAGCGTCGGGCTGCTGAAGCGGGCCTCGTCGATGTCGTCGAAACCGGCCACCGCGACGTCGTCGGGGATCCGGATCCCGTGCTTGGTCAGGACCCGGATCGCGCCCAGGGCGAGGGTGTCGTTCAGGCCGAGGACCGCGTCGAACTTCAGCCCCGAGGCGAGCAGGCGCTCCATCGCCTCGGCGCCGGCCGCCCGGTTCCACCGTCCGGCCGGCATCGCCAGCTCCGGAGTGGGTTGTACGCCGGCTTCGTCGAGCGCGCCGGCGTACGCGTCGTGCCGGATCACCGCCGTGTCGACCAGTTCGCCGGGATGCGTGCCGAGGACGGCGATCCGCCGGCGGCCGAGCTCGAGCAGGTGCTGGGTGGCGGCCCGGGTGCCGGTGACATTGTCGATCATCACGTGGTCGACCGGGCCGTGGAAGATCCGCTCACCGAGCAGCACCATCGGGGTGGAGATGCGGAGTTGCTCGGCGTCCTCGTGACCGAGACCGAGCGGGCTGAACAGCAGGCCGTCGACGAGGTGCCCGCGGGGCCGGGCGAGTGCGGCGAGTTCGCGTTCGCGGACGGCGCCGGTCTGCTCGATCATCACCGTCAGGCCGTGCTGGTCGGCCGCCTGGATGACGGCGTCGGCGAGTTCGGCGAAGTACGGCAGGCTGAGCTGGGGCACGGCCAGGCCGATGATGCCGGTCCGGCCGGACTTGAGGTTCCGGGCGGACAGGTTCAGCTGGTAGCCGAGGGCGTCGACCGAGGCGAGCACCCGCAGCCGGGTGGACTCCCGGATGTAGGGGTAACCGCTCAGCACGTTCGAGACCGTCTTCGGTGACACCCCCGCGTGCCGCGCGACATCCCGCATCGTCACAGCCAATCCAGTGTCACCTCTCTCGCCGGAACCGATCCACTCACGGTAGTGCACCGAGCCCTGTCAAAATCTAACGGCCATCTGTACTGTCAGGGCAGAAACTTTCGACTTCGGGGTTCCAGATCTGGAGGATTTCCGATGCATCAGCCGCCCCGCTTGTTGCTCGTGACAACCTTGCTCGCAGCCCTGATCGCCGGTGTGTGGACGGCCGGGCCGGTCCACGCCACTGAGCTGGCCGGGCCGACGGCCCAGCAACTGAAGGACAAGACGGCTGGGTGCGCGACCCAGCTGTCGAACGGGAAGTACGCCCAGGACTCCGGTGGAGCGCGGACAATCGCGGTCTGCAAGACCGGCGCGGCCGTGCACTGGACGGCCGATTTCGACATCGACTGCGACGGTCAGCGGACCAGCCAGTGCAACGAGAACACCGATCCGTCGTTCCAGCCGAACACCTCGTGGAACCAGTCCGACGGCAGACCGCTGAACTCGGCCGGCCTGCCGTTCATCGTCGTCCCGCTGTCCAGCTCGATCTGGAACTACACGACTGCCGGGATCGGTGGCGCCACGGTCGCCGCGGTCGTCTACCAGGACAAGGTCGCGTACGCCGTGGTGGGCGATCAGGGGCCGACCGGGATCATCGGTGAGGGCTCCTACAAGCTGGCACAGCAACTCGGCATCAACCCCAACCCGGCGACCGGCGGGGTGTCGGGCGCCGTCGTCACATACATCCTGTTCCCGGGCGTGAAGTCGGTACCGATCGAGAACCAGGTCGATGCCTTGAGCAAGGGACAGGCCGCGGCGACGTCGTTCGTCAACGGAGCCCAGACGTGTGGCGCCACCAACCTCGACTTCACCAGCTACCCGACCGTACAGGCCGGATCGACGGGCGCGGCGGTCAAGGCGGCGCAGTGCCTGCTGGGCGGAGTCAGCGAGCCGAGCGGAACCTTCGATGCGGCCACAACCGATGCAGTCAAGGCGTTCCAGACGCGAGTCGGCCTGACAGCCGACGGGGTGATCGGACCAGGCACCTGGACCGCTTTGCTTGCCGCCGGCGACAAAACAACAGTCCGCAGCGGCTCAACCGGTACCGCGGTAAGCCGGCTACAGCGGTCTCTCACAGCGGCGCTCGGGAGGACGGTCGCAATCGACGGCTCATTCGGCCCACTCACCGATACCGCCGCCCGCGACTACCAACGCACCCGCCAACTGCTAGTCGACGGCATCGTAGGCCCCACCACCTGGACCACCCTCCAATCCGGCCGCTGACCCCACCACCCGCCCCGAAGAACCACCCCAAGCCCAGCAACCAACCCACCCAACCCAACCCGCCGCCCGATGGCCGCCGGGGTTCCGGCGACCATCGGTGTGCTTCGCCCCTCTTCGTGGGCATCACCCATTGGCAGACCAGTGGGCTAACCCCGCGACGAGGGGCGAACCCCTCCGGAGTACCGGTGACCCCACTCAGGGCAGACGCAGGAGACGCCGGGACGGGTGGGGCGGGTTGCGGGAGCGCTCGTCTGCTCGGGTACGCCGGGTTGCGGGTGCCGATGGTCACCGGGTTCCGGCGACCATCGGTGTGCTTCGCCCCTCTTTGGGGGGATCGCCCGTTGGCAGACCAGTGGGCTAACCCCGCGACGAGGGGCGAACCCCTCCGGAGTACCGGTGACCCCACTCAGCGCAGACGCAGGAGACGCCGGGACGGGTGGGGTGGGTTGCGGGAGCGCTCGTCTGCTCGGGTACGCCGGGTTGCGGGGGTCGATGGCCGGATCTGGTGCCGATGGCCTGCTGTAGTGGGCTATTGGTCGGATAAGGGGCTATCGAGCAGGCCGGCGCCGCGCCTGGCTGACCGGGTTTGGGGTTGAGCCCTGAGATGCCAGGAGGGTTAGGCGGCTGGGCGGTCTGCGAGGGGGCGGCGGCGGAGGGNGGGGGNGGTGAGGGAGATGGGTTGCCAGGCGCCGTCGGCCTGGTAGAGGTCGGTGCCGGGCGGGACGATCGCGTCGATCCGGTCGAGGGTCTCGTCGTCGAGGACGAGGGAGGCGCCCTTCAGCAGGCTTTCGAGGTGGTCCATCGTGCGCGGGCCGCTGATCACCGAGGTGACGGCCGGGTGCGCCACGACGAAGGCCAGCGCCAGCTCGGGCAGGGAGCAACCGATGCTCTCGGCAACCTCGATCAGTCCTTCCAGTGCGTCGAACTTCGCCGCGTTGGAAGGGATCGAGGGGTCGAAGCGGAACGGTGTCAGGGCGGCCCGGCCGGTGGTCAGGTCGACCGGCTGGTCCCGGCGGACCTTGCCGGAAAGGAAGCCCGACGCCAGCGGGCTCCAGGTCAGCACGCCCATGTTGAGCCGTTGGGTGGTCGGCAGCAGCGAGCGTTCGATGCCCCGGGCAATCAACGAGTACGGCGGCTGCTCGGTGCGGAACTTGCCGAACCCGCGCCGCTCGGAGACGTGGTACGCCTCGACGATCTGCTCGGCCGGGAAGGTCGAGCAGCCGAAGGCGCGGATCTTGCCCTGGCTGACCAGGTCGGTCAGCACCGACAGCGTCTCCTCGATGTCCGTCGACGGATCCGGCCGGTGCACCTGGTACAGGTCGATCCAGTCGGTGCCGAGCCGCCGCAGGCTCTCCTCCACCTCGTGGGTGATCCACCGCCGCGAGTTGCCACCGCGGTTGGGTCCATCGCCCATCGGGAAATGCACCTTGGTCGCCAGTACGACGTCCTCGCGGCGCCCCTGCAGCGCCTTGCCGACGATCTCCTCGGACTCGCCCCGGGAGTACATGTCGGCGGTGTCGACGAAGTTGATGCCCTCGTCCAGCGCGGCGTGGATGATCCGGGCGCAGTCGGCGTGGTCGGGATTGCCGACCGCCCCGAACATCATCGTGCCGAGGCAGTGCACGCTCACCTCGATACCGGTCCCGCCGAGAGTGCGGTAGCGCATATCCAGCTCCTAAAGTTCAAGTGATACGACCGAACCTAGGAGCTAGAGCGCTGTCTAGGTCAAGTTTCCCCTCTGCTGAACCGGTCTGGCGGTTGCCACGTATAGGCCTCATACAAGCTGAGGTGGAGGGGCCATGAGTACGGACGTGGATGCACCGGCGGTCAAGGGATCGGCAGGGCGTGGAGTCGTTCTGTTGTTGGTGTTTGCCGTCGCCGGCGCGTTGGTCGCGCTGTCGTTGGGGTTCTACGGGAAGGCGCATACGCCGACCGGGCGACCGCTGGCGTTGATCGTGGGGTTCACGAACCTGACGCCGATGAAAGCCTGGCTGGCGACGGCGGCCGTAGTACTGGCTGTCTTTCAGGTGGTGTCCGCGCTGTGGATGTATGGGCGGTTGCCGGTCAAGCGTCGGCCGCCGGCTGCGTTGTCGCAGCTTCATCGGTGGAGTGGTGCGGTGGCGTTCGTTGCGACGTTGCCGGTCGCCTATCACTGCTTGTGGAGTCTCGGCTACAGCACCTTCGACACCAGGACGGCACTGCATTCGCTGTTCGGCTGCGCGTTCTACGGAGCTTTCACGACCAAGATGCTCGCGCTGCGGGCCAACAAGATGCCGAGCTGGGCGCTGCCGATCTCCGGCGGACTGTTGTTCGCCCTCCTGGTCGGCACCTGGGCCACGGCCGCGGTCTGGTACTTCGCCCAATCAGGCGTCCCACTGCGTTGATACGAACAGGAGACAAGATCATGAGCAACTCGAAGAACGCGGTGGAACGCCGAACGGTGCTACTGGCCGGAGGCGCGACGGCGACCGCAGTACTGACTGGATGTGTCGTGCAGGCGGCTCCGCCGGCGTCGACCCCACCACCGGCCAAGACGCCGGCCAAGGCACCAGTCTCACAGGGGACGACTGGCGCCGCACCGGGGCCGGCAGCGCTGGCCAAGGTGGCGGATATCCCGGCTGGTGGTGGGGTGATTCTCAAGGAGCAGAGCGTCGTACTGACGAAGGACGCGAGCGGCAAGGTGTGTGCCTTCTCGGCGATCTGCACGCACCAAGGCTGTGCGGTGACGGATGTCGGTGACGGCACGATCAACTGCCGGTGCCATGGCAGCAAGTTCGATGCCACCACTGGGGAGCGGGTTGCAGGGCCGGCCAAGGATCCACTGCCGCCGGTGGCCGTTCAGCAGCGCGACGGCGCGATCTTCAAGGCCTAGGAGGCTGTGATGTTGAAGAGTTTGCCGACGATGCTGTGGGTGGTCGGTGCGACTGTCGCGGTGGCGGCGCTGAGCCCCGCCGTTGGCAACATCGCTACTACTGCACCACCAGTAGTAGCCACACCGCCGGCCGCTGCTCCAAGCGCACCGCCACCCGCGAAAGCAACCAAACCACTTGCTCCAGTAGAAGAACCCGCAGTGATCAAGGCCGGTACTACGAAACTCGGGCTGGTCGCCGTCGACGCCGACGGCTTCACGCTCTACATGTCCGTGCTGGACAGCAAGAACCCGTCGAAGTCGGTCTGCGTCAGCAAGACCTGCCTCGCGGCCTGGAAGCCGGTCTACGTCAAGAAGGCCGGCGTCCTTGCCGGAGCAGGCGTGCGCCAAGCCAAAGTCGGCAAGGTAGTCCGCCCCGACAAGGACATCCAGGCAACCCTCGGCGGCTGGCCGCTCTACCGCTTCGCCAAGGACAAGAAGCCAGGTGACGTCCTAGGCGAAGGCATCAAGGGCACCTGGCACGTCCTCACCCCAGCAGGCACCCGCCTCAGCAACCAGGGCTGAGCAACTCGAAGGTGAGGCTCCTCGTAGCCGCCGTCCCGGCGCCGGCCCCGGACCGCCACCACTCACAAACCTCGCCCCGCCAGTCCTCGCCAGGCGTACGCGAGTGTGCCTCAGGCCGCATACGGCAGGTTTGTGAGTGGCGGCGGTCCGGTCAACCTCGGCGGGCTGTGAGAAACAGCCTGCCTCCTCCGACCTCGTACGGCGAGCCCTCCGGCCCGCCGTAGAACTTCAGCTCGGTGAAGCCCGCTTCCTCGAGGAGAGCGGCGATCTGGGCGCAGGTGTGGACGTGATGGACGGCCGTGACGTCGACGGACTCGTCGCCGCGGGTGAAGCGGTAATGGCTGAACAGCCGGCTCCGCAGTACGTCGTACTCTCTGGTCGCCGTCATCGTGATGTCGCCGACCGACATGCTGCTCGAGCCATCCTTGTAGCCGGGCAGCAGCGTCTCGGCGGCGGTGCTGGAGTCGATCAGCAGCCCGCCGCCGGGGCGGATGGCGCCCGCCAGCGCCTTGGTGAAGACGGCGGTGCCGGCGAGATCGAGATAGCCGAAGCTGTTGCCGAGGCAGACGGCGGCGGCGTACGCCGAATCCTGCGGCAGCTCGCGCAAGTCGCCGACCCGCAGGTCGACCTCAAGCCCCTCGGCCTGCTGGGCTGCGTACGCGATGGCTTCCTCGGAGATGTCGATCCCGGTGGTCCGGTAACCGCGAGCCGCGAGGATGAGCGAGTGCCGCCCGCTCCCGCACGGTACGTCGAGGACGCGTGCCCCCGGGGTGAGACCGAGGTGCCGCTCGGCGAAGTCGATCTCGGCGCCGGCCGATTCGGGTGGTATCGCGCGCCGCCAGAACTCGTTCGGCAGCTCGGTGAAGAAGTCCTGGTACCAGGTAGGTGAAACGGTGAAGGACAACGAAGTACTCCCTTGGCTGGGCATCGTGAAGTGATCTCGATGTCCGGGCAGCCCACCCGCCGTCAAAGGCTGGTGGGAGCTGTGGCCCGGATCTCTTCCCGGGCTGCCATGGCTCCTCCGTGGAACGGAAAATTCAGTCTCCGTGGTCGAATTACTACGACCAACAGTACGGCAACTAGGAGAGTGCCCGGATGACGCTTGATGTCTCGACCTTGTGGGATCCGCAGCCGGGGTGGCTGAACACCGCGTCGTACGGGCTGCCGCCGCGGCCTGCGTGGGAGGCGTTGCAGGCGGTGCTGCAGGACTGGCGGGTCGGGGCGACCAGCTGGGAGCCGTGGGACGAGTCGACGACCCGCGCTCGGGAGTCGTTCGCTCGGCTCGTCGGCGCTCAGGCCGAAGACGTGTTCGTCGGCGGGACGGTCTCGGCGGCGATCGCGCCGATCGCGGCCGCGTTGCCCGACGGCGCGCGGGTGCTGGTGGACGACATCGAGTTCACCTCCAACGTCTTCCCCTGGATGGTGCACGCGGATCGCGGCGTCGAAGTAGTTGCCGTGAGCACCGACAAGCTGATCGACTCGATCCGGCCGGGCGTCGACCTGGTCGCCGTGAGCGCGGTCCAATCCGCCACCGGGACAGTTCTCGATCTCGCCCAAGTCGTTGCCGCCTGCAAAGAAATCGGCGCGCTGCTGGTGATCGACGGGAGCCAGGCGGTCGGCTGGCTGCCGCTCGACGTGGCCGGCGTCGACGCGCTGATCGCGCACACGTACAAGTGGATGATGTCGCCGCGAGGCGCCACCCTCGGCTACCTGTCGCCCCGCCTGCAGGAACGCTGCCGCCCGCTGATGGCAGGCTGGTACGCCAGCCAGGACCGAAGCAGCTCGTACTACGGAACGCGGCTGGAGCTGGCCGGTGACGCGCGACGGTTCGACCAGTCGCCGGCCTGGTTCAGCTTCGTCGGCGCCGCCCCGGCGCTGGAGCTGATCGAGCAGATCGGCGTCGAGACCATCCATCGGCACAACCTCGCGCTGGCGAACGAGTTCCGCGCCGGGATCGGGCTGCCGCCGGGCGACTCGGCGATCGTTAGTACGGCGATCCCAGGCGCCGATGAGGCCTTCGCGGCAGCCGGCGTACGGGCTGCGGTCCGGGGTGGCAACCTGCGCGCGTCCTTCCACATCTACTCGACCCAGGCAGACGTCCAACTCGCCCTCGGGGCATTGAAAGGGCTGACAAATTCCTAGAGTTGACTCTAGCCGCCAGTTAGGGTGAGCCGCATGGCTGACGGGTTGAGCATTGGGCAGGTCTCCGAGCGCACGGGGCTGAGCGTGCACGCGCTGCGTTTCTACGAGCGGGAGGGCATCCTCGCCGACCCGGTACGCCGGGAGGCCAACGGCCGACGCGTGTACAGCGAGGACGACGTCGACTGGCTGGCCATGTGCATCAAGTTCCGCTCGTCGGGGATGCCGCTCGACACCATCCGCCGGTACACCGGCCTGGTCCGGCAGGGTCCCGGCAACGAGCAGGACCGGCTCGCCCTGCTCCGCAGCCACCAGGAAGCCGTCGTCGCCCAGATCGACGAACTCACCGAGTGCCTGCGGGTGATCACCTACAAGGTCGACATCTACACCGAGCACCTCGACAGCGGTACGGCGGACAGCCTGTGGGTGGCTCCCTCGAGCGTGGCGCAGGACCGCACCGACCAGGCGGTCTGATCCCCCTCACCTTCCGTTCATTCGCCCCCTTTTCACCCTCGACGCCGCGGGTCCGGTCGGCGGGTGACGGGGTGAGGGTGAAAGGGGGCGAATGAACGCGGGGTGAGGGTGCCGGGGCCTCGAATCCCAGCCATCGGCCTGCAGTTCCTCCGAGTGGCGAATCTCCTGGCCGGCCCGGAATCCCTGCTCGCTCCGAAGATCCTCTGGCGGGTAGCCCGCCAACGGTTCAGGCGAGTGCCGCGCGATCGGATGTCGTGATGCGGTCGGCGTGCGCGTAGACGTTCAGCGAGCCGTTGCGGATGAAGCCGGCCAGGGTGAGGCCGCATTCGTCGGCCAGCTCCACGGCCAGCGAGGAAGGGGCCGAGACGGCGCCTAGTACGGGGATGCCGGCCATCACCGCCTTCTGCGCGAGCTCGAACGACGTACGGCCGGAGACGATGAGGATGCAGCCGCGTGCCGGGATCAACCCGCCGAGCAGCGCCCAGCCGATCACCTTGTCGACGGCGTTGTGTCGGCCGACGTCCTCCCGGACCACCAGCAGTTCGCCGTCCGGCGTGAACAGTCCGGCCGCGTGCAGGCCGCCCGTTCGGTCGAACACTTCCTGTTGCTCCCGGAGCGCGTCGGGCAGGCTGGCAAGCACTTCGAGAGATACCCGCATCGGATCTCCTGCGGGCGAGTGCCGCGACTTCAGCCGTACTGCGTCCAGCGACGCCTTGCCGCAGACTCCACACGACGAGGTGGTGTAGAAGTTGCGCTCGACACCTACCTCCGGCGCCGGTACGCCGGGAGCCAGGCCCAGGTCGAGCACGTTGTAGGTGTTGCGGCCCTCGTCGTCGCGCGAATCGCAGTACCGGGCGTCGCGGATGTCGTCGACGGTGCCGATCACGCCTTCGGTGTGCAGGAATCCGTGCGCGAGCTCGACGTCATGTCCGGGAGTCCGCATCGTGACGGCCAGCGGGCGGCCGTCGACGCGGATCTCCAGCGGTTCCTCGACGGCGATGGAGTCCGGGCGGGTTCGCTCGCCGTCGGGGCTGAGGCGGATGACCTTCTTGCGCGCGATCAGACGCCCCACGGTCGCACCCCCGGATCGAGCGGCAACAACCTGGCCGCGATGGCTTCTGCCGGACCGGGACCCACCACGGCGAACGCATCCGCCTCGGCAGCGCCCCTCAGCATCGCTGATCCGCCATGCCCGACTGGTACTGCGCCCTGCGGGCCGACGCGGACTGGTACGAGCCTGGTACTGCGCGGGTGGCACGCCAGGCCACCAGGTACTGGCGCTACGGCGAGCATGTCCAGCCGTTCGCCCCGCAGCCGACGGATGACCGCGACGCCGAGGGTGAGAAACGCCGTCAAGGCTGCCAGTGGGTTGCCCGGTAGGCCGACGACTAGCCGGCCGTCGGGGAAGCGCGCCAGGGCTTGCGGGTGCCCGGGGCGACAGGCGACTCCGTCGATGATCAGCTCGGCGCCGAGCTCTGCCAGTACACCCCGGAGGTGGTCAGCGGGTCCTGAGGCGGACGAGCCGGATACCAGAATCACCTCAGCGTCAGCCCTCGCCAATGCGTCGACCAGAGCTTCCCGAGAATCCGGCAACTGCAGCACGGCCCCACTAGCCTCTACGGGCTGAGACATAGCTGACGGTGAGGGGGCGCCGGGCAGCGTGCCCTCCCCTGCGCCGGATCTGGTGATCAGGGTGGGGAGCATTGGGCCGATGGCGTCTCGGGTTTGGCCGGGGGCGGAGGGGCCGTGGTGGATTAGTTCGTCGCCGGTTATCAGCGCGAGTACGCGCGGTTTGGGGATGACTGTCAGGTGGTCCAGGCCGAGGGTGGCTGCCAGGCCTAGGACTGCGGGTTTTACGAGGGTGCCTGCAGGCAGGAGGAGCTCGCCGGCGGTGCATTCCTCGCCTGTGCGTCTGATGTGGCGGCCCGCTTCGATGGAGCCGCTGACCTTCTCACCAATGCGAGTTGCCTGCTCATCGGCGAGTACTGACGTAGTACCAAACGGAACAGCCGCCCCCGTGACGATGGCATACGCCTGCCCGTCCTGCAGCGGCTCAGCGAGACCAGACCCGGCCAGGACCGCTCCGACCACAACCCAAGGACCGGCCCCGCGTACGGCGTACCCGTCCATCGCGGCGCGGTCCACGGGCGGTACAGCAACAGGTGAGACGAGCGGCGTAGCGAGTACGCAGCCGAGCGATTCGGCCAGCGGGAGCCGACGCGGCGACAGCGGTGCCGCAGCCGCGTACGCCAGCTCCCGGGCAGCATCCCACGGCAACGCCGCCGCAGCATGCCGTCGGACGACCAGAGCTACCTCGTCTTCCAGTGCGCCGTGTTGGAGGTTCCGTTGCGCTACCGGCGCCCAGGCACGCACCTCGCGGCGGCGGAGAAACGGCCACGATGGAAAAACATCGAGGCCGCTCCTCCGCCACCACGAGGCACGCACCTGAACACCGCTATCGCTAACGGA
>NZ_AQUZ01000076.1 GCF_000372465.1 Kribbella catacumbae DSM 19601
GCGAGCAGGTGCTCGGTGCGGTAGCTCGGCGTGCTGGAGTGAAGGCCTCGATGTTTTTCCATCGTGGCCTTTGCTCCAGTGCGGCGAGGTGCCGTGCCGAGTGCCGCGCAGCACGCAGGGCATGCCAGACATGCCCTCGGCTGTCGGGCAGGCCGGGGCACCGTCTACTGGACCTCTTCTTGGACGGCTGGTGCCGCCGGCTTGGAGAGTTTGCGCCGCAACCGCCGGACGCGGTCCCGGATTTCCCAGCCGATCAGCGCGATCATCGGGGTGGCGGCGGCGAACGCGGCCAGCAGAATCTCTTCGACCGGCAATCCCGCGATGTGCTGGGCAGGCATGCTCGTGACCTCCCGTGCGCTGTGTGACGGACCAGAGGGAGTTCGCCTACTCAGTGTAGGCGCGGTGGGTCGCTGGGTAAACGGCTCATACACTGGGGCCCGATTTGGCAGCCGTAGGGAACTTTTCGTCGTCCGGGGCTCTCTTCCGTGTGCGAGGACGCGACTGAGAGGACCGGTATGACGAGACCAGGACGGGCGATGCGGCTTGCCGCGATGGTGAGCCTGCCCGTGCTTCCGCTCGCCTGGTTCATCGCCCTGCAGGATCACGCGCCGTGGATGGCCGGGGCCTACCTCGGCTATCTGCTGATCGTGATCGCCATCCCGGGCACGCTGTTCTGGCGGCGGCTGACCGGCGGCACCGGCTGGTTCACCGTCGACGCCGCTCTCGGTACTGCGTTCGGCCTGGCGGTGGAAGCGCTGGTCTACCCCATCGGCCGGTACTTCGACATCCCACTGGCCGCCCTGGTGATGCCGGCCCTGGCGATGGGTGTCTTCCGGGCGATCCCACGAGCCAAGCTGCCGGTGAAGCCGACACCCTGGTGGGCGATGGTCGGCGTGATGGTCGCCGTCGGAGTGGTCGCGGCCTGGTTCGTCCGCGTCGGCTCGCAACTGATCCCCGTCGACGGCCCCGCGGCACTGCGGTCGGACTCGGACGCGGCCCGCAACCTGTCGCTCGCGGGTGAGCTGACTCATCACTTCCCGCCGCAGCTCCCCTACGCATCCGGCCGACCGCTCACCAACCACTTCGCCGTCTACGACCACCTGGCGTCGGCGCACTGGATCACGAGCGTGGAGCTCGACGTACTGACGCAGCGGATGGCGCCTTTCGCCTTCCTCCTGCTGACCGTCCTTGGCGCGGCAGCGGTCGGCGTCGTACTGACCGGTCGCGCTGTGGCGGCTCCGATCGCCGCTGGCCTGACAGTGGCCGCTGGGGATCTCGCTGCGTGGCCGTGGGCGGTTGATGCGCGACTGTTCAACGACAGCCCGTTCTCGATGGGTCAGCTGACCAACCCGTCACAGGCCTTCTCCACAGTGCTGATGCTGCCGCTGCTAGCCGTCACCGCGATGCTCCTCCGCCGGAAGCCCACCAACACACGTGCCCAGGTCATCGGCATGCTCGTCGCAGCCGCTGTGCTCCTCGCTGCGCTCTCCGCGACCAAGGCCTCGGCCCTACCTGTGTACGCCGTCGGGCTAGCTGCCGCGTGGGTCTACCTCACGGTGCAGTCCGGCCGGATCAACCTGCGAGGGCTCGTGCTCGGGGCAGGTGTCGCGGCCTGCTACGCCTTCAGCTTCTTCGTAGTACTGCGCGGCAAGGCGTCCGACATCGAGTTCCAGCCGGCCAGGACCTTCCGGCACATGATGGATGTGATGACCGAACTGCACACCACCGAAGCCCTGGTGGTGATCGCAGCGATCGTGGTGCTCGGCTGGCTGCTACCCGCTAGCGGTGCCTTGTTGATCCGGCGGCGACTACCTCGCGACCCGATGGTGGTGATGCTGCTGGCCGGCCTGATCGGCGCAGTCATCGCAGCGGGTCTTCTGTACGACGCTGGTCAGACGCAGGTGTTCTTCGTCCGCACTGGCTTCATCTACGGCATCTTGCTCGCCACCTGGGGTCTGGGGTCGCTCGACCGCAAGCAGTACTACGTCGCCGCGCCAGCACTGCTCATCGGAGCTGCCGCGATCTACTGGGGGCGATACCGCTCGGAGGACTCGTGCACGACCGCGAGCTGTTTCGGACAGCCGTTGGTGGTCGCACTGGTCATCGCTGTCATCGGTGCAGGCACCTTCGGGTTGCTGTTGCGCCTCAAGCGACGGATGTGGGCCGTCTTCGCGGTCGCGGTCGTGCTGGGGCTGACGGTCTCGCCGACGATGGGATCGCTGAGGGAGTTCGCCACGCCCGCGCTCACGGCGTACGAGTCGATCGCGCCAGGCGGGATCGAGGCCGCGCGCTTCATCCGGCGAAACTCGGGGCCGAACGATCTGATCGCCACGAACATCCACTGCCGCGAAGCGGGCGCGGATCGCTGCCTGACCGGGTCGTACTGGCTGGCCGGCTATGCCGAGCGGCGGGTGCTGGTGCAGGGCTGGGCGTATACGCAGCGGATCGACGACAGCTATGCGGCCGACGAGAAGGTCCAGGGGTCCTACTGGGATCCGGCGCGGCGACGGCTCAACGACGAGGCTTTCACCGCGCCGACCAGGGAGGTACTGGAGACGCTGCGGACGAAGTACGGGGTGCAGTGGTTGCTGGCGGACGAGCGAGTGGGCACGCCGCCGAAGGAACTGGAGCGCCTGTCCCAACTGCGCTTCCACTACGGCACAGTCCGCGTCTTCCAGCTCTACCCACCGCCGACCGGTGCCCCCTTCCCACCCCAATCCCCTTGCCCAACCCAAACCCCGTCCCAGACGCCTAGCGGCTCGCCATCCCAAACCCCCACCGGCTTCCCGACCCAGACTCCCAGCGGCTTCCCCACCCAGACTCCCAGCGGCTTCCCCACCCAGACGCCTGGCGGCTTGCCGACTCAGACGCCTGGCGGGGTTCCGTCGCAGACGCCTAGCCCCTGCGTGACTCAGACGCCCAGTGGGACGCCGTCGCAGACGCCGGGAGGCTTTCCGTCGCAGACTCCCGGCGGGTTCCCGACACAGACTCCCGGCGGGTTCCCCACTCAGACGCCTGGCGGTTTCCCGTCGCAGACACCTGGTGGGTCCCCCTCATCCAGCTTTACGCCGCCGACCACCGGAACGCCTCAGCCCTAGCATCGGCGCCAGCCGCGGCGGCTCAAAGGGAAGAACTACCGCGTCTCACACGGCAGTCCGCCGCTTTCATAACTGCCGTCGGACTTGTGCCGCCAAACCTGCGCACAGACCTTCGTGCCTCTGGCCGGGATGCGGTTCCAGGTCGTGCGACGGATGCCGCCGTTCCAGGTGTACGCACCGCTGGAGTCATGCACGCCCGGGTAGAAGATGTCCATGTGGTAGGTCCCGGAGACACAACCGGATTGGTGCTGGGTGACCACCCGGCCGTCGCCGTCGAACCCGATCCACACGCACCCGTTCGACCCCGCCGAGGCCGTCGTCGACAACCCCACAACCGAAGTCGCCACCAGCGCGCCGGTCAGCGCCGCCCGCAGCAATGTCTTCTTGATCATATGAACACCCTTCATTTCGGTGGTGAATTCCCAGCACCGAAACTAAGGACCCGCGCCCAAAAGACCCAAACAATTAGAATGCCATCAAAGCGACTGAACTGAAATACAACCGCCGACCCGCCGCAACATTCACCTGACGACCGGAATGGGCAGGCTCTGGTCTCGTCGCAGACACCGGGGCGGACACCAAAGCCATCAATCCCGCCCCGCAACCGGGATCCCACGCTCACGACGATCGCCCGGGACCTCGATGGGCGGGCGATTGATGGGCTGGACGTCCGGGGGCCCGGCGAAGGCCCGGCGGAGATATCGACGGTTGGCAGCGCAGACGCCTGGGCTGGTTGTGCCGACCGACAGGACATAGTCGGGTGTTCGGGCCGGTGCCACGCTCACGGGAGCGGTATCCGGCCGCGAAACGGGGACTATGTCCTGTCGGTCGGGACAGATCAGCTGACGGTTGGTAGCGGGAGGCTTTGGTTGTGGGCGCGGTCTAGGGCTGTTACGGAGTACAGGTAGTGGTGGCCCTTGACGGCTGTTGTGTCGACGAAGGTGTTGCCGCGCAGGGTGGTGAGCAGGTTGCGGGCGTCGTTGTCGGGGCACCAGTCGCCTGCTGTCAGGTCGCGGCGGTAGATCGCGTACGACGTGGTGTCGGCTGAGGTTGCCTTCCACTGGAGGCTGACGCCGGCGCTCGTCCGGTCCGCGCGCAACCTGTGTACCGGCAGCGGTGCTCGGGCATCGAGCGACGGCATCGCCGGGACGAGCGCTGGGCGCGTGTACCAGGTGCTGTTGAGCAAGCTGGTCGCTCCGAGTCGATCGGTGCGGACATCCTTGGCGGAGAAGAAGATGTCGCCCTTCACCTCGGGCACAGTGGTGTTGAAGGCTAGGTGATCGCTCAGCTCGGCCGGATCCGACCAGTCAGGCGACTGCGTCGACGTACCGACCTTGTAAGTCGCCTGCCCGATGTAGAGATGCACGTCGGTACCGCGGACCTGCTCGGCCCACCACGGCACGATCTTGTTGTAGTCGGCCGGAGCGAACCCGCCCGCCCAGTAAACCTGCGGAACGATGTAGTCGATCCACTCCTCGCGAACCCAGCGCCGGGTGTCCGCAGCAAGGTCGTCATAAGTCTGTACGCCGGCAGTGGTGTCAGAGCCCAGCGGATCCGTCCCCTTGTTGCGCCAGACAGCGAAGGGCGAGATGCCGAGCTTCACCCACGGCTTGGCCGCCTTGATCCGCTGCTGGATCTCCTGGATCAACAGGTTGATGTTGTTCCGCCGCCACTCCGCCACAGTCGGGAAACCGGCCCCGTACTGCGCATAGGTGGCCGCGTCGTCGAACACCTGACCCGCCACCGGATACGGGTAGAAGTAGTCGTCGAAGTGCACGCCGTCGAGGTCGTAGTTCGAGACGGCGTCCATGATGGCGTCCTCGACCAGCTTGCGCGCCGCCGGGATGCCCGGGTTGTAGTAGAGCTTCCCGCCGTACGTGACCACCCAGTCCGGGTGCAGCCGGGCCGGGTGCGTCGGGACCAGCGCGTTGAGGTTGGTACCCATCGAGAGCCGGTACGGGTTGAACCAGCCGTGCAGCTCCAGGTTGCGCTTGTGCGCCTCGGCGACGGCGAAGGCCAGCGGGTCATAGCCAGGGTCACCACCCTGTACGCCGGTCAGGTACCGCGACCAGGGCTCCACCTTCGACGGCCAGAAGGCATCGGCGGTCGGGCGGATCTGCAGGATAACCGCGTTGTGGCGCTGCCGGACCGCATCGTCGAACCAGCCGACCAGCTCGGCCTTCTGCTGCTCGGCCGTCAGCCCGGTCTTCGAGGGCCAGTCGATGTTGACCACCGAGGCCACCCAGCTCGCGCGGAACTGCCGCAGCGGAGTACTCGGGTTCGCAGTACAGGACGAAGCCGCCTCGCCGGACGGTGGTCCGGCCGCCGCCGGACCTGTTAGGGCGCCGGCCAGGAGGCCGACTGACGCGCTGACAAGGCCCACGATCCGCCAGGCTCTCATGTCACTCTCCGACTGATTTCGTTGATGAGGTCGAAAGATAGTTACACAGTTGGGCCCGGCGTAGAAGAGGTCGGTACGGTTGGCCCATGCTGCGCCAGGCGACGGACGACGACGTCGACACTATCCGCGCTCTGCGCAACCAGCAGGCCAACCGCGACGTGAGCATCACCGCGCACGAGATCTCCGCCGACGAGCACGCCGGCTGGTGGGCCAAGGCCAGCGTCGACCCCACCCGCCGGGTGCTGATCTACGAACGCGACGGGCGGACCGCCGGCGTAGTGAGCTTCTTCGACCTCGACCCGACGTCGAACACCGGAGCCTGGGGATTCTTCCTCGACGCCGACGGGCTGGGCGAGCGCGGCGAGACGCTGCCCGCCTGGATCGAGGTGATGAAGGAGGCCACCGGCTACGCCTTCGACACCCTCGGGCTGGCCGAGCTGACCGGCGAGGTGCTCGAGCACAACACCGTGGTACGGCAGATGAACCGGCGGTTCCGGTTCACCGAGGGCGAGCCGGAACTCCGGTACGCCGATGGGCGCGAGCTCACCGTGCTGCCGATCAAGCTGACCAGGGACAACCGGCGCAAGCCGAAGGGGACCAAATGAGCGCCACCAGGACCATCGACTTCGGCGGGGTTCCGATCGGCCCCGAGCACCGGCCGGTGGTGATCGCGGAGATGTCGGGCAACCACAACGGCGACTTCGAGCGGGCCAAGGAGATCGTCCGGGCGATGGGCGACACCGGCGCCCAGGTACTGAAGCTGCAGGCCTACACCGCTGACACGATGACGCTCGACGTCGACCTGCCCGCGTTCCGGCTGCCGGGCGACCACAAGTTGTGGGCCGACCGGCACCTGCACCAGCTGTACGAAGAAGCGCACACGCCGTGGGAATGGTTCGAGCCGCTGTTCGAGCTGGCGAACTCGCTCGGCATGGTCGCCTTCGCGTCACCGTTCGACCTGACCGCGATCGAGATGCTGGAGAAGCTCGACGTGCCGGGCTACAAGGTCGCGTCGAACGAGATCGGCGACCTGCCGCTGGTCCGCGCGATGGCGGCGACCGGGAAGCCGATCATCATCTCCACCGGCTCGGCGACGCTGACCGACATCGACGCGGCCGTCCGCGCGGCCCGATCCACCGGCAACGAACAGCTCGTCGTGCTCTCCTGTACGGCGAGCTACCCGGCCCCCGCCGACCAGTCGAACCTGCGCGGAATCCCGGTACTCCGCGATGCGCTCGGCGTCCAGGTCGGCCTGTCGGACCACACGATGGGGATCGGCGCCTCGATCGCAGCGGTCGCCCTCGGCGCGACCGTGATCGAAAAGCACGTCACCCTGTCCCGCTCCGACGGTGGCGTCGACTCGGCGTTCTCGCTGGAACCCCACGAGGTCAGAGCACTGGTCGAAGGCACCACCATCGCCCACGAGGCCCTCGGCGAACCGGTGATCGGCCCGAAGCAAGCCGAACAGAACGTCCTGCGCTTCCGCCGCTCGCTCTACGTCACCCGCGACGTCACCGCCGGCGAAAAGGTTGCCCCCGACAACGTCCGCTCGGTCCGCCCAGCCGGCGGCCTCCCACCCGACGCCTACACCACCGTCGAAGGCCGCCCCTTCCGCACCGACGCCCCAGCTGGTACCCCGTTGACCTGGGACCTTCTCTAACCACTTTCCCGAAAGGTCTGGTCGTGCTCGTCTCCGTCGTCGTGCCGTGTTACCGATCGGCTGCGACCCTTCCCCAACTGGTCGACGACTTGGTGCAGGTGCTGCCGGCGGTCACCAGCGGGTTCGAGATCGTGCTAGTGGTGGACGGGAGTCCGGACGACACCTGGCAGGTGGCCAGTGAGTTGGCGAACAAGTATCCGGAAGCGCGGGCGATGCGGCTGGCCCGGAACTACGGGCAGCACAACGCGCTGATCGCCGGGGTGCGGAACGCGCGGTACGAGGTGGTCGTCACGATGGACGACGACCTGCAGCATCCCGCGGATCAGGTGCCGGTGTTGTTGCGGGCGCTGACCGACGACGTCGACCTCGTGTACGGCGTACCGGCCGACGAGGAGCACGGGCTCGCGCGGAGCTTCTCGTCGCGACTGGTGAAGGGGGCGATGGCCTCCGCGATGTCGGTGCGGGACGCGCGGTCGATCAGCGCGTTCCGGGCCTTCCGGACCTTCCTGCGGGACGGGTTCGACGGGCTGGACGGGCCGCACGCCTCGGTGGATGTGGCGTTGTCCTGGTCGACCACGCGGATCGCGCGGACCACCGTCCGGATGGATCCGCGCACGATCGGGCAGTCGAACTACACGACCTGGATGCTGATGAAGCACGCGCTGACGCTGATCACCGGGTACTCCGTGGAGCCGCTGCGGCTGGTCGGCTATCTCGGGTTCATCTGCGCGGTCTTCGGCGTCGGGCTGTTCGGCGTGATCATCGTCAAGTACGTGACCGGCGCGACGACGGTGGCCGGGTTCACCACGATCGCGTCGATGGTCGCGTTGTTCTCCGGGGCGCAGATGCTCGCGCTCGGCGTCCTGGGTGAGTACATCGGGCGGTTGCACTCGGGGGCGATGGGCCGGCCGACGTACGTGATCCGCGAGCGCACCGACGTGGACGCCCACCCCGACATCAAGAGCGAGCCCGACATCAAGCGTGAGGCTGACATCAAGCGTGAGGCTGACTGACATGGAGTACGTGCTGTTCCCTGGGCGGCATCACGTCCTGACCCGGTTCCAGGCCGAGTTCCTGCGCCGGTACGACGCGACGATCGTCTGGGCGGTCACGTCGGCCAACCACCACACGACCAAGCGCAACCCGGTGCCCTTCGACCGGCGCGAGGCCGCGATCGAGCGGCTCAGCGTGGCGGTCGGGATCCGGTCGCTGGTGATCGGCGTGGTCGACACGCCGCCGACGGACGACTTCGCCGACGTGACGATCAAGGCCGTCGAGGCGGGTACGGACGATCAGGTCCAGCTCGATCCGTCCAACACCCTGGTCGCGTGCTCGACGCCGGAGGTCGCCAAGCTCTACGAGCAGCTGGGTTATCAGGTGGTCGGCGTCGAGCCCGATGACCAGCACCGACCGTGGGACGTCCTGCTCATGGTTGCTGAGGGCAATGATGATTGGCGCAAGCTGGCGCATCCGGCGACCGTCGACGTCTTCGATCGCTACCATCTCGACGCACACATCCGGCGCTGCGTGAACGATCCGGTGGTCGGCGACGACGGCGGGCTCACCACCACCCGCGACTACAAGACCTACGCCGACGCCTTCGAGACCGCGGCCGACCGCAAATGGCTGCAGATCAAGGACTTCGTCCGGCCCGGGCGCATCCTCGACATCGGCTGTGCGACCGGCGCCACGCTGCAACTGATCGACGCCGACCCGCGCTTCCACGAGTCGGACCTGATCGGGGTCGAGGTCGCGCGGCACCTGTACGCCGAATGCGTGCACAAGAAGGAGCAGGGGCTCTTCCACAACCCGAACGTCTACTTCTACCAGCGCAACATGCTCGGCTCGGCCGTCTTCCCGGCGCGCTCGATCGACAGCACGCTCACGCTCGCGTTGACGCACGAGATCTGGTCGTACGCCGACGGGTCGCGGCCGGCGACCGTGCAGCGGTTCGCTGACGCGTTGTTCGCGCACACGGCGCCGGGTGGGGTGTGGGTCAACTCCGACGTCTGCGGACCGGGCGAGCCGGAGCGGAGCGTAGTACTGGAGCTGGATGACAGCGATGGGGCGAATCCGGACGGGCCGGTGGAGTTGGAGGCGTTGGCGGAGCCGGCGGCGTACATCTCCAAGTTGTCCACCCGGGCGCGGTTCTTCCAGTTCGCTCAGGACTTCCGGCGGAATGCGTCGGTGCCTTTCGAGTACTCCGAACGCGACGGCAAGCTGGTACTCCGGTTGGCTGACGCGATGGACTTCCTGACCCGCAAGGACTATGTCGACAACTGGCTGAGTGAGACTCATGAGCAGTTCTGCGGGCTCAACTTCGCCGGCTGGTCGGAGGTCGCGAAGCGGGCAGGCTTCACGATCGACCCCGCGTCGAAGGCCTGGCGCAACGACTGGGTGATCAACAACCGGATCGCGCCGGTCGCGTCACTCAGCACGGTCACCGGCGACACGGTCGACTGGCCGGACACCCACCAACTGCTGATCGCCCGCCGTTAGCGCACCGAACCGGACCATCCGCCACGCCGCACCAGCACTACAGCCAGAGTTTCGTGACGGCCCGGATCCCCGCTTGCATGCCTGTCGATTGGCGAGGACGGCGGGGTGGGGGTTGGGGAGGATTTTCGCTGGAACTGAGGCGGATTTTCGCCGCCCACAAGGCTAAATGCCTCCCCGGAGCCGCTGACGGAAACGCCTCGGTGGGGTCCACGCCTCCTCGAGGGGTCCGCCCATCGGTCTACCAAGGGGCGAACCCTACGAAGCGAAGTGAACCCCACGAAGCAGGGCGAACCCCACGAAGCAGGGTGGAGCCCACGGACCGGGTGTCGGGGAGCTAGCTGGGGTACGGCTGATGAATCGGTCCGGGGAGGATTTTGCTGCCCGGATGGCGAGGTGTGGTCGACTTTGCGCACGGGCTCGTCCTACAGCCGGAGTTTGTGATGTTGGGTGGTGTTCCCGGACCGCCAGCACTCACAAACCACCCGTCAGCCCCATCTTCAGCTGACTGCTGAGCCTGTGCGAGGGCTGCCAGCCGAGGTTTGTGAGTGCTGGCGGTCCGCGGAGATCGGGAACGGCCCGGTGCTTCGGCAGTCGCGCGGCGCCGCTCGCAGTACCAGCGGCGGCTGGGACGCAGGCTCCTCCGGGTCAAGTCCAGCGGGGTGGTGTACGAGGTAGCCGGCCCTGATCTTCACCTGCCTGCGATTCCGCGCCACCCCTTGTGATCATTCGCCCCCTTTCACCCACTCTCGGAGCCATGGTGAATCGGATCGGCCGCCTGGGGGTACATGCTCAAAGCCCCGATGCCCGGGCCAGGTGAGAAGAACCGTCAAAAGGGGGCGAATGATCGGGGGCTGTTGGCCTGACGGGGATCGGGACGGCAGGTGCGAGACCTCGTACACGACCTTGCTGGACGCCGCCGCGCGCGGTTGCTCGACTTGGGTACAGGCTGGTACTGCAGCCGTAGGTCGTGCTGCACGAACCTCGACTGCGGGGCTAGAAGCGGTTGCGTAGTTGCTTTTTGAGGCGGCGCTTGACTTTGCCGGCGAATTGGCGGGGGTTGCGGATGGTCGCCGCCTTGCGGATCAGCGTGGCGGCGGCGAAGGCTCGGGAGTTGCGGAAGCGGGTGCGTTCGGCGTTGGCCTTCTGCACCTGAAGCCGCATCTCGCGGATCCGGGTCTCGCGCGTCTTGAGCGCCTTGTCGCGGAACCCGAGCGTGCGCTCCAGCCCGAACACGTGACCCTTCAGCTCGACCAGTTCCTGCTTGGCGCGCTCGGCATCCGCCAGCGCGGTCCGTACGTCGGGGGCAGGCGTCTCCACAGTCCCGAGCGCAACCGCCAGCGCGCCGACCAGCTCCTTGCCTCGGGCAACCCGTGTGTCAGGTAGACCGGACATCGCCAGCCAGCTGGTGACGAGGTCGTCGCCGACCATCCACGGTGGCCAGGGGTGGCGACGGTGGGTGTTGATCAGCCTGTCGTGGAACCGCTGCCAAGCGGCGGCCAGCAGGTCGTTCCGGCTCGCCTCGGCGACCCAGCCGGAGACGCCAAAGGAGAACGAGTCGCCGTCGACGATGATGTCGTCCCACCGCAGCACCAACTGGCCGGTCTGCGCGAGCGCCCACTCGCCGAGGCGTTCGGCGAGCGCGCGGAAGGCGGGCACGTCTTCGGCGGCTGCCAGACGAAGAAGGACCGTCTCGACGCTGATCCCACCGGAGACGACAGAAGGAATAGCAGAACCGTCGAAGGAAACATCACGGACTGAAAGGCGGGGGGTCGGGGCCGCGCCGAAGGCGGCCGGGCCCCCGGCTGCACCGGCTTCGCCGGTTGCCGGAGCGCCGGAAGTCGGAGTGCCAGAGGGCAGCGCGCCATGGGCTCCGTTGGCGCCGGAGGGCAGGACACCTGGGGTGCCCGTGGTGGTGGAGGGCTGGGTGGTCGTCGACCAGCCGTCGTCGGCGCGGGTTGCCGTCAGGACGCCTGGGCCGGTCTCGGTGTAGATCGCGTGCTGGAGGGGAGCGCCTGTGATCGCCAGCCAGCCCGTTGAGGTCGAGGCCAATAGACCCGCGCGGGATGCGGACTCGACACCCTCGGCGATTGGCGCAAGGAGCGGGACATCGGTTGCCTCCAGTGCCTCGGTTGCCAGCCGGGCAGGTAGCGAACCTGGGCGGGCGGCTGCGGCCACGTCTACGGCTAGCAACGTGTTGTCGGCAAAGGACGAGTAGACGGTTTGGAGCGGCAGGCCGACTCGCGCTAGCTCCGACGCCAGTTGTACTGGGGAGACTGGGCGGGTTGGGTCGTCGTGGAGGGGGCGCCACTCGTCGTCGCCGTGACGCTCGGCCGGCGGGCGGCGGTCCAGCAACGTGGTCAGGGCGAACTCGTTCTCCAGGCCCAGGATCAGGACAGTGGAAGGCGTGCAGAGTTCGGCGAGTGCATCCAGTCGCTGCGGCCAGGACAGGTCGTCGCTGTCGTAGCCGAGCACCCGGTCCAGCCCGTCGACGGCGACGACGACCTCGTACGTCGTACCGGTGAGGCCGTCGAGTGCGCCCGCGACCACATCCAGGTCGGCGAACTGCTCGGCCAGCCCGGTAGCGTCCGAAACCGAGCGGACCAGCATGGTCGCCGACGACGCCTTGTCGACAACTACAGAGACAAGGTCGGCCGCATGCGGACCGATGATCAACGTGCGTGCCCCAGCAGGCAGTACGTCGTTCAGCAGGGCCCGGAGCACCGGACCCCCGACTGCCCCGCGCTTGCCGTTGTAGTCGCTCCACGGCTGCATTTCACCGCGAACCACCTCGACGGCCAGCTGGTTGTCAGACACGCTCTCTCCAATCGAACAACATCCGCAGTTCGGCGGGCGGCATCAGCCACGGCACGCCCAGTTCCAGCTCGGTGGTCGCCCGCGCGGCCGCCAGGTCGATCTCCTTGCCGAGCAGCTCCGGCCACAGCCGCGCGATCCGCGCCTCGCCGCCGAAGAGCGGGTTCTCGCCCGCCATCTGCATCGGGTCGCCGTACACGGCCGGCTCGCAGCCCGCGGCGATCCCGTAGAAGACCGCGGTCGACAGCCGGTTCGCCGCCACCCGCTTGTGCTTGCGCAACTCCGCGAGCTGCTTGTAGAGGAAGCGCGGATCCGTGCCCTCGTAGGAGAAACCCCGCCGCCCGAACGACACCACCCGGAAGCCCGCGTCCTCGTACGACTTCCGGATCTCCGGCCGGTCGTACTCCGTGTAGTACAGGCTGAACGTGACCGGACCGGGCTCCGTCTCGCGGATCTCGTCGATCAGGCGCTTGTGATCGCCCTCGATCTTGCCGCCTTCCCAGCCATGGAAGAGGAACCACAAAGTCCCCTCCCGTTCCTCCTCCGGCACAACGCCCAGCGAAGGCTCGAGATCCAGCAGGTACAGGAATGGCGCGCCGATGCTGTGGTAGTTCCGGCGTCCCAGCGCATGCCCGCGACGCCGCGGCGCGTCGCTCCAGGTGAAGCGCCAGGCTCCGTCGAAGAACTCGTGCACCGGGTTCCAGCCGTCGCCGATGTTCCAGCCGTGCTGGAGATAGCCGCGCAGGCGAGGCGGGTGCTCGTCGTTCAGCCCGGCGTACCGGGCCAGGATGTGCGCCTGGCCGTAGTAGTGGTTGTGGTGATGCATCAGCGAACCTCGACGTGAAGAGTGCCTGCGTGCGGTCGTACACCCAGCATGTGGCCGTCCTGCTCGATCACCAGCGGCAACCGGCTGGCCAGGAACGGCTCGCACTGCACCGCCTGGGCCGAACCGTCGGCGGCGACCGCGAACAGCACCCAGTCCGCCAGACTCGCCAGCGGATCGACCGCGTGCGCTACCGGGTTGGCCGGGATCAGCGCCGGCAACTTGACCGCCGCCGTCCACAACCCGTCCGACAGCGTACTGCGGCAGGCCACGTCCAGGTGGTCGTCCGAATCGTCCAGGTACCGGCGCCAGCTGAAGCTGTGGGTGACGTCGGTCAACGGCCCGCTGATCCGCAATTCATTGCTCTCAGCAACAATCAGCGCCCGCTCGGCGACCAGCCGGGCCGGCCCTTCGTGCAGGTTGACGTAGCCGCCGGTGGAACGAGTCAGCGAGACCAGCCGGCCTTGCTCCAGATGATTGGCGGCCTGCTCCTCGGCCGTCCACAGCAACAACTTCTCGATGCCGTCGCTGCTCACCAGCCGAAACGCCCAAGTGGTGCGCTGGCTGAACGGATCATCCGGGTTCGTCTCCGCGATGATCGGTGCATAAGGGATCCGCACACTGAACCGCCGGTCGCTCGACAGTTCGACAGACAACACCTGGTCCTGACCCGACAGCGGCCGGGTCAGCTGCAACCGGGGATTGTCCAGCGCGGCCGGCACGCGACCCCGCAGTACGAGGGCGTCTTCGAACTGCTCGACCGAGGTTAACCGGCAAGGGTCGACCATGCGGCGCAGTACGAAGGCTCCGTCGGCACCAGGCCCAGGCTGGACCCAGCTGCTCGGGCAGATCCAGTTGCCGGGCGGCCATCCCGGGCTGCCGGCCTTCTGCCCACGCAGCTTGCCTTCCCGGCGCAATTTCCCCGACTTCATCCGTACTGCGAAATGCGCCGGCGCGCCAGTCTCGGCCAGCTTCGCCAGCAACGGCTTGTCGAGATGCACCTCGAACCCGACCGGGGCCGTGTCGCCATGCGAGTCGGTCGCGGCGTACCGGCGTACCGCGAGCTGGGTCTCGACACCGCCGATGACCAGCGCGATCCGCAGGGTCGAGGACCCGTCCGTCGCCAAGTGGCGGATCTCGGCCGTGCCCTTCACCGAGAGCCCGCCGTCTCGCCATGCGACTTCCTGCACGGTGGTCGCCAGCGTCAGCTCTCGCGCCGGCAACTGGTAGAGCGACCGCGGGATCGCCGTGTTGGCCTCGTGCACACCCGGGTAGTTGTGCTCGTACTGCTTGCGCCTGCCCAGCTTCGGCAGCGCCCGAGCGCCACCGCGCAGGCCGCCCTCGTTCCGGAAGTGCGCCAGCCGGCGAAGCAGGTCGACATCACCCGCCCGCAGCGCCGCGTGCTGCAGCCGGTCGTAGCCGTGGGCACGGGCGAGCACTGACCGGTCCAGCCGCTCCAGGAAGCGCGAGGCCAGCAGCACTAGTTCCTGCTCTTCCGACTCCGGTACGGCGCCGAAAGCCATCATCAGCGTCAGCATGTCGATCTGGGTGAAGTGCGAGTGCACCCGCCGCCTGATCTCGCCCAGCCCGGCCTGGCCGGAGTCGATCAGGTCCAGCACCAGCTCCGCCGACGTCACCCGGTCGGCCAGGTTGCCGAACTGGAACTTCTGCTGGGTGATCGACTCCCCCGACTCGCGCTCACGCCAGTAGTAGACCGGCACGGCGAGGGCGTCCACGGTGACCGCGTCCAGATGGGCCTGCAGGGTGACCGGGTAGTCCTCGTACCGGATCGCGGGGAACTCGTAGCCGTGCTCGTCCCAGAAGGACCGGCGATAGACCTTGTTCCAGACCATCCGGTCGAGGATCAGGTCCGGCGTCTCGATCACGTGCGTCGCGATCCGGTCCTTGGCGAACGGCAGCCGGTGGATCCACGACGGCCGGACGCCGGCGCTGTTGTTGAACCGTCGCGCGTTGCCGGCGGCCAGGCAGGAGCCGGTCTCGTCGAGCGTCCCGATCAGCCGCTCGAACCCGTGCCGGCTGACCAGGTCGTCGCTGTCGACGAAGGTCAGGTACTCACCGCGAGCATCCCGTACGCCGGTATTGCGGGCCGGTCCGAGCCCCTGGTTGTGCTGCTCGACGAGCCGGAACCGGGAGTCGCGCCCGCAGAAGTCCTTGGCGATGGCCGCACTGTCGTCCGGGGACCCGTCGTCGACCAGGATCGCCTCGAAATCGGCGAAGGTCTGCCGGGCGATCGATTCCAGGCAGTCCTCGATGTAGTCCCCGACGTTGTAGAACGGCACAACCACGCTCAGCCGCGGCGTCACTACTGCGATATCTCCTCGGCTCAGTCGGATCTGCCGGTCATGCTAGCAGTAACCGGTTGGTTACCAGGTGCACTGTCAGCAGCGTGTGGACAGGTTCAAACCCATAGCGAGCCCAGGCTCTCTGAACACCAGTGTTATGCCCCTGGGTGGAGATCACCAACCGCCTGGTCGTGCTCGCGTCCTCGACCGCGGCGAGCAGATGCCCGTACCGCCCGCGGCCCTGCTCGGCCGGTACTACGCCGGCAAGCTGGACCTCGGTCCAGGACCGCTGCTGGTCGATCGTAGCCAGCGCCAGCACTCGGCGGTCAGGCCCACGGAGCACCACTGCGCCGGTGTCGGCCACACTGCGTCGCGCCCACTCCTGGTAGCCGGCCAGCGCCTCCGCTCGCTTGAACAGCGGGTTCGCGCAGTAGTGATTGCCGTAGTCGCCGAAGATGTCGCCGACCAGGTCGTCCACGAGATCGTCGTCGACCACGTTCTCCAGCTTCGCGTTGAACCCGGCCAGTGGCGCCGGGCGGCGGCCCTTGCCGACCGGGAGCGACCAGTAGACGAGGCTGTCGGCCAGTAGCGCCGTCCGCGAGCTACTGGCGAGTGACGCGAACCAGCTGACCTCGCGGGCGGGATAGCGCAGTACGACGACGTCGGCCGAGGACTTGTCGACAGCGGCGAGCACCTCCTCCAGCGGCGTACCGGAGGAAGCCGAGACGGAGATGCGGTCGACCGAGACGCCGAAACGCTTTGACTCGTACTCCCCTGGGCGACTGGTGAGCTCGCCCGCCTCCAGTGCGTCGTACCAGCTCATGCTGCTGCAACCAGGTTGTAGGAGATGACGCCCTCGATCACGCGGGTCTGCTCCTCTGACGTGAGCTGGCTGAACAACGGCAGCCGGACGATCCTGCCGCTGACCTGCTCCGTGACCTCACAACCGCCCGGTGCGACACGACCGAAGCGTTCACCGCCGGGCGACGAGTGCAGTGGGACGTAGTGGAACGGCGCGGTGATGTTGAGCTCCCGCAGATGCGCGATCAGGCCCTGCTGGTCGTCATGCGACGGCATCAGCAGGTAGTAGAGGTGCGCCGGGTGCTGGCACTCGGCATGCACGGTCGGTACGCCGACCCCGCGCGACGCGGCCCAGACCGCCAGCTCCTCGTCGTACCGCTGCCAGATCGTGTGCCGCGGCGCCTGGATCCGCTCGAACTGTTCCAGCTGGGCGGTCAGGAAGGCGGCCAGCGGGTCGGCCGGGAGATAGCTGGACCCGATGTCGACCCAGCGGTACTTGTCCACCTGACCACGGAAGAACTGGCTCCGGTTGGTGCCCTTCTCCCGGATCACCTCGGCCCGCGCGACCAGGTCGGCGTCGTTGAGCACCAGCGCGCCGCCTTCGCCGCAGTGCACGTTCTTGGTCCCGTGGAACGACTGCGTCGCCATCAGCCCGAAGGACCCGAGCGGGCGTCCCCGGTACGAGCCGCCGAGACCGTGCGCGTTGTCCTCGACCACCGCCAGCCCGTACTTCGCCGCGACGGCCAGCAACTCGTCCATGGCTGCCGCGACTCCGGCGTAGTGGACGACCACGATCGCCTTCGTCCGCTCCGTGATCGCGGCTTCCAGCTGGGTCTCGTCCAAGTTGAGCGTGTCCGGCCGGATGTCCACGAACACCGGTACCGCGCCGCGTAGCGCGTAGGCGTTCGCGGTGGAGACGAACGTGAACGACGGCATGATCACCTCGTCGCCCGGCGCGAGGCCGAGCAGCAGCGCGGTCATCTCCAGCGCATGCGTGCACGAGGTAGTCAGCAGCGACGCGATGCCGCCGGTGAGCTTGGTGATCAGCTCGCTCGCGCGGGCGGTGAAAGGACCGTCACCGGTGACCTCGGCGGAGGTGAAGGACTGGCTCACGTAGGCAAGCTCGTCACCCGCCAGGTATGCCTTGACGAACGGGATCGGCGACAGCTCCGGCATGAGGACGCAGCTTACCGCTGGTCCGTCTCCCGGGCTTCGATCGCCTCGGTGTAACTGTGATGGCCAGGGTCCTCGAGGCTGTCGTAGCCGACGAGGAATTGCGGGCGGCGCTGGCTCGACTGGAACAGGCGCGCGACGTACTCGCCCAGCAAGCCGAGGCAGAGCAGCTGGATCGCGCCGATCACTCCCACTGCGAGTACTGTCGACGTCCAACCGGGGATGCTGTTGCCGGCGAGCTTGATGATCAGTGCAGCGACCACCACCGCGCAGGACAGCAGCCCACCGAGCAACCCGAGCCAGGTGGCCAGCCTGAGCGGCGCCGCCGAGAACGCGGTCACGCTGTCGAAGGCCAGCCGGAACATCTTCGACCAGTTGTACTTCGTCACGCCGGCCGCCCGCTCTGCACGGACATAGGCGACCTCGGCACTCGGGAAGCCCAGCCACGGGATCACCAGCCGGAACACCCGGCCGTCCTCGGGCAGCCCGTTCACCGCGTCGACCACTCGTCGCGAGACGAGCCGGAAGTCACCGGCGTCGAACGGGATCTGCTTGCCGACCAGACGGCACATGAGCCGGTAGTACATCCGCGCTGTCGTCCGCTTCGGCCAGGAGTCGCTCGAACGGTCGGAGCGCACGCCGTACACGACGTCGACGTCCTTCTCGCGGGCTGTGGCGATCAGGTCAGCGATGACCTCGGGCGGGTCCTGCAAGTCGGCGTCGATGCTGACGAGGTACTCCCCGCGCGCCCGGCGGAAACCAGCCGACAGAGCGGCCTGGTGGCCGGAGTTGCGGAGCAGACGAACCAACCGGAGTTGCGGCCACTGCGCAGCCGCTTCGGTGACCAGCGCGGCCGTCTTGTCTCGGCTGCCGTCGTCGACCACCAGCACCTCGTAGGAGATCCCCAATCCGTCCAGCAGCGGGTGCATCCGCTCGAAGAAGATCGGCAGCACCTCTTCCTCGTCGTACATCGGCACGACGACGGACAGAACAGGCTGGCTTGCTGGCATGAAGGGACCTCCTGCGGGGGAGATTACTCGGGCCGTTGCGCGGATAGGCTGCTCCGGTGTCAATCGTGACGGGCGATGCGCCTCGCGCCACCAGCCTCGCTGAACGTCGGCGCGAGGCAGCCCTGCGGCGCGAGACCGCTCGTCAGCTGGAACGAGCCCGGGAGATCGAGGAAACCCAACTCCGGGAAGCTGCCCGGCGGCGGGCTTCGTCGCGGAAGCTGCGGGCGATCATCCGGCCGCCTTCCGCACCGGCGCGGCAGGCTCCCGAGACGCTGACCGCACGCCTGGTCAAAGCCGGCTCCGGAGTCGCTTTGGCCGCCCTAGCGATCTGGTTGATGGCTGGGCACGCATCCGGGGACAGCATCGTGGCGCTGCTGCGGTTCTGGGTCTTCGGGCTGACGCTGCCCGGCTTCATCCTGTGGCGGCTGGCCAGCCCGTTCCGGCACAACCTGATCGAGGACGTCGCCGCCGGGTCGCTGGTCGGGGTGTCCATCCTGCTGCTGGTCTACCTGGCGGTGGCACCGCTCGGACTACAGCAGTGGGCTTGGCTGTGGGCCGTACCCGTCCTAGTGGTCGCTGTGTCCGTACCGACCTGGCGTCGACGAGTGACGAGCAAGGTCGAGCGCCCTGTGCATCCACTGACCGCCTGGCTGATCGTCCTGGCTTGTGCACTGCCTCTGTACGGCACCGGGCGCTACCGGAACCTCGTGCCGGCGCCGTACACGGATGCCCGCTCCAACTCGCCCGACATGGCGTTCCACCAAGCATTGGCTGCCAGCGCGAAGTACGACTTCCCACTGCAGGCGCCGTACGTCAGTGGCGAGCAGATGGACTACCACTACTTCTGGCACCAGTTCATCGCTGCCACGTCCTGGGCGACCGGGGTGAACCTGACCGACCTCGTCTACACGATCGGCTGGGTACCGCTGCTGATCGCCGGCACCGCACTGATCTTCGCCCTCACCGACCGGCTGGCTCCGAGCTCGCGCTGGGCGGGTCCACTGGCGATCGCGGTCGCGTCCGTGGGTGGCACGGTCAGCGCCTATCCGCAGGCCTCGCTGTTGTCCGAGGGCCTCATGAACTACGTCTGGGGCAGCCCGACGCAGAACCTCGGCGGTGCGCTGATCGTCCTGCTGGCGATCATCGGGATCGACGTTCTGCGTGGCCGGAGCGCGCCCAGCGACTGGGTGATGTTCGTGGTGATCGCCGCGGCCGCGTCCGGCTCCAAGGCGACTGTGCTGCCGTTGGTGATCTGCGGGCTCGCGCTGGTCGTCTTCGTCCGGCTTTGCTACGGCCGGCTGGCCCGGGCTGCCGTCATCACAGCAGCGGTCCTCGGCGGCCTGTTCGCGGCCTCGATCGTGGTGGTCTTCGGGATGCACTCGTCCGGGCTCGCGGTGAAGCCCTGGGTGACGTTCGCCAAGATCGGCATCTATCCACTCATCGCCGACCCGTTGCCGTCGGGCCAGTTCGACCACAGCGCGATGTGGATCAGCGGCATCACCGCCTGCCTCGGGCTGATTCTCGGCTCAGCAGGCCTCCTGGTTCTCACCGGTACTGCGGCCCGCTGGTTCCGCGATCCCGGAATGATCTTCCTGGTCGGCATCTCGATCGCCGGTTTCAGCGCGATGGTGCTGACCGATCAGCCCGGTACGAGCCAGCTGTACTTCCACCGCACCGCAGTACCGGTGATTGCCGCGCTCGCAGCGGCCGGCGTGTGGATGCTGGTGTTCTGGTTCGCCGACAAGCGCTCTGACCTCGTCGTACTGGCCTCGGTCGTGGGTGGAGTTGGAGCGACCGCGGCCGCGCGGGCGATCGTGAAGGCAGATGCTAAGCCGTTCCGGCAGGCTGACGGATCGCTGACTGGCCTGATCGGTCCGTGGGTGTGGACGATCGGGCTGCTCCTCCTCGTCGCCGGTGTGGTGACAGCCGGGTGGAAATACGGCCACCGGCGAGGGCGCCCGAGCCGGATCGCGCTGGCGTCCTTCGTGCTCGCCGGGATGGGTGCGGGCCTGTTCCTCCCGGTGCAGGCGATGGCGGAGTACAAGCCTGTCGTCCTTGCGCCGCAGACAGACAAGCAACTGCTCGGGCCAACGACCAGCCAGGCGGCCGCGGCGATCTGGCTGCGCGACCACGCGGCACCCGGCGAGCTGATCGCGACCAACGCGCACTGCGCGATGAAGAACACGATCGGCTGCGACGCCCGGCACTTCTGGATCTCGGCGCTGTCCGAGCGACATGTCCTGCTCGAGGGCTGGGCCTACACGAACACCCTGAACGACCTCGTCGCCGGCACCGGGATGGGCCCGAACTCGCTGCCGTTCTGGGACCAGCCGCGACTGCAGGACAACGACATCGTCTTCGTCGCGCCGACCAGGGACAACCTGCGGATCCTGCGGGAGAAGTACGGCGTCCGCTGGCTCTACGCCGACCCGACTCAGACGATCGTCTCAAGCGCCCTGAACAGTCTTGCCACGTTGCGCTTCAAGGCTTCTGACGCCCTTGTCTACGAACTCCCCTGAGTGACAGTCCGCCTACGCATTGGAACCGTTGCGGCATTAGGGTGACCCGCATGCACTCCAGGGCTCGGCGGCGCGGGCCGAAGGAAACCGGCGCCGGAACCCTCGCGGGGCGGATGGCGGCGTTACCGGTGCTGTTGCTGGTCCTGGTGTTGCTGATCTCCCGGGCGCCGGTGTTCGACGTCTTGAAGTTCGGCCTGTACCTGGCGGCCCTCGTGACGTTGCCGGGGCTGGTGCTGTGGCGAGTGATCGGCGCCTACCGCCGGAGTTTGGTAGAGGATTTCGCCGCCGGCTTCGCGATCGGTACGGCGGCCCAGCTGATCGTGTACCTCGCGAGCGCGTCCGTGGGTCTGCAGTGTTGGGCGTGGGTCTGGGCCCCGATCGTGCTGGTGCTCGGCGTGCTCGATCGCGATGTGCGCAACCGGGTCTGGCGCCGGGTCGAGGCACCGCTCGCGCCCTTGACTGCGTGGATGTTGTCGGTGTCGACCGTGCTCGTGCTGTTCGCGATCTACCGCAAGGGCCCGGAGCGCTACGCACCGGCGTACACGGATCCGTTGGTCAGTGATCCGGGGATGGCGTTCCACCAGGCGCTAGCCGCCAGCGCGAAGGCCGACGTACCGATCGTGCCGTTGTGGATCGGCGGCGAGCCGATGAAGTTCCATACGTTCTTCCATCAGGTCTCCGCGGCCACCTCGTGGGCGACGGGGATCAACCTCACTCAGCTGATCTACGCCCTGATCTGGCTGCCGTTCGCGCTGGCGGGGTGTGCGCTGGTCTTCGCGCTGACGCAGCGCTTCACCCAACTGCCCGGTGGTGAGCCCTCGAGCGCCGCTGTCTGGGCAGGGCCGCTCGCAGTACTGGTTGCTGGCCTTGGTGGAGCTCTGGAACCGCTGCACGACCTGTCGCTCGGCGGGGTCTCGATGGTGGCCGGGGCTTATCTGAGCCCGACCCAGAACCTGGGCCTGATGTTCGCGCTCGTGCTGGCGATCCTGGCCATCGACGTACTGCGGAAACAGCCGCCCCGGAGTCGCTGGGTGCTGCTGCTCCTGGTGATGCTGGCTGCCGCCGGGGCTAAGGCGACTGTGCTGCCTATGGTGATCTGCGGGTTCTTGCTGGTGTTCCTGTTCCGGCGGTCGACGCGGGCCGCGTTCTTCGGCGTACTGATCGCGCTGGGGTTGTTCATCGGGTCGGCGATCATCGTCTACGGCGGTGAGTCGTCCGGGCTGCAGGTGAAATTCGGCGATCTCTTCGTGGGCCTGCCGCCGTACAGCGCAGCCGTGATTCTCGCGACCTGGGGGCTCGCGGTCGTCGGGGTGTTGTTCCTGCGGCGGTTCTGGCGGGATCCGGGCGGGATCTTCGCGGCCGGCTTCGCGATCGGTGGGTGCGTGGCCGCGCTCTTGACCACTCAGCCGCTGTCGTTCTACCGGATGGCCTTTCCGTTCCTGGCAGTGCTGTCCTGTGTGGGGCTGACGAGGCTGGTCGAGCGGCTGGAGGACCGCCTGGGCATCGCACTGGTCGGTGCGGCGGCCGCGCTCGGGTTGATCGGCTGCGGGTTAACCCGCTGGGGCGCGACGGATCTCAAGGGCGTGAAGGAGCCGTTGCTCTGGTCTGTCGGGGCGATGGTGGCCGTCGGGTTGCTGGTCGCTGTCGGCTGGAAGGCCAGCCGGCGCAGTGGCGGGCTCGCGACAGCCTTCTTCGCCGCTCTGGTCGCTGCCTGCATGGTCGGTGCGGCCGCGCTGCCGTTGATCGGGCTGGTGTCCGAACAAGCGAGCGATGTCGTCTACGGCCGGCCCAGCCGGGGTGGTCCGACCGAAGCCCAGGCGAGTGCTGCTCGCTGGCTGAAGAAGAACAGCTCCCGCAACGACCTGGTCGCCACCAATGCGCACTGCATCGCCCGGCAGGGCAATGCGTGCGACAGCCGGCACTTCTGGATCGCCGCACTGTCCGAGCGGCAGGTACTGCTCGAGGGGTGGGTGCGAACCAACAGGTCGAGCCGGATCTCAGCCACTACCGGCGTCGACCCGAGCAAGGTGCCGTACTGGAACAAGGACCAACTGACGGCGAACGACGCCGCCTTTACTTCCCCCTCGATGGCAGTGATCGAGCGGCTGCGGAAGCTGGGAGTGCGCTGGCTCTACGCCGACAACCTGGCCGGTGAGGTGTCGCCCGCGCTGAAACAGTACGTCCGGCTGCGGCACGCGACGCTGGACGCCACGATCTACGAGATCAGGTGAATGAGCGCGTCCGCGACGCGTGCTCTGCCTCGACCGTCCACGAGCTTCCAACCGGCCCGGGCGAGCTGGGCACGCTCCTGCGGGTTGGTGAGCAGCGTCCGTAGTACGGCGGCTGCCGTTGTCGGATCCGCCTTCAGCTCAGCCAACGTGCCGACCCCTGCGGCGGCACCGGTGGCTACTGCTCGCTCGTAGCCCATCGCCTGGTTGTCCACGACGCACACGAGGCCGGCTGTGGCTCCGAGACACAGCAGCTCCCAGGTCGACGTACCGGAGGCGCTGATGACCAGGTCGGACTCCACTACCAACTTGGCTAGCTGTGAGGTGGGGCGGATGACCTCCACCCGCTGGCCCGGCCCGAGCGGTACTGCGTCGATCCCTGCGGCCAGGTTGTCTCCGGGAGCAACCACTGTCGCCTCAAACGGCACACCTGTCGCCGCGAGAGCCTGTACGACGTACGGACCGGCTCCGTAGGCGTCAGTGCCGCCGAAGAACGCAAACACCTTCGGTACTGCGCTCGCCTGTGCCGCCGGTGGCTCCGCTGGCCTCAGCGAGAGCACCTCATCCCGCAGCAACACGTAGTCCAGCCCAGCCAGCCTCACGGCTCCCTTGGGCAACTTCGGCTGATCGAGCTCAGACCCGAGATTCTGATCCACCACTACGTCGGCGTCGGCACCCCGCAGGTCGCCATCCACGATCGCGAGGGTGGGCACCCCTGACCGCCGTACTGCGCTGAACACCTCACCCGGCAGGTCGTAGGAGTCGAACACGACCGCATCAAGCCGCAACCGCTTCGCCAGCTCGACATGCTCCGCCGGCAGCCACACAGCCGCCTCGACCGGAATCCCGCGAGCCCGGAGCTGCTCGTCCACCCAGGGCACGATGTGGCTGTCACAAACGAACACCACCTCGACCCCACGCCCCCGCAACTCCTCCGCGAACGCAAGGCTCCGCATCACATGCCCGACCCCACGCCGGACCCCCACATCACACCTGACCCCAACCCGCAACACCCGATCCACGCCAAGACCGTAGTCCAGACAGGCACCCACGTTGTCGTCCATCAAGCCGACTCCTGCTCGCCGCCGGATCGGATCAGCTGCCGCGGACGGACAGCGGGAACCAGCGTCCCGCGATGAGGCGCATCATCCCTTTGCCCTTCGGGGGGATGTAGACGACCAGTTCGTAGCGCTCCTGGCGAGTGATCGACGAGGTGATCTCGGACGGCACCCCGAACCCTTGCTGCATGTCGCCGACGGACTCGGTTTCCCAGACCATGTTGGTCTTGCCCTTGTTGCGATAGGAGTGATGCAGGTCGAGCCCGAACCAGACGAGCGCACCGCCGGACTTCGTCCGCACGGCATACGCCGGGGTCTTGGCGTCCACGGCCCGGCTGGTCCCGGCCCAGCCGTTGCTCGTGTAGGCCTCACGGTCGTTGTCGATCCGGGCGCGCACTTTCTTGAGGAGATCGTTGGGCGCGAACTTTTTGACGTACGGGCTCTTGCTGCCCTGGGTCGCGGCGTCGGCCAAGGCCGCGGCGACTTTACCTGGTGAGATTGCCAGGCCGGTGTCGCCGGCCGGCACTACGGCGGGGAAGTCAGCAACGTCGACTCCGGGCGCGAGCGGACCGGTGGCCACACTGGAGAATGGTGCGTAGGTCACGCGCCACGGCGCACCGCTGCGCTCTTGGACGAAGAGCAGGAAGTCCCGCGTTGCAGGCTCCGAACCACGGTCCACCGCGGCAGTGAAGAACCACCGGGGATATCCGGTGACCATCGGCGCCGAGCCCAGCGCACCGACGTACTTGACCGAGGGATATCTCAAGTTGTTCTTCCGGTACACGCGGTACTGCGCCGTGTGGATCTGAAGAGCCGATCCCGTCTCCACCTTCGACGCCTGGGCAGGGTCCCTCTTCCCGTTCGCCCGGTTGACGGCCGGCAGGTATAGCTTGAGTACGGCCTCCGCTCCGCGCACGGTGATCGCAGGGGCCGGCTTCGGCCGGGGCGACGGGGGCGGCGTGGAGGAGGCGGTTCCAGTGCGGTCTTCGGCGCCCTCCTCCTGGTCACCGCCGCAGCCTGCCGTCGCGACGAGGAGAGCAACGACCAGAGTGGTCGCCCGGGTCCAGCGCATTTCGATGTCTCGCTTTCGGTTGAAGGTTGGAGCCGCCCGATGATCTCCCATCCGTCCGGTGGCGCGGGTGCCGGTGTGCTCGTGCGCGCCTCGACCGGTACTGCGTTTGACCGAGCGCGGCTTCCGTACCGGACGGCGAGGCCGGACATCCGGTCAGTTCGCGGTAGGATGTAATACGTAGGAGACGTACTACGTAGGAGGACCAATGCGGATGAACAGCAAGGGCCAGGTCACCATCCCCGCCGCGCTGCGCGCCAAGCACCACCTCCACGAAGGCGACGAGCTCGAGGTGGTCGAGGACGGTACTGCGCTGCGGATCAGGCGGGCCCATGGCAGCGAGACGCATGGCCAGCGGCTGGTCCGGGAGATGCGCGGCAGGGCGACGACCCCGATGAGCACAGAGGAACTGATGGAGCTACTGCGTGGCGATTGACCCCAGGCAAGCTGTTCGTCCGGTGGCGACCATGGTCGACACCTGTGTGCTGCTGGACATCCTGACGGACGACGCGGAGTGGGCCGACTGGTCTGCCGAAGCAGTCGCCGGGGCTCGGGACATCGGCAATCTGGTGATCAACCCGATCATCTACGCGGAGGTCTGCGCCGGATTCGACCGGATCGAAACCGTCGACGCGGCCTTGCCTGCGACCGACTTCCTTCGGGAGGCGCTCCCTTACCCGGCGGGCTTCCTCGCCTCCCGGGCGTTCGTCGCCTACCGCCGTCGGGGCGGCCAGAAGAGCTCGCCGCTGCCTGACTTCTACATCGGCGCCCATGCGGCAGTGAACAGGTACCGGCTGATCACTCGCGACACCGCGCGCTTCCAGACCTACTTCCCGAGCATCGAGCTAGTGACGCCCGGTTAGAGCACTCCCGCTAAGGTACGGACTTGCGCTTTGTGATCGCGTGGTACGGAACTGTGGCTCAGAAGGGTCTGACGTGTCCATCCTCACCGGCTCCGACATTCTCGTCACCGGAGGCACCGGGTCCTTCGGCCGGGCGTTCATCCGGCACGCGCTGGAGCGGCTCGATCCGCGCCGGATCATCGTCTTCAGCCGGGACGAGCTGAAGCAGTGGGAGGTCCGGGCCGCGTTCGGTGACGACCCGCGGCTGCGGTTCTTCCTCGGTGACGTCCGCGACCGGCCCCGGCTGATGCGGGCCATGCACCGGGTCGACTACGTCGTGCACGCGGCCGCGCTGAAGCAGGTCGACAGCGGTGAGTACAACCCGTGGGAGTTCGTCCAGACGAACGTGATCGGCTCGCAGAACGTGATCGAGGCGAGTATCGACTCCGGCGTCAAGCGGGTCGTCGCGCTGTCCACCGACAAGGCGTCCAGCCCGATCAACCTGTACGGCGCGACCAAGCTGACGGCGGACAAGCTGTTCATCAACGGCAACCACTACGCGGCGGCGTACGAGACGCGCTTCAGCGTGGTCCGGTACGGCAATGTGATGGGCAGCCGCGGCTCGATCATCCCCAAGTTCCGCGCGCTGCACGAGGCCGGCCAGTCGCTGCCGATCACCGACCTGCGCTGCACCCGGTTCCTGATCACGCTGCCGGAGGCGGTCCAGTTCGTCGTCGACTCGTTCGAGCTGATGACCGGCGGCGAGCTGTACGTGCCGCGGATCCCGTCGATGAAGGTGACCGACCTGGCCGAGGCGATCGCGCCCGGCGCCACCATGCACGACATCGGCCTGCGCCCGGGCGAGAAGCTGCACGAGGAGATGATCAGCCCGGAGGAAGGCCGCCGCGCGCTGTCCCTCGGCAACCGGTTCGTCCTGCAGCCCGACCTCGCCACCTGGGGCTACACCCCGCCGGCCGCCGGGTTGCCGGTCATCGACGGCTTCCACTACGCCTCCGACACCAACGACCAGTGGTACTCCATCGAGGAGATCCGCAAGGTCCTGGACAACGAGGATTGATGCTTCCCTACGGGCGTCAGTCGATCTCGGCTGAGGACATCGAGGCAGTCACCGCGGTACTGCGTGGCGACTGGCTGACCACCGGCCCGGCCGTGACCGCCTTCGAGACCGCGGTGTCCGAGCTCGCCGGCGGTCACCGCGCGGTCAGTTGCACCTCCGGCACCGCCGCACTGCACATGGCGTACGCCGGGCTCGGCGTCGGCCCCGGCGACGAGGTGGTGACCACGCCGATGACCTTCGTCGCGACCGCCTCCTGCGCCGCGATCCTGGGCGCGAAGGTGGTCTTCGCCGACGTCGAGGAAGACACCGCGCTGCTCGACACGGCGGCCGTCGACGCGGTCACGACGGATCGCACCAAGGTGATCGCAGCCGTCGACTACGCCGGCCACCCGGCGGACTACGACGCGCTCCAGCCGATCGCGGATCGGGTCGGTGCCTCGACGCTCGACGACGCGGCCCACTCCGTCGGTGGTTTCTCCAACGGCCGCCCGGTCGGCGACCTGGCCGACGTGACCACGCTGTCGTTCTTCCCGACCAAGAACCTCACCACCGGTGAGGGCGGTGCCGTCGTCGCCAAGGATCCCGCGGTCGCCCAGCGGGTACACGAGTTCCATTTCATCGGGCTGGTCCGGGATCCGTCGCGCTTCAAGATCACCGACGAGGGCCCGTGGCACCAGGAAGTCCATGAGTTCGGCGTGAACTACCGGCTGACCGATCTCGCCTGCGCACTCGGGTTGTCCCAGCTGCGCCGGCTGGCGGCCTTCAAACAACGCCGCACCGAGATCACCGCGAAGTACAACGAAGCCTTGGCCTCCGTGGACGGACTCCGTACTCCGGTGCAGCGGGCCGGCGTCGATCCGGCCTGGCACCTCTACCCGGTGCGGGTGCTTGGCGGTCGCCGCCGCGAGGTGTTCGAGGGGATGCGCGCTGCCGGGATCGGTGTCCAGGTGAACTACATTCCTGTCTACTGGCACCCTGTCTTCGCCGAACAGGGCTACCAGCGCGGCCTGTGTCCCAACGCGGAGCAGTTCTACCGCGAGGAGCTCTCGCTGCCGATGTACCCCGACCTGACCGACGCCGACGTCGACCGGGTGATCGAGACACTGATGAAACTGGTGCGGTGACTACTAGCCTGCTGATGGTTGGCGCGGAGATGCTCAACTGGTCCGACTTGCGTCCCACCGACGGTCGTCCGGCGGCCGGTGGGCGGGCGACGGGCGCGCTGTTGGCCGCGACTCTGCGGCCGAGTGACAAGGTGCTGGTCGCGGGTCCGCATTCGCTGCAGGTGCTGGAGCTGATCGCGAGCAGGACCGCGTCGGTCGACGTCCTGGTCCGGTCCGCGCCGGATGCCGAGCAGATCGCGCGGATCGTCACCGGCCGCGTGTACTGCGGCGCCCTCGACCGCTTCACCGGCACCGACCTGTACGACGTGGTCGTGGCGCTCGACGGGATGCACCGCTTGGTGGGTCCGGATACCCCCGCGATGACGTGGACCGACGCGCTCGCAGTTCTGAAGGCGCGGATGGCACCACGCGGCCGGTTGCTGCTGGCTGCCGAGAATCGCTTCGGGATCGAGCGGCTGATCCAGCCCGAGGTGATGGCCGCCGTGCCGCGCAACGAGGACTGGCCTCGCGATATCACCGGTGCGCTCGATGCTCCGGTCGGCTTGCCGTCGGTCCAGGCGGCTCTCGGACCGCTCGGCGTGGGCGCCACGATCCATGCCGTCTACCCCGATCTGGTGAGCGCCGATCTCGCCCTGACCGACCCGCAAGGCCCGCTGACGGCAGCGGCAATCGGCAGGTCCGTCGCCGCCCGCTACAACGGCCCCACGCTGATGGATCCCTACCGTCTCGTCCAGGACGCAGTGGCCGCCGGCCTCGGTCTGGAGTTGGCGCCGGTCTGGTACTTCGCCATCGGCGACACTGCTCCGGAGGTCCTGCCGATCGGTGCTGTGGCGGCGGGCGAAGGCGTGTTGCTCGAAGAACAGTTGCTTGAGGCATTGAAGGTCGACGACCAGGCAGCACTTCGGCGTACTGTGCCGGCCTACGTCGCATGGCTGGCTTCGCTGGATGCGGAGTCGGCGGCCATCGCCTCGCCGGACAACGTGATCGCGGACGGTACGGCGTACCGGCTGTTCGGTAGCGGGGTGGTGGTTTCCGGTGGCGCCGTCGAGCACCTGGCGCGGTTCGTCCGGCGGGCACAGGAAGCGGGCTCTCGGCAACCATGGGCGGGTGACACCCAGACGCTGACGGCACGGCTTGCAGCGATGGCGGGCCTTGAGGTGACAGCGGAACTGACTGTTGCCCTCGACAACCTTCGGCCACAGGGCCAGGCCGAGCAGCTGGCCACCATCGCACGGTTGTCACAGGAGCTTGCCGACGCCAACGAGCAGGCGACCTGGTTCGAGAGCCAGCTGGACGGGATCCGGCGGTCCCGGCCGTACCGGATCGGCCATGCGGTACTGAATCCCGCCCGCGTCGTCGTGAAGCGCATCCGGCGGCTCTGATGCACCACGCCAACCACTTCTACGGTCACGCGCACGTGATGGCCGCGTACGCCGGGCTGCGCGGGTCGCCGCGGATCTGGGGTTATCTCCAGCACGGCTGGAACATCCTCGACGGGTTCGCATACAACACCGCGTTCGTCGCCGGGATGCCGAAGTTCGTCTGGTCGGACAGCGTCCGGCGCCGCGGCTGGTCGATGGGGCTGCGCAACCACTCGGTGATCGGCGCGCCCTGGCTGTACCTGCTCCGCGTGCATCCCGAGCTGGCGACACCGGCGAACGATGCCGAGGGCACCATCTTCTACCCGTTCCACGGCTGGGAAGGTCAGCACGTACTGGGCGACCACGGCCGCATCGTTGCCTCGATCAACGAGCACGAGCAGGGCCCGGTGACGGTCTGCCTGTACTGGAACGAGTACGAGAAGCCGGCCATCCGGCAGGTCTACGAGCAGGCCGGCTTCCGCGTCATCACGCACGGCTACCGCGGCCTGCATTGGCGCAAGACCGACAAGGACTTCCTGCTCAAGCAGCTCAAGGAGATCCGCAGACACCGCCGGGTCGCCTCGAACCGGCTCAGCTCCGCGGTCCTGTACGGCGCCTCGCTCGGCCTGCAGCCCGGCGTCTACGGCGACCCGATGCTGCTGGAGCACGAGCACCCGTCGTTCGGCGGTCAGGCGCGGATCAAGCGGATGTGGCCGGAAATGGACCAGCCCTACGTGCCGCTCGAGCAGGCCCGCGAGTTCACCGACACCGAGCTCGGTGTCGAGAACCTCGCCCACCCGGCGGAGATCCGGGAGATGTTCCACTGGACGACCAAGATAGCATTCCTGTGAAGATCGGCATCATCACCCAGGCTCGCGCGACGAGCACCCGGCTCCCGGCCAAGGTGCTGCTCACCGCCGCCGGCCGGACCTTTCTCGAGTACCACCTGGACCGGCTGGTCGCGACCGGGTTGCCGGTGATCGTGGCGACGACGACGAACGTTGACGACGATCCGATTGTCGAGCTGTCGGAAAAGGCCGGCATCCCGGTGTTCCGGGGCAGCGAGCAGGACGTGCTCTCGCGCTTCGCGGGCGCGGCTTCGCAGTACGGGTTGGACGGGGTCGTCCGGGTCACCTCGGACTGTCCGCTGATCGACGCCGAGATCGTTGCCTCGGGCGTCGACCGCTGGCGGGCGGAGAACGACGAGAACCTGTACCTGTCGAACTGCCTGGAGCGCACCTTCCCGCGCGGAATGGACTACGAGGTGTTCTCGGCCTCCAGGCTGCTGGAGGCCGACGCGAAGGCGACTCTCCCGGCCGATCGGGAGCACGTCACGCCGTACTTGCACCAGAATCGGCCAGGCGACGTCCGGTTGCTGAACCTGGCGTGGAGCGGCGGCGGCTCGCAGTACCGGCTGACTTTGGACACCGAAGACGACCGTTTGCTGCTCACCGCACTGCTCGAGGATCACCACGCGAGCACGCTCGACTGCGCCGATCTGGTCGCGAAACTGGCCGAACATCCCGAACTCGCCGCGCTCAACGCGCACATCGAGCAGAAGAAGCTCGGCGAGTAACGACGCGCGACGCGGTGGCTACGGCATGATTTACGGTGATGACCACCGATGACTCAGAACGCGCGCACTCCTTCGGCGCCGTCGCGGCCGCGTACGACGCGGGCCGGCCGACGTTCCCTGCCGACGCGCTGACCTGGATCCTCGGTCCGGGGCGGCTGCAGATCCTCGATCTCGGGGCCGGTACCGGCAAGCTCACCCAGGTCGCCGCCGCGCTCGGGCACGATGTGGTGGCCGTCGATCCGTCCGAGGAGATGCTGTCGCTGTGCCGCCGGCTGCCCGGGGTCGACACGATGGTCGGCGCCGCCGAGTCCATCCCACTCGCGCAGGCGTCGGTCGACGCGGTGATCGTCGGGCAGGCCTTCCACTGGTTCGACCACAGCCGCGCGCTGCCCGAGATCGCCCGGGTACTGCGCCCGCATGGCGTCCTCGGGCTGCTCTGGAACAACTACGACACGGTAGTGCCGTGGATCCGCCGGCTGCACCGGGCGATGATCGGCGAGGACTTCCTGGCCGGCAACGACGAGTTCGACCCGATGCCGGTGCTGCTGCAGTCCGACCTGTTCTCGCTGGTCGAGACGGCACGCTTCCGGCACTGGCACGACCTCGACCGGTCCGGCCTGAAGCAACTCGCCCAGTCGCACTCGCGGGTCGCGGTACTGACCGAGTCGCGGCGGGAGTCGGTGCTGGACCAGATCGACGCGATCTACGACAGCACGGCCCGGCCGCCGGAGCCGCTGCGGATGCCGTACTTCACCAACTGCTACCGCACCCGCCCCAGCGATCTGGCCAACTACCGCCGCACAATGGCCTGAAACGTTTTGGTTGCAGCGGGTCACAAATCACCGACCAGCCGCTAACGTGCACCTGTTCGCGTTCCGAGACGAGGGGTGCAAATGTCAGAGGAAACTGGGCACGAGCGAGAAGCCCGTGCGTATGAGGCCGTCCACGAGGCGGCCGACTTCCAGGAGCTGAAACGCCGGTACAAGAACTTCGTCGTGCCGTGGACGGTCGCGTTCATGGTCTGGTACCTGGCCTATGTCGCCTGCAACAACTGGGCGCGTGACTTCATGAGTCACCAGGTGGTCGGGCACATCAACGTCGCGCTGATCTTCGGCCTGCTCCAGTTCGTCTCGACCTTCGCCATCGCCTTCGTCTACGGCCGGTTCGCGAACCGGAAGCTGGATCCGCTGGCCAGCGGGCTGAACGCCAAGTACAAGAGGGAGCGCCGCCGGTGACCACGCTTCTCATCCCACTCGCCGACGCGGAGCCCGGCAACCAGGCTCTCACCATCTCGCTGTTCACCGCGGTCGTCGCCGTGACGCTGTACATCACCTGGTGGGCGTCCCGGCAGAACAAGACCACCGCCGACTACTACGCCGGCGGCCGCTCTTTCAGCGGCGCTCAGAACGGCCTCGCCGTCGCCGGTGACTATATGTCCGCGGCCTCCTTCCTCGGCATCTCCGGCCAGATCGCGCTCTACGGGTACGACGGCTTCCTGTACTCGATCGGCTTCCTGGTGGCCTGGCTGGTCGCGCTGCTGCTGGTCGCCGAGCTGCTCCGTAACTCGGGCCGGTTCACGATGGCCGACCAGCTCGCCTTCCGGATGAAGCAGCGGCCGGTCCGGACCGCCGCCGCGTCCTCGACGATCGTGGTGTCGATCTTCTACCTGCTCGCCCAGATGGTCGGCGCGGGTTCGCTGGTCGGGCTGCTGCTCGGCGTGAAGAGCGAGGGCCTGAAGGCCGGCGTGATCGTGCTGGTCGGCGCGCTGATGATCATCTACGTGACGATCGGCGGCATGAAGGGCACCACCTGGGTGCAGATCGTGAAGGCCGTGCTGCTGATGACCGGCACCCTGCTGATCACCTTCCTGGTGCTGCTCAAGTTCGACTTCAACCCGTCCAAGCTGCTCGGCGCGGCTGCGGCCAACTCGGGCAAGGGCGAGGCGTTCCTGCAGCCCGGACTGCTTTACGGCAAGGACCTGACCGGGCAGATCGACTTCCTGTCCCTCGGCCTCGCGCTGGTCCTCGGTACTGCGGGGTTGCCGCACATCCTGATCCGCTTCTACACCGTGCCTGACTCGCGGTCGGCGCGGAGGTCGGTGCAGTGGGCGATCGGCCTGATCGGCAGCTTCTACCTGATGACGCTGGCGCTCGGCTTCGGTGCGGCGGCGCTGCTCGACACCGGCAAGGACAGCGCGGTCGCGGGCTCGAAGGGCAACACCGCATCGGTACTGCTGGCTGAAATGGTCGGCGGTGGGCCTGACTCGCTTGGTGGCGCGATCCTGCTCGCGTTGATCGCCGCGGTCGCCTTCGCCACCATCCTCGCGGTGGTGGCCGGGCTGACACTGACTTCGGCGTCGTCGTTCGCGCACGACCTGTATGTGAACGTACTGCGCTCTGAAGATTCGGCCAAGGGCAAGGTCACCGAGAAGAACGAGATCCGGGTCGCGCGGTTCGCGGCGATCGGGATCGGCGCGGTCGCGATCGGGCTGGCCATTCCGGCGCAGAAGCTGAACATCGCGTTCCTGGTCGCGCTCGCCTTCGCGGTGGCGGCTTCGGCGAACCTGCCTGCGCTGCTGTTCAACCTGTTCTGGCGGCGCTTCAACACCTCGGGCGCGGTCTGGAGCATCTACGGCGGTCTGACCTCGGCCGTCGTGCTGGTGATCTTCTCGCCGGTCGTCTCGGGCAAGCCGACGTCGATGATCACCGGCGCCGACTTCGCCTGGTTCCCGCTGTCCAACCCGGGCATCGTCTCGATCCCGCTCGGCTTCCTGCTCGGCGTGGTCGGCACCTACCTCGGCCGCGACAAGACCAGCACCGCCCGCTACAACGAACTCTCAGTCCGCGCCCTAACCGGCGCCGGCGCCGAAGGCCCCGCCAAACACTGACCAAGCCCACATCTGGTGGGCTTGAACACCATGCGGTGGCCGTGAACAAGGTCCTTCCTGTTCACGGCCACCGTTTTGTGTTCAAGCCCACCAGATGTGGGCTTGGCACGTGGCGGGGTCAGGGGGTGGGGGCGATCGGGAAGGTGGCGGCGAAGTGGTCGACGTGCTTTGCGGTGCCTGAGGTTTTGAGTAGGCCGGATTGAAGCGCTGCTGCGCCGTCGATCGCGCCGGTGAGGAGAGGGGCGATGGGGGCGAAGGCCTCCAGGACTACTGCGCCTTCGAGGGGGCCCAGGTCTACGGTCAGGTCGGCGCCGTCGACGATGGCGTGGACTACCAGGTCGCCGAAGTGCAGTTCGTACTTCGCCTTCGACCTGCTGGGGTGGAAGGTCGAGCGCAGCGCCATCACCAGTACCTCGGCGGTGATGATCTCGTCAGGGCGCAGTTCACCCAGAGAGCGCGCACCCCAGCGCCCCAAGGCGAGCACCACCTCATCGAGGTCGGCGCCGTACTCCGTCAACTCGTAGACGATCGCCCCGGACGGCCGCGGCTGCACCCGGCGTACGACGAGACCCGCCTGCTCGAACTCCTTCAGCCGGGTGGCCAGCACATTGGTCGGGATCTTCGGCAGGCCCGCGCGCAGATCCGTGTACCGCTTCGGGCCGACCAGCAGGTCGCGGATGATCAGCAGCGCCCAGCGCTCCCCGACGAGTTCGAGCGCGCGGGCGACCCCGCAGTACTGGCCGTAGGTCTTCGTCGTCATATCTCCTACCTTACTCCCCTTGACAGACCGTACTTGCTTTTATGAAGCTTAGCGCATGGCGAAAATGACTGAGCAGCAGCGAGAAGAGTTCCTGGCCGATACTCACGTGGCCGTCCTGAGCGTGGCGGGCGAGCCCGGCCGGCCGCCGACCAGCGTGCCGACGTTCTACGCGTACTCGCCCGGCGGTGAGATCACGATGTTCACCGGCACGCAGCGCCGCAAGCCGAAGCGGATCGAGCAGATCAAGAACGCCGGCGTGGTGTCGCTGGTGGTGCAACGCGAGGAAATGCCACCGGCGTACGTGACCGTCGAAGCCGAGCTGGTCGAGGTTGGCAAGCCGACCGACGAGCAGATGCTGGCGATCGCCCGCCGCTACATGCCGGAGGAGCACGCCCAGGGCTACGTCCAGAGCGAACTCGGCGACCCGGACAACATCGTCCTGCTGTTCACCTTCCGCCCAACCCGCTGGCTCACCTCAGACACCTCACAGGACTGACCGACCCGAACCGTTGACGCTCTGGTGGCGCTGCCGTAACAATGAGCCAGCGCTGCGCAAGAATTCAGCAAACCTACGAAACTTCTAGAGCATCTCTGCAAACTTCTTGGCAGCCGTAGTCCCTTGTGCCTTCACCACCCCGCCCATCGGAGAGGCCCCGGATGCCATGAGAACCACACCTGGAAGGTGGCGGCTGCTGGCTGCCACGGTCGTCGGCAGCCTGGTGCTGTCGGCCGGCCCGATGTTCGCCGCGGTCGGCGTGACCGGCCCCGGCGCGACCGCAGCGGCCGCAGTACTGGCCGGTCCCAACCTCGCGGCCGGCAGGTCGGCCACCTCGAGCAGCAGTACCCAGAACTACGCCGCGTCCAACGTCACCGACGGGAACCAGGGCACCTACTGGGAGAGCGCCAACAATGCGTTCCCGCAGTGGGTCCAGGTCGACCTCGGATCGTCCGTCAGCACCAACCAGGTCATCCTGAAGCTACCGACCTCCGGCTGGGGCGCGCGCGACCAGACGCTTGCCGTCCAGGGCAGCACCGACGGCCAGAACTTCAACGACCTGTCCGCCTCCGCCTCGCGCGCGTTCAATCCGCCGAGCAACGCCGTCACCATCGACTACGGCGCATCCACCGTGCGGTACCTCCGGATCCGGATCACGGCCAACACCGGCTGGCCGGCAGGTCAGCTGTCAGAGCTAGAGGTCTACGGCCCGTCGACCGGTGACACCCAGGCTCCCACCGCCCCGGGCAGCCTGGCTTTCACCGAACCCGCCGCCGGCCAGATCCGGCTCACCTGGAACGCCTCGACGGACAACGTCGGCGTCACCGGGTACGACGTGTACGCGAACGGCGAGCTGCGCACCAGCCTCGGCGGCAACGTCCTCACCTACACCGACAACCAGCCGGCCAGTGTCTCGGTCAGCTACTTCGTCCGCGCGAAAGATGCCGTCGGCAACCAATCGCCGAACAGCAACACCGTCACCCGTGGCGGTAGCAACGGCCCCGGCAGCAACCTCGCTTTGGGCAAGCCGATCACCGCGTCCGGATTCGTGCACACCTTCGTGGCGACCAACGCGAACGACGACAACGTGCAGACCTATTGGGAAGGCAACGCCAACCCGGCCACGCTGACCACCGAGCTCGGCGCGAACGCGGATCTCAGCTCGATCGTGATCCGGCTCAACCCGGACAATGCCTGGGGCAACCGCACCCAGACGTTCTCGATCCTCGGCCGCGAGCAAGGCGCCACGGGCTTCACCACGATCGTGGGCTCCGCGTCGTACAACTTCGGCCCGTCCAGCGGCAACAGCGTGACGATCCCGGTGAGCGCGCGCGTGGCCGACGTACGGCTGAACTTCACCGCCAACACCGGCGCCCCGGCCGGTCAGGTCGCCGAGTTCCAGGTGATGGGCGTCCCGGCCCCGAACCCGGATCTGACCGTTTCCACCGTGACCTGGACCCCGACCTCACCGGTCGAGACCGACACGATCACTGTGTCGGCCCGGGTGAACAACACCGGCACGGCGGCCTCCGCGGCCACCGACGTCAACTTCTACCTCGGCACCACGAAGGTCGGTACGGCAGCAGTCGGCGCGCTCGCCGTCGGCGCGTCCGCAACAGTGACGGCAGCGATCGGCACGCGTGACGCCGGCAGCTACCCGCTCAGCGCCAAGGTGGACGAGTCGAACGCGATCATCGAGCAGAACGACGCCAACAACACGGGAACGAGCAGCAGCCCGCTGGTCGTCACCCCGGTCGCGAGCTCGGACCTGATCGCCTCCGCGGTGAGCTGGACTCCGGGCAACCCGGCGGCCGGCAACACCGTGACGTTCTCGGTCGCGATCAAGAACCAGGGCAGCATCGCGTCGGCGGCCGGCGCCCACGGCATCACGTTGACGCTGCTGAGCGGCAGCACCGTCGTACGGACTCTCACAGCCTCGTACTCCGGTGCGATTGCCGCCGGCGCCACCACGGCTCCGGTCAGTCTGGGTACATGGACAGCGGTCAACGGCCGGTACTCCGTCCGCGTGGTGCTCGCCGACGACGCGAACGAGTTGCCGGTCAAGCGGGCCAACAACACCAGCGAGAAGCCGTTCTTCGTGGGCCGCGGCGCGAACATGCCGTATGACCACCTGGAGGCCGAGGACGCCACCGTCGGCGGCGGCGCGCTGGTAGTCGGCCCGAACCGCACCATCGGCGACCTCGCCGGTGAGGCGTCCGGCCGTCGTGCGGTCACCCTCAACTCGAACGGCTCCTTCGTGGAGTTCACTACCAAGGCGAGCACGAACACGCTCGTCACCCGGTTCTCCATCCCGGACTCGGCCGGTGGCGGCGGGATCAACTCGTCGATCAACGTGTACGTCAACGGCGCCTTCCACAAGGCGCTGCCGCTGACCTCGAAGTACGCCTGGCTGTACGGCGCGGAAGCCGGTCCGGGCAACTCGCCGGGTGCCGGAGCACCGCGGCACATCTACGACGAGGCGAACCTCATGCTCGACGGGACGTTCCCGCCAGGCACGAAGATCAAGCTGCAGAAGGATCCGGCGAACAACACCAACTACGCGATCGACTTCATCGACACCGAGCAGGTCGCGCCGATCGCCAACCCGGGTGCGGGGTACGTCGTACCGGCCGGGTTCAGCCAGCAGGACGTGCAGAACGCGATCAACCAGGTGCAGCAGAACTCCAGCCTGCAAGGCGTCTACCTGCCGGCAGGGGACTACCCGACGTCGAACAAGTTCAACGTCGGCGGGCGAGCGATGAAGGTGATCGGCGCCGGGCCCTGGTACACCCGCTTCGTCGCGCCGACCACGCAGACCAACACCGACGTCGGCTTCGACGCCTCGTCGTCGGCGAACGGGTCGACGTTCAGCGGGTTCTCGTACTTCGGCAACTACGACAGCCGCAACGACGGTCCCGGCAAGGTGTTCAACTTCAACGGCACGTCGAACATGACGATCGACAACATCTGGGTCGAACACCAGATGTGCCTGTACTGGGGTGCGAACACGGACAACTCGACGATCAAGAACACCCGGATCCGCGACATGTTTGCCGACGGCATCAACATGACGAACGGGTCGGCCGGCAACACGGTCAGCAACAACGACGCCCGCAGTACCGGTGACGACAGCTTCGCGTTGTTCAACGCCGTCGACGGCGGCGGTGGCGAGGTGCGGGACAACGTCTTCGAGAATCTCTCGTCGACGTTGACGTGGCGGGCGGCCGGGTTCGCGGTCTACGGCGGCACCAACAACGTGTTCCGCAATCTGTATGTGGCGGACACGTTGGTGTACTCCGGAATCACGATCAGCTCGCTCGACTTCGGCATCCCGATGAACGGCTTCGGCGCGACACCGCCGACCCGGTGGGAGAACATCTCGGTGGTCAGAGCCGGCGGACACTTCTGGGGAGCGCAGACCTTCCCGGGGATCTGGATCTACTCCGCCACCAAGATCTTCCAGGGGATCCGGCTGACCGACGTCGACATCGTCGATCCGACGTACAGCGGGATCATGTTCCAGACCGACTATGTGGGCGGGCAGCAGTTGTTCCCGGTCGCCGACACGATCCTGACCAACATCTCGATCTCCGGCGCCCGCAAGTCCGGCGACGCCTTCGACGCCAAATCCGGCTTCGGCATCTGGGCCAACGAACTCCCCGAACCCGGCGAAGGCCCAGCAGTCGGCACCGCCACCTTCACCAACCTGACCTTGTCCAACAACGCGGTCGACATCCGCAACACCACCAGCACGTTCACCGTCATCCGCAACTAAAGCCGCGCGGCCGCCGGGACATCCCCCGGCGGCCGCCGCTCCCCTGCATTCGCGGACCCGGCCCACCCACCATCCGGTAGGCGGCCAAGTCAACTTCCAAGAGACTTTCCTGTCTCTAGGGAGGTTGTCCCGGTCTTCGTGGAACTTGAGGTGGCGGTCCCCCACCTGAGGCCTGCCTGGTGGTAGGTCTCGGGTGAACGACCAAGAACACCCGAAGGAAGGGGACCGCCATGAAGACCGTACCTACTCTGCACGCGGCCGCGCAGGCCGACACCATGAATTTCTCCGATCTGCCTGACGAGGTGTGTGTCGCGCTGGCCGATGTCGCCGGCGCGGCCCGTGAGGGCCTGCTGGCGATGAGTGTGGCCGCTGGGCTGGCGGTGATGCAGGCCATGTTCGAGGCCGAGATC
>NZ_AQUZ01000077.1 GCF_000372465.1 Kribbella catacumbae DSM 19601
CTGGCCTGCGACGCCGCCATCCTCCCCATCGTCCTCGGCTCCGACTCCCAACCCCTCGACGTCGGCACGGAACAGCGCTACGTCACCCGCGCCATCCGCCGCGCCCTGATGAGACGCGACAAGGGCTGCGTCATCTGCAAAGCCCCACCGTGGCAATGCCACGCCCACCACCTGATCCACGTGATCGACGGCGGCCCCACCGCCATCCAGAACCTCGCGCTGCTCTGCGCCGCCCACCACCGCGCCGTCCACGCCGGCCACTGGACCATCACCATCACCCGAGGCGTCGTCCACGTCACCCGCCCGGGCTGGACCAACCCCACCCCCACCAACCCCACCGACCTGGCCAACCTCACCAACCTGTCCCGCTACTTCGGCCCACCCTCTACCGGGTCCGGCAGCGCCTTGGACCACGAACATCCCGGCCGGTTCTTCTCCCCACCCACCCCGCACCCCAAGCCGCAGGCCGGTACTGGAAGCCTATCCTGGCTCACCCCAGAAGCGGTCGCACTCCTCGACCCCTGGGGCGACAACAACACCCCCTCCGCAGGCCCGTAACACCCACCCGCGGCCCACCAGCCGCCAGCGCGACCCGCCCACCGCCCGCAGCGCATCGCCGCGAGCCAGTGCCAGGCGGGCTGCAGCCTGCAGCCCACTGGCCGCCCGGCACCAACACGACCCGCCCGCAGCCCCCACCACATCACCGCGAGCCAAAGCCACGCGAACCTGTCAGCCTGCAGCCCACTGGCCGCCCGGCTACCGGCCGCTCGCTAGCCCTCGGCTCGCCCGAGGCTCCTCGCCATGCCCCTCTGCCCGCTGCCCGCTGTCCGCTGCCCTCACCCTGGGGTGCTACCTGGCGCGGTGCAGCTACGAGGAAGGGCAGACGGCTCTCGCCTCGCCGTTGCGGCCAAGGTCGTCGAGGGTCACTTGCACCTGGACTGCGCTGGACCAGTCAGCGGATACCTCTGTGAGACGGCGGGGTGCAGTCCGCGCTGTGGATTTGGGGCCAGCCGGTGGTGTCCGTTGCAGGGTTGGCTTACGGGTGCTGCGCGGTAGTGAAGGTGATGACATCGACCATCGCGTTGTGTGGCATGTCTGGGTAGTGAGTCTTGAGCCCGGAGATGAGTGCAGCGACGTCTGCGCCGGCAGGCATCTTCGCTTGCTCGGCGGTCAGGCCGTCCAGCCTGTGACGATCGATGGTGAGGACCTCCCCATCGATCCGGGCGCTCTCCGGATGATCTTCGAAGACGAAAATCGCGAGCCCGATCGTGATGGGATCGTCCCAGCAGACAGTCACTGTCTTTTCTCCGGATATGACGGCTTCGTAGTACCGCTTGTTGAAGCGCATCACCCGCCTGGCCACCGCGTCTGGGACGAAAGAGGAATCTGGCAGCAGTCTTCGAACTGGCCGCATCACTGGCCCGTCGTCGGTCGGCACCGCTACGCGCAGATCGGGGTGAAGATCGAGCATCACCTGGCGGCAGCGGCCGCACGGTGGAATGAGCCCGCGACTGCGGTCGCCTGCTGCTGCCATCGTCAGCAAGGGTCCAGCATCCGCTGCGGCTGCGACGCCCCAGGCGACAAGCTGCGCGCACGGGCCGCCGGTGAAATGAACCACGTTCACCGCGGTGTAAATCCTGCCCGCAGTGTCCATCGCTGCTGCCGCGACGGTGTGATTGGGGTCTGTGCCGAGCGATCGTGCGAGCTCTTCGGCGGCGGCCATGACCCGAAGCTCGGAGTCAAGTGGCTTTCTTCCGCATGCCCTGCCAGTCCGCGCGGCGAACGGAGCGTGCTGACTCGTGAGAGGCTCTGAGACTGCGAAGGTGGGGCGAAGGAGGGGGCATGAGGCGCATCTATCTCGTTACGCATCCTGAGGCACAGCATCATGTTGACGGGGTCGTGGGAGGCTGGCATGACTCGGAACTGACGGCTCGTGGGCGCCTGCAGGCCGAACGGATCGTTGAGGTGCTGGCGAGCAGGGTCGGGGTTCAGCCGGTTGAGGTCTACTCCTCTGATCTGAAGCGAGCCAGCCAAACGGCGGAACTAATTGCTCGGAGGTTCGTCGTCGAGGTTCAGACTGATGCGCGGCTTCGCGAGAGGTCCAACGGTGAGGCTGACGGGCGTCCCCAGGCGTGGCTCGCTGAGCACCGCATCCCACTTCCGGAGTACGGCGATCGACTCGGCCACCACGACGGACCGGCTGGCGCGGAGACACGAATGGCTTTGGTCGAACGCCTGTACCCGGCTCTCGATGACATCCTCCGTCGACCGGTCGCGAACCAGGTAGTGGTGTCTCACGGGTCCGCGTCGAGCTATCTGATCGCTGCTTGGATCGGCATGCCGATGACGTCGACGGACCGGGGCTTCTTTCCACTGACTTCAGGCAGTATCACCACTCTCGTCCGCAACGACACCCACTTCAGCCATCAGGTTGTGTCACTGAACGAGACCCAACACCTGCAGGATCTTGGAGACCCACCACTGGTGTGATGGTGGGCTGGGAGTGGTCAGGTTCCTAGGTGGGTCCAGAGCCAGGTGGGGCCTGTGGTTTGGGCGCCTAGGGGTTCTACTCGGGCTCGGAGGCCGCGGTCGGCGGTGATGACGGTGATCTGGCGGTTGTTGTCTGCGGCAACGGCTTCGGCGACCAGATCGACGATGGCGTCGTCGCCTGAGCCGGGGGCCAGGATTATCTGGAGTTCGGCGAAGTTGGGGTCTGATTCGCTTTCGACTGCGGACTTTGCGGCTCCCTCTAGTACTACGGCTACCTCGGTGGGGTCGTTGAGCTGGGATGCGAGGGACTTGAGGCTGGTGAGTAGGCGTCGAGCCGCGCCGGCTCGGTCGCGCCACCAGCCGTCGGGGCGGGAGCCGACGACGTTGGCCGCATCTATGACGAGGAGGTGAGTCGAGTTATCCGTCACCTGGCCAGTGTCCTCCTTCTATTGGTCCGGCTCGCGCTTCTCCTGTTACCACCGGCGTGCCAAGGGCGCCCAGGTGAAGGGGCACCGCGACTACGACCGCGACCGAATCGTCGGACTGTTGGCAGAGTCGCAGCTCGACCTGTTGTGCGTCCGCGATTCGTCTGGCGGTAGTGCAGGCGTCGCCTGGTGCGGTCTGCTGTACCTGAGCCGCGCTGAGGGCAACGAGATCCGCAGCAGCGTCTGCCCGGTGGTGGCCGATCGACACCGCTGCCCACAACACACCAACCAGGCAACCACCCAGCAAGACCACCGCAAACCCAACCGCCAGCAAGCTCGCGCTACCGCGGTCGCCGGTCGCTCGGAGACCTGTGGTGGGTGAGCTGACCGGGAGCATCAGCCCGCGCCGCGGCTGCGGTTGGTGGCTAGCCATTGGTGGGCGTGGTGGCGAAGACGGGTGGGGGTGTGATCGTGGATGGTTCTGTTTCGAGGGTGGCGGTGGCTTCGGGAGTGGGGTGAGGTAAGGCCTTCAGGAGGCCGGGTGGGGTTGGTGGGCGGGCCTTTACCAGGACGCGGATGGTTGAGCCGGTTTGGGTGATGGTGATGGTGGCGCCTGGTGGGGCAGTGCGTTGGCCAAGTTGGCGGGCTGTTTCCAAAGGTTCGCCGCGGGCGGCGGCTCGGGCTGTGTCTCGGGCGGCGTCTAGGCAGCGGATGTTGGTGATGACGGTTCCTACCAGCCAAAGGCCAAGGGCCAGGACGGCGAGCAGGACGGGGAGGACGAAGGCGACCTCGGCCGTGATCGCGCCATGGGCGGATCGTCTGCGGTGTGGGCTTCGCATGAGGCAGGTCCTTCCGATCGGAGTGGGCCGGCCGCGGCGGCGAGGGGAGGCGCCGCGGCCGGAGGGCTTGGACCGGTCAGATCTGTACGCCGTCCACGCCGGCGGCCTTCAGCGCATAGTTGATGATTGCCTTGAGCAAAGACATCATCGCGGGGGACTTCATCAGCGCGATGAGGATGCCACTGAGACCGCAGGCCGCGACGATGGTGACGGCGTACTCCGCGGTGGCGGCGCCGCGTTCGGTGTGCTTGCGGGTCCGGCGAGCGGGTACCAGCGCCTTGGACATGTCGAACCTCCTGATCTGCCACCCGGCTGTTCCGGATCGGCTTACTGACAAGGTGCCGTCGTCAGAGCCCTTGCAGAGAAGGAGTTTTCAACCTGGGGACAACTAGACCTTCAGCAACCGATCCAGCTGCTTCGCGGACAACCGGAGCTCGGCGGCCTCGACATTCTCCTGCAAATGCTCGGCCGACTTCGTCCCGGGAATCGGCACCATCACAGGCGATCGATGCAGCAACCACGCCAACGAGACCTGGGTAGGAGTCGCATCCAGCTCGGCCGCGATGTCGGCCAGCAGTTGCGAGGAAGTCGCGTGACCGCCGTTCGCGACCGGAAGCCACGGCACGAACGCAATTCCTTGCTCAGAGCAATGATCGAGCACCGGGTCATGCTCCCGGTCGGTCAGGTTGTACCGGTTCTGCACACTGACCACGTCGATCACCTGCCGCGCCTCTTCCAGCTGCGCGACAGTCACCTCCGACAGTCCGAGATGCCGAACCTTGCCTTCGGCCTGCAGTTGCGCCAGTGCACCGAGCTGATCCTGGTACGGCACGGTCGGATCGATTCGATGCAACTGCAGCAAGTCGATCCGCTCGACCTTCAGGCGGCGCAGCGACAACTCCGTCGCCTGCTTCAGGTACTCCGGCCGCCCGAGCGGCTTCCACTCGCTCGGCGACGGGCGCGTGTGACCGACCTTCGTGGCGATCACCACGTCGTCGGCGTACGGATGCAGCGCCTCGGCCAGCAACTCCTCGTTGGCGCCGATGCCGTACGCGTCGGCGGTGTCAATGAAGGTGACGCCCAGCTCCACCGCCCGCCGCGCTACCCGGATCGCCTCCGTGCGGTCCTCAGCCGGCCGGAAGCCGGTCAGCCGCATCGCACCGAATCCGAGCCTGTGCACCTCCAGCTCACCGATCTCCATCGTCGACTGAAACTGCGTCGTTTGAAAGCTCATACCGCCACTCCTTCTGATCGACGCTCGCGTACTGCGCATGGTCGCCGGGCGGCCGACACCTCTTACAATGATTTAGCCTCAGCTAAATCGACCAAGGCGGCCGGATGTTGACGATCACCTTCACCGTGGAGGACCTCGCCCGCACCAGGCTCGCGGTTTCGCCGCTGTGGGAGGTGGTCGCGAGCATCCGGCTGCTCAAGACCCCGCGTTCGCAGACGTTCCACCGGCCCTGGGCGCAGACCACAACCGAGCGGATCAACCGATCCGGCGTCGATCTCGGCCTGCTCTTCGACCTGGTCGATCCCCGCGTCTGGTACCTCGCCGACTTCCTCACCCCGCCAGCCCAAACCCCGGTGCCCGACCTGACCACGGACCTGAGCGCGCTGCGCAGAGTCCCCGCAGACCAGATCCGGGCGGATCTCGACGTACTCGCCTACGCACGGAGGAACCCCATCGGCTCCCTCGCGGAGGCCTCCCTCCCCCGACGCAGGCGGCGCACAACCGCGAACGACATGCCAACCGCCGAGATCTCCAGCCTGTACTCCGATCCGCAGGGCGGCGTCGTGCGACTCGTCGAGCAACTGCAGGCGTACTGGGATCTGGCGCTGTCACCGCATTGGGGGCGAATCCGCGCTCTACTCGAAGGCGATCTGCTCTACCGCGGGCGGAAACTCGGCCAGGCTGGTCATGCCGGGCTCTTCGATGATCTTGCCGACACAGTGAGGTGGCGCGACGGGTCTTTGCAGATCAGGCATCGGCGCTTCAAAGGCGTTCGGCTGCTGGCCGGCGAGGGGCTGCTGATGACACCATCCGCTTTCGTGTGGCCGACGGTGTACTCGAGCACCATTCCGCCTTGGCAGCCGACGCTGACCTATCCGGCTCGCGGAGTAGCCACGCTCTGGAGCGATCCGGTGCGGACGACCTCAGCCGGTGTCACCGCAGTACTGGGTCGGTCACGGGCCGAAGTACTGACGCGGCTGGACACACCGCGGTCGACGACGGAACTGGCGGCGCACACCGGGCTGACAGCTGGCGGCGTCTCGCAGCACCTGAGCGCGCTCCGAGCAGGTGGACTCGTCACGCCACACCGGCTCGGACGAGTTGTGCTGTATGCGCGCACCTCCGCGGCGGAGGCTCTGCTCGCAGCAGCCGAACCCAGTACAGAGCAAGCCGGCACTCCGGGCTAGCGTGATCGGCATGTTTGTCCTAGAGCTGACCTACACCGCCCCACTGGAACGCGTCGACGAGTTCATCAGCGATCACCTGACGTGGGTGAAGGCGCAGTACGAAGCGGGAGTGTTCGTGGCGTCGGGTCGCAAGGAGCCTCGGGACGGCGGTGTGATCATCGCTGTTGGCAGTGATCGAGCTGCGATCGAGGAACTAGCGGGCACCGACCCGTTCTCCATCGCGGGGGTCTGCGAGTACCGGGTCATGCAGTTCATCGCGACGACCGTTGCGCCGGCGTTGGAGCAGTTCAAGGAACAGCCCTCAGCCTAGGAAGCTGAGGAGGCCGGACAGCGAACTGGCGATGGTGGGCACGATGCCCAGCAGGACGAAGGCCGGGAGGAAGCAGAGGCCGAGCGGCACGACGGAGCGTGACTCGACCGCGCGGGCTTGCTCTTCGGCGGTCCAGTGGCGGGTCTGGCGGGTGTCGTCGGCCTGATGTTCGAGGATCTTCGCGAGTGGCGCGCCGGAGCGGAGAGCTCGTTGGGTAGCGCGGGCGAAGGCGGCGCAGGCCGGCTCCTTGAGGAGGCAGGACCATGCGTCGATCGGATCGGCTCCGAGATTCATGCGGCGTTCGACCTCGATGAGGAGGTCTGCGAGTGGACCGCCAAGAGACTTGCCGACCACGCCGATGGCGGCCTGAGGCGGACGGCCGGCCCGGAGGCACGCCGCTAGCAGGTCCACTGCCAGGGGGAGGTCGGCGATGAGCTGGGCTGTCCGTTGCCGTGCGGCCGCGGGCTCTAGTCGGCTGAGCACTAGCGGAGTGCCGAGGAAGACGACAACTGCGGGGATCAAACCGATGGGGAGACCTAGCAGCAGGAGTACGCCGGCCGCGGCGGCAGTTGCAGCCGCGCGGTGAAGGCGACGAGTGGAGGATGGCTGCTCCCGCACGAGGCTGAATGGCCAGCGATTGTTGAGGAAAGGACGATGCCTTCCCAGGCGTCGTCGCCCGGGAGGGCTGGGGAGGAAGAGCACGACCGCGAAGGCCGCGGCCAGCGCAGAGAACAGCACACCAGGGGTTGAGTTCACAGTCAGGCCCGCTGGTTGGCGCGGTGGCGGGATTCCCAGGGCGGTCTGGTTTGGGCGTCGGTCCAGCGGAGGCCGAGGATGGTCAGGGTCAGGCCGAGGGCAAGGCAGAGCCAGCCGGGTGGAGTGTTGGTCAGGAAAGCGAGCGGGTCGGCACCGATCGCATAGCCGAGGGCTGTGCCAAAGACCGGCAGGACGGCCAGCAGACGTGCGGTTGCTCGGGTGCCGGCGAGACCGGTGGTGATCTGACGGCGGATGGTTTCGTCGGCGCGCAGCGAATCCGCCAACCGCTCGGTGAGGAGAGCGAAGGCCGCGCCGGACTCATCCGCAACACGCCAGGCCGCCGCGAGTGCCCGCAACCCTTCAGCCCCTGGTGATTCGGCGATGAGTTCGAGAAGAGCAGGAACATCCCCGCCCAGCTTGGCCGCTGCCGAGGCGACCTTCAGATCCGGGCAGACCGTTGCCGCCCCTTCCAGCGCCGCTGCCGGTGGACGGCCGGCGGCCAGCTCCGCCGCCAGTACGTCGCAGGCTTCGATCACCGTGGCCCGTCTCGCCGCAGCAGTTCGTCGTCGCAAAGCGCGTGCCCGCTGACCGACGACCACCATCGCGACAACCCCGACTGCCAGAGCAGTCACCACCACAGCCGGACCGGTCGACGCCGACACCAAGATGCCTACGGCAACAATCGCGAAGATCACTCCGAGCCGCCGCCCGGCCGACCGTGCAAGGTCACTGCCACCAACGGAAGGCCGCGACGCGGGCGAGTTGAGGCGATGGAGGGCCCGAGAAGGATTCGGCAGCAGAGCCATGACTGTGATCAGGACCAGTAGTGCGGTGAGGGCTTGCATCAGGCTGCTCCGGGGAGGTGACGAGCGAAGAGGGCCGCGGCCTGGTGGAGCCTGGGCGGACCAGTGGGAGTGAACTCGATCGCGGGCACGGTGATCGCCTGCCCGCTGGGGGAGCGAGTGATGGCCCGGATCTCCGAGATCCTGCGAATGCCGGATGGAGTGCGCGTCAGGTGGATCACCGCATGCAGGGCCGAGGAGATCTGGCTGTGGAGGGCCTCCCTCGTCAAGCCTGCCAGCGCGCCGAGGGCCTCCAGCCGGGCCGGGATGTCAGCGGCCGAGTTGGCGTGGACGGTGCCGCAGCCACCTTCGTGGCCGGTGTTCAGCGCGCTGAGGAGATCCACGACCTCAGCGCCGCGGACTTCGCCGACAACCAAGCGATCGGGGCGCATCCGCAACGCTTGACGGACGAGGTCGCGCAGGGAGATCTCGCCCGCGCCTTCGACGTTGGGTGGCCGGGCCTCCAGGCGGATGACGTGGGGATGGTCAGGGCGGAGCTCGCTGGCATCTTCAACCAGGACGAGACGTTCCGCGGGATCGGCCAACGACAGCAGGGAGTTGAGCAGAGTCGTCTTGCCGGTGCCAGTACCGCCGCTGATCAGAAAGGCGATGCGCGCGTGCAGGAGATCGCGCAGTACGGGCGCTCCGCCGGCGGGGAGGGAGCCGGCGGCGACAAGTTCGTCGAGGGTGAAGACCTTTCGCGAAGGTACCCGGAGAGACAGACACGTCCCAGGAGCGGCAATCGGGGACAGGACGGCGTGGAAGCGGGTCCCGTCGGGAAGGCGAACGTCAACGTAGGGCGTCGCGTCGTCGAGGCGGCGACCGGCGGCCGCGGCGAGACGAGTGGCCAGCCGTCGGACGGCCGGTTCGTCGCCGGTGCGGAGGGCGATGCGTTCGAGTCCCGAGCCGCGATCGACATAGACCTGGTTGGGTCCGTTCACCAGGATGTCGGTGATCCCCGGCTCGGACAGCAAGCCATCAAGCGGGCCGGCACCCAACGCCTCCCGACGCAATGCAGCCACGACGGCGAGCACCGTCGAGTCACCGAAGACGCCACCGTCTGCCCGCAGCGCCGCCGCGACTCGGGCCGGTGTGGGCTCAGATCCCTGGGCAGCAAGGATTCCGCGGACCCGTTCGAGAAGCTCGGTCGAGACGTTCATGCCGCCAGCAATCCCTGCAGACCAAACAGCTCCAGTACGTCGTTCGCCGCGCGACCCAGCCCACTCCGCGGCCGTGGATCGAAGCGTCCCTCGTCCAGCAAGGACGGCAGATCCCGCTCGAACCCGAGCTTGGCGGCCAGCGGCAACGACAGATGATCCGCGACGTCGAGAGCGGACAAGCCGTTCAGCCCAGGCTCGCGCGCCACCACGCGCAGGTCATGTGCGACCTCACGCAGCGGCGCCACCAGCCGAGCGGCCGCGGCGCAGGAACGCACATCGCGGGGAACCACCACCAGCGTCGATGTCGCGCGGACAAAGGCCTCCTCCGCGGCAGGATCCGGCCGGCGCGGTAGATCGACCACGACCAGATCGCTACTGCGTTGAGCCGCACTGAGCACCGACCTCATCGCCTCTGGTGGCAAGGCCGTCACGTCAGACCGATCCCACGACAACACCGCCAGACCGTCGACCAATGGCAGGGCGGATCGCAACGCGCCCGCGCTGACGCGACCAGCCGCATTCAGCAACCTCGGCCACCGCGATCCCTCATCGGTCTCGGTCCCCAGCACCAGATCGATGCCGCCACCCAACGGATCGCCGTCGATCAGCATGCAGCGCAGGCCGCGCCGGCTGGCGGTCACGGCAACGGCCGCGGCCAATGTGGTCGCGCCCGCCCCACCACAGCCACCGACGAAAGCCAGAGTGACGGCCGACCGGACCCCGCCGTCCAGCGCATCGGCCAGCTTGTCGCCAAGCTCCGCCTCTTCATCGGGTAGCGCGAAAACCCCTTCCGCGCCGATGGCGAGCGCCTGCCGATACGCGTCAGAGTCGCCTCTGTCCACGCCGGCCACGACCACGCCTGATCGGCGTACCGGCTGGGTTCGGGCTAGTGGCTCGACCAGGTCGTGGCCGACCACGACGAGGACGGCGGTCTGCCAGTTGCGGCGCAGACCGAGCAGGTCGTTCTCCACCCGCGGCGTCACTTCCGCGGCTGCGGCGAGGCGGAGCAGGTCGTCCAGTAGCAGCTCGTCGGCGGTGGCCAGCAGCACGGCCGGCGCCGGCATCGAAGAAAGATTGTCCATGCCTTAGAAGGTGCCGTCGTTTCGGGCTTGCGCCGAAACGAATCGAAAGCCTGTGGAGAACTGTCGGATATCCGTCACCAGCGGCAATCCGCCAGCGCGACCCGGCGACCAGCGCGCGGCAAAGAGTTACGGTTCGTTTCGAAGCGTCCTTAACTAAGTTTTTCTCAGAACGCTCAGAAGTCGTCCACTCGTGGACATCTGCTGGACAAACCGTGCACGCTCAGCTCCTACCGGAGGACCGCCCCATGAGTCGAATGCGCAGCGTCGCTGCCGCGGCCACAGTGGCCGCAAGTGCCCTGATCGCCGTCGCCGGCATCTCGGTCGCCACTGCCGGACCGCCCGCCCCCAACGCCCAGGCCAATGCCCTGCCCAACGCCCAGGCCGCCGCTACCAGTGGTGGCGTGAAGACGGCCTACTTCACCCAGTGGGGCATCTACCAGAACGCGTTCTATCCCAAGAACCTGATCACCACCGGAGTCGCGAGCAAGCTCGACTTCCTCAACTACGCGTTCGCGAACATCCACCCGACCAGCCACACCTGCTTCATGGCCAACAAGGCCGCGTCCCAGGACGAGAACAACCCGAACGCCGGCGACGGCGCGGGCGACGCGTTCGCCGACTACGGCAAGTCGTACGGCGCGGACATCAGCGTCGACGGCGTCGGCGACGTCTGGAACCAGCCGATCCAGGGCAACTTCAACCAACTGAAGAAGCTGAAGGCCAAGCAGCCGAACCTGAAGATCCTGATCTCGCTCGGCGGCTGGACCTACTCGAAGTACTTCTCTGACGCGGCCGCCACCGACGCCAAGCGCAAGGCCCTGGTCACTTCCTGCGTGAACATGTTCATCAAGGGCGACCTGCCGGTGATGGACGGCTTCGGCGGTCCCGGTACCGCGGCCGGCATCTTCGACGGCATCGACATCGACTGGGAGTACCCGGGCTCGCCGGGCGGTCACGTCGGCAACCACTACAGCGCGGCGGACAAGCAGAACTTCACCCTGCTGCTCGCCGAGTTCCGCCGTCAGCTAGACGCGTTCGGCAGCAGCACCGGCAAGAAGGTGTGGCTGACCGCGGCCACCCCGGCCGGCCAGGACAAGATCGCGACGATCGAGACCGACAAGCTCGGCCAGTACCTCGACTACAACAACGTGATGACGTACGACATGCACGGCGGCTGGGAGGCGACCGGTCCGACGAACTTCCAGGACCCGCTGTACCAGGCACCGAACGACCCGAGCAACCCGATCCCACCGGGCACCAAGAAGTACTCCATCGACGGTGCCATCAAAGCGTGGACCACCGGCGACCCGGCGTACGGGATTCCGGGCGGCTTCCCGGCGAACAAGCTGACGATCGGATATCCCTTCTACTACAGGGGTTGGAAGGGCGTTCCGGCCACGGCCAACGGCAAGTACCAGACGGCGACCGCCCCGGCTGACGGTAGCGCCCTGAGCGGCAATGTGCCCGGCGTCTCCTTCTACAAGGAACTGACCGGCTTCGTCGACAACCCGAGCCACACGTACTACGACGAGGCGACCAAGGCCTCGTGGTTCTACCGCAACGGCACCTTCTGGTCCGGCGACAACGCCCGCTCGATCAAGGAGAAGGCCGACTACCAGCACTGCAACGGGCTGGCCGGCGCGATGATGTACTCCCTCGAGGCACTCGACCCGGGCGTCACGCTGTTCAACGCGGTCATCAACTCGGTCAACGCGGAAACCCCTGGCTGCAGCGGTCCCCCCACCACGACCCCGCCAACCACACCGCCGACGACGCCACCCACGACGCCGCCGACCACTCCGCCCACGACTCCCCCGACGACACCTCCCACCACACCGCCGACCACCCCTCCGACGGCAACCCCGTGGGCCCCGAACACGGCGTACGCGACCGGCTCCCTGGTGTCCTACAACGGCGTCACCTACAAGTGCATCCAAGGCCACACCTCGCTGACCGGATGGGAACCGCCGAACGTCCCCGCACTCTGGGGCCGGATCTGATCACGTACCGCCCACTGATCGGAGCAAGATGAAACGCAAGCACATCTCGGTCGCCATCGCGGCGATAGCAGCAGTGGTGATGTCCGTCCTCTTCATCCCGTCGGCCTCGGCCGCACCGGTGAGTGCGGCCTTCACGAAGGTGTCCGACTGGGGTAGCGGCTTCGAGGGCAAGGTGACCGTCACCAACGGCACCAGCGCCTCAATCAGCACCTGGTCGGTCGCGCTGGACTTCCCGTCCGGCTACACCATCAGCAGTTCGTGGGACGCAACCCGCAGTACCAGCGGGCAGACCCACACCTTCACACCGCCCAGCTGGGCCGGGCCGCTCGCTCCTGGCGCCAGTGTCACCTTCGGCTTCAACGGCAGCCCGGGCAACTTCCCCGGCATCGCCGCCTGCCGTCTCAACGGTGGTTCCTGTACTGGCGGCGGTGGCGGGACAGTACCCGGCGCACCGAGTGGACTGGCCGGTACTTCGACCGCCTCGACCGTGAGCCTGTCCTGGTCCGCCGCTAGCGGGGCGACCAGCTACAACGTCTACCGCAACGGCACGAAGGTGGACACCCCGACCGGTACGTCCTACACGGACTCCGGGCTGACCGCCAACACGGCGTACAGCTACCAGGTCAGCGGATCCAACAGTGCGGGCGAAGGCGCCAAGAGCGGCTCCATCTCCGTTACTACCAAGGCGGGCGGCACAGATCCCATCGGCACCCGCCGGGCCGCGCCGTATCTCTACATGGGTTGGGGCGACCCGCCGAACCCGACGACGGTCATGAACGCCACCGGCATCAAGTGGTTCACCATGGCCTTCATCCTGTCGTCCGGCGGCTGCAACGCGGCTTGGGACGGCAGCAGGCCTCTACAGGGCAGTGCCGATGCCAACGCCATTGCGGCGATCCGTGCGGCCGGCGGCGACATCGTGCCGTCGATCGGCGGCTGGAGCGGCAACAAGCTCGGCCCGAACTGCAGTACGCCGGAAGCGCTCGCCGGCGCGTACCAGCAGGTCATCAACGCCTATGGCCTCAAGGCGATCGACGTCGACATCGAGAACTCCGACGAGTTCGAGAGCGAGGTCGTCCAGGACCGGATCCTGAACGCGCTGAAGATCGTCAAGCAGAACAACCCCGGGATCCAGACGATCCTGACCTTCGGCACCTCGACCACCGGCCCGAACTACTGGGGCAACCGGCTGATCGAGCGGTCGGCGGCGCTAGGGGCGAACATCGACATCTTCACCCTGATGCCGTTCGACTTCGGCAGCAGCAACATCTACAACGACACGGTCGGCGCGTCCCAGGGCCTGAACAACAAGCTCAAGGCCGTCTTCGGCTGGACCACCGCGCAGGCCTACGCCCACCAGGGCATCTCCGGTATGAACGGTCTGTCCGACCAGCAGGAGATGACCACGACGGCGACCTGGCAGAACATCACCACCTGGGCCAGGAACAACGGCCTGTCCCGGCTGGCGTTCTGGTCGGTGAACCGTGACCGCGGTTGCGCGGGCGGCGGAGTCGTCTCCAACTGCAGCGGCATCGCTCAGCCCGACTGGGAGTTCACCCGCATCACCGCAGGGTTCTGACGACCGGTACTGCGGCGGGCCATCGGAGCCCGCCGCAGTACGCAGTACAGGGGTCAGTCGGCCTGGATCGCCTGGACGATCAGCTCGTTCCGGGCGTCCTGGCCGTAGGGCACCGACGTGTGGATGCCCTGCCGCAGGTAGGTCCCCAGCCGCGACGGCTTGGCTGCGAGCCACTCCGACCAGCGGACGATCCGCAGGTTCGGATAGCGCCGCTGCGCATCGGAGAGCTGCAGGTTGACCCAGGCGCTGTTGCGCTGATCGGCCAGCTGCAGGGCGGTTCCCATCCCAGTGCGTGCGGCCTGGGTGTTCACCCAGAACACGGTGGTCCTCGATCCGACGATGCTCATCGCCCGATCGATCTGCGCCGCCATCGCTGGCGGCGTGAAGATGTCGTTGGTCCCGCAGGACATCAAGACCCGGCGGGTCAGCCCGTAGTTCGCCTTCCAGTTGGCCAGTGCGTCGACCGTCTCCAACGTCGGCCGACCGGACCAGTTGTTCACGGCCAGGTCCAGGTTCAGTTTGCTCATCAGCCGCTGCGACAAGGCCTTGCCGTCCTGCACGCCCAGGCTGTCGCCGAACATGAACACCCCGTTGGCGGCCAGCACCCGCCGAATCGTCGCCTCAGTGGCGATGGCCTTGGTCAAGCCCTTCCACGCGCCCAGATCTCCCGATCCATATCCTCCCGCGGCCGCGGTCCCGGTCGTCGCCACCGTCGACGCCGCCACCACCGCTCCGGCTACGAAAACTTGTCGTCTATTTGGTTTCGCCCCACTCAAAAGCTTCCTCACGAGCAGACCTTAGTGTCCAGACAACTCAGACAAACGTCTTGCACAAACGTGCCACTGACTCTGGCTTGAGCTCATGGTGATCAGGACGGTAGAGCTACAAAGGCCCGGAATCGCAAGGCAGCCGGGGACAGCTCTCGCCCCAATCGCCAGGTCAAGCCGATGTCGCGACGAGCTTTGACTCCGGCCAGTGGGACTGGCGTTGCTCCACTGTCGGTACCGCGAACAGCACCTGCGGGCAGTACTGCGACTCCGAGGCCGGCGCCGACGAGGCGGTCGATGGTGGAGAGGTCGGTGGACTCGAAGGCGACCGCCGGGGTGATGCCGGCCGCGCGGAACAGCTCGTCGGTGACGCGGCGGAAGCCGAAGCCGGGGCGAAGGCTGATGAACGGCTCGGCGGCAGCCTCGGCCAGCCCGACCTGCTTCCGGGTGGCCAAGCGATGGTCCGGTGGGACATAGAGACAGAGCCGCTGCCGTTCGAGCAGATGCCAGCCGAAGGTGTCCGGGTCCGGACGCGGTCCGGTGACACCGAGCTCGGCCTCACCCGACTCGAGGTCGCGGATGATCTCGTGCGCCGGCTCCTCGCGCAGGGCGAAGCGGATCCTGGGAGCGGTCGCACGGAAGGACTTCAGCAGATCGGGCACCATCCCGGTGGCCACCGAATGAAGGAAGGCAAGGCGGACGGTGCCCGACTCCGGATCCTGCAGCGCCTCGATGCGCGACCTGGCCGCATCGACGGCCCCCACGCTCGCCCGAGCCGCTTCGAGAACCAGCCGTCCATAGGGATTGAGCCGCAAGCCACGGTGTTCGCGTTCGAACAGCCGCGCGCCGAATGCGTCCTCGACCCGGCGGAGCGATCGCGACAGCGTCGGCTGGCTGGTCCCGAGGACAGCCGCCGCATCGGTCAGGTGTTCGGTCTCCGCGAGAACGACGAACCAGCGCAGATCTTCGACATGCATGCGAATAGCGTATCGATCTCAGCTGATCATGACATTTTACGTATGCCCGCACAGCTGGCACCGTCGACAGCGTGCAGACCGTCACCGCTCGCGGCTACCTCCCAGGGGACGCCGGATATCGCCGGCTGTCAGTGGCGTTGTTCGCGGCCGGGCTGGCGACATTCGCCATGCTCTACAGCACTCAGGCCTTGCTGCCCGAACTGGCCCGCGTCTTCCAGGTATCGCCCAGCCAGAGCGCATTCAGTGTGTCGTTGGCCACCCTGAGCCTCGGCGCCGCAATCTTGATCGCAGGACCGGCCTCTGAGGTCTTAGGCCGTACCAAGCTGATGCGCTGGTCAGTAGCAACCGCTGCCGCGATCGCTGTGCTCTGTGCTGTCGCCCCGAACTGGCAGACCTTTCTGGCGCTCAGAGGCCTCCAAGGCATCGCAATGGCCGGGCTACCTGCTGTCGCGATGGCCTACCTGCGCGAGGAGGTCCACAAGGACAGCCACGCCAGGGCAAGCGGCCTGTACATCGCCGGAACGGCTGTCGGCGGGATGACTGGTCGCCTGGTCGCAGGAGGTCTCGCCGACCTCGGCGGTTGGCGCGCTGCCATGAGCGGCATCGCTGTACTTGGCGTCGCCTGCGCAGTACTAGTAGCCAGGCTGCTGCCGGAGTCGCAGAACTTCGTCCGTACGACGGGCAGCCGCCAAACCCTGCGGGTACTCAAAGACCCAGCACTGCTTGCCCTTTATGGCATAGCCGCAACGGCGATGGGAGCCTTCGTCGCCGTCTACAACGCGACCGGCTTCAGGCTCGCCGCAGCGCCGTACGGGCTAGGGCCTGGGCTGGCCAGCCTCGTGTTTGTTGTCTACCTGCTCGGGTCCGCCGGGTCGGCTGTCGCAGGCAGATTCGCCGATGCCTACGGCCGCCGCGCAGTAGTTCCGGTCGGCTGTGTAGTGGCGATGGCGGGTGTAGGCCTCACCCTCGCCAGACCATTGCCGCTGGTCATCGTCGGGCTGGCCGTGATGACAGCAGGCTTCTTCGCCGTCCACGGAGTAGCCAGCGGATGGGTCGCAGTCCGGGCTCATGCCGGGGGTGGAGGTACCGGCCAGGCCGCCAGCTTCTATCTCTTCGCCTACTACCTAGGCTCATCTCTCTTCGGCGGCCTCGCCGGTACCGCGTGGACGCACGCCGCCTGGCCGGGAGTAGCCGCAGAGGCAGGCGCTCTTCTTCTCGTCACCTACCTCCTGGCTCTCCTGCTGAAGCGCAGTGCGAAGTTAGGCCAATAGGCCTCGCTGACCCGCTCGCAGGCCGGCTTGGAAGCGAGTGGTTGCGTCGAGGGCCTTCAGGATCCGCTGCATCCGGCGCTCGACGGTCCGCTGCGCCACACCGAGCCGGCGAGCTATCGCCTGGTCGGTGAGCCCAGCAGCCGCCAGCGCCAGCAGTTGCTGATCCTCAAAGCTCAATGGCCCGTCCGAAGCCGACGGCGACAGCGGAGACGCCTGCTGCCACAGCAGCTCGAACAACCGCAGCAACGCGTCCAGCAAGGTCGACGGTCCGATCTCGACGAGCTCCTGTCCGGTTTGGAGTAACCCTGTCCGTCGATCAGCAACCACAAGCTTCAGCGGTACATCGCGAAGCATCCGGCAACTAGGCCCGGCACTACGAGCCGCAGCTAGCTCCGCAGGCTCCACGAGCGCAGCCATGTCATAGATGGTCCGATAGGCAACTCCATGAGCCCGCCGCGGCTCGATCGGCAGTACTACGAACGGCGGCTTGTCGAGCACCAGTACTTCGGTCTGCGCACTCTGCTGAGCTTGGTAGAACCGTTGCGCCATCGCCTGCTGTCCACGGATCACCGTGAACGGCCCTGCCTCGCGCCGAGCCCGGAACTCCTCTGTGAGGACGGTCGCGCCGAGGCGCGCCTGCACGATGGCCGCCTGCTTGCGAAGAGCCAGGAGCTCCACCGCAGCCTCGGGCACTGCAGGGGTGTAGCGGGCCGGGCGTCCCGGAGTACGGGATGCCAGGCCCAACGTCAGTAGTGAGCGGAGGTGCCGGGCCACCCGCGCGGTGGCCCAGCCCGTGTCGGCGACCAGGTCGGTCGTAGTAGCTTCCGGCCGGGCCAGAAGCACCCGGTAGAGCTGCTCGTCCTCCGAACAGACACCAAGTGCTTCCAACACCGGAGCGGGTCTGTAGTTGTGCATTAGGGCAGAGAGTGGACGTGAGAGCCGACCTGGTTCGAGAACGCGTTGCCGTTCAGCGCGTCCCAGTTGGTCGACCAGGTCATAGCACCGCGCAGCGACGGCCAGGTGGTGCTCGGCTTGAAGCTGCCGCAGTTGGTGCCCTTGGTAAGGCAGTCCAGGGCGTTGTTGACGATCGTCGGCGACACGTAGCCACTACCGGCTCCCCGGCTGGAGGCCGGCAGACCGAGACCGACCTGGTCCGGCCGGAGTCCACCCTGCAGCATGATGCAGGCCTGCGCGGTGATGAAGTCGACCGTGCCCTGGGAGTACACCTGCCCGTTGCAGCCGTTCATCGCGCCGGAGTTGTAGTACTGGACGTTGACCACGGTCAGGATGTCCTTGATGTTCAGCGCCAGCTTGAAGTACTCGAACGACGGGCTCTGCATGTCGATCGTCTGCGGCGCCATCGCGATGATCAGGCCACTGCCGAAGCTGCTCCGCAGACTCTGCAACGCCTGACCCATGTACTGCGCGTTGACACCGTTCTCCAGGTCGATGTCGACTCCGTCGAAGCCGTACTCGCGCAGCACCGACAGCGCGCTGCTGGCGAAGTTGGCGGCAGCCGTCGAGCTGGCGACCGAGATAGTGCCCCTCTCGCCACCGACGGACAGGATGACCTTCTTGCCTGCCGCCTGCTTGGCGGCGATGTCCGCCTTGAACTGCGCGACCGTGTAGCCGTTCAGGCCGGCGCTGTCGAGGGTGAAGGTGATGCCACCCGGCCGGGACGCGTCCGCGTCGGCGAAGGCGACCGCGATCAGGTCGTACGCCGCGGGCACGTCGGAGATCTTCTGAACCGTCGCGCCGTTGTTGAAGTTCTGCCAGTAGCCGGTGAGGATGTGCTTCGGCAGATTGCCCGTCGGCGGGTTGGTCGGCCCGCTGGACGTCGTCCCGGAGACTGCCGCGCCGTACGGCGAGCAGTTGCCGGCCGCGTCGCAGGCTCGCACCTTGAAGCTGTACGCCGTACTCGGGTTGAGGCCCGTCGCTGTCCAGCTGGTGACGTTACCGACGCTCTGGGCAGCGTCGGAGCCGCGGACCACGTCGTACCGGCTGACACCGTTGGCGTCCGAGGCGGCCGACCAGTTCAGCTGCAGGGAGCTCGAGGTCGGGCTGCCGACCGTGAGACCACCCGGCGTAGTCGGCGGCGTCGTGTCCGGCGGCGGCCCGGTGCCACCCGGCCCGTCCAGTACTACGTCGTCGGCCTGGTACGACGGCAGGCCGTACCAGCCGTGGAGGTAGACCGTCACGGTGCTGGTCGACGCGCTAGTCGTGAAGGTCGTCGTCAGCTGGGCCCAGCCGGTGCTCGAGGTCCAGGTACTCGTGCCGCCATCGGCACCGAGGTACACGTTCGAGCCCTTCACCCAGGCCGACAGCGTGTACGTCGAACCGGGCTTGACCGAGACGGACTGGCTGCAGCGCGCGTTGTCGTTCGACGTGGGGGTGCCCTGCAGAGCGTAGGTGCCCGTGCGGGCCGAGCCACTGACGGCGGCTCCGGACCCGGCGGTGCAGGACCAGCCGGCGAGCGTGCCGGTCTCGAAGGTCCCGTTGGTGACGAGGTTGGTCGCCGCGGAGCTGGTCCTGGTGGTCAGGAACAGCCCAGTGAGGGCGAGAAGCAGGGCGAGCAGGACTGGGATGACCGCGGAGTGGGGGCGGTAGGTTCGCGGGTTCATGTGACACAAAGTGTGACGAGGCAACTACATTGTCAAGACCCTGCATAAAGTGGGAACGCTCTCACGCTCAGGAAAAGCTGAAAGCTGTACTGGGTTTTACACTGCGAACCGGCCTGCACCACAAACTTTGCCCGAAGAAGGGCAGAAAGGCCGGGTAGCGGTAAACGCTTGCAGCCAGTGAACAATGCCCCGGGGAACACGTCACCTCTAGGAGGAAAGGCGACGGCCCCCGGCGGGGGGGTGACCGGGGGCCGTCTTCGGCCACGGGCTCGGGGGGAGGAGCCGGGGGCCGATCAGGTGGCGACAGTCTGCCACTGTCGAGGGAAATGTACCCCCCGAACCTGGAAGTCACACATCTCAGTTCAATTGCAACCAAGAGCCTGACGAACCAGCACCTGAGCCCCGATCAGAGGCTTTCAGGCCAGTGCCACTGTCACACTGCTCAACAGTCTAACGGGAGACCCGTCCACACGAAAGGCCGGGCCCCTCGGCGTTTCGCCCGGCCGGCTCAATACCTTCTCCGCCCTACCGCCCCGATCTCCTATGCTCGTCCCCATGGAGCCCCCGGAGACGACCCGATCGGCCGCCTTCTTCGATCTCGACAAGACGATCATCGCCCGCTCCAGCACCCTGGCTTTCTCCCGGCCGTTCTATGCCGGCGGGCTGATCAACCGGCGGACCGTCCTGCGCAGCGCCTATGCCCAGTTCATGTACCTGCTCGGCGGCGCCGACCATGACCAGATGGAGCGGATGCGCGAGTACCTGTCCGCTATGTGCACAGGCTGGGACGTCGAAACGGTCCGCGCGATCGTCGCCGACACCCTGCACCACATCGTCGAGCCGATGATCTACGCCGAGGCGGTGACGCTGATCGAGCAGCACCGCGCGGCCGGCCGGGACGTGGTGATCGTCTCCTCGTCCGGGGCCGAGGTGGTCGAGCCGATCGGCGCGATGGTCGGCGCCGACAAGGTGATCGCCACCCGGATGGTAGTTGCCGACGGCAAGTACACCGGCGAGATCTCGGAGTACGCGTACGGACCGCACAAGGCGACCGCGATCGTCGCGCTCGCCGCCGCGGAAGGCTATGACCTGCAGGAGTCCTACGGCTATTCGGACTCGATCACCGACGAGCCGATGCTGGCCGCGGTCGGCCATCCGTTCGCGGTGAACCCCGACAAGGCGCTGCGCCGGCTGGCGATCTCGCGCGACTGGCCGGTGCTCGACTTCAGCAAACCGGTGGCGCTGGCCGAGCGCGCCAGGTTCACCGAAGTCCGCCGGCCGGCGGTCGCCGCGACCGTCGTCGGCGCCGGTCTGGCGGCCGCCGGAGTGCTCCTGTACGCCGCCCGCCGGCGCGCGAAACCGGCCGGAAGTTGAGGCGGGCTCCGTTCTTCACAGCTTCATGAAGGTCTCGTAAGCCCTTCCCAGGAAGGGATCCGAAGAGTACAAAGGAAGTACAGGACCTTCGGGTCCGGTAGAGAATCGCACGGCAACCAGGCACCCACGCGGCGACCAGCCCATCCCAACCGGGCAGCATGACCCCAGGCTTCGGCCAACGCTGAAGTCGTGGTGGCGGCAGACAAGGTGCACGCCTGGTAACCAGGTTGACGTGCCAGCGACGGCGCTCTCCTCGGAGAGCGCCGTTCGCATCTCCAGGAGTTATTTCTCCTGCCGGGCGGAACTGTTGAGCGGTGAACGTTCCGCCGCGAGCGCGAGCACTTCACAACTGCGCAGTAACCAGTCCCGTACGCCGGCCAGCCCGCCGCCGGCGTAGTCGCGCAATCCCTGCTGGTACGACCCGGCCAGCTCCAGGTGGCCGGCCTCGGGCACCGTGACCGCCACCGGATCGATGCCGCGGGCAACCAGTACGGCGCGCTCGGCGGCCCGTGCGACCAGTCCGTTGGCGGTCGGAAAGGGCCGCAGTACCGCGAGTTCCGCGTGCACGATCGCGGCCACCACGAGCCCCGGCGCTTTGGTCGGCCGGGACAGCGCCTGGGCTAGACCACTGAGGCGCTCCCACATCTCGTCGGCCGGCGGCGCCGGCGGAAGGCCGGGGATGTCGTCCGGCAGCGGCTCGCGACTGGTCCGGAGGTGGCCCAACTGGTCTTCGCTGCCGAGATCGGCCGCCGCCAACTGGTGAAGTCTGGTCCAGACCTGTACGGGCGCGGCGTCCATCCGCGGCGCGAGGCTCATCAGCTCGCCGGTCATCCGGATCGCTCCGGCCGTCAGTACGTCACCACCGCCCCGGCGTACCTCCTCCAGCGTCGCCGGGCTGCCGGCCAGAGCGGCCGACGCGTGCGCGCCCCGGAGCAGCGCCTCGGCGGTCATGTCCGCGCCAACCTTCCGCAGCCCCCGGTCGCGCAGCAGCACATCAACCGCATCCCGGGCCGCCCGGGCCGCCGAGCCGACCCCTTCGAGTCCGGCCAGCGGTTCGAACACATCGAGGCTCATGGTCTGCACCCTAGGATGCAGTCTCATGGCCGCCAGCACCGACTTCCCCCGGTTCAGCATTGTGGTCCCGTGTCATACGTCACGGGCCTGGCTGCGGCCATGCCTGGATTCGGTCCTGAGCCAGTCGTATGCCGACTTCGAGATCATCGGCGTGAACGACGCCAGCCCGGACGGCAGCGACCGGATCCTGGACGAGTACGCCGCCGCCGACGGCCGCGTCCGGGTGCTGCACCTGAGCGAGAACGTCGGGCTCGGGCTGGCCCGGAACGCCGGGCTCAAGGAGTGCCGCGGCGACTATGTGCTGTTCCTGGACGCCGACGACGTCTACCTGCCCGGCTCGCTGGAGGCGATCGCCGGCCGGATCGACGCCACCGACCGGCCGGACATTCTGATGTTCGACTACGAGCGGATCTTCTGGGACGGCAAGGTGGTCCGTAACCAGCGGCACGACGCGTTCGCCCGCGAAGGTGACGGCGTGTTCACGGCGGTCGAGCGGCCGGTCTTCCTGACCTTCCTCGAGGTGGTCTGGAACAAGGCGATCCGGCGCGACTTCCTCACGCTGCACGGCTTCGTCTTCACCGCCGGGTTCTACGAGGACGCGCCCTGGACCTACTCGACGATGCTGACCGCGGAGCGGATCGCGACGCTGGACCGGGTCGTGGTGCACTACCGGCAGCACCGGACCGGCGGCAACATCCACGCCACCGCGACCCGGCAGCAGTTCGACATCTTCGACCAGTACGACCGGGTGCACGCCTTCATCTCCGCCGACCAGACGCTGGCCGGTTGGCGCCGCTTCGCCTTCGACCGCTCGCTGGATCACATCCTCGCCGTCCTAGACCGGCCCGAGCGGCTCGATCCGGACCACCGGGCCGAGTTCTTCCACGCCGCGGCCGCCTTCGCCAAGCGCTGGAAGCCCGAGGGGTACGTCGTCGACCGGACCCGCCGCGGCTTCCGCCGGTGGCTCCTCGTGCACGACGACTACGCGACGTACTCGACCCTGAAGCTCAGCTCCAAGGTCCTGCACGTGTCCGGTCCCCGCAAGGCGGTCGGCAAACTGCTGCACCGGGGCGACCTCGATCCGAATCTGGCTCTGTACGGCGCCTACTGGTTCAAGCAGTACGCCTGCAACCCGCGAGCGATCTACGAGAAGGCCGCCGAGCTGGCTCCGCAGATCCGCGGCGTCTGGGTGGTCGACGCTGAGCACGTCGCCGCGATCCCCGAGGGTGTCGAGTACGTCGTGGCCGGCTCACCGGCGTACGGGAAGCTGGTCGGCAAGGCGACCTACTTCATCAGCAATATGAACCTGCCGCGTGAGCTCGAGAAGCGCGAGGGGCAGATCCACGTCCAGACCCAGCACGGCACCCCGCTGAAGACGATGGGGACCGACCTGCGGCACTACCCAATGGCCGCGAAGGATCTCGACCTGGACGAGCTGATGCGCCAGGTCGACCGCTGGGACTACAACTTGTCCTCGAACCGGTACTCGACGGAGATCTGGGAACGCACCTACCCGGCGCACTTCGAGGACCTGGAGTACGGCTTCCCCCGCAACGACCGGCTGCTGACCGCGACCCTGGACGACGTCCGGGCCATCCGTGCCTCCTTCGGCTTCGACGACTCGCATCTGGTGGTGCTCTACGCGCCGACCTTCCGCGACGGAGTCGACTCGGTCCGTACGCCGTCCGGGCTGGTCGATCTCGGCGGCGACGGGATGCATCTGGACCTGGATCAACTGGCCGCCGCGGCCGGCGATCACGGGCGGGTGCTGGTCCGCACGCACTACTCGCTGTCGAAGCATCCGACGGCGCGATCCGAGCGGGTCGTGGACGCCTCGAACCATCCACGGGTCGAGGACCTGATGCTGGCGGCGGACGTGCTGATCTCGGACTACTCGTCGATCAGCTTCGACTACGCCAACCTGGACCGGCCGATCGTGCTGCTGGTCGACGATCTCGGCAGCTACGACACCACCCGCGGGACGTACTTCGACATCACGTCGTTCCCGCCCGGGCTGGTGGCCCGGTCGCCGGAGGAGCTACTGACAGCTGTGCGATCTCTGACCCCACCCCACCACCCCGGTCAGGCACAGACCGGCGCGTTCGCGAAGGCCGAAGCCTGCAAGCACCGGCAGTTGTTCCGGGACAAGTTCTGCGAGTTCGACGACGGTCGCGCGGCCGAGCGAGTGGTCCGCCGGATCTTCCTCGGCGAGACCGAACTGCCGCCGATCACGCCGCTGGCCGACCGCCGCCCGGCGCCTTCGCCACACCAGCTCTGACTGAAATGGCTGTGCGGCATTCGCCGGCGGCCGTGCATAATGGTCCCCATGTCGACCAGCCCGATGATCGTGTGCGCCTTGCGCGATCGCTTCGGCCTGCGACGACGAAGCACTGTCTGAACACCTCAGCCTTGTTCCAGTGCTTCGTTCAAAGGACCTATTGTCATGTCCGCAGTTCTGTCTGTCCTTGCCACCAAACTGTCCGGCGCCGTCACGGCCGCCTTCGGCGCGCAGTACGGCGTACTCGATCCTGAGCTGCGGGCCGCGACCAAACCCGAGTTCGGTCACTTCCAGACCAACCTGGCGCTACGGCTCGCCAAGTCACTTGGGCAGTCGCCGCGCGCCGTCGCCGAGCAATTGGTCGATGCGCTCGACCTGACCGGAGTGTGTGAACCGCCGGCGATCGCGGGGCCGGGCTTCGTCAACCTCACTCTGTTGCCCTCCGTGCTCGCTGCCGGCGTCAACGAGCCCGTCACCTTCGCACCGCGCGGCGAGCGGGTGGTGGTCGACTACTCGCAGCCCAACGTCGCCAAGCAGATGCACGTCGGGCACCTGCGGTCGACCGTGATCGGCGATGCCTTGTGCAACGTACTGCGGTACGTCGGCTACGACGTGATCCGGCAGAACCATGTCGGCGACTGGGGTACCCAGTTCGGCATGATGGTCGAGCAGGTGCTGTTCGAAGGGCTGGCCGTGGGAGCCCTTGATATCGAGGGATTGCAGCAGCTCTACCAACGGGCCCGGAGACATTTCGATGCCGATGGCACCTTTGTCGAGCTGTCCCGGGCGCGGGTGGTGCTGCTGCAGTCGGGTGACCCGGAGACGCTGGCGATCTGGCGGCAGATGGTCGAGGTGTCACTGGCCGAGTTCGACCGGATCTACGCGCAGCTGGGGTCGCCGTTGACGCGGGCCGATGTGGTCGGCGAGAGCGCCTACAACGACCGGCTGCCGGCCGTTGTGGACGATCTGATGAGCGCTGGGCTGCTGACAGAGTCGGGTGGGGCGTTGTGCGCGTTCCTGCCGGGGTTCGCCGGGCGGGACGGATCGCCGTTGCCGGTGATCGTGCGGAAGTCTGACGGTGGGTTCGGGTACAGCGCGACGGATCTCGCCGCGATCCGGCATCGGGTCGATGACCTGCAGGTCGACCGGATCGTCTATGTCGTCGACCATCGGCAGGGGTTGCATTTCCAGCAGATCTTCGCGCTCTGCCGGGCGGCCGGCTGGCTGCCCGAGCCGGTTCCTGCCGAACATGTTGCCTTTGGCACCGTTCTCGGAAAGGACGGGAAGCCGTTCAAAACCAGGGATGGCGACACTGTCCGGCTGGCGTTGTTGCTGGACGGCGCGACCGCGAGGGCGCGGGCGTTGCTGGATGAGCGGGCGGTGCTGGACGAGTCCGATCGGGCCGGGGTCGCGGCGGCGGTGGGGATCGGGGCGATCAAGTACGCCGATCTGTCGAGCGACCGGATCAACGACTACGTGTTCGACCTCGACCGGATGGTCGCGATGACCGGGAACACCGGCCCATACCTGCAGTACGCGCATGCGCGGCTGTCACGGATCCTCGCCAAGGCAGGTGAAGCTCCTGGCCTGGTGACAGTGCTGAACGACCCCGCCGAGCAACGGTTGGCGTTGCTACTCACCGGCTTCGGCGACACTGTCGTACAGGTCGCGGAGACGCTGCAGCCGCATCGGCTTTGCACATATCTGTACGAGGTCGCTGCTGCGCTATCCACGTTCTACGAGATGTGTCCGGTGCTAACCAGCGAAGGCGAGGTACGGACCAGCCGGCTAGCGCTCTGCGCAGCGACCCGGGCCGTGTTGCAAGATGGCATGGGCTTGCTGGGCATCAGCGCGCCCAACGCGATGTGAAAGGGGTCGCCAGGGGCCGATTGTGTGCCGACCGACAGGAAGTAGTCGACCGTTCGGCCGCGCGCCACGCTCACGCAGGCCGCGGCCGGCCGCAGAACCGGCACTACTTCCTGTCGGTCGGGACACCACGCGAACCCCTGGCGCCGACCCGAACCTCCACCACATACCAACCTCGCCCAGCCAGTCCCGGCCAGGCGTGCGCTGGTGTGCCTCGGGCCGCATTCGGAGGGTTGGTCAGTGGTGGCGGTCCGGTCTCGCCACTCACCGCGCGGCTGAGCACGACGACCTCTGCCCGAACGGGTAAATGAGGTGCCGGGGTGCCGGCGCAGGCCTACCGTTCTGGACATGGGGACATTTCCGGACTGGGTCGTGGCCCGGCCGATCGAGAAGACGGATGCCGACGAGTGGGCCGCGCTGCTGGCCGACGCGCAGGAGGCGGACGGCACTGACGAGCACTTCGACGCCGAGGACCTGACCGAGGAGCTCAGCGATCCGAAGATGATTGCCGACCTGGACACGGTCGGACTGTGGGTGGACGACGTGATGGTCGCCGTCGGCGTCGTCTACTGGCGCAAGAACCTCGTCGACGTCGACCGGCTGAACACCGACTCCACGGTCCGGCCGGCCTGGCGCCGCCGAGGGCTCGGACGGGCGCTGATGACGTGGATGATCGGCCGTGCCCACGAGTTGCACGAGCAGCATCACCCGGAGGTCGAGGCCGAGCTCAACTCTGTCGCGATCAGCACGAACACCGGCGCCGCCACCCTGTTCACCTCACTGGGCTTCGAGGAATGCCGGTACTCCTTCATGCTGAGGCGCCCGTTCGACGCGCCGATCCCGGAGATCGCCCTGTCGGATGAGCACAGGCCGGATGGGCTGAGCCTGGTGCCCTTCGGACCGGAGTACGACGAGCCGCTGCGGCTGACCCACAACGAGGTCTTCCTGGATCACTGGGGTTCGACCCCGAAGGACGAGGAGACCTGGAAGGTGTGGTTCACCGGGTCGCGCGCGTTCCGGTCCGAGCTCAGCTTCCTCGTCCTCGACGGCGACCAGATCGTCTCCTACGCGACCGGCTACGAGTACGTGGCCGAAACCGCCGCGACCGGCATCCGGGAGATATATGTGGGCCAGGTCGGCACGATCCGCAGCCATCGCGGTCGCGGGCTGGCCGCGGTCGCGCTGTCGGCTCTGATGAGGAAAGCCGAGCAGACCGGATTCAAGCGGGCCTCGCTGGGCGTCGACGCCAAGAATCCGACCGGCGCGCTCGGCCTTTACGAACGGCTCGGTTTCCAGCAGCACTCGAAGTGGATCACCTACCGGCTGCCGTTGACCTGACCCCGATGGCGGCGCGGTGGTCTGCACCACCGCGCCGGCCTTCGCTCAGCTGTGGGAGTCGACGGCAACCGGTTCGGCGGTGGCCTGCGGAGTCGCCTGGTCGCGGCGGGTCCACGGGCGGACGCCGAGGATGACGACCGCCAGCGTGAGAGCCGCGTAGATCGCCGAGCCGACGAAGGCCGCGTGGACGCCGTCGGTCAAGATCTCGCGGGCCCGCTCGACGGGGATCCTCGAGGCCGCGTCCGAGTTGCGGCTCGCAGTACCGAAGATCGTGACCAGGATGCCGAGGCCCAGGGCTCCGCCGACCTGCTGCAACACGTTCAGCATCCCGGAGGCCGCGCCCGCATCTTCAGGCTGTACGCCGGCCAGCGCGTTACCGGTCAGCGGGATGAAGATCATCCCGGCGCCCATCCCGAACAGGAGCAGCGGGCCGACCACGCCACCGAGGTAGCTGCTGCTCGCGGAGACCTGGGTCAGCCAGAGCATGCCGGCCAGTACCGACACCGAACCGGTGATCATCAGTTTGCCGCCGTCGATCCGGCCGAGCAGGCGCGGCACGATCCGCGACGAGGCGAACAGCAGACCGGTCAGCGGCAGGAAGGCGAGGCCCGCCTGCAACGGACTGAAGGCCAGCACACCTTGCATGAACTGCGTGAGGAAGAAGAACATCCCGAACATCGTCCCGACCACCAGCAGCATGGTCACGTACGCCGCCACCCGGTCGCGGTTACCGAACAACCGCAGCGGCACGATCGGGTGGCTAACCCGGCGCTCGATCAGCACGAACGAGACGAGCAGGATCACACCGGCCACGAACGCACCCAGTACTTCGGCCGACGTCCAGCCGACCTCGGCGACGCGGATGAAGCCGTAGACGATCGCGGTGATGCCGAGCGTCGACGTGAGTGCGCCGGCGACGTCGAACTTGCCCTTCTCGGGCGGCGTCTCGGACAGCACCTGCCGGGCCGCGAACACCAGGCCGATGCCGATCGGCACGTTGATGAACAAGCCCCAGCGCCAGGAGACCCAGTCGGTCAGCATGCCGCCGACGACCAGGCCGACGCTCGCACCGCCGGAGGAGACCAGGCTGTAGAGACCGAGAGCCTTCATCCGCTCCGGGCCTTCGCGGAAGGTGAGCATCAGCAGGGTCAGAGCGGCCGGGGCCGCGATGGCACCACCGATGCCCTGCAGGACGCGCGCCGCCAGCAGCAGTTCGGCGTTCGGGGCGAGACCACCGAGCAGAGAGGCGGCGGTGAAGACAGTGATGCCGGTGATGAAGACCCGGCGACGGCCGAGCAGGTCACCGGCGCGGGCGCCGAGCAGCAACAGGCCACCGAAGGCGAGGGCATAGGCGTTCTGGACCCAGGACAGGCTGGCAGGACTGAAGTCGAGCGCGTGCTGGATCTTGGGCATCGCGATGTTCACCACGGTGCCGTCGAGGATCACCATCAACTGGGTGATCAGGATGACTGCGAGGACTACCCCCGGCCGCCGCGCGGGCGTACCGGTACTGGCGCCGGCCGGCGCCGCGGATGTTGCCGACATAGTGTGACTTGCTCCTTCCCCCGGAGGGGCTACAGTTGGTTCCAATGAAGTGGAGTGTTCCTCCGGATCACTATACGGAGGCTGCCTCCGCTTTATCAAGGGATTTTCGGCGCGACCTGTTCCCGTGCCGTCCGGACGGCTTGGCAAGGAGGGCCGGATGACAACACCTTTCCCGACGACGCGTCCCGCCCGGGCCGACGCCCGCCGGAACTACGACCTGCTCGTGACCGCGGCGCGCGAGGCGTTCGCTGAGCACGGCACGGACACCTCGCTGGAGGAGATCGCCCGCCGGGCCGGCGTCGGGATCGGCACGCTGTACCGCCGCTTCCCGAACCGGACCGCGCTGCTGGAGGCGGTCTACGTCGACGAGATCCAGATCGTCTGCAGGACCGCCTACGGTTTCGCCGACGAGCTCGGGCCGTTCGACGCACTGGCCGCCTGGCTGCGCAGCTTCGTCGGCTACACCGTCTCCAAGAAGAGCCTGGCCGGCGAGCTGACAGTTGCCTTAGGCAAGGATTCCGAGTTCTTCTCGGTCTGCAAGGCGAATGTCCGCGAGGCCGGCGAGCTGCTGCTCGACGCCGCGAAGGCGGACGGTTCGGTGCGCCAGGAGCTCGAACTGATGGACATCCTGCGGCTGGTCGGCGGCATCACGATGGGCCGCGACATGGACCCCGACCAGGCGCATCGGCTGCTCGACATCGTGCTGGCCGGCCTCAAACCCTGAGCGGCCTCAAATCCTGATCGGCGTCACCGCGTCCAGGTACGGCGCGGTCGCGTCCGCCTCGACGTAGCTCAGCTTGTCCTTGGGCAGCGGCCACGGCACGGCGACCTGCGGATCGAAGAGGTTCAGGTTCGTCCGGGGCGCGGTCGGGGTCCAGTGCGCGGTGAGCAGGTAGGTGTAGACCGTGTTCGGCTCCAGCGTGCAGAACGAATGCCCACAACCCTCCGGCAGATAGATCGCCTGCCCCGGCGTGAGCTCGAAGGTCTCCAGCCGGCCGAACGTCGGTCCCTCGCGCAGATCGACGATCGCGGTGAAGAGCCGTCCGAGCGCCGGCGAGATGTACCGACCCCAGGCCTCCGCGTGGATCCCGCGAGTGATGCCGACCTCGGTCGTGTAGGCGATGTTGTTCTGCACGAACTCGACCTGCGGGAAGCCGAGCGCGACCAGCTTCGCTTGCTGGAAGCTCTCCTTGAACCACCCCTGCGGATTCTCCAGCACCTCCAGCTCGACGTGCAGAAGGCCCGGGATGCTGGTCTGCTTGACGCTCGGTCCACCCATGGCCAGAACCCTAGCGACGTACTTGCTGGCGGGTTTCGAGCTGGGCCAGATCGGCGGCTGACAGACCGGCGGCCCAGCCCGCGCCGTTGGTGATCCGGGTCCGCCTGACCACCGTCTCGGGGAACAGCTTCGTGAACAGCGCGTCGACCTGCTCCTCCCGCTTGCTCAGCACCGGCAGCAACCGATCAGCATCAGCAGCCGGTACTGCGGCCTGGGTCGCCTCCGTCGTCGCCTGGAGCCGCTCGCCGATGCGCTGCGCATAAGCCATCAGGAACGACTGCCGGAACGAGCGCGTGCGAGATTCGCCGTACTGGCCGATGTGCTTGCCGGCTGCGAGCATCGCCCGGTTCGCCTGCACCAGGAGCGAGGTACTCAGCAGCTCGGTCAGCTGGAGATCCAGCTCGGCGCCGACGATCGTCACCATCGCGAGCTGTTCTATCGAGACGGTGCGGCACCTGTTCGCGCTGGCGACGGCCCCGACCAGCTGAGCTTTCGCCGAGACATAAGGGGTTTCGACCCAGATCCGCCGTGCGCCCGAGTCGTCGGGCAGGTCCAGGGACGGATCCGCGTCCACCAGCGCACGGTCGAGGGAGAACTTGGCCATCAACTCCTGCGCCTTCGCGGACAGCGCCTCCGCCTCGTCCGGAAACTCCGTCCCCTCGGCCTTCGCCAGCAAGGCCCGGATCCGGGCCAGCATCTTGCCACTCGACGCCGGTACTGCGGCTGCCGCGCGCGCTTGCGTCGCAGTACCGGGTGGTGGGAACAGTCGCGCGAGGCCGGGCAACGTCTGCAGGAATCCGGCCACGGCGAGCGCGGTGTGCAGGGTGAGGTAGCGGCCGCGGTCGGCGCTCAGATTCAGCTCGGCATAGGGGCGATCGATCCCGAGATCGGTCAGCTGATCCAGCCAGCGAGGGTCGACGGTGGAGTCCCGGTATGGCCTGTGCTCGGAAGCGATTGCCGCTAACAACATCGACTCGGACACCGTGTCCAGCCGGCGGCGACCGTGCTGAACGACGTCGAGCGGGGTCCAGCCGCGCTCCCAGGCTGAGCGGGTCAGCTCGCTCAGGAGGGCATGGAGGCAACGGTCCACCTGCGCCCGGTCGTACTCGTCGTACCGGCCGAGCTCAGCCAGGTAGCTGTCGGCCAGCGGGCTGTCGGCAAGGACAGCGGCCGCGGCCATCGGCAGGAGTTGCCGAATCTCCTCGTCCGTCGGCCGGCTGGTCGACACCCGCGGTGCCGCTTGTGCTGCCCGGGCTTGGCGGTCCCGCTGTTTGGCAGCCCGACGTGCCCGGTTGTCCTTGCCCACCGTTCCTCCTTCGCGACCAGGCCATGTGCCTGGCGACCTCGCAAAGTCTGGCACTGATGGCCAAGTCGCCGCAGGCCGACCGGTCAACCCTGTGGATAACGGTCGATCGGCAACCCGAAAGAAGGGAACAAAGAGGGTTTGTGGAAGGCCATCACCGCGGACACCCCGGCCTTGGTCAGAGTGAGCACCTTGATCGAGTGCGCATGGAAGATCCCGTCCTCCCCGCGAAGGTAGAGCGCGAACGCGGGCTGCCCGTTGGCTACCGTCTCCACCAGGATCCGGAGACCTTGCTCTGGGGACAGCTTCGTCGTCAGCAGACGCAGCACGTCGTCCCGGCCGCTGAACCACGTCGGAGTCGGCGGCATCTCCCACTGGGTGTCCTGGGTCAGCAGGCCTTCCAGCGCGACCAGATCGGCCAGCTCGAAGGCCTTGGCGAACTGGTCGAGCAAGGCACGGCGTACCGGCTCCTCTGGTTCGCTGAACTCGTCCTCGGCCGGTGCGAGCCTGGCCATCTCAGCCCGGGCTCGCTGTAGTGAGCTGTTGACCGCAGCAGTCGTCGTCTCAAGCAACCCGGCCACCTCAGCCGCCTGCCAGGCAAGGACATCCCGCAGGATCAGTACTGCGCGCTGCCGCGGCGGCAGGTGCTGCAACGCGGCCACCATCGCCAACCGAAGGCTCTGCCGAGTCCCGACCACCTGGGCCGGATCGCTGCTCAGCAGGAGATTCGGGAACGGCTCCAGCCAGCTGGTCTCGAGCGAGTCCGCCAGGTCGTTCGGATCGGTGCCCGGAGCACCCAAGGCCGACGGGACCATCCGGCGGCTGCTGTGCTGCAAGGCGTTCAGGCAGACCCGGGTCGCGATCCGGTAGAGCCAGGTCTTGACCGACGACCGCTGCTTAAAGTCGGCGAACCCTCTCCAAGCACGTAGGTACGTCTCCTGGACAGCATCCTCCGCGTCATGCAGCGAGCCGAGCATCCGGTAGCAGTGCGCGACCAGCTCACCCCGGTACTGCGCGAACTCGTCTTCCAGATTCATCCCAACTCCTCCACCGGCTCCAGCTGCACAACCACACCCGTACTGCGTCGTACCGCGATCCCTAGGCCGGCAAATGCTCCGAGCAACGACAGTACGCCGCACACCGCCAACGCCCGGGTGAAGCCAGTGGCGAAGGACTCGTATCCCCCAGCGGCCGCGAACACAGCAGCCAGTACTGCGACGCCAACGACGCCGCCCAGTTGCCGCATCATGCTGTAGACGCCGGAGGCGATTCCGACGGCCTCACCCGGCAGTGCTCCGATGCTGGCGCTCTGAGTCGCCGGCATCGCCATGGAGACGCCGCAGCCAGCAACGATCAGGGGCAGCACCAGTTCGGAGTACTGGACTGTGCCTTTGCTGACCTGACTGATCCAGAACATGCCGACCGCTTGCAGTAGCAGGCCGGTGAATACGAGCGGGCGTTCGCCGATCCTGTCGACCAGGCGACCGGCGATCGGCGCTACGAGGAAGAGCGTGGCTGTCCAGGGCAGCAGCTGCAGTCCGGCCTCAAGTGGGCCGGAGCCGAAGGTAACCTGCATGAACTGCGCGAGGAAGAAGACCGCGCCGAACAGTGCCGCGGTGAGGAAGAAGCCCGCCGCGTTGCCGGCCGAGAACGCCCGGGAGCGGAAGTAGGTCAGAGGAATCATCGGCTGGTCAGCCCGGCTCTCCCAGACCAGGAATCCCACCAGGAGAAGGGCTCCGGCGACGAACGAACCGACCACCTCAGGGCTGGACCAACCTGCCACCGCGCCGCGCACTACACCCCAGACCAGGCCGAGGACGGCGAGGGTGATCAAGGTCGCGCCGCGGAGATCGAGCCGGCGGACGGCACCGTGGCTCTCGCGGATCTTGGTGAGCACCAGCGGGATCGCGATCAGGCCGACGGGCACGTTGATCCAGAAGATCCACTGCCAGGCGAGGCCTTCCGTGACGGCGCCACCGATCATCGGGCCGCCCAGGACGGCGAGGCCGGTCAGGCCGCTGAAGATGCCGATCGCCCAGCCACGCCGTTCGGGTGGGAACGCGGCACCGAGCAGGCTCATCGAGAGCGGCATCACGACGGCCGCGCCGACGCCTTGGACGGTCCGGGCGGCGATCAGCAACGGCACCGTCGTGGCCAGCGCGCAGGCGACCGAGGCGACGGTGAACAGAGCGATACCGGCCGCGAACGTGCGGCGCCGCCCCCAGCGGTCGCCGATCGCCGCCGCGGTCATGAGCAGCATCGCGAAGCTGAGGCTGTACGCGTTCACCGTCCATTCCAGTTGCTCGATGGTGGCACCGAGGTCTTGCCGGATGGTGGTCAGTGCCGCGGCCACGACCAGCACGTCGAGCGCGACCATCACCGAGCCGATCGAGGTCAGGCCCAGTACCCATCGCTGTTCGCCGGTCGTACGTTCCTTGCTGCTCACAGGGGTCCTCCAGAGTTCGCTGTCACTGGTACAGACAGCGGCGGGGACCGGAACTCATCGCGGCGATGAGTTTGGGTCTTCCCGGCTGTCTGAAGTAGTGACAGCGACTTTCTAAGGAGTAGCCATGAGCTCAGCAGTGATCCGCTACCAGACCAAGCCCGAAGCTGCGGACGAGAACCAGCGCCTGATCGAGATGGTCTTCGCCGAACTGGCCAACTCGGCCCCACCCGGTCTGCGCTACAACAGCTTCCGGCTCGCCGACGGCGTCACCTTCCTCCACGTCGCCGACGGCGAGGGCCTGACCGACCTGGCCGCCTTCCAGGAGTTCCAGCGCAACCTCCCCGACCGTCTCGCCGCCGGTCCCACCCGCGAGGACGCCACTCTGGTCGGCTCCTACACCCCGTAACCGCACGGCTTCTTAAGCCTGGCTGAAGGATGCGGCGCGATGATCTGCCTTAAGGACGCTGTCACCGGGGAAACGTAGGCGTAGGGTGACAGGGAGTGACGACTACGGGGAGGATGCCATGACTCAGACGGCCAGCAGTGGGATCGACGAGCTACGGACAGCGATCGGCGGGACGGTGGTGCTGCCCGGCGACGCGGCGTACGACGACGCCCGGCGGGTTTGGAACGCGGACATCGACAGGAGACCGGCGGTGGTCGCGCAGTGCGTGAGCGCCGAGGATGTCAGGGCGGCGATCCTGTACGCCGTCCAGAACGGGCTGGAGATCGCCGTCCGCGGCGGCGCGCACAGCATGTCCGGCGCCTCGGCGGTCGATGACGGTCTGGTGATCGACTTGTCCGCGATGAACCAGGTGACGGTCGATCCCGAGGCCAAGCGGGCCCTGGCCGGTGGCGGCACCCAGCTCGGCGAGCTGGACGCCGCCACCCAGGCCTACGGCCTCGCCGCACCGGCCGGGCTGGTCAGCCACACCGGTGTTGCCGGCCTCACCCTCGGCGGCGGGCTGGGCTGGCTGACCCGTCAGTTCGGGCTGAGCCTCGACAACCTGCTGTCGGTCCAGCTCGTCACCGCCGATGGCCGGATCCTGCGGGCAGCCGCGGATGAGAACCCGGACCTGTTCTGGGCAGTCCGCGGTGGCGGCGGCAACTTCGGGGTCGTGACGCAGTTCGAGTTCCAGCTGCATGAGGTCGGCCCGATCATCCAGTACGGCATGCTCTTCTGGGGCCTCGAGCAGGGCGTCGACGTACTGCGGATGGCCCGCGAGCTGATCCCGGCCCTGCCACGCGAGGTCACCACCATCGTCGCAGCGCTCAACGCGCCACCGGCACCGTTCGTGCCTGAGCAGCATCACTTCCAGCCGGGCTATGCGCTGATCGTGGCCGGCTTCGGCTCACCCGAGCAGCATGCGGAGGTGCTCGCGCAGATTCGCGCGGCCATCCCGCCGCTGTTCGAGTTCGTCGCCCCGATGCCGTACACCGCGCTGCAGCAGTTGATCGACGAGCCGAACGCCTGGGGTCACTTCTGCTACGACAAGGGCAGCTATCTCGAGGACCTGTCGGACGAGGCGATCCAGGTGATCACCGAGCAGGTGCCGCGAAAGTCCTCGCCGTTGTCGACCGTCCTGTTCTACCGGCTCGACGGCGGCTACTCCGAGGTCGGCGACGACGACACCGCCTTCTCCGGCGGCCGAACCCCGCGGTACGCGGTCTTCATCGTCGCGGTCTCGCCGACGCCCGACCCGCTGCCCGGGGAGCGCGCCTGGGTCCGGTCGTTCTGGGATGAGCTCCAGCCGCACAGCCTCGGCATCGGCAGCTACGTCAACGCGATGGCGGAGAACGAGTTCGACCGGGTCAAGGCGTCGTACGGCGAAGCGAAGTACGCGCGGCTCGCCGAGCTCAAGACGGAGTACGACCCGGGCAACATCTTCCACCGGAACGTGAACATCCTGCCGGGTTAGACGGAAGCCGCTCCGTCGATCACCAGGACCTGACCGTTCACGTTGGTGTTCTCCAGGAGCAGCATCCGGACTACGGGGACGACGTCCTCCGGCTCGGTCAGGTGGCCCGTCGGTGTCCGGCGGACGATCTGGTCGAGCTGGGTCGGACCGAGCACGGCCGACATCTCCGAGGCGAAGAAGCCGGGCGCCACGGAGTTGGCCAGCACGCGGCCGCCCAGCTCACGTGCGAGTGAGCGGGTGGCTGCGTCCATACCGCCCTTCGTCGCGGAGTACGCGACCAGCCCCGGGTAACCGCGCTGCGCGCAGATCGAGGTGACGTTGACGATCCGGCCCTTCAGGCCCTTGGCCAGCATCCGGCGCAGGACGAACCGGGTCAGGATCAGCGGCGAGGTGAGATTGGTCTGGATGATGTCCGCGATCTGCTCGGCCGAGGTGTGCACGTGCAGCGAGTCCTGCCCGACGGCCGCGTTGTTGACGATGCCGTCGACCGGGCCGAGCTTCTCCTCGACCTGCTTGACGAACGCACTCGTCGCCTGCGGATCGTTCACGTCCACCGCGCCGACGTGCAACTGATCCGGGTACTTCGTCGCCAGCGCCGTCAGTTCGGCGGTCACGGTCCGCGCGAACGCGGCCACCTTCACGCCGGACGCGAGCAGGTCGGCGACGATCGCCAGCCCCAGCCCGCGCGAACCACCGGAGACCAGCACCACCGACGACGGCGGCACTCCAGTCGGGTCAGACATCGCTCTTCAACGTCTCCTTCTGCGGGATCTCGGCGAGGAACTTGATCCGCCGCGGTACGCCGTAGTCCGGCAGCCGGTGCGAACACCATTGCACGAGATCCTCGTCGGTGATCGGTCCGAGATCGTGATTGGCCACCACTTCGGCGGCGACCATCCGGCCGACCAGCGGCGCCTTGCGCGCGAAGACTCGCGCCCAGGCGACGCCCGGGTGCGCCATCAGCACGTTGCGGACCACACCGGCCGACACTTTCGAGCCGCCGACGTTGATCTCATCGGTGTCCAGGCGGCCGGTGATCAGCACCCGGTCGCCGGCGAACTCGACCCGGTCACCGGTCCGGACGGCACCGTCCAGGCCCGCGCCGTGGTGCGGCGAGGTGATCACCAGTTCGTCGCCGTCGACCGACAGGACCGGGCGCTCATCGTCGGGTTCGCGGCCCAGCCAGGCCTTGGGGAACCCGGCGAAGCCGTCGTGCACGACGATCGACGCGCCGACCTCGGAAGACGCGTAGATCCAGGAGATTCGCGCCTGCGGGAAGATGTCGCGCAGCCGGTCGAGGATCGTCTGGTCCACCGGTTCGCCGCCGAGGGTGATCTGCTCCAGCGGCACCTTGGCGAGTGCCTCGGCGTCACGGTAGATCGTCTGGCGCCAGAAGGTCGGCGTACCGGAGGCGGCGGTGACGCCGTGCTCGGCCGCGACCAACGGCCAGGTCTCCAGCTCGGACGGTTCGATCACGACCAGGCCCTGGTCGGCCTGGGTCAGCGAGATCGTTACCACCTGCCACCAGGCGTAGGTCCCCGGCGAGTACGGCAGCAGCCACGTCCGCGGCTTCTGCCGGTTGGTGACTGTGGTCAGCGACTCGAGCGTGTGGCCGATCCGCGTCGGCCGGCCGGTCGAACCGGAGGTGAGCAGCCAGGCGCGGCCGGATTCCTCCACCCGCTTGAGTTTCGCGGGCTCGACGGAGTGCTCGTCGCCCTTGGCGATGACGATCGCGAAGCCGGAGGCCGCGAGTTCCTCGCGCAGGCTCAGGTCGACCCGCGAGGTGGTGGCGACGAGCAGTTCGGTGCCGTGGACCGCGTGGTGCCGGACCGCGGCGAGTGCGTCCGCGCCGTTGTCGACCAGAACAGCGGCAGGCGACGGGAGTTGGGGCAGCTTGTGCAGGGTCCGCCACGTCACGGTCCTGCCGCCGGAGACGACGGTGTTGTCGTCCCCGATCAGCGCGGTGGACCGGCGCCGCGTGGTCACGCCGACTGGAGCTGCTCGATGAAGTCCAGCACGTCGCCGACCTTGGCGATCTGGCGCAACCCCGGCGCGTCGAAGTTCAGCTCGTCGCCGAGCTCGTCCTCGACCCGCAGTGCGAGTTCGGAGAAGTCCAGCGACCGGAAGCCGATCTCCCGCAGGTCAGCAGCGTCGTCGCCCGGCAAAGTCTTGCCCTGCGCCTTCATCACCGCTCCCATCAGGTCCCGGATCTGCTCCCGCGTCAGCTCAGCCATGACCACAGAGCCTAGGGCATGTCTGGCATGCCCTGCAGTAGCGAGCAGGTGCTCGGTGCGGTAGCTCGGCGTGCTGGAGTGAAGGCCTCGATGTTTTTCCATCGTGGCCTTTGCTCCAGTGCGGCGAGGTGCCGTGCCGAGTGCCGCGCAGCACGCAGGG
>NZ_AQUZ01000078.1 GCF_000372465.1 Kribbella catacumbae DSM 19601
CAGCACCGACGCCGCGACCTCACCCGGCAGACTCGGCCGCCCGGTCGAGCTCGGGAACAGATCCTCGAACAACCCGGCCGGGAACACCTCACCACGATGCTCAGCCAAGAACCCGAACACGCTCCCGGCCGGCACCAGATGCCCGACCAACGCCCGAGCGTCCATCAACTCCTGATCAACCCCAGCTGAACCCTGCACCCCACAATCGTCCCAGCACGGTCACCACACGACCGGGCCAACACGCAGGTTATTCAGCAGGCTCCTAGCGGGGCCGCTGGCGCGCTGTAGCGCGCCAGCGGCCCGAAAAACGGCGTTCGTCCATAGCTTTCGCGGCAACCCGCCGCGGGCTCCGGACGACGGCAGCGGAGCAGGCGTCGCGAGCCGTGGGGACACAAGATGTGCGACATGCAGCGCGTCGCACCACTAGATGCGGTGGTCGGGGGCTAGAGTCTCTACCACTGGCGGTCAGGGGAATCCGGTGGAAATCCGGAGCTGCCCCGCAGCGGTAGGCGGGGAATGTGCTCCGTGAGCCCGAATACCTGTCGCCGGTGCGTGTGCCGCCGGTGCACGCTGTCCGAGGCCTCGAGGGCGGGCCGCAGGGCGTGACAGAAGCAGATTGGCACCACCGCAGAAGTCGGCCACCCAGGCCGGGGAGACCGCGGTCGGGCGCCACCCGATCGGTGCTCGCGGATTCGTACGTCCGTATGCCGGTCAACTGCGCCCACCTGTCTCGTCATGCGCTCCCCCAGGGTCCCGGTCGTCAAGAGACTCGCGTGGAGAGAGCGCTTGTGACCATCGTTTCGCCAGGCCAGCCGAGAGCAACCCACTCGGCACCAGCACAACCGAACCAGCTCACCGTCGTACGCCGTGACGGCAGCAGCACCGCCTTCGACCCGACCAAGATCTCGGTCGCGCTCAGCAAGGCGTTCCTCGCCGTCGAGGGCAGCGAGGCCGGTGCCAGCCACCGGGTCCGAGACCTCGTCGCCGACCTGACCAAGCGCGTGGTGGACGCTCTGACCGGCCGTGGCGACGCCCGCCGCAGTGTCCAGGTCGAGGACATCCAGGACCAGGTCGAGCTCGCGCTGATGCGGGCCGGCGAGCACCAGGTCGCCCGCGCGTACGTGCTCTACCGCGAAGAACGCACCAAGGCCCGCACTCCCGAGAACGCGGCCGAGCTCAGCACGCAGCCGGTCATCACGGTCCGCGCAGTCGACGGCAGCACCGCCCCGCTGGATGTCGAGCGGCTCCGCGTGATCGTCGCCGAGGCAGCGGCGGGCCTCGACGCTGTCGACGCCGAGCTGATCCTCAACGAGACCCTCGGCTCCTGTTACGACGGCATCGCCCAGCACGAGGTCGAGCTCGCCCTGGTGATGGCTGCCCGCGGATACGTCGAGACGGAACCGGAGTACAGCTTCGCGGCGGCCCGGCTGCTGCTCGACCAGATCCGTCGCGAGACGCTCGGCCGGGTGCACGGTGAGCCTCGTCAGGCGAGCCAAGCCGACATGACTTCGGCGTACGTCGACTACTTCCCGCGCTACATCGAGGTCGGCATCGAGGCCGGGCTGCTCGACCCGGAGCTGGCCACGTTCGACCTGGCCAAGCTGGCCGGGGCAATCAAGCCGGAGCGCGATCTGAACTTCGCCTTCCTCAGCCTGCAGACGCTGTACGACCGCTATCTGCTGCACATCGACAAAACAAGATTCGAGCTGCCGCAGGCGTTCTTCCTCCGCGTCGCGATGGGCATCGCGCTGAAGGAGGAGAACCGCGAGGACCGCGCGATCGAGTTCTACGAGTTGCTCAGCTCGTTCCGTTTCATGTCGTCAACGCCGACGCTGTTCAACTCCGGTACCACCCGGCCGCAGCTGTCGTCGTGCTTCCTGACCACGGTCGACGACGACCTGGCCGGCATCTTCGCGGGCATCCGCAACAACGCGCTGCTGGCGAAGTACTCCGGTGGACTCGGCAACGACTGGACCCCGGTCCGCGGCATCGGCGCAAAGATCCGCGGTACCAACGGTGAGTCGCAGGGCGTCATACCGTTCCTCAAGATCGCCAACGACACGGCCATAGCTGTGAATCAGGGTGGAAAACGAAAGGGCGCGGTCTGCGCGTATCTCGAGACCTGGCACATGGATATCGAGGAGTTCCTCGATCTTCGCAAGAACACTGGTGACGAGCGTCGCCGCACCCACGACATGAACACCGCCAACTGGGTCCCCGACCTTTTCCTCCAGCGGGTCGAGGCCGGCGGCGACTGGACGCTGTTCTCTCCTGACGAGGTCCCGGACCTGCACGACTTGTACGGCGCTGCCTTCAAGACGGCGTACGAGAACTACGAGCAGGCCGCCGACAAGGGCGAGATCCGGGTGTTCCGCCGGGTCAAGGCCGTCGACCTGTGGCGCCGGATGCTGACCGTGCTGTTCGAGACCGGCCACCCGTGGATCACCTTCAAGGACGCGTGCAACCTCAGGTCACCGCAGCAGCATGACGGCGTCGTCCACTCCTCCAACCTGTGCACGGAGATCACGCTGAACACGACGGTCGACGAGACCGCCGTCTGCAACCTGGGCTCGGTCAACCTGGTCGCGCACCTCACCGACACCGGTCTCGATGCCGACCTCATCAGCGACACCGTGAAGACGGCCGTCCGGATGCTCGACAACGTGATCGACGTGAACTTCTACACCACGCCGGAGTCGGAGCGCGCCAACCAGCGGCACCGCCCGGTCGGCCTCGGGCTGATGGGTTTCGCCGACGCGCTGTTCGCGCTGCGCATCCCCTACAGCTCCGACGCCGCCGTCGCCTTCGCCGACAGCTCGATGGAGCAGATCAGCTACTACGCGATCGACGCGTCGAGCGAACTGGCCGCCGAGCGCGGCCGGTACCAGACGTACGACGGATCACTGTGGAGTCAGGGAATCCTCCCGATCGACTCGCTCGAGCTTCTCCGCGAGGCCCGCGACGGCGACCTCACCGTCGACACGAGCAAGCGGCTCGACTGGGACGCGCTGCGCGCCAAGGTACTGCGTGACGGCATGCGCAACTCCAACGTGCTGGCGATCGCGCCGACCGCGACGATCTCCAATATCTGCGGCGTGAGCCAATCGATCGAACCGATCTACCGCAACCTGTTCGTGAAGTCGAACATGTCCGGCGAGTTCACCGTCGCCAACCCGTACCTCGTCGCCGATCTCAAGGCGCGCGAACTGTGGGACCAGGTGATGGTGTCCGACCTGAAGTACCACGACGGCATCCTGTCCCAGATCGACCGCGTGCCGGCCGATCTGCGGGAGCTGTACGCGACCGCGTTCGAGATGGACCCGCTGTGGCTGGTCAAGGCGGCATCGCGCCGGCAGAAGTGGCTCGACCAGGCACAGTCGCTCAACCTCTACATGTCGGCTCCGTCGGGCAAGGCGCTCGATGAGCTCTATCGGTCGGCCTGGCGGCACGGCCTGAAGACCACGTACTACCTGCGCTCCCAGTCGGCCACGCATGTGGAGAAGTCCACGCTGCAAGGCACGGACGGCCGGCTCAACGCAGTACCGGTCGCTCTGCCGGAACCCACTGGCGCAGCTTGTTCCATCGAAGATCCCGATTGCGAGGCCTGCCAGTGACGACCACCGGACTGGGTGAGATCACCCTCGGAGCGGCCCGCGTCGAGGTCGCGGACAAGGCGATGATCAACGCCCGCGCGGACGTGAACCAGCTGCTGCCGCTGAAGTACCAGTGGGCCTGGGACAAATACCTTGCCGGCTGCAACAACCACTGGATGCCGACCGAGGTCTCGATGCAGGCCGACATCGCCCTGTGGAAGAGCAAGGACGGCCTGACCGAGGACGAGCGGCTGATGCTCAAGCGCAACCTCGGCTTCTTCGCCACCGCGGAGTCACTGGTCGCGAACAACATCGTGCTCGCGGTCTACCGCCAGCTCACCAACCCCGAGTGCCGCCAGTACCTGCTCCGCCAGGCGTTCGAGGAGGCCGTGCACACGCACACCTTCCAGTACATCTGTACGTCGCTCGGCCTGGACGAGGGCGAGCTGTTCAACATGTACCGCGAGGTGCCGTCCATCTCCGACAAGGACGCCTGGGCGCTGAAGTACACCCAGCACCTGGAGGACCCGGATTTCCGCACGGGGACGCCGGAGTCGGACACGGACTTCCTGCGCGACCTGATCGCGTTCTACGTGGTCTTCGAGGGCATGTGGTTCTACACCGGCTTCGCACAGATCCTGTCGCTCGGCCGGCGCAACAAGATGGTCGGGATCGCGGAGCAGTACCAGTACATCCTGCGCGACGAGTCGATCCACCTGAACTTCGGCATCGACTGCATCAACCAGATCAAGCAGGAGAACCCGCACTTGTGGACCGCGGCGTTCCAGGCCGAGGTCCGGCAGATGCTCACCGAGGCGTGTGAGCTGGAGGTCGCCTACGGCCGCGCGACGATGCCGAACGGCATGCTCGGCCTGACCGCGGACCTGTGCGAGCAGTACATGCACTTCGTCACCGACCGGCGCGCCGAACAGATCGGCATCCAGCCGATCTTCGGCGAGACGCGCAACCCGTTCGGCTGGATGTCGGAGGTGATGGACCTGAAGAAGGAGAAGAACTTCTTCGAGACCCGCGTGATCGAGTACCAGTCCGGCGGCGGCCTGACCTGGGACTGACTGACCGGCTGCTGGGCGTCCGAAGTACAGCCGGTACTTCGGACGCCCGCGGCTGTCAGCGTGGGTTGTCGGCGTGGGTGAGTGTCTCCCATGCGTAGAAGTAGTTCGCGCCGGCCGGGCGCTTGCTTTCCGTGTAGCGCAGCGTCGTGGGCATCTGCTGGCCCAGCCGGTTGTGGTAGTGGTTGTAGACCACCTCGGTGACGGCGCCGAGTCCCTTCTTCACCGTGCCGCCGCACAGGTTCGACGGCGTCGGCGTACCGGTCTCGAGGCGGGCGTGGAAGTAGAAGCCGTCGGTCAGCCTCTCCTTGGCCTCGGCGTAGAGGTCGACGCCTTGGTGCCAGGCCGTTTCGGCGATGTGCGCGGCCGCGGTCAGTACGACAGTGACGCCGAGCTACTCGCCTTCATCGCGTCGTACGCCGTCTTCTGCGGCTGGGCGCCGGCCTGGACCCGCTGGCGGGTGAAATCGAGCTGGGCCTTGTCGACCAGCTGGCCGAACTGCTGCGGGACGACGCGATCCTGCGGATGCCGCCGGAGCGGATGGAGTTCCGCGGCCGGACCGCGATCATCGACTTCCTCGCCACCGTGCCGGCTGACGGCCATCTCGACCGCATCCACCTCCAACTCACCCGCGCCAGCGGTGACCCCGCCGTCGCAGCCTGGATGCCCGACGAGACCGGCGCGCCGGCTCCGTACGGGCTAATGGTCTTCACGATCGACGCCGGCCGCATCGCCACCATCAATAGCTTCCCCGACCCCGCGCTGTTCGCCGTCTTTGGCCTACCTGGCTAGAACCGCGACAGCTTCGGCTATCTCCGCTGGGAAATCCTCCTGGAGGAAGTGTTTGCCGGGGACGGTTGGGATGTCGTCGAGCCGGGCCGCGAGGCGAGCTTGTACGCCGTACGAGCGCAGCGGCAGGGCCGGATCCTTGCTACCCCACAGGATTCCCACCGGATACCTGTCGGAGCTGAGGACCCCTTCGTACAGCCGCCGCTTCTCGATGGTCCGCTCGAATGACCGCATGATTTGCAGGAAGGCGCGCCCGGAGTCCTCACCGAGAAGCAGTCGCAGGTGTGTGTCCAGAGCCTCCGCCGGCACATCGGGGCCGACGCCGATCATCCGCATCAGAGTTCGGAACACGACCGGCACACGGGCCGACGCCAGCCACGCCTCACCGAGCAGACGGTGGGCGAAGGGTTCCATCACCCAGGGACGGCGGAAGGTGTCGACGGCAACGATCGTGTTCAGCACCAGGATGGAACGGATCCGGTCAGGCGACGCCGCCGCGATCTCGAAGCCGACGGGTCCGCCGATGTCGTGCACCACGAGATGTACCCGGTCGAGCTCGAGCGCGTCCAACGCCGCGGTCGCCCAGGCCCCAAGCCCAGTCCACGAGTAGTCGAAGTCATCCGGTCGCGCGGCCAATCCCAGGCCGGGCAGGTCGAACGCGATGCCGCGCAACCCACGCTGTGCCAGCTCGGGCAGTACCGCACGGTAAAGGAAAGAGGACGCCGGTACGCCGTGCAGGCACACCACAGCCTCCCCACCGGACGACCCTTGCTCAAGCACAAAGCTCCGTACCCCGGCCGCCGTGAACTCCCGTCCCGCGTCGCGATGAGCAGCCAGCACCTCGTCAACCGTCACTGCATCACCACGCCATTCACTGGTCGGGTTCCCGGACTCCGGTCACGCCGGGGCTGCCGCGCCGGCCGGGGTGACGACCAGCCACAACCCGCCGAAGCCTTCGATGTTGTGACACTTCACCTCGTTCTTGCCTTCGTGGGCGTAGTAGTAGAGCGGGTGACCGCCGTACGTGACCTGCGTTTTGCCATCGGTTCGCTTCGTCGTGCCGAGAAGTGATTGCTTGACCTCGCCGGCGGCGGTCGGCGGGCCGTCCGTCAGCACCGGTGGCCAGGCGACCGCGCAGGCGGTGTAGCAGGCCGGGGCTGAGGACGTTTCCTTGTCGAACAAGTAGATCGCCTGGCCCGTCGAGTCGAACAGCATCGGGCCGAAGTCGCTGGCGGCGGTCTTGATCCCGGTCCCTGTGCTCGGCGATGCGGGGGGTTTGGCGGGTGAGGTCGGCGTACCGCCCGGCGGCGTACTGCCTGGCGGCGTGGTGGCAACAGATGACGGCTGCGCCGGCGAGGAGGCTGTGGGCGATGACGTCGGCGCGGAACCCGCCTCCGAATCATTGCCGCAGCCCGCCAGCATCAGCCCGCAGGCGGCGAGCATCGCGAGAGTACGCATCCGGATCAGCTCCGACCATCCTCGGTTTCCTCTGACGGTAGTGCCGAAGCGGGCGCTGCGGCGTACACCGTCATCGGTTCGTAAGGGTCGCGGTTCGGAGTTGGGCGAGGTAACCGCTCCAGCCCTGGTCGTGCGGAGCCAGCATCGGGTGGGGGAGACCGGTGTGGACGAGCCGGAGCCGGGTGCCGTCGCCATCGGGGTGCAGGTCGATGCTGACCGTGCTCGTCCCGGGCGGTACTACTGCGGCCCCTTCGAATCCCCAGGTGAACACCAGCCGGTACGGCGGGTCGACGACGACGTACTCGCCTCGCACCGTGGCCGTGTCGTTGACGATACAGCGGTAGAGGCCGCCTGGTCGGGGATCCAGGAACGCCTCCCGGCCCAGCCAGAGCTTGTGCCGCTCCGGATCGGTGAAGAAGTTGAACACTACGTCCGGTGGCGCCGCGATGCTGATCTCGTGCTCGACCCGATCGCCCGTGACGGTCATCGTGCTCGGTCCGTGGACTCGTCCCGACGAGCCTCGGCTTCGGCCTCTTCGGCCAGCCTGGCCAGGCTTGTCGTCCAGAACCTGTCGACGAACTTCTTCAGGCCGGCCAGCCCGCTCGGCTCCGCCAGGTAGAGCCGCCGGGCGCCGTCGCGTCGCTCAACCACCAGGCCGGCCTCCTTCAGCACGGTCAGGTGCTGGGAGATGGCCGAGCGGGTGACGTCGAAGTGGGCCGCGATTTCACCGGCGGCCAGCTCGCGGTCCCGTACTAGCTCGAGGATCCGCCGCCGATGGGGTTCGGCGAGCGCTCGGAGTTGATTGTCCACGGACACATGTTAGAGTCGGCTAACGTAAGTATCAACTAACCCCAGGCTCGATCGGCCTGGGCAGGGGAGGGGATCGCGATGGCGCGGATCGTTTTCGAGCTGGAGGTCGAGGCACCGGCCGAGCGAATCGTCGAGGCTCTCGACACCGAGGACGGCATCGCCGGCTGGTGGACCGCCGACGTCGACTTCGCCGGCGGGGTCGGCTCGATCATGAAGCCGGGTTTCCCGATCGCACCGGTGCCGTTCGAGTTGAGCGTCGACGAGGTCGGCCTGGGGCGGCTGGCCTGGACGTCCGTCGGCGAGTTCCCGCCACACTGGGCGGGGACGCGGGTGATCTGGACGCTGACCCCCACGGCAGCCGGAACGTTGGTGCATTTCAGCCACGACGGCTGGGCGAGTGACGAGGGCCCGTTCGCCAGTTCGGCCCTCACCTGGGGCCGGCTGATGGACACCCTCAAGACGTACGCCGAGACCGGCGTCGCCGCACCACTGTTCCCCAAAGGCTGAGGATCAGCAGGATGACAAGAGCGACGATTACTCCGGTCGCGCCGATGAGGTCCAGCCCGGACGCCAGCCGACGTTGAAGGGCAGCGCCGCCCGCGATCACCGGGTCGTCGGCGCTCGCGCCGCGTAGTACGCGGATCTCATACCAGCCGTAGTACGAGACGTAGAGACCTGCGACCACGAGCAGCAGACCGCCGAGCCGGGAGACCAATCGACCGGCCCGGCGTAGCGCAGCCACCACAGACCCGCGCGCGAGGGCGACCGCGAGCGACACCACCGCGACAACGACACCCATACCGAGCGCGTACGCCGTGAAGACGGTGACCCCTTCGACGATCGAGCCGGTGCGGAAGGTGGCCACCACCGTCACGAGGAACGGACCGATTGTGCACCCCAGCGAGGCCAGCGCGTAGGCCACTCCGAACAGCGTCATCGACAGAGCGGACCTGGTCAGTGCCGGTCCCCGGCTGGTCGCGATCCGTGGCCCCGGCATGCTCCGGCCGGCCAGCAGCCAGGCGCCGGCAAGCGCGAGCGTCAGGCCGAAGACGACGGTGAACCAGGGAAGGCGCTGCTGGATAGGGCCGGCCACCGAAGCCAGCGCGAGTCCGAAGACGCCGAACACGATGACGAACCCCGCCGTCATCGCAACGGCGAATCCCAATGCACGCCCGATCGCGACACCGCGGCCCGTCCCGGCGATCGACAACCCTCGGTTCCAGCGCACCCGGGATGTCGACTGGCTCGCCGAGACCGAGCCAGTGCTCGCGCTGACCGTCAACGGCGAGAGCCGGGCCTACCCGATCCAGATCCTGACCTGGCACGAAATCGTCAACGACACCGTGGCCGGGATCCCGGTGGCTGTCACCTACTGCCCACTGTGCAACTCCGGTGTCGCCTTCGACCGCCGCGTCGGCAGCCGAACCCTGACCTTCGGTACGTCGGGAAGCTGTACGCGAGCAACAGGACGAGACATCGGCACCGTCGCCGTGTTCGAACCCGTAGCCGGCGGGCGCCCGCTGACCTTCACGGCCGCGGGCGCCGGCTTCGTCGACGCCCAGACCGGTAGCCGGTGGAACATCCTCGGCCGTGCCACCGGTGGTTCACTCGCCGGCAGTCAGCTGTCGGCGTACCCGTTCATCGATACCTTCTGGTTCACCTGGATCGCCTTCCAGCCCAGCACCCAGCTCATCCGCTGACCGTCCAGCGCGAGCGAGTCAGCGCTGGATCGGGCACTTGAAGTCGTTCTCGGCGACCCGGGTGATCGTGACGTGACCGGCTGCGGCAGCCGCCAGTACCGCCGCCTCCGAGGTGAGCAGGTACGGCGTGACGTTCCAGGTGACGGCGAAGAACTTCCAGTCGCCGCCGTGGTAGCCGGCCGAACCTGGGCCGACGCCGACCACGCCCTTCTGCGCTTCGACTCCACCCATCACCGCGTAGAAGTTGTCGCGACCGTCGTCGGGCGTCGCGGCCGGTGGGACGACGGTCCGCACCACGACGCCATCGAGGTAACAGCAGCCGTCCGGGAAGACGAAAGGCGGACGATCGGCCTGCGCGGTTGCGGGAAACCCGAGCAGGACCAGGAGCACAGCGAACATCGTTGACAGCACACGCACCTTCATAGCGACCTCCTCGTGATGTCGAGGCAAACGCTAGTTCCGCTCCCGGGGGCGGGCCCTTACGTAGTCCTTACGTCCGCCGCGCACAACGTCAATGGTTGAAAGTGGTTCCAAATGGTGATCATGGAAGGTGACACCTCGCGACTAGGCGCGATCGACGCCGGCGCGGATGCCAGTCTTCTGCTGGAGGTCGTCATGGACGTCCTGGTACTGATCGGCCGGATCATGTTCGCCGCGCTCTTCGCCGTTTCCGCGATGGGGCACTTCGGTCAGACCGACGCGATGACCGGGTACGCGAAAAGCAAAGGCGTGCCGGCCGCGCGACTTACCGTGCTGGGAGGCGGTGTCCTCCTGGTCCTCGGCACGGTCTCGGTGCTGCTCGGGATCTGGCCGGATCTCGGCGCGCTCCTGCTGGTCGTGTTCCTGGTCCCGACCGCGCTGCTGATGCACGGCTTCTGGCGAGAGTCGGATGCACAGGCCAAGCAGACCGAACAAGTCCAGTTCTTCAAGGACACCGCACTCGCCGGCGCCTCGCTCATGCTGTTCGCGCTGTTCGCCCACCTCGGCGACGATCTCGGCCTGGTGATCGTCGGACCACTCTTCGACCTCTAGTGCACGAACTGTCACCGCGGTCACCGACGCGGCGCGGGCGCGCGGCGTACCGTCCTCGGTCGTCCACAGGATTCGTGCGGCTGGAGGAGGGACTTCTGATGTCCTCGGCAGATTCCACCACGAGCATGCGAGCACTACCCAAGAACCTGGTCACCGGCGCCGCCCGCGGGCGTCGTCGCCGGGCTCCCGCTGGGCATCATCATGCAGCTCCGCGACGCCGACCCGAAGATGATGCCCGGCGTCCAGATGATCGAACAGGTCGGCGACCTCATCTCGGATCCGTCGACAGGCCTCGGCTGGCTCGTCCACCTGTTCAACTCCGCCATGCCTGCTCCCGCCGACTGCTCGCGCGTCACCTACTCGCGCAGTGCCTACTCCCGCATTGCCCGGAGCAGCAGAACGACACCCCGGACGACATCCAGGTTGGCGGCGATGGCAACTGCGATCAGGCCCCAGAGAGGGATGGTGAGGATGGCGGCGACGGCGAAGATGAGGAGGCGGAACTCGCGCCGGAACAGGAGCCGTACGTCGGTGTCGCGGCCGACGGCGTGCACGTAGGAGACCAGGAGACAACCGGTCGCGGCGGCGAATCCCCACGGCCAGGCGGATGTGGTCGGACCGGTGGCGAGGATCAGGGCCAGCACGACCGCCAGATCGGCGTACCGGTCGAGGAGGGTGTCGAGGGTGGCGCCGCGACGGGACGCCGTACCGCTGACTCGGGCGAGTTCGCCGTCGACTCCGTCCAGTGCAGAGCCGAGGACGACGCCCAGACCGCCGGCGATCATCAGCCAGGTGTTGCCGGTGGCAACCAATCCGGCGGCCAGCAGGGTGACGGCGAAAGCCAGACCGGTCGCGAGGTTGGGCGTGAGGCCGGTGTGCAGGAGCACGCGGGTGAGCGGCCCGGAGATACGCCTGTTGACGACGCGGGCGATGACGCCGTCGGTGGGTTTGGGTCCATAACGGCGCCACATGAACCGCTCCAAAGCGCGCACGCCTTCCGGCGTGTCCACGTCGCCCCACAGACCGTGCACCTCCCGCGTCTGCATCGGCCGGCCGCGAGCGAGGAGTTGTTGCCGAAGCTCCAGCCACGTGCGAGGCGGGTGGGAAACCGACAACACGTCGCCCGGCTCGACGACTGTCAGCCCCGCGTCAACCGCGTCGTACTGGTCGAGGTCCGGTCCCAGTGAGGCAACGTGTCCGTCGTCGCGCAGGCGGACCCGGTTCGGCCGGACGCCGCTCAGGCCGACGAGCTGGCGATCGACATCACGGTCCACCGCTGCCACGTTGCCGGCGGTCGTCTCGGTCAGTCGCCGTACGTCGTCCGCCTCGAACACGTGGTCGCCCATCACAACCAGGCAGCGTTGATCGCCGACCGCGCGGAGCCCGGCGATGACGGATGAGGCGGTGCCCTGCTGCCAATCGGGATTCGTCACCACTTCAACGGGCAGGTTGCGCGCTTCGATCGCAGCGATGACGTCTGCGGCGCGGTAGCCGACCACGACGACGATGCGCTCGACACCGGCCTGCTGCAGCACGTTGGTACAGCGTTCCAGCAGGCTGATCCCGCCCACCCGGCGCAACGCCTTCGGATCGGCCGACCGCATCCGGAGCCCCCGCCCGGCGGCGAGCAGCAGGGCGACCCGCACGGTCACGCTCTCCTCGAGCATGGTCAGCCTCCCTCCGCATCTCATGATGCCGGTCCAACGCAGCCGATGGGGTGTACCTGTTCGGATCATTGTCCGGTAGTTGGTCGGCAACCCGGATGTCGAGCCGGGAGCCACCACGGCGAACCCCCTGTCCCACTCCGGCTCCCGCTTCGGAGTGTGCGACGCAGTCTCATGGCTGCCTCCATCGAGTGGGCGGAGACAGGAAGCTACCGAAGCCGGATCAATTAGTAAACCTTCCTAACCATTTAATCTGGCTGGAACTTGCGGCTCTGGCGCTGGACCACCTCGAGCAAAGCTGACGGCCAGTACGCCGATGATCTTGTCCAACCTGGCGGCGACTCGGCCGGCGTCGAAGCCGTTGCCCTCGACAACGATTCGGAGGGTGCAGGTCTCCAGGCACAAGGCGAGCTCGCGGACGTCGTACGGGTTGAGCTGGACGGCGATCCGGGCGAGCAGGCCGCGGGTTTCCACCACCTGGGCGGTGAAGACGGTGAGGATGCGCTCCGGTACGGCGTGCGTAGTACGGGGAGCCAGGGTTGCCAGGGCAGTCATCGGACGACCTCCTTGTGGCGAAGCAGGCCGTAGGTGACGCCGTCGACCAGCGCCTCCCAGGATGCCTCGACGATGTTGTGGCCGACGCCCACGGTGAGCCAGGATCCCTCGCCGTCGGCGGTCTCGATCAGAACTCTGATCACCGCGTCGGTACCGTGCCCCTGGTCGAGGATGCGGACCTTGTAGTCGACCAGCTCGAACTTCTTCACCACCGGATAGGCGCGCTCGATCGCGGTCCGCAAGGCGTGGTCGAGCGCGTTCACCGGGCCGTTGCCCTCACCGGTGACGATCTCGCGGTCGCCGCCGGCGACGAGCTTCACCGTCGCCTCGGACACCGCCTCACCGTCGGCTCGCGACTCGGTGATCACCCGCCAGGACTCGACATCGAAGAAGCTCACCCGCTCACCGGCGACCTCCTCGGTCAGCAGCAGCTCGAACGACGCGTCCGCGGCCTCGAAGGTGTAGCCGCGCGACTCCATCGCCTTCACCCGGTCCGTAACCCGGCTGACCAGGTCGCGGTCGCTGCCAAGGTCGAACCCGAGCTCGCGGCCCTTCAGCTCGACGCTGGCCCGGCCGGCCATCTCCGAGACGAGCATCCGCATGTCGTTGCCCACCAGGGCCGGATCCGTGTGCTGGTAGAGATCGGGATCCACCTTGATGGCACTGGCGTGCAGTCCCGCCTTGTGGGCGAAAGCAGACACACCGACGTACGGCTGCCGGGTCGACGGCGGCACGTTCGTCACTTCGGCGATCGCGTGAGCGATCCGGTACGCCTCGGCCAGCCGGCCGGGCGGGAGCAGATCCATCCCCCGCTTGAGTTCGAGGTTCGCGACGACCGCGAGCAGATCCGCGTTGCCAGTACGTTCGCCGTACCCGTTGATCGTGCCCTGGACATGCGTGCAGCCGGCCTCGACGGCGGCGATCGAGTTCGCCACCGCGCAGCCGCCGTCGTTGTGGGCGTGGATGCCGAGCCGGGCGCCAGTGTTGTCCAGTACGTCGCGGACGACGTCCTGCAACTCGCGTGGCAGCGTGCCGCCGTTGGTGTCGCAGAGCGCGACCACGTCGGCGCCGGCCTCAGCGGATACCCGTACGACTTCCAGCGCGTACGACCGGTTGGCGCGGTAGCCGTCGAAGAAGTGTTCGGTGTCGAGGAAAACCCGCAGGCCGTGCTCACGCAGGTGCCGCACGGTGTCGGCGACCATCCGCAGATTCTCGTCGAGCGTCGTACGCAACGCCCGCTCGACGTGCGCATCGTGGCTCTTGGCAACCAACGTCACGACAGCGGCACCGGAGTCGCGCAGCGCGGCGACCTGCGGGTCGTCGGCGGCCGCCGTACCGGGCTTGCAGGTCGCCCCGAACGCGGCGAAGGTCGCGTGCCGCAGGTGCAACTCGGTCCGCGCCCGCTGGAAGAACTCGGTGTCCTTGGGCACCGCGCCCGGCCAGCCGCCCTCGATGAAGCCCACGCCCAAGTCGTCCAGGTGCTGCGCGATGGCGATCTTGTCGGCCACGGACAGCGCCAGACCCTCCTGCTGCGCGCCGTCGCGCAGGGTGGTGTCGTAGACGTGGAACTCATCGGATGTGCTCACGGGGGTCGCCTTCCGTGGGGGCCGGTTCGGGCAAACAAAAAACCTCCCGCAAGGTGCGAGAGGTCTGCGCGCTCAGGTGGTGCTTGCTGAGCGCGCTTAGCTAATGATGACCCGGTAGTTCTTCATGACATTCGGCAGTCTGCCACACGAATTCCGAGGCATGGCCGATTGTCTCGAAACGCGAACATCCAGTACGCCGACCAGTACTGGGGCGCCCGCCGCAGTCCAGATTCAGGCGGTGAGCGACCAGCCCGGGTCGTCCCAGGCGGTGTAGAAGTCTTCCCGGCTGAGCGTCCGCAGGCCCCATTCGTCCCGGTTCAGGCCCTCCTCGGTCAGTACGCCGTCCTCGTCCTCGAGCCGCTGCCACCAGTACCGGTGCACGGTGCCGTCCTCGCCGACCTGCAGTTGCCGGACGACAACCCACTCCCGCTCGTGCCAGACGGCCTCGAACAGCCAGTCCGTCCCGTACTCGTCCGCGCACGCCCCGTAGGTCCGGGCGGCGGTCCCCCGATCGAGATCGCGGATCAGCTCCACCGAGACGCGAAACGCCTGCACCGTGTCCGGCTGCCACCCACGCTGCTCGGCGAGCTCCGCGTAGTAGGCCTCGACTTCATCCGGGAAGCTGCTGCTCATGCCCTCGCCCTCAGCTCGGAAACGGTCCCCCGACCCTATCCAACCCATGGCCCGGAGAGCTGAGAGGATCCTGTGAAGTCCAGGTCGAGAGGAAACGATGAGCCAGCACGACGAAGCCGCCCGCCGCGACGCCTTCGAAGACGACGTCCGTACTGCGCTGTTCCGCCCGACCGGGGAGTTGCGGCGACTGCAGTTCCGGTTGATGGGTTTCGCTCTCGGCGTGGCGCTGATCGTGTTGCTGGCACCGACCTGGTTGATCTCTGAACGCTCGTCCCGCCAGACGATCGACATCTACAGCGGCATCAGCCTCTTCGGTCTCCTCCCGGCCAAGGACTCGCCGATGGGTGCCCTCGGCACCGTCTTGATGTTCGGCTATCTGCTGCTGGCACTCACTCAACTGGTGCTGCCGCCGGAGTACAAGAGCGCCCTGGCCTCCTGCATCGCCGGTCTGGTCGTCACCTTCACGATCGTCGTCAACCAACCCGAGGCGCAGTCCGAAGCCATCGAGACCAACTGGACCGGCGCTCCCCTGGTCGCCCTGCTCATCTGGCTGCTCTTGATCATCACCTGCGGGACAGCAAGAGCTACTACCCAGAGCAACTGAAAGCGCCCGGGAGAACCTCTTCAGGTTGTCCCGGGCGCTTTGGGGGTTTCAGCAGACCTTCGTCATCCAGCCGTGCGGGTCAGCAGCGCGGCCGTACTGCACATCCAGGAGAGCAGCTCGGACGGCGGCCGTGACCTTGCCGCCCTCGCCGTCGGCGACCTGGACCTCGCCACCCTTCCACTTGAGCGAGGCGACCGGCGTGATCACCGCGGCCGTACCGCAGGCGAACACCTCCTGGATCCGCCCCGACGCCGCCCCGTCGCGCCACTCGTCGATCGAGATCTTGCGCTCGGTGACGGTGTAGCCGAGATCGGTGACCAGCTTCAGGATCGAGTCCCGGGTGATCCCCTCGAGGATCGTGCCGGACAGCTCCGGCGTGACGACCGAGCTGTCGTCCAGGACGAAGTACAGGTTCATCCCGCCGAGCTCTTCGACCCACTTCTTCTCGACCGCGTCGAGGAAGGCGACCTGGTCACAACCGTTCTCGATCGCCTCGGCCTGCGCGAGCAGCGACGAGGCGTAGTTGCCACCCGTCTTGGCCGCGCCGGTGCCACCGGGGGCCGCGCGGGTGTACTCCTCGCTCAGCCAGATCCGGACCGGCTTCACGCCCTTGGCGAAGTACGAGCCGGCCGGCGATGCGATCGCGCAGTACGTCACCTGGGCCGACGGCCGGACACCGAGGAACGGGTCCGAGCCGAACATGAACGGCCGCAGGTACAAAGAGGTCTCGCCACCGGCGGGAACCCACGCCTTGTCGAGCTCGACCAGCCTGTGCAGCGAGTCCAGGAAGGCGGCCTCGGGCAGCTCCGGCAGCGCGAGCCGCTTCGCGGAGCGGTTGAACCGCGCCGCGTTGGCCTCGGGCCGGAACAGGTGGATCGAGTCGTCGGGGTGCCGGTAGGCCTTCATCCCCTCGAAGATGGTCTGGGCGTAGTGGAACACCGAGGTCGCCGGAGACAGCTCCAGCGGCCCGAAGGCGGTGATCCTCGCGTCGTGCCAGCCGTTCTCCTTGGTCCAGGTGGCGATCGCCATGTGGTCGGAGAAGTTCTGCCCGAAACCTGGGTTCGCCAGGATCTGGGCGCGCTGGTCGTCGCTGGCCGGTTGGGTGTTTGGCTCAACGGTGAACTGCAAATCCGCGCTCATAGCGGCACCGTACCTCTTGCCGAAGTGGTCAGGCGAGCGTGCTGAAGCCTCTCGCCGCGGCTCCGGCGCCAGGTGGCGCCGGCCGGGCGGGCGTCGTACTGGTCCATCGGCTCAGCCGGCCGCGCGCTTGGCGATCGCGTCACCGATCTCCGCGGTGGTCCGCGGCGCGCCGGTGCGCTCCTCGATGTCGGCCGTCACGGCGGCCTCGATCGCGGCCGCCGCCTCGGTCAGGCCGAGGTGGTCGCACAGCAGCGCGGTGGACAGGATCGCTGCCGTCGGGTCCGCCTTCTGCTGGCCCGCGATGTCCGGCGCGGAGCCGTGCACGGGCTCGAACATGCTCGGCGCGGTCTTGTCCGGGTTGATATTGGCGCTCGCGGCCAGGCCGATCCCGCCACTGATCGCCGCGGCCAGATCGGTGATGATGTCGCCGAACAGGTTGTCGGTGACGATCACGTCGAACCGCGCCGGGTCGGTGACCAGGAAGATGGTCGCCGCGTCCACGTGCAGGTAGTCCACGGCGATGTCCGGGAACTCGGTGGCGACCGCGTCGACGGTCCGCTTCCACAGGTGACCGGCGTACACGAGCACGTTGTTCTTGTGCACCAGCGTCAGCTTCTTGCGCGGCCGCGCCTGCGCCCGGGCGAACGCGTCCCGGACGACCCGCTCCACGCCGTACGCCGTGTTGACGGAGACCTCAGTGGCGATCTCGGCCGGCGTACCGACCCGGAGCGCGCCGCCGTTGCCGACGTACGGGCCCTCGGTGCCCTCGCGGACAACGACGAAGTCGACCTCGCCCGGGTTCGCCAGCGGCGAGCCGACGCTCGGGTACACCTTCGAGGGGCGCAGGTTCACGTAGTGGTCGAGGGCGAAGCGGAGCTTCAGCAGCAGCCCGCGCTCGAGCACCCCGGACGGCACGGTCGGGTCGCCGACCGCGCCGAGCAGGATGGCGTCGTGGCCGCGGATCTCCTCGAGTTCGGCATCCGGCAGCGTCTCGCCGGTCTCGTGCCAGCGCTTCGCGCCCAGGTCGTACTCCGTGCGCTCGAACGTCACGCCGTAGTTCGCACTGACCGCGTCGAGCACCTTGAGTGCCTCGACAGTGACCTCGGGACCGATCCCGTCGCCACCGACAACAGCCAGCTTGAATGACTTGTTGCTGCTCACTTCTTGGGTTCTCCCCCGTTGTCGCGGCGGTTCATGGCCTCTTGGACTGGTTGGGTCTCGGCCTGGCGTGGAGCGGGGCGGCGACGGCGGGCGGCTTTGCGCTCGCGTCCGTCGACGACCTTCCAGTTGGCCGGATACATGTCGTACATGCTGGTCTCCCGTTTGGTCTAGTGCTGTCACAAACGGCCGACGACTGGCACTACCGGGCGGGAGGTACGCCGAAACCCGCGCCGGGGAGGTCGGCCTTAGCGGACCCCGGCGCGGCAGCGAATAAGACGTACCGCGAACTGCATGATGGCTCCGAAGATACTCTGACGTGCGACTATCTCGCCACAATGCGGGCACTCTGTCCCGAGATGTGAGATACCAGTGACACCGCTGGCCCGATGCTGTGCAACTCTCAACCGGTGAGTGCTCCCCCAGAACTGCCACCGCTGGTTTCAGCGGCCCTCAGCCTGTCCGGACGGCGCGGATTCGTCAGCGCGACGCGCAACGAGACCGGCCGGCTGCTCGCCACCTTGGCCGCCTCCCGGACCGGAACCCTCGGCGAGGTCGGCACCGGTTGCGGTGTGGGTTCGGCCTGGCTGCGGCACGGCGCGACCGACGACACCAAGATCGTCACGGCCGAAAGCGACCCGCAACTGGCCCAGGTGGTCAAGGAGCTGTTCGCCGACGACGGCCGGATCGAGGTGCTGTCGGCGGACTGGACGGCACTGATCGAGCGCGGCCCGTTCTCCCTGCTCTTCGTCGACGCCCGCGAGGCGAAGCTGTCCGCCCGCGACGTGATCGCCGAAGCAGTCGAACCAGGCGGCTTCGTCGTCCTGGACGACTTCACCCCCTCGATGGTCTGGCCCCCGATGTACGAAGGCCGCGTCGACACGCTGCGCCAGGAATGGCTCCAGGACAAACGCTTCACCACAGTCGAGGTCATGGTCGCCCCCGACGCCGCAGTACTCCTCGCCACCAAGCGCTAACGCGCGCGCCTCCTGAATCCACCGGAGCGGGGTTAATCCGCCGAAGCCAGTAAGTTCAGCGGTTTCGGGGAGGTAGCTTGCCGTGCCGACTCGCACAGAATCGGTTGGGTCTCGGTGCCCTCAGTGCCCGCTGGCTGGAACTGGGACTCGGCCCGACCTGCACCGCCGAATCAAACAGGTCTTCGATCCGGCCAACCGGCTCAATCCGGCATGGGTGCTACTCGACGACGTCGGCTGAGATCTCCCGGGACCACGGCGTGAAGGATTTTTGCCGCTCCGTGGCAAAAATCCTTCACGCGGATCATCTGTCACTCCGCGACTTGCTCGACCATGCGTCCGCCGTGGCGAAGGCGTGGACGGCTGCGCACGCACCACCTCGCGCCGACGCCCCGACACGCCGGGGGAAGCGTTTGCTGACCGGAGACGGGTATGCACGGACGTCCGGACCCTCCCGGGCCTTGAGCCCCAGGGAGTCGGTCGGATAGGGCGCTATCGGACCCGACCGCGGCGGCCAGCGCGCCGACCGCCCCGCGAAGCGAGGTTGGCCCCACCATCGCGCCGCCGCAGTAACCCCCAGAACAAGGGTGGGCCCGAGCGCGCTCCCGGGTGGGAGGGCTCGGGCCCTGGCCGGCCGCCATGCGCCTGCGGGCGGCAGGCCGGTCCTTGTGACGCTGTTCCAGTTTGCCTTCACCCGAGGGTCAGTTGCGACCTCGGGGGTGTCTCAGACCTCGAGGTCGACGGTCCGGGCGGTGTCGGCCTGTACTGCGGTGGCGATGTCGTCCAGGACCGTCGTCGGGATGGTGGAGTCGACGCTCAGCGCGACCAACGCCTTGCCGCCCTTGCGGTCGCGGCTGACCTGCATGCCGGCGATGTTGATGTCGGCCTCACCAAGGATCCGCCCGACGGCACCCACGATGCCCGGCCGGTCCTCATAGCCGAGGAACGCCAGGTGCGCGGCCAGCTCGACCTCCAGGTCGAAGCCGTCGATCTCGACCAGCCGCTCGGACTGCTTCACGCCGACCAGCGTGCCGGACACCGACACCTGGCCGCCGTCGGCGAGCGTGCCGCGCAGGGTGATCAGGTTGCGGTGGTCCGGGCTGTCGTGGTCGGTGACGAGCCGGACCTCGAGGCCGCGCTCGGCCGCGAGCAGCGGAGCGTTCACGTAGGAGACGTTGTCTTCGACGACATCGGCGAAGACGCCCTTCAGCGCGGCCAGCTCGAGCACCTTCACGTCGTACTGCGTGATCTCGCCGCGGACCTCGACGTCGAGCTGCTGGGCGACGCCGCCGGCCAGGGCGGTGAAGATCCGGCCGAGCTTCTCGGTCAGGGAGATGCCAGGCCGGACATCCTCGGCGATCACGCCGCCCTGGACGTTGACCGCGTCGGGGACAAGCTCGCCGGACAGTGCCAGCCGGACGGACTTGGCGACCGCGACCCCGGCCTTCTCCTGCGCCTCGTCGGTGGACGCGCCCAAGTGCGGGGTGGCGACGACGTTCTCGAACTCGAACAGCGGCGAGTCGGTGCAAGGCTCCTTGGCGAACACGTCCAGCCCGGCCGCGGCGACCCGGCCTTCCTTCAGCGCGGAGTACAGGGCCTGCTCGTCGACGATGCCACCGCGGGCCGCGTTGACGATGATGACCTCGGGCTTGACCTTGTGCAGCTGCTCGTCACCGATCAGGCCGATCGTCTCCGGCGTCTTCGGCAGGTGCACCGAGATGAAGTCGGACGCGGCCAGCAGCTCGTCCAGCGACGCGAGCCGGACGCCCATCTGGGCGGCGCGGCCGGCCTGCACGTACGGGTCGTAGGCGATCACGTTCATGCCGAAGGCGGCCAGCCGCTGGGCAACCAGGACTCCGATCTTGCCCAGGCCGACGATGCCGACGGTCTTCTCGTACAGCTCGACGCCGGAGTACTTGCTGCGCTTCCACTCGCCGTTCTTCAGCGACAGGTCGGCGGCCGGGACACGGCGGGCGGCGGCGAGCAGCAGCGCGACGGCGAGCTCGGCGGCGCTGACGATGTTCGAGGTCGGTGCGTTGACGACCATCACGCCGGCCTGGGTGGCGGCCTTGACGTCGACGTTGTCCAGGCCGACGCCGGCGCGGGCGACGACCTTGAGCTTCTTGGCGGCGGCGAGCGCCTCGGCGTCCACCTTGGTGGCGCTGCGGATCAGGATGGCGTCGACGTCGGCGATGGCCGGGATCAGCTCGGCACGGTCGGCGCCGTTGGCGTGCCGGATCTCGAAGTCGGGGCCGAGCGCCTCGACGGTGGCCGGGGAGAGTTCTTCGGCGATCAGGACGACGGGTCGGGCTGCGACAGTCATGGAGACATCTCCTGCGGAAGCGGTTGGGAGCTCGAAGAATCAGAGCACCGCGCTGTGCCCGCTGACCACGATGCTACCTGGTCGGCGATTCCGGCGCCCACACGGTCTCATCTCAGTCGCGGGCCCGCAGGGATCGCGGGATCGGTCGTCACCGCGCGGATCAGTCGCAGCTGCGCGGAGTCTGTACGCCGACCGCCTGGTCCACCACGAGCTTGCCGCCCTCGCGGACCAGCCGGTACCGGTTGTCGATCCGGTTGCAGGTCTGCCCGGCGGCGCCGTTGCTGTTCGGCGAGAACAGCACGGTGAAGGTCATCCGGGCGTTCACGAACTCGCCGGCTGACGTCACCTCGGTGATCCGGGCCCCGAACAGGAACGAGGTCTGGTGGTTCTTGAGGTCTCTGGCCACGGTGAGCGCCTTGGCCAGCTGCTTCGAGTAGAGCTCCCGGATCGCGACGAAATCGTGCTTGTTCGTGGTGGTGATGTAGTCGCCCAGCAGCTTCTGGACCTCGCCCGCCAGCGGCGTGTTGGCCACCGCCAGCTCGGGCACGATCGGGGTCTGCGGCCCCCGCGAGCGCGGGCAGGTCCCGCCTGGCTCCGGGGTGATCCCGGGCTGCCCCGTACCGGAGTACTGGCGCAGGTTGTCGAGTGGCACCACCTTGGCGGTGGCCACCGTGTCGCCGGTGACCAGGCCGATCACCCGGCCCGACTTGTCGAGCACCGGCGAACCGAGTTTGGTCGCGTTGAGCACTGACGGGAGCGGCTTGGGTTCGTTGGCCGGGCCGAGCAGCTGGATGGTCTGCAGCCCGTTGGCGATGAACCCGAGGACCGCCCGTTCAGCGTCGCCCGGCGGGTCCTTCGGAGCGAGCTGCGCCTTGGGGGTGGTCAGCTGGCCGAGCATCTGCAGTACTGCGACGCCGTCCTGGCTGCTCCCGAGCACGTTGGCCCGGCGTACATCGCCGCTGGTGGTCATGAAAGCGACGGACATCGGCTGCTTGATGGACGAGGCCGCGGTCAGTACGAGCCCGTTCTCGAGCAGTACGCCGGTCGCCTGGCCGGTCCCCTCGCAGGTGGTGGCGAAAATCCGGACGACGCTGGGACCGGCCGCCTTCTGCACCTCGGCGACGTCCAGGTTGAGACTGTCAGCGCGGACCAGCCAGCCGGCCCCCGCGCCGAGCACGAGAACGAAGACCACCAGCGGGACCACGAACCGCAGCCGGAACTTCGGCGGCAGCGGCGGCTCGGTCGGTACGGGCGGCCGTCGCGGCGGCGCCTCGATCGACGTCAGCGGCGCCAGCGCCCCGGCCGGGACGCGCCGAGGCGGTTTCGGCAGCTCTCGCCTGCCGCTGTCCGCCATCCGCTGCCCCCTGATCACAAGTCCCAAACTCCGGCGTCACCGATTGTGTCAAAGAAAAGCCGACGTTCGGCTCACTTAGATGTGAGCCGAACGTCGGCTTACTGCGAATCGCTGGGGATCAGCGGGCGGAGGTGCCCTCGACGTAGTCGTCGTCGTGCGACTTGACCCAGGCCATCAGACCGCGGAGCTCCTTGCCCACAGCCTCGATCGGGTGCTCCTCGCTCTTCTTGCGGAACTCGGCGAACTCCGGCGCACCGGCGTCCTGGTCGGCGATGAAGCGCGCCGCGAAGGTGCCGTCCTTGATGTCGGCCAGGACGTCCACCATCCGCTGCTTCACCGACGCGTCGATGATCCGCGGGCCGGACACGTAGTCGCCGTACTCCGCGGTGTCGGAGACCGACCAGCGCTGCTTGGCGATGCCGCCTTCGTAGATCAGGTCGACGATCAGCTTGAGCTCGTGCAGGCACTCGAAGTACGCGACCTCCGGCTGGTAGCCGGCCTCGGTCAGCACCTCGAAGCCGGACTGGATCAGCGCGGAGACACCACCGCAGAGGACGGCCTGCTCACCGAACAGGTCGGTCTCGGTCTCCTCGGTGAAGGTGGTCTTGATGCCGCCGGCGCGCAGGCCGCCGATGCCCTTGGCGTAGGACAGCGCGAGGTCCCAGGCTTTGCCGGAGGCGTCCTGCTCGACCGCGACGAGCACGGGCACGCCGCGACCCTCGCTGAACTCACGCCGGACCAGGTGGCCGGGACCCTTCGGCGCGACCATGAAGACGTCCACGCCGGCCGGCGGCTTGATGTAGCCGAACCGGATGTTGAAGCCGTGACCGAAGACGAGCGCGTCGCCGTCGACCAGGTTCGGCTCGATGGCCTCCTTGTACAGGGAACGCTGCGCCGGGTCCGGGGCGAGCACGACGATGACGTCGGCCTCCTCGCAGGCCTCGAACGGGGTCAGCACCCGCAGGCCCTGGGCCTCGGCCTTGGCGCGGCTCTTCGAGCCCTCCGGCAGGCCGACCCGGACGTCGACGCCGGAGTCGCGCAGGGACAGCGCGTGGGCGTGGCCCTGGCTGCCGAAGCCGAGCACGGCCACGTTGCGGCCCTGGATCACCGACAGGTCGGCGTTGTCGTCGTAGAACATTTCTGCTGCCACTTGGAGCTCGTCTCCTTGGAATCTGTTGAGAAGGTCGACTGACGGTCTGTACGTCGGTGCCGGCCGGGGTTGGTTTCTCAGCCCTGGCGAGCCGGGGCTGGGCGGTGGCCCGGCGGCGGCGCCGGCACCGGGTGGGACGGGTTGCTGTTAGCAGTACCGGCCGGGGCCGGGGTGTTGTTCGCAGTACCGGCCGGGCGGGCCTGCAGGGTCGGCGCTCCGGAGGCCACGTGTGGCGGCGGGACCGGGACCGGGCGCAGGGTGCGGTCGGAGATGGAGCGGCTGCCCCGGCCGATCGCGACCATGCCGGACTGCACCAGTTCACGGACGCCGAAGGGTTCCAGCACCCGGAGCATGGCTTCGAGCTTCTCGGGATTGCCGGTGGCCTCGATGGTGATCGCGTCCGGAGCGACGTCCACCACTTTCGCACGGAACAGCTGGACGGTCTCCAGCACCTGCCCGCGGCTGAGGGTGTCCGCCTTGACCTTCACCAGCAGCAGTTCACGCTGCACGGTGGAGGTCGGCTCGAGTTCGACGATCTTGATCACGTTCACCAGCTTGTTCAGCTGCTTGGTGATCTGCTCCAAAGGCTGCTCGTCCACGCTGACCGCGATGGTCATCCGGGAAACTTCCGGGTGCTCGGTCGGGCCCACCGCGAGCGAGTCGATGTTGAAGCCACGCCGCGAGATGAGTGCGGCGACGCGGGCCAGCACACCGTGCTTGTTCTCGACCAGGATGCTCAAGGTGTGTTTCGACATTACAGCTCCTCCCCGTCCCACTTCGGCGCCATGTCGCGGGCGATCTGGATGTCGTCGTTGCTGGTGCCGGCGGCAACCATCGGCCAGACCATCGCGTCGCGGTGCACGACGAAGTCGACCACCACCGGCTGGTCCGTGACCGACATCGCCTTGTCGATGGTGGCGTCGACCGACTCCTTGTCGGAGCAGCGCAGCCCGACGCAGCCCATCGCCTCGGCCAGCTTGGCGAAGTCCGGGATCCGCGCGGAGTGCAGGTCGGTGTTGGAGTAGCGCTTGTCGTAGAACAGCGTCTGCCACTGCCGGACCATGCCCAGCGACTGGTTGTTGATCACCGCGACCTTGATCGGGATGCCCTCCAGCGCGCAGGTGACGAGTTCCTGGTTGGTCATCTGGAAGCAGCCGTCGCCGTCGATCGCCCAGACGGTCTTGTCGGGCCGCGCGACCTTCGCGCCCATCGCGGCGGGCACGGAGTACCCCATCGTGCCAAGGCCGCCGGAGTTCAGCCAGTGCAGCGGCTTCTCGAACGGCAGGTAGTGCGCCGCCCACATCTGGTGCTGTCCGACGCCGCTGGTGTAGATGGCGTCCGGCCCGGCGATCTGGCCGATCCGCTGGATCACGTACTGCGGCGACAGGCTGCCGTCCTCCGGGTCGTCGTACCCGACCGGGTACTTCGCCCGCACCGACTCGAGCAGCCCGCGCCAGGCGGAGTAGTCCGGAGTACGGCCGCTGCTCGCGATCTCGCTGCTCAGCGCGGCGATCAGATCGACGATGACCTCCTTGCAGTCACCCACGATCGGCACATCGGCGGCGCGGTTCTTGCCGATCTCGGCCGGGTCGATGTCCGCGTGGATCACCTTCGCCTCGGGGGCGAACGATTCGAGCTTGCCGGTCACCCGGTCGTCGAACCGCGCGCCCAGGCAGATCAGCAGATCAGACCTTTGCAGCGCGCCGACGGCCGAAACCGAACCGTGCATGCCCGGCATGCCGAAGTGCAGTTCGTGGGAGTCCGGCAGAGCACCACGCGCCATCAGCGTGGTGACCACCGGGATGCCGAGCTGCTCGGCGAGCTGCTTCAGCTCGGCGTACGCCTTCGCCCGGATCACGCCGCCGCCGACGTACAGAACGGGCTTTTCGGAGGCGGCGATCAGCCGGGCCGCTTCGCGCACCTGCTTGGGGTGCGGGCGGGTCACCGGGCGGTAGCCGGGCAGTGAGAGCTCGGTCGGCCAGCGGAAGTCGACCTTGGCCTGCATCGCGTCCTTGGTCACGTCGACGAGCACCGGGCCGGGCCGACCGGTAGAGGCGATGTGGAAGGCCTCGGCGATCGTGCTGGCGATGTCGTTGGGGTCGTTGACGAGGAAGTTGTGCTTGGTGATCGGCATCGTGATGCCGCGGATGTCCGCCTCCTGGAAGGCGTCCGTCCCGATCGCGGCGCTGGCCACCTGACCGGTGATCGCGACCAGCGGCACCGAGTCCATGTACGCGTCGGCGATCGGCGTCACCAGGTTGGTCGCGCCCGGGCCGGAGGTCGCCATGCAGACGCCGGTCTTGCCGGTCGCCGAGGCGTAGCCCTGGGCGGCGTGGCCGGCGCCCTGCTCGTGACGTACCAGGATGTGGCGGATCTGGGTCGAGTCGAGCATCGGGTCGTACGCCGGGAGGATCGCGCCGCCCGGGATGCCGAAGACGGTGTCCACTCCGGCATGTTCCAGTGCGCGGATCAGAGCCTGTGCCCCGGTCAGCTGCTCACTCATGGTGCCTTCCCTTGGTCGTCCCTGCTGCTTGTGAAATCGTCACTGCTAGACAAAGAAAACGCCCCCTCCGCCGGGTGGGCTGAGGGGGCGCGCTCGACTCGGTGGTCGCGTCAGTCGGCGCGCCGCACAAGTACGAGAAGAATCGATCGCATGCAGTCACCTTCGCCGACTCCCCTCGACCCGGTCAAGCCTGGCACACCTTCATCTCAGTCATTGAGATGACCGTCTTACGTTTAGGTCAGTTTACCGGCGGCTGTCCCGACCGACAGGACATAGTCCCGCCGACCTCAGGTTCCCACGCTCAGCGGCAGCCCGGCACAGCGGAATTCGGGCACTATGTCCTGTCGGTCGGGACAGATCCTCATATGCACACAGCTCCCTCGGAGGCCGACGTGACCAGCTTCCGGTACTTGCCGAGGACGCCCTTGGTGATCGCTGGCTCCTTCGGCGTCCAGCCCACGCGACGGCGGTCCAGCTCCTCGGGCTCGACGTGCAGCTCCAGAGTCCGGTTCTTGACATCGAGGGTGATGCGGTCGCCGTCCGCCACGAACGCGATCGGGCCGCCGTCGACGGCTTCGGGCGCGACGTGGCCGACGCACAGCCCCGTCGTACCGCCGGAGAATCGGCCGTCGGTCAGCAGCAGCACATCCTTGCCGAGGCCCGCGCCCTTGATCGCGCCGGTGACGGCGAGCATCTCGCGCATCCCGGGGCCGCCCTTCGGACCTTCGTAGCGGATCACCACGACGTCACCGGCCTTCAGCGATCCGTCCTCGACGGCGTCCATCGCGCCCCGCTCGCCGTCGAAGACGCGCGCAGTACCTTCGAAGACGTCCGAGTCGAAGCCGGCGCTCTTCACCACTGCCCCCTCGGGCGCCAGGCTGCCCTTCAGGATCGTCAGGCCGCCGGTGCCGTGGATCGGTCGGTCGAGCGCGCGGATGATGGTCCCGTCGACATCCGGCGGGGCGATCTCGGCCAGGTTCTCCGCCATCGTCTTGCCGGTGACCGTCAGGCAGTCGCCATGAAGCAGGCCGGCGTCGAGCAGCGCACGCATCACGACCGGGATGCCGCCGACGCGGTCGACGTCCGTCATCACGTACCGGCCGAACGGCTTCAGGTCGCCCAGGTGCGGGACCTTGTCGCCGACCCGATTGAAGTCGTCGAGGGTGAGATCGACCTCGGCCTCGCGCGCGATCGCGAGCAGATGCAGTACTGCGTTCGTCGAGCCGCCGAGCGCCATCACCACCGCGATCGCGTTCTCGAAGGCCTCCTTGGTGAGGATCTGGCGAGCCGTGATCCCCTTGGCCAGCAGGTTCACCACCGCCTCGCCGGACCTGCGAGCGAACCCGTCGCGCCGCCGGTCGACCGCGGGCGGCGCCGCCGAACCGGGTAGCGACATCCCGAGTGCCTCGGCCGCGGACGCCATCGTGTTCGCGGTGTACATGCCGCCGCAGGCGCCCTCCCCCGGGCAGATCGCGCGCTCGACGGCATCGACCTCATCGCGGGTGATCAGGCCTCGCGCGCAAGCACCGACGGCCTCGAACGCGTCGATGATGGTGACGTCCTTGTCCCCGAGCTTGCCGGGCATGATCGAACCGGCGTACAGGAAGACGCTCGCCAGATCCAGGCGCGCGGCGGCCATCAGCATGCCGGGCAGCGACTTGTCACAGCCGGCCAGCAGGACCGAGCCGTCGAGCCGCTCGGCCTCCATCACCGTCTCGACCGAGTCGGCGATGATCTCGCGGCTGACCAGTGAGTAGTGCATGCCGACGTGGCCCATCGAGATCCCGTCGGACACGCTGATCGTGCCGAACTCCAGCGGGTATCCACCGGCCGCATGCACGCCGTCCTTGACCGCCTTCGCGAGCCGGTCGAGCGACAGATTGCACGGGGTGATCTCGTTCCAGCTCGACGCCACGCCGATCTGCGGCTTCGCCCAGTCGTCGTCACCCATTCCGACCGCGCGCAACATGCCCCGCGAGGCAGTCGCCTCCAACCCATCGGTGACCGTCCGGCTCCGCGGCTTGATATCAGGCGTGTTCGACATACCGCTCACTGTAAGAGCGCCGGCCGGACAAGACTCCTGACCCCCTGTCCAGTACATTCCGTAGTTAAAGAATTACGATGGGTTGCGTACTTTGGTAGTTATGTAACAGACTGGCGGAGCCGAGCAGCTCACGCCGCTGCAAGGCGGGCCCTGGGGGGTGGCGTGTGTTCCCAACACACCACGAAGGAGATCTTTCGATGCGCCCCTCATGGAAGAACCTCGCTCCTGCCCTGCTGCTGGCCAGCGCCCTACTCTCAGTCGGCTCGGCCACCGCCTCCGCTGACACCCGTACTGCGGCTGCCGACACCCGTACTGCGATCGTCAACGCCGCCAACGGTGAGATCGGCCAAGGCGAGACCCCACCCGGCAGCAACTGCAACCCGTACGGGCCCTGCCAGGCCTGGTGCGCCCACTTCGCCACCTGGACCTGGCGCCAGGCCGGCATCAACATCCCCAACTACGGCTTCACCGGCGACATCTACACCTGGGGCCGAAACAAGGGCCGCGCCCACTCGACCAACACCGGCATGCAACCGGGTGACATCGTGCTGTACGGCACCGGCCCGCAGAACACCAGTACCAGCGTGCACACCGGCGTAGTGGTTGCTGTCGGCAACGGCAAGATCACCACCGTGGAAGGCAACTCCAACAACGCCGTTCGCAAACACGGCCCCTTCGACCCAACCCAAGCCAAGGCAGCCGGCCGCCCCGGCAACATCTACGGCTGGGTCGCAGCCCAGTAGGCGAACCGAGCGGCAGGAGTACGGCGGCTACCTCCTGCCGCTCGGCCGGACCGCCACCACTCACAAACCTCAACTGATCGCATCGAGGCAAGCGTGCACAGGCATGCTCCTGGGTGGAAACGGGAGGTTTGTGAGTGGCGGAGATCCGGGCCTGCCACCCAACAGCACGAATTCCGGCTGTAGTAATAGGCTGCTGGGCACCGCGACTGGCGAGGGTGGAGCACCACCGGGGAGCGGCCTGCACGAGAAAGGCGCCGTCCGCCTGGGCGCCTCCGACTCATCCTCGGAGGCTTTCGATGCACCTGCGCTACGGCATGAACCCCCACCAGCCCGCCACCGTCTCGGGCACCGCCCCCTTCACGGTGCTTCACGGCGCCCCGTCGTACATCAACCTCCTGGACGCACTGAACGCCTGGCAGCTTGTGTGCGAGGCGAGCCGCGCGTTCGGCGTACCGGCTGCGACTTCGTTCAAACACGTCTCCCCAGCCGGCGCCGCCCTTGCCGGGCCGCTCGACGAGACCATCCGTACTACGTACGCCGTCGACTCCACCTCACCCGTCGCCAGCGCCTACCTCCGAGCCCGCGACGCGGACCCCAAGTCGTCGTACGGGGATTTCGTCGCCGCCTCCCACCCGGTCGATCGCGATCTGGCGACTGTGCTGAAGCGCCTGACCTGCGACGGCATCATCGCGCCCGGATACGAAGATGGCGTGGTCGGCGAACTGGCCGCCAAGAAGCGCGGCACCTTCCTGATTCTCGAGGCCGACCAGGACATCGAACCTCCTGTCAAGGAGGTCCGCGAGCTCTACGGGCTCAGACTCACCCAACATCGCGACGCCGAACCGCTGACCCGGTCCCTGCTCCTCCCCGATCTACCGGCTTCCGCCGCGCGAGACCTGCTGTTGGGCTTGATCGTGCTCCGCTACACGCAGTCCAACTCGATCGCCTTCCTGAAGGACGGGATGGCGATCGGCATCGGGGCAGGCCAGCAGTCCCGGATCGACTGCACTCGCCTGGCAGGCCAGAAGGCCGATACCTGGTGGCTCCGCCGCGCAGTCGAAGCCCGTGCTGAATTGACCCTCTCCGCTCGCATCAACCATCAACTGGCAGAGGTGGATCGCCTCGGGCATTCCGAGCGGGCTAGTTGGCTGGCCCGGATGACGGATGTCTCGATGACCTCGGACGGAGCGATCCCGTTCGCCGACAACATCGAGGAAGCCCACCGCCACGGAGTACGCCACCTGGCCGAGCCCGGCGGCTCCATCCGCGCCGCCGAGGTCACCGCTGCCTGTGCCGACCTCGGCATCACCTTGTCGCGCACAGGCATCCGCCTGTTCCACCACTGAGCCATCAGCCTCCTGCGACGCTTGGCAGAACCAGTAGTTCGTCGCCGTCGGACAGTGGGGTGTCGAGGGCGTTGAGGTCGCGGATGTTGTCGTTGCCCAGGAAGACGTTGACATGGCGGCGGAGGGCGCCTTGGTCGTCGGTCAGGCGTCTGCGCAGGGCGGGGTGCTCCTCCTCCAAGGCGGCGAAGACCGCGCCGACTGTTGGCTCGCCGGACAGTGAAATCTCCACCCGCTCCGCTCCCCCGGCGAACGGTCTGAGCACCGTCGGGAGCTTCACCGCGACGGACATCAGCCGACTACCGCGGCGCGCACGGTCAGTACGTCGGGGAGATGGCGCGCCACCTCTGTCCAGGTGTCACCCGCATCGGCGCTCGCGTAGACGCAGCCGTCGCGGGTGCCGACATAGACCCCCGCCGGATCCGCCTGGTCCACGCACAGCGCGTCTCGCAGTACGGGTGCGTACGACGGGACCTCGGGCAGACCGTTCGTCAGGGCCTCCCAGGTAGAGCCGGCGTCGCGAGAGCGGTAGACGCGACACTTCGCGTCGGTGGGGATCCTGTTCGCGTCGGCGATCAGCGGGAAGACATAGACGGTCTCCGGCTCGTGTGGGTGCACCACGATCGGAAAGCCGAAGTCCGAAGGCAGGCCGTCCGCGATCGACTTCCAGATCGTGCCGCCGTCGTCGGAGCGGTAGACGCCATGGTGGTTCTGCGCAAACATCCGCTCCGGTACGTCGGGATGCGCGGCCAGCTTGTGCACGCACTGGCCGAACTCCGGATCCGGGTCGGGCATGAAGTGCGCCTTGATCCCGTGGTTCGTGGGCTCCCACGACTCGCCGCCGTCCGCGGTCCGGTAGACCCCGCCGGTCGACATCGCCACGCTCATCCGGTCTGGGTCGGTGGGATGCGGGAGCACGGTATGGATGGCCTGGCCGCCGAAGCCGGCACCCCAGTCCTTGCGATGCGGGTGATCCCAGAGCCCCCGGACCAGCTCGAAGTTGACTCCTCCGTCAGTCGACTTCCACAGCGAGGACGGCTGCGCACCGGCGTACACGACTCCGGGCTGGTCGGCGGGCGCCGGCTGGATCTGCCAGACGCGCTCCATCGACGCGTCTTCGCCTGCTGGGAAGCCGATCGAGCCCTTCGGCGGCTCGTCCCAGGTCTGGCCGAGATCGTCGGAGTGGAAGACCGCGGGCCCCCAGTGCTCGCTCGTGCCGCCCACCAACAGGCGCGGCCGATCGCCACGGGTGTCGATGCCGACCGAGTAGACACCCTGCATCTCGAACTGTGGTCCGTCGAGCGTCCATTCGCGGCGCTCGGCATCGCTCCGGCCGATCCAGAGCCCCTTCTTGGTACCGATCAGCAATACGGCCTCGGACATCTTTGTCCTCCTCCATCGTCGGCGCGGCCGGCCCGCCGCGCCTTAGTTTGGTTAGCGCGGCGGCCCCGCGACCACGTTGATCAGCGGTTCGCCGTTGGCATAGCGCTCGAGTTGGGCACGCACCAGCCGGGCCACCCGCGGCGAGAACGCCGTCGAGGCACCACCGCGGTGCGGATTGATCAGTACGTTCGGAGCCGACCACAGCGGATGCCCGGCCGGCAACGGCTCCGGGTCCGTCACATCCAGCGCGGCACGGATCCGCTCGGTGGACAGCTCAGCGATCAGCGCGTCGGTGTCGACGATGACGCCCCGCGCCACGTTGATCAGCAACGCGCCGTCCTTCAGTTGCGCGAGGAACTTGGCATCGACCATCCCCCGCGTCTCGTCGGTCGCGGGCGTCAGCAGTACGACGACGTCTGCTTTGGGCAGCAGCTCGGGCAGATCTGAGATCGGGTGAACGCCGTCCCGGGCCCGCCGCGCGACCCGGATGATGTCGCACTCGAACCCGACCAGCCGCCGCTCCAGCGCCTCCCCGATCGAGCCGTAGCCGAGGATCAGCACGGTCCGGTCGGCAAGCGAGTCGTCCAGCTCCTGGTACGACGACGGCCACTCGCCGCGCGCCTGGTTCTGCACCGCGCGCGGCAGCCGTCGGTACGTCGCCAGGATCAGCCCGACCGCGAGCTCAGCCGTTGACGCGTCATGGACACCCCGCGCGTTGCACAAGGTGACTCCCTCGCGCAGGTGCGGCAGCACGTTCTCGAAGCCGGCCGTCTGGGTCTGCACGACCTTGAGCGCAGGCATCTGGTCGACCACCTCGACGACCTCGGACGAGCCCATATAGCTGGGCACGTAGAACTCGACCGCGTCCAGCGCCGGAGGCTCGCCACCGGCGTAGTACTGCGCGTCGATCCCCGCGGGCAGCCCGCCGAGGAAGCCCTCTGGGTCTTCCCACGGCAGCAAGGTCTTCACCAAATCAGCCATGCTCCGCAACTTACTCGTACCTCCGGACAGTTTCGTACTGCGACTTCACGAGCTCATTCAGCTGGCGGCAGATCGATCATGCTGTTCTCCTTTCCCTGGTGTCTCAGCCGGTACGTCGGAGCCGTCGGCGCGCCACCTCGACATCGGGCCGGAAGAAGTTTCCACCGGGTAGAACCACTGGCTCGGGTGGTTCTGGAGTGCACTCCAGGTGTCCTGCAGGTGCACTGGGAATTCCGTGCCGGGGACGACTTCTCGTCGTACTCTGAACAGGTGCCTTCGACATCGGATCTGGCCTCGACTCTCGATCACGATCAGGCCGTTGGACGGCTGAGGTCGTCCTACCAGCGCATCCCGGCGGGAGCTCCGGTCCGCCTCGCGAAGCGCAGCTCCAACCTGTTCCGGCCCAGATCGGCGCTCGACTCCCCCGGGCTGGACGTGTCCGGGCTGACCGGGGTGATCTCGGTGGATCCGGTCGGCCGGACCGCCGACGTCCAGGGCATGTGTACGTATGAGGACCTCGTCGCCGCGACCCTTCCGCACGGCCTGACGCCGATGGTCGTGCCGCAACTGCGGACGATCACGCTCGGCGGCGCGGTCACCGGTCTCGGGATCGAGTCCTCGTCGTTCCGCGCCGGCCTGCCACACGAATCGGTGCTGGAGCTGGACATCCTCACCGGCTCGGGCGAGATCGTCACCGCCCGCCCGGACGGCGAGCACGCGAACCTCTTCCGCACCTTCCCCAACTCTTACGGCTCGCTCGGCTACGCCACCCGCCTGCGGATCGAGCTCGACCGAATCTCGCCGTACGTCGCACTGCGGCACGTGCGGCTCGGCCTGGACGAGCTGAGCCCGGCGATCGAGTCGATCGTTGCCGACGGCACGTATGGCGGCGAGCCGGTGCACTTCGTCGACGGTGTCGCCTTCAGCCCCGACGAGGCGTATCTGACGTTGGGGCGCAACAGCGATACCGCAGTACAGGTGAGTGACTACACCGGACAGCAGATCTTCTACCAGTCGATTCAGCAGCGATCGACGGATGCGCTGACCGCTCATGACTATCTGTGGCGCTGGGACACCGACTGGTTCTGGTGCTCGGCGGCGTTCGGTGCGCAGAACCCCTATGTCCGGCGGATCTGGCCCCGGCGGCTCAGGCGGAGCGACGTCTACCACAAGATCATCGGCTTCGAGAACCGCCATCAAGTTGCCGCGCGCATCAATCGGCGCCGCGGCAATCCGGATCGCGAGCGGGTCGTCCAGGACGTCGAGATCCCGGTGTCGCGGCTGGCCGGTTTCCTGCGCTGGTTCGACGCCGAGGTCGGGATGCGGCCCATGTGGCTGTGCCCGCTGCGCCTCCGCGGCGATGCTTCTTGGCCGCTGTATCCGCTCAAGCCCGGCGAGACCTACGTCAACGTCGGCTTCTGGGGCACGGTCGCGATCGCGCCCGGCGCTGCCGACGGTGACGTGAACCGCCGCATCGAGGCCGCCGTCGCCGACTTCGACGGACACAAGTCCTTGTACTCCGATGCCTACTACGACCGAGACACCTTCGACCGGCTCTACAACGTCCCGGCCCTGACTGCGGTGAAAGAACGCTACGACCCTGACGCCCGGCTCACTGGGCTCTACGAGAAGGCGGTGACGCGCCGATGACGGCAACGATCTCGACGCAGGTTTCGATCGCAGGTGCGCTCACAGCGGTGACCCCGGAGGGGCTGCCCTTCTACTTCACCGCGTACGACGGCAGCGCGACCGGGCCTGAGGACTCCAAGATCCACATGCACCTGGCGACCGAGCGCGGGCTCTCCTACGTGCTCACGGCGCCCGGCGACCTCGGGATGGTTCGCGCCTATGTGCAAGGCGATCTGGAGATCGAGGGCATCCACCCGGGCGACCCGTACGACCTGATGAAGATGATGCTCAACCATGTCCACTTCGAGCGGCCGACGCCGTCAGAGGCGTTGCGGATCGTCCGAGGCCTCGGCTGGAGCCATCTCAAGCCGCCGCCCCCGCCACCGCAGGAGCACCTGCCGAAGTGGCGCCGTACGTTCGAGGGCCTGCGGCACTCGCGAGGACGCGACAAGGCCGCGATCCACCACCACTACGACGTGTCCAATACCTTCTACGAGTACATCCTCGGACCGTCGATGACGTACACGTGCGCCGTCTACCCGTCTTTGGATGCGACGCTCGAGCAGGCCCAGCACGAGAAGTACGACCTGGTCGCCCGCAAGTTGGATCTGAAGGCGGGCCAACGCCTGCTCGACGTCGGCTGCGGCTGGGGCGGCATGGTCCGCCACGCGGCCCGCGAGTACGGGGTCAAGTCTCTGGGAGTCACCCTGTCCGCGGCCCAGGCCGAATGGGCCCAGGCAGCCATCAAGGCCGAGGGCCTCGAAGACCTCGCCGAAGTCCGCTTCTCCGACTACCGAGACGTCTCAGAACGCGACTTCGACGCCATCAGCTCGATCGGCCTCACCGAACACATCGGCGTCCGCAACTACCCGTCGTACTTCGGCTTCCTCCTGGACCGCCTGAAGCCCGGCGGCCGCCTTCTCAACCACAGCATCACCCGCCCAGACAACCGCTACCGCAGCACCGGCGCCTTCATCGACCGCTACATCTTCCCCGACGGCGAACTCATCGGCTCCGGCCGCATCATCGCCGACGCCCAAGACGCCGGCTTCGAAGTCCGCCACGAAGAAAACCTCCGCGAACACTACGCCCTAACCCTGGCGGCTTGGTCCCAAAACCTAGTCACCAACTGGGACGCGGCCGTCGAGGAAGTCGGCTACCCCACAGCCAAGGTCTGGGGCTTGTACTTGGCAGCCTGCCGAGTCGGCTTCGAACGCAACAACACACAACTACACCAAGTCCTAGCCGTAAAACTAGACGACCAAGCCAACGCCCACTTCCCCCTACGCCCCACCTGGCTCAGCTGAGACCGACACGCCCAAGCGCCACCAGGCTGGAGCGTGTCGCGGCTAACGCGCACAGGGTGGCCCGCTTGCAGCCTGCCGAATAACTGAGCACCGAAATACACTTCGACCCTGTCGAGCCTCCCGCCCCCACCCAGTTGACCCGCAGACCCAGCGGATCAGGGACCGAGGCACCATTCCGCCCTCCGGTGAACGCAACAGGATCTTGCTATGGCATCTCCGCCCCGGTCTCCCAAGGTGGCATCACAAATCCGGTCCGTGTTTGTAGAGCCAAACGGAAGGCCGGGCGGGGCCCACGGGCGCCACTCCGCCTTCTGTCATTCTGACGACTCCGGACTGCGGACACTTGTCCACTATGGGATATAGCCGCGCGGAAAACGCTGCCGACCACGCCTTCATCACAGCTGCCAAAAGTGAGAGTTGACCGACAGGATCGGCAGGCGTCAATCCAATTCGAAAACAACCCAGTCACTCATCCCGAGCGAAGGGACGCCCTGATCCTGCAGCCGTTTGGCTCCAGAGGTGGACAGATGAGAATCGTCTCGAGATCGAGCGCCGTTCACGGTACTGACTCTCCATGCGCCAGAGTTCAGAGAATCCCGCACCTCTTTCCGCAGCTTCCGCCACACCTTCATCGCGTCGCGATCTTCCGTCGTCGCACCAAGAAAAGACTCACGAAGCCCCTGCGCAGATTCCTGCCCCATGACGATACTGAACCCATTCGGATTCTTATCCACGAAGTCAAGTCCCGACCGTACCGCCAGATCGACCGGATAGATGTGCAATGAAATCTTGCCCGGAACCGCATCAGCATTTTGCGAGCCCTCCAGCTGCACGGCGCGATACACAGGAAGGAAGAACTCAGCAACGACGCTGAGGTTTAACAGCAGGGCGATTGCAAAGTTGATCTGGCCGCGGCTGGCGTGTCGGTTTTGACTTGAGGTGGCGGCGTGCGTGGCGCGGGCGTGGAGACAGCGGCTCCGTTGGGATGCTGCAGGTTCCTACACCGTTGCCGCGTCGCAAGGAGCCGCTGTCGTGTCGTCATTGTCGTTGCTCGTGGGTGTGCTTGACCAGCCGTCGGAGATGGAGGCTCGGGCCCGACGCGATGTCTCGGGTTTGATGCGGGCA
>NZ_AQUZ01000079.1 GCF_000372465.1 Kribbella catacumbae DSM 19601
CACCCAGATGCGCGACATCGCCGCCGAAGCCACCGAACTGATCACCAGACACGACACCAAGGCGGCCGAGGTTTAAACGCAAGCTGTGGAGCCTGTTGCGAATTGGCTGGCAGCGGCCGATTGTGTACCGACCGACAGGAAGTAGTCGACCGTTCGGCCGCGCGCCACGCTCACGCAGGCAGCGGCCGGCCGCAGAACCGGCACTACTTCCTGTCGGTCGGGACACAACGCGAACCCCAGACCCATTTCCCAACAGGCTTCGTGTGGCACTTGTGGTCCAACAGCCGGCCTATCCGCCGGTCGGCCGGCGACATCGCCCGGTACTGCGGGTTGTGTCCGGCGTTCCGCAGTACGGGGCATGTCCCACGTGGAGGGCCTCTCCCGGCTGGGCGACCTTGGGCACCGGCCAGGCGCTTGGGTGGCGGATCGGTGGCTGGTGGGTGCTCAAGGTTGGGGCAGCAGTGGTGGGTGGGGTTTACGAGGCCAGGCGGTCGCGGGTGTTGTGGGCTGGGGTGGTTGGTTCGGTGGCGGGTTCGGGAGGGTTGATTTCTGCCCACACTGTGTCGAGGGAGAGACCAAGGACATCGGCGATCGCGGCGATGGTGGGGAAGGCGGGGGTTGCTACGCGGCCTGTTTCGATCTTTCGGAGGGTTTCCGGGGAGACGCGGGCGGCGAGTGCGGTCTCGAGCATCGAGCGCTCGCCTCTGGCGCGACGCAGGAGGGCGCCGAGGCGTTGTCCGCGCTCGACCTCTGCCGGGGTGTGCGGCAATCTGACCATGAGCCGATTCTAATACCGGGATAGTATGGCCGGTATAGTTATTGGATGCGTGAGAAGGGCGTTGCATGATCGAGATCCTGGGCTCCACCGAACTGGCCCGAGCAAGGGAGACGGGCGCCTTGGTCGCCGGCATCTTGCAGACCTTGAAGAGCCGCAGCGCGGTCGGCACGAACCTCCTGGAGATCGACCGCTGGACCGAAGCCATGATCGTCGAGGCCGGAGCGCAGTCCTGCTATGTCGACTACGAGCCGTCCTTCGGGCGCGGGCCGTTCGGTCACTACATCTGCACGGGTGTCAACGACGCCGTGCTCCACGGACTGCCGGTCGACTACACGCTGGCCGACGGCGATCTGCTGTCACTCGACCTCGCTGTCTCCAAAGGCGGAGTCGCTGCGGACTCGGCCATCAGCTTCATCGTGGGCGAATCAAAGCCCGCGGAGAGCGTCGCGATGATCAATGCGACCGAACGCGCGCTGTCCGCGGGGATAGCCGCTGCCGGTCCTGGCGCTCGCATTGGTGACATCTCCCATGCCATCGGCTCCGTGCTCAGCGAGGCTGGGTACCTGATCAACACCGAGTTCGGAGGTCATGGCATCGGATCGACGATGCATCAGGACCCGCACGTTGCAAACACCGGACGGCCCGGCCGGGGATACAAACTGCGCCCTGGTCTGATGCTCGCACTGGAGCCGTGGGTCATGGCGGACACCGCCGAGCTCGTCACTGATGACGACGGATGGACCCTCCGAAGCGCGACAGGTTGCCGCACAGCACACAGCGAACACACGATCGCGATCACCGACAACGGAGCCGAAATCCTCACCTTGCCGAAGTAGGAGCAGTCGTGAGATCGGAGCGGATCAACCGGCAGGCGTCAGTTGCGAGGGGTTACGACGCGGAGTTGGAGCATGGCGGCGAAGCGGGCTTCGGGGTCGGCTAGGTCGAGGTCGCCTACTTCGGCGAGGCGGCGGAGGCGGTAGCGGAAGGTGTTGGGGTGGACGTAGACGGCGGCTGCCGCGGCGATGACGTCGCCGAAGGCGTCCAGCCAGGCTCGGAGGGTTTCGACCAGGTTGGTGTTGTGTTCGCGGTCGTAGGCGACCAAGCGGGCGATCGGGCCGGTCGGCTGGTCGCCGCGGGCTTCGATGAGGTCGCGGAGTTCCAGCAGGAGGGTTTCAACGTGGACGTCGGCCAGGCGGGCTACGCGTTGGGTGCCGCGGCCGGTTCGTAGTACGCGGAGGGCTCGGTCGGCGCCGGCGCGGGCGTGGGGGAGGCGGGCGGTCTCCCGTACGACGGGGCCGACGCCGATCGTGGCAGTGACCCGGTCGCCGATCCGCTCGAGGAAGTCCTTGGCGACCCGTACTGCGCGTTCCTCGCCGTCGGAGCGATCGGGGCGGACTGGCATCAAGCCGTACGCGATGTCGCCGACCAGCGCAGCGGCCGAGCGCGGGTGGACGGCTCCTAGGTGCATGGCGAAGGCGTCGGCGAGCCGCTGGCGTTCGGTGGCGAGCCCGGCCTCGCCGACGAGCGAGTCGGAGACAGGATCTGCCGCATGACCGGGCGGGGTCAGCATCGACACCTGACCGGGGTGGNGGGGTGGGGTCAGCAATGACACCTGACCGGGGTGGCGGGGTGGGGTCAGCAACGACACCTGACCGGGGTGGCGGGGTGGGGTCAGCAATGAAACAGCCAGTACTACGAGTTGCTGGTCGGCCAGGCCAAGGCGGTCGAGTGCGTCGCGGGCTCCGGCGCCGCCTTCGAGCGCAGTACTGACCAAGTCGGCGCGGAGGCGGCGTTCGACGTCGGCGCCGGCGCGGATGCGGAGCATGTGGAGGGCGACCAGCTTGGCCGCGTCGCAGAGGGCTTGGGAGCGTTCCTCGCTGAGGGGCTCGTGGACGGCGGCCCAGATCGAGCCGAGGATCTCGTCGCCCGCGCGGACGGCGACCGCGACCCGGGGGATGGTGAACTCGGTCGACGTGGCCGGCAGTGGTGGGACGTAGACCGGCTGGTCGCTTCGGTAGAGCTCGCGGAAGACACCGCGCTCGGTGAGCAGCCGTGAGTAGCGCTGGGGGACCTGGCGGCCGAGGACGGTTTCGACGCGGGCGGTGTCGGCTTCGTCTTGCCTGCCAGAGAAGGCGAGGACGCGAGAGCTGCGGTCCTCGATCGTGACGGGTGCGTCGAGCAAGGCGGCGGCCGCGTTGGCCAGGGCGAACAGGTCGCCGGATGGCATGCCGCCGAGGGTTTCTGGTTCGGCGACGCCGACGTCTCCCTCGGCGAGGAGAGAGCGGAGGAGTACGCCGAGCTGGTCCCAGGAAGCGCCTCTGGTCAGGACGAGGACGGCGACTCCCGATTCGGCTACTGCATTGGTGATCAGGTCGTCGGTGGCGATGGGGGAGCGGATGATCAGGCCGGCGGCTTGCTGGCGGCCGAGGTCACGCAGTACCGAGGCGATGAGAGCCGGCTCCTGGAGGCCGACGCCGAGCACGAGAGCGTGGCGGGGGAGGACCGGCTCGTCGAGCGGGTCGTGGATGACGATGCCGCCGATCTCCTCCGGGCGGTCGGGGTCGCCGTGGACGAGTTCCAGCAGGGTGGCGCCGAGGTCGTCGAGAACACGACCGAGGCTGGCGCGGGGGCGATTCGTCACGGAAACCAGCACCCTTCTGAAGCTAGTGGTGGCCAGCCTAGTTCGTCCGGGCGGACGGAATCAGGTGCGGTTTTCGTCCGTCCGGACAAGCCCGAGGCTGGAGCCCGGGTACGCGGGGCGCCGGTGGGTTGGCGGGTTACAGAGCTAGCCATTCGGTGGAGGTGGTTACGGCGGCTAGTTCGGCGGGGAGGGGATCTACGCCTATGCCGGCGGCCGTGGGGACTGGGAGGTGGCCGTTTTGGAGGGTGAACGGGGTGGTGATGTCTGTTTGGTAGTAGCGGCTGGAGGCTGAGGTGTCGCCGGGGAGGGCGAAGCCGGGGAGGGCGGCGAGGGCGATGTTGGCGGCTCGGCCCAGGCCGGTTTCGAGCATGCCGCCGCACCAGACGGGGATGCCGTGGGCGACGCAGACGTCGTGGATTCGGCGGGCTTCGAGGTAGCCGCCGACTCGGCCGGGTTTGACGTTGATGATCGAGCAGGCGCCCAGGGTGATCGCCGCGGCCGCCGCGCGGGCTGACGTGATCGACTCGTCCAGGCAGATGGGGGTTTTGATCTGGCGAGCTAGTTCCGCGTGGCCGAGTACGTCTTCCTCGTCCAAGGGCTGTTCGATCAGCAAGAGGCCGAAGGGGTCGAGCAATGACAGGTGCCGCGCATCCGACACCGAGTAGGCCGTGTTGGCGTCGACTTGCAGCAAGACATCGCCGAAGCGTTCGCGGACAGCCTGCACAGGCGCGATATCCCAACCAGGCTGGATCTTCAGCTTGATCCGCAGGTACCCCTCGTCGAGATAGCCGCCGACGGCGTCCAGCAGTTCGCCAAGAGAGTCCATGATCCCTACCGACACACCACACGGCACCCGGTCGTGCACAGCGCCGAGTTCGCGAGCCAATGGCCGACCCTCGGCTCGCAGTTCAGCGTCCAGTACTGCGGTCTCCAACGCCGCCTTCGCCATCCGGTGCCCATGGAATTTTGCCAACGCCGGCCCCACCTCCACAGCCGAAAGCCGCTCCACCGCAGCCAACGCCGGTGCGAAGAAGCGACGGAGTACGTCGGCCGCCGCGTCGACGTACTCCGATGAGTACAGCGGGCCCGTCATCGCGACGCACTCGCCCCATCCCTCCGCCTCAGTGCTGACGACGCGGACCAGCAAGGCATCTCGCGTCGTCTCCGTTCCGAACGAGGTCCGGAACGGTGACACCAAAGGCAGCGAGATCCGCCGCAGCTCGACTCCGGTCAGCTTCATCACGCCAGTCCTTCCTCAGGTCGTTCAAGCACATACCAGCCGGCCCGATCGAAGCCGGTCACCCGCGCCCCGTCCGCCAGCAACCCGCCGAGCACCTCACGCAACGCGGCCCGCCAGGCCTTGGCCGCAGCAGGATCCGTACGCCGCAAACCCTCGATATCAGCCGGTACTGCGACCAGCAGCAGCCCGCCGCCATCCGAGGTACCCCCACCCCCCGATGGGCCAACCAGCGGCCCGCCGTCATCCGCGCAAGCCAGCGCAACCGTTGCCCCATGCAACTGTTCGACCGTCATCACGGCCGGGTGCCGATCAGCTGCCGCACCGACCTCAGAAGCATCTAGCTCCCAGCGAACCAGCAGTCGATCAGTGTCGTCGCCGTTGTTGATGCCATCGTGCATGAAGCCGTAGAAGTTCGTCAGATACTCCGTCGGCCGCGCCGCGAGCTTCCCGAGGTTGAAGTACGCATTCCGCCGGATCAATGGATCGAACGTCCACGAGATCGCCGCAACGCCACGTTCCAACGCCCACGCTCGCTGATGCAGCTTCAACGCGAACCCGACACTCCGCCCGCGAGCCAGCCCCGACACCCCGGCCACGTGGCTGTGCATCGCCACCTCGGCCGGTGCTCCGAAGAAGCCCACACACGCGCCGATCAGCCCATCGCCGTCGTAGGCGCCGCTGACATAGTTGCCCGCCTTCGTCAACGCGCGCAGCAGCTCCGTCGTCACCGGCGGATTCTTCGGATCCGGCCGCCAGATGGAGTCGTACAACCGATAGACCCGATCAAGCTCCTCCAACTCCCGAAGCTCCCGAACCTGTACTCCGGCCGAGGCCGCCGCAGCCAACCCCGAACGCACCGCATCCGCCACCGACGTCCTGAAGTCGATGGTCATGGTCTGTCCAGCAGGTCTGCGATCAGCGCCGTCAGCAGTGCCGTCCGGGGCGCGATCTCGGCGACCACCACATGCTCGTCATCGGCGTGAGCGCCGCCACCGACCGCACCCAGGCCGTCCAGCGTCGGAGTACCGATGCCCGCCGTGAAGTTGCCGTCGGAGCCACCGCCGACAGATGTCTCCCGCAAGGGCTCAAGCCCGAGTTCGCCGGCGAGCCGAGACGCCCGCTGATAGAGATCCTCGGACATCTTCCGCTCCAGCGGCGGCCGGTTCGGCCCACCGATCACCTCCAGCGACGCCTCAGCAAGCACCGGCTTCAACGCACGCAACGCCGCATCCACCCGAAGCTGTTCCGCGACATCCCGAGCCCGCACATCGACCAGGAAGCTCCCCGCCGCGGGCACCGTGTTCCGCGTCGTACCGGACATCAGGAGCGTCGGCGTGACCGTAGTCCCACGCGCGGCGTCGCCGAGGTTGCTGACGGCAAGGATCTGATGCGCGGCCTCAATGCTGGCATTGACCCCGAGTTCAGGTTCCAGCCCGGCGTGGGAGGCGCGGCCGAGGATTCGGATCTCGTAGTTGGAGACGCCCTTGCGTTCCAGCTTGAGTGCACCGGCATCCGCCGACGCCTCCAGCACCAGCGCGGCCGAGCATCCGGCCGCCTCCTGCTCGATGAGTGCACGCGACGACGGCGATCCCAGTTCCTCGTCACCGGTCACCAGCAGGGTGACGCCCGAAGCCGAGGGCAACGCCCCCAGAGCATGAAAGGCCATCACCAGACCGGTCTTCATGTCGAAGGAACCCGGCCCACGCAGTACGCCGTCCTCAACGACAAACGGATGTGTGGCAAGCGACCCAACAGGCCAGACCGTGTCGTGGTGCGCGAGCGCCAGCACCCGCGACGGCCCGTCGCCGAGCCGCCAGCGCAGGTGAGTTACCCCATCCACCACCACGTACTCCGGTGCGCTGCCGAGCCGAGCCGTGCCAAGACGAGCAACCACGTCCGCGCTCTGAGCCACCGCAGCGAGATCCGCCGACGGGGACTCACACCTGACCAAGGTCTCGAGGTCGGTCAGTAGCAACGGCAAGGCCGCCCGCATCCGCTCCACCAGGTCGGTCATCAGCCCACCTTCGGCGTTGCGCGGACCCCGCAGTGCAAGTACTTCTCACCAGTCGGCAACGAGTAGAACGTCAGCGGTATCCACATCAGCGATCCCGGCTGGCGCAGCGCGAACAGATCCCCGGTCTCGTCGACCGGGACCATGGTGAACTCATGCGACGGCTCGGGCATCAACTCGGCCAGCGGCCCGGTGACCGTCATCCGCAGTACTGCCTCCCCGTCGCGCAGGAAGACCTCTTGCAGAGAGCTGGCTCGCTCGTATCGACCCACATGGCGATGCAGATCGACCACCGGCGGCTGCGCGGGTGCGGTCAACGGAAGGGGCATCGCGATATCGGCCAGCTCGCGGAAGACCTCGCGGTACAGGTCTTCGTAGAGATCGCGGGTGTTGCCGCCGTTGGTCAGCAGGGTCACGGCCAGCCCTTCCGACGGGAGCACACGGAGGAAGGCGGCCTGCCCGATCGTGTTGCCGTCATGGCCGATCAACCGCTGACCGTCCCATCCGAACCGGATCCAGCCGAGCCCCCACGAGTCGCCGAGCGAGTATTTGTCCGGCAGCTCTGCATGCTGCTCGGCCATCAGCGCGACAGTTGCCTCGCGAAGTACCTGAGTGCCGTCCGGCGCGACGCCGCCCTTCAGATGCAGCCGGGCAAACGCCAACGCGTCCGCAACGGTCGAGGTGATCAGTCCTGCCGGGCCGAGTGAGCGAGGCAGACCCCAGACGGGCGCCCGCGAAGGCTCGTCGTCACCCTCGCCGACGTGACCGACCGCGGCGCGATACAGCAGCGCCTCCTCGGGCAGCGTGACCGTGTGCTGCAGGCCGAGCGGTACGAAGATCCGGTCGCGCAGTGCCTGGTCCCAGGTCTTGCCGGTGAGCTTCTCGATCACCCGGCCGGCCAGTGAGAAGCCGGAGTTGCAGTAGGACCAGGTGGCGCCGATCGGATGGTTCTGGCCGACCTCGGCCAGCCCGTCGACGTACTTCTCCAGGCAGTCGTCACCCCGCCCGGTATCGGTGAACACGTCCCCGTCGATCCCGCTGGTGTGTGTGAGCAGCTGCCGCATCGTCACCTGCTTGGCGACGTCAGGATCGCCGAGTTGCAGCTCCGGCAGTACCTGGATGAGGGGCGCGTCCAGGTCGAGCAGCCCTTCATCGACCAGTTGCATCACGAGGGTCGCCGTCCACACCTTCGACATCGAGCCGATCTGGAAGAGCGAATCAGTGGTCGTCTCGACGCCGGTGTCCTTGTTCAGTACGCCGGTCGCAGCCTCCACCAGTTCGTCGTCGACACCAGGTCGCACCCGCAGGATGCCGAGAGTGGCACCCGGTACGCCGTGCTTGGCGGCGAGCGTGCTGAGCCTGCGCTGCCAATGCGCCGCGTCGATCCGGGCACGTCGCGGACCGGACGCGTCACCGGCGTACTGCTCGACCCAGTCGAGGATGCGACGGTTGAAGTCGAGGCGATGCGACGGCCGGCCCTCGACGATGAAGAGGTGGCTGGCCTCGGGGTAGAGCACCAGCTGCGTCGGCACACCTTGCTCGCGCAGCGCGGTGTGCCACTGCTGGGCCTGGCCGACCGGGCAACGGACATCCGCATCGCCGTGCAGCACCAGCGTCGGTGTCTTCACCTTGTCGACCTCGCTGAATGGTGACATAGCGCTGAAGTCGCCAGGACCGTTGAGCTCATAGGCGCTGAGGTAGTGCCCGCTGTCCGACGTGCCGGACATGCTGGTCAGGTCGCTGACGACGCCGCCGGTGACAGCCGCCGCGAACCTGTCGTCACGGCTGGTCAGGTAGCAGGTCATGTAGCCGCCGTAGCTGTACCCCGCCACGGCCAGCCGCTGCGGATCGGCGATGCCTTCGGCAACCAGTTCGTCGAGTGGTTCGAGGAAGTCCTTCGCGTCCGCCGTACCCCAGCCGCCGATCGCCGCGTTGAAGAACTCCTCGCCGTAGCCGTCGCTGCCGCGCGGGTTCAGCAGCAGGATGGTCCAACCTCTCGCAGCGAGCTCCTGGTGATAGAGATGCACCTCGTCAGCCACCGCGTTCCACGCATTGTGCGGACCGCCGTGGATGTCCAGCAGCAGCGGCTGCGCCCCCGTCGCCGATGGGTCGCGGATCAGGAAACCCGCCACCACGGTCCCGTCGGAGATCGTGAACTCGCGCTCATCGCGGGCGAAGTGCTCGACGTCGGCCAGCTTCTCGCCGTACTTCGTCAGCGGGGTGGCCGTGCCGGTCGCGAGGTCCACCGCGACGATCTCGCCGTACGACGTCTGGGTGGTCAGCACGATCGTCGCGACTCCGCCCGCCACCGTGAGGCCGGCGACGTTCTGACCTGGCTCGCCCGACACGCGTTGGGGTGTGCCGCCGGCGACCGGCACGGAGTACAGGTGGGTGCAGCCGCGGTCCCGGATGCAGAAGAGGACCGTGCGGCCGTCATCGATCAAGGCAGGAATGGCTCCCGGGTACGCCGGTCCGCCGGGCATCACGTTGCGGTCGAGCGGCTCCGCCAGGTCCAGCAGGTCGCCATTGCCCAGCCAGAGGCGGAGCAGACCGGCGTGTCCCACGGGCCCGGACGGGTGGCCGACGATCAGCAGAGCATCGCCGTCAGCCGTCCACACCACTGGACCAGCCAGTCCTTCAGCCAGGCCAGCCAGTTGTGGCTCAGCCTTGTCGTCGGTCGCGTCGAGCACATACGCCGGTGCTGTCGGGGTGAGGTCGGTGTCGGAAGAGGTAGCGGCTCCATACGCCAGCTTGAGCCCGTCCGGCGACCATGCGGGATCGCCCGCGTGCCAGTCGCCCGACGTAGCCTGCCTGCACTTCTTGGAGGCGACGTCCAGCACATGCACGTGTTTGCGGATCGTGCGCAGCCAGCCAGCGCCATCGGCCTGGTAGTCCAGCCGCTCGGTGACGATCGGCGCATGGCCGCGGCGGCCGCGCGCTTCATCGTCCTCGCCGTCGGAGGCGGCGATGTCGACTGCTGCACTGAAGGCGATCCGGCTGCCGTCCGGGCTCCACTGTGGCGCCCCGGCTCCTAGTGGGAGCGTCGTGAGCTGCTCTGGCTCACCACCGCCAGCCGGGAGCAGCCACAGCTGTGCTGGTCCGTCCGTGGCTCGCAGGAACGCCAACTGGGTCCCATCCGGTGACCAGGTGGGCGTGCTGTCGGCATCACCCCGGGTGAGCTGCTGTGGCTCGCCACCAGACGCAGGGACTCGCCACAGGCTCCGCAGTGTGCGGTCACCCTCCACGTCGAGGGTTCGCAGGACGTAGGCGACCTGGGTGGCGTCCGGCGACAGCGCCGGCTGCTCCGGTACTGCGAGCTCGGTCAGGTCGTCGATGCGCAGACGTCGGGTCACGGGAAAGTCCTCCTTGTATGCGGAGCCATGGCTGTCTGAGGTGCACCCGCCGCGTGATGGCAAGCGGTGCGATGTAAACGCCGATCGGCTTCAGCGGTGGGGTCGATAGTCAGGCAGTGTTCGCGATCCGTGCGGACCAGCGGCCCGATCGGACAGCGCGGGTGGAAGCGACAGCCCACCGGCGGGTGGTGTGGATCCGCCGGCTCGGCATCGGCAACTGTCGGGTCAGGCGGTTGCAACGAGGTCGTACCTCGCCGGGGAGCGGCCGCCAGAAGCTCTTTGGTGTAAGGGTGTTGGGGGTCGTTGAGGAGCTGCTGGGCCGGTCCGACCTCCACGATCCGGCCGAGGTACATCACCGCGATGATGTCGCTCACATACCGCACCACGGCCAGGTTGTGCGAGATGAACAGCATCGACAACCGCAGCTCGCGCTGCAGTGAGCGGACGAGATTGAGCACCGTGCCCTGGATCGAGACGTCGAGCGCTGACGTGATCTCGTCGGCGATGAGCACGTCGGGCTGCCCGGCCAGCGCGCGGGCGATCGCGACCCGCTGCCGCTGCCCGCCGGACAGCGCGCCTGGATAGGCGAGCGCCCGCTCGGCGTCAAGCCCGACCAACTCGAGCAGTCGGCCAACCTCCCGGCGGCGGTCGACCACCTGGCGACCGATGCCCTCGCGACCGGCGTCCTCGCGACCGGCACCCCGGCGACGGCCGACCCCCAAGAGATGAGCGGACCGGGGTACAGCCTCGGCGATCGAGTCGCCGACGGTCATCCGCGGGTCGAGTGACGAGTAGGGATCCTGGAACACCATCTGCAGCGGCCGCCTCTCGCCGGCCCGATACCGCAGCGGTACGCCGTCCAGCAGGATCTGCCCGGACGACGGCTCGGTCAGCCCGACCGCAGCCCTGGCCAACGTCGATTTGCCCGATCCCGATTCGCCGACCAGCCCGACCACCTGCCCGGACGGAATGGTCAGGTCGACGCCATCGACAGCGGTCAACGCGCGGCCGCCCGTCCCGAACCGGACCGCCACCCCATCGAAACGCAGTTCGCTCATAGCTGCCCCGTTCGGATCGATTCGCTGCCCAGATACCGAGCTTGCCAGGCCGCTGTTCCCTGGGGGTTCCAGCAAGCCACCTGATGGTCGGGACCGTGACTCACCAGCGACGGATCCTCGCTCCGGCAGCGGTCCTCGGCGAACTCACACCTCGCCGCAAACGCACAACCGCTCGGCATCGCCGCCGGATCCACTGGACGCCCAGCGATCACCGCCAACGGTTCTTCCAACGGCGTGTCCAGATCCGGTACTGCGGCCAGCAGCGCGCGCGTGTAGGGATGCCGCGCCCCGGTCGCGAGCTCGCTCGCCGGCAGATCCTCGACGATGCGTCCGGCGTACATCACCAGGACGCGATCGCAGACCTGTGCGACCACGGTGATGTCGTGGCTGATCAGCAGGATGGCGACGTCGTCCTCGGTCCGGATCGTCTCCAGCAGGCGCAGCACCTGCCGCTGCACGGTGACGTCCAGCGCGGTGGTCGGTTCATCGGCGACGATCAGCGCCGGCGCACCCATCAGCCCCATGCCGATCATCGCCCGCTGCCGCATCCCGCCCGAGAACTCGTGCGGGTACTGACGCGCTCGCCGCCCGGCCGCGGGAACCCGAACCGCCCGCAGCCGATCGATGGCCCGCGCCATCGCCTGACGCCGGTTCAGCCCTTGATGCTCGCGGGCGCCTTCGGCGAGCTGCGTCCCGATCCGCTTCGTCGGGTTGAACGAGGTCATCGGGTCCTGGAACACCATCGCGAACGACGTTCCCAGCAACCGTCGCCGAGCGGCCGCAGTACTGCGAACCGCTAACCGTCCGAGCAGCGGTGCACCGAGGAACGACAGCTCGGCTGCCCGTACTTGCCCTGGCGGCTCGATCAGCTGGGCAACGGCGAGCGCGGTCAGGCTCTTGCCGGAACCAGACTCGCCGACCACACCGACGATCTCGCCCTTGCCGATCGTGAAGCTGATCCCGCGGACCGGCGTGATCGGCCCGGGGAAGCTGACGTACAGGTCCTTCACCACCAGCACGGCCTCGTCATCATCCGTTGCCGCTGGCATGGTCTCCGCTGAACGTTCGCGCAGTCGCGGCCCGATCATGGCCGGTACGCCGAAGCCCTTCGCGACAGCCTCACCGAAGAGGTTGAACGCCAAGCCTGCGATGACCACCGCAACTCCAGGCGCCAGCGCGGCGGCGGGATGCACGTAGATGCCGTTGAGGCTCTCACCCATCAACCGGCCCCAGTCGTACACCGGTGGCTGCACGCCCAGCCCGAGGAACGACAAGCCGGCGAAGGCGAGCAACGCGCCGCCGGCACCGATCGTCGCGTTCACCACGAGTGGCTCGGCGATGTTCGGAAGGATGTGCCGCAGCAGCATCCGGAATCGGCCCACTCCCGCGATCCGGGCAGCGGCGACGAAGTCTCGCTCGGCGACGCCCGCCACCAATGTCTGAGTCAGCCGCGCGAACGACGGAGCCCCCGCGAAGCCGATCGCCAGTACTGCGCCTTTCGCGCCGACCCCGAAGACGACTGCGAAGAACAGTGCGAGCAGCAGGCCGGGAAACGCGACCGCGATGTTCACTACGGCCGTCGTCAGCCGGCCAGCACGCCGACCCAGCAACACTGGCGCACATCCCAGCGCGAGGCCCATGACCACCGCGATCAAGGTCGCCACCAGGGCCAGCAGGATCGACGTACGGGAGGCGACGAGTACTCGGTAGAAGATGTCGCGGCCGAGGTTGTCGGTGCCTAGCCAGTGCTTGGCGGATGAGCCTTCCAGCAGGTGCTCAGTGTCGATCGCGCTCGCCTGGTGGGACCAGAGCAGGGGCGCTAGGAGTGCAAGCAGGAGTACAGCGAACAGGAGTACGCCTGCGCCCGCGCCGACCGGCGTACGCAGTACTGCGATCCATCGAGCTCTCATCAGCTCTCCCGGATGGTGGATCGAGGGTCAAGCAGGGCAAGGGTTACGTCGACCACCAGGTTCACCAGCAGGACGCCAACGCCGTACACGAGGACTACGCCCTGCACGAGTGGGTAGTCCTTGGCCAGGATCGAGGAGACGATTGTGCTGCCCAGTCCCGGCCAGCCGAAGACGTTCTCGACCAGCACTGTGCCGGCGACCATCCCACCTAGCAGTAGACCGCCCAGGGTGATCGTGGCCGTCACTGCGTTGGGCAGTGCGTGCCGCAGATAGATAGCCGCCGCAGGAAGTCGCTTGGCCCGTGCAGTGCGCAGGTAGTCCGTCTGCAGTACTGCGAGCAGCTCCACCCGACAGATGCGCGCTAGGACCGCCGCAGGCCCGACGGCAAGGGAGATCACCGGCAGCACGTACGACGACATGTTGCCGCGGCCGGCGACTGGGAGCCAGTGGAGCTTCACTGCGAAGAAGTAGACCAGTCCGACCGCCAGTAGGAACTCCGGGATCGCAGCCAGGATGACTGTCGTCGACGTGAAGCTCAGTTCGGTGCGCGGCCGGCGCCCGGCCCGGGTGAGAACACCCATGGCCAGGCCGACCGGTAGGGCGATGAGCACTGCCACCAAGAACGCCGCGACAGCCAGTTGGACGGTTGCCGGCAGGCGGTCCCGGATCACGTCGGACACCGGGAGGCCGGTGGTGATCGACGTACCGAGGTCGCCGGTGAACAGGTGCTGCAGGAAGTGCAAGTACTGCTGCCACAGCGGGTCGTCGAGGCCGAGGGACTCGCGGCGGGCGTCGATCAGGCTCTTCGTTGCTGCTGGTCCAAGTGCTGAGCGGACCGGGTCACCTGGGATCAGGTGGATCATCAGGAAGGCCGCGCTGATCAGGATCAGGACCGACCCGACCAGCCGCGCGAGCCGGCGAACCGCGAACCGCACCCACGGGTGGCTCGTGAAGCTCGCCGTCGTCCCTGGCACGCGGACCGTCGTGGTCACCGGCTCACCCCAGCATCCGGATCGATCCCGGGACGACGCTGCCCTCAGCCAGCTCGAAGGTCGCGCCCTTCCCGAAGATCGGCACGGTCGTGTTGACGAACGGCACCATGTTGACCTGCTTGAACAGGGCACGCTCGGCAGCCGCCCAATCCCCGCAGCCGTCCGTCCCGGCAATCGTCGACGCCTTGCGGACCGCGGCGTCGTACTCGGGGTTCTTGATGGCGGAGAAGTTGCTGCCGCTCGGCGGCGTCGTACCGGACAGGAAGCTGACCAACTGGCTGGGCAGGGAGACAGTCAGCGGGAACAGACCGGCGTGCCAGGTGCCTTGGCCCGCGAGCACGACCGTGCTGAACTCGGCGGTGGAGACAGCCTTGAGTGAGGCCTCGACACCCAGCTCGCCCCAGGCTTTCTGCAGCAGCTCTGCGCCGGACTGCAACGTGGGACCGAGGCTCGTCGGGTAGTAGAAGACGAGGGACAGCTTGGTCCCGCCCTTCTCCCGGATTCCGCCGGCGCCCGCCTTCCAGCCGGCTGCGTCGAGGGCAGCCTTGGCCGCGTCCAGGTCATGGCCGGGCAGGTTGCCGGTGACGGTGTCGTCGGCGCAGGGACCCATGCCGGGGGCAACCAACTTGGTGGCCGGGCTGCCGGTTCCGCCGGTGATCACTTTGCCGAGCTGGGCCAGGTCGAGGGCTTGCGTCAGCGCCCGGCGTACAGCGAGGTCCGCGGTCGGCAGGCCGGCCTTCTGGTTGAACCAGAGCTCACCCAGTGGGGTGCCGGCGCTGCGGGTGAAGAGCTTCTGCGCTTCCAGTCGCTGCTTGTCCGGTCCGGCGATGGCGACGATGTTGACCTGACCGGCGACCAGCAGGTTCGCCGAGGTGGTCTCGTTGGCGACGACCTTGAGCACCACCTTGTCCGGCAGACCGGGCTCGTCGGCCTTGAAATCACCCGGGCCCCACGCGTACTCCTTGCGACGGGTGAGCGTGTAGTGGTCGCCAGGGACGGCCTCCGCCACCGTGTACATCCCGGTGCCGTCCGAGCCCTGCTTGAGCAGGTTGCGATCCTTCATGCCCTTGCCGCAGACGATGTGCAGGCCACCGATGTTGCGGACCAGGAACGCGTCGGGAGCAGCAGCGGTGACCGTGATCGTGCCGGTCGCGTCGTCGGCAGTGGCCTTGGCGCCTGCCGGCACGAAGACGCCGATCCGGGTCGACTTGTTGGCCGGGTCACCGACGAAGTTGATGTTCTGCGCGACCGTGCTCGCGGTCAGCGGAGTGCCGTCCGCGCAGGTGATGCCCTTGCGCAGCGTGTACTTCGCGGTGGTGGCCGTGCCTTCCCACTTCTCCGCGAGACCCGCCACCGGCTTGCCGTCCTTGCCGATGTTGACCAGGGCGTCGTACAGGAACCAGTCGACCTGCATGGTGACCGACAGCGAGGTGAACTGCGGGTCCAGGTTTCCGGGGTCGGCGCCCAGGGCCATGGTGAGCGTCTGCCCGGCGACCGGCTGACCGGCACCGCTGGGTTCCTCGCCCGAACTGCAGGCGGACAGGACCAGTCCGACGGCCAGTACGCCGATGATTGCGGATCTCATGGTGCCTCCGGGTGGAAGGTCGGATCAGGCTGACGCGCGGCGGATAGCCCGGCCGCTGTGGATGAAGAGGGCGCGACCGGCCGATTCGTTCCCCAGGAAGATGAACGGGGTGTGAATGCCGTTCTCGGCCTTCAGCGCGATCAGGCTCTCCTCGCTCCGGCCGACCAGTTCGACCGGTTCGGGGGCGGGGCCGAGCTCGGCGAAGATTCCCTTCGGCGTCTGGTCGAGCCAGAACTTCCCGTCCTCGTCCTGCCTGACAGTGAGGTCGGCGACGTCGCAGCTGTAGGTGCCGAGGACCCGGTTCGCATCGACCGGTACGTGCGTGGCCGGCGGGGTGGGCAGCGCGGGCAGGTCCAGGGCGGCGAGCTCCTTGACTACGTGGCCGAGGACGGTCTCATACAGCCCGATCACGTCGCCGCCGTTGGTCAGCAGGGTGACGGCCAGGCCGTGCTCGGGTACCACGCGCAGGAACGCGTTCTGGCCGATCGTGCCGCCGTCGTGGCCGATCACCGTGGTGCCGTTCCAGTCGAAGAGCTCCCAGCCGAGTCCCCACGAGTCGCCCATCATGCCGAGCGCCGGGAGGTTGACCTGCGACTCCTGCATCGCCTTGACGCTCGCCGGACTCAGTACCGCAGTACCGTCTGCTGCTGTGCCTGAGTCGAGGTGCATCCGGGCGAAAGCCAGTAAGTCGCGTGGTCGCATCGCGAGCATGGCGCCCGCGGGTGCCATGGATCGATTCAGCGCCCAGACCGGCGCCGGTTCCGGCTCAGCGTCGGGAGCGGGCCGGATATGGCCGACCGCGGCGCGGTGCAGGATCGCCTCGTACGGGTCGGTGGCAGCGTGCTTGAGGCCGAGCGGGGTGAAGACGTGCTCCCGCAAGACGGTGTCGAACGGCTTCTCCCGCAGTACTTCGACCAGACGGCCCAGGACCGAGAAGGCCGCGTTGTTGTAGGAGAACATCTCGCCAGGCGGGAAGAGCTGACTGACCTCGGCGAGCGTGGCGAGGTACTTCTCGACGGCGTCGTCGCCCTTGCCCGTCTCGTTGAAGATGTCGCCCTCGAAGCCGGACGTGTGGCACAGCAACTGCCGGACGGTGATGACGGCCGCCGCCGCGTCGTCGCCGAGAACGAACTCCGGGAGATACCCACGGACCAGTCCGTCGAGGTCGACCTTGCCTTCGTCGACGAGCTGCATCACCAGCGTCGTCGTCCAGACCTTCGTGATCGAGCCGATCTGGAACACCGTGTCGGGAGTCGCCTCGACGCCGGTCGCCTTGCTCAGTACGCCGGCCGCGTGGTCGATCACCTCGCCGCCGAACAGCACACCGACCGCCGCACCCGGGACCGCATGCTCGGCCAGCAACGCCGGCAGCCGGTCTTGTAGCCACGTCTCGATCTCGCTAAGGGTCGCCATGGCCTGACGCTAGAGCCGTTGGGGCGGCGAGTATTCGTCGCGGACGACAACTGCCCAGCCCGATTTCGTCAGCCCCGACGAAGTGGCAGCACCGAGCCACCACCCCCACCCTTGCCACCGAGCCGCCACCCCGGCGCCCGAGCCGCCATCGCGCGCCGGCCGCGCTGGGATCGGCGGACACCCATGCCAGCAAACCCGGGCCAGGGCGGGGTGGGATGCGTTTGCCGGGGGTGATTGGCGGGGGATTGATGGGCTGGGGGTCCGCACTCCCGGACCGCCGAGCGGGAACAACGGCGTCGGACTTACGCTTGAGGGTGTTATGACCCCAACTCCGGCCCGCCGTACGGTCTATCTCGACCACGCCGCGACGACTCCGATGCTGCCCGTGGCGATCGAGGCGATGGCCTCTCACCTCGGGCGGACCGGCAATGCATCGTCGTTGCACGGGTCCGGGCGGGCGGCGCGGCGGACGGTCGAGGAGTCGCGGGAGACGATCGCCGAGGCGCTGGGCGCCCAGCCGAGCGAGGTGGTGTTCACCTCGGGCGGCACGGAGGCGGACAACCTCGCCTTGAAGGGGCTCTGGTGGGCCCGATTGGCCGAAGACCCGCGTCGCCGCCGCATCCTGCTGAGCGGGATCGAGCACCACGCAGTACTGGATCCGGCCGTCTGGCTCGCGGAGCACGAGGGTGCCGAGCTCGAGTGGCTGCCGGTCGACGAGCTGGGCCGGGTCCGGCCCGAGGACGTGCGGCGGGCGATCGAGTCCGATCCGGAGTCCGTGTCCTTCGTCACGTTGATGATGGCCAACAACGAGGTCGGCACGCTGCAGCCGGTCCAGGAGGTCGCGGCGCTGGCCAAGGCCCACGCGATCCCCGTGCACACCGACGCCGTCCAGGCGGTCGGGCAGGTGCCGGTGGACTTCTCCGAGCTGGGTGTCGACGCGATGACGGTGTCCGGGCACAAGGTCGGCGGCCCGTACGGGATCGGTGCGCTGGTGGTCCACAAGGAGACCAAGCTGGTGCCGATCGTGCACGGCGGCGGCCAGGAGCGCGACGTACGGTCCGGCACGCTGGACAGTCCGGCGACGGCCGGGTTCGCGGTGGCGATCGAGCACTCGGTCAAGCACCAGGCGTCGTACGCGCTGCAGCTCAGCGCGCTGCGGGACGACCTGATCGCGGGCATCACGAGCACCATCCCGGGCGCGATGCTGTCGGGCGACCCGGTACGACGCTTGCCCGGTAACGCACACTTGTCGTTCAAGGACTGCGAAGGCGACTCGTTGCTCCTGCTGCTCGACGCGCGCGGGATCGAGGTCTCGACCGGGTCGGCCTGCAACGCCGGTGTCGCCGAGCCGAGCCACGTGCTGCTGGCGATGGGGTACGACGACCAGCGCGCTCGCGGTTCCTTGCGGTTCACCTTGGGTCACACGTCCAGCCGGGCCGACGTGGACGCAGTACTGAATGCCATCGGGCCCGTCGTCGAGCGGGCGATGTCCGCCGGATTGCAGAACGTAGGAAGGAACAACTGATGCGGGTACTCGCAGCCATGTCCGGCGGGGTCGACTCCGCCGTCGCGGCGGCGCGGATGGCCGAAGCCGGGCACGACGTGGTCGGTGTGCACCTGGCGCTGAGCCGCAACCCGCAGTCGTACCGCAGTGGCGCGCGCGGCTGCTGCACGATCGAGGACTCCCGCGACGCCCGCCGCGCCGCCGACGTGATCGGCATCCCGTTCTACATCTGGGATCTGGCCGAGCGGTTCCACGCCGACGTGGTCGAGGACTTCGTCGCGGAGTACGCGGCCGGCCGGACGCCGAACCCGTGTCTGCGCTGCAACGAGAAGGTCAAGTTCAGCGCGGTGCTCGAGCGGGCCCTCGCGCTGGAGTTCGACGCCGTCGCGACCGGGCACTACGCGCAGATCGTGGAGACCGCCGCGGGCCGTGAGCTGCACCGCGCGGTGGATCCGGCCAAGGACCAGTCCTATGTGCTCGGGGTGCTCACCCAGCAACAGCTCCAGCACGCGTTCTTCCCGCTCGGTGACACGCCCAAGACCGAGATCCGCGCCGAGGCCGAGCGCCGCGGCCTGTCGGTGGCGGCCAAGCCGGACAGCCACGACATCTGCTTCATTGCCGACGGCAACACTCCGGGCTTCCTCAGCAAGCAGCTGGGCGAGTCGCCGGGGGACATCGTCGACGCCCAGGGCAACAAGCTGGGCGAGCACAAGGGCACCCACGGCTTCACCGTCGGCCAGCGCAAGGGCCTGAAGATCGGCACGCCGGCCGCCGACGGCAAGCCCCGGTTCGTCCTCGACATCAGCCCGGTCGACCGCACGGTGACGGTCGGCTCCCGCGCCGAGCTTGCCGTCGAGCGGCTGACCGCGTCGAAGCCTCGCTGGTGTGGTCCCGCGCCGACCGAGACGTTGCACGTGAAGGCGCAGTTGCGCGCTCACGGCGAAGAGATCGCAGTCACCGCGCGACTCGAGGGCGACCAGGTACTGGTCGAGTTCGACGAGCCCGCCGACGCGGTCGCGCCCGGTCAGGCGGTCGTCCTGTACGACGGCACCCGGGTGATCGGCTCCGCCACCATCGACACGGTCGAGCGCGCAACCCAGAAGGTGTGAGCCCATGCTCCGGATGAAGGACACCTGCGAGCGCTGCACCGCCCAGCTCGGCCCGGCCGACGACGCGGTCATCTGCAGCTACGAATGCACCTTCTGCCCGGCGTGCTCCGACGCCATGTCCGCCGTCTGCCCGAACTGCGGCGGTGAGCTGGTCAGCCGGCCGAAGCGAACCACCGGCGCGACGCAGATCGCTTCGCGGGCGCCCGGTCGGGTCACCAGGTACCTCAAGCGGAACAGGAACACCACGTGAGCAGTCCCTTCGGCCCAGCGGCGACCACGGCGATGGGTTCGCTGCCCGGAGAGGACCTGCGCGAGTGGACGAAGTACGTGCTGGACGCTGTCACCATCCCGTTCATGCCGGAGCTGCCGGCCCGCCCGTACGGCGACATGGTGAGCCGGGCCGCTGGGCTGGTGACCTCGCTGGCTATGGACTTGCAGCCCGCAGGGTGGCGGCTGACTGGCGGCAATGACCCGCGGGCGAGTCTTGACCAGCGGCGGGCTCGCTCCTTGCTGCTGCAGGACTTGGATGTCCTGGAGGAGCTGGCAGACGGGTACACCGGGCCGCTGAAGCTTCAGGTGACCGGGCCGTGGACGCTCGCTGCAACTGTGGAGCTTCCTCGCGGCGACAAGGTGCTCGCCGACCATGGCGCTAGGCGCGATCTGGCCGAGGCGCTGGCTTATGGGCTCCAGGACCACGTGACCGACGTACGGCGGCGAGTGCCTGGGGCAGAGCTCGTAGTACAGCTCGATGAGCCGGGGCTGCCTGCAGTACTGGCTGGGGCTGTTCCTACTGCCAGTGGGTGGAGCAAGCATCGCGCTGTGGACGGCCCTGGGGCTGTAGACCTGCTGAGTAGAGTGATCGAGTCGGTAGCACCAGCGATCACCTTGGTGCACTGCTGCGCGGCACGGCCACCTATTGAGGTCTTCCGGAAGGCCGGGGCCGGGGGAGTGGCAGTAGACATGGCGCTACTCACCGATGCGGCTTGGGAGCAGATCGCCTTCGCAGTAGAGGCCAACATCACCTTGTACGCCGGCGTAGTACCGACCAGTGGGCCGGTGCCTCACCCGGAGAAGGCGGCGGAGAGCCTGACCCGTCGCTGGCACGAGATCGGCCTCACTCAGCGCACCCTCGCGGACGTGGTCATCACCCCAGCGTGTGGCCTCGCGGGCTCCCCGTCACCGAGCGACGCCCGCACCCGGTTGGAACTTCTCCGTCGTACAGCGGACTTCGTAGGCGAGACCGCAGAAGCCTAAAAAGGTCGGTGGCTGGCGGTAAGTTCTCCTTTATGAGTACGGAGATTCCGGAGACCAGTGCCGCCGACCAGCCTGCCGCGCCGGCGGAGGTCAGGGAGCGGCATGCCACGCTGAGCCGGGAGATCGAGGAGCACCGGTTCCGCTACTACATGGCCACCTCGACCATCTCCGACGCGGACTTCGACGCGCTGATGCACGAGCTGCAGGCGATCGAGGACAAGTACCCCGAGCTGCGCACGCCGGACTCGCCGACCCAGAAGGTCGGTGTCCCGATCTCGACGCTGTTCGCGCCGATCCAGCACCCGATGCGGATGGAGAGCCTCGCCAACGCCTTCTCGGCTGAGCAGATGGTTGCCTGGGCCAAGCGGCTGGAGCGCGAGGTCACGGTCAAGCAGATCGAGGAGAGCGGCTTCCTCTGCGAGCTCAAGGTGGACGGGCTCGCGCTCGACCTGGTCTACGAGAACGGCCGCCTGGTCACCGGCGGCACCCGCGGCGACGGCCGGACCGGCGAGGACGTCACGCTGAACGTCCGGACCATCAAGAGCATCCCCGACCAGCTGACCGGCGACAACGTGCCTTCCTTCCTGGAGGTGCGCGGCGAGGTGTACTTCCGGGTCGAGGACTTCACCGAACTCAACGCGCAGCTCGTCGAGGCCGGCAAGGACGTGTTCTCCAACCCGCGCAACGGCGCGGCCGGATCCCTGCGGCAGAAGGACCCACGCGTCTCGGCGACCAGGCCGCTGCGGTTCGTCGTGCACGGCCTCGGCAAGGTCGAGGGGTACCACGTGGGCCGGCTCTCCGAGGCCTACGACCAGCTCAGGGCCTGGGGCCTGCCGGTCAGCGACCGCGCCCGCCGGGTCGGCACCCTCGACGAGGTCAACGAATTCATCGAGTACTACGGCGAGAACCGGCACTCCGTCGATCACGAGATCGACGGCGTCGTGGTGAAGGTGGACGAGGTCGACCTGCAACGGGCACTCGGTTCGACCTCCAGCGCGCCGCGTTGGGCGATCGCGTACAAGTACCCGCCGGAAGAGGTCACCACCAAGCTGATCGAGATCGAGGTGAACGTCGGCCGGACCGGCCGGGTCACCCCGTTCGGCAAGATGGAGCCGGTCCGGGTGGCAGGCTCGACAGTCGAGTACGCGACGCTGCACAACGCCAAGGAGGTCGCCCGCAAGGACGTCCGCCCGGGCGACACCGTCGTACTGCGTAAGGCCGGCGACGTCATCCCCGAGATCCTCGCGCCGGTGCTCGACCTGCGGCCGAAGGGACTCAAGGCCTGGGACATGCCGACCAAGTGCCCGTGGTGCGAGACCGTGCTGGCGCCGGCCAAGGAGTCCGACGTCGACATCCGGTGCCCCAATTCGCAGTACTGCCAGGGGCAACTTCGGGAGCGCCTGTTCTATCTGGCCGGCCGGGCGGCGTTCGACATCGAAGGGCTCGGCTTCAAGGCCGCGGACGCGTTGATCCGCGACGGCCTGATCGCCGACGAGGGCGACCTGTTCGCGCTGACCGAGGAGAAGCTGGCCGAGAGTCCCTTCTTCACCACCAAGGCCGGCGCGCTGTCGGCGAATGCGCGCAAACTGCTCGTCAACCTCGAAGAGGCCAAGGCGAAGCCGCTCAACCGCGCCATGGTGGCGCTCTCGATCCGGCATGTCGGCCCGACCGCGGCCGCCGCGCTGACCGAGGTGTACGACGACATCGAGACCATCCGGTCGGCGAGCGAGGAGCAGCTGGCCGAGACCGAGGGCGTCGGCCCGACGATCGCCAGCGCGATGATCGAGTGGTTCCAGGTGGACTGGCACCAGGCGATCGTGGACAAGTGGAAGGCCGCCGGCGTGGTGATGCGCCAGGTGCGGACCGGGCCGACCGTGGAGCAGACGCTGACCGGGCAGTCCGTGGTCGTGACCGGCACGGTCGAGGGGTACAGCCGGGACGAGGCGACCGAGGCGATCGTGTCGCGTGGCGGCAAGGTGGCCGGCTCGGTGTCGAAGAAAACGTCCTTCGTGGTGGTCGGCGATTCACCCGGATCCAAGTACGACAAGGCGGTTCAGCTCGGCGTACCGATCCTGGACGCCGGCGGATTCGGGGTGCTGCTCGACGAGGGGCCGGAGGCCGCCGCTGCGGTGGCGACGAACCCCGAAAAGGGAGATGCCTGACAACCGAAGGATCCGCCGGGCTCGCTGATCCGTCGGACTGTTAGTTTGCATCCTCTACACGTGGGTTTCTAAGGAGCGCATATGACGACGCCGCCACAAGGACCGTGGGGTCCTGGGCAGCCGGGGGGCCAGCCGGGCGGGCAACAAGGGGGACAGCCGGGAGGTCAGCCGGGTCAAGGAGGCTGGGGACAGCAGCCTGGCCAGGGTGGCGGTGGCTGGGGTCAGCCTCCGGCCGCTCCGCAGCCTGGCCAGCCGCAGCCTGGTCAGGGACAGCCTGGTCAGGGACAGCCTGGTCAGGGACAGCCTGGTCAAGGGCAGCCCCCGCAGCAGGGTCAGCCGCCGCAGCAGGGTGGTTGGGGCCAGCAGCCTGGGCAGCCTCCGCAGGGCGGTCAGCCCGCCGGTGGTTGGGGTCAGCCTCCTCAGCAGGGGCAGCCGGGCTACCAGCAGCAGCCGTGGAACCAGCAGGGTGGTCAGCAGCAGGGCGGCTGGCACCAGCAGCAGGCGCAGCAGCCTTGGCAGGGCGGTCCCGGCGGCCCGAAGAAGGGCGGCATCCCCAAGGACAAGCTGCCGATGTTCATCGGTGGTGGCGCGGTCGCGCTCATCCTGGTCGGCCTGCTGATCTTCCTCGGCGTCAAAGCCCTTGGTGGCGACGAGGACCCGCCGACGACCCAGCCGACCACCTCGACGCAACCGTCGGGCGAGCCGACTGGCCAGCCGTCCGGTGAGCCCACTGGCCAGCCGAGTGGTGAGCCGACCAGCACGGGCGGTGGTCTGGGCAACGCGACGGGTCAGGCCAAGACCGCGACCGAGAAGATGCAGGCCGCCGGCTTCCAGTGCAGCGACCTGTTCAACGGCGCGGAGGGTGCGCACCGCGGCTGCTTCAAGTTCGAGGACGTCACCCAGGCCGAGGTCATCTTCCAGTTCCAGCCCGACGGCACGGTCATCGGTGTCCTGATCCGGTCGCGGAACTCCGAGAACGTCAACAACGCCGCCGTCACCTTCGACGCGGCGCTGCAGGCGATCGGCACCGACACCTTCGGCGGCAGCGAGGTGGCGAAGATCCAGCAGGCGGTGAAGACCGGCCAGAAGAACACCAAGGTCGGCAGCACCTGGGGCGAGTTCAACCTGCTGAACAGCGGCGAAACCGTGCAGATCTCCGGCGGCAAGTCCGGTTCGGACTCCTACGACCTGCCCCGCAAGGAGTTCCAGACCACCGAGTCGCAGCTGAACGCGACGCTGACGGCGAAGCAGTACAAGTGCACGTCGTCCTGCCGCAAGACGCTGGGCAAGTACGGCTCGCAGAGCGTCTTCGCGATCGGCGGTGACGGCGGGATCCGGTCGATCGAGTTCCGCGCCTCCGGCGACCCGAGCGAGGTCAAGGCCGCGATGCCGGTCGTCCTCGCCGACGGTCTGGCAGCGATCAAGGGCCCGGACGTCGCGGCGCTCAAGGCCTTCATCGAGTCTCACAAGGACGGGAAGCCGTACGCTGCTTATGTGGCCGGCTGGCGGGTCCAGTCGACCGGTACCGGTGACGAGGACTACTCGTCGCAGACGATCGAGATCAAGTACGAGTCGTACTACGTGTGAGGTGTGATGAAGTTCAGCCCGGCGAAACGGGAGCGGACTCCGGTGGCCAAGCCGCCGCCGGAGTCACTGCACCGGGTGGAGGGGGGCGGCCCTTGGGGGCCGACCCAGTTCGACCTGCCGGAGCGTGACGACAGCAATACGCAGGCGGTGGTGATCGTCTCGGTCGTCGGGACGGTCATCCTGCTGGTGATCGCCGGACTGTGGGCGCTGTGGTACTTCCAGTTCAACTGATCCCGCACCACGCAGGAAGAAAGGGCCTCCCGTCATTCGGGAGGCCCTCTTTCTTTGACTGACTAGGTGCTCGGGGCCGCAAGCCTCGTCCGGGGCCGCACCAGGCTTGCCCCGCGCCCCCACCAAGTGATCATTCGCCCCCTTTTCACCTCGGAGCGCTAAGCCCCGAGGGTCTTTCCGGACCCCCAGGCCATCAAAGGCATCGATCACCCGGCCGGCCGTGCGGGAACCAGGTCAAGGTGGGCGCCATTGATGGCCTGGGGCTCCGGGCAACACCCACCGGCGGCCGGCCGCGGTGGCGATCACGAGCCCCAAGCCCCGGGTAAGGGTGAAAGGCGGCGAATGATCACCTGGTTGTGCTGGGGGCAGATGGGCTCCCCGCGGATCCCAACGAACCTGCCAGCGCCGATCGCTAGGCGGTGGCGCGGATGGTGACGGCGAGGCTGGCCAGGTAGCTCAGCCGGGCCACTTCGGAGCCGAGGAACTCGGGCCCTCCGCGCCGGCCGATCACCAGCACGCGGCGGTCCGACTCCAGCGGTGCCGCGACCAGGACCGACTCGGACAGGCCCTTGTGGTTCGGCGCGGCCAGTGTGGTCGCCTTCTCCAGCGGCAGCCACAGGTCACCCAGGTCGCCGAACTCGGGCGTCGCGCTCGTCTCCAGCGCGACCTTGATCTCGCTGCCGGTGCCGTCCAGCAAGGCGGCCCAGTCGGCATGCAGCACCGCGGGCGCTTGCTCGACCAGGATGTCGACCGCTTCGGCCGGTGCCGACGTCATCTGCTCGACGGCTTCGAGGTCCATATGCAGCCCGCCGCCGGCGCCGTACCGGGAGAACCAGATCACCTCGACGTCGGGAACTCCGTTGCAGGCCGAGACCAGCCGGTCCGGCAGAACGCCCGGCGGCAGGTCGACCACGATGTCGTCGACGGCGGTGCCGTTCTCGCGCCGGTGCTCGACGATCTCGATCGCGTGGATATCGGCGTTCACCTCGCCGAGGGCCGTTGCGACGGTGCCCAGCGAACCGGGTCGGTCCGGGATGATCAATCGCAGCAGGAACACCGAACGATCATCTCCCAGCCGAATACCACGCAAGTTACGCCCTGTCGCGGCCAATGTTACAGAGCGGAACAAAGTGACACGCCGGGCCCTCCCACCTGATGAACGGCCTCCGGGCGGGAAACCGGAAATACAAGCGTCATGCCAGCCCACTAGGATGGCCCGGTCCGTAGGTGCGAGTCCTCACCGACGCACCCAGCCAGCACCTTGCTGTAGACCATTGGAATCACTCATGCCATCGATTACCCGCGAAGAAGTCGCGCATCTGGCGCGACTGGCGCGGATCGAGCTCTCCGACGACGAGCTCGACCACCTCGCTCCGCAGCTCGACCAGATTATCGGCCTGGTCGCGCAGGTCAGTGACGTGGCCGCCGAGGACATCCCGCCGACGTCGCACGCCCTGCCGCTGACGAACGTCATGCGCGAGGACGTGAACGTTCCCTGCCTCACGCCGGAGCAGGCGCTGTCCGGCGCCCCGGCCGCGGAGGAGCAGCGCTTCCGGGTACCGCGGATTCTGACCGAGGAGGCATAGTGAGAGAGCGCATGCGAACGAACCAATCAACACAGCGGGTCTCACTCATTGGCGGTTCCGAGCGAAGCGAGGTCCGCGGATGAGTGACCTGACGCGGAAGACTGCTGTCGAGCTTGCGGAGCTGATGAGCTCGGGTGAGACCTCGTCGGTGGAGATCACCCAGGCGCACCTGGACCGGATCGGTGCCGTTGACGGCGCTGTGCACGCGTTCCTGCACGTCGACACCGAGGGCGCACTCGCCCAGGCGGCCGACGTGGATGCGCGCCGCGCTGCCGGTGACGAGTTGGGCCCGCTGGCCGGAGTACCGCTGGCGCTGAAGGATGTGCTGACCCAGGACGGCGTACCGACCACGGCCGGTTCTAAAATCCTCGAGGGCTGGAAGCCGCCGTACGACTCGACCGTGGTGAAGCGGTTGAAGGCGGCCGGCATCGTCATCCTCGGCAAGACCAACATGGACGAGTTCGCGATGGGCTCGTCGACCGAGAATTCGGCGTACGGGACGACGCACAACCCCTGGGACCTCAACCGGATCCCGGGTGGTTCGGGTGGCGGCTCGTCGGCCGCGATCTCGGCGTACCAGGCACCGCTCGCGATCGGCACCGACACCGGTGGCTCGATCCGTCAGCCCGCCGCCTTCACGGGCACCGTGGGCGTCAAGCCGACGTACGGCGGCACCTCGCGGTACGGGCTGATCGCGTTGGCCTCCAGCTTGGACACGCCTGGGCCATGTGCGCGGACGACGCTCGACGCGGCGCTGCTGCACGAGGCGATCGCCGGGTACGACCCGATGGACTCGACGTCGATCAACCAGCCGGTACCGGCCGTGGTCGACGCGGCTCGCAGCGGTGACGTGACCGGTCTGCGGATCGGGGTCGTCAAGGAGCTCGGCGGCGAGGGGTACCAGCCGGGTGTCGAGGCGCGCTTCCACGAGGCGGTCGAGCTGCTCACCAAGCTCGGCGCCGAGGTGGTCGAGGTGTCCTGCCCGCACTTCCAGTACGCGCTGCCGGCGTACTACCTGATCCTGCCGAGCGAGGCGTCGTCCAACCTGGCCAAGTTCGACGCGATGCGGTTCGGCCTTCGGGTCGGCGACGACGGCGAGAACGACGCCGAGCAGGTGATGAGGCTGACCCGCGAGGCGGGCTTCGGTGCCGAGGTCAAGCGCCGGATCATGCTCGGCACGCACGCGCTGTCCAGCGGGTACTACGACGCGTACTACGGCCAGGCGCAGAAGGTGCGCACGTTGATCGCGCGCGACTTCACCAACGCCTACGAGCAGGTTGACGTGCTGGTCTCGCCGGCCACGCCGACCACCGCGTTCGCGATCGGCGACCGGGTCGACGACCCGATCGCCATGTACAAGAACGACCTCTGCACGATCCCGTCGAACCTGGCCGGCAACGCCGCCGGGTCGTTCCCGATCGGCCTGGCCGACGAGGACGGGATGCCGGTCGGCTTCCACGTGATGGCGCCGGTGATGCGCGACGACCTGTGCTACCTGGTCGGTGCGGCGCTCGAGTCGGCGTACGCCGATCAGTGGGGTGGCGTGCTGATGTCGAAGGCTCCGGAGCTGGAGGTCACCCGATGACTGTTGTTGCTGACGTGCTGTCCATCGATGACGCTTTGGCGCGGTTCGACCCGGTGATGGGCCTGGAGGTCCACGTCGAGCTGAACACCAGGTCGAAGATGTTCTGTGGCTGCCCGACCGAGTTCGGGGCGCCGCCGAACACGCAGACCTGCCCGGTCTGCCTCGGCCTGCCGGGCGCGCTGCCGGTGGTGAACGCGCGCGCCGTCGAGTCCGCGATCAAGATCGGCCTCGCGCTGAACTGCGAGATCGCCGAGTGGTGCCGGTTCGCCCGGAAGAACTACTTCTACCCGGACATGCCGAAGAACTTCCAGACCTCGCAGTACGACGAGCCGATCGCCTTCAACGGGTGGACCGAGGTCAGTATTCCTAGTGGCGACGGGGAGACTGAGACCTATCGCATCGAGATCGAGCGCGCGCACATGGAGGAGGACACCGGCAAGTCCACCCACGTGGGTGGCGCGACCGGGCGCATCCACGGTGCGTCGCACTCGCTGGTCGACTACAACCGGGCCGGCATCCCGCTGATCGAGATCGTCACCAAGACGATCGAGGTGCCGCCGGCGAAGGCCGCCGCCGTCGCTCGTGCGTACGTGAGCATGCTGCGCGATCTGCTGCTCGCGCTGGACGTCTCCGACGTACGGATGGACCAGGGGTCGCTGCGGTGTGACGCGAACGTGTCGCTGAAGCCGTCGGGGTCCTCGTCCTTGGGCACCCGGACCGAGACGAAGAACGTGAACTCGTTCCGCTCGGTCGAGCGCGCGATCACCTACGAGATCACCCGGCAGGCCGCAGTACTGGTTGCCGGTGGCAAGATCCTGCAGGAGACCAGGCACTGGCACGAGGACACCGGCGTCACCACGTCGGGCCGGGAGAAGTCGGACGCCGACGACTACCGGTACTTCCCGGAGCCGGACCTGGTTCCGGTCGCGCCGGCGCGGGACTGGGTCGAGGAGATCCGCGCGACGTTGCCCGAGGCACCGCCCGCCAAGCGGCTGCGGCTGCAGACCGAGTGGGGTTTCACCGACCTGGAGATGCGCGACGTCGTCAACGGCGGCGTGCAGACCCTGATCGAGCAGACCGTCGCCCTCGGCGTCGCCGCTGCTGCCGCGAAGAAGTGGTGGCTGGGCGAGCTCGCCCGCGCGGCCAACGAAGCCGGCAAGGACGTCGATGCGCTTGGCGTGGGGCCGGCCGAGATCGCCGAGGTACAGAAGCTCGTCGACTCCGGTGACCTCAACGACAAGCTCGCCCGGCAGGTCTTCGACGGCCTGGTCAAGGGTGAGGGCACCGCGGCCGAGATCATCGCCGCACGTGGGCTGGCTCTGGTGTCGGACGACTCCGCCCTGAGCGAGGCGGTCGACCGCGCGATCGCGGCCAACCCGGACGTGGTCGAGAAGGTCCAGTCCGGCAAACCCGCCGCGGCCGGCGCCCTGATCGGCGCCGTCATGAAGGACATGCGAGGCCAGGCCGACGCGGCCAAGGTGCGCGAGCTGGTGAACTCCAAACTCGGCATCTGAGTTAGTTGCTAGAGGCCCCCGGGTGCTCCCGGGGGGCTCTGCATTTACTGTGTGATGGTGACTCTCAGGATCCGGTCGTCTCCTGAACGGGTGTCGCCGCGGCCGTCTGTGTTCGAGGTGGTCAGCCACAGTGAGCCGTCGGGTGCCGCCTCGACCGTGCGGAGACGACCGTACTGCGCGGTGAAGAAGGCGACCGGCTCGCCAGTGCGCTTGCCATCGGCAACCGGTATCGCCCAGAGGCGCTCACCCCGCAGCCCCGCCATGAAGATGTAGCCCTTGGCGAACGCGATCCCGCTGGGCGAGGCGTCCTTCGTCCGCCACTGCGCGATCGGATCGACCATCCCGTCCAGCCGGCTGATCCCCTCGCCGGCCGGCCAGCCGTAGTTGGCGCCTGACGTGATCGCGTTCAACTCGTCCCAGGTGTCCTGCCCGAACTCCGCGGCGTACAGCTGCTTGCCGTCGAAGGCGAGCCCCTGCACGTTCCGATGGCCCTTGGAGATCCACAACCTGCCATCCGGGTTGCCCGGCGCGGGCTCGCCCTCGGTGGTGATGCGCAGGACCTTGCCCCCGAGCGAGTCGTCGTTCTGCGAGTTGGGGCGATCGGCGCCGTCGCCCGTACCGGCGTACAGGAAACCGTCCGGCCCGAACCTGATCCGTCCACCGTTGTGCACCGCCGCCTGCGGGATCCCCTCCAGGATCACGGTGGGTTCGCTGAGCTGCCCGTTGCTGTAGGTCAGTCGCGCGATCCGGTTGTCGTCGCTGCTGGAGTAGTACGCGTAGACATAAGGCCTCTTCGGGTACTCCGGATCGGCGGCAAGCCCGAGCAGCCCACCCTCCGACGACGGATCGACTCCCGGCACGGTCCCGGCGTCGCTGACCTGCCCACCCGCGATCCGCTTGACCTTCCCGGAATCCCGCTCTGACACGAGAGCGCTCTTGTCCGGCAGAAACGCCAACCCCCAAGGCACCTCGATCCCGGTCGCCACCTCTCCGGCGACCGCTAGCTTGACGGCCTTTGCAGTACCGGTCGGCTGCCCAGGCGAAGAACTGGACACCGACGGCTGAGCATCCGCACTCCCATCGGAACACCCAGCGACCAGCCCAGCCACTGCCACCAGCACACCGGCCCAACGACCCTTACCCATGAGCACCATCCGTCTCCTGACCCAACCCCCAGACTCCCAAGGTATCGACCACTCCAACGCCAAAACCCCACCCGCGTTATGCCTACACCACCAAGCCGCCTTCGGTTGCACCTCCGTCGGGGAGAATGGATGCCCCAGCGGATCGACAGCGGGAGGCTTGTGGGTATCACCAGGCGTACGTTGCTAGCCGGTACGGCGGCCCTGCCGCTCGTCGGGTCCGTCCAGACGGCATCAGGAGTTGGTCGGAGAAGTATGAGCAGCGTCAAGGATCAGATCACAGAGCTCGTTGAGAAGTATCGCGACGGGGTGGCGCCAATCGTCTCGCTGGGCGATCCGGTACTGCGCCAGGTCGCGGAGCCGTTCGACGGACAGGTCGACGACTCAGTACTGGCCGAGTTCGTCGAGCTCATGCGCCGGACGATGAAGGCGGCTCCCGGCGTCGGGTTGGCTGCTCCGCAGATTGGTGTGCCGGTGCAGATCGCAGTACTGGAGGATCCTGCGACAATTCAGGAGGAGATCGCTGAGGCGCGGCACCGCTACCCACTGGCTTTCTTCGCCGCGATCAACCCCGACTACCGCCCCGACGGCCACAAACGCCGAGGCTTCTACGAAGGCTGCCTGAGCATGCCCGGCTACACCGGCGTCGTGAACCGCCACTTCGCCGTCCACGCCACCTATACCGACCCCACCGGCCACCCCCACCACAAAACCTTCACCGGCTGGCAGGCCCGAATCGTCCAACACGAAACCGACCACCTCCGCGGCACCGTCTACGTCGACAAACTAGAACCCCGCTCGGTCTCCACCACCTCCAACTACTCAGCCAACTGGAACGACCCAGTCCCCACCCGAGCCGCCAAAGCCCTCCGGTTCCACCTGGACTAGCCAGCTGGGTCACAGGCTGACTGAATCGCCCCGGGTTTCGTGGAGACCACCTGCGAGCTCGCAGAACGATGGCTTAGCGGCCGTGGCCCGACGCACTCGCGGTGCTCGACGACCTTCAGGAGGTCGAGGCTGCGGATCACGCCGCTCGCCGCCCATCCTGCTCGATCCCATCCGAGAGTTGGCTGCTACAGGACTACGAGCGAGGCGCTGTCGGTCCAGAGCTGTTGCGCAAGTGCGTCGTCGCGCGCCAAGTCAGAGGGATTTGGCCAGCTGAGTCCGCCTCTCCGCAGCGCGGCGTATCCGGGCGAGCTCGGTGGCGTCGTCCGGCCGAGGGCGAGGTTGGCCAGGGCGTGTCCGGCGGCCGCGCGGGTGTTGAGGTTTCGGTTGAACCGTCGCATCGGCCACCCCAGCAGCGGGGTCCCCAGCAGCGTCCAACCGATCCGCAGCGGGAGTGCGAGGTCTTGGACCAGGCCGGTGCCGAAGACCTGCCCGGGATCGTAGGCGACTACGGTGAGTCGCCGACTGCGGGCATCTGGATGTGCGGTTAACGATCTTGCGGTGAGGACGGCGCACAACTTGGATGCAGTGTAGGCGTGCTCGCCCGCAGCGGTCGGTCGGGAGTGTCGCTCCGGGTCACGGTCGGGGTGCGCCAACAGGCGCGCGTCGGCGTGTCGCGGGGTGGCCAGCCCTGCACCGGTGGCGGGGTCGTGAGTGCCGCTGGTGGTCAGCACGACCGTCGCGCCGGGCGCCAGGGCTGGGAGCAGCAACCGGAGCAAGAGGTAGTGCGCCAGATGGTTGACCGCGAAGGTGGTCTCGAACCCATCCGCCGTGCGCGTATCGGCGTCCGGCCGGATGATCCCGGCATTGAGCACCAGGCCGTCGACGGTGTCGGCCCGCGCGGACACGTCGGCGGCGAAGGAGCGCACGCTCTCAAGGTGGGCGAGGTCGAGCTCGAGAAGGTCGCCTCCGTACGGGAGTTGGGCGGGGTCACGCCCTGGCAGCGGGCGTCCGCCGAGGATCAGGCGGTGCTCCGGGGATCGGCCCATCTCGTGTACCGCGAGCCGGCCGAATCCCGTAGTCCCGCCGGTCATCACGATGGTCTTCATGGGGGTCTCCTTCGTGTTCCTGCCCACCGGATCGCTAGCTGGTCAGGTGCAACGCCCACGCCAGGCGGGCGAGGGCGGCGGTGGAGGTGAGGGTGCGAGTGACGCTCCACCTCACCCATGCGGTCCCGAAGTCGGAGTGGTTTGTTGTCATGCCGCGAGCCAACCATCCGTGGCGCGCGGCGGTCCATGGCCGACCGTCTCGGGCACATGGTCGTTCGTCCTACGCTGGTGGCGTGGATGCCCTTGCGAATCTCCTCGATGGGCCGCGCGGTCGGGGCGCGTTCCTGCTGCGTACGATCATGGAGCCACCGTGGTCGCTCCGGATGAACGACGACGCGCCGCTCGGCCTGGTCGCCATGGTGCGCGGCACGTCCTGGGTCGTGCCGGACACCGCGGCCGCACGGGAGTTGCGTGCCGGTTCGGTGGCCGTGGTGAATGGCCGGGGCCCCATCACCATCGCGAGCGACCCCGGCATCGCGCCGACGATCGTGTGCGGACCCGAGGGGCGCCGTACCACACTCGACGGCGTATCGCTGGGCGAGACCATGAGCCTCGGCGTCCGTACCTGGGGAAACAACTCCGACGGGGCCAGTCTCATGCTCATGGGCTGCTACCAGTTCCGTGGCGAGATCAGCGGACGCGTGCTTGACGCCCTGCCTCCGCGGATCATCTTCGATTCCGACGCCTGGAGCTCGCCTCTCGTGTCGTTGCTCGGCGACGAGATCACCACCGACGGACCCGGGCAACAGGCGGTCCTCGATCGGCTGTTCGATCTGCTGCTCGTCTCGGTCATCCGAGCCTGGTTCGACCAGGCCGACGCCGACGTCCCGGGCTGGTACAGCGCACACCAGGACCCGGTCGTCGGCCGAGCCCTCCGTTGTCTGCACGAGCAGCCCAGCCGGCCCTGGACGGTCGCGAGGCTGGCCGCCGAGACCGGCGCCTCACGCTCGGCCCTGGCACGGTGCTTCACCGAACGGATGGGTGTTCCCCCGATGACCTACCTCAAGGAGTGGCGGCTCGCCCGGGCCGCCGATCTGCTCCTCGACCCCGACCTCACCCTCGATGCCATCGCCCGACGGGTGGGCTACAGCGACGGCTCGACCCTCAGCACCATCTTCAAGAACGCCCGTGGAGTCAGCCCACGGCAGTACCGCGAAGCCGTCCCCGCAGAGTGACTTCGCCATCGACCACGTCACCCGTGGATGGCAGTTCGGTTCTCACGGCGGGCTGGGGCTGTCACTGGCCGGAACATCGGTGCGGCTCATCTGAGTGTCGGCACTCACTTGGCCGGACGTGGCACAGAAACCGTGGTTGCGGCGGCCATCCGGACATATTCCGCGCCTGCTCGGGTACACAACCTCACGGTCGCCGACATCCACACGTACTATGTGCTCGCGGGGGCTACGCCGGTTCTTGTGCATAACTGCAGCAAGAATCAGGGGATTTACGAGTTCGAGGATCAGCTCAACCCCGGAAAGACGTATGTCGGCAAGACTAAGAACTTCAACAACCGCCTGCAAGATCACATCGACAGTGGGCGCTTGAAGAGTCGTGATGATGCGAGATGTACGCACGTTTGCGGGACGAACGATGACCTGTTCGTTGCCGAGCATGTCCGAATGGGAGAATTGCGTGGCCGAGGGGTGAAATTATCGAACGACATCGCATCGCCAGGCAAGAAGATCTTGGAGCAAAGGCAGGATGCCGAAAAATTCGAACAACTCGGACTCTGGTAAGGGGCTTGAGGTGACTGATTTCTGGAAGGTCATCGGCTCAAGCCCTGTGCGGGATGCCAGTGAGATCGACTCCGCCCTGGAGAGGATCTCCAGGCAGCTCAGCGCCATGACGCCTACTGCCCTGACTCGATTTGTTGAGCGACTTCGGGAATCGCTCTATCGGATCGACAGGAGAGATCTCGCGGAAGTTCCGGTGATGCTTGCCGGTGGTTTGAAGTTCCCGCAGACGAGTGATCACTTCCTTTATGCGCGCTGCGCGTGCATCTTGGCGGGCAAGGAAGTGTACGGCGATGTCCTGAGTTCTGGTGTCGGGTTCGATCGTTTCGTTGCGCCGTTTGCTCAGGAAGCTGAGGGGCTGCTCTACCTCGCGTCGGAGCAATACGAAAGGGCGACCGGTTCCAAGATGGACGTTGAGAGCGATTTCTCAATTGAATCGATGTCGAACCTTCAGGGTTGGGCCGACTGATCCCTGTCGGGTTTGATGTTCTCGAGGATGTACTGAAGGCCCGCCGGGATGGTTCCGGCGGGCCTTCAGGACTTTGACGGCAACGCCGACGGCAATGTCAGCGGACGACTGCTGCGGAGGGTGGGGGTCCCTGGGGTTAGGCTTTACGTCGAGAGTTGATGGTGGTGCGGTCGTCATGAAGCATGGAGATCACATGCTGACTCGGACGTATGGCGCTCGTGGCCGCGCGTCGAGGGCAGAGGATGCTGGTCAGCCGTTCCGAAGGGTCCTTGCAAAGGATATGTGGGACATGCGGCGAATCGGCGAGCAGCAGTATGGTGACTCATGCACCGCCTCGACCGACGCCCACCCGCAGAAGCCGAGGCCGACTACTATGCACAAACCCGTAACGACCAGCCGGTCGTTCACATATGACCGAGGGTGCATCAAACCCGGGGCGGTTCATCAACTTTGCAATCGCCCTGCAATCAAGACCGATGGATTCAAGTCGTCGAGGAGACCTGACGTTCTTGTTCGGCGAGCTGACGGAAGTCATTATGGCATCAACGTTGGTAAGCGTACGGTTATCGGCGCGCCTGTGAAACGAGAAGTGCAGGCGATATATGATCTCGAGGATGCTGGACTAGAAATGCACTTCGTCTCTTACAATTGAGGAAGCATGAAGACCAGTCTTTCCCTCCATGGCACATATCCCAAGGTGGTCGAATGGGTCCACGGATGGCGTGAGCTGTTAAACCAGGGCGGTTGCAAAGTTGATCTTCCTACGATGCGAGCGCCAGCAGCGCACGTTCGGGTTTGCGAGCGCGTGCTCGTAGGGTCTTGATGCCTGCCGTGATGTCCTTGGTGTTGTCCCTGGTCAGGGCCGTGTTGCGGAGGATGGCGAGATTGATCGGGCCGTTCCCGGTGCGAGCGGTGTGTCCGTCCTCGCCGAAGACCACGTCGCGTTGCCAGTGGATCACCTCGCAGCCCCAGTGCTCCCGCACGATGCGAGCGACCCGGT
>NZ_AQUZ01000080.1 GCF_000372465.1 Kribbella catacumbae DSM 19601
CCACCCGGCCAAATGCACCCGATCGGCCGGGGCGATCTGACCACACCACACCTGCCCGGACTCCACCTCGAGATAGTCGAACGTGATCTGCTTCCGATGAACGTCCAATCCTCCTACGATAGACATCAGGGACCTCCTCAAGCTCCCAACGGGCACACCAGCGCCCGCAACGCAAACGGATAGATACAACCGATGATGATGCGACTGAGCTGAGGAGGTCACCTCAGCAGCCGCACCGATATCCCCAGCCCCGCCGCCAACGGGCCCATGCATGTCATCTTTGAGCACCGGGAAGGCGCCTACTCGCCAGTAGAACACTCAGCCGGTGCCCAAAGTGGGCCCTGGCGGCCGCAGCCGGACGCGAGCCACGACGCAAGAGCGGTGGGTGGCTTGCTGTTCGCCGCGGACGAGCCGAGGTGGGGCGGGATGGGACCCGCGCGGTTGCGAGCCCCGACGGAGGAGCGGCGGAACAGGGGTGGGCGTGGGAAAGAGCTAGCTACCGCAGTCCTTGCAGAGCCCGACCAGGGCTACCTGCTCTGGCGCGAGGTGGAAGCCAAGCTCCCGGAGCAACTTCCGCCGCACCGGATCCAAGATGTCCCCCGCCACGTCAAGCACAACCCCACACTCACTGCACCGCAAATGCAGATGCCGTGGCGCCAGCTCACCGGCCAGGTGGTACGTCGTCCCCGCTCGCCCCAGATGAACGTGAGTGACCAGCCCGAATTCACCCAGCGCATCCAGCGCGCGGTACACCGTCGCCCGGTGGATCCCCGGCCGCAACTGCTCCGCGCGCTCGCCGATCTGCTCCGCGCTCAGATGCTCGGCGGTCGCGGCGAGTACCTCGACCACGGCGAGCCTGGCCGGGGTCACGCGCTCGCCTCGTTCTCGGAGGCGTTGCGCGGTGACCTCGGCCGGGCCCTTCGCGGTACCGGGCATCAGGCCTTCTTGGCGGCGGACTTCTTCGCCGGTGACTTCTTGGCGGTCTTCTTCGCCGCCGTCTTCTTAGCGGCGGTCGTCTTCTTGGCCGTGGTCTTCTTGGCGGTGGTCTTCTTCGCGGCCTTCTTGGCGGTCTTCTTCACCGGCCCGCGGGCCCGCTTGTCCGCGAGCAACTCCGCGGCGCGCAGCAGCGAGATCGTCTCGACCGAGTCGTCCTTGCGCAACGTCGCGTTCGTCTCGCCATCGGTGACGTACGGCCCGAAGCGGCCTTCCTTCACCACCACCGGCTGACCGGACTCCGGGTCCTCGCCCAGTTCCTTCAGCGGCGGCGCGGCGGCACGACGGCCGCGTTGCTTCGGCTCGGCGTAGATCTTCAGCGCTTCCTCGAGGGTGATGTCGAACATCTGGTCCTCGGTCTGCAGCGACCGCGAGTCCGTGCCCTTCTTCAGGTACGGCCCGTAGCGCCCGTTCTGCGCGGTGATCTCGTCCCCGGACTCCGGGTCCTTGCCGACCACTCGCGGCAGCGACAGCAGCCGCAGCGCGTCCTCCAGCGTGACGGTGTCCAGCGCCATCGACGACAGCAGCGAGCCGGTCCGCGGCTTGGCGCTCTTCGGCGCGTCCTCCGGCAGTACCTCGGTCACGTACGGCCCGTAGCGACCCGCCTTCGCGACCACCTTGAGCCCGGTCTCCGGCGCGGTCCCGAGCTCCAGCTCGACCCCGGACGGCTGGCTCAGCAACTCGCGAGCCCGCTCGACGGTCAACTCGTCCGGCGGCAGGTCCTCGGGCACGTTCGCGCGGGTCTCTTCAGGACCCTCGACATACGGCCCGTACCGACCGACCCGTACGACGATGCCGCTGTCCGGCGGGCCGACCGGGAAGGTCGACATCTCCCTGGCATCGATGTCGCCCAGGTCACTGACCATGGACTGCAGGCCTTCGATGCCGTCGTCGCCGAAGTAGAACCGTCCCAGCACGCCCTCGCGCTGCAGGTTCCCGGCGGCGACGTCGTCCAGCACGTCCTCCATCGAGGCCGTGAACGCGTAGTCGACCAGCCGGGTGAAGTGCTGCTCGAGCAGCCGGACGACGGCGAACGCCAGCCAGGCCGGCACCAGCGCGTTGCCCTTCTTGTAGACATAACCTCGCGCCTGGATCGTGCCCAGGATCGAGGCGTACGTCGACGGCCGGCCGATCTCGCGATCTTCCAGCTGCGCGATCAGCGTCGCCTCGGTGAAACGCGACGGCGGCTTGGTCTCGTGCCCCGAAGCGATCACCTCGGTGGCCGGCAGTACGTCGCCCTCGGACACGTCCGGGATCTGCGTCTCGCGGTCGTCGGTCTCGGCGGACGGGTCGTCCGCACCCTCGACGTACGCCTTCAGGAAGCCGTGGAAGGTGATCACCCGGCCGGACGAGGTGAACTCGCAGTTCTCCCCGGACGAGGCCTTGGCGTCGATCTTGATCGAGACGCTGTTGCCGGCCGCGTCCTTCATCTGGGACGCGATCGTGCGCATCCAGATCAGTTCGTAGAGCCGGTACTCCGAGCCGCTCAGCCCGGTCTGGGCAGGAGTCTGGAAGACCTCGCCGGCCGGCCGGATCGCCTCGTGCGCCTCCTGCGCGTTCTTCACCTTGGAGGTGTAGACGCGCGGCTTGTCCGGCAGGTACGACGCGCCGTACAGCTCGCGGACCTGCGCCCGCGCCGCCGTGATCGCGGTGTCGGACAGCGTGACGCTGTCCGTACGCATATAGGTGATGTTGCCGTTCTCGTACAGCCGCTGCGCGATCTGCATCGTCTGCGAGGCGGACATGTTGAGCTTGCGCCCGGCCTCCTGTTGCAGCGTGGTGGTCCGGAACGGCGCGTACGGCTTGCGGGTGTACGGCTTGGACTCGATCGAGCGGACCGTGAAGGTCGACTCCCGCAGCGCCGCGGCCAGCGCGGTGGCGGTGGACTCGTCCAGGTGGACCGTGCTGTCGCTCTTCAGCTCGCCGTTCGAGGCGAAGTCACGCCCCTGGGCGATCCGGTGGGCGTCCACCGAGACCAGCCGGGACGGGAAAATCCGCGGCGTCTTGCCCTCGCCGGCGTCGAGCTTGGCGTCCAGATCCCAGTACGACGCGCTGCGGAACGCGATCCGCTCCCGCTCCCGGTCGACCACCATCCGGATCGCGACCGACTGGACCCGGCCCGCCGACAGCTTCGGCATGACCTTCTTCCACAGCACCGGCGAGACCTCGTAGCCGTACAGCCGGTCCAGGATCCGCCGGGCCTCCTGGGCGTCGACGAGCGCGTCGTTGATGTCGCGCGCACTGCCGACCGCGTCCTGGATCGCCTTCGGGGTGATCTCGTGGAAGACCATCCGCTTGACCGGGATCTTCGGCTTCAGCTCGTCCAGCAGGTGCCACGCGATGGCCTCGCCCTCGCGGTCCTCATCTGTGGCCAGGTAGAGCTCGTCGGCGTCCTTGAGCAGATCCTTGAGCTTGCGGATCTGTGCCTTCTTGTCCGCCGGTACGACGTACAGCGGGTCGAAGTGGTCCTCGATGTTGACCCCGAGGCGCGCCCAGGGCAGCCCCTTGTACTTCGCCGGGATCTCGTCGGCCCCCTTCGGCAGGTCCCGGATGTGGCCGAAACTCGACTCCACCACGTATCCGGAGCCCAGGAATCCTGCGATCATCCGCGCCTTCTTCGGCGACTCGACGATCACCAGTCGACGCGAACCACCAGCGGCCGCCGTCGCCGACGTGCCGCCCGATGCTTTCGTTCCTGTTGCCCCTGCCACTGCGCTCCTTGCCTGTCAACGCCGTCGATGCTTCAGCCATGCCCTTGAACGCCTGGTGCCGGACACCTTGTTCCCCCGAACAACAAAAGAGTGCTGCCCTGAAGAACTGGCGCACCGTCCGAGGACAGAGTACGGCCGACAGCAACGCATTTCTCAACGCACGGTAACCGCTCGGGGCGCCACCAGCCTCATCAGGGTTTCAGACTGTGGCGGAAAAAACCCTCCAGCGCGCGTCGGGTGAAGGCCACGGCGACCTCCGGATCGACCGTTCCGAGGAACATTCCGATCCGGCTCAGGTCCATCGCGCGGCTCAGCCGGCGCGGCAGCCGGGGCAGCGAGTCGAGGACGAATCTCACATCCGCCACCCGCGTGTCCGTGGCCTTCTTCACAGCCCCGGCCTGGTCCCACGGCACCTTGGCCCCGACGACCCGGCCGCCCGGGAACTCCACCGGAGCCTCCCCTGTGTGGTCGATCGTCACGACGACGTAGCCGCGACTGGCGAGACGTGGGCGGCCGTGGCCGGTACGGCGAGCGCTGCGAAGGAAGTCGCAAGGACGGTTGCGATGACTCGGCGCCGGATCATCTCTCCAGACAATCCGAGCAACCGACCCGGCGAATCAGCCTGAGGCGTGATCTCAAGTCATCCCCAGGTAGCACCCGGTTGCCCGATCAGGAGACGAGCTCCATCACCGGACGAAGGTCACCTCCGGATAGCGCGGCGATTCCTTCCGCAGCAGGGCTTGCGGCCGACCTTTGAGGAACTGGTCGAAGTAGGCGCCAAGGTAGGCACGTTGCGCGGCGACGCTTCGGGCCGGGTCGACCGAGCCGAGCAGCGAGATGACCACCTCAGGCGGAACTCCGTTGGCCTGGGCCACGGCCGGACCGGAGAACTGGTAGTCGGCGAAGGCTCCGTGGGTGCCGTCGGCAATGCTCAGGTTGAGCTTCCAGCCGCGCTGGTGCGCCCAGAAGCTGGTCCAGGACGGGTCGTCCAGCTGACCACCCGGCTGGGGCAGATGCGAGTGCCCCTGCGCACCGAAGAGCAGGAACGGCCGGTCCAGCCCTCGTTTCGCCACCTCGCTCAGCTCCCCGCTGGGGAACCCGTACTGCATCGTGCCGTCGAGGTTCACCCCAGCGTCGATGCGCCGACCGGTGAGCATCGTCTCGGCCGCGGCGAAACCACCCAGCGAGTAGCCGAACATCCCGAGGTGCCGCAGCTCCATGGCCCCGGTCAGCCGCTTCGGCAACCGGCCGAGACTGTCCAGGACGAACCTGGTGTCGGCCACCCGAACCTTCAGCGCCTGCTGGATCGCCGAGCCCGGCACCAGCACCGGCGCGACGCGTCCGCCGGGGAACTCCGCCGGCGCCTCCCCGGTGTGATCCATCGTCACCACCACGTAGCCCCGGCTGACGAGATCCTCGACGTGGTTGGTGCCGAGCAGCCGGGAGGTGCCGAACCCCGGCGAGTAGAGGATCACCGGATGCCGCCCGAGCGCGGGGACGCCGGCGCGCGCATGCGTCGGCGTACCGGCGTAGTCGATCCGCCCGGCCGGGATGCCGAAGGCCGCGCCGAGCTCGTCGGCCAGCGACGCGGCGACGTGCGGTGGGGCGTATGGCGAGCGAGGCCCATGCCCCGGTCGGGCCGGATACCAAACGCTGATCATCAGCTCGCGCCGCCGACCGGGGTCCCAGGCATCCGCGCGGGATTTGTCGACCAGGTGCAGTTCGGTGGTCCCGATCGAGTAGGGGCCGGTCGGCTCGGGCAGGACCAGCCGGTACGGCGCGGGCGCCGCGACGGCAGAGGTCGGCTGTGGAAATGCTGTTGCCGTCATCCCGGCAGCAAGCAGGGCGAGCAAGGTGCGACGTCCGACGGTAGTCATGGCCACACCCTGCCCGCCCTGATGACCCGTGTGGATCAGTCCGGCGGGGGACGGTGCTCCCCCGCCGGATGGATCTCAGCGCACGAAGGTGATCTCCGGGAAGTCGCGGGACTCGTTCTCAAGCAGCGGCTGGTGGTGTTCGCGCAGGTTCTGGTCGAAGAACGCGGTCAGATAGGTCCGCTGGGCCAGCAGAGCCCGCTTGCGGTCGACGACACCGGCCACGTTCGCCTGTACCTGGTTGGCCAGGTCCTCGTCGTGCACGAGCTTGGACACCACGTCGTAGTAGAAGAACTGGTAGTCGGAGAAGCCGAGGTGCCGCGAGCCGGGCAGCTGGAGGTTGAGCTTCCAGCCCCGCTGGGCCTTCCACAGGGACGCCCACGACATGTCGTAGTTCTCCAGGTTGGCCGGGTTCGTCCGCTGGCTTCCGTCCGAGCCGAACAGCAGGAACGGCCGGTCCAGCCCGCGCTGCGCGGCCGGACCGATCGGGCCCTTGAGTACGTCGTAGGCCAAGGTGCCGTCCAGGTCGGCGCCGGCCACGATCCGCCCGTCGGCGTCCATCGCGTTGGCCGCGGTGTGGCCACCGGCCGAGAAGCCGAACATCCCGACGGCGCCCATGTCCAGCGCCTGCCGCAGACCGCGGGGCAGCTTGCGGCGTTCGGCGTCCGGGTTGAGGCCGCGGGCGAGCAAGGTGAGCATGTCGAGCACGAAACGGGTGTCGGCCACTCGCGTGTCGATCGCCGCTTTGGTCTGCTCAGCAGTCGGCTCGGGTACGCCGGAGCCCGGTACGAACCGGCCGTCCGGGAACTCGACCGGGCCCTCGTGGGTGTGGTCGATCGTCACGACGACGTACCCGCGACTGGTCAGCTCCTCGACCTGTGCGGTGTTGTGGAACCGGCTCAGCGGGTAGCCCGGCGAGAACAGCACGACGGGGTGCTTGCCGTGCTGGGCCGGTACGCCGATGCGCGCATGAGTGTCGCTGTTCGCGAAGTCGAAGACGGGATCCCGGACGCCGAGACTCTTCGTCAGAGCCGGATTGACCGCGGCCGAGGTCAGCGGCGGCATGTACTTGGCGATCGGGCCGTCGGCACCGGATCGCGCGGGGTACCAGACGCTGACCATCAGCTCCCGCTTGCCGCCCGGTGCGCTCGCGTCGTTGCGGGCGTGGTCGACCAGGTGCAGCTCGATCGTGCCGAGCTCGTTCGGCCCGGTCGGGGCCGGCACGTTGATCGTCACCGGCGGGTACGTCGCCGTAGTCGCCAGCGGGCCGCTACCGGCCGCAGTACCGGGCTCGCGGCCGTCGGAGGGGTAGGCCTGGGCGAGCGCCGGGGTAGACACGAGCAGGCTCGCCGCCAGGCCAGCGACAAGCGCAGCCACCCGGAAAGGACAGCGGCGGCGGCTGAAGCTTTGATTGTTCGTCATGCGAATCATCGTCACCGCCCCGGACCTCGGCGCGGATCATCCGCCGATGGAGACCGCGTCTCAACTTCATGACGGTCAGTGGTCCCGAGCTAGTGACAAAGGCCTGGCTGGTGGGTTATCAATGGCGCAATCCTGTTCATAGATGCGTGAAGTGAGGCACTCGTGAGCATCTTTGTCCGCGTTAAACGTTCAGTAGTCATCGCCGGGACATCCCTGGCCTTAGTCGCGGGTGCCCTGGTCACTGCCACCACGGCCGGCCCCGCCAACGCAGAGCCCATCGCAGCCGTCGCAGGCACGTCCTTGGGCGCAGTGACCGACTTCGCCGCCGACACCGCGCAGTACACGCTCAGTGCGGGTACTGCGAAGGTGCGGGTCGTGTTCCTGAAGGACGACGTGTTCCGGATCTGGCTGGCGCCGGACGGCACGTTCACCGACCCGGCGAACACCCCACCGACCGACCCGACCGCCCCGGCGTCCAACATCGTCATCAAGAAGGACTACCCGAAGCCTGCGACCAGCTGGGCCGACAAGGGCGACTACTACTCGCTGACCAGCGGCAAGATCGAGGTACGGGCCAACAAGTCGCCGCTGCGCTTCTCGCTCTACCGGGCGAACGGCCAGCAGGTCTGGTCCGAGACGGCACCACTGTCCTGGACCGACAGCTCCGCCAGCCAGTCGCTGAGCCGCGGCGCCACCGAGCAGTACTTCGGCGGCGGCATGCAGAACGGCCGGTTCTCGCACCGGGACAAGACCATCACGGTCGCCCGCGACTTCAACTGGGAAGACGGCGGCAACCCGAACGCCTCGCCGTACTACATGAGCACTGCCGGGTACGGCGTACTGCGGAACACGTTCGCGCCAGGCAGCTACAGCTTCACCGCACCCGTCGTCACCAAGCACGACGAGAAGCGGTTCGACGCCTACTACTTCGTCGGCGACCTGAAGACCTCGCTGAATCGCTACACCGAGCTCACCGGCCGGCCGTTCATGCCGCCGATCTACGGACTCGAGTACGGCGACTCCGACTGCTACAACCGCGGCCACTACGCCACCGACCCGGACCCCAGCAACGACTGGAAGGTCAACCCGGACAAGGTGACCACGCTGGACGCCGTGAAGGTCGCGCAGAAGTTCGTCGACCAGGACATGCCCGGCGGCTGGATGCTGGTCAACGACGACTACGGCTGCGGCTACTCCGCCAACACCGAGTCGGAGCAGGTCGACGGCACCTGGTGGGGCAAGCGCGACATCCCCGCGCTCAAGCAGACCGGTGACGAGCTGCGCAAGCGGAACATCCAGATGGGCCTGTGGACGCAGTCGTCGCTCGACCGCCAGCCGGCCGAGGTCGGCGAGGCCGGAGTGCGCGTACGCAAGCTGGACGTCGCCTGGGTCGGCCCGGGATACCGGTACGCGTTGAGCGCCTGCGACACCGCACACGGCGGCATCGAGCAGCACAGCAACGCCCGTGGTTACGCCTGGATGGTCGAGGGCTGGGCCGGCGCGCAGCGGTGTGCAGTGCAGTGGACCGGCGACCACAGTGGTTCGCTGGACGCGATCAAGTGGCAGATCCCGGCCATCACCGGTTCCGGCAACTCCGGAATCGCCTACAGCGCAGGCGATGTCGACGGCATCTTCGGCGGCTCCCCGACCAGCTACACGCGAGACCTGCAGTGGAAGGTGTTCAACCCGGCCTTCATGACCATGTCCGGGTGGGCGACACCGGCGTACAAGCAGCCGTGGACCCACGGCGAGCCGTACACCTCGATCAACCGCAAGTACCTCAAGCTGCGCGAGCGTCTGCTGCCCTACTTCTATTCGTACGCCGCTGAGGCGCACGCGACCGGCGCTCCGCTGAACCGTTCGCTGGTGCTGGAGTACCCGAACGACCCGAAGACCTGGGACGACACGACGAAGTACGAATTCCTTGCTGGTAAGGAGTTCCTGGTCGCGCCGATGTTCGGAGCCGACGAGGTGAAGAACGGTATCTACCTGCCCAAGGGCAACTGGGTCGACTACTGGACCGGCAAGGTCTACCAAGGGCCGACCACGGTCAACGGCTACCACGCGAAGCTCGACACGCTGCCGTTGTTCGTCAAGGCCGGCGCCGTCGTACCGATGTGGAAGAGCGGCATCAACTCGGCCGCCCAGCAGGGATTCGGCGATCGGCTGACCGTCGACATCTACCCCGAGGGCAAGTCGTCGTTCAGCCTCTACGAGGACGACCGCGTCACGCGTGACTACAAGCAGGCCAAGTCGGCCACGCAACTGCTCGAGGTGACCGCGCCCGTCGCGGCCCGCGGCGACATCACCGTCAAGATCGGCGCCAGCAAGGGCTCGTACGCCGGTAAGCCGGGCGCGCGTCCGTACGAGCTGACCGTCCACACCGGCACCGCACCGCGCGATGTATCGGTGGACAACGTGCTGCTCACCAAGCAGGCCAGCAAGGACGCCTACCTCGCAGCCTCCACCGGCTGGTACTACGAGAACGGCGTCGTCCTCGTGAAGACCGCATCGATCTCCACCTCACGTGACGCCTCTGTCCGGCTAAGCAGCACTACGTCGGTCGGCGGCGGCAAGACCGTCCTGGAGTCCTTCGGTACGCCGGAACTCTCCTCGCCGGCACTGTGGAACGCACCGGGCCAGGCCACCGAACTCACGGCCACCTTCACCAACCCCGGTACGACGACGATGCGCGACGTACGACTCGCTCTGGACCTGCCGGCCGGGTGGACGTCGACGGGCACGAGCACCTTCGCCAAGGTCGATCCGGGCAAGACCGTCACCACCAAGCTCGCGGTGACACCCGCGGCATCGGTCAAGCCGGCGAGCTTCACGTTGCGACTCGACGCGTCGTACCTGGTGCATGAGGACAGCTATCAGAACAGCACGGTGGCGACAGCACAGTTGCCTTACGCATCGTTGTCGCAGGCAGCGACCGTCGTCGGTGTCAGCGACGCATCGAGCTTTGCCAAGGGCAACTTCGATGGCTCAGGCAACAGCTTCAACGGCGAGGCGCTGGCCGCGGCCGGTTTCACGCCGGGCGCCAAGGTCAGCGTGCAGGGTGCCGACTTCACCTGGCCGACCGGAGTCCCCGGTACGCCGAACCTGGTGAAGAACCAGTCCGCACCGATTCTCGTCTCTGGCACCGGGTCGCATCTGGCCTTGCTGGGTGCTGGTGCGAGCCTGAACGCCAAGGGCAGCGTCACGATCATCTACACCGACGGCACCGAGTCGCAGGCGCCGTTCCAGTTGCCCAACTGGTGTTGCCAGGATCCGGCCACAGGTGGCGCGAAACTCGCCGTGTCCGTGAAGGGCCGGTATACACAATCCGGATTGGCCAACACCACCACGGACTACCGGGTCTTCTACACCGCTGTACCACTGACGCCGGGCAAGACGGTGAAGGCGATCAAGCTGCCCGGCGGCGGTCTTGGCTTCTTCGCCGCGACCCTGGCGAACAAGCCGTTGCCACCGGCGCCGACCGGTCAGCCCTGGGTGAGCGACCTGGAGTGGATCGACTCGACCAACGGCTGGGGCCCGGTCGAACGGGACAAGAGCAACGGCGAAGATGCAGCGGGTGACGGAGCTGCCCTCACGCTCGACGGCACGCAGTACGCAAAGGGCCTGGGTACTCACGCGCCCTCGTCGGTCACCGTCCGGCTCGGCGGCAACTGCACGGCCTTCACGGCCAAGGTCGGCGTCGACGACGAGGTGGAGGATCGGGGCAAGGTGAGCTTCAAGGCGCTGGTCGACGGTGTGGCGAAGTACACATCGGATCTGCTCACCGGTTCGTCGCCCACGGTGCCGGTCAGCGTCGATACTACGGGCGGGCAACTCCTGACATTGCAGGTCACCGACGCCGGCGACGGCATCACCAGCGACCATGCAGACTGGGCGGAGGCGCGGCTGACCTGCCAGAACGCCTGACCATCGGCCTGTTTCGGCCGATCCGGGTCAGCACAACCGACTTTCGGCTGGACTTTCCCTGAGGTACCCCGGAACCCACCTGATCGCCGTCCCAGGGGACGGTACAGGTGGGTTCCGGTGGTATCGGGGCCCTCGTCCATGACAAGGTCTGACCTTGGCGACGCGTTGCAGCACCATGGCCCCCTCCCATGGTGGTGCTGGAGCCACCACAGAAGTAGTGCCAACACCATCAGATCTGGTCCTCGCCACGGCTAGCTTCGGGGAAGACGAAAGCCGTCGGGGGCAGCAGTTTCAGAGAGGGCGCGTGGGAGTCATGGTTGCGACATACCTGAAGAGATGGGTCGGCAGCCGGGTCATGAGCAGGACCACCCGCAAGGGTGGTCTGAACCTGTCGAAGATGCGGGTGTTCCCGCGTCAGGTCTCGATGCCGTTGCGTCGCGACGGACTCGACCCGGTCCCGGAGCTCGGCGCGATCCGCGAGGTCGAACCGGTGCACAAGCTGGCCAACCTGTTCGGGCTCAACGTCTGGATGGTCACCGGTCATGCCGAGTCCAAGGCGGTGCTCGCCGACACCACGAACTTCAGCAACGACATCCGGCCGATGATCGGCTCGGACCCGGACAAGCCGTCCGAGGGCATCGGCGGGCTCGGGTTCACCGATCCGCCCGACCACACCCGGCTGCGCAAGTTGCTCACGCCCGAGTTCACCAAGCGCCGGCTGGCCCGGCTGGAGCCGATGATCGAGAAGATCGTCAACGACCAGCTGGACCTGATGGAGCTCAAGGGCCCGGTCGTCGACATCGTCACCGACTTCGCCTTCAACGTGCCGTTCCTGCTGATCTCCGACCTGCTCGGCATCGAGGAGTCCGACCGCGACCGGTTCCGCGCCCTCGGCCCGGCCCGGTTCGACCTGTCCGGCGGCGGCATCGGCGTCTTCGGCTCGGCGAGCGAGTCGCGGGAGTTCCTCTTCGAGATCGTCGGCAAGCAGCGCAGCAACCCCGGCGACGGCCTGATCGGCTCGATCATCCGCGAGCAAGGCGACGAGATCGACGACATCGAGCTCGGTGGGCTCGCTGACGGCGTCTTCCTCGGCGGCTACGAAACCTCCGCCAGCATGCTCGCCCTAGGCACCCTGGTACTGCTCCGCGACCCGGAGATCTACGCCCGCCTCCGCACCGAGCCCGAGTCGGTGGACGCGATCGTCGAGGAACTGCTGCGCTATCTGACCGTCGTCCAGGTGGCCTTCCCACGCTTCGCCCGGCACGACCAGGAACTGTTCGGCCAACAGGTGAAGAAGGGCGACCTGGTCGCCGTCTCCCTGTCCGGCGCCGACCGCGACAAATCCGTCTTCGGCGACGACGCAGAAGACTTCTGGCCCCGCCGAGCCCCCGCCGCCCACCTAGCCTTCGGCCACGGCATGCACCGCTGCGTAGGTGCCGAACTGGCTCGGATGGAACTCCGAGCAGCCTTCAGCGCCCTGGCCAACCGCTTCCCGGACCTGTCTCTAGCAGTCTCCGAAGACCAACTACGCTTCCGCGACTTCTCCATCGTGTACGGCGTCGAGTCCCTCCCGGTACAACTCCGCGCAGCCAACGAGCAGCAGGCCGCCGGCTAGCCCCCACGCTGGCCACCCACACGCGCTCCTCCGTCGCCCACCCGCGCCCTGCTCCCAACCACCCTGATCGCCGGCTCGTCCGTCACCCGCACAACGCCGAACGCGGTACTCCACCCCTGCTCACGGGGTTCACCCCCTGCCAGACCAACACGCGAACCCCCGTACGAGGGGTCAAGCCCACTCATCGTCAGCTCCGGTGCTCTCGGGCAGCGGTGACGGAGGAGGGCCCGGAGGTGTCGGCGTGGGGTGTCGCACAGGGCTGGGCAGTGACAGCGGACTTTCGCGCCGCCACAATGGGCGGTCTCACGTGAACAGTTGGTGACCAAAAGGGGAGGGCGGGCGATGGAGGCGGGGCGGTTGTCCGCGCGGATTGCGGCGGCGATGACGCTGGCGCAGTCGGGTGGGCATGTGGTCGCGGCTGCTCAGATCGATGCCATCCGCACCGAACTCGGCGGGGTGCCGAGCTACGAGTTGGCCGCGGCGGAGTACGTGCGCGGAGTGACCGCTCACCATGCCAGCGACGCCGACGAAGCCCTTGCAGCAGTGGATGAATGCCTCGCCGTCGCCCGCGCGATCGACGAGCCGGGCTGGGAGGCGAACGCACTCCCCATCCGGATCATCAACCTGGCCCGCAGCGGACGCGGTGGCGACACCATCAACGATCTGGTTGCCGCCGAGCACGCGCTGACCCGCACCAGCGACCCAGGACTTCGCGGCTGGGCTCATACCGGCCTCGGTTACGCGTACGACGTGCTTCGGCTGTTCGAGCTCTGCATCCCGCACTACGAGATTGCCACCGGCATCGAAGCCGACGTTCTCGAGCTGGCCGAGGCGCCCGCGATCGACCGGCTCAATCTCGCTGAAACCTATCTGCGCTGGGCGCATGAACTCGAGCGGCTCGGCGACCCGTCGTACCGGCCGGAGATCGACGAGCGGCTCGCCTCTGCGGCGTACTGGGCGCGCGAGGCGGAGAAGGTGATGGTCGCCGACAAAAGCCAGGAGTACTGGCGGTTGAGCGCGCGCATCTGGCTTGCCGCGGCCGCGACCGCCGAGGATCCAGCTCAAGCCGTCGAAGAGCTGGAGGAGTGCCGCGACGAGATCCGCAAGCTCGGCGAGACCGAGCGGCTGGCGATCGCCGGCGCCTACCTGGCAAGGGCTTTCGGCGCGCAGGGCAAATGGGACGACGCCCGCGCGGCCGCCGATCGCGCCATCGACGACCTGATCCCGTTGACCGATCCGTCCACCCAGGTCCTGGTGCTGCAGACGAGATCGGAGCTGGCCGCGCAGACCGGCGAACCCGGCGCCGCGGCCGCACTCGGCTATGCGCGTTCGGTGGCCCGCGGTTGGTGGAAGGAACGTCAGCGCGCGCTGAACGCAGTACGGCATGCCCTTGTGGCGCATGACCTCTCGGCACGCCATGATGCCGAATGGCATGCCGCGCGGCAGGACGCGTTGACGGGGATCGGCAACCGCCGGGCGATGGACGAGCGGCTGACGGCGGCCAGGGACTCCCAGCGCGCGGTGACCTTGCTGGCCATCGATGTAGACGATCTGAAAGTCGTGAACGACACCTTCGGGCATGCCCGTGGAGACGAATTGCTGCAACTTGTGGCAAACCTGCTGGTAGAACAGGCACGTGCCACCGATGCCGTGATTCGATCGGGAGGAGACGAGTTCTTCGTGGTGCTGGACCAGCCGGACGCCAAGGGTGGCGCACAGCTGGCCGAGCGGATCCGGGCCGCGGTCGCCCTGGTGGCGGCGACGACGGCCAAACCGTGGCTCAGCAGGCTGGGCCTGAGCATCGGGTACGCCGCGACCGCGGAAGGTGTGCCGGTGGAGCTGCTGATTCCGATGGCGGACAGCCGGCTGTACGAGGACAAGCGCCGCGCCAGGTGAGCCAGTGCTCACGGGACACTAAGCGGAGCAGGACGGGGGAGATCGGGTGCGCGAGACTTCGGGGGTGACCGCGCGGATCGCGACAGCGATGACGCGGGCCCAATCGGGCAACCCGGCCGGAGCGACGACCGACCTCCGGCTGCTGCTCGCCGAGCTCGGCCCGGAGCCGTCCAGCGAACGCGCCGCCGCGGAGTACGTCCGGGCGGTCGCCGCCCATCACGCCGCCGATGCCGAAGCGGCCCTGGACGCCGTCGACGGCTGTATCCGGGTGTCCCGCGCGATCGAGGAGCCGGGCTGGGAGGCGAACGCGCTCGCGGTCCGGATCGTCACGCTGATCCGTACCGGCGAAGGCGGCGACTCGGTCGCCGACCTGGTCGCCGCGGAGAACGCGCTGGCCCACACCAGAGACCCGGGGCTCGCGAGCTGGGCGCACACCGGGCTGGGTTACGCCTATGACCTGCTGCGACTCTTCGAGCTGTGCATCCCGCATTTCGAGTTCGCCGCGGCGGCCGGCGTGGACCCGCTCGGGCTGCCCGAGTCACCCGCGATCAACCGGCTGAACCTGGCCGAGTCCAACCTGCGCTGGGCGCACGAGATGGAACGACTCGGCGACCCGGCGTACGACGACGAGATCCTGCGCCGTCGCCAGGAAGCCAAGCGCTGGGCGGCCGAGGCGAACGAGGTGATCGTCCGCGCGAACCTGATCGGCTACTGGCCGATGACCGGCCGGATGTGGCTCGCGGCCAGCGATTTCGACGCCAACCCCGCCGAGGCCGCGGTCATTCTGAAGGACTGCCGCGACCAGCTGGTCAAGGTAGGCAGGCTCGAACTGGCCGCGATCGCCGGCGCCTACCTGGCCAAGGCCTATGCGTCGCTCGGCCGGATCGACGACGCGATGGAGGCCGCCGAGCGATCTGCGACCGACTTGCCGCCGACCTCCGATCCGCCCGTCGAGGCGCTGGTCCGGCACACCGCAGTACGGATCGTCGCGGAGTCCGGCGACGCCGGTGCAGCCTCCGGACTGCAGTATGCGCGAGCGATCACGCGTGGCTGGTGGGCCGAGCGATTGCGCGGCCTGTACGCCGTACGGAGTGCCCTGGCGACCCACGACCTCTCGATCCGGCATGACGCCGAGTGGCGGGCCGCGCGGGAGGATCCGCTGACCGGTGTCGGCAACCGCCGGGCGTTGGACGAGCGGATGAGCGCGGCCCTCGAGTCGGGCCGGTCGATCGCCGTACTCGCGATCGACGTCGACAACCTGAAGGTGGTCAACGACAGTCACGGCCATGCCTGCGGTGACGAGGTACTGCGACGCGTCGCCCAGCTGCTGACCGAGCAGTGCCGCGCCGATGACGTCGTCGCGCGCGCAGGTGGCGACGAGTTCGTCGTCGTTCTGGACAACCCCGACGAGCGCGGCGCCGGTGAGCTCGTCGAGCGCATCAAGGCGGCGGCGGAGCAAGTCGCGCGGGGTGCGCTCGAGCCGTGGTTCGCCATGCTGCGGCTGAGCATCGGTCACGCCAGCAGCACGGACGGCACTCCGGTCAGTGAGCTGCTGACCGCCGCCGACAGCCGCATGTACCAGGAGAAGCGCCGCCGCCGGGCGGGCACCTAGTACGTGAGGAACCCTTCGGTGATGAGGTCGGCGATCTTCGGCAGGTAGTTCGCGTGCAGGTCGTCACGCTCCAGCAGGCTCGCCAACGCGTCCAGGATCTGCCCGACGCTGAGATCCCCATCGCAAGCACCGACGAAACCGGCGAGCACAGTGTCCACCTGCTCGGCCCGGCGCATGCCTCGCTGCCGCCGCAGCACGATCGTCGCCGGATCCTCGGCACCGGGCTGACCGGTCGTCTCCTGGATGACGTCCTCAGCCGTGGTCAGGTAGAGCCCAGTAAGATCCGCCGGCAGCCCCTGGATCCGCTCGAGCCGGTCGAGCACGTACGGCCCGATCGGCTGCTCGATCTCGTACGGCCACTCCTCCGCATGCGTGCTGCCCGCGGTGTTGCGCAGGTTGATCCAGCCCATCCCGATCGCCTCGACCTGCTGCTTGTCGAGCCACCGCAGCCAGGCGTCGTACCGGCTCGTGTACTCCGGACGCCCGTGCAGGCCGGCGTCGCGCAGCCACAGTTCGACGTACTCCGCTGGGTCAAGCTGCTCGCGTTGCACGGCCCAGCTCGACCTGTCGCCGGTCCAGCTCGCGATTCGCTCCCGCCAGTCCTGGCCGCGGACACAGGTCCAGTTGGCGAGGAGTTGGCACCAGCCGCCTTCTGTCAGGTGCTGTGGAGCCTGCCGGACCAACTGCTCGACCACTGCGTCTCCGGCGAACCCTGTCTCGCGATAGGTGAGCCGGGCCTCCGCAGAGGGCGGCGCGATCACGTACGGCGGGTTGCTCACGATCAGGTCGAACTGCTCGCCTGCGACCGGTTCGTAAAGACTGCCGTCGCGGACGTCGAGGTCGATCCGGTTGAGCGCGGCGGTCCAGCGGGTCAGCTGGAGCGCACGAGGATTGATGTCGGTGGCAACAAGATGGCCGACGCGGTCGGCGAGGTGGAGCGCCTGGATGCCGCAACCGGTACCGACGTCGAGCGCCTTCCCTGCCTTGATCGGCACGGTCAGCTTGACCAAACTCAGACTCGCCGGAGCAATGCCCAGCACGTAATCGGACCGCATCGGCTCACGCCGTCCGTCCAACCCAGGCGTCAGATCAGCGATCACCCACCAGTGCCGGTCATCCTCGGCATACGGCCGTACGTCGATCGCCGCCGCGACCAGATGTCCAGCTTCCTTCAAGATGCCCAGGGCAAGCAATTCAGCCAGACAACCAGGAAAGGCCTTCTCTACAAGCTCTTTCGGCGCAGCCCGCTGCAACAGGAACAACCGGATCATGGTGTCGAGCGAGTCCCCCGCGGCCGTCCGCTGGAAAGCAAGCGTCGTCTCGTTGCGCGCCAGCGCACCGTTGGCCTGCGGCCCCAGCCGCTCCGCCACTCCGTCAACCGTGTACGCCGCCACCTCAAAGGCGCCGCGCAACCGATCAACCAGCCCTGCGCTCAGCTCTTCCTCGTCCATCCCCCCATCCTCGCAGGCCGCCCGCAGGCCCCAGGCCGTCGACAATGCGGTAACTAACTTGCACCTGGCGACGAAAAGTTTCCGTGTTGCTGCCTGTGCAGTCCGTCGATGAGCAGAGCGCAGCCGCCTGACCATCCCGGGACACCGACACCGCGGTACTCAGGTCAGAAGTAGTACGGCGTGGCGGTGCGGAACAGCTCCATGAGCTTGGCCTTCACCTGGTCGCGATGCGGGACCTGGGCGTGCGGGTGATCGTTGTCGAGGCGGAGGCCGTGGTCGACCAGCAGGTAGACGACGCGCATCGTGCGCAGCGTGTTCGAGATCTCCGGACGGAAGCCACCAGTCGGAACCGTGGCGACCGCCCGTACTGCGGGGTCGAGCCAGCTGATCGCGTCGGCTTCGGAGAGGTCCTGACGGGTCAGGGCGACCGCGAGAGCAAACCCCAGCCGATCGTCCTCGAGGTCGCGCAGCACGTACTCAGTCGGCGTCAGGAGCCGCCCGATACCCAGCCGGAGCATCTGCACGGGCTCGACGGCCGTGACGCGCGCCAGGGCGCCCAGGAGGTCGCTGCCGTGCGCGACGGCGTGCAGCCAGCCCAGTTTGGCGTCGAAGCCGCGCAGATCCTCCTCAGCGACGTACCAGCGCTCGAACGGCGGCACCCAGGACGGCTCGAAGACACCCTGGGAGACGATCGAGTCGAGGATCAGCGGCGCGAAGGCGCGGGCCTGGATCTCGGGGTCGGCGAACCGGGCCACCATCTCGTCCCCGAGCGCGCGCAACTCCTTCGCGCCGAGCAACCCGTTGCCGATCCAGGTGGCGAGCGTCGAGTAGGCCTGCCCGTCCCGGATCTGCGGATCGGGCGACCGGAGCATCGCCGAGAGTTCGTCGACGAGCTCGGCCAGCGGGCGATCAGCCGGTACGGCGAAGGCGTCTGCGCGCACCTGCGCCCAATCGGTCATGCAGCGCAGGCTAACAAAGGAAACGGCCCATGGGACATCTGTTTCCAGATGTTCCATGGGCCGTTAGCGGCCAGGACCCCTCAGCCCGGCCGGACCTCGCACCGCCGGGCGGCTACCCACCCGGCGGCCGTCTTTCTCAGGCGTCGCGCTTCTTCGCGACCACCAGGGAGATGACCAGCAGACCGATCGCCCAGGCGGCGAAGTAGATCAGCGACCAGGTCGGCGACATCACCGCGTCGGAGGCGTCGGCCGTGCCGTCGGTCGTGCCCTGGTTGCCGAGGATGAACCAGCTGGCCCGGTTGAACGGACCCCAGTCGGCGAGGAAGTCGCCGACCTTGGGGATCGTCTGACCGATGCCCTCGATCAGCAGCGGCCAGCAGATCACGACGGCGATCGCGCCGGCGCTCTGCCGGATCAGGGTGCCGATCGCAATCGCGATGAGCGCGGCCAGGAAATAGACCAAGGCGACACCGAGCACAGCACGCCACTCCGCGCCGGTGGTCAGCGCGAGGTCAGCGTCCGAGACGAGAACTGTCCCCAGTCCCAAGGCGCCGAAAGCGGCGACCAGGCCGACGACGGCGCTGAGCGTGGCAGCGACCAGTGCCTTCGACAGCAGGATCGGGATCCGCTTGGGCACCGACAGGAAGCTGGTGCGGATGGTCCCGAACCGGTACTCCGTGGTGACGGCCAGGGTTGCCATCACCATCATCACCATCAGGCCGAACTGGTAGGTGCTGACGGCGTCGGCCGGCCGCCAGACGGTGTCGTCCGGGGCGAAGATGAAGCCGAGTGTGACGAACCCGTCGGCCAGCACCAGGGCGAGCACCATGCACCACCAGGGTGACCGGGTGCTGAAGAGCTTGATCCGCTCCACTGTGACCAGGGACATCAGTTCTTCTCCTCTGCTGCCACGACGAGCTCGACGGCCGGCACCGGCGGTGCCTGCTGCGTGTCGTGCGCGTGGTACTGCACCGAGTCACCGGTCATCTGCATGAAGGCAGCCTCCAGGGAGCCGCGCTGCAGCGTCAGCTCGTGCAGCACGATGCCCTGCGCGGCGGCCGTCTCACCGATGGCGTCGGTGGTCACCTCGCCATCGACGAACAGCACCTTGCCCTCGTCCTCGACATCTTCGATCCGGGTCATCAGGTTGCCCTGCTGGAGAACGCTCTGCAGCTGGTCGAGCTGTGGGCTGCGCACCTTGATGCTGCTGCCGCTGGCATTGTTGACGAAGTTCTTGGTGCTGGTCTGCGAGATCAACCGTCCGCGGCCGATCACCACCAGCTCCTCGGCCGTCAGCGCCATCTCGGACAGCAGGTGGCTGGACACGAAGACCGTCCGGCCTTCGTCGGCCAGACGGTGCATGAACTTGCGAATCCAGACGATGCCCTCGGGGTCGAGGCCGTTGACCGGCTCGTCGAACAGCAGGATCTCCGGGTCGCCCAGCAGGGCCCCTGCGATGCCGAGGCGCTGCGACATACCCAGCGAGTATGCACCGGCGCGCTTGCCGGCCACCGCGGTCAGGCCGACCGCATCGAGTACCTCGTCCACCCGGCCCTTCGGCAGCTTGTTGGAGGCCGCCATCCAGGCCAGGTGCGCACGGGCGGACCGGTTCGGGTGCACCCACTTGGCGTCCAGCAATGCGCCGACCTTGCTGAGTGGCTGCTTGAGATCGCGGTAGTGCTGGCCGTCGATCCGGACGTCACCCGAGGTCGGGGTGTCCAGGCCGAGGATCATCCGCATCGTGGTCGACTTGCCGGCCCCGTTCGGGCCGAGGAAGCCGGTCACCTTGCCGGGTTTCACCTCGAAGGAAAGGTTGTCAACGGCAACTGTGCTGCCGTATCGCTTGGTGAGGCCGGTTGCCTCGATCATGCCGTGCTCCTCGTTCGGTGGCGCGCCAGTGAATTCATGGGCGGGCTGTGTCCCCATCAGTATCGAGGCCTGTCCGGGTCAGCACATCGGACCCGGGGCGGACCTGGTGTGTCCACCCTTAGGTGGATTGTGCCGTCCCCCGGACCGGGGTTGCCATCGGTTAACCCCCTGACCTACCCCCGACACTGCCGTACTACGGCCCGCGGCGCATCCGACCAAAGTCGACGCCGGATGGCCGAACGTCTCGTTCCGCCCACCACCTGTTCATTCGCCCCCTTTTCACCCTGCCTGCGGGCAGATCCGGCGGATCCGGGCGTCCTGGAGGGTGAAAAGGGGGCGAATGAACAGGTGGTGGGGGGTGGATGAAAGTCACTCCCAGCTGATGGTCGCCACCAAAGACGGGAGGCCCGCCGGAACGCGTCCGGCGGGCCTCTCGGCGTACTGCGTCAGGCGGTCACGCCGCTGCGTTGACCTCGGCCGGCGTGTCGGAGATGACCGACTCCCGGCGCTTGGAGACGACCACGGCCGCGACGATGATCGCGAACGCGACCAGCGCGATAGCGATCCGCAGTCCGGTGTTGGTGTCCTCACCGATCGACGACATCCCGACGACGGCCGGTGCGATCAGCACGGAGACCAGGTTCATCACCTTGATCAGCGGGTTGATGGCCGGGCCGGCGGTGTCCTTGAACGGGTCGCCCACGGTGTCACCGATGATGGTGGCCTCGTGTGCCGGCGAACCCTTGCCGCCGTGGTTGCCGTCCTCGACCAGCTTCTTCGCGTTGTCCCAGGCGCCACCGGAGTTGGCCAGGAAGACGGCCATCAGGGTGCCGCTGGCGATCGCGCCGGCCAGGTAGCCGGCCAGCGCCGAGGCGCCCAGACCGAAGCCGACCGCGATCGGTGCCGCGATCGCGAGCAGACCGGGGGTGGCCAGCTCACGCAGCGAGTCGCGGGTGCAGATGTCGACGACCTTGCCGTACTCCGGCTTGCCGGTGCCTTCCATGATCCCGGGGATGTCGCGGAACTGGCGACGAACCTCGTAGACGACCGCACCGGCGGCGCGGCCGACGGCGTTGATCAGCAGTCCGGAGAACATGAAGACGACCGCGGCACCGATGATCAGGCCGACCAGCGTCGACGGGTCGAACACCAGCGCGTCCACGTTGAACGCGGCGTCGCCGGCGTCGTTCAGCACCGCGTAGATCGAGTCCGTGTAGGAACCGAACAGCGCGGTCGCCGCGAGTACCGCGGTGGCGATCGCGATGCCCTTGGTGATCGCCTTGGTGGTGTTGCCGACGGCGTCCAGCTCGGTCAGGATCTGGGCCGCTTCGCCGTCCACGTCACCGGACATCTCGGCGATGCCCTGCGCGTTGTCGGAGACCGGACCGAAGGTGTCCATCGCGACGATGACGCCGACGGTGGTGAGCAGACCGCCACCGGCCAGCGCGATCGCGAACAGGGCGAGCACACCGGAGCCACCGACCAGGAAGGCGCCGTAGACAGCAGCGGCGATCACCAGAGCGGTGTAGACGGCGGATTCGAAGCCGACCGAGATCCCGGACAGGATGACGGTTGCGGCACCGGTCAGCGAGGTCCGGCCGACGTCCTGCACCGGCTTGTCCTCGGTACCGGTGAAGTAACCGGTCAGGGCCAGGATGATCGCGGCCAGCACGATGCCGATGATCACCGAGACGGTGGCGATGACCCGGGGGTCACCGTCCTGCGCGGCGATCTTCTCGGTCGCGCCGGTCAGGTCGCCGAACTTGCTCGGCAGGTAGGAGAACGCCGCGACCGCACACAGCACCGCTGAGATCGCCGCGGAGATGTAGAACGCCCGGTTGATCGTCCGCAGACCGTTCTCGCCGGCCCGCGGCTTGGTCAGGTAGACCCCGATGACCGCGGTGACGGCACCGATGGCCGGCACGATCAGCGGGAAGATCAGGCCCTGCTCGCCGAAGGCGGCCTTGCCCAGGATCAGCGACGCCACCAGCATGACGGCGTACGACTCGAACAGGTCGGCGGCCATACCGGCGCAGTCACCGACGTTGTCGCCCACGTTGTCGGCGATGGTCGCGGCGTTGCGCGGGTCGTCCTCGGGGATGTTCTGCTCGACCTTGCCGACCAGGTCCGCGCCGACGTCGGCGGCCTTGGTGAAGATGCCACCGCCGACCCGCATGAACATGGCGAGCATGGCGGCACCGAAGCCGAAGCCCTCGAGCACCGTCGGGGCGTCACCCTTGAAGAGCAGCACCACCAGGGCGGCACCGAACAGGCCGAGGCCCACGGTCGCCATTCCGACCGTTCCACCGGTCCGGAACGCGACGCGCATGGCGGGCTCGCGCCCCTCGTCCCGCGCGGCGGCGGCGACGCGGACGTTGGCCCGGGTCGCGAGCCACATGCCCAGGTAGCCGATGGCGGCGGAGAAGCCCGCACCGACGAGGAAGAAGACGGAGCGGAAGATCTTCAGCGTGGTCTCGTTGTCACCGTCACTGTGCACTGGCAACAGGAACAGCAGCAGGAACGCCACCACGGCGAAGATCGACAGCGTCTTGAACTGGCGTGACAGATAGGCCGAAGCGCCTTCCTGCACCGCCAACGCGATCGTCTTCATGTTCTCGGTGCCATCGTTCGCGGCAAGCACCTGACCGCGGAACACCATCGCGATGGCGACCGCGAAGATCGCGATCACTCCGACGACGATGACCAGCGTGGTGTTGCTCGACGAAAGATCCACCGCTTGTACAGCAAGCAGCCCGGACATCCGTCCTCCTTGTTGGCAACCCTCAGGGCTGAACGGCCCCCGTACTGCCGCAACCGAAGGGTTGAGAATTACGACACAGCGCCAATGGCCTGGCGCGGTGGGTCACTCTAACGGGTAAACGACCAGACCTCACGACAGGGTGGTCTATGCCATACCCAGGGCCGACGGCAAGCAGTTCACCGTCTGTGATCGCGGGGACACCAGATTCCAGCCCTCGCGATCCGGCCCGGAGCCGCCTCAGATGGCCGAGGCGACGTCCGGATGGATCTCGAACACCTTGGTCAGGCCGGTGATCCGGAAGATCTTGAGCAAGCGCTCCTGGGTGCAGACCAGCGACAGCGAACCGTCGTGGGTCCGCACCCGTTTCAGTCCGCCGACCAGCACGCCGAGACCGGTGGAGTCCAGAAACTCCACTCTTTCAAGGTCGACGACGAGGTCGTACTGACCCGCGTCCACCAGCGTGACGATGGTTTCGCGGAGCTTCGGCGCGGTGTAGACGTCGATCTCCCCACCCACTTCGACGACGGTGCGCCCACCCTCTGTGCGCGTCGTCAGCGACAGATCCACTTCGGCCTCCGATCCCGTGAACTGTTGCATTCAACCATGTACGGACCGTGAGTAGGGCCGTGTACGAAAACTCTTTCATTTCGGTGCATCCCCCGTCGAGCCACCTGTCCAAAGTGACGTGTGCATCCGCATTTGCACACGGCTTCCGCATCCGCTCGTGCACTCTCGGTCCACCCTGTCCATGGTCTTGACTAGGGTCGAACCATGAGTGAGGCAGCGGAAGTACTGAAGCGGCTCGCTGCCGGGCCTGGTCGTTCGGAGCGGCTGACACACGTCGAGTCCGTGCCGCCGCGACTGGGTCAAACGGGTGATTGGCCACGCTGGGCTCCGCCGGAAGTGCTCAGTCAGTTGGCCGACGCCGGCATCACCGCACCGTGGAGTCACCAGGTCGCCACCGCCGAGGCTGCCTACAGCGGCAAGCACGTAGTCGTCGCAACCGGTACTGCGTCCGGCAAGTCGCTCGGCTACCTGTTGCCGGCCTTCGCCACGTTGAGCATCGCCCACGCGGCGTCACCGCATCGGCGTACGGCGTCTGTTCTGTACTTGTCTCCGACCAAAGCGCTGGCCCACGACCAGTTGCGGGCAGTGTCGGCGTACACGGTGCCGGGGTTGCGCGCCACGACGCTCGACGGCGACTCGGAGCGGACCGAGCGGGACTGGGCTCGCGACCACGCCACCTATGTCTTGAGTAACCCGGACATGCTGCACAGGTCCGTCCTGCCGAACCACCAGCGCTGGGCCAGGTTCCTGGGCTCTCTGCAGTACGTGGTGGTTGACGAATGCCACCACTACCGAGGCGTGTTCGGTGCACACGTCGCAGGCGTACTGCGTCGGCTGCGGCGCATCTGCGCGCAGTACGGGGCGCATCCGATCTTCGTGTGCGCTTCGGCCACCGTGGCGGAGCCTGCTGTCTCCGGGGAGCGCCTGACCGGCCTGCCGATGGTGGAGGTCGTGCAGGACGGTTCACCCCGCGGCGGCATCTCCTTCGGCCTCTGGGAGCCTCCCCTCACCTCCCTCCGCGGCGAAAACGGAGCCCCGGTACGCCGGTCCGCTCCGGCTGAGGTTGCCGAGCTGCTGACCGACCTGGTCGTGTCGGGTGTCAGGACCGTGGCGTTCGTCAGATCGCGGCGTGGAGCCGAGTCAGTCGCGATGACGGCCCGGGAGAATCTCGCGGAGGTCGACCCGGCTTTGAGCGAGCAGGTGTCGGCGTACCGGGCCGGCTATCTGCCCGAGGAGCGGCGGCGACTCGAGCGCATGCTGCAGAGCGGCGAGCTGACCGGAGTGGCCGCGACCAATGCGTTGGAGCTGGGCATAGATATAGCCGGGCTGGACGCAGTACTACTGTCCGGCTGGCCTGGTACTCGCGCCTCGCTCTGGCAGCAGGCTGGACGTGCCGGGCGATCAGGTGGCGACGCGCTGGCTCTCCTTGTGGCTCGTGACGATCCGCTCGACACCTATCTGGTTCGTCACCCGGCAGCGATCTTCGGGCGGCCGGTCGAGGCGACTGTGTTCAACCCGGAGAACCCCTACGTGCTCGGTCCGCAGCTCTGCGCCGCCGCCCAGGAGCTGCCGCTGACTCCGGACGACTACGACATCTTCGGCGCCACCACCGCGACCGTCATCAAGCAGCTCGTCAAGCAGGGTCTGCTCAGGGAGCGGCCGCACGGATGGTTCTGGACTCGGCGCGACCGGGCGGTCGACGCGATCGACATCCGCTCGGCCGGCGGCAAGACCGTGCAGATCGTGGAGGACCAGACCGGGCGGCTGCTCGGCACTGTCGACGGCGGCTCGGCACACGCCAGCGTGCATGCCGGCGCGGTCTACGTGCACGCAGGCGAGTCGTACCTGGTCCGCACGCTGGATCTGGAGAACCACGCGGCGATCGTCGAGCCGGCCTCGCCGGACTACACCACCTTCGCGCGGGACGTCACCGAGATCAGCATCCTGGCCACCGAGGACACCAGCCAGTGGGGTGCGGCCGAGTTGTCCCGCGGCTGGGTCCAGGTGACCAACCAGGTGATCTCGTTCCAGCGCAAACAGCTCGTCACCGGTGACGTGCTCGACGAGCAGCCGCTGGATCTGCCCGAGCGCACCCTGCGTACCAAGGCGGTCTGGTGGACCATGCCCGCCACCCTGGTCGCCGAGCTCCGGCTGAGCGACGTACCGGGGGCTGCTCATGCGGCCGAGCACGCCTCGATCGGGCTGCTCCCACTGTTCGCCACCTGCGACCGGTGGGACATCGGCGGCGTCTCCACCGCCAAGCACGCCGACACCGGCCGGCTCACCGTCTTCGTGTACGACGGACACCCGGGCGGGGCCGGCTTCGCCGAACACGGGTACGCCGCCGCGCGCGAGTGGTTGACCGCGACACGGGAGGCGATTGCACACTGTGAGTGTGCCGACGGGTGCCCGTCGTGCGTACAGTCACCCAAATGTGGGAACGGGAACAACCCACTCGACAAAGGCGGCGCGGTGGCGCTGCTTACCGCACTTCTCGGTAGTGAGGCCTGAACTGTCCAGCACCAGGCTGCTGGAAGAAAGGCAGCGGTCATCATGCTGGCTCTCGGAATCGTCCTGATCGTCCTTGCCGTCCTCTTCGCTCTGGGCGTCTCGGTCTCCTCCGGCGACTCGACCACGATGTCGGTGTTCGGCGTCGACTTCGGCCTGTCGGTCCCCACCCTGTTCTTTATCGGCGTCCTCGCCGGGATCGCTGTCACCCTCGGCCTGTGGCTGACGAAGAAGGGACTCGGGCGCGACTTCCGTCGCCGCAAGGAGGTCAGAGAGCTCCGCCAGAAGGTGGCCGGCGCTCCGGGTGAGCTCGAAGGCGACCGTTCGGACGTGGACGTGGACGAGACCGATGCCGACAGCCGGACCGTCGACCTCTCGGCCGGTGACCGGCTGGCGGACGAACAGCACACTGTTGCCGATGGCACCGATTCGCCGAAGCAGCCGCACTGAACGATCCTCAGTTGCGATACATCTCGATCCGGGTACAGCCGCCGCTCAGCCGTGGCACGGCCAGCACGCAGCCGGATATCGATGCCTTGCGCAACAATATTCCCTTGGCAGTTAGTTGCCATTGGCATCAAGTTCCCCCGATTCTGGATAACCACCGCCGACGCAGGTGTGCATTACTGGTCGTGGCGTCAACGTCGCGTTGAGTCACCGTCGGCCGTTCCGGGCCACACCGCCTCCTCACGGGGGATCGACCCGCATCCTTCGTCCCCCACAGGGACATCGTCGCGGTTCCCGGAAATACCCGCGGTCCACTCTCGCCTCGGGGTCCCGACGACCTGACGCCGCGAGATGGCACGACCTCTGGAGGTTGTCTTGATCATCCGTAGATTGTTGAGTCGCACCGGCGTGGCAGTCCTCGCCGTCAGCGTCGCCCTGGCCACCGCGGTACCAGCTCAGGCGGCAGCCCCGGCACCGGAGGACCCACCCGGCGTCGACGTCGGCGTAGTGCGGCAGATCGCGAACCGTGCGGACACGCGGTACTGCCTCACCTTCGTCACCGCCGACAAGGTCCCGATGGCGGTGATGATGGCCTGCGCTCCCGGCAAGGAGGGCAAGACCCAGGAATGGGTGCTCACCGACAAGGGCCAGCTGCAGGTCGCGATGAGCAAGAGCGTCGGTGGCGCCCTGGCTCGGACCGGCGCCTGCCTGGACACCGGTGCGGACCTGACAGCCACGCCGAAGAACGCACCGGTCCTGGTGCTGCCTTGCCGTGACGGCGACGGACAGAAGTGGAACTACGACGAGTCCTCCGGGTCCTTCGTCAACGCGGCGAACGGGATGGCACTCAGCTCGCTGCTCGGCAAGGGCAAGGCGAAGCAGGCTCAGCCGACCGGTAACCAGCCGGCCAGCGGGGCCGGCTACCAGGGCTGGAGCGCGCTGCCGCTGCCGGGCCTGGACATCCTCGGCGCGATCCTGGCACTCGTGAACGCACTACTGGCATCGCTGGGCCTGGCCCTGCCACTGCCGATCGCGAACGCCGCGTCGAGCCTGTTCGACCTGGTCCGGGCGAAGACCCCGGTACCGGCCCAGATGACGACGCTGCCGAAGCAGATGATGCAGCTCGCTCAGCGCTGAGCCAGGAGGATCCAGCCACACAGAGGAGGGCCGGCCCCGACGCGATGTCGGGGCCGGCCCCTTCCTTTCGGTTCATGAACTCGATGGGACTGATTTCCGGAACGGTGGGCGATCCGCTGCTTGCGCGTCAGCGGAGCGGCCCGGTCAGTGGATCACCACCAACAGTGGCAATGCCAGTGGCAGTAGCCGAGAAGGTCGTGGAGAAGTCCGAGCAGCATGTCCGTCACCTCCGATCCAGTGATCCGATCGGCACTGACGCTACTCGCGACCTCACGATCTGTATCTAGCCCGCTACTCTTTGTGATGCAACCGCGAGCGAGCTTTAACTCTTCCGCAATGCTTGCCGCCTGGATCCGATTTGACGCCTGCCGATGGTTTCGGGAGGTAGCCGAGGGCAACATTTGACGTTGGAAATTAACAATGTTTTCCTCTGTGCCGTTCAAAAGTCTTCACAAAGTTCCCGTCGAGTGCCAAGGTGAACCGGCACTGGCTGCACTGACCCTGCAAGGAGCCCCCTGATGCGACGTATTCCGCCCTTGTTCCGGCTGGCTGTTCTCGGCTCGGCCGCCTCCGTGCTGCTGACCGGCTGCCTCGGCTCGTCGGACTCCGGCAGCGGTGACCAGGACACGAGCCGCAACGCCGACGCCAAGAAGGTCGAGCTGGTGATCGGCGCCAACTCCGTCAAGGGCGGCAAGAACGCCGCCGGCGCCGAGTTCACCGAGGACGTGCTGATCCCCAAGTTCGTCGAGGCGCAGAAGGCCAAGGGCGTCGACGTCACCGTGAAGTTCCAGGGTGACGGGTCCGACGACGAGGTCTACAAGCAGAAGCTGGCACTGGGCCTGTCGAACAAGACCGGGCCGGACCTGATCAACGTGGACGGCATCTGGGTCGGCGAGTTCGCCCAGGCCGGCTATCTCAAACCACTCTCCGACACGGTCGGCGACGCCGCCAAGGTCGACGGCTGGGACGGCTGGAAGCAGATCCCCGACTCGGTCCAGCAGCTCGGCATGTTCGACGGCAAGCGGTACGGCGTACCGGGTGGCACCGACGGCCGGGTGCTCTACTTCAACAAGAAGCTGTTCGCGCAGGCCGGGCTGCCCGCCGACTGGCAGCCCAAGTCGTGGGACGACGTCACCGCGGCCGGTCAGGCGCTGAAGAAGCTCCCGGGCGTCACCCCGATCCAGATCAACGCCGGTACGGCGATGGGCGAGGCGACCACCATGCAGGGCATCCTGCCGCTCCTGGTGGGCACCGGCGCGACCATCAACGCCGACGGCAAGTGGCTGGGCAACACCCCGCAGCTCCGCCAGGTGCTCGACTTCTACAAGTCGATCTACGGCACTGGCCTGGGCGACCCGGTGCTGCAGCGTGAGGCCAAGGGCCGGGACAAGTCGTTCGCGCAGTTCGCGGCCAACAAGATCGGCATCCTGCTCGAGGGCGACTACTTCTGGCGCAGCGTGGTGGAGCCGAAGGCCGGCGTCGCCAAGATGGCGGACCGCGACACCGCGGTCGGCTACGCGCTGATCCCGGCGAACAGGCCCGGTGGCGGCGTCAAGGGTCAGGACTTCGTCTCGATGTCCGGTGGCGGCGCAACGGCGATCAACCCGAACACCAAATTCCCGCAGCAGGCCTGGGAGTTGCTGGAGTTCATGAACTCGGCCGAGATGGTCAAGGCCGGGCTCAACGGCGCCGCCAAGATCACCCAGCGCACGGACGTCAACGCCGAGGTACTGGCCGGCGACCCGATGCTGAACTTCGTGGCGACCAAGGTGCTGCCGCTGACGCAGTACCGGCCGGGGCTGGCGGAGTACCCGAGGGTCTCGGCGGCGCTGCAGCAGGCGACAGCGGACGTGATCGGTGGCAAGAGCACCGACGCCGCGGCGAAGGGCTACCAGACGGCTGTCGAGGCCGCGGCAGGGAGCAAGGACAAGGTCACCAGCAACTGATGGCTACTCCCCCCGAATCGGTGCCGGTGCCACCCGTGCCGGGTCGCCCGGCACGGGTCCGCGGTCCGGCCCAGGACGTCGCGGGACTCGGCATCGGCCGGGCCGTCGGCTTCCTGGCGCCGGCGCTGCTGCTGATCGGGGCCTTCCTGGTCTTCCCGGCGATCTGGACGATCTACATCGGCATCACGAACTACCGGCTCACCGGTGTCGAGGCCGTGTCGCCGTCGATCGTCGGATTGTCGAACTACACCAGGGCCCTCAACGACGCGTTGTTCCACAATGCGCTCTGGCTGACGCTGCTGTTCGTGCTCGGCTCGGCGATCATCGGGCAGAACATCCTCGGCTTCGCGCTCGCCTGGACGATGCGCCGCGCCCGCCCGGCGGTACGGCGTACCGTCGAGGCTCTGGTCCTGTTGGCCTGGATCCTGCCGTCGACGGTGGTCGCGTACCTGTGGATCGCGTTCTTCGACCGGGACACCGGCACGCTGAACAGCATCCTCGGGACGCAGGGCACGGCCTGGCTGATCGACTACCCGATGGTCTGCCTGGTGCTGTTCAACACGTGGCGCGGTACCGCGTTCTCGATGATGCTCTACTCGTCGGCATTGCAAGCTGTGCCGCCGTCCCAGCTGGAGTCGGCGCGGATGGTCGGGGCGTCGGGCTGGCAGACACTGCGGGACATCGTGTTCCCACACATCCGCGGGCACGTGCTGACCAACACGCTGCTGATCTCGCTGTGGACCGCGAACGACTTCTCGCCGTTCCTGCTGACCAAGGGCGGACCCAACCACGAGTCGGAGACCGTGCCGGTCTACATCTACAACGTCGCGCTGCAGGGCGGTGAGCTCGGCTACTCGTCGGCGATCTCGTTCCTGCTGCTGATCGCGAACCTGCTGGTCGCGCTGCTCTACCTGCGGCTACTGAGGAGGCGCTCGTGACTCCCGCCTTCGTAGTACGCCGGATCGGCTTCTACACGGTGATCTGTGCGATCACGCTGTTCTTCGCAGTACCGATGCTGTGGATCGCATCGGCGCCCTTCGACGCTTCTCCCGGTCTCGGCGTGCGGTGGCCCGACTGGACGCTGGAGAACTTCCGCAAGACGCTGTCGCATCCGTATGCGCTGCACTCGATGGTCAACTCGCTGCTGATCTGCATCACCACCGCGGTCGCCGTGACGGCCTTCGCCGCACTCGCCAGCTATGCGCTGTCGCGGGTGCGGATCCCCGGCCGGGACGCCTTGCTGTACGGGCTTCTGCTGTTGTCGTCGGTGGTCACCGGTACCGCGGCGATGGTGCCGATCTTCGTGATGATGTTCCAGCTCGGGCTGATCGACTCGCGGTTCGGCGTCGCGCTGGTGATGACCGGCGGATTGTTGCCAGCAGCAATCTTCATCCTGAAGGACTTCGTCGACGCGGTCCCGAAGTCGTACGAGGAATCGGCGCGGGTCTTCGGCGCCTCGACCCTGCAGATCCTGCGGGATGTCGTCCTACCGGTCGCGCGGCCCGGGCTGGCGACCATCCTGGTCTGGGCGTTCGTGAACTCGTGGGGCAACTTCCTGGTGCCCTTCCTGCTGATCCGGTCGATCGACAAGCAGCCGGGCGCCGTCCTGCTGCAGACCTTCACCGACGAGGGCGGCAGCGCCAACCTCTCGGTGATCCCGGTCTTCTCACTGCTGTTCTCGATTCCGGTCGTCGTGCTTTATCTGCTGGTGAACTCGCGGTACGGATTTCGCTTTCACGGAGGAATCAAAAGTTGAGTCATGGAGGGATCAAGAGCTGATGGCGGGCATCGACATCGAAGGCCTGGCGACCGTCTACCCGAACGGCGTCCGCGCCGTCGACGGGCTGGACCTGACCGTGGCCGACGGCGAGTTCTTCGCCCTGCTCGGCCCGTCCGGGTGCGGCAAGACGACGCTGCTGCGCACCATCGCCGGGCTGGAATCCGCGACCGAGGGCACCGTCCGGATCGACTCGGCCGACGTGACCCGGCTCGAGCCCGGCAAGCGGGGTGTCGCGATGGTCTTCCAGGACTACGCGCTCTTCCCGCACATGACCGTCTCGGAGAACATCACCTACCCGTTGAAGGTACGGCGGGTCGCCCCGTCGACTCGCGCGGAGGTCGCCGAGCGGACCTCGGGTGAGCTCTCGCTGCACGGCTTGCTCGAGCGCCGGCCGGGACAGCTGTCCGGTGGTCAGCAGCAGCGCGTCGCGCTGGCCCGGGCGATCGCGTCCGAGGGCAAGGTGCTGCTGCTCGACGAGCCGCTGTCCAACCTGGACGCGCGGTTGCGGCTCGAGGCCCGCACCTTCCTGAAGAAGCTGCAGAAGGACCTGGGGATCACCACGGTCTTCGTCACCCACGACCAGGCCGAGGCGCTGGCGTTGGCCGACCGGATCGCGGTGATGCAGGACGGCAAACTGCGCCAGCTCGGCTCGCCACGCGAGGTGTTCGCACGGCCATCGAACACCTTCGTCGCAAACTTCATCGGCTCCACACCGATGAACCTGGTGCCCGGCGTCGTGTCGGCTTCGTCCATCGACGGCCGGCCGGTCGATGGTGGTTCCAATGGGTCGGCGGTGGGTGCGGTCTCGCTCGCCGGCGGGTCATTGCCAGCCGCAACAGCGTCCGCGCCGGCTGGTGCGGAGGTGACGGTCGGCATCCGGCCGGAGTATCTGACGCTGTCGACGCGTGACGTCTCCGGGCCGTCGTTGCGGGGTTCGGTGGTCGTCGCGGAGAACCTGGGCACGATGTCCTTGGTCAGCGTCGACTGCGATGGAACGCTGATCGGCGTGACAGTGCCGGAGGAAGACGAGCCGGCGCCGGGGACTCCCGTCGTACTGACTGCCTCCGCGCAGCGAGTGCTGCTGTACGACAAGGAGTCCGGCGAACTGCTCGCCCGCCAGCCGGCCGTCGTCGGCTGATGGCCGTCACGTCGTACCGGCAGCGGTGGACGCTGGACGACCGGGCTTCGTCGGTCTGGCACTCGTTGCCGGTCGACATCCCGCCTGGCTGTCCCGGCCTGCTGGTGACCTTGACCGTGCCTTCGGTGGACGGCGCCGTGATCGACCTGGGGTGTGAAGGCGCGAGCGGCTGGCGCGGGTGGTCCGGTGGTGCTCGCCGGACCTTCGCGATCACCCCCACCGCCGCGACACCTGGCTATGTGGCTGGCGAGCTGGAGGAGGGCACCTGGTTCGTGGTCATCGGGCTGCATCGAGTGCCGGTCGAGGGCGTGGAGTTGGTGGTCGAGGCAGTCACCGGGCCGGTCTCGGTGATCCCGGGACTGGACGAGTACGCCGCGTTGACGGCTGCTGTCGGCGTACCGGCTCGACCGCCGCGACGGGTGCTGCCTGCGGCCGACGGGCTTCGGTGGGTGGCGGGTGACTTCCACGCGCACACGCTGCACTCCGACGGCTCGACTCCGGTCGCCAACCTGGCAGCGCTAGGGGTGGCGGCTGGGCTGGACTTCATGGCGATCACCGACCACAACACCGAGGCGCATCACGCCGAGCTGGCTGCTGTGGGCCGTCGTTTCGGCATCGGGCTCATCCCCGGGCAGGAGGTGACCACAGACACCGGCCACGCCAACGCCTTCGGTGCGATCGGCGTCATCGACTTCCGCCGCCCGGCCTCCACCTGGGTCACCGAGGTCGCCCGCCGCGGCGGGTTGCTGTCGATCAACCACCCGCTGGGAGGCGACTGCTCCTGGCGATGGGACCTCCCCGAACACCCACCCCTGGCCGAGATCTGGCACTCCTCCTGGCTCGACCACAGCTGGGGCGGCCCCATCGCCTGGTGGCAGGCCTGGGGCCTCGGTACCACCACGCCGATCGGCGGCAGCGACTACCACAACCCTGACTCCATGACCCTGCCCGGAACCCCCACCACCTGGGTAGCCATCGACGCCGCCGCCGAGGGCCCGGACGAACTGGTCCCCGCAGTCCTAGAAGCCTTAGCAGTCGGCCGAACCGCCATCTCCACCAGCTACAACGCCCCCGCAGTACTCCACAACGCCAACGAGCTAGTGGTAATCGACGCCCCCAACACCCTCCTACTCACCCCCGACGGCACCCGCCACCCCATCCGCACGCCGTACGAGTCCGTACCGGCCCCCACCACCACCGGCACAGCTCTCATAACCCACGACAACCGCTTCCTCTCCCTCACCAACTGAGGGCCAGCCCCGGCCGGCACGCAGGCGTCCACCGGCACCGGCACGGGACTCAGCGGTCGATGACTACTAGGGCGCCAAGGGCTTGTCGCAGCCATCGCCGGCGTTGACAACGCTGTAGGAGCTGACCGTGTTGTAGACGCCCGACCCGAAACTGATCTTCCCGTAGGTAGGCGCGACGTTGGGCGGCGAGATCTTGTACGACCATCCCACCTGCCCCCTGTTGTAGTTGTGGTGTTCGTAGATGCAGACGTAGGCGCCGGTGCGGTTGCGGGCAGACCCGGCCCAGTCCCCGAAGCCAATGGAATGCAGGTTCACGTGCCAGATCGGAGCAACTCCGTCGGTGTAGGGAGTACCTAAGCCGCCCGTGTTGGGGAAGAGGCAGAACTTCCCTGCGGTGCAGTCATCCCAGGCGGCGTTCGCCTGGGTGGCGGGTGCCGCGACCAGGACGGCCGCGCCGAGGCCGGTGGCGAGTGCCGCCGAGGTGAGAGCCCGTCGAATGTTCATCGTCGATCCTTTCGAAGAGTTGCTGACGACCTCGACTCTGAGTGATGCGGCGAGTTCGCTGGGCAATCCCGGACGAATCCGGATGGGCGCTCGCCGATGCCGGGCTGCCGGCTGATCGCGATCTGGTCGCAATCTGGTAGAGATGTCGCGTTGATGTGGACGGCGCGAGTTTCAGCCCTCCATGATCTGGAACCGAAGTCCTGCTCATCCCCTCCCGGACGCACTTCCCCGGCGCCCGGACGGTCCCCCGGAGGCTCGTTTGCCCGACCGCATCCGGCTGTTGCTCGTCGATGACCAGATCCTCAGCCGAGGCGTGCTCAGAAGCGGTCTGGAACGCGAACAGGATCTGGAGGTCGTTGCCGAGCTCAACCGAACCGACGACGTGGTCGGCGCCGCGAAACACCACCGCGCCAACGTCGCACTGCTCGACACCGCCGGGCCCGGCAGCAACAGCCTCAGCGTGACCACCAGGCTCCGCACCTCGATGCCCGAGTGCCGCGTCGTCATGCTCACCACCTACGGCCGCCCCGGCCACCTCCGCCGCGGTCTCGAAGCCGGCGCCAAAGGCTTCGCCCTCAAAGGCAGCCCCGCACCCGAACTCGCCGACGCCGTACGCCGAGTCCACCTCGGCCTGCGCGTCGTGGACACCAACCTCGAGGCAGAGACCCTCCGGTACGCCGAGACGCCCCTCAACGACGGCGAGACCAACACCCTCCGAGCCGCCCGCGAAGGCGGCTCCATCGCCCTGATGGCCCACAAGCTCCAGGTCTCCGAACGCGACGTCCGCACCCGCCTCTGGTCCGCCATCGGCAAAACCGGCGCCCGCACCCGAGCCGACGCCATCCAAACAGCCGAACGCAACGGCTGGCTCCTCGACTAGCCCCCAGCACCCCCTCCATTTTCCACAGCCCACGCCTCCCTGTGCACAACCTGACCATTTCCGGCCACTCGCTGATCCCCTTATAGATAAGGCCTTCCGGCTCCAAAAACTGTCGGTGGCCTCGTCTAGAGTTCTGGGTATGGAGACCTCGCAGCTACTCCCACCATCGATGCTCGGCGACAGCGCCCTGCTGTCCACCATCGACGGTGTCGACGCTGCCCTGTCCACCCTGCTCACCTACCGGCTCCAGCTCACCGCCGACCTCGACCACCGCGGCCTGGCCAAGGAACTCGGCGCCCGCGACACCGTCGAGTTCCTCGAGTTGCGCCACCACCGCAACGCCCGCGAAATCCGCCG
>NZ_AQUZ01000081.1 GCF_000372465.1 Kribbella catacumbae DSM 19601
GAGTCGGTCAGGCGAGCCCGTGCCGGTACGCACGGAGTCGGTCAGGCGAGCCCGTGCCGGTACGCACGGAGTCGGTCAGGCGAGCCCGTGCCGGTGCGGCGGACGGGGGCGAGCAAGGCTGGGACGGCAGGCGAGGTCGGCCGGCGTACCGGGCTCGAGCAAGCGAGGTGCCACCGCCACGAAGTACTCCAACTGCCGCAACTCCACTCCCACGCCGAGGCGAACCCCGCCGCCGGTCGGTCCAGACGCCGGAGACGCGGGAGCGGGCCACCGAGAGCGGAGGGCCGCGGACCGCCACCACTACCCAACCCGGGTCCAGCGTCTCGACACGCCGGGGGGAAGCGCTTGCTCGTGAGGTTCGACAGTGCTGGCCGTCCGGCCCGCCCCCACACTTCGGTGGTGAACCGCTCAAGTGGTGGGTTGTCAGCCCGGAATCCGGGGTGACAACCCGCAAGGTCGGCGGTTGACCGCCGAAATTGGGGGCGGCGGGCGGGGTAGGNGCCGGTGCGGCGTACGGGTGGGCGAGCGCAGGGGCCGGTGCGGCGTACGGGTGGGCGAGTGGCAGGAGCGGGTGCGGATGGGCGGTGTGGTGGGCGAGTGTTCGGGAGCCGTAAGGGGTGGGCTCCGGCGTTCGTGAGCGTTAAGCGGGGAAGGGGTTCCGGGGTGGGGAATCTGGGTTGTGATGGGGACATGAAGCTGCCAAAGCCAACGGAGGAAGCGTTTTCGTCGCCGTTGCATCATGTTCGGGTTGCGACCGTGATCGGGCGCTGGTTGGGGGTGGCCGTTTCGGTTTGCTTCTTGACCGGGCTGTTCAGCCATTTCCAGCAGGTGACGCCGGGGTGGCTTGTGATCCCAAGTCGACCCGCCTCCCTGTACCGCGTGACGCAGGGGCTGCATGTGCTCAGTGGGATCGTGTCGGTTCCGCTCCTGTTGGCGAAGCTCTGGACCGTCTATCCGAAGCTGTTCGCCAAGCTGCCCTGGCCGCCGAGCAGGAAAGCCCTCGGCGCCGTCCTCGAACGCGCGTCGATCCTCGTCCTGGTCTCCGCGCTGGCACTCGAGCTGTTCATCGGATTCCTCAACACCCTGCAGTGGTATCCCTGGCCGTTCCCGTTCAAGGAGACCCACTACGCGCTCGCGTGGATCATCGTCGGATCCCTGCTGCTCCACCTAGCCGTGAAACTCCCGCTCATCACGGCGAACTGGCGCCGAACCCCAGCCGACCGTACGCCGGTACCGCGCCCCGCCGATTCGTTGCCGCCAGCAATCACCGGGCTGAGCCGGCGCGGCCTGTTCCGTACGGTCGCAGGTGCGGGCGCACTCGTGGGCATCGCGTCCATCGGCCAGTCGGTGCCCACCCTCGGCCCAATCGCGGTACTGGCACCACGCAAACCCAACATCGGCCCACAAGGCCTCCCGGTGAACCGGACGGCAAAAGACGCAGGAATCCAGGTCAAGGATGACTGGCGCCTCACCATCAAAGGCCCATCGGAGCTCTCCTACTCACTCGACCAACTGCGCGCCTTGCCGCAGAGCCGGTCGGACTTGCCGATCGCCTGCGTCGAAGGCTGGAGCCAGGGCGCCCGATGGGAAGGCATCCGGATCCACGACCTGCTGAAGCTCTGCGGCGCACCAGCAGGTTCACGCCTGCGTGTGGTCTCGATGGAGAAGGGCGGCTTCTACGCCACCAGCGAGCTGCCACCACAATTCGCCGAAGACCCACTCACCCTGCTGGCACTCCGCCTGAACGGCACCGAACTCGACCTGGACCACGGCTTCCCCGCCCGTCTCATCGCACCCAACCGCCCCGGCGTCCTGCAAACCAAATGGGTCCACCGACTGGAAGTACTGTCATGATCCGCAAAGGATTAGGTGCCCTAGGCATCGGCTTCGGACTATGGGGCCTGCGGTTGTTGCTGCAGGCATTGAGCCTGGACGCCCTGATCCGCCTGCCGCTCTGGCTCGGCGGCGCCGTCCTGGTCGATGACTTCCTGCTGATACCCCTGACCCTCGCAGCCGGCTGGCTACTCACCAACTGGTCGACCCGCCCGGACCATCACCGCACCGTGACCACAATCCGCACGACACTCCTGTACTGCGGACTGACCACGCTGATCGCGATCCCCTTGCTCATCAGACAAGGCAAGGGCGTCAACCCGACCGTACTATCGCGCGACTACCTCCGCGACTGGTTGTTGCTAGAGGCCACGATCGTGGCGGTCGGCGTACTGGTAACAGTCCTTCAGCGGCGGCGCTTGACGTTCAGCAGATCGCGAGCCTCGTCGGGTGACATCGGCGGGCGCTGAGCCAGTGTCGCGAGAGTCGCCGCGCGCTCGACCAGCTCGGCGTTGTGGGTCACCGGCTGTCCCTTGGCCAGGGTGAGGGTGTCCTCCATCCCGACCCGGAGGTGACCGCCCTTCGACAACGCGGCCAGCGCCACCGGGAGCGTCGTACGGCCGACGCCGGTGGCCGACCAGGACGTCACGCCCGCGGGAAGACCGTTGACCGCGGCAACCAGTGCGTCCGTAGTACCGGGCATGCCACCCGGGACGCCCATCACCAGGTCGCAGTGCACCTTGCCGCCGTACGGCAGGCCAAACTTGTCGAGCAGCCGGTTCAGCGCGGCGACGTGGCCGAGGTCGAACAGCTCGAACTCCGGTACGACCTCGCGCTCCTGGCTGAGCTGGTAGAGCTCGGTGACGAACGGCCAGGGGTTCATGAACACGTCATCGCCGAAGTTGACCGTGCCCATCGTCAGCGAGCAGGAGTCCGGAGCGGCGTCCAGCACGCGCAGCCGGTGGTCGAACGGGTCCGTCACGGCGCCACCGGTGGACAGCTGCACGATGAGGGCCGTGTTCTCCCGGATCGCGGTCACGGCGTCGGTCAGCCGGCCGAGGTCCAGCGTCGGCCTGTGCTCGGCGTCGCGGAGGTGCAGGTGGATCATCGCGGCCCCGGCGGCCTCGCAGCGCTTCGCGGTCTCCACCAGCTCCTCGAGCGTAGTGGGCAGCGCCGGACAGTCCGCCTTCGCGGTCTCGGCGCCGGTGGGAGCAACGGTGATCAACGTCGACGTCATGGACGAATCGTGCCAGATCGGCGCCCGGAACGGGACATTTACCGGTCCCGGGACTCGATTACCGGACGATATCCCGCCTGAGAGGATGGATTCATGAGAGCAGTCGTGCAGCGCGTGAGCCAGGCGTCGGTGTCGGTCGGCGATGAGGTGGTCGGGGCGATCGAGGGGCCGGGGCTGATGGTCCTGCTGGGCATCACCCACGACGACACCGCCGAGAAGGCAGCCAGCCTGGCCGCGAAGATCTGGACGCTGCGGATCCTCCGCGACGAACGTTCCTGCGCTGACGAGCAGGCCCCGATCCTCGCCATCAGCCAGTTCACCCTGTACGCCGACACTCGCAAGGGCCGCCGCCCTTCCTGGAGCGCCGCCGCGCCCGGCCCCGTCTCGGAACCCCTGTACGAGGCCTTCTGCGCAGCACTGGAAGCCCTGGGCGCCAAGGTCGAGCGTGGTCGCTTCGGAGCCGACATGCAGGTCGCCCTCACCAACGACGGCCCAGTCACCCTGATCCTCGACGCCTGACCACCCAGCAGCCACCTGACCATTCGCCCCTTTCGCCCTCCCCGCGGACTGTCCGGTGCTGTGGGCAGGGCGACGAGGGTGAAAGGGGGCGAATGATCAGGTGGGTAGCGAAGACAGGACCCCCGGTGCCGGATCACGAGGATCCGGACCCGGGGGTCCTGGAGCTACCTGGCTGAATCGGTGAGGTTCGGCTCAGCGAGGTGAGGGTGTGGTGGCTGGATCAGCCGATCACACCGGCGGCCGAGTGGCCGAGAACAACCTTGGAGTCCAGGCTGTAAACGTCGATCACCAGGGCGTTGACGGACACGTACCGGCTCTGACGCACGACCTGGTTGAAGGTCAGCTTGGCGACGCCGGGGATGTCCAGGGTTGCGTTCGGGCCGGTCGCGACCGCGTAGGTCTTGTTGCCGACCTTGACCGAGGCGACGCTCGAGGTGGAGTTCAGGCCGACCTTGCCGTCCTTGGTCTTCCACGCGGACGCGGAGGACTCGATCGCACCGATCTGCAGGTTGCCGACCTTCACACCCGCGATGTGCGAGGTGAACTTGACGGCCGACTTCTCGGCTCCCATGTAGCCGTTCTTCGTGGTGAAGACAGCACCCACGTAGGCGACCTTCGGGACGACGACCTCACCGGTCGCGTTGCGGATCGTCTTGCCTTCCGTGCCCTGGCAGGTGGCCTGGTAGGCGGTCTTGCCGGACTTGACCAGGTTGCCGACCCGGACGGTCGAGCCGTAAGCGTCACCGATCACCATGGCGGTAGCCGGCTTGGTGATCTCCGCGCGGGTCTTCAGGACAACGACGTCGATGCCCTCAGGGATGTAGCGGTTCTTCACGGTCGCGTGCAGCACGACGGCCTGCGAGTACGAGTAGATGCCGGCGCTGGTCTTCACGCCACCGACACGGTTCAGCACCATGTAGCCCAGGCCCGGGATGGCGACCTTGAAGTTCGGGCTCGGCTTCAGCAGCGACGGGACGTTGACGCCGCCGATCCGAACCGCGGCGAAGGTGGTGTTGCCGCTGTAGGACAGCTGGCCGTTCTTGTAGACCGACGTGGTGGTGGTCTTGGCACCGACCAGGTGCACCAGCCCACCGACGCGGATGTCGGCCGCGGTCGCGTTGCTGGTCACGCCGTTGCCGCGCGCGTCGTTGAACGAGTGCGTGCCGGTGGTGACGGTCTGCGCGATCGCTTTGTTGTTCACGTTCGCGGTGGCCAGATCGTTGCGGTCCGACGAGTTCGGCTGCGTGGTGCAGCTGAACTGGCTGACGACCGTCGGGCCACTGCCCACGATGCCGGCCTGAACGTCGGTCCCGAACGCGTAACCGCTGTAGCCAAACACCGGCGCGGCGGACGCCGAACCCGAGGTCAGCGCGATCGTCGAAGCTACGCCGACAACCGCCGCAACTCCGACGGCAGCGAGCTTCTTGTATCCGATGCGGGGTCTCATGACCCCTCCTCCCTGAGTGATGACGTGGCCCTAGTGAGCGGGCCAGGACACAGACACAACTCAGGCGGTTGCGGTAGGTAACGAGTTGAGAGCGCTCCGAGATCAAACCGTTACCAAACCGACCGGGCCGTGAGAAACGAGGTCTTGTGCGTAACCCGGCCCGATGAGATCCAGGCCACCCGAACTCACTGACAGAGCAACGAAATCCCCTGTCCACACAGGCGGATCGGGGACAGGCCGAAGGGCCCGTCGCGCAAGCTCCGGGCCCTTCGGGGACAGCAAGATACAGGGTCAGACGGCGACGGACACCTCGGCCACCTCGCCGTACTGGGCGACCACCTGGTGGTCGACCGGGTCGGCCTTCGGGGCCAGCGTGCGCAGCGTCCAGCTGCCGGGCGCCGCGAAGAAGCGGAAATGCCCGGTCGCGGAGGTCGGTACCTCGGCGGTGAACTCACCGGAGGAGTCGAGCAGCCGCACGTAGGCGCCGCCGACCGGCTCGTCGCCGCGCAGTACCTGGCCCTGGATCACGGCTTCCTTGTCGATGTCGACGCCCTTGAGGTCCAGGCCGCCCTTCTTCGCACCGCACATGTCAGGCCTCCCCTGGCTCGTCGCCGAGCGCGACCGGTACGCCGACCAGCGAACCCCACTCGGTCCACGAACCGTCGTAGTTCTTGACGTTGGCCTGGCCGAGGATCTCGTGCAGCACGAACCAGGTGTGCGCCGAGCGCTCGCCGATCCGGCAGTACGCGATGGTGTCCTTGCCGAAGTCCACCCCGGCGTCGGCGTACAGGGTCTTCAGCTCGTCGTCGGCACGGAAGGTGCCGTCGTCGTTGGCCGCCTTGCTCCACGGGATGCTCGCCGCGGTCGGGATGTGACCCGCGCGCTGCGCCTGCTCCTGCGGCAGGTGCGCCGGGGCCAGCAGCCGGCCGGCGTACTCGTCGGGGCTGCGCACGTCGACCAGGTTCTTGACGCCGATCGCGTCCTTGACCTCGTCGCGGAAGGCGCGGATGTTCAGGTCCGGCTCCTTGGCGCTGTACGCCGTGGCGTCGCGCTTGACCGCGTCGTCGGTCAGCTCGCGGCTGTCCAGCTCCCAGCGCTTGCGGCCGCCGTCGAGCAGGCGGACGTCACCGTGGCCGTAGAGCTTGAAGTACCAGTACGCGTACGCCGCGAACCAGTTGTTGTTGCCGCCGTAGAGCACGACGGTGTCGTCGTTCTTCACGCCCCGCCCGGACAGCAGCGCGGAGAACTGCTCCTGGTTGACGAAGTCGCGCCGGACCTGGTCCTGGAGGTCGGCCCTCCAGTCCAGCTTGATCGCTCCGGCGATGTGGCCGGCGTCGTACGCCGAGACGTCCTCGTCGACCTCGATCAGGACGACGTTCTCGTCGGTCTTGTGCTCCTCGACCCAGTCGGCCGAGACGAGAGCGGATTCCCTGCTCATGGATGCTGCTCCTCAAGTGGTAGTAGCGGTTGGCGTACGAATGCGGTGGATCAGTAGATAGGCCTCGCAGCCGAGGCACAGCCCGGCGGCGGCGTTCACGAACGCCGCGACCAGGGCGAAACCGGTGGCGACCACGCCGAGCACCTCGACGCCGGCCAGATAGCCGATCAGGCCGAGGACGGCGAAGGCGAGCCCGACCAGTTGCGCGAACCGCGGCGGTGCCGCGTCCTCCAGCTCCTTCGGCGGACCCAACCGTGGCCGGACCAGCCGCTTGAACAGCAGCCCGTACGGCGAAGCCTGGATGCCGAACACGACCGAGATCGCGAACACGACGGCTTGCACCGCCAGCGGCCACGGGCTGTTCAGCACCAGGGTCAGAGCGAGGACGACCGTCGTCAGCGCTGCCGCGAACCGGAGTCCGCGGGGGTCGACCTGGGGTTGTGCCGTCTTGCTGGACATGACGACTCCCGGAAGGAGGTGGATCGAGCCATGCCCGCCCGGAACCGCGGGAGGCGACGTACTGGGAACCGTGCTCAGCTACCGGTTCCGGAGCGCTCTGGACGCCGCCTGGTCAGTGGGGACGACACAGGGACGAGCGCATGCGGCAGTTGTCCACTGCCCTGCGCTTGGTCAGCCATGTCGTGTAAGCCACGGCACCGAGAGTACGGAAGGCTCGCGCCGGGACGTGCCTTTGTCCCACTTCGTGAGACAACTGATCACATTCCGGACGACGCCGCCTGGAACGACCGCCTGGGTTCAGCGGCGAGTCTGCGGGCCGACGACCACATTCGTCGCGGCGACCTTGTCGTGCAGGGCCTGCTTCTTGTCGTCCCACAGCGGCCAGAGGTAGTTGATCAGGCCGAGGAAGCTGAACAGGGCACCGACCACCGGGATCCAGCCGAGCAGCTGGAACCCGTAGTCGACGCCGAACCGCTTGGCGACGGCAAGGCCGGGCGGCGGACCGGGCACCTCCCGTAGCCGGACGCTGATGCCGACCGCCATCTTGCCGAGGGTCGCGCCCTTGCGGGTCAGCATCAGGTACTCGTACAGGAACGAGATGATCAGCGAGATCACCGCTACCGGGATCAGCCACTTGTACATCCCGGGCGGGAGTTCGGTGCTGATCGGCGGCGGCTCAGCGCCCCTGGACGCCGCGTCGAAGTCGTCCTGCAGTGTGTCGAACATGATCTTGATCGCCTGCCAGTAGAAATAGCCGGCGAACGGCATGGTGATGAAGAACAGCACCAAGCCATCGAGGATGCGTGCGAGCACCCGCTTCCACCAACCGGCCAGCGGCTGCCCGTCCGGCGTCGCCGGCACGCGCGGACCGTAGCCGAAGCCCTGCTGCTGATGGGCGGGCTGCGGCCCGTACCCCTCCCGGCCCATCCCCGGTTGCCCGAGCCCGGGCCCGAAGCCCTGCTGCCCTTGTACGAAGGTTTGCTGCCCCTGCTGCGCGGCGGGCTGACCGTACTGGTGCGGGTACGGCGGCGGGCCCTCGCGGGGACGGCGGTAGTCGGTCCAGAAGCCACCGTCCCAGTACCTCTGCTGGGTCGGGTCCTGCGGATCGTCGTACCAGCCGGCGGGGAAGCTCATCGCCAAAGCATCACGTATGGGTAGGCCATTCCGCCATCCGGGGCAGCTGCCTGTCGGCAGGGCTGGCCGCGTCGACGGCTACGCCCAGGGCTGCGATGACGTCCGCCTTGCGGGGCTGGCCACTGGCGCGGGTCACGATCGCGCCGGTGGCGTCGAGCACCAGCACCGTCGGCGTCCGCATGATGTCGAGCCGGCGGACCAGCTCCAGGCGGGATTCTGCGTCCAGTTCGATGTGCCGCACACCCTCGACCATCGCCTCGACCTCGGCCAGCGTCCGCCGGGTGGCCCGGCAGGGCGCGCAGAAGGCCGACGAGAACTGCAGCATGGTTGCCCGGTCGCCGAGCTCGGTGCCTAGATCCGCGGCCACGATCCGGTCCGCGGTGGTTGAGGTGGCTTCCACTGCTTCCTTCTCACCACTGCGCCGTACGGCGCGGGTGCCCCGGAAACGCCCGTCGAAACGGGACTTGAGCACGCTCAGCGCGACGCCGATGACGACGGCACTGACCAGCACGATGATCCCAGGGCTCATGATAATCCAGAGTACGTCGGCGCTATTGCAGCTCAAACGGTCGTTCACCACTTGGACACCGAAGAAAGCGCAAACCTTTTACCGGCGAAGCGTCAGCGGGAGGCCACCGTGATGACCACTCGGCGGTTTTTCTGCCGGTTGGCGTCGGAGCTGTTGGGAACGGCCGGAGCCGTCTCGCCGAAGCCTTTGGTGGTGATCAGCGACGCGGCGAAATGTTCGGTCCGGATCAGATAGAGAGCGACCGCCTGGGCCCGCCGCTCGGACAACCGCAGCCCGTACGTCGCGTCGCCGCGATCGTCGGTGTGGCCCTCGACCCGGAGCTTGGCGTTCGGGGCGCCGGCCTTGATCTTCAGCGCGATGGCATGCAGCGCCTTGGCCGCATCCGGCCGGATCGTGGCCTGATCGGTGTCGAAGAGCACGTCCCCGGGAGCGACGTACGAGATCTTGCCCTCGCCGGTGAACACCTCGACCTTCTCCTGGCCGGGCAGCTTGCGTGACTCCAGCCGGGCAGGGTCGACGTCCACATCGGGCAACCGGACCTCGGGCACCTTCACCGTCTCGATCCGCAGGTCCGGAAGATCCCCGTCGCCTTTCACGAAACCACCGGGCCGGGCGGCACCATTACGCGCCACTCCACGCCGTACTACGCCCTTGCGGGTGACGGTGGGCAAGACGCCGCCGGTCTTGACCTGACAGATCTGCGGCGAGGTCACGGCGGGCGCGACCGCTCCGGCCACGGTCACGGCGGGGAAGTTCTTCCGGCCGCCGGCCAGCACGCTGCCCGGGATCGTCACCGGCGGGATCGTCGCCCCGGTGATCTTGACCGCGCCCAGGCAGCCACCGGGAGCGTCGTACTGGATCACGCAGCCGGCATCGATCGTCTGCGCCGGGACGGTGAACCCATCGATCGCGGTCTTCTGTTCCCCCGTTGACTTGTCGCCGTAGGTCAGCGGCGGGACCACCACCTCCGCGACGGTGAGCGCGGGCAGTTGCTTCACGGTCCGGCCGGGGCCCGGGGCGCACTCCGGGTCCGGCGCGGGCGTAGTACTGGTGGAGGACGGCGTGCCGGGAGTTGCCGGGGTGGTCGCCGACGGTTGCCCGGACGGTGGGACCGAACCGCCCGAGGACGGATTTTCGCCATCGCTGCAAGCCACCAGCGCACTGGCCACCACAATCGCGAGTAAACAACTCCTCACCAGCCGTGACCAATTTCGCATTGGGCAAGTCTTGCATGCCGGGCGAACCGGCGGAAATGCCGCGGCGACAAGTGTTACCCACCGATTAATCTTGTATGAACGATCCCTGAGCCAGTGCCACAACTCGGGTTCTCCGGCTAGTTTCAAGGCGGGCCGTACGCGTTGACTGCGGCGGCGGGGGCGACTATTTTCGACGGAGACTGCGAGCGGGGTAGGCGACCGTCCGCAGCATGACGGCCGACGCGAGGCTCGGCCGCGGGGTCATCCGACCCAGGGGTGGGTGGAGCCGGGTGAAAATCGACCGCTGCGCGCGGTGGGGGGTAGGAATGATTGTGGCGAGTACGCCCATGAGCCGGCTGAGCCTTTCCGGTATCTGGGACAGCATCAGCAATTTCTCCTTGTCGATGGACGACCTTTCGCAATGGCGGAATCTCGTTCCCCTGGCGGTCGCCGGAATTGTCGTCTGGGCGCTCTGGCTGTATCGCTTCTTTTTATCCAGACTGGCCCGGCCGATCGAGAACGACTTCACCACCACCACTTCGGTGGTGGTTCCTTCTTTCCACGAAGATCCGGATATTCTGATGCGCTGCCTGGAGACCTGGCGGCACCAGAACCCGGACGAGATCATCATCGTGCTGGACCTCGCGGACATCGAGGCCTACGAGCGGCTGGTCGCCCTGGACGACCCACGGATCAACCCGATCCTGTTCAAGCACGCCGGCAAGCGGTCCGCACTCGGCGTCGGGATCCGCGCCGCCTCCTCGGAGATCCTCGTCCTGGTCGACTCCGACACCAGCTGGGAGCGCGGGCTGCTGAAGGCGGTGCAGCACCCCTTCATCGATCCTGAGGTCGGCGCGGTCAGCACCCAGCAGAACGTGCACGAGCGCTCCACCAGCGTCTGGCGCCGGATCGCCGACTGGCTGGTCAATCTCCGGTACTACGACTACGTGCCCGCGATGGGCCGGGCCGGCGCGGTCGCCTGCGTCTCGGGCCGGACCGGCGCGTACCGGCGCAGCGTCGTACTGCCGGTACTGGAGAACCTGGAGAACGAGTTCTTCCTCGGCCGGCGCTGCATCGCCGGCGACGACGGCCGGCTCACCTGGCTGGTGCTCGCCTCCGGCTATAAGACAGTGCACCAGTCGTCGGCCCGCGCGGTGTCGATGTTCCCGGCGACCTTCCGGGCCTTCGCCAAGCAGCGGATCCGCTGGAGCCGCAACTCCTACCGCTGCTACCTGACCGCCGTCTGGAAGGGCTGGCTATGGCGGGTGCCGCTGGTCACCAAGGTGACAGTGCTGCAGATCCTCCTGACGCCGGTGACGATGGGCATCACCATCGGCTACATGGTGTTCAGCCGGCTGGACTGGACGTGGCAGAGCTTCACCCTGGCCGCCGTCTGGCTGACGATCGCCCGCGGCATCCGCGGCATCTCCCACCTGCGCAGACATCCGGGCGACATCCTGATCCTGCCGCTGGTCGCCGTCACCGTCATCCTGATCGCGCTGCCGATCAAGCTGTACGCGTTCCTGACGATGAACAAGCAGGGCTGGCTGACCCGCTCCGAGAACATGGTCGGCGGCGAGGGCCAGGACGCGGCCTCGCTGGTCCGACCTAACCAGACGGCCACACCCCACCTGCAACCGGCCGGGCTGCACAACGAGGCCAGCCACCCCAAGCACGCCGCTGAGCTGCAGACGGAGCCCGCCTCATGAGCGCACCCCAGAAGCGCCGCAAGCTCTTGCGTGCGGTCATCGTCGTTGGCCTGCTCGGAGGCATCGGTCTGGCCTGGATGCAGTCTGCCTCCGGGTCGCCGGATGCGTCGCCGACGCCGACCCCGAAGACGACACCCAGCGCCGTCAAGCCGGGCAGCAAGCCGACGCCGCAACCGCCTGACGCGACCCAGCCGACCGTGGCCGGCGAGGCGAAGGACGACAAGACGATCGACCGGCTCCCGTACCCCGGCGATCCGGAGGCCGAAGCGGCGTACGTCGCCGACGAGGATCGCCGGCTGGTCGAGGTGCGCACGGTCGACTCGCTCGCCCGGTGGAGCAAGACGTCACTCAATTCGCCGTACCGGATCGCCACCGGATCGGCGTACACGCTGGTGCTGACACCGCGGCGGGAGGTCTACACGATCAAGGACCTGCTCGGGCTGGCGCCGCAGACCTTCATCCGGCAGCCGGACGGCGGCTACCTGCTGTCCGAGCACATCGTGATCCAGAACGGCGCGACGCTGAACCTGGCGTCGTCGGGCGGCCTCACCCTGCGCCTGGCCAGTGACCAGAACGGCTTCGTCTCGATCGTCAACTATGGCGGCGTGCTGAACGTCCAGGGCGCCAACGGCCGGCCGGTCAAGATCTCCAGCTGGAACCGCGACACCGACGGCGCGGACACCCTGACCAACGACGGCCGCTCGTACATCCGCTCGCTCGGCGGCCAGGTCCGCTTCCGGTACGCCGAACTGTCCGACCTCGGCTTCTGGAGCGGCCGGACCGGCGGTCTCTCGCTGACCGGTACGGACCGCCCGAACAGCGGCTCGCTGGACAAGCTCGGCGAGACGATGCGGGTCGGCAAGCGGGCCACCAAGGAACGTGAGGCGGCGAAGGGCGCGAAGAAGCCGGAGAGCGGAGGAGTCGACCTCAACGCGGGCAAGAACAGCCTCAGCCAAGTGCTCCCGGCCGGCAAGTTGCCGCTGCCCGAGGTGGACATCGCGGACCCGGAGTACAGCTATGTGTCCGCGCTGATCCAGAACACGGTGGTCAAGCGGAACGCGTTCGGCCTGTTCGCGGCCAGCGCCAACGGACTCGACATCCGGGACAGCAAGTTCGACGACAGCCTGGTCGACGGCCTGGTGATGCACCGCTACGTCACCAACGCGGTAGTCGACTCCACTAGTGCGGACGGCAACGCCGGCGACGGGTTCGTGCTCTCCCGGGCGACGACCGGCATCGTGCTGTCCGAGGTCGAGGCCAACCGCAACCACCGCAACGGGCTGACCATGTCCGGCCTGCCGCTGGCCGACGGCCCGAGCGCGACTGGGTCCAGCCTGGGCAGCTACGGCAACAACACCGTGTCCAACAGCAAACTGGTCGACAACGCCCGGTACGGCGTCGAGGTGATCGGCGGCACCAACATCGGTGTCAACGCGAACGACCTGCAGGGCAACGACATGGGCGTCGTGGTCCGCGGTGGCGCCCAGGACGTGTCGGTGGTCGGCAACCGGGTCACCGAACCGATCCGGCAGGGCATCGCGATCCGCGACGGCGTCAACAAGTCCGTGGTGACCGGCAACATCGTCAGCGGCGGCAACACCAGCGTGTACGTCCGCGACTCGGCCGCCACGATCCAGCGCAACACGTTGTCGGACGCCGACGCGCACGCGATCTCGCTGGTCGGCGCGGTGAACGCGACCAAGGTCACCGAGAACACCATCAGCGGCCGCGGCCCGAGCGCGATCGACACCAAGCGCGCTTCGGACGTCAACATGCACCGCTGGAAGAACGACGAGGACCACTGGCACGACACGACGCCGTTCGTCGTTACGCTGAAGCGGTTCCTGCAGCCGCTGACGGCGATGTGGCTGTGTCTGGCCGCTCTGCTGATCTTCACCGCGGCCCGCGGCTCCCGCCGGGTCCGCCGCATCGTCCATCCGTACGCTGACAAGGCGCCGGTCTCCGACGGGCGGACCGTATCCGCCTCGGCGGTCCCGGTGTCCAACGACCACTTGGGAGCCAGATGATCCGGCCGACCTGGCTGCCCTCACTGACCCGGCGCGAACTGATCATCGCCGCAAGCGCGGCCGCGGCGGTACTGCTGGTCGGCGGTGGCATCGTGGCCGCCGCCTGGCCGGATGACCCCGAACCACTGCCCACCGCCGGTCCGTCGATCCCGTCCGTGCCGCCGGCACCCAGCATCCCGACGATCACCGACGATCCCGCCGGGACACCCAGTACGACGGACCCGACCGAGACGCAATCGCCGGACGGGTCGGATGAGGAAGAGGGCAAGGACAAGCGCAAGCCCGCCGAAGCACCACTGCTCGCCAACGCGCCCGCCGCCGGGCAAGGCCCGCTGCCGAACTCGGCGGCCGTCACCTGCCCCGAGGCGACTGTCACCGTGACGGACACCAAGGGCTTGGAAGACGCACTGGCCAAGGCCACCCCGGGAGCCAGCATCGCTCTCGGGGACGGCAAGTACACCGGGAAGTTCGTCACCGCGGCGTCGGGCACCGCGGAGCAGCCGATCTGGCTGTGCGGCGGCGCGGGCGCAGTACTGGACGGCGACAACATCAAGGGCGGGTACGTCCTGCATCTGAACAAGGCGAAGTACTGGCGGCTGGTGGGGTTCACCGTCACGAACGGCCAGAAGGGCGTGATGGCCGACAGCACCGCCGGGTCGGTCGTGCAGGGTCTGACCGTGCACGACATCGGCGACGAGGCGATCCACCTGCGCGCGAACAGCACCGACAACGTCGTACTGAACAACACCATCTACAAGACGGGGTTGCGGCGGGACAAGTTCGGCGAAGGCGTCTACATCGGCTCCGCGGTCAGCAACTGGTGCACGGTGAACGACTGCCAGCCGGACCGCAGTGACCGAAATGTTGTTAAGGGCAACAAGATGTCGCAGACCACCTCGGAGGCGATCGACATCAAGGAAGGCACCACCGGAGGGTTACTGGAGGGGAACACCTTCGACGGATCGGCGCTGACCGGCGCCGACTCCTGGGTGGATGTCAAGGGCAACAACTGGCTGATCAAGGGCAACAGCGGAGTGAAGTCGAGCAAGGACGGCTTCCAGACCCACCAGATCCTGAAGAACTGGGGCGACCACAATCTGTTCACCGGCAACGTCGCGACCGTCGACGGACCCGGGCTGGCCTTCGCGCTGCGCCCGTCCGTCGCCAACGTAGTTGCCTGTGACAACAAATTCACCGGGGCCGGCGAGGGCCTGAGCAACATTCCCTGCCGCTGACAGTTTCGTTTCGCGAACCTATGGGGGGTTCTGATGGCTGCGAAGCCACGCATCACCGTTCTCGGCACCGGCTATCTCGGTGCCACCCATGCGATCTGCATGGCCGTTCTCGGCTTCGAGGTACTGGGGATCGACACCGACGAAGCCAAGGTCGCGGCGCTCGCAGACGGCCGCGTACCGTTCTACGAGCCGGGTCTGCCCGAGATGCTCACCAAGGCGCTCGACTCGGGCCGACTCCGATTCAGCACTGACATCGCCGAGGCCGCCGCCTTCGGCGACGTGCACTTCGTCTGCGTCGGTACGCCGCAGGCCAAGGACTCACCCGCGGCCGACATGACGTACGTCGACCAGGTGGTCACCAACCTCGCCAAGCACCTGACCCGGCGATGCCTGGTGGTCGGCAAGTCCACCGTCCCGGTCGGGAGCGCGGACCGGCTGACCCGGCTGCTCCAGTCGTCGGCACCTTGCGGCGATCAGGCTGAGCTGGCCTGGAACCCGGAGTTCCTGCGCGAGGGGTTCGCCGTCGAGGACACGATGCGGCCGGACCGGCTCGTCTTCGGGGTCGCGTCCGAGTGGGCGCTGAGCCAGTTGGAGGCGGCTTTCGCTCCGCTGCTCGAGGCCGGCGTACCGGTCGTGGTGACTGATCTGCCGACAGCCGAGCTGGTCAAGGTGTCCGCGAACTCCTTCCTGGCCACGAAGATCTCGTTCATCAACGCGATGGCCGAGGTTTGCGAGACCACCGGGGCCGACGTCCAGCAGCTGGCGGCGGCGCTGTCCTACGACCCGCGGATCGGTGGGCGGTTCCTGCGGCCGGGGCTCGGCTTCGGCGGCGGGTGTCTGCCGAAGGACATTCGCGCTTTCATCCACCGCGCCGACGAGCTCGGTGTCGGGCAAGCCGTCTCGTTCCTGCGCGAGGTCGACGCGATCAACCAGCGGCGGCGGCAGCGGACGGTCGACCTGATCCGCGCGCAGGCCGGCGGATCGCTGGCCGGGGTGACGGTTTGCGCGCTGGGGGCGGCGTTCAAACCGGACTCGGACGACATCCGGGACGCGCCGGCGCTTGATGTGGCCCGGTTGTTGGAGGCTGAAGGCGCGATCGTGCGGGTGTACGACCCACAGGCGATGGACAACGCACGGAAGGCGTACCCGGAGCTTCGCTACGCCTCTAGCGTGGCCGAGGCGGCTGCGGGTGCGCAGGTCGTGGCGCTGCTGACCGAATGGGACCAGTTCAAGGACATTGATCCCGAGTGGCTCGGTGGGGTCGTATCCGTGCGGGCAATCGTGGACGGGCGACATGCACTCGACCCGGTGGCCTGGCGGGAAGCGTCCTGGGATTACCGGGCGCTCGGTCGGGCTGTGGATCCTGCCGCCTGAGCCTTTTGAGCTTTGGCCCTTTGGGCGCTGGCCTTTCCCCCACCCGAGGCCAGCGCCCGGGCCTCAGCCGACAGGTAGTTTCGCGAACGGAGGCGGGCCGAGGATCACGGTGGTGCCGGTCTCGCGGGCCAACTGCTCGATCTTGCGGAAGTCGACCTTGTGATCGGCCCCTTCGACGTACGGCTCACTGGCGCCGAGGAAGAACTCCTGTCCGACACCCGGCGTGACCAGGCAGAGCGCCTTCGCCGTCTCGGACGTCACCATGAACGCGTGCGGTAGCCCTCGCGGCACCATCGCCATCCCGCCCGGACCGACGCGATGTTCGACGCCGTCCAGGTGGAGCAGGACCTCGCCCTCCAGCATGTAGAACGTTTCGTCCACCTCGGGGTGCAGATGGAGCGGCGTCACCTTGCCGCGCTCCAACCGGTTCTCGAACATCAGGTACCCCGCATCGGTCTCCTCGGCCGTTGCCAGCCATCGATGCACTCCACCGCCGGCGAACCACCGCAGGTCGCCATCATCCGCCGTCCTGACGATCGGCTCACGTCCACTCATTGTCCCCACCTCTCTCGCTCTTATGAGACACAAGTCTCACTACGAGACTGGGGTATCATCTGCGCTGTGTCAATACCCTACGAATCCGGCGGCCGCAGCCGGCAGAAGCAGCGCACCAGGGACGCCCTGGTGGCCGCGGCTCGCTCGATGGTCGCCGCCGGAGTGACGCCGACCATCGAGCAGGCGGCGGCAGCGGCCGAGGTGTCCCGCCCGACCGCCTACCGGTACTTCCCGAACCAGCGCGCCCTGCTCTCGGCAGCCCATCCCGAGACGGCGGCCGTGTCATTGCTGCCGGCGGATCCACCCACCGATGTGAGCGAACGTCTGGCGGCCGTGATCGACGCGTTCATCACCGTGGTCGTCGAGACCGAGGACCAGCAACGCACGATGCTCCGCCTCGCCCTCGAAGCCGACCCCACCGAGCGCGCGGCTCTCCCGTTGCGCCAGGGCAGGGCGATCGGCTGGATCGAAGAGGCACTGGCGCCCCTGCACGACGAACTGCCCGCGGAGTCCGTCCACCGACTCGCGATCGCGATCCGGAGTGCTGTCGGGATCGAGGCCCTCAGCTGGCTGCTCGATGTGGCGAAGCTGCCACACGGAGAGGCGGTCCGGGTGATGAAGTGGTCGGCCCAGTCCCTGCTGGCCGCGACACTGGCCGGATCACCACCGCCGCTCGGTGATCGGATTGAATAGCTTCATGGAGATCGGGTTGGTCGTGCGCCATGGCGTGGTCATTCCCGAGAGCGAGCTGTCTTGGCGGTTCTCCAGGTCGAGCGGCCCGGGTGGCCAGTCGGTGAACACCACTGACAGCCGGGTGGAGCTCAGCTTCGACGTGGCGAGTACGGCGGCACTGAGCGAAGTACTGAAGGCGCGTGCGCTGGAGCGACTCGAGTCGCGGCTGGTGGACGGAGTACTGACTGTGACTGCGTCGGAACAGCGGTCGCAGTGGCGGAACCGGGAGGCTGCACGGACCCGGCTGGCCGGTTTGATCCGGGAGGCCATTGCGGCACCGCCCCGGAAGCGGCGGCCGACCCGGCCGAGCAAGAACGCCGTACGGCGGCGGCTGGATGACAAGAAGCGCCGCGGCGACACCAAGCGCCTTCGGGGCCGGCCGACCGACTGACCACCTTGCTGGCGTGCGGCGGCCCTTTGGGTAGTTAGGCTTCAGCCGTGCAGGAACCAACGGGGAGCGGTGACCGGGAGGAATTGCCGGCGCTGCAGGACATGAAGGTGCGCGGCCGGTCTTTGAAGACCTGGGGCTTCAGCGCGGCGGCGGTACTGCTGGCGATCTCGGCGGTGTTCGGCGGCCTGCGAAAGGCTGGCGACGAGACACCGCAGGTCGCGGCCGGTACGGCGATAGACGCTGGCCAGTTCGAGGTGACGATCCAGCGGGTGGTCACGGTCAAGGACCTGAAGCCGCTGTTCCGGCCGGACGAGGGCGGCGCGCTGATCGCCGTGGTGACCAAGCTGAAGGTGACCGACGACACCGGCGTGACTCCGCCCAGCGACCTGATCCAGCTGATCGGCGTACCAGGGATCAAGGACACCGACCGGCCGATCGGCACCACCAACCTTCGCGACCAGACGCAAGGCCCGGTGCTGACACCGGAGTACGGCGAGGATGTCGCCTACATCTGGAAGCTGCCCAAGGCGACCGAGCTGCCGACCGAGGTGAAGCTCACCGTGCAGCACTACGAGCACGTGCAGGAGTCGCTGCTCGACAGCCACGAGAAGTGGATGCCGGACAAGATCGCGGCCGAGAGCAGCGTCAAGGTGAAGGACAACACCAAGTGAGCGCGCCTCTGCCGTCCTTGGAGGAGGCCGCGCAGCGCGACAGCAGGCAGCGCAAGGTGCTGAACGTCGTCTTGGTGATCGTCGTACTGGTCGCGATCATCGGCCTGTACCGGCTGACGCCGACGCAGCAGGACATCCAGCAGCCGGTCGCGGTGAAGGGCATCGTCGGCAAGGCGGTCAAGACGCCCCGGTTCGAGCTGACCGTGCGCGGCGTCCAGGTCAGCAAGAAGCTGCGGGTCCCGCGATCGGCGCCGGATCGCGACTCACTGTCCGACTTCGTCGTCGTCGACGCGATCGTGAAGGCGACCCGGGAGCCGATCCACCTGAACAAGGTGTCGATCAAGGCCGCCGACGGGACCCTCTACCTCGGCGCCAACCGGGCCGGGCTCAACGAGACGGACCTGACCGGGTTCGAATTCGCACCGGACATCCCCGCCCACGGCTCGTTCGTGGTGGAGATGCCCGCCGATCAACTGCCGGGGGCGGTGCTGCAGGTGATGGAGAAGTCGATCTTCAACGATTTGGAGCCGCAGGCAACGATCCCGCTCGGGGTGGAGAAGGACCAGCTGGACGGGCTGCGGAAGGACGTGGCGATCCTGACCGCCGCGGACGAGTCATGAGCAGCGCCCGACGGGCCCGGCCGGGCTGGTTCCGCAAGAACACTCCGGCGTTGCTGTCGCTGGTCGTCGCCTTGCCGTTGGCCGGCTGGTGGACGACACACTCCGACTACAAGTCCTGGTACGACGCCGAGCCGCGCGACGCGGTCAAGGTCGCGGCAGGCGGTACGGCGTACGCGGAGGCCACCTGGTACGCGGCGAGCGTCGAGGTGGACCCGCAGCCCAAGCGCTCCACCGACGTGCCGAAGCCGCTGCCGGAGGGTACGAGCCGGGTGCGGGTGTACTTCCGGATCCAGGTGGACGACGTGGCGAAGCTCGAGAAGGTGAGCGGCTGCCAGATCCACCTGCGGGCGCCGGACGGGCGAATCTGGGACGATGCGAACCTCGAAGACGAGTTCCAGGACCGGCCGACGGGCTGCACCGGTGGCTACGACGACAAGCCGGCCAGCTACCGGGATCCGAAGATCGCGCAGTACTACCTGAAGCCGGTGGCCGGGAAGCCGTTCGAGATCGTCGCGGTCTTCATCGTGCCGACCTCGGTGGCGTCGTCGGTCGAACCGACGATCACCTGGGCTACGAGACTTCCTGAGTATCTGGCATTCCCGAGGTAGCCGCGCTCAGGTCGGCGACGCCCTTGTCCTCCTGCGGTCCCGCCGAGTGCGCCGCGTGCGTCCTGGTCCTGGGCCGCAGGTAGCCGGCCAGCCCGCCGATCATCCGGTCGTACGCCGCCGCCAGCAGGCTGACCTGGAGCATGATCTTCAGGCCGTCCGTGACCAGGTTCAGCGGCTCGTCGATCACCATCCAGAACCGCAGCGAGTGCGGGCCGAACACGTAGTCCTTCAGGAAGATCCAGACCTCGCTGGCCAGGAAGGTCACCACCGCCCAGGCGAGGAAGTAGCCCAGCATCGGCCGCAGCCCGGACCGGACCACCAGCCGGAACGCGTCGGCCACCGGCGTCCAGCGGTCCTTCCAGTCCGACACCATCGAGTTGCCGGCCACCCGGACGATCCGCGGCGTCTGCTGCCAGCGGTTGGTGATCCGGTCGAACCGCCAGCGCCGCTCGAGCTGCTCCGCCTTGTGCACGGCCCGGCCGTAGATCACCGCGGTCATCGTGATCCACATCAGCGGCAGCACCGCCGCGCTCCACAGGTCACCGATGCCCGCGGCAACGAATCCGGTGACGGTGTCCCAGATCTCGCGCACCTTCTCGACGCCGAGCATGTGGTCGAGCACCCAGCCGTACCCGTCGTGCACCCAGGCGGAGATCTGCCGTTCCTTCAGCCAACTCTTCGGCGACGGGATGAACGAGGACGCCTGGTAGATGACGACGAAGATCCACAGCGCCTCGAGGTAGGTGACGAACAACCGGCGTACCGGACCGCCTGAGTTCTTCCCCTTCCGCTTGAAGAAGAACCGCAGCAGGTACGCCGTGACGCCCAGACCGATGAACAGCCAGGTCGAGAGCGCCTGGAGTCCCGTCGAAGGCGCCGCCACCTCGCCGCCGTTGAGCACGGTCGCGACGGTGTCGTTGACCTTGTGGACGGCCAGTTGGTACTCGTAGTCGAGCGCTTCTTCCTGCAAGAACTTGTACGCGGCGTAGAACGCCAGGAACGGCAACAGAGCCGCCGCAAGCGCGTCGATCGGCCGGTGCTCTTTGCCGGGCTCCACGCCGTCAGGCGCCAGCATCCCCTCGGCCACAGCCCGCCGATGGAAGGGCAGTTCGCCTCGCAGTACCAGGAACATGGCCACGTACATCGCCAGCGAAATGACAACCAGCAACGCCAGAAGGGCGATCCCGGCCGCTTCCGCCTTCGCCCCCGCCTGCACAGCCACCCACTGCAGCCCTCGATGCGCCAACTGCGCAATCAAGAACACCGCAAGCAACCGCGGCCAAGCCTTCCCGAACAAAGCCCCCGCGCGCCCCACCGTAGTGAGCAACGTCCCCGATTCCATCGCCACAAACCGGCAATCTACCTCCCCACAGGTCCCCCACCCCCCGATCACCCCTGTGGAAAACCAACCGCCCAACCCCACCCACCCGGATACACTCAGTTAGGAAGGACAGCAGGCGCGGCACCAGGCACCCACCACCGCATCACGCACCCACCCAGCACCGCCGCACCACGCACCCCGGGCACCGCACACCCCGCCGCCGCCCCACAGCCACCCACCACCCAGGCCAGCCGCCTGCAGGTTTGGGTCAGCCGCCTGCGAAGGGTGGGAGGGCGTCGACAAGGGCGCCTTCGGAGAGGTCGGCGTCGAGGTCTACACGCTCGCCGTCGAGCAGGAATGTGCAGATCCCGAGCACCCGGGCGAGCTCCGGCCGATCAACCGAAACCACACCCACGAGCTCCTTCACCGAACCCGCCTGAGCAGTCGCCGTGGACTCGCCCGCCGCGGCACGGGCGGCAGCGAAGTACCTGATGGTCACTTCCGGCATGTGGGTCCGGCCTCACTAATCGGTTAAGTCTTCCGCTATTATGTCAGCTTGCTGTTGCTTCCAGTGTGACTCGGGCCCCCGGCAATGACGCCGCTGGGGCCTGACGTGCATAAGGACCGGGTCGCTCACCAGGGATCCGCCAACCAGCACAAGGAGACAGCGTGAGTACGTTGCTTCTGCTGACGAACGCGCTGCAGGCTTCCACCGAAGTCCTGCCGTCGCTCGCCCTGCTGCCGCACCAGATCCGGATCCTGCCCGCCGAGGTCGCCGCCCTTGTGGACGCACCCGACGCCGACGCGGTCCTCCTCGATGCCCGCCGCGACCTGGTCACGGTCCGCGGGGCTTCCCGCCTGATCCGCACCACCGGGATCGACGTACCGCTGATCCTGGTCGTCACCGAGGGCGGCCTGACCGCGGTGAACGCCGACTGGGGCGCCGACGACGTACTGCTCGACACGGCCGGCCCGGCCGAGATCGAGGCTCGCCTCCGGCTGGTGATCGGCCGCCTGGCCGCCGCTCGCAACGAGGACCCCGACACCTCACTGATCCGCAGCGGTGACGTGGTGATCGACGAGGCGTCTTACACAGCGAAGCTCAACGGACGCGCGCTCGACCTCACGTACAAGGAATTCGAGCTGTTCAAGTTCCTCGCGCAGCACCCCGGCCGGGTGTTCACGCGAGAGCAGCTGCTGCAGGAGGTCTGGGGCTACGACTACTTCGGCGGCACCCGCACGGTCGACGTCCACGTACGCCGCCTGCGCGCCAAGCTCGGCCCTGAGCACGAATCGCTGATCGGTACCGTCCGCAACGTCGGCTACCGCTTCGTGATCCCGCCCTCGACCCAGCGCGAAACGGCCGACGCCACCGTCTGATCTCAGCCCGATCCCACCCGTCTGATCTCAGCCCGACGCCTGTCCGAGCTCAGCCCGACCCTTACCGTCTGATCTCAGCCTGGAGCGGATTCCGGACTGGACCAAGACGCCGGGACCGGCTTGGGCAGAGCGTATCCTTGCTGCTACCGTGCGCATTCGGTCTTTCACGGAAGGTGACCGATGGCGCACGTTGCTCCGACTTCGCATCGCCGAGGTGCTCACGCTTCACATCGCGGCGACCGGACTGACGGACCGATCCAGCCCACAACCTGGCTCGGCCTGACCTTTGCCCTGATCTTCGGCCTGGTCCTGACTGCCCGTTCCCACGTCGGCGTCCACGCCGCCGGCGTCACCCTGCTGGCCATGCTCCTGCCGCTGACCCTCGTCGTCTTCGGCATCGCCCTCCGCCGCGGCCACGGCTCCACCAAAGCAGCCCTGTCGACCGTCATCGCAGTCGCCTTGATCATCCTGAGTTTCCTGCTCTAGCCAGTACGCCGACCGCTCACGCCCCTCCGCGAAGCCGAGCCGGGTCGGACGGGATCGGAGCGGATCGGATCGGATCGGATCGGATCGGATCGGCGGAGCTCGATCGGAGCGGACCATCTGGGGGTGTGGACCACCACCGGGTCTGGCGAACCGGTACCGGGTGGGAGAACAGCGCTCTTGAGCTTGTTCGGCTCGCGGCTCCGCCCGGAGTCGCACATCTTCCGCGACCTGTTGACCCGCGAGTACGGCGTACCGGCGCGTCGGCCGATTAGTCCGGTCGCTCGTGGGCGGCGAGGATCTCCTCTAGTACGAACGACGCGTCCGCTGGCAGGCCCTCGCCATCGCCGACCGCACCGGCGCAGACGACCAGGGCCTTCCAGAGCGCCCAGCCTTGTCCACGCCGCCAAGTCGCCTCGTCCACCTCCAGCCGATCGCGGAACGCCGCCCGGCTCTTGCCGGTCAGCATCGTCCAGGCGATCGCCAGATCGCAGGCTGGGTCCCCGGCTCCGCAGGTGCCGAAGTCGATGACGGCCGCGAGCGCACCGTCCTTCAGCAGAAGGTTTCCCGAGGCGATGTCACCGTGGAACCAGACCGGCCGGCCGTCCCACGGGGTTCGCAACGCCCGTTCCCAGATCTCTTCGGCAGTCTCGGTCGGGATCAGGCCGTCCAAGGTCCTCAGGGAGGCCCGGGCCCACCCGTCATAGGTCGCCAGTGGTCCGCCTCGGAACCAGTTGTGCAGCCCCGGGACCGGCCCGCCTGTCGGGTCGATCCGCTGCAATGACACGAGGAACTCCGCAACGTCGACGCCGAACGTCGTCAGGTCCTCGACGACGGCACGGTCCGCGGGCTCACCACCGAGCCACCGATAGATCGACCACTCGTGCGGAAAGTCCTCATCGGGTACGCCTCTGCCCAGCGGAACCGGGATCTCCAGCGGCAAAGCGGGTGCGAGAACCGGCAGCCAGCTGTGCTCCTTCTCCACCGCGAGCGCGTACTCCTCGGCGGTCGGCAGCCGAACCAGCATGTCTTCACCGAGACGAAAGGTGCAGTTGTCCCAACCCTGCGCGTCGACCGGCCGGACCTCAAGGTCGGACCATTGCGGGAACTGCGCGGCGATCAACCTGCCCGCCACCGCGACGTCGACCGTCTTCCGGTCTGGCCGTGGCAAGAGCTCGGGCGTCTCGTTCATCAGGGGCCGACCGTATGGCGTCCGATCGGACCGGCGCAAGCCGATTTCCGATCGCCCCGAACTCGACTCCGCGCCCCCGCAGGTTCCCCACAATCAAGGACAGCCTCCGCAAAACCACCCTGGCGAACGCCACCGAGGCACTACAGCTCAAGAGCGCAACCGCCGTCCGCACCTGACTGGATAAGGCCGGACCGCCACCACTACCCAACCTCCCCAGCAAGCGCTTCCCCTCGGCGTGTCGCAGCGCCAGTGCCGGGTTACCTAGTGGTGGCGGTCCGCGGCCAGGCCTTGAACGCAGGCGGTGTACCGAGAAACATGATCCACAACGGCGCGTCGAAGGTGCGGATGCGTTCGTCGGACGACCAGCGTTGGGCGGCATGTGAGCCGATGCCGAGTGGGCGTTGGATGACGGCGGGTGGGATCTGGCGGCAGAGTCGAGCACCGGGGATTCGGGTGGCAAGCCGATCCAGAGGAGCCGGTTGCTGATCAGGGTCATTACAGCTAGCAGGGCGGCGTTCGCCGTACCGGCGGGTGGAGTTGTCCACCAATGCTCGCCGCCTGGCACGAGGCGATGAGCCAGCAATAGCAGCGCAGCCAGCTCGCGGCGGTGTTCGTGGACTGAGTAGCGGGCCGGTTGAGGAGCTGTTGCGAGGGTAGGTACGCGAACGCCCGGGCGCCTCGTGGTGAGGCGGCCCGGGCGGGTGGCGCTGGGCGGGTTAGGAGCCGATGCTGATTCGGTTCGTCGGGCCCGGGGTGTACGGGTCGTGCGCGGCCAGGTAGTTGGCGAAGGCGTCGATGTCCAGGCCGCCGAAGAACTTGTCGGTCGCCGTGGTGAAGGCCGGGAAGCCGTCACCGCCGTCGGACAGGAAGTTGTTCGTGACGATCCGGTACGTCGTACCGTCGACCAGCGGCTGACCCGCGACCTTGATCGAGCCGGCCACCACCTTCGCGCCCGGCGTGGCAGCCGGGTTGTAGGTGTAGGTGATGCCCGCGACCTGGAGCACCTTGTTCGAGGCCTGGTTGACGCCTGAGAACTGCTGCTCCAGCAGGGCCTTGATCTGCGTCCCGGTCATGTCCATCGAGACCAGGAAGTTGTTGAACGGCTGCACCGTGAACGCCTGACCGAACGTCACCGCACCCGCATTGGAGGCAAGGTCCTCCCGGATGCCGCCCGAGTTCATGAACGCGACCACCGGCGTCTTGCCGTTGGTGACGGGCGAGGTGTCAGCCAGCTGGGCGTCGGCGATCAGATTGCCCAGCGGAGACTCTCCCGAGTCGTCCGACGTCTTCACGATCGACGAGGTGGTGATGTGGCCGATCACCTTGGACTCGATCGGCGCGACCAACGTCTGGTACTTGGTGATCAGCTTGGTCAGGTCACGGTCCTTCGGCACATCCTGGGTGACGATGTGGTTGTTCGCCAGCGTGTTCAGCCGGTCCACGTCCTTGGTCGCCAGGTTGATGCTCAGCCGGACCTCGGTGACGATCTTGCCCAAGGACGAGGCGCTGGTCACCAGGCGCGGTTTGCCCGCCGGGTCGTTGATCGAGCAGTTGTACGCCTGGTGCGTGTGACCGGAGATGATCGCGTCGATCGCCGGGTCGAGCGTCTTGGCGATGTCGGTGATCGGACCGGAGATCCCCGGGCAACCGTTGTACGCTTTCGGGTCGGACGGCAGCCCGCCCTCGTGCAGCAACACGACGATCGCCTCGATGCCGTCCTTCTTCAGCTTCGGCACCAGCGCGTTGGCGGTCTCCACCTCGTCCTTGAAGGACAGTCCCTCGACGCCGGACTTGGTGACGATGTTCGGCGTGTTCTCCAGCGTCATGCCGATGAAGGCGACCTTCTGGCCACCGCGGAACTTCTTCACCGTGTACGGCGCCAGCAGGGTCTTGTCGGTGTTCTCATAGAACACGTTCGCCGAGAGATAGTCGAAGTCCGCACCCTTGAACTCGGCCTCCGGGTCCGGGCACGAGTTCTGGTTGTTCTGCCCGTCACCGTCGTTCAGGCAGCCACCCTTCTGCATCCGCAGGAGTTCCTTGTAGCCCTCGTCGAACTCGTGGTTGCCGACCGAGGTGGCATCCAGGCCCATCTCGTTCAGAGCCTCGATGGTGGGCTCGTCGTGGAACGCCGCGGACAGCAGCGGCGAGCCGCCGATCAGGTCACCGGCGGCCACCGTCGCGGTGTCCTGCCCCTGTGCCTTGGCAGCTGCGCGCAATTGCTCCAGCTTGGTCGCCAGGAACTCCGCGCCGCCGGCCGGAGTGCCGTTGATGTTGCCCCCGGAACTGGTCGCCCGGTTGGGCGCCAGGTTTCCGTGGAAGTCGTTCAGCGCGAGCAGCTGGATCTGCGTGTGCGTCGGCGCCGGCTTCGCCGGCGCAGCCTGGGTCACGGTTCCCCCCGTGGCCAAGCCGAGCACTACAGCGGCACCGGCGGCCACCAAGGCGACGGCCCGGGGTCCCCTCAGCCACATCTTGTCTCGTCCTGTGAAGGCCATGTCTTCGTCTTCTCTGTCGTCGTTTCGATCACCGCTGGTGTGCGGTTCCCGAAAATTACCCTGCTACGGCGTGGCTGACCAAGGTCTCGACGATGAACTCAGCAGGACCTTTTACGGTATCGAGGTGACCCTCGAAACCATTCCCTCACCGTTGCCCTCGGCTACCGCCGCCGCCATCACCGAGCTCGCCCGCTCAGCTGCTGAGAGCGACGGCGTTCGCCCGCTCTCCGAGCACACCTTGCTGCACCTGGAGGGCGAGCACCCCGGCGACGCCCACGTCCTCGCGTACGCCGGGGAACCAGGCTCGGCCGAGCTTGCCGGGTACGGCGCGCTGGGTCCTGACGGATCTGCCGAGCTGGTGGTTGGCCCGGAGTACAGGCGAAAAGGCTTCGGTACTGCGCTGCTGCGGATGCTGCTCGATCATGGGGGCTCGGAGCTGCGTGTGTGGGCGCATGGGCGTCTGCCTGGCTCGGATGAGCTCGCTGGTCGGCTGGGGCTGAGTGTGGCGCGCGAGCTGTACTTCCTGCGCCGGGCGAGCGCGCCGGTGCCTGCGGCTGTCTGGCCGGAGGGGATTTCGGTGCGCACCTTCGTACCGGGGCAGGACGACAGCGCTTGGCTGGCAGTGAACGCTGCTGCCTTCGCCCACCACCCGGAGCAGGGCAGCTGGACGCAGGCGGACTTGGCGGACCGACTGCAGCAGCCGTGGTTCGATCCGGCGGGGTTCTTCCTCGCGGTCACGGCGGACGACTCGGTCGCCGGCTTCCACTGGACCAAGGTGCACGACGACGAAGGCGGTGAGCCTTTCGGCGAGGTCTATGTCGTCGGCGTCTCCCCCGACCACCAGGGCTCCGGCCTCGGCAAGGCCCTCACCCTCGAGGGGGTCCGGCACTTGCAGGAGGATCGAGGGCTCTCATCGGTGGTGCTCTATGTGGACGGCACCAACACGGCGGCCCACCGCCTGTACACGAACCTCGGCTTCGCTACTGCGGCGCTGGACGTCCAGTTCGCCCCTGTGAACGGTGTCACACCGAATTCATCCGATAACTCCGCGTCATAGTTCGCCGGCGCCGCCGTCACACCTACAACCAGGAGCCGTCTGAGCCTCTTACCCCCCAGCCGGGCGGCTCCTGGCCCAAACCACTTATCCACAGCCTGCACGAACTGACACCCCACCCCGCTCCCACCGCCGGTTACGATCAAGACCGACTACGGAGAGGTGACAAGCGTGACTACCCGCAACAGGCAAGCTACCGCCCTAACCCTGGCCTGCCTCTGCACCGCGCTCCTGGCCGGCTGCAACAACAAAAGCCCGGAAGCCGGTCGGCCGAACACGGCACCACCGCCCTCGGGTTCGGCCTCAACGGCGACTGGCAGTGCGAGCAAGCCGCCAACAGACGTGCCTGCAACTCCGCCCGAGCGTCCCAAGGCAGCTCTGGGGCTGAGCCTAGCGGCCGCTGAAGCCTTCGTTTACTACTACAGCGACCTCTTGAATTACGCATCTGACACTGGCGATGCTCGTGACCTGCTCACTAATAGCGACTCCGGTTGTGAGCGGTGCCGGCTGTATTCCGACTTCGTAAAGACGTCGAACGCACAAAATGGACTCTTGACCGGGGACTACCACGAGCACACAAAAGAGGTCTCTGAGCTGCTTCGGGGCTCAAGTGGTCGGCTCGGCGGTTCCGCGGTCGTCACCGTGGGCGCGTATGTCAGCAAGCAGACCAAGTCGGCTACTCCGATCACCAGCAAGCCGACGACCTACAAACGCGAGCTCGCCCTGTCACCGCAAGGCGGCAACTGGGTGATGTATGAGATGAAACTCGTCGAGCAATGAGGCGATTGAGCGGCGGTTTCAGTCTGGTGGCATTGCTCTGTGCCGGACTTCTTCACACAGGCACACCAGGCCCGGCCTATGCCGCTCCGGACGAGGGTGAGCGCAATGTCGCCCGACCGATGTCCCAGACGACGGCAACCCCGCCGGTCACCACAGGAAAGGGCACGAAGGACGGCATTCAGGTCGATGCCAGGGCCAACGACCGCAATCGCTTCGAGCGCAAATCCCCGGCTCAGAAGGGGACACGCAAAACCAAGCAACATACGGGCACCGCAGGAAGGGCGAGAGACAAGCGCAACCCGGTCGGCCCTGTCGAACACGACGATCTCCGCCTCGACATCGGTATCTGTGGGCACCGCCGAGGTAACTCCCCCGGATTGATCAGGTGTCTGCCTGCACTGGACGAACCGAATGAGCCAGATGAGCCGAATCAGCCCGAGGTGACGCCGAGCACCGCCGTGGTGATCCGGATGCCCCGGCCGGAAGACGTCCAATGGGAACAGGTTCTGGCCGAGTCCAAGGACGTCTTGTTCCCCAGGTTGAGGGTGAAGGTGCAGCCGGCCGGGCGCACACTGGTCAACCTAGACACGATTGTTTATACCGATCAGAGCAAGGTGTCCACGGTGACTGTGGAGTTGCTGGGATTTCCGGTGGTGGTTGAGGCTACGCCGATGAGTTATACGTGGAACTTTGGTGATGGGGCGTCGGTGACCACCTCGACGCCAGGGCAGCCGTATCCGGCCAAGGACATTACGCATAAGTATATGAAGAAGGGGCGGGTCGGGCTGACCCTTACCACGCATTACGCGGCTCGGTTCAATGTGGCTGGGACCGGATGGCAATACGTGGACGGGCTTGTGCCGATCACTGGGCCTGCTACCGCGCTGCAGGTGCGGGAGGCTGTGCCGGTGTTGGTGGAACCCGGGCGGTGAGCGCCGACTGGGCTTCAGGATCTCGACGTTCCGGGATTCGGTCTAGTGCGGCTGGTGTGTGGGGGTTGGGGACTGAAATGTCCCGCTGTGGGGCTAAAAGTCTCCCCGGGTTCGGCGAAAGATCTCCTCGGAGACCGATTGGCTTGAACCGGCGTGAGGGGGCTCGACCGGGCATTCAGGTGGGGCGGCGGACGGTTGATCGCGTTTGGCGCGGAGCTGGGACGGCGCTTGGTCGGTGCTTCGCCACGGATGGTTTGCGGCTGGTGCAGCTTGGGTCGGGAGAGTCGTGCGCCTGTGGTCGGGGGCAGGCTAGCCAGCGGGGTTGAGGGAAGCGCGGATGGCTGCGGTTAGGCGGTTTTGGGCGGCTTGGGTTTCGCCGGGGAGGGCGAGGATTGTGGTGAAGCCGTGGATCATGGTGGGTTCGCAGGTGTGGGTGGTGGGGACGCCGGCGGCGGTTAGGCGGGTGGCGTATTCGTTGCCTTCGTCGCGGAGGGGGTCGAAGCCGGCGGTGACGACGTGGGCGGGGGCCAGGCCGGAGAGGTCTTCTGCCAGGAGTGGGGAGACCATCGGGTCGGAGCGGAGGGCCGGGTCGGGGGTGTAGTGGTCTCGGTACCAGTTGATGTCTTCTTCGGTGAGGAAGAAGCCTTCGGCGAAGAGGTCGCGGCTGGGGCGGCGGCCGACGAGGTCTACGGCGGGGTAGATCAGAACTTGGAGGGCCGGGGCGGGCAGGTTTCGGCGTACGCATTGCTGGGCGACTACCGCGGCTAGGTTGCCGCCGGCGCTGTCGCCGCCAACGCCTACGTACGAGGGGTCGGCGCCCAGGTCTTCGGCGTGCTCGATGGCCCAACTGAAGGCGGCGATCGCGTCCTCGGCCGCTACTGGTGCCTCGGCTTCGGGGGCCAGGCGGTAGTCGACTGAGAGCACCCGGATGCCCGCGTCGTCAGCGAGCACGCGGCAGTAGTTGTCGTGGCTGTCCAGATCGCCGACTACCCAGCCGCCGCCGTGGAAGTACACCAGGAGGCCGCCGCCGGATGAGGGCGCCGAGCGGGGAACGTACAGGCGGGCCCCGAGCTGGCCGTCTGCCCCGCGGACGGTGAGTTCGGTCACTCGCAGTAGCTCTCGCCGAGGTCCGGCGACGAGCTTGGAAGCCGTCAGCAGGTTCGCCCGGGCCGAGGCGACGGACTGCTTCTTCTCGCCCGGCAGGAATCCTTCCAGCCGGAGCAATAACTGCAGGTCAGAGTCCAGAACGTTGCCGTCGATCTGGATCGGCGTGCCTGCCAGCCGCCTCCGGACCGCGGAAGGGAGCGCGGTCACGGGCTTCAGGGCACTGCCTTGTACCGCGTCCAGGGCGGTCCGCAGCAACGTGTCCACTCGTCGGTTCACAAGGAGTGACGCTAGCAACAACACCCGCCCCGCCGCCTAGGCCACCTCCTGTTCACCCGCGGATGCGATGCTGGTCGACGTGGCTGGAGACTTGTTGGCGTCGCACAATCGGGAGTACGACGTCGAGCCCCCGTACGACATCACGGAGGCCGGCGATCTCCCCGAGGACCGGTTCTCGGACCGCGAGCTGAGCTGGCTGGCTTTCAACCAGCGAGTGCTCGAGCTGGCCGAGAGCGACCGGGTCCCGTTGCTCGAGCGCGCCAAATTCCTGGCCATCTTCGCCAGCAACCTGGACGAGTTCTACATGGTCCGGGTCGCCGGTCTGAAGCGGCGGATCGCGGCCGGCGTCGCGGTACGGGCTGCCAGCGGGCTGCTGCCGCGTGAGGTGCTCGACCGGAGCCTGAACCGCAGCCGCGAGCTGATGGACCGGCAGGCCGAGACCTGGCGCAAGGTCGTGTTGCCCGCCCTGGTCAAGGAGGGCATCGACATCCTCCGCTGGGACGAGCTGAGCACCGACGAGCGCGAGACGATGACCAAGTTCTTCCGGGACCGGGTCTTTCCTGTACTGACCCCGCTCGCCGTCGACCCCTCGCACCCGTTCCCGTACATCTCCGGCCTGTCGCTCAACCTGGCCGTCGTCGTCCGCAACCCCGACACCGGCGGCGAGCACTTCGCCCGGGTGAAGGTGCCGCCGCTGCTGCAGCGGTTCGTCCAGGTCGCCGAGGGACGCTTCGTACCGCTCGAGGACGTCATCGCCGCGCACCTGGGCCAGCTCTTCCCGGGGATGGAGGTGACCCAGCACCACACCTTCCGGGTCACCCGCAACGAGGACCTGGAGGTCGAGGAGGACGACGCGGAGAACCTGCTCGCCGCGCTCGAGAAGGAGCTGCTGCGGCGCAAGTTCGGCCCGCCGGTCCGGCTCGAGGTGGAGGAGTCGATCGACCCGCAGGTACGGGCCCTGCTCGTGTCGGAGCTGGGCGTCACCGAGGCCGAGGTGTTCGAGCTGCCCGGCCCGCTGGACCTGCGCGGCCTGTTCGCGATCGCCGCGCTGGACCGGGGAGATCTGAAGTTCCCCGCCTTCGTCCCGTCGACGCACCCGCACCTGGCCGAGGTGGAGACCTCCAACCCGGCCGACATGTTCTACGCGCTCAAGCAGCGCGACGTCCTGGTGCACCACCCGTACGACTCCTTCTCGACCAGCGTGCAGCGGTTCATCGAGCAGGCTGCCGCCGACCCGCACGTACTGGCGATCAAGCAGACGCTCTACCGGACCAGCGGTGACTCGCCGATCGTGGACGCGCTGATCGACGCCGCCGAGTCGGGCAAGCAGGTGCTGGTCCTGGTCGAGATCCAGGCGCGCTTCGACGAACAGGCCAACATCAAGTGGGCCCGCCAGCTGGAGCACGCGGGCTGCCATGTCGTGTACGGCGTGATCGGGCTCAAGACGCACTGCAAGCTCTCGATGGTGGTCCGCGAGGAGCCGGACGGCCTCCGCCGCTACGCCCACATCGGTACCGGCAACTACCACCCCAAGACCGCCCGGCTGTACGAGGACCTCGGCCTGCTGACCAGCGACAAGGTGGTCACCGAGGACATCGCGCACCTGTTCAACCACCTGTCCGGTTTCGCCCGCTCCAGCGGCTATCGGCGGCTCCTGGTCGCGCCCCAGTCGGTACGCCGGGGTCTCCTCGACCGCATCGAGCGGGAGGTGCAGCACCATCTGGCGGGCCGGCCGGCCCGGGTGCGGCTCAAGGTGAACAGCCTGGTCGACGAGGCACTCTCGGATGCGCTGTACCGCGCCTCGCAGGCCGGCGTACCGGTCGACCTGTGGATCCGGGGCATCTGCACGATCCGGCCGGGAGTGCCGGGGATGTCGGACAACATCCGGGTCCGCAGCGTCCTTGGCCGGTTCCTGGAGCACAGCCGGGTGTTCTGGTTCGAGAACGGCGGCGAGCCCGAGGTGTGGATCGGCTCGGCCGACCTGATGCACCGGAACCTGGACCGCCGGGTCGAAGTACTGGTTCAGCTGAAGGAGCAGGACCATGTCACCGAGCTCGGTGACCTCTTCGACCTCGGGTTCGACGACCGGACCGGGTCCTGGTGGCTGCAGCCCGACGACAGCTGGCAGGCGCGGCTGACCGGCGACGACGGCGAACCGCTGCGCGATCTGCAAGAGCGGCTGATCTCCACGCGTGGGCGCCGCCGGCAAGCGGATCCCATTACCTAAGGTTGAAATCGTGAGGAACCCGGCGACAGTGATCGCCGCGGGTGGTGTCGTGTGGCGGGACGGTCGCGACGGGCGGCAGATCCTGCTGGTGCACCGCCCCCGGTACGACGACTGGTCCCTGCCCAAGGGCAAGCTGACTCCGCATGAGCACGTGCTGTCGGCGGCCCGCCGGGAGATCGAGGAGGAGACCGGTCAACAGGTCGTCCTCGGCCCGCCGCTCGGCATCCAGCGGTACGACGTCCGCAAGAACGGCAGCATCGTGCCGAAGATGGTGCACTACTGGTCGGCCGCGCTGACCGGTCCCGAGCGGGAGTTCGTACCCAACGACGAGGTCGACAAGCTCGAGTGGCTGCCGCTCGACAAGGCGCGGCGCAGGCTCAGTTACCCGCGGGATGTCGAGATCCTGGACGCGCTGGACAGGCTCACCCCGGTGCTCTCGACGCTGGTGCTCGTCCGTCACGCCGAGGCTGTCAAGCGCAAGGAGTGGGACGGCAAGGACACCAACCGGCCGCTCACCGAGGCTGGCCAGGCCAGCGCCGAGCGCCTGGTCGACGTACTGGCCGCTGTCGGCGTCAACCGGATCCGCAGCAGCGACGCCGAGCGCTGCGTCGCGACGATCACCCCGTACGCCGCTGAGCTCGGCCGCCAGATCCACTTGCACCCGGAGGTCTCCGAACGCGGCTACGACGCCGACCCGTCAGGGCTCAAAGGCATGGGCGCGCAGATCTGGAAGCCCGGCAAGATCACGGTGGTCTGCTCGCACCGGCCGGTGCTGCCCGCGCTGTCGAAGGAGCTCGGCCTGAAGGTCGGCAAGTTCTCCCCCGGCGCCTTCCTGGTCGCCCACCGGCTCGAGGGCGATCAGCTGGTCTATGAGCGCTTCAGGGCACCATGACGACGGTCACCTGTCGTCACCGCCGCAAGACTCACAGTCGGGGCACAATCTGCTCGACGTCCTGATACAGCCGTGGGCGCTGCCGGATGACGTCGGCCAGGGCGGGTATGTTCCTACCGAGGCGTCCCACCGGGCGCCGGCTCACGGAGAGGTCGGGGCGCACCATGACGACGATGCGAGAGCTCACTCTGATCGGGATCCGGATGGAGTCGCCCAACCGGGCGCCCGTGATGATGCTGCGCGAAACCGATGGCTACCGCTACCTGCCGATCTCGATCGGCTCGGTCGAGGCGACCGCGATCGCCTACGAGGAACAGGGCCTGCGCCCGTCCCGGCCGCTCACCCATGACCTGATGCGCGACGTGATCGAGGCCTTCGGCGTCACCATCGAGGCGGTCGAGATCGTCGAGTTGCGCGACGCGGTCTTCTACGCCGAACTGGTACTGGGCAACGGCGCCCGAGTCTCGGCCCGCCCGAGCGACTCGGTAGCCCTCGCAGTACGGCTCGGTACGCCGATCCGCTGCACCGAGCAGGTGCTCCAGGAGGCCGGCGTGGCGACGCCCGAGGAGGAGCAGGCCGAGCTCGAACGCTTTCGCCAGTTCCTCGACGGAGTACACCCCGAAGACTTCTCCAGCTGACTGATTGCAACAAGCTGCAACCAGGTCGTCAGGACGACCGTCAACGTGCTGCCGGCCGGCACCGTGAAGGCCGGCCTCCAGTGGTACGACGGCAAGGCCTGGCGCCACTCGACCTACATCCCGCTCACCAAGGGCAAGGGCACCTTCAGCTTCAAGGCAGCGGGACGCGGCACCACGCGGTACTGGCGGGTGGCAGTGCCGAAGATGTCGTACTACGGCAAGCCGATCGTGGCAGAGCCTGTTGCGAATTGGCTCGGCAGCGGCCGATTGTGTACCGACCGACAGGAAGTAGTCGACCGTTCGGCCGCGCGCCACGCTCACGCAGGCCGCGGCCGGCC
>NZ_AQUZ01000082.1 GCF_000372465.1 Kribbella catacumbae DSM 19601
GCGGCGCGTCTTGATCCGCCTCGTGGTCCAGGTCGGGCTCGGCTTCCAGGTAGTCGTAGGGCGGCTCCGCGGCGAGCGCTCCAGCCAGGTCCTGCTCGGCATCCACGGAGGCGCGGGGCGGCTCGGTGGCGGACGCTTGGGGCGGGTCCTGCCCGGCGGCGGTGAAGCCGCGGGGTGGCTCGGTGGTGGACGCTTGCGGCGGGTCCTGTTCGGCGGTGGTGGGGTTGTGGGGTGGTTCGGTGGTGGGTGTTGTGGGTGGGGTGTCGCGGGCTTCTGCGGGTTCTGCGGGTTGTGTGGTTGGGGAGGTGGGTGTGGTGGGGTGGGTGGCGAGGTAGCGGGCTGCGGCGAGGAGTTCGTAGGCGGCGGGGTCGGCGATCCAGCCGATGGCTTTGGCGCGGCGGGTTGGGAGTGGGTCGGGGTCGCCGAGCATGTGGAGGGCCCAGGCGAGGTCGTTGATGGTGGCGTCGAAGCGGATGACGGCGCCGGCGGGGGCTTTGACCCAGATGGTTTTGGTGCCGTGGTCGTCGGAGGGCTGGACCCAGACGCCGTGTTCGCGGGCGCGTTCTTCGGCGGCTTGTCGGGCGGCTTCGGGGTCGGCTTCCTTGATGACTGCTTCGACGATTTTGTGTAGCCGGTAGGCGGAGATGGTGTCGATCAGGGCGACGACGCGTTCGTCGACGAGTGCTGCTGCTTCGGCGGATAGTTTGAGGCAGGCGCGGGCGACGGCGCGGGCGCGCCAGACGATGGCTTGACCGTTGCTGGTTTTGGCCCAGATCCGGGGCAGCCGGTGGCGCAGCGCGAGTGCTTCGCCGATGTAGGCGGCGGCGGCGCCGCTGGATATTTTCAGCAGGGCGCCGAACTCGGCTGGGGCGAACTCGGCGATCGGCGGGCAGCCGTCGCCGCCGTACACGACGAGACGCTCGCCACCGCGCTGTCCGGAGGTCTTCTGGAAGGCGGGCGGCAGGATGGCGTGGAGGTCGGCGAAGTGCAGCGCTGCCTGGAGTTTGCCGAGCGCTGCCCGGTTTTCCTCCACGTCGAACTCGACCGCCGCGTCCAGTGTCGCGGCGGCGTCGAAGTCATCCCAGCCATCATCGAACATGTCTTCGATTCTAGCGCAGGCCAAGGCTCCCAACGAAATCGAGAACGGGCCGATATCCCTTATCCACAAGGGGAAAGGATCACACTCGGAAGCCGCCAAAAGCGGGTATACCTAGAGTCGGCCGGCTTTTTTCAGGGAAAGGTAGGTGTCGGCTAGGGCGGGGGCTATTTGGTCGGGGTTTTCGTCTACTACGGTGGCGCCGGCTCGGGTTAGGACGGCGGTTACTCGTTCGCGGTCCAGGCGGGTTCGGGCGGCTGAGGCTGCGCCGTAGATCTCGATCATGTCGGAGCGGGTGGACTCCATCTCCGTGAGGCGGGGGTCGGCTACGGAGGCCAGGACTACGACGTGGCGGCGTAGGAGTGGGCCGATGACTGGCAGGAGCGACTCCTCGATCACTGCGGGGTCCAGGCCGGTTAGGAGTACTACGAGGGAGCGCTGGCCTAGGCGTTCGAGTACCTGGGAGACGACTACGCGGAAGTCGGTTTGGACGAGTTGGGCGTCTACGTTGGCCAGGGCGTTCACGAAGGACGGTAGGACGTCTTGTGGCGCCGGCCGGCGGACGTCGGCGCGGACCTCGGAATCGCAAGCCAGCAAGGAGACTCGGTCGCCCGCGCGGGTGGCCAGGGCTGCCAGCAACAGGGCTGCGTCCATCGCGTGGTCCAGACGAGGTGCGTCGCCGACTCGTCCGGCCGACATGCGGCCCGAGTCGATCACGATGGCCACCTGTCGGTCGCGCTCTGGCCGCCAGGTACGCAGTACGACGGTGTTGCGGCGGGCGGTGGCTCGCCAGTCGATGCTGCGGACGTCATCGCCCGGTACGTAGTCGCGCAGCGAGTCGAACTCGGTGCCCTGGCCCCTGACCATCAAGGCTGTTCGGCCATCGAGCTCACGCAGCCGCGCAAGCCGTGACGGCAGGTGCTTGCGGCTGTTGAACGGCGGCAGCGCCCGCACTGTCCACGGAACCTTGTGCGACCCCTGTCGCCCGGCAAACCCGAGCGGACCGATCGACCGCACGGTCACGCGATCAGCATGCCGATCCCCACGCCTGGTAGGGACCAGATGCGTCGTCAGTCGCCGCCGCTCCCCGTTGGGCAGGTCGAGCTTGTGTGGCGGGTCCTGTACTCCGGCAGAGGGCGGCCACGCATCCCGCAGCAGCCCCTTGACCCGACGTCCCGGGTTGGCGACCAGCAGCGTCACCACAGCCGGCTGACCCAGCCGTACTGCGGTGTCGCCCTCACGGCTGAGCTGCAGCCGCCGGGGCGAGCCGGCCAGCAGTAGGTCGACCAGGCACACCAGCAACACCACGGCGACCACCAAGCCGACCCCTGCCCACCTGGGCATCGCCAGGGCGACGAAGAGGACTCCCAGTCCGGCTAGTACGCCGGCCCGGCCAGTGAGGACCATCAGCGTGGCACTGGCACCGTGGCCAGCACGCTTTCCAGTACTGCGTCCGCCGTGACACCTTCCAGCTCGGCCTCGGGCCGGATCTGCACCCGGTGCCGCAGGCAAGGACGCGCCATCGCCTTCACGTCATCGGGGATCACGTAGTCGCGTCCCGACAACCACGCCCACGCCCGAGCCACCGCAAGCAGCGCAGTAGCTCCACGAGGCGACACACCAAGCTGCAGCGAGGGCGACTGCCTAGTGGCCCGGCACAGATCCACTACGTAGGCCAACACGTCTTCCCGTACTGCGACCCGCCGTACTGCGGCCTGCCCAGCCAACAGGTCTTCCGGGCCGGCCACGGGACGCAGCCCGGCCGCAGCAAGGTCGCGCGGGTCGAACCCGTGCGCATGCCGGGCCAGTACTGCGATCTCCGCGTCGCGCGGCGGGATGTCCAGCGTCACCTTGAGCAGGAACCGGTCCAGCTGGGCCTCGGGCAACGGGTAGGTGCCCTCGTACTCGATCGGGTTCTGGGTCGCGGCGACTACGAAAGGCACCGGCAGCATCCGGGGCTCGCCGTCGACGGTGACCTGCCGCTCCTCCATCGCCTCGAGCAGCGCGGCCTGCGTCTTCGGCGGCGTCCGGTTGATCTCGTCCGCGAGCAGGATGTTGGTGAACACCGGCCCCTTGCGGAACTCGAACTCGCTGGTCTTCGCGTCGTACACGAGTGACCCGGTGACATCGCCGGGCATCAGGTCGGGCGTGAACTGGACCCGCTTGGTCTCCAGCCGCATCGCCATCGACAGTGCTCGCACCATCAGCGTCTTCGCCGTCCCCGGGACGCCCTCCAGCAGCACGTGGCCGCGGCAGAGCAGGGCGAGGACCAGTGCGGTCACGGCCGTCTCCTGGCCGACCACAGCCTTGCCGATCTCGTTCCGCAGCTCGACCAGAGCCTGCCTGGCCCGTTCGGGGGTGACCTCGGTAGCGGTCGTCACGGGTGTCGTACCTCCAGCGTCAGCACGTCTAGCTGATTGGACAAAAACATGAGGTCGGAGTCATCGGCCGGTGGTTGACCGTAGAGCAGTTCATAGAGCAGTACTGGATCCCGGCCGGTCCGGGCGGCGACTGTCGACACCACGGCGGTCGGGTCGGCTCTGCGCGGGATGCCGTGCGCCTTGTGGAGCTTGCCGAGGGCAGACTCGCGCAGAGCGGCCGCAGCTCGATCGCGAGCCCTGGAACGCCGGTAGAGCCTCGCCCGGCCTTCAGTGGTCTCCGCCGCGTGCACGATGACCGGCAGCGGCTCCGGCACGACCGGGCCGAGCCGACGACCACGCCAGATCGCTACGACGAAGGCAGCGAAGGCGAGCGCCCAGGCGATGTACCGGACGTCCGGTGGCACCAGCGGCGGCCCATCGGCCTTGTCCCCGTCGTCATAGCCGTCGGTCTCGTACTGCGGCAGATACCAGACCAGCTCCGGGTGCGTGCCGATCAGGTTGAGCGCGAGCGCTGCGTTGCCGTCGTCGGCCAGCTCGGCGTTGGTGAAGGTTCGTGTCGACCCCACCACGTCCACGATCTGGCCGCCCGTCTCGAGCCGGATGACTGTGTGGTTGATGCCGTCGCCGTAGCAGGCGATGGCCGAGTCGGGAGCGGAGTACGAGACACCGCTGACGGTCGCAGTACCGGCTTTGACGGCTGCGGGGAGGTCGCAGTCGGGGGAGCGGCTGTCCTTGGGCAGTGTCGAGCTCGCATCCAGTACGCCGGGGGCAACGACCTCTAGCGCTTTTGCACTGGGCCGGATGAGGACTATATGGCTCCAGCCGGCCCGGGCGATGTCCTGCCAGTCGGAACGGCTCAGTGACCCACCGGGAGCGACCAGTAGCGTCTTGCCCGCGGCGGAGTCGACGGCGGTCTGCAAGTCCTCGGTGCCCATCACGTCGACGCCATGGTTCTTCAGCAGAGCCGCGAGAGCCTTGGCGCCAGCCGGCTCGGCAGAGTCCGGGCTGAACGGCCCAGAGGTCCGGGCGGCTCCCGCGATGAGCAGAACCAGTACGCCGAGCACGACGACTCCAGTGGCCAACAGGGGCACCCGCAGCGCCCGCCAGGCCTCAGTGCCGCTCCGGCCGACCGCCGTACTCACTCCTGCACCAACTGTCGCGTCGAAACGTGTCTGGCTGCGTCATCGGCCGCTACTACCTTGGCGTAGCGCTCCGCAGTACCAGGGCGGTTGCCGTAGACAACCTCCGTGAACATGAGTGCCGCAGGCTGCAGCGGCTCCCGCAGAGCCGGTACTACGCGTCCCGCATCCGCCACGGCCTCGTACGCCGTACGCCCGGGGCGCTCGTCCAGCACCGTCCGCTCGGTGAGCTCCGCGACGCAAGCACGGAAGCGACTCCGCACCGCAGCCGTGTAGTCACCTTGTGCTGCCTCTGCTTCGGCCTGGGATCGGTATTCGGACGCACCGCGTGGTCTGCTGGTCTCGAAGACCGCCTGGCCCTTGGTGCCGCGCGTAGTTCGCAGTACCCCGGCTCGCCAGAGGACCACGACCACCACCAGCACGATCAGGCCGACCAGCATGAACAGGCCCGCGTTGCCGTCCGGGGACTGGCCGGTCAAGCTCCTGAGCGTGTCCGAGATCCACTCCAGGACCTCGTTGACGACCCGGGAGACGATGTTGTCGCCGGCCTGGCCGTAGGCAGGCTTCGCCAGCTCCTTGGCGGCTTCCTGCGCGGCCTGGTCGCGAGTGATATCGATCGGTGGCTCGAGAAACATCATCACCCTTGCCTGAGGACGGGACGCAGCCACAGGTCGAGCCCTTCGCGCCGAACCCGCAGATCCAGATAGATCAGCGCCTGGACCGCGGACATGAACGCAAGGCTGGCGATCAGAGTCAGGATGGTCGCCACCCCGGCCGCGACGCCCAGTACGACGGCGACGATGGTCGCGCTGGTCTCCTCGCTCCCGTCGGCCCAGGAGCCGAGGGTGGCGACCAGGGTGCCGATTCCGAACTGCAGCGCGTAGCTGACGATGTTCACCACCACCCCGCCGAACAGCAGGATGCCCAGGACCCGCCAGAACTTGCCCCGCACCAGTCGCCAGGACCGCCGCAGCGAGCCCCAGATGCCAACCCTGGCAGGGATGTAGAGCCCGATGTCAGGGGCGTGCTTGCCCTCCATCAGGACCACGGTGCCGGCCAGTACCAGCCGGATCCCGAAGATGAGCACCAGCACGCCGCCGACCAGGATCAGCACGAAGGCGAGCAGCCCGGCGACCTCCGAGGAGATCAGCGCGTCCGCTCCGGCACCCACGCCGAAGACGGCCAGTCCCCAGCCGGCGATGATCACGACGAAGAAAAGGGACTGGACGGCACCGACGGCCGCGAGCGCCGGCAGCGACCGGCGTACCAGCCGGAGCAGTTCTCGCGGGCCGACCCGGTGGGCAAGCTGGCTGCGGACAGCCGCCAGGGCGATGACGCCCGACAGCATGCTCGACACCACAGCGAACAGGACCAGTTGCAGCCCGTACATGACCAGCATGGAGATGCCGGCCTGTTCGAACGGGGAGTCGGCGTTGAAGAAGCCGCTGATCCCGCCGGGCACGGTGAGCTGGGTCAACGCGGCCTGTACTGCGGCCAGCGCGATCCCGGCCAGCACCGGGAGGCCGAGCATGATCGCCTTGTTGTCGGAGATGGTCCGGGCGGCGTTGTCGAGCAGATCGGCCGGCAACCACGGCCGGAGCGGCTCGGAGTACTCCGAACTCTCGTAGACCCCGATGTCGTCGCGCATCCCGCCCCCTCCCGGCTCCTCGTGGGGTTGTCCCCGGCCCCTGCAGTGCACCATGATCACAGCCCGGGCGGGCCATACCGCCTATTAGTAGAGTCCCGCTCGGCGATCCGGCGTGTGCGTTCCCCGGGGAATGGGACACTATCCGTAGTGCGAACGACCAGCGCCCGCTGGGCGCACTAGTGGATCCGGACCGGCAAGGAGCAGGCGTGGCAGAAGGTAACCGGACGATGCGGGGCCGAGTCCTCATCGTCGATGACGACACGGCGTTGTCCGAGATGCTCAGCATCGTGCTGCGCAACGAGGGCTACGACACCTACCTGGTCGCCACCGGCGACAAGGCGGTGCCTGCGTTCCGCGAGTTCAAGCCCGATCTGCTGCTGCTCGACCTGATGCTGCCGGGGATGGACGGGATCGACGTCTGCCGCGCGATCCGGGCCGAGTCCGGCGTACCGATCGTGATGCTGACCGCCAAGAGTGACACCGTGGACGTGGTGCTGGGCCTGGAGTCCGGCGCCGACGACTACGTGGTGAAGCCGTTCAAGCCCAAGGAGCTGGTGGCCCGGATCAGGGCCCGGCTGCGCCGGATGGACGAGCCCGGGCCGGAGTCGCTGACCATCGGCGACCTGACCATCGACGTGGCCGGGCACTCGGTCAAGCGCAGCGGTGAGACGATCCAGCTCACCCCGCTGGAGTTCGACCTGCTGGTCTGCCTGGCCTCCAAGCCCTGGCAGGTGTTCACCCGCGAGGTCCTGCTCGAGCAGGTCTGGGGCTACCGGCACGCGGCCGACACCCGGCTGGTCAACGTGCACGTCCAGCGGCTGCGGTCCAAGATCGAGAAGGACCCGGAGCACCCGGAGATCGTCGTGACGGTCCGTGGCGTGGGTTACAAGGCTGGTGCGGACTGATCGAGTACGGACGCGACGACCAGTCGCCGGCGGAGACAGCTACAGAGTCCCGCGGAACAGAGATCGAGCTCACCGCCGCCGGGGTCGATTGGCACGCCCTGCCGCAGCCGCTGTGGCGGACCCACCCGCGACACTGGCCGGACGTCTGGCGCCGCTCGATCCAGGCCCGGATCGTCACCGGCACCCTGCTGATGTCGACGATCGTGCTGATCCTGGTCGGCTGGGTGATGATGAGCCAGGTCACCGACGGCATCCTGGAGTCCCGCCGCGACAGCGCCCAGAAGGAAGCTGTCGCGCAGCTCGCGTCCCTGACCGGCTCGATCAACGCCGCCGACCCCGCCCAGATCGCGCAGAAGCTGTCGGTACTGGTCGCCGGCTCCAACCGCCCCGGCCTGTACGAGGTGGTGCTGATCCCGACCGACCGGGCCGACTCCAACGCGATCCGGTCCACCGGTCTGGTCAAGAGCGACTCGATCCCGGCCGAGCTGCGCGCTTCGGTCGCTGCCGACGGCACCAAGCTCTACGACACCTATCTGCGGATCGACTACTTCGACGGCGTCCAGAGTGAGCCGGGCCTGGCGATCGGCTCCCAGCTCCGGGTGCTGAACTCCACCGCCCAGCGGTATGAGGTGTACTTCCTGTTCCCGCTAACGGCGCAGAAGGAGACCCTGGACGTCGTCCAGCGCGCACTGGTCACCGCCGGGCTGCTGCTGGTCGTCCTGCTCGGCGCTGTCGCCTGGCTGGTCACCCGGCAGGTCGTCACGCCGGTCCGGATGGCACGGCGGATCGCGGAGCGGCTTGCTGCCGGGCGGCTCGAGGAGCGGATGCAGGTCCGTGGTACCGACGACCTGGCCCGGCTGGCGGTGTCATTCAACAAGATGGCCAGCAACCTGCAGCAACAGATCCGCCGGCTGGAGGAGCTGTCGCGGCTGCAGCGCCGGTTCGTCTCCGACGTCTCGCACGAGCTGCGGACGCCGCTCACCACTGTCCGGATGGCCGCCGACCTGCTGCACGAGACCCGGGACGACTTCGACCCGATCACCCGCCGCTCGGTCGAACTGCTGCAGAACGAGCTCAACCGGTTCGAGGAACTGCTCGCCGACCTGCTCGAGATCAGCCGCTTCGACGCCGGCGCCGCCGCGCTCGACCTGGAGGACGTCGACCTGCGCGACATCGTCTCCCGGGTACTGGAGAACCACGAGACGCTGTTGCAGCGCAAGGGCTGCGAGGTCGTGCTGGCCATGGCCGAGCCGTGCCGCGCCCAGGTGGATTCGCGCCGGATCGAACGGATCCTGCGCAACCTGATCGGCAACGCGATCGAGCACAGCGAGGGCCGGCCGATCCTGATCAGTACGGCGTACGACGAGGAGGCCGCGGCGGTGGCCGTTCGCGACCACGGTGTGGGCTTCCGGGCCGAGGAGGCCGACATGGTGTTCAGCCGGTTCTGGCGGGCCGACCCGGCTCGCGCCAGGACCACCGGCGGCACCGGGCTGGGCCTGTCGATCGCGCTCGAGGACGCCCGGCTGCACGGTGGCCGGCTGGACGCCTGGGGATCACCGGGCGACGGCGCGTACTTCCGGCTGACGCTGCCGCAGCGGCCGGACATCACGCTGACCGGCTCGCCCCTGCCCGCGCGGCCGGCCGACGCGGTCCGAGTGGTGACCGGGATGTCGCTGGTCGACGTCGGAGCGCCGTACCAGAAGCTGACCGGTGGTGACGAGTCGTGAGAGCCAAACTGCTGGCCGGTGCGCTGGCCATCGTCCTGCTGGCGACCGGCTGTGCGACGGTGCCGACCAAGGGCCCGATCCGCAACAGCAGCCAGGACGCGCCCGCCCCGGCCCTTGGCGGCATCGGGGTCGAGGCGCAGCCACCGCGGCCCAAGGCGACGGCGATCCAGCTGGTGAACGGCTTCCTGGAGGCGATGTCGGACTCGCGCGCCTTCGACGTCGCCCGGCAGTACATGACCCCGGAGGCCGCGGGCAGCTGGAAGCCCGAGTCCAGGACCCTGGTCTACGACCAGAGCTCCAGCTCGGCGGTGTCGCAGGGGCCCGACGGCAAGGTCAATCTGTCCGCGCCGCAGATCGGCAACATCGACGCCCGCGGCTCCTGGACCGCGGCCCCTCCGGGCGAGCAGGTCAACTGGGTCTTCGAGCTGACTCAGGTGAATGGCGAGCTGCGCGTCTCGAACGTGCCGCCCGGGGTGTTCCTGGGCAGCAATCAGCTGGAGCCGAAGCTGACGCCCCGCGCGCTGTACTTCTTCAACCCGTCCAAGCATCTGCTGGTCCCGGACCCGGTCTTCCTGCCGCAGAACGTAACCTCCGGCCAGGCGGCCACCCAGCTCATCCAGGAGCTGCTGAAGGGCCCGACCGATCGGCTCGGCAACGGCGTGGTGTCCGCCGCGCCCCCCGGTACGACGGTGAACGTGTCCGTGCCGGTGGAGTCCGGCGTCGCCACGGTGACCTTGAGTGACAACGCCGCCTCGCTGACCGAACCGGTGGACCGCGAGAAGCTGGCCGCCCAGATCGCCTGGACGCTGCGCCCGATCACCAACCGGGTCCGGATCACGGTCGCCGGGGCGCCGCTGATCCCCGACCAGCCCGACGACATCCTGTCGTTCAGCAACTTCAGCCAGTACGACCCGTCCGTGCAGAGCGGCCGGCTGAAGGACCTGTACGGTCTGCTCGACGACGGCAAGATCCAGCGCATCCAGGGGCAGGACGGCGCTCAGAACATCGAGCCCAAGCCGATCAAGGACAGCCTGCTGTACCGGTACCACGCGGAGTCGTTCGCGGTGAACCTGCGCGGCGACTCCGGCGCGATCGCCAGCCACACCAAGGGCGGCGCGCCCGTGATCTTCTACGGCCGGCTCGACGACAGCGCGAAAAACGAGCAGGGCGTCACCTCGATCCCGGCCGACGGCAAGGTGCTGCGGCCGAGCTTCGACAACGAGGAGAACCTGTGGATCCTGGACCGGGCCGACAGCTCGAAGCCCAGGCTGCGGGTCCGTGGGGCGGACGGCAAGCTGACCAACGTGGTGACCAAGTTCGGCAAGTCCACTCCGATCGCGCTGCGGATGGCGCCGGACGGCGTCCGGGCGCTGCTGGTCATGCAGTCGAAGGGCGTCAACACCGTGCAGACCGCGACGGTCGAGACCAACGACGCCAAGCAGCTCGTGCTGGGCAAGTTCCGGCCGCTGCATCTGCCGCTGGTGGATATTACCGATGCCTCGTGGAACAGCCTGGGCATCCTGGTCGCCGGCAAGTCGGCGAAGGGTGAGGACCCGCGGCCGTGGCAGGTCAACGTGGACGGCTCGCAGCCGCGGGTGATCCCTGGCGCGAGCAGTGCGTTCGACGCGATCCACGTCGCCTCCAACCCGAACCTCGACACCCTGCCCGCCGTCCAGGACGCGAACGGGCAGCTGCACTGGCAGGGCAAGGACCTCAACTGGGTCGACATGGCCGACGGCACCGAAGACCTCAAGATCTCGCCGGTGTATCCCGGCTGACCCGGTTTTCCACAGGCTGGCGTGGCCGCGGTTGCGGCTCGGCGGGCGATCACGGATCGTGGTCCGGGTGGCTGCTGCGGGATGCGCTGGTCGATCTCGTGCTGGGTGGGCGGTGTGCGGGGTGCGACCGGCCCGGGGTGGCCCTTTGCCCCGACTGCCGGGCCGCGCTCGCCGTCAGTACGGCGTACCGGGCCTGGCCTGAGCCGGTGCCTGCCGGGTTGCGGCCGACGACGGCCACAGCGGAGTACGGCGGGGTCGTGCGGTCCGTGATCCTGGCGCACAAGGAGCACGCTCGGTATGCGCTGGCCCGCCCTCTCGGTGAGGTGCTCGCCGTGGCGATCCAGGGTGCGCTGAAGCCTCGGCGCGCCGCCTGGCTCTGTCCGGTGCCGTCCTCGCGATCCACGGTCCGCGAGCGCGGTCACGATCCGCTCCGGCGGATCACGGTGAGCGCGGCCCGGCAGCTCCGCCGGGGTGGGTACGACGTCCGGCTCGCCGACGCGCTGGCCGTCGTACGGCAACCGCAGGACCAGTCCGGCCTGTCCGCTCAGCAGCGCGGCGACAATCTGGCCGGGGCTTTTGCGGCCCGTTCGCGCTGGGCTGAAAGGCTGACGGATCAACCGGTGATCCTGATCGACGACGTTCTCACGACCGGATCCACGCTCGCCGAGGCGTGCCGAGCCTTGGCATCGCGGGGAATTCCGGTCCTCGGCTGTGCCGTGCTGGCCGCCACCCGGCGGCGCGCGGTGCCCGGTTCATGAGAACTTCCCTACCGGTTTTCGCCGAAGCCGACTAGCGTTGGCTTATGACACCCGCTTGGGCTTGTCGGACAGGGATGTGGGCGAGGACCGGATCAGCCGGAATCCTTCCCACCCAGTCCGCCGGGCCGGACAGCGGGTGTTCTCGTTTCGGGCGTCCGGGTGCCGCTGAAGGCATGACCGACGGGGGTCCGAAGACGTAACAGAGTCGCCGATCGATGGAGGTTTCCGTGGACGTCGTTGTCAAGGGTCATCACTGCGAAGTCAGTGACCGCTTCCGGCAGTACGTCGAGGAAAAACTCGAGCGGATCGAGAAGATCGATCACCGGGTACTGCGATGCGAGGTAGAAGTCAGCCTGGAGAAGAACCCGCGACAGCACGATCGGGCCATGCGCGTCGAGCTCACCATGTACACCAAGGGACCGGTGGTCCGGGCCGAGGCGACGGGAGAGACCAAGCAGGCAGCTTTCGACGTGAGTCTCGACCGGCTGCGGGCCCAGGTCCGGAAGGCGGCCGACCGGCGCCGGGTGCACACCGGCCAGCACGCCCCCGAAGGACTGCGGCACGTCGCCGCCAAGCAGTCAGCCAACGGCACCGGCGCGGTGCTGGAAGAGACGGCCGCCGAAGACACGGTGACCACCCAGAAGTTCGGCTCGCTGACGGTGACCGGTGACGGGCCGCTGGTGATGCGCGAGAAGACCCACACCGCCAAGCCGATGTCGCTGGACCAGGCGCTCTACGAGCTCGAACTGGTCGGCCACGACTTCTACTTGTTCGTCGACGCCGACGAGAACCAGCCCAGCGTGGTTTACCGCCGCCGCGGCTACGACTACGGCGTCATCCGCTTGGCCGTCTGACTTCGGGAGGAGTCACAAAGATGATGGGCCCGGTCCTGCTGGACCGGGCCCTTCATTTCCTTCCCCTGTGAAGGTCTGGGGCTAGCTGTCGATCTGCGCCTGCAGCGCGGCGGCGTAGGTGGCGACCTCGGCGTAGACGCCCGGGTTGCCGGCGTCCGCGCAGCCGATGCCCCAGGAGACGACGCCGAACAGGCGGCCGTTCAGGACGAGCGGTCCGCCCGAGTCGCCCTGGCAGGAGTCCTTGCCGCCCTCTTTGTAGCCGGCGCAGATCTCACCGGCCGCGCTGTAGTTCTGGCTCGCGTACACGTCACTGCAGTACGCGTCGCCGAGTACCGGCGCGGCGACCTTCTGGAACGTGTCCGCCGGGCCAGTGCCCTCGGTGGCTCCCCAGCCGTAGACGACGGAGGCCGCGCCGGCCGTGTCGGCAGCAGTACTGGTCTCCAGTGCCAGCGTCGGGACGCCCTCGAACGGCGTCGCCAGCGTCATCACCGCGACGTCGTGGCCGGGGGACTTCCCGTACTCCGGGTCTGCCCAGATGCTGGTGATCTTCGACGTCTTGCCGCCCGTGTCGGTCAGCTTGTCGCGACCCTGGATCGCTGTGTACGTGCTCGCCGCCTCGGTCGCACAGTGCGCGGCGGTGACGATCTTGTTGGCCGCGACCAGGGTGGAGCCGCAGTACTGGCCGCTGGGGGACGGAGAGCCGCTGTTGTTCAGGGCAATGGCCCACGGTGCGTCGGCTGTTTTGGCGAGTTCTCCGCCGACGATCCGGGTTTTTGGTCCGTCCGGTGCCGGGGCGGCGTTCGCGGATACCGCTCCGAGAGATGCCGCGGTCAGTACGCCGGCCATCAGAACGGCGCGCGCCAGTGCTGCTTTCATGCCTCACACTCCAGGGTCATAGGGGCCGAGCGGGCGGCACGGCCTACTGGGCACCATCTCCCGGTTACCCCAGGTAGCGCACCTCTCACCTGCGGTAACACCGGAGTTATGACCACCTCGATCCCTACACTCAGTCGGTCTGGACCGGAGAGGGGGAGGGCCCGATGGGAACCGTGCGCTACGAGGTGCTCGGGCCGCGGCCGTCGGTGGCGAAGCTGGTCGTGCTCAAGCTGCTCGGTGCGGCCGTGCCGGCGGTGACGATCGGGATGTTCGGCTGGCTGCTCACTGGCCTGGTCGCCCTCAAACGGCGCAGCATCGCGCTCGGACTGTCGGCCGCTGGCTACTTGGGTATGACGGTGTGGTTCATCGCGTACGCCGTCATCCCTGACAATCCGGAGATCACCGATGGCCAGACGGTGGTCACGCTCCTCTACCTGCTGGCCACCATCCCCGGCGTCAGTCGCCAGGACGGCGACAGCATCGTCTTCAGCCGCACCCACCACGGCCGCTTCCGCAGGATCGACGACCTCTGGACGCGTGGACTGCTGCCCGTTCAGCTGGCTCCTCAGCTCACTACCCGCCTGGTGGTCATCGGCGTACAGGATTCTGTCGGTGGGGCCGGGCAGACTTCGTGAGGTGACTATGGAGGCGTTGTCGACGGCTCAGGCGCGGCGGATCGCGCTGGGGGCCCAGGGGTTCACCGATCCGCGCCCGAAAGGGGTGCCGGACATGCGGGCGCTGGGGCGGGTGCTGGGGCGGATCGGGCTGATCCAGATCGACTCGGTGAACGTGCTCAGCAGGACGCAGTACCTGCCGCTGTATTCGCGGTTGGGGCCGTATCCGCGCGAGCTGCTCGACCGGGCCGCGGGGAAGGGGCCGCGGCGGCTGGTGGAGTACTGGGCGCATGAGGCGTCGCTGATTCCGGTGGAGACGCATCCCCTGATGCGGTGGCGGATGGCGCGGGCGGCCAGTGAGGCGTGGGGTGGGCCGCGGTCGATCGCGGCCCAGCGGCCGGATCTGGTGAAGCAGGTGCTCGCCGACGTGCGCGAGCACGGGCCGCTGACGGCGCGCGAGATCGACGACGACGTCGAGCGCGAGCGGAACAACTGGGGCTGGAACTGGTCCGACGTGAAACAGGCACTGGAGTTCCTGTTCTTCGCGGGTGAGATCACGGTGGCAAGGCGCAACCAGCAGTTCGAGCGGCTGTACGACGTACCGGAGCGGGTGCTGCCGGCGTCCGTCGTGGCGACGCCGACGCCCACGTCCGAGGAGGCGCACCGGGGGCTGGTCTCGATCGCGGCCAAGTCGCATGGCGTCGCGACGGCCCAATGCCTCAAGGACTACTTCCGTACTGCGCCCGCCCCGACCGCGCAGGCCATCCGCGAGCTGGTCGAGGAGGGGGAGTTGCTGCCGGTCGCGATCCAGGGCTGGAAACGCCCGGCGTACCTGCATCGCGATGCCAAGCTGCCCCGGCGGGTCAACTCGCGGGCGCTGGTCAGCCCGTTCGACTCGCTGGTCTACGAGCGGACCAGGACCGAGGTGCTGTTCGACTTCCGGTACAGGATCGAGATCTACGTGCCCGCCGAGAAACGGGTCCACGGGTACTACGTCCTGCCGTTCCTGCTCGGCGACAGCCTGGTGGCACGAGTAGACCTCAAGGCGGATCGAACCGCCGGCGTGCTCCTGGTCCAGTCGGCCCACGCCGAGCCCGGGGCCCCACTGGAGACTGCCGAGGAACTGGCCGCCGAGCTGGTCCAGCTAGCCGCCTGGCTCGGCCTGGACCAAGTCCGGATGGCCGGCGGCGGCGACCTCGCCCCTGCCCTGAGCGACGCCCTCCGCGGTTACTGAGCCACGGACAGGCGCAGTACAGGAACTTTCCGGGCCGCCCAGTCGTGGGTGGGGCAAGGGCGGGACGCACTCCGGGGGCTGGGGTGACGCGCCCGGCCCAGTACCATGGGTGGCGCCCGCCAGGCGGGCAGTCCGTGCTGCGTCCGTCACCGGGTCCGCACGGTCAGGCACCCGCCGCATTGAAGGCTGCACAGTCAAGGAGTGGACCCCCCACGATGAAGGCGTTCGACAAGTTACTGCATATCGGCGAGGGCAAGATCGTTCGCAAGCTCGAGACCATCGCCAAGGTGGTGAACTCGATCGAGGACGACTTCGTCGGCATGAGCGACGAAGAGCTGCGTGGGCAGACCGCCGAATTCAAGCAACGGGTCGAGAACGGGGAGTCCCTGGACGGCCTGCTGCCGGAGGCCTTCGCGGTCGTCCGCGAGGCGGCCAAGCGGACCCTGCACCAGCGCCACTACGACGTCCAGATCATGGGCGGCGCCGCGCTGCACCTGGGCAACATCGCCGAGATGAAGACCGGTGAGGGCAAGACCCTGGTCGGCACCCTGCCGACGTACCTGAACGCGCTGTCCGGCCAGGGCGTGCACGTGGTCACGGTGAACGACTACCTGGCCAGGTTCCAGGCCGAGTGGATGGGCCGGGTGTACCACTTCCTCGGCCTCGACTACGGCGTGATCCTGCCGGAGATGACGCCGGCCGAGCGCCGGGTCGCCTACGCCAAGGACATCACCTACGGCACGAACAACGAGTTCGGCTTCGACTACCTGCGCGACAACATGGCCAACTCGATCGAGGACTGCGTCCAGCGCGAGCACAACTACGCGATCGTGGACGAGGTCGACTCGATCCTGGTCGACGAGGCCCGGACGCCGCTGATCATCTCCGGCCCGGCCGAGGACTCGCAGCGCTGGTACGTCGAGATGGCGAACCTGGCCGGCCAGCTGAAGCCCCGGTACAACGACGACAAGATCCCCGAGGACCAGCGCCCGATCGCCGACTACGAGGTCGACGAGAAGAAGCGCACGGTGGCCATCCTCGAGCGCGGTATCGAGAAGGTCGAGGACCGGCTCGGCATCGACAACCTGTACGAGTCGGCCAACACCCCGCTGATCAGCTACCTGAACAACGCGCTGAAGGCCAAGGACCTGTTCCGCCGCGACAAGGACTACGTGGTCGTCGACGGCGAGGTGCTGATCGTCGACGAGCACACCGGCCGGACGCTGCACGGCCGCCGCTACAACGAGGGTCTGCACCAGGCGATCGAGGCCAAGGAGAAGGTCGAGATCAAGGAGGAGTACCAGACCCTCGCGACGATCACGCTGCAGAACTACTTCCGCCTGTACAGCAAGCTGGCCGGCATGACCGGTACGGCCAAGACCGAGGAGAACGAGTTCTCCAAGATCTACGGTCTCGGCGTGGTCCAGATCCCGACCAACAAGCCGATGGTCCGGGCGGACCAGCGCGACCTGATCTACCGCACCGAGGACGCCAAGTTCGACGCCGTGGTGGAAGACATCGCCACCCGGCACGAGACCGGGCAGCCGATCCTGGTCGGTACCACCAGCGTCGAGAAGTCCGAGCGCCTGTCGAACCAGCTGCGCAAGCGCAACATCGCGCACGAGGTGCTGAACGCCAAGCAGCACGCGCGAGAGGCCGCGATCGTCGCCGAGGCGGGCCGCAAGAACGCCGTCACGGTGGCCACCAACATGGCCGGCCGTGGTACCGACATCATCCTGGGCGGCAACCCCGAGCACCTGGCCGACAAGGACCTGCGCGCTCGCGGCATCGACCCGGTGGAGTCCGCGGAGGAGTACGAGGCGGAGTACCCGAAGGTCCTGGAGCAGTTCGAGCAGCAGGTCAAGGACGAGCAGGTCGAGGTCCGCGAGGCCGGCGGCCTGTACGTGCTGGGTACCGAGCGGCACGAGTCCCGCCGGATCGACAACCAGCTGCGTGGTCGTTCCGGCCGTCAGGGCGACCCGGGCGAATCCCGCTTCTACCTGTCCCTCGAGGACGACCTGATGCGGCTGTTCAAGCGCGAGATGGTCGACTGGGCGATGTCGCGCAACGACGACGACACCGTGCCGCTGGAGAACAAGGTCGTCACCAAGGCGATCGCGTCAGCGCAGTCCCAGGTCGAGGCGCAGAACTTCGAGACCCGGAAGAACATCCTCAAGTACGACGACGTGATGAACCGGCAGCGGCACGTCGTGTACGACGAGCGTCGCCGGGTGCTCGAGGGCGCGAACCTATTGGACCAGGTGCACGACATGCTCGACGAGACGATCACCGGCTACGTGCAGGGTGCGACTGCCGACGGGTTCGCCGAGGACTGGGATCTGGACCAGCTGTTCACCGCCTTGCGGACGCTGTACCAGACGGAGCTGACCGAGGAAGAGCTGATCGAGGAGGCCGGCGGCGACCGCTCCGGGCTCACCCAGGACTTCCTGGTCGACCGGCTCATCACCGACGCCCGCGAGGCGTACGAGCGGCGCGAGGAGAGCCTCGGCACCGACGCGATGCGCGAGCTGGAGCGCCGGGTCGTGCTGAGCGTGCTCGACCGCAAGTGGCGCGAGCACCTGTACGAGATGGACTACCTGCGGGAGGGCATCGGCCTGCGCGCGATGGCACAGCGCGACCCGCTGGTCGAGTACCAGCGCGAGGGCTACGACATGTTCGCCGCCATGATGGAGTCCATCAAGGAGGAGTCGGTCGCCTTCATCTTCAACGTCGAGGTCGACATCGAGGCGATGCAGGCCGACCTGGCCGCGCAGGCGGAGCTGGCCGAGCTCGAGGAGACCGAGGCCGAGGACATCCTGGTACCGGGCGCCCCGGTCGCGGAGTTCCCGGGCCGGCAGTCCGACGACGCGAACCGTCCGCAGGACACGCCGCGGCCGCAGGACACCCCGAAGCTGCGCGCCAAGGGCCTGAGCAACGAGAGCCGCTCGCAGCGGCTGACCTACTCGGCGCCGACGATCGACGGCGACGACGAGGTCTCGGTGCACGCCGACGCGGTCGAGGGCGGCGCCCTCGAGTACACCGGTACGCCGCGCAACGCGGTCTGCCCGTGTGGCTCCGGCAAGAAGTACAAGCGCTGCCACGGCGACCCTGCTTCGGACGCCTACAAGAACTGACAAGCATCACCACCTGATCATTCGCCCCTTTTTGACGCTCTGTGGACAGAGACAGGCGTTGCGGCGTCGGTCGGGAGCGTCAAAAAGGGGCGAATGATCAGGTGAGTAAGGTCCGCCCCGCGTTCGCCGGGGCGGGCCTTTGCCGTTCACCGAGGAGGACGCGCGATGGGGACCTGGCTGACGGAGAAGTTCGGACTGGCGTTGCCGGTGGTCGGTGCACCGATGGCGAACGTGAGCGGCGGGCGCTTGACCGCAGCGATCTCCGCGGCCGGCGGGCTCGGCATGCTGGGCGCCGGTTCCGCGGTGTCGGCCGAGTGGATCCGGACCGAGGGTGCCATCGCGGCGGAGTCTGGCAATCCGTACGGGATCGGCCTGATGGCGTGGTCGGTCAAGAATCACGCCGACCATCTGGAGGCAGTACTCGAGCTGAAGCCGGCCCTCGTCTCGCTCAGCTACGGCGACTACAGCCCGTACGTCGAACCGCTGCAGGCGGCGGGCATCGTGGTCGCCACTCAGGCTGGCACGGTCGCTGATGCGCATGAGGCAATCGCTGCAGGTGTCGACGTGATCGTCGTCCGAGGCGCTGAAGCGGGAGGCCACGGGCGCAACGACGTCGGCACATTGCCTTTGCTGCAAGCGATTCTCGACCTCACCGACCTGCCGGTACTGGCTGCGGGTGGCATCTCCGGCCCGCGCGGGCTGGCCGCAGTACTGGCTGCTGGCGCGGCTGGCGGGTGGATCGGCACGGCGTTCCTCACGTGTGCTGAGGGGCTCACCAAGGACTGGGCCCGCAAGCGCTTGGTGGAGGCCGACGAGACGGACACCGTCTACGGCACCGTCTTCGATGCGGCCTCCCGTGCTGGCTGGCCCGACGAATTCGGCGGCCGGGCCCTCCGCAACCCCTTCTACGACACCTGGGAAGGCAAGGAAGAGGCGCTGAAGGCAGACGACGATGGCCACAACCAGTACATCACCGCCACCGACCCCACCGCAGCCTCCCTGTACGCCGGCCAGGGCGTAGGTGCCCTCCACGCGATGACCACAGCAGCAGATGTCCTCCAGAATTTCGCCGCCTACAAGACCTATCTCCGTGCTGTCATGGGGTGAGCCGCGCGCGGAGAGCAGGCGCCAGGTAGTTGCTGTGGGCATCTACTAGCTCGTTGGCCAGTGACCAGATCTCCTGAACTGTGAGAGCTGCTGAGGTGGCTGGGTCGACCATCAGAGCCTGGCGGATGGAGCGCGGATCTTCTTCGAGGGCGGCTCGGACGACCAGTTCGTTGACGTTGATGTACGCGCGGTTGAGAGCTGCGCACTGAGCCGGCAAGGCGCCGATCGACGTTGGCTGGACGCCTAAGGAGTCAACCAGGCAAGGGACTTCCACCACCGAGCCAGCCGGCAGGTTCGAGATCAAGCCGTCGTTGACCACATTGCCGTTGATGGTCCGGGGCGTTCCCGTGACGATGCTGTGGATGACCTGCGGGGCGTACTCCATCGTCGGTTCGACCGGCAGCGGATCGCCGGCCTTCAGGGCATCCCGCGTGCCCTCGTAGAGCGCCACGTTCTCCTCGACGATCCGCAGGTAGTCGCCGACCGGCAACCGCAGACGATCCACCTCCGACGCATCGTGCAGATACCACGGCACGTACTCCGACGAGTGCTCGCTCGTCTCGGTCGGGTAGTACCCGAGCCGCCGATACATATCCACCCGCACCCGCCGCGTCAGCTCGGGATCGCGCGCGATCACCTCATCCAGCACCGGATAAAGATCCCGCCCCTGGTGCTCGAAACGCAGTACCCACGCCTGATGGTTCACCCCCGCCGCCAGATAGGACACCTCGCCGAACGGCGCCCCGACCAGCCTGGACAGGTCGTTCATCGTCCAGTAGACCGAGTGGCACAGCCCGACGACGTTCCGTACGCCGAGCGCCGACAGGTACCAGATGTTCATCGCCATCGGGTTCGTGTAGTTCAGCAACCACGCATCCGGACAGACCTCCGCGATGTCGGCCACCAGCCCACGCAGTACCGGGAAGGTTCGCAGCGCGCGGAACACGCCGCCCACCCCGAGCGTGTCAGCGATCGTCTGCCGCACCCCGTACCGCGCCGGGATCTCGAAGTCGATCCGGGTCGCCTCGTTCATCCCGACCTGGATGATGTTGATGACGAAGTCGCACCCGTCCAGCGCCGCGCGCCGGTCGAGGTGCGCGCTGATCCGCGGCGACGCTCCGAGCTCGGTCGCGATGGCGGTGGCGGCACCGGTCGCAGTACTGAGTCGCTCGGGATCGATGTCGTGCAAGGCGATGTGCAGCTCGCCCAGATCCCCGAACCCGAACAGGTCGGCCAGCAACCCCTGGGTGAAGACGACGCTCCCGGCGCCGATGAACGCGATCTTGGTCATCGCGCACTCTCCACAGCAAGGTCCCAGTCGGCCTGCGCCGCAGTACCGCCGGCCGCACGCGTCGACAGCGAGCCACACGCCGCAGCGATCGCCAGTGCCTGCTCCCGCCCATAGCCGTTCAGTACTGCGGCCACGTACCCCGCGTCGAAGCTGTCCCCAGCCCCCACGGTGTCTACTGGCTCTACAGCAAGCGCAGGTGCCGACAGCATCGTCGAGCCGTCGTGTGCCAGCGCCCCGGCGGCACCGTCCTTCACCACCACCAGCGGTCCGCGGCGAGCGAGTATGCCGGCCGCATCCGCCAGTACTGGATGCCCTGTGAGTGCATGCGCCTCAGCGGCGTTAGGCAACAGGATGTCGGTCACCCGAAGCACCGCATCCAGTACGACGCGGTCCCACCGTCCCGACGGGTCATCGTTGGTGTCGAGCGAGGTAGTCGCCTTGTTGCTCTTGGCCTCCTTGAAGAGCGCCGCAAGCCCTGCGGCCAGCTCCGGCATCAGGTAGAACGACGCAGCATGCACATGCCGCACAGACCGCAGCAGCTCAGCCGGTACGTCGTACGCCGTCGTCGCGGGCAGGCAACCGGGTGCAGTCAGGATCGCCCGGTCGCCGCCGGAGGTGAGCACGGTCGTCAGGGGAGTGGGGAGCGTCGGGTCGACTACGAGAGCCGACACGTCGACACCGCGCTCCGCGAGCGCAGTACGGACGAAGGCACCGGCCTGGTCGTCGCCGACGCGACCAGCGAAGGCAACTCGCAGTCCCAGCCGTGCGGCCCCGCACGCCATGATCGCGGCGGATCCACCGAGTACTAGAGAGCCTGCGTCGACAAGTCGCTCGTGCTGCCCAAACGGCAATGGGTGGGGCACAGGACCGATTACTACGTCGGGATTGGCGTCGCCAATGACAAGCAGGTCGAAGTTCATCTCAGCCTTTGAGTCCGGAGGAAGCCAGCGAGCGGATGAAAGCCTTCTGGGCCAGCAGGAACCCCAGCAACACCGGCAGCACAGTGATGACATTGCCGGCCATCACCGCCGCCCACTGGGTGTGGTGCTGGCCCTGGAAGGTCGTCAGCCCGAGCTGGAGCGTGTAGTTGGTGTCATGGTTGATAGCGATCAGCGGCCACGTCAGGTCGTTCCACGTGCTCAGGAACGTCAGTACTGCGACCGTGCTGAGCGCAGGCTTGGCCAGCGGAAGTACTACGGACACGAGGATCCGCAGCCGCCCACACCCGTCGAGCCAGGCGGCCTCCTCGAGCTCGCGCGGCAGCGACACGAAGAACTGGCGGAACAGGAACACCGAGAACGGCGTCACCAGCGACGGGATGATCAGCGCGCCCAGCGTGTCGATCAGTCCGAGCTGCTTCATCACCAGGAAGGTCGGGATCATCGTCAGCTGGAACGGGATGACCATCGTCGCGAGCATCAGCCCGAGCAACACCTTCGACCCGGCGAACCGCATCCGCGCGAAGGCGTACCCGCCCAGCGAGCCCAGCACCAGGTTGGCGGTCACCGCGACCGCCGAGACGATGAACGAGTTGAGGAACCAGCGCGGGAACAGCGCGTTCCCGAGCACGAACCGGTAGCCGTCGAGCTTGAGCCCGGAAGGGATCAGCGCCGGCGGGAACCGGTTGATCTCCGCGTTGCTCATCACCGAGCTGACCAGCAGCCAGACCAGCGGCAGCGCGAACAACAAGCCCAGCGGTGCGAGCACGAGATGCCAAGGACTGAAGGGCAGTCGCTTCATCGCGCGGCCCTTCTCCGGTAGAACTGCAGGGTGAGCCCGATGACGAGCAGCGCGACCGCCAGCGCGTACGCCGCGGCCGCGCTGTACCCGGCGGTGAACGTCTTGAACGCCTTCTCCCAGATGAAGTAGACGATCACGGTCGTCGAGCCGAGCGGCCCGCCCTTCGTGGTGACGAAGACGAGATCGAAGACCTGCAACGCGATGATCGTCTGGAACAGCACCAGGAAGATCGTGACGGGTGCCAGCGTCGGGAGCACGACGTGCCGCAGTACGCCGATTCGCCCCGCCCCGTCGATGCGGGCAGCCTCGACCAGCTCTGCCGGAACCCCTTGCAGACCGGCGAGATAGACGATGACGCAGAAGCCCGTGCCGCTCCACAGCGAGATCCCGACGAGCAGGTAGAGCGCCTGACCCGGGTCGCTGAAGAAGCCCTGTGCCGGCAGCCCGAGCTTGTGCAGCAGCGAGTTGGCGGCACCGAACTCCGGATCGAGCACGAAGGAGAACAACACACCCTGAGCTGCGGCCGACACCACGAACGGCACGAACACCAAGGTCCGGTAGAGGCCGATGAAGCGGATCCTCCGATCCAGCATCAGCGCGATCGCCAGTCCGCCGACCACGCTCAGGGGGACGTACAACGCGGTGTAGATGAGCGTGTGCTCAACTGCGGCGCCAAACGCAGGATCGGCGGCCAACGCCTTGTAGTTGGCCAATCCCACCCACTCGCTCGGCGAGACGAGGTCGTTCGACTGGAACGACAGCAGCAGCGACCACAGCACCGGCACCACGCTCAACCCGAGGATGATCAGCACCGACGGGCTGACGAACGCCCACGCAGTCGCGCCTTCATTCCTGGTACGCCGCTTGGCCGCTCGTCGCGCGCGAGGATCGACAGTGAAGGTGCCGACGACACTGGCCATCAGCTGGGCACAGCGAGAACGGCGTTGGACTGCTCGACGCACTGTTTGAGCGCGTCGCCCGGGGACTTCCTGCCCAGCAGCACCGCGACGATCGCCTCCCCGAGGTGCTGCGAGATCTGTGGGTACGCCGTGATGGTCGGCCGGACTCGTGCGGTCTCCAGCGCGTCGACGAAGACCTGCAACCCCTTCGTGCTGGCAGCGTGCTTCTTCCACTCGGGCAGGGCCGCCGTGGTTGTCGTCACCGGAAGGCTGCCACCCTCGATGTCCCACCGGACGTCCTGCTGGGGCTGGTTCAGCCACCGAACGAACTCGGTCGCTGCCTTGACCCGCGCCTTACCGTTGTCGAACACGGTCCAGGTGTCCGGCCCCGAGATGGTCACCGCCTTACCGGAGTACGACGGCAGCGGCACGACGCTGTAGTCGATGCCTCGGTCAACGACATCGGGCAGCTGCCAGGGGCCGGTGGCAACCATTCCCATCCGGCCGCCGAGGAAGACCTGGTAGAGCTGCTCGCCACCCGGCTTGGGATCGACGTAGAGCGACTTGTCGGAGCGGAGCCGATCGATAGTGCCGAGCGCCTGCTCACCGACCTTGTCAAAGGCAACGGATTTGCCATCCTGGCTGACCACGTCACCGCCCAGATCCCAGATCATCGGCCAGAGCCGCCAGACCGTGTCCTCGTCACCGACGCCCGGCCAGCCGGTACCGAAGATGCCCTTGGCGGGGTTGGTCAGCTTCTGGGCGGTGCCGACGAAATCGTCCCAGGTCCAGCCGGCCTTGGGCTCCGGCAGACCCGCCGCGGCGAAGAGTTTCTTGTTGTACACAACGCAAAGCGAGTCGAGCAGGGCCGGTGCCGCCCGGACCTTGCCCTTCACGGTGACCGCGTCCCGTGCGGCAGGCCAGTAGTCCTTGAGGTCCATCGAGGCGGACAGATCGGCCACCTGGGGGCTGCGGGTCATGCTGGCGAGGTCCGACCCGAAGATGTACGCGACATCCGGGAAGGACCCCGCCGCCAGACCAGCGGTGACCTTCTGCAGCATGCTGTCCGCCGTCACCCCGCCGCCACCACCGACGACCTTGATCAACGGGTGTGTGTCGTTGAACTGCTTGATCAAGGCATCGAGCGCCTTCTTGCCGGTGTCCGTCTGGCCATGCCAGAGATCGACGGTGACAACGCCACCTGCTTCCGGCTCTTGAGACTTGCCGCAGGCGCCGAGCGTGCCGGCGGCGGCCAGGACGGCCGCTGCGCGAAGGATGTCGCGACGGGAGAGTGAAGACATGGTTTACCCCAAAGACTTAGCAGGAGAGGAAATGCGGGTCAGCAGGTCTTGCGGACGTACCCGCTGGTACCGGGTGTGGAGACGTCCACATCGCGCTGCACGATGCTGAGCCGGCTACCGAACTCGCTGCAGGCCTTCCGCCGGCCGCTGTTCGTGTACTCGATCACGATCACGTTGTTGCCAAAGGCACTGACGTAGTCGCCGCACTCGTCGTACTGGCCGCACTCCTCTGCGACGGCGAAGTCCAGGCCGATGCTGCTGCGGTACTGGGACAGTTCGACGGTGTTCTTCTGGGCGATGGCCAGGTTCTTCGAGTGCGAGTGATCGGCCAGCAGCTTCAGGTAGGTCCTGGCCTGGCTGGTGCTGATCAGGTCCTTCGAGCGCAGGTAGCTGTCGTAGTTGTCCGGCTCGATCGCCTGGTAGCCCTTGGCTGCACAGCCGTCGATCCAGCCGTTGACCTTGGCGGCGACCCGAGCCGCCTTGGCGCCGCGGATGTCGAGCAGTGCCTCGCCCCAGTCCTCGTCGATGACGAGATCGCCGTCGGCATCGCGGAGCAGCAGGTCGGACGGCCACTGGCCCTGCTCGCCGGGCTGGACCTGGAAGGCGTTCACGTAACAGATGTTGTAGAGCCCGGCGGCGGGCGCGGCGGTCCGGTCGCGGGTGACGACCTGGACCCCAGCGGGCGGCGTGTAGGCGCCGCCGATCTGGTAGTCGAACTTGGCGTGGGTCGGCGGGAGGGCGACTGCCGCCTCGGCGGCATCTTGGGGGAGGAGGAACGCGGTAGCGGCGGTGGCGACTGTGGCCACGGCTGCTACCAGCAGGCGGGTGCGGGAACGGGACACGATTGGCTCCATCGGTCCTGGGGACGCTACCCCGCCTCGGGCCGTCGCCCTGGCGCCTGAAAACCGGACTCGAACAAGACTTCTTACCGGCTGGGTGCGTCACTGCAGTGTGGGTCGGTGAGGGCCCGGCACTGATGGCTTAGTTAAGCGATCCGCTGTCGCACCGTCAAGAGAAACCTGCAAACGAGTGCGCAGAAGGGCCTGGTTAACGCGGTACTGCGCATTGTCGCCGAGGTCTTGACGCCGAGGGTTTGGACCGGTTTAGTGTGTGTCTAAACCGGTTTAAACCCTCAAATCAGGGATGCAGATGACCAAGAAGGGCCCGACGATCGCCGATGTGGCGACTCGCGCAGGTGTCTCCAAGGGAGCGGTCTCGTTCGCGCTGAACGGCCGGCCTGGGCTCGCTCAGGCGACCGTCGACCGGATCCTGGCGGCTGCCGACGAGCTCGGCTGGAGGCCGAGCAACCGGGCCCGCTCGTTGTCGGTCTCGAAGGCGTTCGCGCTCGGCCTGGTGATCACCAGGGACCCTGCCGTGCTGTCCTCGGACCCGTTCTTCCCGGCCTTCATCGGCGGGGTCGAGAGTGTGCTCGCGCCGCGCGGGCAGGCGCTCGTCCTGCAGGTCGTCTCGCCCGGCGAGGACGAGGAGGCGGGGTACCGGCGGCTGGCTCGGGATGGTCGCGTCGACGGCGTCTTCCTCTCCGACCTCCGCCACGACGATCCCCGGATCGACCTGCTGACCTCACTCGGGCTACCGGCGGTCACCCTGAACCGTCCTGATGGTCCGTCACCGTTCCCCGCGGTCTGCCTGGACGACCGGCCGGGCACGATCGCGGTCGTCCAGCACCTGCTCGAGCTCGGCCACCGCCGGATCGCGCACGTGGCGGGCCCGCAGACCTTCGTCCACGCGACAGCCCGCGCTGACGCCTTCGTCTCTGCCCTCGCCGAGGCCGGGCTGCAGCCCGCGGCGATCGAGGTCAGCGACTTCACCGCCGTGGGTGGTATCGAGGCAACCAAACGGTTGGTTGCACTGCCCAAGCCACCGACAGCGATCGTCTACGCCAACGACCGGATGGCGATCGCCGGTCTGGGCGCCGCACAACAGGCCGGACTGACGGTGCCCGACGACCTCAGCGTGGCCGGCTTCGACGACAGCGAACTCGCCGAGTTCGTGCATCCCGGCCTGACCACCGTGCGCGCCGATCCTTACCGCTTCGGCGAAGCCGCGGCGCAGACACTCAACCAGCTCATCGATGGCGACAGCGGAGTACCGGATGTGGAACTGCCGCCCGCCCGCCTGATCATCCGGCGGTCAACCGCCCACCTGGAGGACTCATGAAACGCAAACTCACCGCCGCCCTGTTAGCGCTAGGTCTGGCTGGTACTACGGCCGCCTGTGGCGGCAGCTCGGGTGGCGGCGGCGATGCCGATGCGGCCGCCCAAGCCCGTGGCGAGATCACCGTCTGGCTGTCCAACAACGCCGAGGAAGTGGCCTGGGGCAAGCAGATGGTGGCGGCCTGGAACGCCGCGCACGCGGACCAGAAGGTGACCGCCCAGGAGATCCCGGCCGGTAAGAGCTCCGAAGAGGTCATCGGCGCCGCGATCACCGCCGGCAACGCGCCCTGCCTGATCTTCAACACCTCGCCCGCGTCCGTCTCGCAGTTCCAGAAGCAGGGTGGCCTGGTGGCGCTCGATAGCTTCCCGGACGGCAAGTCGTACCTTGAGGAGCGGTCGGGCAAGGTCGCCGAGCAGTACAAGTCGACCGACGGCAAGTACTACCAGCTGCCGTGGAAGGCCAACCCGGTGATGATCTTCTACAACAAGAAGGCGTTCGCGAAGGCGGGTATCGACACGGCCAAGCCGCCGTTGGCGACGTACGACGAGTTCCTCGCCACCTCGCGGAAGCTGGTCGCGGCGAAGGCGTCGAAGTTCGCGATCTACCCGGCGCCGAGCAACGAGTTCTACCAGCCCTGGTTCGACTTCTACCCGCTGTTCGCGGCCGAGACCGGCGGTAAACAACTCGTTGCCGACGGCAAGGCGCAGTTGGCGTCCGAGGAGGGCAAGAAGGTCGCCAACTTCTGGCGGACCCTGTACGCCGAGAAGCTCGCGTCGCAGGAGAAGTACACCGGTGATTCGTTCGCCGACGGCACCGCCGCGATGGCGATCGTCGGCCCATGGGCGATCGCGTCGTACAAGGGCAAGGTGGAGTGGGGCGCAGTACCGGTGCCAACGTCGGCCGGTAAGCCCGCGGCCGAGACCTTCACGTTCAGTGACGCGAAGAACGTCGCGATGTACTCGGCCTGCAAGAACCGTGGCACCGCTTGGGACGTGCTGAAGTTCGCGACCAGTAAGGAGCAGGACGGCAAGCTGCTGGAAGGCACCGGCCAGATGCCGCTGCGGGACGGCGTCGCGACGGCGTATCCGGACTACTTCGCGAAGAACACGGCCTACCAGCAGTTCGCCGACCAGGCCGCGCGCACGGTCGAGGTGCCGAACGTGGCGAACTCGATCACCATCTGGCAGACCTTCCGGGACGCCTATTCCAAGTCCGTGATCTTCGGCCAGGAGGACCCGGGGGCGGCTCTGGACGGCGCCGCGCAGAAGATCGAACAGCTCGCTGCTCAGTCATGACCAGGGACACTAGGGGCCGCGGCGGCGGCCGGGGCGGTGGCGAGCTGGCCACCGTCCTGGGCAAGCAGCCGATCGGGACTGCGTTCGTCACGCCGTACGTCGTATTCCTGGCGGCGGTGTTCGCCTACCCCCTGGTGTTCGCGGTGTACATGTCGTTCCACGACTACTTCTTCGCAGCACCCGGAGTTGTCGTGGACCGGCCGTTCGTGGGGTTTGACAACTACGCCGCGGTGCTGTCCGATCCGGCCGTGCGCAGGTCGTTTGCGAACATCGGGATCTTCCTGCTGATCAACGTGCCACTGACGGTCGTCCTGTCGCTGCTGCTGGCCTACGCGCTCAATGCCGCGATCAGGTGGCGGACGTTCTTCCGGGTCAGTTACTACGTGCCGTACGTGACGGCGAGCGTCGCCGTGGTCGGGGTCTGGCTGTTCCTGTTCAACTCCAACGGGCTGGTCAACACCGTGCTCGGCCCGCTCGCCCCGGATCCGTCGTGGCTGGTCAACTCCAACCTCGCGATGCCGACTGTCGCGATCTATGTGACCTGGAAGCAGTTGGGCTTCTTCATCCTGCTCTACCTGGCCGCGCTGCAGAACGTGTCGAAGGATCTCTACGAGGCGGCGTCGATGGACGGCGCCAGCCGGTTGAAGTCGTTCTGGAACGTCACCGTGCCAGGGGTACGGCCCGCCACCACGCTGGTCGTCCTGCTGGCGACCGTGACCGGGGCGAACCTCTTCACCGAGCCCTATCTGCTGACGGGCGGTGGCGGCCCTGACGGCGCCTCGGCCTCCCCGGTGCTGATCATGTACCAACGGGGCATCGAGCAGGGCAATCCCGATATCGGTTCGGCCATCGGCGTCCTGCTCGTTCTTGGGGTACTGACCCTGGCCCTGATCCAGCGTCGACTGCTCGACCGGGAGTCCTGATGAAGAGTCCGTGGCGCTTCCTCGCCCTGCTGGTCGGGGCCTTCGTCTTCCTGTTCCCCTTCTACTACATGCTGATCGGCAGCCTGCAGACCGAGCCGGACCCGTCGGTCGGGGGTGCGTTCCCGTCGCCGGGCAACCTGACCGGGCACAACTACACCGAAATCAACGCGGCGATCGACCTCGGCCGGTCCCTGCTGAACTCGGGGATCTTCACCGGCGGGGTCATCCTCGGCACCCTGGTCTTCGGCGTCCTGGCCGGCTACGCGCTGGCCCGGTTGCAGTTCCGCGGGCGAGGAACGGTGTTCAACCTGATGCTGCTGGTGCAGGTGATCCCGTTCCAGCTGCTGACCATCCCGCTGTACGTGCTGATCGTGCGCAGCTACGGCCTCGCCGACTCCTACCTGGGCATGATCGCGCCGTTCGCGATCAACTCGACCGCGGTGTTCGTGTTCCGGCAGTACTTCCTGCAGCTGCCGCAGGAGCTGTTCGACTCGGCCCGGATCGACGGCGCCCGCGAGCTCGACATCCTGCTGCGCGTGGCGGTTCCGCTGGTCAAACCCGCCCTGCTGACCGGAGTACTGCTGACCTTCATCGGCCCGTGGAACGAGTTCCTCTGGCCCTTCCTGATCACCAAACAACAAGACCTGCAACCCCTCGCGGTGTCCCTGGCCAACTACATCACCACCGTCTCGGCACGGGCTGCTAACCCGTTCGGCGCAGTACTGGCCGGCGCCTGCGTGCTTGCTGCTCCAGCGGTCGCGTTGTTCCTCGTCTTCCAGCGCCGCTTCATTTCGTCCAGCCTCGAGTCCGGGGTCAAGGGCTAGTCTTTTTGAAAGGTTCTCGCTGTGACTGTTCCTTATACTTTGACGCGTCTCGGTGTCGTGATGGCGCCGGAGCCGGGCAACTCGCTCGAATCCGAAGGGGTCCTCAACCCGGCTTCCGGGCACACACCTGACGGGCGGCTCTATCTGCTGCCGCGCTTGGTTGCCCCGGGCAATATATCGCGGGTTGGGCTGGCCGAGGTGGTGCTGAGCGACGGCGTACCGACCGGGGTCAGGCGTGAGGGCGTCGTCCTGGCGCCCGATGAAGGGTGGGAGCGCGGGCTCAACAACGCCGGCGTCGAGGACCCGCGGGTGACGTGGATCCCGTCGCTCGGCAAGCACGTGATGACGTATGTTGCCTATGGCCCGCTCGGGCCGAAGCCCGCGCTCGCGGTGTCGGACGATCCGCGGTCGTGGACTCGGTTGGGGCCGCTGCACTTCGAGTATCAGGCTGAGCTGGACACTGATCTCAACCTGTTTCCCAACAAGGACACGGTTTTCTTCCCCGAGCCGGTGCCTGGGCCGGACGGCGTACCGGCGTACGCGATGCTGCATCGGCCGATGTGGGATCTCGGCTGGTTCCGCGAAGGGGAGGGGGTGCATCTGCCGGCTGGCGTGAAGGATGATCGGCCGGGCATCTGGGTTTCGTTTGTCCCAGTGGCGGAGGTCGAGCGCGATCTGGCCAATCTGGTGCACCTGCGGAACCACCGGCTGGTGGCGATGTCGGAGTATCCCTTCGAGGAGCTCAAGATCGGTGCGGGGCCTGCGCCTCTTCGCGTTCCTGAGGGGTGGCTCGTCATCCACCATGGCGTGACTGGTGAGCAGCCGCAGGGGTTTGACCCAACGACGCAGAAGGTCAGCTATGCCGCCGGCGCGCTGATCTTGGATCCGGCCGACGTGACCCGGGTTCTCGACCGTACTGCGGAACCGATCTTGGTCCCAGAGACCGAGGAGGAACGCATCGGCACTGTCGGCAATGTGGTCTTCCCTACGGCCATTGAGGAAGTCGACGGCGTTCACTACGTCTTCTACGGGATGGCGGACGCCAAGATCGGCGTTGCCCGGCTGGACCGGCTGTCATGACTGTCACTCGTCGTACTGTCCTCGGCGGCACCCTTGCCGTTGCCGCGGTCTCGAGCGTCTCCAGCGTCTCCGTGCCTGCCTCTGCTGCCTCCGCCTCTGCTGCCTCTGCCGCTGCGGCTCTGACGAACCTCGCGCATCTCGATTATCTCGGTGCTGTCGTCACGCCGCCTGCTGTGGCTGGGCATTCGACCTACGGCTCTGAGCCGCTCGGGGTGCTGTGGACCTATGCCGACCGTCGCGCCGACGGTTCGTACGCCCGCATCGGCGGTGGCACCTATGACCCGGCCACCGACACCTACGGGCAAGGCGCCTACAACGCAGACGACCTTGCCCGGGCTGCTGTCGTCTACCTGCGGCACTACTCGATGCACGGTGACTCGCACAGCCGACAGGCGGCGTACGGGCTGCTGCGTGGGCTGACCTTCCTACAGACGGCCAGTGGAGCCAACACCGGCAACGTAGTCCTCTGGATGCAGCCGGACGGCACTCTCAACCCCAGTGCCGAACCGGTAGAACTCCCTGACCCGTCCGACTCCGGTCCGTCGTACTGGCTGGCCCGGACCGTCTGGGCGCTGGGGGAGGGCTACGCCGTCTTCCGGTCGCTGGACGCCGGGTTCGCCGCCTTCCTGCGCACGCGACTCGAGTTGGCGATCACTGCACTGGAGCGGCAGGTGTTGATCCGCTACGGCGACTGGAACGTGGTTGACGGCCGCCGCGTGCCTGCATGGCTGATCGCGGCCGGCGCGGACGCTACCTCTGAAGCCATCCTCGGTCTGGCCGCGTATGTCGGCGCGGGCGGCTCCACGGGCGCGCGCCGCGCACTCAACCGCTTCGCTGAGGCTGTGGCAGCCATGGCCTCTGGTGACACCCGCACGTGGCCGTTCCGAGCACTGCTCCCTTGGGGCGAGTCCATCTCGGTCTGGCACGCCTGGGGCGCGCAGATGCCCTCCGCCTTGGCCGCCGCTTCCGCAGTACTGCGAACGCCCCGCTTCCTGGACGCGGCTCTTGGCGACACGGCCGGCTTCACTCCGCTACTGATGACCGCCGGCGGCCCTGACAACGGCTGGCTCCCGGCACCCATCGACCGGACGCAGATCGCGTACGGCGTCGACGCCCGCCTGCAGGCGTTGCTCGGCGTAGCGGCTGCGGCTCGGCGTCCTGGGCTGCGTCAGGTCGCCGCCTTCGTAGCTGCCTGGTACTTCGGCGCGAACCGGGCCGGTGAAGCCATGTACGACCGTCTGACCGGCCGGACCTACGACGGCATCTCTGGAGAGGGAGTGGTCAACCGCAACTCCGGCGCCGAATCCACCATCCACGGCCTGCTCTCCATGCTGGCCCTGGATGCAGAGCCTTCCCTGGCTGCGCTGGCCAGCTCATTGAGGCCTGCTAGCCGCTCCGGTCTCCGCATGGTTGAGGCCGAGTCGGCAACGCTGTCCGGCGGCGCCACGGTAGTCACGCCTCCGTCTCCGTGGACTGGCGAATCCCAATGGAGCAACAACTCCTACGTCGCGCTCACCACGGGTGGTACTGCCACCTGGACGCTCCCGACCTTCGACCAGCCGCAACTGGTCCTGCCTGTCATCGACGTCGTCGACGACCGCACAGCGGGCTCTTCCAAGTGGTCTACCGCCACTGGCCCTCTGGGCACTCTTGATCACGGCACTGGCGGCCCACAAGGTGTATCCGCCGCTCCCGGCGCTCTGCTCCCACGCACGCTCCCTGGTGTGCTCCCAGCCGGCACGACCGAGCTCACTGCCACCGCAGTGGGTCAGTCTCTCCGCGTGGACGCAGTACTCCTCTTGCCCCTGATCTCGAAGCTGCAGCTGACCTCGGCGACCCTGCTCACGAGCGTCGACAGCCACCCACGCTCCACCACGGTCACCGTCGCTTCGGGCCGCAGCGTCGTCACTGCCTATGACCGGCTCGGCGTCCGCAAGTCCCGGTTCACCACCACAGCCCGGACCTTCACCGTCCCCGTCTCCCCGGGAGGCTTCACCATCATCCTCTGAGTGCCTCGGCACACCAATCGGCCACAAAGGCCAGCGCGATCCCGCGCTGCTGGAAGAGATGCTGTCTGCCTGCTGGTGGTATGCCTGTGCGGGGTGCGGGGTGCGGGGTGCGGGGTGCGGGGTGCGGGGTGCGGGGTGTGCAGTGCGGGCGAGCGGGGGTGGTGTCAGGCGAGGAGGGTTCGGGGTGGTACTCCGGTGAGTGCCTTCACATCGCGGGTGAAGTGGGCCTGGTCGGCGTACCCGCTTCGCGCCGCGACCTCCGCGAGGGGAAGGCCTCTGCGTGCTCTGTCCAGCGCGAGATTCAGCCGGAGTACCCGATCCAGCATCTTCGGCCCATACCCAAACGCGTCCAGGCATCGCCGATACAGCTGCCGCTCGCTCAACCCGACGCTGCCGGCCAGAGCCGGTACCGCGACACCGCGCCGGACGCCACGCAGTACCTGACTCACCAACCGATCAGGCGCCGCATCGAACAACCCACCGGCGATCTCCTCCAACGCCAACGCCGGGTCCGCCGACCTCCCGATCCGATCCGCCAACCAGCGGGACCTGCCGGGCGACCAGAGATCAGCCAACGGCACCTTCAGATCGAGAACCTCCCGCGCAGGCACCCCCAGAAACCCCGGCGCGGTCCCCGGCGCAAACCGGATCCCCGCAAACCGCGTCCCCACCTCGGAACGCCCCACAAACGCCCGGCTATCCGGCCCGGCGACGACCAGTTCACCCTCGATCCACAGCAGATCCATACACCCATCAGGCAAAACCCGATAAGCCCCACCATCCGCAGTACGAGCCCATAACACAGCCCCAGGCAACACCGCCGCCCGCTCCCGATACCTCTTAAGCTCACCCACACCCCCAGTCTGCAACCCCCCACCGACATTCCCCACGCACCCACCCACCAGCGCCCCAGTGCTCCCCGCTGCGCCAAGCCGCGTCCGATAACGAGCCGCTCCACCAATCCGCGTCCGCGCTGGTTCCCGCCTGCCGACCTGCGCCCGTTCGACCAAGCCGCCGCCCGACCCTGTACACCTGCGCTGCTTCCCGATTCGTCGACCCGGCACCCGCTAACGCGCGTTCGGCTGAGCCGGGGTTCGCCCTGTCCACCCGCGCAGCTCGCCGCTGCACAAAGCCGCGGTCCAACCTGTCCATCCGCGCTGCCCCGCCCGCCCGCTCGATCAGGCCGCGCCCCACCCTGTCTGCCCGCGCTGCTCCCGCTCTGCCGACCCGATCCCAACCACCGCGACCCAGCTGACCCACGCCCGCACTCCCGTCGTGACAGCGACCTCACAGCCGACGCAGCGCGGGTCAGAGGGTGCCAGCTGTTGCCATAAGCAACATCATCGCTTTGTCCACACCCCAGCCATTCCTGTGCATAACTTGACCAGTTTCGGCCACTCGCTGATTCCCTTATAGATAAGGCCTTCCAGCCACGAAAACTGTCGGTGGCCTCGTCTAGAGTTCTGGGTATGGAGACCTCGCAGCTACTCTCACCGTCGATGCTCGGTGACAGCGCNCTGCTGTCCACCATCGACGGTGTCGACGCTGCCCTGTCCACCCTGCTCACCTACCGCCTCCAGCTCACCGCGGACCTCGACCACCGCGGCCTGGCCAAGGAACTCGGCGCCCGCGACAC
>NZ_AQUZ01000083.1 GCF_000372465.1 Kribbella catacumbae DSM 19601
GCCGAGGGCATCGCCGCAGGCGAAGGTACTACTTTCTACGCCGGGGATCTTTTCACCGGCGACATCTTCCGCGGCGACATCGAGAAACGCACAGCCGCCCCGTTCATCGACGCACCGACCGGCCGCATGGCCGTCGGCATGGCCGTCAACACCCGGCACAATCTGCTCTTCGTCGCCGGCGGATTCACCGGGCAAGCGTACGTATATGACACCGACTCAGGTGCGACCGTGGCCACCTTCCAACTCGGCGACCGCGGAACCTCGCTCATCAACGACGTCGCAATCACACCCCAGGGCGCCTGGTTCACCGACACCCTCCATGCCAGGCTCCACTTCATCCCGATCGGCCAGTACGGAAACCTCGGGCCGTTCAGGACATTGCTGCTCAGCGGACCAGCCGCCGACACCGGCGACGAATTCAATCTCAACGGCATTGCCGCCACACAGGACGGGAGAACCCTGATCGTCGCCCACACAGGCAACGGCGAGCTCTACACCGTCAACCCCGCCAAAGGAACGAGCGCCCACATCACCGGTGTCAGCGTACCAACCGTCGACGGCATCGTGCTGGACGACAACCGGTTGTGGGCAGTGCAGAGCTTCTCCAACCAGATCACCCGAATCGCACTGAACAACGATCTGTCCAGCGGCCTGGTCAAGAAGACCATCACGAGCCCTCTGTTCCAGGTCCCAGCCACGGCTGCCCTCTTCGGCGACACCCTCGCTGCCGTCAACGCAAAGTTCGACACCGGCGTCCCACCCACCGCGGACCAGTACGAAGTCGTCCTGGTCGACGCCTGACGAACTCAGGCCGACCGGTACTGGCCGGGCGCCGGCAGGAGTCAGATCTGGTTGAGGGGGAGTGGGGGCTGGACTCGGATGCTGACTGATCCGTTGGTGTAGCCGAGTCGTTCGTTGACGGCACGCATGTCTTCGTTGCCGGTCTGGGTCCAGGTGTAGATCTCGGCGATGTCGTGCCCGGCCGCCCAGACCAGGGTCGTGCGCTTCAAAGCAGTTGCGATACCGCGGCCGCGCCACTCGCGCCGAATGGCTTTGTATCCGTTCTCCGCGCGGCTCGGTTGGTCGGAGTCGAGCATCAAAGACGCGACGCCTACGACCTGGTCGTCAGCGAGCGCGACGAAGGCCGCCTCGGGGGCGTTGATCCAGTCTCGGTTCCATTGTTCGAGCGAGACCTGCAGCGTCGATGTGAGGGCCAGGTCAGCGAAGGGATCGTGCACCTGGTGGTAGGCCTGTTCCCACAGCTCGGGTCGTTCGGCGACGCTGACAATCGTCACGGTGGGCGGAACTACCGGTTCGGTCTCCTTGCCCACTTTGCGAATCTAGAACTCGAGGGCAGACGAAGCCGAGGCCCAGATCGGAGTGGTCGGAAACACTCGAGCCCGCGAGCCGACCGTCATGCTCGGCGAGGAGCAGCACCCGACCCGGGTGTTCCATGGCGCGCATCTCGGCCACGGTTGCGGCGCGCTCACCAGGCGCGACAGCAGTGCGGACTCGGCGCCATTGTTCAAGATCGGCGTCAGACTGTGCAATTCGTAGAGAGACCATGATGTGGCTCAGTACCTTTCGATGGCGGGCGGGGCGCCCGGGGAGTCGGATCTGCCGAGGGTTTCGTCGTACAAGTACTTCCAGGCGCCACCAGTGAAGAAGTCCTCGAGGACGGCATTCACCTTGTCGTGTAGGGGCTTGTCCGCCAGCGGGAGGCCGATGCCGTATTTCTCGGTGCTGAAGGGTTGCCGACGAGGCGCAGGTCTTCGGGTGCGTGAGTGGCGTAGTCTTTGAGGATGGCGTTGTCGGTGGTGACGGCGTCGACCGTGTTGGCAAGTAGCTGAGAGACACACTCGGAATACATCGTGGACTCAGAAATGTTGCTGGCCTCAGTCAGCTTCTCATCCTTGACCCGCTGGATCGAGGTGGAGCTGGTCGCGGAGCAGACCTTCTTGCCCTTGAGAGCGGTCTTGCCGGCGTCCATCGAGGTGTCGGCCTTGCGGACAAGGAGATCCTGGCCCGCGACGAAGTACGGGCCGGCGAAGCCGACGAGCTTCTTGCGCCTGTCGGTGATGGAGTAGGTGCCGACGTGTAGTCGACCTCTCCACCGACGATCGCGTAGCCTTCATCTTGGCGAAGGTCGCACTGCCGGGAACATCACCGGCGTGGGGATAGCCGCGGAAGTCAAGCCCGTTGCAACGAGCGCGCGGACTGCCACCGGCAGCCGGCGCGCCCCCCTTGCTACAGGCAACGATCGTCATCGTCATCGCCGCGACGCCGCCAGCGGCGACGAGGTTGGGCGTTCCCATAGGGGATCCTCTTCATCTGCGTTCCGTTGATCTGCCGTCGACTCCTTCAGGGGTCGACGGTAGGTCGCTGCTCGTGCGCTGCGATGAGGGTTGCCTATCTGTGCTCATCCGGCTGAGTCGATCGCGGCACGACGCCAGGGTGGGATGGTCGCTAGCGACAGCACCGGTCAGAAGCGTGATCGCTTCGCGGAAGGATTCGGTCGCTTGGTCGGCGAGGCCGAGTGCGGACTGCGCGCAGGCCAGATTGTGGAGGCTGATGGCGAGATCAGGATGGTCGCGGTCGAGCGCCAGGCGCTTGATCTGCACCGCACGGGTCAGGGCTTCAGTTGCCGCCTCGAAGTCGCCTGAGCGGTGTTCGAGTGAGCCGAGATTGTGGAGAGTGACCGCTACCTCGTAGTGCTCAGGACCGTAGGTCTGTTCGAAGACAGCGAGTACGTCGGTCAACAGCTCTCGCGCCTCTACGCTCTGGCCGAGGTCGACCAGAATGGCGGCTAATGCGGCGCGATCTGTGGCGAGGTCGAGTGGGGTGGTGGCCGCCGATGCCAGCCGCAGCGCGATGCCCTCACGCGCGGTGGACTCAGCGGCCATCCCTTCTCCACGAGCGTGGGCGAGACCGGCGATGTTGTGCAGGAGACTCGCCCGCAGTTCCAATTGGTCGCTCCCACACTCGTTCACGATCCCGAATGCCCGGCGATCTGCGGACGCTGCCTCGTCAAAATCACCGCGATACTTGCCGGCGACTCCGATGTCGTTCAGCAACGGCAGGGACTGCACCGAGTTCAGTTGACTCGCGGGGTGTGGTGGTTTAGGCCGCGAGTGCGACAGGTTGAATTGTCTCAAACTCGATGGGTGTGAGTTTACCCAGGCCACGTTGCCGGCGTCGCCGGTGGTAGCTGGATTCGATCCAGGACACGATCGCCAGCCGCAGTTCGTGTCGGCTGGTCCACCGTTGCCGGTCGAGGACGTTCTTCTGCAGCAGAGCAAGGAGCGATTCCATGGCGGCGCGTTGTCGCCGCAGGCTCCGACCCTGCCCATCGAACCGCGTAGCTGGTGGTTTTTGAGGACTCTGACGTACTTCTTGGACCGGAACTGGGCGAGTTCAACCGGTCGCTGTGAACGATGAGCCCGGCTGCAGGCGCCCTGAGCGCGATTGCGTTGCGAAGGGCCGCGACGGCCAGGGGTGCCTTCATGCGTGAGCCGATGGAGTAGCCGACGATCCGGTTGGAGTAGACGTCCTTGATCGCGCACAAATACAGCTTGCCCTCGGCCGTGGCGTGTTCGGTGATATCGGTCAGCCAGACCAGATTCGGCGCGGCTGCCGTGAACACCCGCTTCACGAGATCGTCGTGCACGGGCGGGCCGGCCTTGCGGTTCAGTCCGCGCTTCTTGGAGTGGATCGACCAGATCCGCTCCTGGCTGCACAGCCTCGCGACCCGGTTCTCGCCCGCGGTGATGCCTTTGGAGGGCAGTTCGTCGGCGATGAAGCGGTAGCCGAACTCCGGGTCGTCGCCGTGGAGGTCGCGGGCGGCGTTGATCAGGTGCGCATCGTCGAAGTCGCGTTGTGTGACAGGGGTTTTGCGCCACTTATAGAACGCTTGCTTACTGAAGCCGAGCACCCGGCAGGTCACCGCGACAGGGATACCGTCGGCGGCCAGATCAAGGACCAGCGGGTAGGTCATTTTGGGTTGATGTCACGGGCGAAGTAGGCCGCAGCCCGGCGCAGGATCTCGTTCTCCTGCTCCAACTGCCGGACCCGCTTCTTCGCCTCTCGCAGCTCGACCGACTCCTCCCGGGTCGCGCCCGGGCAGTTGCCGTCCTCGACATCGGCCAGTTTCAGCCAGCGATTCAGACACGACACAGAGATCCCGAAGTCCTTCGCGATCTGCCCGAGCGGCGCCTCGCCCTTACGGGTGACCGCGACCACATCACGACGGAACTCCAACGGAAATGCTTTCGGCATGACAGACATCCTTCCAGCAAGGACCCAAGTCCTCGCAGATCAGGAGTCAACCGAACCGGGGGCAGTCCGGTTCGGTCCAGGCTGCTGGTGCGAGTTCAGAGCTGATCATCGCTGCGTGCGCGCGAGGATGGTGGCGGTGCGGGTGTAGGCCTCTTCGGTGAAGGCCGAGTTGCGGGAAGCATCGGAGGACTTGTCCAGCGTCATCGCGGTGTAGTAACCACCGGTGGCGTTGTCCAGGGCGGGGTCCGCCGGCTAGGCGGATGCTGGTGAGCGCGCCCTTCTCCGGAGTTGTCATGAATGCCCTGCCGACGATCTGAACGATCTTGAGGAGACCGCCGGCGTTGCGGCCGAACGCGCTGGTGACGCTGCCGGGGTTCGGTGCATTGACAGTTGCCCCGCCTCCAGCGAGTTCGCGCAAGAGCATAGGTATGGGTGAGGTTGACGAGCTTGGAGTCGCTGTAAGCCTGGAGTTGGCTGAATCGACTGGGATACGTCCAATGCTCCAGCTTCGGATGTCCGCGCCCCTCCATTGTAGAAGACAGGTTGACCATACGTGAAGGCCGTCCAGCGTTCGCGGCACTGTTGTGTAAGGCATCCATCACTGCTGAGGTCAGAGCGGCAACCGGAAGATGGTTCACAGCCAGCGTCAGCTCCACGCCGTCGAGGGACAGCGCACGATGGCGGAATGCGCCCCTCGCATTGTTCACCAACATGTGAAGACCTCGCGGGGTCAGCTGAGTTACCTGTTCAACGAGGGCGCGAACACCAGAGAGCGATCCGAGATCGCCTGACACACGCCCGCCAACGCCCGCAAGTTCTTTGGCGACATCTGGGGCTCGCAGCTGTCTCGTTCGTGAACCAAGACGATCGCCCCTCCCCGGCCGAGGGCGGATGCCGTCACTCGACCGATCCCACTGGTTGTCCCTGTCACCAGGACTGTCCGCCCGTCCATCGCCCAGAACATTATCGACTCTCTCCCAGCCGTTGCCGATGATTCCTCCCCGGATCCTGTATGCCGTTCCGAAGGGTGCACCGAGTCAGCCTGCTCGCCACCGATGGGACGGCACTCGGAGACAAGAGGAGCTGTGGCCGGGTGCGGGGTCAGCCGGTCTTGCGGCCAGTTTGTCTTGTACTGCGGCTATCTGGTTGTCCGCCGTGCTGGTCGAGATGGCCAGCCGGGCTGCGACCTGGGCGTTTTGTCGATCCCTCTACGACTAGGTCCACGACCGCGGACTGAACCGTCCCAGGTTTGACGCCACCGGTCGCGATCAGCGGCGCGGTGCCGTGTTAGACGGTATGGAGTGACTCTCGGGTTTGTGGTTGTGGGACGGCAACCGTTCCCCGGCGGATGGATTGTGGAGCCGGCCGGTGGGCCGGTGTCAACGTCGTTCATGCTCGCTGCGCTGCGCGTGCTCCACGTTGACACCCGTCGCATCGGCCGGTTGATGGGCCGCCTGCGGGCAACGGGTGAGTCGTGGTCGGTGGGCCCCGTTGGTGTGGTGAGGGGTTGTGGGCCGGGGCCTCACCGCACAGATTCGTGGGTTACCGAGCAGAATTCGGCTGCTCGGCCTATCCGACAATGTGTGGGAGGCCCCGGGTGTTTACCGAGCGTACGAGTGTTGGGCTGGACGTGCACGCCAGATCGGTCGCGGCCGCGGCGATCGATGGGGTCACCGGCGAGCTGGTGCAGGCCAGGCTGACCCCAGCCCATGACCAGATCCGGTCCTGGATCCGGGAGCTGCCGGGACCGGTGGCGGTGGTTTATGAGGCCGGGCCGACCGGGTTCGGTCTGTGCCGGGCGTTGATGTCTGCCGGGGTCCGGTGCGAGGTGGCGGCCCCGTCGAAACTGCAACGCCCGTCAGGTGACCGGGTGAAGACCGACGCCAAGGACGCGATCCATCTGGCCAGGCTGCTGCGCCTTGACGAGATCACGCCGGTCGCAGTGCCGACCATCGGGCAGGAGACAGCGCGGGATCTGGTCCGGGCACGGGAAGACTGCCGTGGTGACTTGATGCGGGCACGGCACCGGTTGTCGAAGCTGCTGTTGCGGCACGGGATCGTCTATTCCGGTGGTGCTGCCTGGACCGGCAAGCATGAAGCCTGGTTGCGTCGGCAACGCTTCGACGTGGCGGCGTCCAGGTTGACGTTCGATTCCTACTACGACTGTGTCCTGGCCACCAGTTCGCGCCGCGACCGCCTCGATGCCGCGATCACGGCGATGGCAGCCGATTCGGAGTTCACTGCCGTGGTCGGCAGGCTGGGCTGTCTGCGCGGTGTCGCCACCTTGACCGGGTTCGCGCTCGCGGTCGAGATCGGCGACTGGACCCGGTTCACCGGCAACACCATCGGCTCGTTCGTCGGCCTGGTGCCCAGCGAGCACTCATCGGGAACCAGCCGGGCACAGGGCCCGATCACCAAAACCGGGAACACCCACGCCCGCCGGCTACTGGTCGAAGCCGCCTGGCACCACCGCACCCGCTACCGGCCAGGCAAAACCATCCGTGACCGCTGGGCACTCGCCTCGCCCGCGGCCCGCGCGCGTGGTGATGCCGGTAACCGGTGGCTGCACGCACGCTGGGTCAGGTTCGGCGAACGCAACAAGAAGACCACCATCGCCGACGTCGCCATCGCCCGCGAACTCGCCGGCTGGTGCTGGTCACTAGCCGTCATGGACGAGGAGTAGACCCACAAACCGGCTTCGTTGACCACGGGCCAGTGGTGACAGCGCGTGGAGTGACCCGCGACCTGACTATGAGCAACCACAGCCCCCAAGAGGGGAGGTAGTGACGCTCGATGTTAGACACGCGGACCCCGCTCCAGCCGAACACCCCGTCCTGCGGTAACCAACCCGCGCATATCAGTCTGACCGCGCGTCGCCAACGACACGCTCACCACCCCGACTGATCCACGAAGCCACGAGGCGCCCGACCGGAACACTCCAGCCGGGCGCCTCACCCTGCCTCTTGACAGGAAGCCACTCCATATCAGTCAACGATCCGAAGGACTCGGCAGCGCCTGGTACGACGCCGCCTCTTCCCGGGTGCGGACCGTCAACGAAGACTCGTAGCTAGACAACGGAGAACTCGGCCATGATGAGGACAAGAACGCGGCACCAGCTTCCGGACGAGGTGCATCGTCCCGCCGTTGCCGGGTTCGGCCGTCTACAGCGCCACGCGCCCCCGATCAAGCCGCATCCCCCCACTCAGATCGCCGAGGCACTGAACGGAACCCCGCGTGGTGGCCACCTTCCGCAACAGTCTGCTCCGATTGGCCGACATTGAGGACGGCGCCCGAGCCCTACGACACCACGCCCGGGGCCCTGACGCAGTCCTGACCTGCCGAAACGTGACTTTGGCAGGGCCAGGGCCCCGGCATAGTCGTGTTTTAGCTGGTCAGGAGCAGGTTGAGGATGGTTTCGGGGTTTCGGGCGTGGTGTCGTAGGCGTTGGGCGATGTTGGTAACGCCGGTCAGTCGCAGGAGGCTGATGGCGGTGTTGCGCAGGGTCGCCATCACTTGGGGTGCGTTGCCGGTGCGGACTTGGGAGCGGTCTTCGTCGTAGGTGACGTCGCGGACCCAGTGGAGCCGGTTCTCGATGCTCCAGTGGCCTTGGACCCACGCAGCGAGCGTCGTTGGTGGTGCGGCTTGGTGGTTGGCGGAGGTGATGAGGTAGACGACCTCGATGGTTTTCTTGCCGTGGCGTGTGACGGTCCGTCGGACTTGTGCGAGTTGGGTGGCGCCGGCGAACTCGACCCAGGCCGGGGCGGTGGTGACCTTGATGGTCCGGGTCGTCTTGCGGCCGTGGCCACGGCTGGTGGTGGTGTGGCTCGGAACGTCTTTCCAGGGCAGCCTTTTGCAGGCTTTGTGGAGTTTGGGCTGGTTGGCTTTGACGGTGAAAACGTAGTCACCGCCGGCGGTGGTGATCTGTTGCGCGGTGTCGGTCTGGGTGTGCATTGCATCGACGGTGACGACGACGTCGGTGAGGTCGAAGAGTTTCAGGAGTCCTTGTACTGCTGGGATCTCGTTGGACTTCGCGGTTACCGCGAGCTGCCCGATCACTGCACCGGTGGCCTGGTCGAGGGCGGCGACCAGGTGCGGTGCTGTCGCGGTTTTCGACCGTGCACCACGTACGGTCTTGCCGTCCAGAGCGATGACTCGACGCGAGCCGACAGTGTGGGTGCGGGTCCATATGAAGGCGCCGAGGTACTGGTCCAGGAGATCGGCGTCGAGGCGGGCGAACACCCGCCGGATGGTCGACTCGTCAGGGATCGCCGAGCCGGCGACTCCAAGAACCCGGAGAGTTTCGATCGGCTGCTGAGCCGCCCATTCACCGATCGCGACGAACGATCTCGCGCCGCTGATGACAGCTGCCAGCGCTACCGCGAGCACTGATGCCAGGTCGTAGCGCCGGCCACGGCGTGCTCGCGGGTCAGGGACGGTCTTGAACAGATCAAGTAGCCGTGATCGGCAGGTATCGGCGAGTGCCGCAGGCAACTGGGCCGCGGTGGGAGAAGATGACATCGGCGGGTGTGGTTCTCCGGCTGGACGGACGGTGTGAGAACTTCCATCCAAGCCCCACGAGCCACACCCGTCCCACACGCCACACCGGTCATCCAGCCCTAAACCCGCAGGTCACAGCCCCAGGCAACGACTTTGCCGGAGCCCTGTTGGCAGGGCCCTGTATTGGTCTTGGCCGCCGGCAACTCAATGATCGAGGAGTTACATCTCGTGAACACCGATGTTCCCGGGACGGTCTCAGCTACAGACAGTCCAACCTCGCTGACGAGTCATAACCGCTTCTTCCTCGCCGAAGCTACGGCGTGTCCAACTCATCAGCGAAACTCCCGACGGATCGGGGCACCTATCCGTGGTGTGCCCACAAAAGGGAGAAGGGCCCACTCATTGCCAGCCCCATACATATTGAGACGGAATTCCGTAGGCTTGAGAGATCCCACCCATAAACATTGGCGTGAGGTACGCTGATCCTCTCTCCGCGATAGGGACAACTCCAAAATGGATGGCGAGCGCAGCTACCACAGCTGGCGGAAACCATATACTCGCCAAAGTCGTTGCTGTGTCGCTTTCGTGGAGGAATTTTTCCGACGGTGACATTTGTGAATAGCCGGATGTGAACTTCGTCCTCATGCCTCGACTAACATCAATGAGCGCGAGTGGCGCTACGACACGGTTGGTAATAGTTCCCAGGGCCGACCCGAACCTGACCATTCGGAGCGAATCGCGGGCATAACCGACCGCGTAGCTCACGCCGCCGATAGTCTGTAGTCCCCCTCCAGCGACCTTCAGCGCACGCACGGCGCCGTTGGGATCCTCCAGGCCACCGTACAAGCTCAGCGCGCCGAATGCTGCGGTAGATATGCCCTGGAAGTACGCTATCCGTGGACCAGTGCGATCGAGGCCCTCGGCGTATCCGTAGGGGCCGTGGTATGGCCCTGTGGAAGGGCCTGGGTCATTCACGCAGAGATTACTGAAGCAGTAGGCCGCGAGTGACGCGCCACCTGGCAAAGCCTGGTCCGCCGCAAGCGCCTGCACGGCATCGAATCGGGATGCCTGAATGGGATCCGCCATGTTGTATACGATGATTTTGAGGCCGGGATGACGCTCCATCGTTTCCATGACTGAGCGGACATCATCTCGCAGGAACCTCTTCGGCCCTAGGGAACGGGTTCCGTCGACGTCGCCATGAGTGCCGGTTGCGAAATGGATCTCAGTATGGCCTTGTCTAGCTATCCGCTCAAGGTCGTTGGCCACCTGAACGACATCAGTTTCCCAGTCATAAGAGTTGGCATACCCGATCGCATTAGCAAGTGCGGGGTGTTTGTATGTATAGCCACCAAACTTGCCGAATCGCACTCCTTTTTCGGGAGCGATATCAGAGGCATATTGGTATTCCTGCTCAAAGACTGGCCCTTGTAGTTCAATGCCGCGCACTCGATAGGGAAGGTTGACGAATGGCGCACGATAGATATTGGGGATGGGTGAGCTCTGTACTACTTGTGGAGCGTACTGATTAATGATGTCCTGCTTCTTTTGTTCCATCTCGCGAATTAGGTAAGCGTGATCAACTACGAACTTGCTCTTCTTTATATCGTCGATCTTCTTATCGAGTCCCGAGAGCGTTTTTCCTTGTTCCCGTATTAGCCTTTCGACGGCTTCGTCCACCAAGCGCCGCGCGGCTAGCTGCGTGCCTGCTGCCTCCACTGATTCAGCGAATTCTTCGAGTTTACTCATCGGCGGACTTAGCCTGGACTGAGGCAATTCGCGCGGCTCGGACCTAACTGGCACCAGCGAGACTGGGCCAACCGGCCTAATGGCTCCAGTGGAGGGATCCACCACCAGGATCCACCACTGCTCGCCGGTCATTGCGTCAACCTCGCGACGGACATTCGGGTCGCTTGTGTCAATCGAACTAAGTTCGGGCTGAACTGCTACGGTATACTCCTCGATCTTACCGGTTTTGGGGTTTCTGTAGGCGAATAAGAACGCAGGTTTATCGCCATAGTTGACTACTCCATCGCGGTTGTCGGCCACCAGTACATACTCAGTGTCTCCGCTCGCCTGTGCCTGTGTGTCAAGGGCCACCCATTCTGCGTACTGAGCGTCACGCTCGGTACTTGGAGTGTTGCCGCTGGTCCGACGGGCTGGCTGGCGGGGGGTTATCCAGTCTTCGCCTGGGTCCGGTCTTGGGCCGTCGACCGTCCACCAGTAGTTGATTCGGGTGTGGACCATTTTGGCGGTGGCGCCGGCGACGACGGCGGTGAGGGCTCCGACTGCGTTTTTGACGATGTTTTGCCAGGTGCGAGATTTGTCGTGAAAGACCCAGCCGGACTGGGGGTTGAACGCGCCAGTCAGAACCCGGTCTACGCCCCTACTCCACTTGAAGTTCTCGCTGTCGAGGTGCTTGCTCCAGCTGGCGCTTGCCATTCCGAAGGCGAGGTTGAAGAGAGCTTCGTTTCCATTGATGCGTTCGCCTGCGATGCCGCGGCCCATCAGGTCGCCTGTCGTGGTGAACGCGCTTCGCACCATGCGAGCAGCGAGCCCGGTGCCCTGGACGAGGCCGCCGAGGGCGGCGCCGGCGGCGCCACCAAGGCCGGCTGCCGCCATGCTCGTCCAGCTGAAGTTGTCCTGGTAGCCCAAGCCCATCGTCACCGCCTGGCCTGCGGCGTTTCCTAGGGCAGCGCCGATGCCGGCGGCGATCACCGTGCCGAGGTAGCTTGCGCCGAAGATGCCTGACCCGCCGGTTACGTAGGCGACGATGACCGTCACGGCGACGACGGCGATCGTGACCAGCGCGATCTCCCACCAGCTGGGTCCCGGTGGTGGGACGCGGCGTGGTGTTGGGGTGGAGTCGCCGATGATGTCGGCGAAACTGTAGGGGCGGAAGGTGGTGTTGTCGTTGTGGACGTTGGCGACGACGTTGGGGATGCGGTACGTCTTGCCGCGCTCGGTGGCTGGCAATGCGCTGTCGGGTCCGAAGCTGAGGCCGTTGGCGTCGGCGATCAGGTACCACAGGGAGCTGTCGCCGAAGGCCAGTTGGGCGATCCCGAGCAGTGTGTCGCCGTCACGAACGAGGTGGCTGGTCGGGCTGGCGGCCGGATAGGCGTTGCTGATCGGTGTGAAGATGTTGTTGAAGATCGCGGAGCGCGAGGCGCCGGAACGAAGAGTGGCGACGGGCCTGCCCTCGGCGTAGAGAAGGTCTTCGCGGTTCGATGTGATACCACCGGACTCGGGGCGGATCGCCTCGGTCTTGACCAGGGCGCGATCCTCGGTGTCATAGGTGAAGGTGCGGACACGACTGCCTTCATTCGGCAGATCGGACAGCTGGTGCCATAGCCTCCCCGCAAGGTCATAGCTGTTGGTCGTGAATCCTTGCTTCGTTAGTTCGAGCGTGGAATCCACGGTAATTCGCTTGATCTGGTTGCCACCGAACTCGCTCGTGTACGAGTAGCCGTAGGTGTTGGTGAACTCGGGCTTCTCGTCCTCGTCGTCCTCATCGCCATCCTGGTGATACTGGTACATGCGCAGGATGCCGGCAGTGTCATAGAAGTAGGTGGTTTGAGAGCTCTTTTCCGGATCACGCCGGTCGGCCATCGTTTGCTGCTGGAGCTGACCATCCGCACGGATCCAGAAGGTCGTCAACGTGTTCGTGTTTTCGGTCGAAAATTGCTCGTTGTTTGTGGCTTCGTTCGTTAGCAGACCACCCCTTGTATCAACGGTGCGGATCTCCCGGGATGAGAAGTCCGGAGCTATGTAGTCGATCCAGGGATCCCCATCGATGGTGACGTTGGTATGGATTTCCTTGCCGAGTATCGAGGTCAGGTAGTCCAGGTCGTCATAGCCGTACTCCTCACGCCTGAACCGATCGAAGACCAGGTCCTCAATCTGGCGATGTTCGACGAACTTGGTGGCGACCTGACGCCGCCCCAGTCCGTCGTAGCTCACCGTGGTTCCGCGGCCCTTTACGATCTGCCCGTTAACTCGTTCGCCGTCGACGAGGGTGACTCGCCCTTCGGCGTCGTACTGGAACCACTTCTCACTTCTTTGATGGAATCCGTCAGACCATGGGCTGCCGTATTCACCGACCACGCCGCGGCGGTTGTTGAGCTCGTCATAGGTGTAGCTGACACGCAGCGTGGCCTGGGCAGGGGTCTGCTGGCCTTCGGGTGCCTCGACCTTGACGACTCGGCCGTGCGGGTCATAAACGATGTAGCTCGTCCGTGTGATCGCGGGCTCGGTGATGAGCTGGGTGCTCTCGAGTTGGCCGTCGACGAACGTTCCAGACTCGAAACTGCTGCTGCGGGTGAAGTGATCCCTGGCCACCTGTCCCTTGGCCGTGTACTCGTAGCTGGCGGTTTCGGTGCTGGTCCGGTAGTCGACGCCTCCTGCGGTCCCGAACGTTCCCTTGGCCAGTGACTCAGTGACGCTTTCAATCAGTCCGTTGGGCTTGTAGGTGTGACTGCGGGAGCCGGCTGTGCCGTCGTTGTCCTGTTCCTCGCGACGGAGCTGACCGAACACGTTGTACAGATATGTCGTCGTCCGGTCTTCACCCACCTTGCTGGACGTCAGCCGGCCGACCGTGTAGTCGGTGGTATTGAGGCTGTACCCCCAGCTCTGTGTGTACCTGTCAGTGATTGGCTGCGCGGGATCCATCCGACCGAGCTCGAGCTTCTTGTTGCCGAGAACGTCGTAGTCGCACGACGTCTCATGTCCCGTCGGATTGCGATTGATCCGCGCATAGCCACGCTCGTCGAGCTTCGTGAACGACCACGCAACGGCGTTGCCGAGAATGGTTTCGCCCGAACCGACGCGACGGTTCGCCTGATCGTAGAGATACCGGTTGACGACGTACGCGACCTTCGTCGAGGACCCGGCGGGCTGACGCAACACGCTGTGCGACAGCAGGTTCCCGTTGCTGTCGAATGTGTCGACATAGACCCGCCCCAGCGCATCGCGGACACCGACCCGCCGCCCCTGGCTGTCGTAGGCGTACCCGGTCGTGATTGTGGTGGCGTCGGTCTCGCTGATCATCTGGCCGGCCTGGTCGAACCGTCGGCTGCGAGTCCGGTGGGTGGTCAGCTCGCTGCCGGGCGGGTCGTGCCGGGTGGACTGGTTGATCTCTTGCACCATCCGGCCGGTCAGGTCGTAGCGCAACTGGTGACGCAGATCCGCGGCATAGGACGAGCCGTCATGTCCGCGCACCGCTGTCGCGGTGGGCAGCAGTTCATCGGTTGGCTGGTTGTCGGCGTTGTACTGGTAGGTGGTCGTGTCAGCGTCACCGGCGACCGCATTAGTGTCGTGGCGCACATAGCGGCCCTCGGTGCGGGTAATCACATTGCCCCACCGGTCGTAGTCCTGCAGGGCCAAAGGCGTCATCTGCGTCGTCGCTAAGCTCACCGGTGCAGTCACCGCGGAGCAGGCTGGCAGCCGTTGTACGCGCGCCCGCCCGAGCAGGTCAATACCGTTCTCGGTGATCCGCGTAGTCTCGCCAAGCGCTCCAGATGTTCCGCGTTGCTCTTGCCGGGTCACATCGCCGGCGAGCCCGTAGTAGAAGTGGGTGACGCCATCGGACGCCGTCCGGGTCTTCGCCTGCCCGGCGTTGTCATACGTGTACAACGCAACGATCGCATCGCCTTGGGTGGACACGTCCTGCCAGATTCGGCGCTCTTCCTTGATCGCGCCGAACTCGTCGTACAGGTTCCGCACGCCGCTCCAGCAGGTCGCGGTGCCTTCCTTGAACACGTCGATCGTGTCGGTCTGCTGCCCGCTGGCGTCGTAGGCGTAGCGCCGCTCCACCGTGTGGGAGTTCGTCATCCAGCCGCTCATCGTGACGTTGACCGGCTGAGTTTCCTTGAGCACCCGCCCCGCGTAGTCGTACTGCCGGGATTTTGAGTTGCCCATTGCGTCGATGGTCGTCACGATGTTGCCTGCGGCGTCGAAAGCCTGCTCGACCGTCAATGTGCCACCGGCTACCGCGCCACCGGAGCTGCGAGTCTGTTTGATCACCTCGCCGAACCCGTTCAAGGTCAATGTGGTGACAGGGGAGGCGCTCACCTGGCCCACGAACGGATCGACGGCAGCGGCGCCCGCGGTCCCGCGGGCGGGTTCGGTGATCTGTTTCAGTTGGCCGAGTGCGTTGTAGGAGAAGTGGGTCACACTGCCCAGCCCATCGGTCTGAGTCCGTACCCTACCGATCCCGTCATAGGTGAAGTCCTGCAGTGTCGTCGCCTCGGTGCGCGTCTTGTTCAGTTGGAAATAGGCGTCGGTGATCCAGGCGGTATAGCGCGCGCCGAGGCGCTCGACCTTGGTGCGTTGATTGAGCGTGTCGTAGCCGAATTTGGTGATGCGGTCGTTGCCGTTGTCCGTCCCGCTGGGCTGGGCGTCGCCGGTGGTGGGTGCGACCCCGGCTGTGGCGTACTCGATGGACTGGCCCAGGTTGCCGAACGGGTCGTAGGACTGTTTGGTGAGGTGTCCGAGACCGTCGAGATTGGCGGTCTTACGGCCCATTGTGTCGAAGTAGTGCCAGGTGTCTCGCCATTGGGTCGCGTTGATCTGAACGGCTTCATGGCGTACCTCGCTGAAGGCCGTGTACTCGTAGCTGGTAGCTGCCCGCATGCTCTCCGTCGGCGGTAAGGTCGCCAGGTTCACCCGCTGGGCAGTGTCCCCGTGGTAGTAGGCAGCCTGCGGCAGTTTGACCTCGCTCTTGCGGCCTGCGTTGTCGTACTTCGTGGTGATGACGCGAGCTTTCGGGTCAGTGCCGACCTTCCCCGCGATCTCGGTCTCGGTCCAGTGACTGCCGTTGGGCGGCGTACCGGTGATGGTGACGCCGTGCCGGGTGACGTGCTCCTGGTCGCCGAAGGTGGTGTATTTGAACGCCACGGCGTGGTTCATCGCATCCACGTCGTGCTTGACCCGGCCGAGCCGGTCGTATGTCTTGTACTCGTTCTGGAACGTGGACGCGCCGGTACGGGTGCGAGTGCGCACGAGCTGTCCGAACACGTCGTAGGCGAGCAGGACCTCGCGGCGGAATCGGCCTGCGCTGGTCGTCTTCTCGACCTTGCCGGCTGCCGGGTCGTAAAATCCCGGCAGGAGTGTGCCGTCCAGCCGGCCGAGTGTGTCGTAGGTGTAGTCCGAGGTCCGGGCGTCGGTGGTGTTCGCGCGTTCGATCGTGGTCTTGATGTTTCCGAACGCGTCGTAGATCGTGCGGTCCTCCAGCGAGGCTTCCTGCACGGAGGGTGTGCTTTGACCGGTGAGCTGGACGAACACCTCGACCGGTTGAGTAATCTTCCGGAACACGCGGCCGCGCCGGTCATACACGTAGGTACAGATAGCGCCGTTGTTGTCGATGTGGCTAGTCCGGTCGCCCAGGCCGTTGTATTCGTTGGTTTCGTGGAAGCCCTTGGCGTCGGTGGTGGTGTCCAGTCGGCCGACCCGGTCGTAGTTGTACCGCTTACCACGGGTGACGCCGTCGCCGACCCGCCGATTACCGCGCAACGTGCTCAGCGCGGCCTCGGTCCGCGGTGTGGTCGCCGGCACGGTCAGGTCGAACATGCGCTTCTCGGTCAGCCGCCCGCCGGCGTCGTACAGCGACTCCTGCAGCGTGCCATCCGGCGCGATTGCGAACCGGAGCCGCCCAGCCACGTCGTACACGAAGCTGGTCACCCGGTCTCGAGCACTCGCGTTCGCCCCAACCGCCGTATCGAGGGTGCCCCTGGCGAGGTTCGCCAGGCCTAGTTCGGTGGCAAACTCGGTCCGCTTCGCGGCGCGGCCGACCGCGTCGTACTCGGTCCTCATGACAAGGTGCTTGCCTTGCGCACCGGTAGCGAGTACACGTACGGCGTAGATCTGCCGCCCGGCAGTGTCGTAGACCGACACCTGGCGACGGTTGTCGGCATGAGTGGTGACTGCCATGGCGATAGTCGCGGCGCGGTAGTCGGCCAGAGCACCGACCGCAGTGACGTACTGGATGGACTCGGTAGGCCGGCCGAGCGAGTCATATCTCTGCTCGCTGACCAGATGCTGCGTCGCCTTGCCCGTGCCGTCAGTGGCTTCGACTCGCAGGGTGAACCGCAGGCGGTCCTGAGTGTCGTAGGAGTATCGGGTGACCTGATTGCCCACGTTGATGCGGTCGACCACTGCGTTGATGGCGTTCTGCGTGTACTCCGTCAGCGCTGGCTTGACCGCGTACCGGATGGTGGCGACAAGCGCACCCATCGGGTCGTAAACATTCTCAGTGACGGCACCCTGAGCATCCACGGTGAACCGCAACCGGTTGTTCGCGTGATAGGCATACCGGGTACGCTGGATATTTACGAGCGTGCTTTCGCCGCTATAGCCCAGTCCGGTCAGCTCGGTGTTGACCTCCGTCACTGTGATTCCCGGCGACGCGGTGGTGTCGATGGCGTTGACGCGGGTGTCGGAAAGAAACTTGTCGTAGCGACGCGTCTCGATCAGGTTGTTGCTGTTGGCGCTGTAGCGATTCTCGCCGATCACCCACTTGGCATCCTGATCCGCGGTCAACGTGAAGCGCAAGCGGCCGTCCTTGTCATAGACCAGGTAGCTTCGCTGGTCGCCGACACTCGTCGTCGATGCCGCGGTGATTGTGGCTGCGGTGACCACGTCGTCCAGGCTGTTGAGGACTGTGGCGCTCAACCGGTTGACGTGCCGGCGGGTATGGACCAGCCGACCGTTCGCGTCATAACGGTTCTGGCCAACTTCGCCTTCGGCGTTAATGACATGGGTGATCTGTCCGGCGGCGTCATATACCGACCAAGTGCTGTTGCCGATGGGATCGATGATCCGGCTGAGTCGGCCCGCCGCGTCGTAGCGGTACTGCGTGGTCAGGTCACGCGTGCCGGGTGCGCCGGTGCCCAGCACGGCACTCGGTGCATCGATCTGCTTGGTCTTGCGGCCCAGCTTGTCGAACTCGTACCTCGTGACCAGCTGGTTGGGCTCGGTGACCGTGCCCCGCGCAATGGTGACTTTGTCGCCGAGACCCTCATAGCTGTACGTCGTCGACAGCTTCAAACCGTTTGGGTCGACGACGATGGCGCGGGGGCGACCGTTGCGGTCGTAGTCGTAGCTGGTCACCAGCTCTGCGGGTGTGCCCTTGCCCTCAGTCACCTTGACCGTCTGCCCGAGGGCGTTGAACTCATACGCCGTCGTCACGTTGTCGGCGGCGGGGTCGATGTGCTGCTCGCGGACCCGGTCGACAGCGTCATAGTCGAACCGGACCACCGTGCCACGGCCGTCAGTGGTGGTCTCGAGGCGACCGCTGTCGTCATAGGTGTTGGTCCTGATCACCTGGCCACCCGGCGTGCCGTTCGGCTCGATGACCTTGATCAGCTGACCGTCCTTGTTGTACTCGTACTTCGTAATCCCGCCCTCGCCATCGGTCACGTCGAGAATTTCCCCGTGCCGGGTCTTGCGGGTGGCGACCACGACACCTTCCGGCGAGGTCGTCGTGACCTTGCGGGCGGAGTCGTCATAGGTGTACGTCGTGATTGCCGGCGTGGTCGATGCGTCCAACCGCTTCGACACGCGGCCGAGCGCGTCGAACTCGGTGCGCACCTTACGGTTCAGCGGATCGGTCACCTCGATTGCGCGGCCAGCGTCGAGATAACTCGTCGTGGTGGCGTTCCCCGCGCCATCGACCATCCGTACGGGGCGGCCTTGACCGTCGTACGACGTGCGATGGTGCAGGTTGACCCCGCCCAAGTCACTGGTCTGCGCGATCAGCCCACCACGCAGGTCATAGTCGAACCGAGTTGCGACTGTCGTGTTCGGCGTCTGGGTGATGGTGCGGGTCTCGATCTCGAGTTGGCCGTGCTGGTTGTAGGTGCGGTTGGTGACGAAGCCTTCAGGGTCAATCTGCTTGGTCAGCAGGCCACGACGGTCGTACTCGAACCGCGTCAGCTGATCCTTGGACTGGTCCTGCGCGGGTAGCTTTCCCTGCAATTGACTGGCCGGCCCACCGGTCAGGCCGGCCAGGTTCTCCGGAGTGATCCGGTTGAAGTAGCGGCGCACGACCTCGGCCTGCCCGCTGCTGTTGTATCCGGTCTCGGTGATCTCACGCTCGGCGTTGATCGTGTGGGTCAACCGATTCTCGCGGTCGTAGAACAGCAGGCTTGCATGACCATTCGCATCGATCGCCTTTGCCCGCCGCCCCAAACTGTCGGACTCGAGCTGCATGCCACGGGCCGTGATCGCCAGGTCGATCTGCGCCTGGGTCGGGCTGGCCGGCAGTGTCGCATCACCAACACCGTTGAGCGTGCCGGTGACTTCACCGAACTCGTTCAGCCGGACCCTGCCTGCCCGCGGTGCACCCGACTCTGCAACGTCGGTAGCGGATGTGGCGCCGGCAGCGGCGATCACCCGTACGGCGCGCCCGGCGGCGTCGTATTCGGTCTGCGTGGCCGTGCCATCCTCGCCGATCACGCGGACCATTCGGCCCATGTCGTCGTACTCGACAGTGGCGATCGCCTTGGCGGCGCCGGCCCTCGCCTTGATTGACGTCGGTGTGTCGCTGGGAACCACGGCTACCGCGATCGGATAGCGCAGGGTCTGTTGCTTGTTGGCCGCAGCATCGTACAGCGTCTCGGTCGGGAATCCCTGCTCGTCGATCGAGACCGTCACTCGGCCCTGACCGTCGTAGAACAGATAGCTGCGCAGGCCAGCGGTGCTCGAGGGTCGCCATGGCGCGAGCACGTCGTCCACCGGCGCGACAGCAGCGGTCTGTCTGGGTTTGGCGGCAAATCCCGTGACCAACGGCCGTACGGTGAGGCTGAAGCTACCGCTGACAGTTCCGCCGCGGCCGTCGTGGGCGGTGACGGTGATCGGAAAGCTTTGCGTGTTCGTCCGACCGGCTGGAATGGTTCCGTGGAAGGTCAGGTTCTGCTCGTCGAAAGTCAGCCATGACGGCCAGCCTGTCGCTCCCTCGTTGGCCGTGTAGGTCAGCTGGTCGTCGTTGGGATCGACGAACGCGTTGTCCGGCATGGGGAATGCGAACGGGCTGGGAAATTCCATACTGTCAAAAGCCTGGTCGGCTAGCCCGCCGATGTACAACGGCAGGGCGTTGCGCACCTCCAACGACAGGGTGCGATCCACCGATGCTCCTAGCGGATCGATGGCACGCAGCACCACTGAGTGGGTTCCGACCGCCTTCGTCGTACCGACCAGGCTTCCGTTCTTCGAATTGACCGACAGCCCGGCCGGCAGACCACTTGCCGCAATGTAGTTGGACATGAACTGACCGTCGGGGTCCTGGGCCGCCGGCGGCGTGTAGTTGGCCGGAGAAGCGGCAGTCATCGACGCTGGCGGGAGCTGTGCCCAGATCGGAGGATTGTTGCTGGTGTTACCGATGTTCAGTCCCACGGCCATAGATGCGATACCACCGTGCAGGTCGGTCGCGCGTAGTTCCACGACTGCAAACCCCACCGCCGTCGGCGTGCCGCTCAGTTCTCGCGTACCTGCGCTGAAGGTCAACCAGGAAGGCTTCGAGACCACACTGTAGGTCGGGGCAAGGCCTTCCGGATCGACCGCCGCCGGTACGATCAGCTTGAAGACTTGACCCGCGATCAGGTGCTGGATCGGTACCGGTGCCCAGGTTGGCGGCTTGTTGACCACGGCGATCTGAACCGTCGCGTTGCTGGTCTGGCCGCGCTGGTCGTCGGCCTGCACCACGACGCTGTACGACGCCGGAGCGGCCGGTGGTTTGCCCTTCAGGATCGCGACACCAGTACTGGTGTCGATCGGTTCCAACCACTCAGGTTTCGCGCCGACGAACGTGTACGCCACGGTGTCTGTATCGGCGTCGACCGCGGGCATCCGGTATTCGAACGGCCGCCCACCGGTTGCGGTCTGGTTGGACACACCGACCCACAGCGGGGCGGCCAATGCGCCGACGATGTTCGTCGCGGCTGTGCTGCGGGTGTTGTACCGGACGGTTTCGGACAGTCGGCCGGCGCCGTCGTATTTGTACTCGGCCAGGAACCCCATCGCATCGACCGTGCCGACCACACGGTCGTCGCGGTCGTAGAAGTACTGCACCGACCGGTTTGCGGTTTGCTGCTTGCTGACCAGCGATCGTCCGTCGTATGTCGTGTCGCTCACCGTGCCGACGGCGTCTGTCGATGTCTTGAGCCGGCTCGCAGTGTCGTAGGCGTACGCGAGGACTCGGTCATGAGCGGCGTCGACGACAACGTCGCTGCCGGCGCCTCCCAGAGTCAAGGCATGCTTGGTGACTGTCTTGTCTGTGGTGTTGTACCAAGAACTGGTGTTGGCGACATTGCGGAACTGGGTCTGCGTCGTGACCTTGCCGTTGGCGTTGTACGCCAGTCCCGTCACTGACCCAGCGGCGTCCACTTGGAAGCGCACCCGGTCGGCAGCGTCGTAGAACAGGAACCGCCGCCCTCCCTGCGGGTCCTCGGCCATCCGCAGCCGTCCGGCCCCGTCATACACCAGCAGGCTCGCCCGGCTCGCCCCGTCAGCACCGGCCTGCTGGGTCACACCGACCAGCCGGCCGCGGTCGTCGAAGCTGCGCGTCGCCATCAGACCGGCCTGCGTATTCACCCGAATCTTGCGGCTCGCATCGTCATAGTTGGTTGTCGTCGAGCCGCTACTGTCGATCATCTGCTTCAGGCGACCCAGCCCGTCGTACGTCGCGGTGGCCAATTCGGTACGAAGATCCCGGGCACTGCCGCGCACCACTAGCGTCTTGATCAGGTCGCCATGGCCGTCGTACACGAACTCTCTGACCACTGCCCCCGCGTCGAGCACACCGCCCGCAGAATTGGTTGTCGCATAGTCGATCTGCTTGCTCACGTTGCCGCGCAGGTCATAGGTGAACTCGGTCAATTCGACTTTGGTCTTGTCTTGCCCACCCACCCACGTGATCAGCTGACTCTCGCTCAACACCTGCGGCGGGGTCATCCCGCCGACGCTGTACCGACCGCCCGCGTATACCAGTGAATGGGTCAATAGTCCGACCGCAGGCGCGACAGTGCCGTACCGGTTCTCGGTCACCACACCCTCGGCGCTGACGGCGAACCGCAACCGCGACTGGCCGTCGTACACGAAACGATCGGTCACCGGACTTTCGGGCAGCAGCGGACCGGTACCGTCCGGGTCCCGAACGCCGTGCCGAGTCTCGGTCACCACCTGGTTTTTGCCGTCGAACGTGCGCAGCAGAGTGTTGCCTAGGCTGTCACGCTCCAACTTGCGGTTCCCGAGTCCGTCGTACTCGTAGTCGACCGCATTACCTTGGGCATCGATAATTCGCCGGACATTGCCCTCGGCGTTTCCGGCGGCGTCGTAGACGAACTGGGTCGTCAACCGCACCGCACCTGGAGTGGGCGGCGGAGACTTGACCTCGATCAATTGCTGCTTGGCGTTGCTGACGTAGGTCCAGGTCTGGCTACCAGAACCGGCATCCACAGATACGTCGGTGCTGACCGTGGCGTTGGCACCAGTGCCTGTGGTCGTGTAAGTGAAGGTCTGCACGCCGCTGGCATCGGTCGCCGTGCTGAACCGGCCGCTGTCGGCTTCGTAGGCGAAGGTCAGAGTCGTGCCGTTCAGAGTCGTTCCATCGCTGTACGAGACCTTCGCCACCCGACCGCTGCCGCCGTCATAGGTGTACGTCGTCACGAAGATGACGGCATCGCTCGTAGTCGACGGTGTCAGGTCTGACTTGACCGACGTCAACCGGCCGCTCGTGTCGTAGCCGTACTCCACCTGCCTGACCGCCGCGCCCACCGTCTCGGTCGGTTTCCCCGGCGGGTTTTCGGTCAGCGCGCGGGTCTCGACCTTCTGCAACCGCGTCAGGCTGGTGGTCGGTACCGTCGCATAGGTCAAGACGAGCCGTTGTCCGCTGGCCGAATCGACCACATCTGTCAGCCGTCCGGAGCCTGCGTCGTACCCGAAATCGATCCTGTTACCACTCACATCCTGCTGGCTGGCCAACCGGCCCGTCCCGACGGCATACCGCTCGATCAGCCGGGTCGAGCCATCGGTCCAGACGAACTGCTGAGCGCTCGCGTCGTGAGTGATGGCGTCGTGGGCCCCGCCGCCCTCGGTGCTGCTGTAGGCCGTTCCGTTCCAGGTGTAGGTCGTCGCGTGGCCGTCGGAGTCGGTTCGGATCACGGTGCTTCCTGCCGCACCGATCGGTCCCTGAGCGGCGACGACGCGCTCGCCGTCCCAGCGCCATCCGTCCCCATCGCCGTCGTTGGCCTGGCCGAGTGAGTTGTGTGTGCGCACATGCTGGAGATCCAGTCCGCGCCCCGCCAACCGCTCGTCGTAGGCCTGCAACACCAGGTTGCCGGTGGCAACGTTCACGTAGCACCGGCCGCCCGCCTGACCCGTCCCGGCTCGACCGAGCATGCCTGCACTACCTAGGACGTTGACAGAGGCGTTGAACAGACCCAGCCCGTTACCCGCAACGACAGCAACCACGCAGACCAACTCCATTTCGACACGTCGAATCGCACATCTCAAGGCATCGGCAGACTGGCAAGCACTCCTGGGAATGCGCTGGGAAGAGGGTTTCCCAATGTTTTCCCAGCGCCGTCGGTAACGGTGAGGAGATGATCACCAGCCTCAGAAGACCCGTCGGCGCCGTACGCCGCACCAAGCTCATCTCCTCGATCTCGGCGCTCGCTTTGGTTGTCAGCGGGCTGGTGGCCGGTCCTGTCCACGCCGCCAAATTGGCGACTCCTGCGACTTCCGCACTTGTCCCGGCACCAGCAGGCCGCATGATTGCCGCGGGCAAGTCTCATACGTTGGTGATCGACGATGGTGTGGTGTACGGGACCGGGGTCAACGGCACGAGTACTACCGGAGCCGGGCGGCTGACCGGCGCCGGCACCGGCTATCGGACCTCGCTGTTGCGGCTTCGCGATCTGCCGTTCGGCGTGCGAGCCATCTCGGTTGCAGCTGGTGGCGCCCACTCGCTGGTGCTGGGCAGCGACCATGTCGTGTACGGCGCAGGAAGCAACGGTGCCGGACAGTTGACCGGCACTGGCAGCCGGTTCAACTTGTCCGAGCTCACCGGCTTGCCGGGCGATGCGCAGCCGCTCGCGATCGCCGCCGGGAACTCCCACTCACTGGTATTGGCTAGCGATGGCAGGGTCTACGGCACCGGCAGCAACGGCAGCGGGCAGCTCACCGGCACCATCGGGACCGGGCGCACTACCTTCGGTGAACTACGCCTACCCAACGACGTGCTGGCCACCGCGATCGATGCCGGCGGCGACTATTCGCTGGTTCTGGGCAACAACGGGAGGGTCTATGGCACCGGCCTCAACACCAACAGTCAGCTCACCAGTAACGCAGGCGAGACCAGCACCACTCGCTCCACGCTCACTGCACTCATCGGGCTCCCAAATGGCGTCACTGCCGCCGCGATGTCGGCCGGCGACGGCCACTCACTTGTCATCGGCAGCAACGGCAAGGCGTACGGTGTCGGCAGCAACTTCTTCGGCCAGCTCACCGGTACCAACACCAGCGACATCACCACCCTGACCGAACTCAAGAGCCTTCCCAATGGCGTCACCGCCACCGCAGTCGCCTCCGGTGCGGACCACTCACTGGTCATTGGCAGCAACGGCAAGGTATACGGCACCGGTCACAACAAATTCGGCCAGCTAACCAGCACCAGTGCCAACACCATCGACATCACCACCCTGACCGAACTCGCCGGCCTCCCCAACGGTGTCACTGCGACCGCGATCGACGCCGGCGGCAACTTTGCCCTGGACGCGTTCAGAGGCGGCATCTCACTCGTGCTGGGCAGGGACGGCCTCGTCTACGGTGCGGGATACAACGCGGAGAGCGCGCTCACCGGCATCGGCGACCGGTTCATCCTGACCCCGCTCACAGGCACCCAAGTCGCAGCTGGCAGCAGCCACTCTCTGGTACTAGCCAGAGACGGTGTCGTCTACGGCGCCGGTGCGAACGACGTCGGACAGCTCACAGGCGGCCCCAGTACCAGCGGCCGTAAGTTGCTCACCAAATTAACTGGCCTACCCGACGACGCGCAGCCCGTCGCAATCGCCGCTGGCGGAAGTCACTCGCTGGTCCTCGACAGCAACGGCAACGTCTACGGTACCGGCCGCAATAACAAGGGGCAGCTCACCGAGACCGGCGACCGCACGACGTTGACCCGACTTAACGGGCTTCCGGGCGGCCTTCATGCCGTCTCGATTGCTGCCGGCTTTGACACTTCGCTAGTAATGGGCAGTAACGGCAAGGTCTACGGCACCGGTAACAACTCCTCCGGGATGCTCACGGGGGACAGCAACTCCTACAACGCATTCACTCCCTTCGCAGGCAGTGCGGAGAGCAACTTCGCCACGGCGACCGCCATCGCCGCAAGCACCGAACACTCGCTTGTGCTGGACCGCGCAGGCGGCCCACTCCGCGGTACCGGTTCTGACCGCTCCGCAAAACTGGTGGGCAAAGGCAATCTTCGAATCCTTACGACGCTGGGCAATCCGATTGCCGGCGGCGTACACCCCGCCGTCGCTGCCGGAGACTCCCACTCGTTGATGCTCGCCTCCAACCGAGTTGTCTATGGTGCCGGCTCGAATACCTTCGGCCAGCTCACCGGCACCAACACCTTCGTGTCCACGCTTACCCCCCTCAGCCCACTGCCCAACGGCGCCAAGCCCACCGCGATCGCGGCTGGTGACGCTTCTTCATTGGTCTTGGGTAGCGATGGTCTCGTCTACGGCACCGGTGACAACGGGTCCGGCGAGCTCACAGGCACAGGCAACCGCGCCAACCTCACACTCCTGGGCGGTCTGCCAACTGGCGTGCGCGCGACCGCGTTGGCCGCCGGCTTCTCTCATACTCTCGTGGTCGGCAGCGACGGTTCCGTCTACGGCACCGGCAACAACCAACTCGGGCAGATCACGGACATTGGCACGCAGACCAATACCCGCAATCGGCTTACTCCCTTGAGGGGGCTACCGAACAGAACGCCAATTGTCGCCGTCGTGGCCGGCGCTGCTCACACCCTGGTCCTCGATAACAATGGATTCGTCTACGGCACGGGCCGTAACACTGTCGGACAGTTGACCGGCACGACCAACCAAAGCACGCTGGCCCCGGTCACTCTCCCTGACGGCATCCGCGCTACCGCGATCGCTGCCAGCAGCGACTTCTCGCTGATCCTGGGCAGCAATGGCATCGCGTACGGCACCGGCAGCAACGCATCTGGGCAGCTCACCGGTACCAGCAATCGCAACTCCCTAACCCGGCTGAACGGTTTGCCGTCCGGTGTGAGGGCGACCGCGATCGCCGCCGGCAGCAACCACTCGCTGGTCCTGGGCAGCGACGGCATCGCGTACGGCACCGGCAACAACCACTTCGGACAACTGACCGACATTGACGAGATCGGCGCGAACCGCCACGAACTGACTCCACTTGATCAGCTACCCCACGGGGTGCAGGCCATCGCGATTGCCGCCGGCAGCAATCATTCGCTCGTATTGGGCAGCAACGGCACCGTCTACGGCACCGGCAACAACTCCCGCGGACAACTCACCGGCACGGGCCCCAGCAACCGCTGGGCCCTCACACCACTCACCGGGCTGCCCGCCGGCGCCGGCGCCTATGCCATCGCTGCCGGCTCGAACCATTCACTCGTCCTCGCCAGTGGCCACCGCATCTACGGCACCGGGGATAACCTGGCCGGACAACTCAATAGCAATGTCGCCAGCACCACCTTCACCACGCTGACCCTGACCCCACTTCAGAGTTCAATCGAGCAGCCGCCCGCTGTCGCGGTCTCGGCAGGCGGCAACCGGTCCTTCGCCATCCGTAACGGGTTTGGCAGCAGCGTGACCGCGGTCGGTGGAAATGGCAATGGCGAACTCGCTGTGCGCGATGTCGCTGGCACCGCTGTCGCCGCGGGCGATCGTCATGCCCTGGTGATCGACTCTGTCGGCGGCGTCTATGGAGCCGGTGCCAGCGAGGCCGGACAGCTGACCGGCACCGACGCCCGTGCCGAGGCCACGTCGCTCACCGGGCTATCCGCTATCCGCGCCGGGCTATTCAAGGCCCCGCCAGCACCTGCAGCACCAATCGTCAGCGTAGCCGTCGCGGGCTTCCACACCCTGGCACTCGACAGCAACGGCATCGTCTATGGCACCGGCCGCAATAACGGCGGGCAGCTCACCGGCACTGCCGACCAGCACACCACGCTCGCCAAGATCCCCGGCCTACCAGCCGGCGTCCAGGCCACTCGAATCGCCGCCGGCTCCCAGCACTCACTCGTCCTGGCCGCCAACGGCGCCGTCTACGGCACTGGCCAAAACAACGTCGGACAACTGACCGGCACAGACACCGCAGGACGCACCAAGCTCGCCCTATTAGCGGGTCTACCCGATGGCGTCCAGGCGACCGCTATTGCCGCCGGCGTCAGTCACTCAGTGGCACTTGGCGACGACGGCAAGGTCTATGGCACGGGCTCCAACCTCTTCGGGGAGCTCACAGGAACCGATGCCAGCCGCAACCAGTTGACCGAGCTAACCGGCCTACCAGACGGCGTACAGGCCATGGCGATCGCCGCCGGCGGCTTCCAATCGCTCATCTTGGGCAACGACGGGGTTGTCTGGGCCACCGGCTTCGGAGACAGAACCACGCTGACTCCACTGATCGGGCTACCCGACGGCGTCCTGCCCATCGCGATCGCCACCTCAGGCAGTCACATACTCGTTCTAGGCAGCGACGGAGATGTCTACGGCCAAGGTGATAATCACTGCAGGCAGCTCACCGGAACCGACACCGATCAGCGCGACACCCTGACCATGCTGTCCGGCCTGCCCGATGGTGTGGACGCCACTGCGATCGCCGCCGGCGGCGGCAACTGTGGGAACTCGCTGGTGGTGGGCAGCAATGGCGCCGTCTATGGCGCCGGTGACAATTTCCGCCAGCAGCTCACCGGCCGCGACACAGGCGACATCAGCACCCTCACCCCATTAAGCGGTCTCCCCGGCGCCGCCAGCCAGGCCGCAGGGTCGACCGTCGGCTCCGCCGGAGACCACACCGTGGTGATCGGCAGCGACGGCGCCGTCTACGGCACCGGACGCAATGGCGACGGCCAGCTCACCGGCTACGAGGGCGGCCAGAATCGCACCACCCTTACTCGGCTCACCGGCCTACTCACCGATTGACGGCACTACAAACCAGCGCCGGCTGTGCTTGGCCACCCCGAGCATGGCCGGCGTTGCTCAATTCCCGCGCCGATGCTGTGTCCTATCCGGCCGGGAGTCGCGGGCTCGACGGGAGCGTGGGCGGCCCGATCAGACCGGCCGTTGCAGCGCTGTTGCTGTTGGACTTCGCGACGCTCGTCAGGACCGGCCCAACTGCTTGACCGTGTGCTGACGGTTTGTTCGCGGCCTGAGCGCGCGCATCTAACTGAAGATATCGAGGTGGGCCTACGGCTCCGGCCAGCAAGCGCGGCTGCGCTAGTGGAGCACCGCCCGTTGGGCGAGGAGATGCGAGCCCGCAAGGTCGCCAACTACGCCGGTCAGCAGGGTGCGCGCCGCAAGCCGGGATCTTCCCATCAGCTGCCCACCGTGCCGGGCAAAGCTGTTGTCAATTCTTGTAAGCCGTGGAGAGGACGTTTGATGGGGCATCGACGAGCGCTTTTGGCCGTGGCTGTTGCTGTCGCAGCTGCGCTGCCGATCAGCACAATGGAGATGTTGTCGGCTGACGATCCGATGGCGGCTACGCGGACAGGTGACGAGCCCAGCAAACTGCTCGAAGGTCCCTGGCCATGCGACATATTCGTCTGTGGCGGGAACCACAACGAGTCGGTGGCTCGGGACCGGTGATGGTGGTGTCTGAACGAGAATGCGTCGAGCGATGGCGACGCTAGCCGTAGACAGGTGATGGCTGATGAAGCGGCTGTGTTGTTGGAGCGAGCGGCTGCGATAGCTGGCTCTGATCTGGCCGGTGCGGGAGAGTTGGCGCTTCATGCGGCCGCGCTGCTCGAAGGCAAGGATCGGCACGAGGTGTTGCTCGCCGGGGCTCAGTTGTTTGCGGGCACCGGGGATTGGGCGCGGGCGGCTGAGGTGTGGTCGTGTGCAGCGGAGGTGGCTCCAGAGGACGGCGTCAGGGTTCGGAGTCTGTCGGCTGCTGGCAACGCGGCCCGCCGTGCTGGGCGATGGACCGACGCGGAGGTCGCCCACCGGCGGGCTTATGAGCTGGCAGTGCGGGAGTTCGGTGATAGAGCGCTACAGGTAGCGGTGGCGGCACATGGCCTAGCGATGATGCTCAAGTACACAGGTGGATTCGCGGAGGCCGAAGGCCTCTACCGGCGGGCTTTGGAGGTCGCAATTGCTGCGGGCGATGAGGCGTTTGCGGCGGTGATCTGTCACAACCTTGGTGGGCTGTCGCATGCCAGTGGGATGGCGGCTGAGGGAGTTCGATGGGCTCGGCGAGGGCTGAAGCTGCGTGAGGGGATTGCAGAGAACCCGTTGGCTTTGGCGGGCGATGAAGGAGCTCTTGCGGCTTTGCTGATCGAGATCGGTGAGTTCCAAGAAGCTGAGGCGCTTTTGCTCCGTAGCCGGGCGACCTTTGGTGACTATCTCGGCACCGAACATCATGAAGTTGCCGTGGTCAACGGGAATCTGGCACTGCTCGCACTTGAGCGAGGAGATCTTGTCGCGGCTGAGAAGTATGCGACTGACGCACTTGCCGGCAAGGAGGCGGTGCTTGGTTCCAGTCATCCTGAGCTTGCGCCCACACTGACCACGCTGGGCACCATTCGACGGAGAGCGGGTGACTGCTCGGGTGCGATCACGCTGCATCAGCGAGCTTTGGCCGTGCTCGTCCCGCAGGTCGAGGCCGGTCACCCTTTGCTGGTGACCATCCGCGCCAATCTCGAGGTCGCGGCTCGCTAGTCCGATTTCCCTGTGCTGGTTGGTCCACCATCTGTCCACAGCCGATGTCGCTGCCGATTCGGGCGGCAGGCGCGCGTGGTTCGGTGGGGTCGAAATGCCGTTCAACCGAGGAGTTGAGATGTCGTTCAGAAGTCTCCCGAGCACTATCAGAGGTCGGCTCTATCTACGCCGGCTGGCGGCGATCGGCCTCTTGGTGGGTGGCCGGCTGATCGCCGGAAGCGAGGCGTCCGAGGTACCCACGGCGACGGTTCGCATCGAGCGCGGGACGATGGTCATCCAGGCTTCGGGCGCGGACGAGAAGCTTCTGCTCAATCAAGGGCGCCTGGCTGGTGACAACGAGGACTCGTACATCGTAGGTCTCCTGAATGACTCCGGGAGCATGGAGCCGACATCACCGTGCAGGTCTGGCGGCGAAGGTCGGCTGGTGTCCTGCCCGTTGTCCGCCGTCCAGCGGTTCAGCTTGGACTCCGGCGACGGCGACGATAGTTTCCGTGATCAGACTGTTCTTGCCGGGACGGTCCGGATGGGGTCTGGCAACGATGAGGTGATTCCCGGCCTGGGAAGGACTGATATCGACCTGGGACCTGGCGGCGACATCGCCGTACCGGTGGGCGGTGCGCACAACATCAAGGGTGGTACAGGTGTTGACGGTGTCAGCTACGAGCTGGCCCAGCTTCCTGTTGTGGTGGCCCTCGATGACAAGACCAACGACGGCGCCTTCGGCAAGGACAACATTCGCACGGATGTGGAGAACGTGGTCGGTACGAGGTTCGCCGACGAGCTGACTGGTAGCGGGCAAGCGAACGCCCTCCTCGGGTTGGGCGGACTGGACAAGCTGAACGGGATGGCAGGCAACGATCTGGTGGATGGCGGACCTGACGGCGACACTCTGGCCGGTGGCAGCGGCATCGACACCGTCAACTACGCGGGCTACCGCGAGGCGGTAACGGTCAGGCTCGACGGTAGTAGGTCCAGCGGAGCCCCCGGCGAGGGCGACATCGTCGGCACCGATGTGGAGAACATCATTGGGGGCGCAGGCAGCGATCGGCTGTTCGGGAACGATCTGTCGAACACGATCGAGGGCGGCGGGGGAAACGACAAGATCGCCGGGCTGGGTGGCAACGATCTGGCTGTCGCCGGCTCGCAAGGTGATGGCGCGGACGTAGTGTCCGGCGGCGCCGGGGTCGACACCATGTCGTACGCTGGCCGTAGTACCGGCGTACAGGTCGATCTGGACGACAAGGCCGATGACGGCGCATCGGGTGAGGGTGACAACATCCGTCCCGATGTCGAGAACCTGCTCGGTTCAGCATCAAACGACGTGCTGATTGGTTCGGCCGCAAGGAATCTCATTCGGGGACTTGATGGCAACGACGGTATCGGCGGTCTGGCTGGGAATGACTACCTTGATGGTGGCCTCGGCCGGGACACGATGATTGGTGGAGCGGGCGTCGATATCGCTTCGTACACAACTCACGGCGGACCTGTCGGCGTGTCCCTCGACAACAAGGCCAACGATGGGAGACCCCGTGAGTCCGACAATGTGCGGGCCGACATCGAGTCCGTCAATGGGTCGAACTTCGCGGATATGTTGGTGGGCAGCAGCCTCAACAACACCTTGCACGGGTTCGGTGGCAATGACCGTCTGTACGGTGCTCTCGGCAATGACATTCTGATCGGTGACGCCGGTCGTGATCAGGGCTTCGGTGCGGCAGGCCGGGACTCTTGCATCACAGAGGTCAAAAGTAGCTGCCCTTGATGCCCATCGGTTTCCCAGCGTGGTTTGCTAGTCTGGGGGAGATTCTTCTGTCGACGAAAGGGAAGTCCGCCATGACCACGCTCTTCGGTATGCCTCAGGGCGCGGAGTGGCTCATCATCCTCGCGATCGTCGTGCTGCTGTTCGGTTCGGCGAAGCTGCCGGCCCTGGTGCGGCAGGTCGGCAAGTCGAAGAAGATCTGGGAGGAGGAAGTCGGCCCAGGTCGCAAGAAGGACGATGAGCTCGCTGAGGCATCGGCGCAAGCCGCAGAGGTTCCGGCCCCTGTTCAGCACACGACTCAGCCGAACGGGGAAGGTTTGCCGTCGACGCACGCGGCCAACTGAAAGGCGAGGCCTTCGACTTCAGGGGACACACAGCTTCCCTCAAGGAAGTCGCTATTGGTGCTTGCCAAGGAGTGCAGTCCGGTTGTGGTCCAACGGTGGGCGGTTGGCCGGGCTGCGCCACCTGGCGAGGGGGTTACTCGACGGTCTTCCTCAGAGCCGGCGAGCAACCACTCGCTGGGGCCGCCAGACCCGACCGCGGGCCCTGACCTGCGCGTCTGTACGGCGGCCCCAGCGAACCTGATCGTCAGTTCTTCAAGGTGAGCCGTGGTGGTGTGATGCCCCTTCACGAGCGGGGAGCGATGAGGAGGGCTCGGAGCCGACCGGGAGATAGCCCGCTGCGAGGAACGTGCGGAGCGAGTCTGCGTTGCAAGGTGTGACTTGCGCCCAGATGCGCGAGTTTCTCGGGGCAAGTGCGCGAGCGGTCCGCGCGAGGCGGCGGCCGTGTCCCTTGCCGCGTAGGGCTTCTGGAACTTTCCACGGTGCATTCGAGGCGGCCTGCCACACCGATACCGGTGAGCACTAAGCCGCCTTTTGGGTGACCGTAGGCCCGTATGTCGTCGCGGTGCCGCCGGGCACGGCCTACGCGGGGATGGTCGAAGGCGGTGAGTTCGATCACGCAGGAGATCCGCTCAGAGGGTGAGGGTAGGACGGTGACGCCGAGATCCGGCGCAGGAAAGACGCACCTTCGATGTTGCGCAGAATGTCGGCCAGGGTCGCTCCTGGGATCGGGGACTCGGGCGTCACCGGATGGCCTCCCGGGCTGCGACCGTTTGCGTCTGTTGATCACTCTTCACCCCAGATTCGTTCGACGATGTGGATCCAGTTCGCCATGGGGTCGTGAGCGTCGGCTGAAGGTGGCCTGTGTGATCGTCCGGCGATCCAGGATTGCGCTCACAGTTTCTGAAGATGGCTGCGGCATGAGGCGAGGGTCGGGTGGTCGCCTCGGACTGTTCCCATCAGGTTGTCTTCCTTGTGGCTGACGACGCCGAGGGTTAGGTGGGCTCTGAGTACCACATCCGTCAGACCTGCCACAGTCGCGTCTGCCAGTGCTTCTTCCAAGAACCCACGGGCGGGCACGAGTTCATGTCGCATCTCATGCTCGCGTCCCCGTCGGAACAGCTCCTCAACGTGCTGACGCCCAGTCATTTCCATACCTCCATGAACTGATCCGTGCCCCTTGACCGGGAACCCGGTCAAGGGGCACGGATCAGTCAGGCGTCGACCAGGACGACTTCGTACTGGTCCGCGGTGGGTGGGACGCCGGTGTCGAACTTTGCGTTGACGGCAGCGAGGGTGTCGCCGAAGAGGGCAGCCGTGGCTGGGACCTGGAACAGAGGGCTCGTGATGGTCTTCTTGACCAGGCCGCTGGACAGATCGTTGTTCAGTGCGATTCGGGTGATCTGGTTGGAGAAGCTCTGCACTGCCCACAACCGGTTGTCGTCCAGCACGATGCCGTCGACGGTTGGTACGCTGACACCGGTGATGTGGGCGCTCGTTCCTTTGGCGGGGTTGACGGTGTAGAGCTCGCCGTTGCCTGTGTGGGCGACGATCAGGGTTCTCCCGTCCTGTGTGGCGGCAATGCCGTTGAGATTGAATTCGTCGCCGGTGTCGGCGGCTGGTCCGCTGAGCAGCAATGTCCTGAACGGCCCGAGGTTTCCGTACTGGCCGATCGGGATGAAGTGGAGCCTGGCATGGAGGGTGTCGGTGAACCAGGCGCCCTGGGGTGTGATTGCGACGTCGTTGATGAGCGAGGTTCCGCGGTCGCCGAGTTGGAAGGTGGCCACGGTCGCACCTGAGTCGGTGTCATATACGTACGCTTGCCCGGTGAATCCGCCGGCGACGAAGAGCAGATTGTGCCGGGTGTTGACGGCCATGCCGACGGCCATGCGGCCGGTCGGTGCGTCGATGAACGGGGCGGCTGTGCGTTTCTCGATGTCGCCGCGGAAGATGTCGCCGGTGAAAAGATCCCCGGCGTAGAAAGTAGTACCTTCGCCTGCGGCGATGCCCTCGGC
>NZ_AQUZ01000084.1 GCF_000372465.1 Kribbella catacumbae DSM 19601
ACACAATCGGCCGCTGCCGAGCCAATTCGCAACAGGCTCTGTATGGCGCCAGTGGTCGGATAAGGCGCTATCGGGCAGATCGTGAGCGCGTGGGTCCGGGCGGCGCTGGGTTCTGGTTGCGGTCGCCGGCAAGTTAGCAGGCGACGCGGGTGCGGCCTGCCATGGCCGTGTGCGTGCAGGTGTCGAAGGTTTTGCCGGCCGGGGTCTGGAAGCGGGCGGTGTCGCCGGTGTTGTTCCAGATGTAGTTGCCCTGGTTCCAGTACAGGGTGACGGCCGTGTTCCGGTTGCGGCCGGTGCGGATGATCGCCGTGGTCCGGCCCTGCAGCACGTAGCCGCGCGGGAAGACGAAGGTGTGGTTGGCGACGTCCTTGACCATGAAGCCGGACAGGTTGATCGGCCGCGTGCTGAGGTTGCGGATGGTGAAGAACTCCTGGTTCAGATGCGCGTTGGTCCGGGTGTCCGTCCCGGCCGGGTCGTACTGGATCCCCGACAGTACGACCGTGCTCGCCGCCATCGCGGGCAGCGGAACAGCAAGTGCTGCGACCGCGGTGAGCGTGCTGGCGAGCGCGGCGATGGGCAGGCTGAAGCGACGTACAACCATGGATTTCCCTCCGGCTGTGGGCCGATTCCCCCCGGCCCGAGCGTCCTGGCCGGCTGGGCACCAACGCGGGCTTCGACCTGTACGTCGAGCGCGGGCTGGACGTGATGGAGCACGCCGACCTGGTGATCCTGCCGAGCTGGGATCCCAAGCTGGAGCCGTCCGGCCTGCTCGTCGAGGCGATCCGGGCCGCGCATGCGAGTGGCGCCACCGTGGCCGGCCTCTGCATCGGCGCCTTCCTGGTTGCCGCCAGTGGCATTGCCGACGGCCGGGAGGTGGTCACCCACTGGCGATGGGCCGAGCGCCTCGCGGCGCAGTACCCGAAGGTCGACGTCCGGGCGGACGTGCTCTGGTCGGACCTCGGCGACCTGGTCACCTCAGCCGGTACTGCGGCCTCGATGGACTGCTGCTTGCATCTCGTTCGCAAGCATCACGGGGTGGAACTGGCCGAGCAGTTGGCCCGGATGATCGTGGTGGCGCCGCATCGCAGCGGATCGCAGGCGCAGTACATCCCGGTGCCGGTGCCGCCGGACCAGGCGGATGACGTGGTCGAGCGGGCGATGGTCTGGGCGCGCGCGAGGCTGGATCAGCCGGTGTCGCTGGACGAGTGGGCGGCGGCGGTCGCACTGTCCCGGCGTACGTTCACCAGGCAGTTCCGGGCGCGCACCGGAACCACTGGGCAGGCGTGGTTGCTGCGGCAGCGCCTGGATCGCGCCAGGTTGCTGCTGGAGACCACGGATCAGCCGGTCGAGCGGGTCGCGACGGAGAGCGGATTCGGCAGCAGCGCGGCGCTCCGGCATCACTTCCATCTGGTCCTCGGGACGACGCCGCAGCGGCACCGGCAGGAGTTCGGTCGCGGGTGATTGTCTTGACGTCAAGATAATGTTCGATCTATCTTGACGTCAAGATAAATCGGATGAGGGGAACGAGCCAGCGACCATGGCCAAGATCAAGGTGACCAACCCCGTCGTCGAACTCGACGGTGACGAGATGACCCGGATCATCTGGCAGTTCATCAAGGACCGCCTGATCCACCCGTACCTCGACGTGGACCTGAAGTACTACGACCTCGGCATCGAGCACCGCGACGCGACCGACGACCAGGTCACCATCGACGCCGCCTGGGCGATCCAGCGGTACGGCGCCGGCGTCAAGTGCGCGACGATCACGCCGGACGAGGCGCGGGTCGAGGAGTCCGGCCTGAAGAAGATGTGGACCTCCCCGAACGGCACCATCCGCAACCTGCTCGGCGGCGTGCTGTTCCGCGAGCCGATCGTCATCTCGAACATCCCGCGGCTGGTCCCGGGCTGGACCAAACCGATCATCATCGGCCGGCACGCCCACGGCGACCAGTACAACGCGGCCAACTTCAAGGTTCCCGGCGCCGGCGAGCTGACCATCACCTTCACCCCGGCCGACGGCTCCGAGCCGATCCAGCACGTGGTCGCGAACTACGGTGCCGACGGCGGCGTGGCGCTGGGGATGTACAACTTCACCAAGGCGATCGAGGACTTCGCGCGGGCCTCGTTCTCGTACGGGCTGCAGCGCAACTACCCGGTCTACCTGTCCACCAAGAACACGATCCTGAAGGCCTACGACGGCGCTTTCAAGGACATCTTCCAGACGATCTTCGAGGAAGAGTTCAAGGAGGAATTCGTGAAGTTCGGGCTGACCTACGAGCATCGGCTGATCGACGACATGGTCGCCTCGGCGCTGAAGTGGGAGGGCGGCTACGTCTGGGCCTGCAAGAACTACGACGGCGACGTGCAGTCCGACACCGTCGCGCAGGGCTTCGGCTCGCTCGGCCTGATGACGTCGGTGCTGATGACCCCGGACGGCAAGACCATCGAGGCGGAGGCGGCGCACGGCACGGTCACTCGGCACTACCGGCTGCACCAGCAGGGCAAGCCGACGTCGACCAACCCGATCGCGTCGATCTTCGCCTGGACGGGCGGCCTCAAGCACCGCGGCAAGCTGGACAACACGCCTGAGGTGACCGGCTTCGCCACCAGGCTCGAGCAGGTCTGCGTCGAGACGGTCGAGGAAGGCAAGATGACCAAGGACCTCGCGCGGCTGGTCGGCCAGGACCAGGAGTGGCTGACCACCGAGGCCTTCCTGGCCGCGCTGGACGAGAACCTGCAGAAGAAGGCCGGCTAGAGCATCACAGCAGCAGGAGCAGGGTGTAGAGGGCCGGTGCCCCGAAGGTGACGATCAGGATCCAGGCCATCATCTTGTGCCCGGGCTTGGCGCGGTCGAGGTTGGACACGAAGTGCACGACCGCGCCTTCCTCGGTATGCCGGCTCAGCCCGACCTGCTTGGCGTCCTCCGGCCGGCGGTCCGGGCGCTCATCCGCGATCGCGTCCGGCGGGATGCCGTACAACGCAGGCCGAGCCGGATCCAGATCGTCGCGCTCGCCGTACATCCGGCCTCCCGCAGGATGAGTGGAGGCTCAAGCTAACCCCGCGCAGGAGGCCGACTCAAGCACCTTGCACCATCGTCCCACCTCAGATACCAGAACGGCGGCCCGCACTCCGCGAGCCGCCGTCCTGGGTGAGCTAACGACTACTTGAAGTCAACGACCCAGCTGTGGCGCGTCGAGGTGCCGAGGCAGATGCCGAGCAGCTTCGAGCTGCAGTACTTCGCATCCCCATGGCCAACGCCCAGCTCATCGAGCCCGCAGTTGAACAGCGTGCCCGAGCTCTGGCTCTTCAGCTTGTCGAAGGCCCCCTTCGCCGTCACGCCGTCGCCGCCCGCTGCCGCCATGGAGGAACTGGTGTCGGACACGTCGCCGCTTTCGGCACGGGTCTCCGCATCCTGACGGGCGCCACCGGTCAGGCCGGAGTCGCGCTGCAGCGGCGCGCAGCCGCGGTCGACCCGCGCGTTGTCCACCAGCGAGAACAGCTCCAGCTCGGAGCCCGACATGCTGCCGTTGTCCGTGGGCGGCGGCGGAGTGGTCGTCGTCGGCGGCGTCGTGGTCGGCGGGTTGCTCGGGGTGTCCGACGGCTTCGGGGGGTTGCTGACCGGGCCCCGGGTCGGCGTCTTGCTGGTGGTCGGGTCGTCGGTCGGACCGTCCGTCGGCCCCTCGGTCGGCGCCGTCGTCGGCTCGTCCGTGGGAGTCGTCGACGGGGTCTCGCCCGGGACGCTCGGGGTCTTGGTCGGCTTCGGCGTACCGGGAGTCGAGACCGGGGTCGGCGTACCGGTCGGCTTCGGTGCCGACGGGGTCGCGACGGCCGGCTTGGCCGACGTCTTGATGTACGTGTCGTCGTCCCGGGTGACATAGGGGACCGACGCTTCCGCCTGGTCGGCCTGCGGCTCGTGGAGCAGGATCCAGGAGATCGGCGTGATCACCAGGATGACCGTGCCGATCGACAGCATGACCCGTTTTGCCCGGCCCTCCGGGCGGGCGGCTGCTCTCCTACTGCGTGACATTAGTGCGTGTTCCCTTCACGGTCGCCCCAAGACGTGCCTCATTCGTCTCACCGTGGCGCCGTGAGGTGCGCCCGATGGCATTGCAAGGACGGATCTACCCGCTGTGTTCAGCTGCCAACCGGACCGTTGTTGTGGTCTGGCCACAGTGCCTGTGGCCAACCCGGTGCCCGGCGGACAATGCTGATCGCAGTACAGGTCATTCAGTCAGTCGCGACCGAAGTCCTGCACCCAGCTGCCCGGTCCCCATTCCGACTTGACCTGCCCCGGGTCGAACCCGATGCCGATCTTGGTGAATCTGCAGTTCAGGATGTTCGCCCGATGGCCATCGCTTTTCATCCAGGCGTTGAAGACGCGTTGCGCGCTGTCGTAGCCGGCGGCGATGTTCTCGCCCCAGCCGTTGCCACGCCAGCCCGCCTTGGCCATCCGGTCGCCCGGGTCCTGGCCGTCGGGGTTGGTGTGGTCCATGTAGTGCCGGCGAACCATGTCCGAGGCGTGCGAACCGGCTGCCTCGACCAGGCTGTCGTCCAGCTGCAGCGGCCGGCAGCCCTGGTTGCGGCGCGCCTGGTTGGTCAGGTTGAGCACCTCGCGCTCCTGCGCGTTGGTGCCCCCACCGCCCGGCGGCGGTGGCGGGTCGCTCGGCGTCGGCTCACTGGTGACCGTCTTGGTCGGCGTCTTCGTCGGCCCGGTCGGCTTGCTCGGTCGCGGTGCCGACGGCTTCGGGGTCGGCTTACCGTGGCCCTTGGTCGTCTTCGGCGCCTTCGGGGTGACGGTGACCGTCTCGACCTCGCCGGGCTGAGGTGTTGTGACCCCGGGCGTCGGTACGCCGGACGAGGCCGGCGTACTCGTGCTGAGGGTCGACTGGGCGGACCCCAGTGCCGGCGTACCGGTCGGGGTGATCGTGGTGGTCTGGCCGTTCGGCAGCGTGGCCGTGACGGTGACCCTGGTCTTGCCAGGGCCGGAGTTAGCGCGGTCGGCGGCCGGGCCGGAGTTGTCCTCGGCGACGTTCAGAACCTTGGTGGCGTCGGAGTCGGCGACGGCGGAGTTTTCGCGGTCTGCCATCACCCAGACCACGGGTCCGATGGCGAGTAGCACGGACAGCGCACTGACGATCGGGCCGATCAGGCCACGGCGTCGGGGTGCCTTTCTGCTGCGGTGCCGCCCAGGGGTAGGCGAGTCCGTCATGGGTGGGCGAGTCCTCTTCAGTTCGTCGTACTACGGAAGTCCGTCGTTCCCCGTGCGTCGTTCCCCCACACATTCGTCCACCACGGTCGTACCAGACCCCCCTGGTGACCGAACAGTGACCTTAACCGACACGCAAGGTCACTGTTACGGGTCCGCGACGCGTCTTAACGAAGCCCTTAGATTCGGGGTTTTCGCCGGTCAGCCGCCGAAGTTCTGGACCCAGCTGCCGTTGCCCCAGTCGGGCTTCACCTGGCCGCCGTCATAGCCGATGCCGATCATCGTGTAGTCGCAGTTCAGGATGTTCCGGCGGTGGCCTTCGCTCTTCATCCAGCCGTCCACCACGGCGGCCGCGCTCTTGTAGCCGACGGCAATGTTCTCGGCCATCGCGCCACCCTTGAAGCCGGCGGCCTTCATCCGGTCGAACGGCGACCGGCCGTCCAGGCTGGTGTGGTCGAAGTAGTGGCGCGCGACCATGTCCGTCGCGTGCAGATCGGCGGCCCGGGTCAGGGCGCTGTTGGTGCGCAGCGGACCACAGCCGGACTTGGCGCGCTCGTTGTTCGTCAACTGCAGGACCTGTGCCTCCGCGCCACCACTCGGCGCCGGCGGCTTGGTCGTCTTCGTCGGCGTCGGGGTCGCGGTATGGCTCGGCCGCGGCGTCGGTTTCGTCGACGGCTTGGGGGAGCGAGTGCCCTCCCGGCTCGGCGCGCTGGTCGACCGCGTCGGCGTCGGCGTCTTCGACGGCCTCTTGGAGGGAGTCTTGGAAGGCGTTGCCGAAGGAGTCTTGCTGGGCGTCTTGGTCGGCGTGACTATGGGGCTGCTGGCGTCGTCGGAAGGCGTGACGATACCGGCGGTCTCCGTCGTCAGCGGCTTGTCCTGGCTGGTCGTCTTCGTGTCGTCGCGCGTTACGTACCAGCCGGCGCCGGCCACCAATGCGAGCACCGACAGCGCGCCGAGGATCGGGCCGGCCACTCCACGCTGCTTCCGCCGGCCGTGCGACCGGGGCGGCTCGGGCCGCTGCGGGTGGTGTGGGTTCTGCGGATTCTGCTGGCGGTGCGGATTCCGCTGGTTCTGCGGGTAGAAGGGATCGTTTGGTGCGTCGTTCATGGAGCCAGCGAGCCTCTCGTCGTCGTACGTCGATCCCCGTGCACCCCAGGTCGTTCCGGCACGGACGCTAGCGGATCTCGCTGCCCGCTACGACCCCTTGCGGCCAACCTCACCCCGCATTGACGAACCTTTAACGACGGCCCGTAGTGTCCTAGACCTCTCGAGAAGGCAGGGAAAACGTGCGAGTTGTCGTGGGTTCTGGTCCAGTCGGTACTGCGGTCGCGCGGCTGCTCGTGGAGCGTGGCGAGCAGGTGCGCCTCGTCACCCGGAGTGGCAACGGCCCGGATGGTGTGGAGAAGGTCAAGGCCGATGCCACCGATGCCGCAGTACTGAGCAAGCTCGCCGATGGTGCCGAGACGGTGTTCAGTTGCGGCGGACCGGCGTACGACCGATGGGCCACCGATTGGCCACCGCTGGGTGCCTCGCTGATCAAGACCGCCGAGGCGACCGGTGCCGTGTTGCTCACCACCGGAAACCTTTATGGCTATGGGCAACCGGCCGGTCCGATGAAGGAAGGCGACCCGGATCGCCCGAACTCGGTGAAGGGCCAGGTCCGGGCGAAGCTGTGGGCCGACGCCCTGGCCGCGCATCGGGCCGGCCGGATCCGTACTGCCGAAGTACGGGGCTCGGACTATCTGGGGGCGGGAGCCGCGTCGTTCTTCACGATCGGTGTGCTGCCGGGCGTACTGGCCGGCCAGAAGACCGCGGTACCGGCTGATCTGGATGCGCCGCACAGCTGGACCGCTGTGGATGATGTCGCCCGTACGCTCGTCGCGATCGCCTCCGCCGGGGACAGCGCGCTAGGCCGGATCTGGCACGTGCCGACTCCGCCGCCGGTCTCGATCCGCGAGCTGGCGACGCAGGCGGCGATCGTTGCCGGAGTACAGGCTCCGCAGTTGTCGGCAATGCCGCCGGCCGTGCTCTGGCTGGGTGGATTGTTCAACAAGCAGGCGCGGGGGATCCGGGAGTTGCAGTACCAGTTCCGCGCGCCGTTCATCCTCGACTCCACCGACGCCCAGACGACATTCGCCATCACCCCCACCCCCACCAAAACAGCCCTCACCACCACCCTCCCCACCCCCTGACCCGCCCTCACCTGACGTGGCAAGCCCACCACTGGTGGGCTTGAACCCCCAGCGGTGACCTTGAACAGCAAACGGCGGCCGTGAACAGGGTGGACCCTGTCCGAGGTCGCCGTTAGGTATGCGAGCCCACCACTTGTGGGCTCGCACACCTAACGGCGAGCCCGCCAGCGGTGGGTTAGGAGCGGGCGATGACGATGTCGGCGACGACCTTCCAGCCGAGGCTGCGGTAGAGGCGGAGGCCGTCGATCGAGGCGATCAGGATGCCGCGTTTGGCGCCCTGGGCCGCGGCGGTCTCCACCAGTGACGCCATCACGGCACTGCCCAGACCGCGGCGCCGGTGCGCCGGGTCGGTCTCGATCCGGTCGGCGACGGCGTCCTCGCCGACCACCGCCATCCGGCCGCTGGAGACCACGCCGCCGTGCAGTGTCGCCCGGGTGATGATCAGGTCGGACTCGAGCTCGGAGTGCAGCGCGTAGCGCTCGTTCAGCTTGAGCGCGGGCTGCTCGGACAGCTGGATCGTCATTAGCCAGTCCTGATCGCGCTGTACCTCCAGCCCGAGATCCTCGAGCTGCTCGATCCGGGCCTCGCGGTCGTCGGTGGCCAGCGTGACCCAGCCGCCACCCCGGTCGCTTCCCGCTGATTTGGCCAGCTCGGCGGCGCGCTCCACCCGCTCGGGTTTGTCGTCGGCGTCGAGCACGACGTACTCCATCGCGCGGTTCGCCTCGCCCGCCCGGACGGTCAGGATCCCATCATTGTCATCCTCGACTGTGGTCCAGCCCCGCGATACAGACCACCCGGCCTGCCAGCGGCGGACGAGTTCCTCACGATCTCTCACCCGTCGATTCAATCAGTCAGAACGTTCCACGGCGAGGGGAAGAAGTGTCGGCTGTCACGATCTCGTCGCCGGAGGGCGGATTCGTTACCTTGGCGAACCACTCCGGGGCACCCTTTAGGGCACTCCGGCATCGGTCCTCAGCAGGTCGAATCCATGGAGGTTGCGGAAGCCGCCATCGCGAGCCGGACTGGCGGCGCGGGCGACCCCGGTGCCCGTGAATCCGTTGACCTCGGCAACGCGCTGGGAGGCGGTGTTGCCCTCGGCAGCGAACAGCACCAGCCGTCGCCGGCCGAGCCCGCCGTCCTCGACCGGGGTGAAGGAGTGGCCGATCACACACCGGACGGCCGTCGACATCACACCGCGGCCACGAGCCTCCGGGTGCGCCCAATAGCCGACTTCGCCCATCGTCTTGTCGATCCGGTTCGTCAGGTCGAAGACGCTCACGCAGCCGAGCAGGTCATCGGTGTCCGGGTCGGCGATCGCCCAGGTGACTCCCTCGCCGCTCGCGAGGTTCTCCAGCCGGCTCTCGATGAAGCCCTCGGCATCCTCCAGCTGGTAAGGCTTGGGCAGGCCGGCCAACCACTCCAGCGTCCGCTCGTCGTTGCAGGCCTCGGTGAGTCGCTTGGCGTCGGTACTGCGAAGGGCCCGCAACCGCACGCCGTCCGTCTCGATCAGCGGCACCTTCCACCAGTGCCCCTGCGGCTGCGGGTCGTCATCTCGGGCGATCGAGGCGACCCACTCGTCCTTGCGGACGCCACGCGCGACGCCGCCGGCGGGGATCATCACCAGATTCCGGAAGCCGCACTTCCAGGCGACCCGGCGGGATCCCCAGTTGCCGACGTACGCGCGCCAGATGACCCGGTCCCAGCCCTGCTCGAACGCGTGGCCTACGGTCAGCTGCAACGCCCGGGTCATCACCCCGTTGCCCCGGGCCCACGGCGCCACCGCGAACCCGACCTCGCCGACGTTGCCGTCCTGCGGGCGCAGGTCGATGGTGCCCGCGTAGCGCCCGTCGTACTCGATCGCCCAGGCCCAGGAACTGCCCTCCCGCCAGCCCGCCGGGATGAACTCGGTCAGGTACTGCTCGGCGTGCTGCCGCTCGTACGGCACCGGGATCGTCGTCCAGCGCTGCATCTCGGGGTCCTGGCAGACGTCGTACGCCGGCCGGATGTCCGCCACCGTGTGCGCACGCAGCGTGACCACGTCGTCGGTCAGAGTGGGGACGTCCTCGGGGAATCGCATGCCTCAGCCTGACAAGTCGTGACTCCACCGGCAACGTCATTTCAGCTGCGGGGCCAGTTGCGGCACATAAACCAACACATTCCGACTGCGATCGGGCAGTCCAGACCTTAGGCTGTCAGATGTGAACGCAGCCGGACCCACCGAACCGTCCCGTGGCCGGGGCGGTCAGCTCGCCGCCCAGCGCCAGGCCACGATCGTTGCCGAGGTCAACAGCCGGGGTGCGATCACGGTCGCCGAGCTGGTCGAGCGCTTCGGCGTGTCCGACATGACGATCCGGCGCGACCTGGACGCCCTCGACTCCAGCGGCCTGCTGCACAAGGTGCACGGCGGCGCGACGTCGGTCGGGCTGCGCAGCGCGCACGAACCGGGTTTCGACGCCAAGCTCACCCAGGAGTCCGCCGCCAAGCAGGCGATCGCCATCGAGGCCGCCCGCCGGGTGCAGCCGGACAGCGCGATCGGCATCGGCGCCGGTACGACGACGTACGCGCTGGCGCGGCAACTGCTCCGGGTGGAGAACCTCACCGTCGTCACCAACTCGGCCCGGATCGCGGACGTGTTCCACGGCAACGGCCGGTCCGACCGCACCGTCGTCCTGATCGGTGGTATCCGGACCCCGTCCGACGCGCTGGTCGGCCCGATCGCGACGGCCGCCCTGCAGTCGCTGCACCTCGACATGCTCTTCCTGGGTGCCCATGGCGTTGACGCCGAACACGGCCTCAGTACTCCGAACCTGATGGAAGCGGAAACCAACCGCTCCTTCATCGCCGCCAGCCGCGAGGTCGTCCTGGTTGCCGACCACACCAAGTGGGGCACGGTCGGCCTGAGCACCTTCGCCACCTGGTCCGATCTGGACCTGGTGATCACCGACTCGGACCTCCCGCAAGCAGCCCGAAAATCCATGCGCGAAACAGGCACCGAGCTAATCATCACTTCGTGACCCACCCCCGTACTGCGCCCCTGGGGCGGCCGTTCTGGGTGGTTTGGTGTGCGGGGGCGGTCTCGTTCGTCGGGGACGGCATCACCTTCGGTGCGTTGCCGCTGCTGGCCGCGTCCTTCACCCGCGACCCGCGGATCGTCTCGCTCAGTGAAGCCGTAGCGGGAGCCGGCTGGCTGCTGCTCGGCCTCGTCTCCGGCGTGATGGTCGACCGCTGGCGCAGAACCTCGACCATGTGGATCGTCGACGCTGTCCGCGCGATCGTGGCCGGCGTGTTCGCGGTACTGATCATCCTGGACCTGGCGAACATCCCGATCCTGCTGATGGCCGGCTTCGCCCTAGGCCTCCTGGCCCCGTTCTTCGACAACGCCTCATCGGTGATCATCCCCGACCTCGTCGCCGGCGAAGCCCTCGAACGCGCCAACAGCTACCAGCAGATCTCTCTGCTCCTGCTGGCCAACCTGATCGGCCCACCTCTGGGCGCCGCCCTCTTCGTCCTCGACCACGGCCTGCCGATCCTGATCGACGCCGTCTCCTTCGCCGTGGCCGCAATCCTGATCTGGTCGATCAGGCACGCGTCCCCACCTCGCGAACGCGCCTCCAACCGTCACCTGGGCCGTGAACTCAAAGAGGGCTTGACCTACCTCTGGCAGCACAAGCTGTTGCGCTCCCTCTGCCTACTGCTCCTCGTGGTCAATGCAGTAGGCGCAGGCATCGTCGCGATCCTCGTCCTCTACGTCCTCGAGGTACTACGCCTCCCGGAAGCGGGCTTCGGCTGGCTGGTCGCGATCTACGCCGTCGGCGGCGTACTAGGTGCCCTGCTGGCTCCTCGCCTCTCCCGGCGCATCCCGGTCTTCGCCAGCCTCCTGGCCTCGATGCTCGTCTCCAGCCTGGCCATCATCGCCTTCGGAATCGTCAGCACCTTCACCCTGGTTGCCATCGCCGCAACCATCCTCGGCCTGGCCGGCACCTGGTGGAACGTCGTGACCATCACCCTCCGCCAACGCCTCGTCCCACCCGCCCTGCTCGGCCGAGTCACCTCCGTCTACCGCATGGTCGCCTTCTGCGCCGCCCCGCTAGGAGCCGTAGCCGCCGGTCTCCTCGCCCACCGCACCGACCTGAAGACGCCATACCTGGCGATGGGCATCCTCCAACTCGTAGCAACCCTCGCCTTCGCCCCCGCCATCCACCGCGAACTAACCGCAAACCGCTCTTCGCATTGACCCTGGGGAAATCTGTGGACGAACGCCGTTTGTGGGGCCGCTGGCGCGCTACTGCGCGCCAGCGACCCCACAAGGCGCCAGTGGCCAGTCGGGCGGATGATTCAGGAGAGACGGGACGCGCCGGTGGAGGGAGTGGCGTCCAGCGACGCCGGGGTGGTGAAGGAGTTTGCGGCGAAGGCCTTCTCTATTGCGTTGAGGACCGTGGTGGCGGTTGAGGAATCGACCAGCGCGATGATGCAGCCGCCGAAGCCGCCGCCCGTCATGCGGGCGCCCAGGGCGCCGGCCGCGAGGGCGGTGTCGACGGCTACGTCGAGTTCGGGGACGGTGATCTCGAAGTCGTCGCGCAGTGAGACGTGCGAGGCCGTGAAGAGCGGGCCCACGTCGCGGAGTTGGCCGGCGCGCATGAGCGCTACTGCTTCCTCGACTCTGCGGATCTCGGTCACCACGTGGCGGACGCGGCGGCGTACGACGTCGTCCGACAGGCGAGTCAGTGCTTCGTCCAGGTCTTCGACGGCGATCGACCGCAGAGCCGGTACGCCGAGTTCGGCGGCGGCCTGTTCGCAGGACTGGCGGCGGGCGGCGTACTCGCCGTCGACGTGCCGGTGCGGTGCCTTCACATCGACCACCAGCAAGGCCAAACCGTCGGCCGCCGGGTCGAAGGGGATCTGGTCCGTCGTCATCGCGCGGATGTCGAAGTACAGGGCGTGTCCGGCTGAGCAGCACATCGACGCCATCTGGTCCATCAACCCGACCGGCGCACCGACGTACTGGTTCTCGGCGCGCTGAGCCAGCCGTGCCACCTCGGCCGGATCGACCTCGAGGTCGCGCAATCCCAGCAGGGCAACGGCTGAGGCGCAGAGCAGGGCGGCCGACGAGGACAGGCCAGCGCCCGACGGCAGGTCCGATTCAACCAGCAGATTCGCACCGCCGATCCCGTACTGCGCCTCGCGGAGCACCCACGCGGCGCCCGCCGGGTAAGCGGCCCAGTCCTTGACCGAGCCGGGCGCCAGCGAGTCCAGCTCGAACGTGATCACGTCGTTCTGCCCGGACGAGGCCACCGCGATCACGCCGTCGGTCCGGGCGGACGCGCTGATCGTGATCTGGTTCGGCAGTGCGATCGGCAGGACGATGCCGTCGTTGTAGTCGGTGTGCTCGCCGATCAGGTTGACCCGGCCCGGTGCGCGCCAGACCCCGTCGGGTTCGACGCCGAAAACCTCTGCGAACTTGCTCACGAGCCAACCTTCCTCAGGGTTTCGGCGACGTCTTCGGGCAGCGTGTCGGAGATGAAGGCACCCATCCCGGACTCCGATCCCGCGAGGTACTTGATCTTGTCCTGGGCCCGCCGGATCGACAGCAACTCCAGGTGCAGGTAGCCGAGCTCGCGATCCACCCGGACCGGCGCCGGGTGCCAGGCCGCGATGTAGGGCAGGTCGTCGTCGTACTGTCCGTCGAAGCGGCCCAGTACGTCGAGGTACAGCTGGGTGAAGTCGTCTCGCTCCTCGCCGGTCAGCTCGGCGATGTCGGCGACCTGGCGATGCGGGTAGAGGTGGACCTCGACCGGCCAGCGCGCGGCCTGTGGCACGAACGCGGTCCAGTTCGCGTTGTCGGCCACCACCCGGCGGCCGTCCTTGCGCTCGGCGGCCAGGATGTCGGCGAAGAGGTTGCTGCCGGCAACTTCCTGGTGCTCCCGCGCGCGCGCCAGCAGGGTCTTGATCCTGGGCGGCAGGAACGGGTAGGCGTAGATCTGGCCGTGCGGGTGGCTCAGCGTCACGCCGATCTCGCGGCCGCGGTTCTCGAACGGGAAGACGTACTCGACGTCGGGCCGGGCGCTGAGTTCCGCCGTACGATCGGCCCAGGCCTCGACCACCAGCCGGGCCTGGCCCTGGGACAGTTCGGTGAACGACTGGTTGTGGTCGCTGGTGAAGCAGACCACCTCGCACCGGCCGGGTCCGGAGAAGGACGGGAACCGGTTCTCGAAGACGGCGACGTTGTAGTCGTGGTCAGGGATCTCGGTCGGGTTTCCCGGCTTGCTGGCGTCCAGCGGGCACTGGTCGGCCGGCGGCAGGTAGGTGCGGGTGTTGCGGTGGGTGGCGAAGGTGATCGTGTCACCGGTCAGCGGGTCGGTCCGGAACTCGGCCAGCGGCTTCGGCGCGGGCAGGCCGCGGCTGTCCTCGAGCGGCACCCGGACGGGCGCGTCGGCCGGGTCGTAGTAGATCAGTTGCCGGCCGTCGGACAGGGTGGTGTCCGTCCGGCGGGCACCTCGCGGGGTGGTGTTCATCGTCCGACCTTCCGGGTAGAGCCGAGAATGGACACTCCTGTGACCAGTACGGCCATCAACCATCGTAAACCAACATATTCAAACATGCACCGGAGGACCCGTCACCGGTACGCTTGATCGATGGACGTCGCCCTACCGCCGCGTCCTCTCCGGCAAAAACGGAGAGGACGCTAGGAACTCCCCTGTCATGAACGAGACCCTGCTCAACATCGTCCTGATCTTCATCTTCGTCCTGATCGGTGGGGTTTTCGCCGCCGCCGAGATGGCGCTGGTCTCCCTGCGGGACAGCCAGCTCAAGTCGATCTCCCAGCGTGGCAAGCGGGGCGAGACCGTCGCCCGGGTGGCCGCGAACCCGAACCGCTTCCTGTCCGCCGTGCAGATCGGCGTGACTCTGATGGGATTCCTGTCCGCCGCCTTCGGTGGCGCGACGCTCGCTGACGGCCTCGCGCCGCACCTGGAGGGCCTCGGTCTGCCGGAGTCGGTCGCGAGCACGCTCGCCCTGGTGCTGATCACCATCGCCATCTCCTATGTCTCGATCGTGCTCGGCGAGCTCGCGGCCAAGCGGCTCGCGCTGCAGCGGGCCGAGACGTTCGCGCTCGGCCTGGCGCCGCTGGTCGACCGGATCGCGTCGATCGCCCGGCCGGTGATCTGGCTGCTGTCCAGGTCGACCGACCTGGTCGTCCGCGCGCTCGGCGGCGACCCGAACGCCAACCGCGAGGTGATGTCGGACGAGGAGTTGCGCGAGATCGTCTCCGCGCACGAGTCGCTGGGCGAGGAGGAACGCCGGATCGTCGACGACGTCTTCGAGGCCGGCAGCCGGCAGTTGCGCGAACTGATGCTGCCCCGGACCGAGGTGGACTTCGTCGACGCGGAGATGCCGGCGTACAAGGCGGTGAAGTTCGCCGCGGAGCGGCCGCACTCGCGGTACCCGGTGATGAACGGGTCGGCCGACGACATCGTAGGTTTCGTGCACGTCCGCGACCTGTTCGACCCGGCGGTCGCGTCCCGGTCGGTCCGGGTCGGCGATCTGGCGCGTGACGTCCTGATGCTGCCCGACACCGCCAAGCTGCTGCCCACGCTGACCGAGATGCGCCGCCGCAGTACCCATCTGGCGATCGTGCTGGACGAGTACGGCGGTACGGCGGGCATCGTCACGCTCGAGGATCTCGTCGAGGAACTGATCGGCGACATCAAGGACGAGTACGACGAGGAGTCGGCCGAGACCACCCGTCTGCGCAGCGGCGACGTCGAGGTGGACGGCCTGCTCAACCTGGACGACTTCGCCGACGAGACCGGCGTCGAACTGCCCGACGGCCCGTACGAGACGGTGGCCGGCTTCCTCGCCGCCCAGCTCGGCCGGGTCCCGGCGGTCGGCGACGAGGGCGGCGTCGACGGCTACAAGATCACCGTGATGGAGATGGACGGCCGCCGCGTGGCGCGCGTCCGAGTCCACCGAGTCACCGCAGGCGAGCCGGCCGCCACGGACCTGCCCTAGACCGCGACCTCGGCCTTCGATGAGGCCGGGGTCAGGATCTTCACGCGGCTGAGGACGACCAGACCGCCGACGAAGAAGCCGAGTCCCTGGATGACCAGCATGGGGATGATGCCGACGACGTCGCCGAGCACGCCCGCGGCCGCGATGCCGACCAGCAGGGCAGCACCCTCGGCGGCGAAGAGCGCGCCGAAGACGCGACCGCGGGAGGCATCGTCGGTGAGCCGCTGGATCACGGTCATCGACCCGGCGACCAGGAACGCTCCCGGCACGCCGACGACGACCATGCAGACGAAGGCCGGCGCCAAACCGTCCCAGAACAAGGGATACAGGAACATCACCAGGTCTATCAGCCCGAACGCGACCGCCCCGAAACCCCACAGCTTCGCCGCCGAGAACCGCGACCCGACCGCCGCCGCGATCAGCCCACCCGCGATTCCGCCGACCGCCTGCGACGAGGTGATCAGCCCGTACGCCGTACCGTCGCCGCCCAGTTCCGCCGACACGAATGGCGCGAACAGCGTGCTCATCACGCCTTCCCCGATCCCGGTGACCACCCCGAACACGAACACCAGCCGCATCGCCGGGCCGGCCAGGCAGATCCGGATCCCCTCCACCCATTCGTCCCTCAACGCCCGTACTGCGGGCCGCAGACCGCCGACGCGTTCCACCGTCACGCGCTCAGGCCGATGCCGTACGCCGAGCAGGAACGCCATCGCCACGAGGTAGGTGGCCGCATCCACCAACGTGAGCAGGGAAAGCCCGCCGGCTGCTGCGAGCACTCCACCGAGGGCCGCGCCGACCAGGCGGGCGATGTCGTTGGTCTGGCTGTTCAGCGAATTGGCGGTGATGAGTTGCCGGGGCTCGACCAGCGACGGCACCAGCGACTGCTCGGCCGGCCGGAAAAATTGCTGAAGGCAACTTTGTACGAGGACGACCAGATAGATCAGCCAGAGCGTGCTCTCGCCCCGGACCAGAAGGAGGGGCAGCAACAGCAACGCATGCAGGAGATTCGTGACGATCATCGTCCGCCGGCGGTCCCACCGGTCGACGAAGACACCGGCCAGCGAGCCGAGCAGCACCAACGGCAGGAACGAGGCGAGCAGCAGTCCACCCGATGCCAGCGTCGAGCCGGTCAACGCATAGACATGGAAGGCCAGCCCGATCCTGAGGATCCAGTCGCCGGTCAGCGAGATCAGCCCGGCGCCGAGCACGAGCCGGTAGTCGCGTTGCCGAGCGAGCACCTCCCACAGGTTCCTCATGTCTCGGCGTCCTCAGCTGGCGACACCGTGACGATGCGGGTGAAGCCGACCAGCCGGCTCCCCGGCGGCCGAGTGGACTTGTCGTCGATCGGCCGCTCGTCGACGTACTGCAGGAGCAGAGCGCTGATCTTTTCCTCGAGCTCGGCCAGTTCGTCGCCGGTCAGATAGATGCCGGTGTAGACGATGCCCGAGTTCTCCCACCAGACCCGGTCCTCGTCGGTACGCCGCTGCTGCCAGTCGGCGAGGTTGCCCAGCGCCCGCTCGGCCATCAGTTGCTCCAGTACGTCGGCTGCCGCGGACGCCTCCGGAGTCAGCTCGAGATCCCGCCACGACTGCGACGTCGACACCAGCCGCCAGGGGCGCTCTCGGTTGTCCTTGCCGGGGGCAGGCTCCACGAAGTCGTACTTCGCCAGCTGCCGCAGGTGATGGGAGGCCAGCGCCTGGCTGATCCCCAGCCGCCGCGCCGCATCCGCCGCGGTCAGCGGCCCTTCCTTGCCCAGCAACCCCTGCAGGTCGAGCCGCACCGGATGAGCCATCGCCCGGATCGCCAACGGGTCATCCAGCAACCGCCGCCGCCGAGGATCCTCCGAAGATTCCAAAGACATGCTTGGAATATGCGAGAGCCGTCAGCCGATGTCAAGCCCTTGCTTGGAATGCCCTCGCCGAGAACCCACCACCCCGCCCCGCCCGCGCCTCCGCCCCATCCCCGCCCCGCCCGCGCCTTCCCAGGAGGGTTAGTTCTTGCCAGGCTTGCCGGACTTCTTGTTCTGCTTGTCCTTCGGGGACTTTCCGGACTCGCTGGACTGATCAGCCTGGCTCGGCTGGCTGACGGCAGCTGAAGTCTTCGGCGGCGGTGCCGTCACCCGCGGACTGGTCGGGCTGATGCTCGGCGGCCGCACACTCGGTACGACGGCCGGCGTGGTCGCGCCCGAGTCGGGGGACAGGTCGTTGGTCGCCGGGATCTTGACGCTCTTCGCGTCGAGCAGGATGCCCATAGCGAACAGCAGCGCGAACGCAAGGACCGCCCCCGCGCCGACGAGGACATTGCGCGGCGACGGACGACGTACAGGTAGAGCGAGGGTTGCTGAAAGCGCGGGCGGTGTCGCCTCCGCAGCCACCTCGGCGGCGGTCGGTCGATCGGCCGGGTCCTTCGCGAGCAGCCAGAACAACAGCGCCTCGAACTCGCCGGCGAGCCGGGGTCGCAGGTCACTCGGCGGTACCGGCATCGTCTCGACGTGCTGGTACATGATCGACGCGGGATTCTCGGCCATGAACGGCGGATGACCGGTGACGAGTTGGTACAGCACGCAGCCGAGCGCATAGATGTCCGACGCCGCCTCGGCCGGCTCACCCAGCGCCCGCTCCGGAGCCAGGTAGTGGCTGGTCCCGACGATCTGGCCGGTCGCGGTGAGCGTCGTGGTCGTGTCGCTCAGCAGCCGGACGATGCCGAAGTCCGCGACCTTGACCGTGCCGTCGGAGGTGAGCAGCAGATTGCCCGGCTTGATGTCGCGATGGACCAGGCCCTGCTTGTGCGCAGCCGCCAGCCCAGCGGCAGCCTGCCGGATGATGCCGACCGCACGATCGGCCTCCATCGGCCCGCCCGCGCACAACTCCTCGCTGACCGTCCGCCCCTCGACCAACTCCATCGCCAGATAGAAGCCATCGTCGTGCGGCCCATAGTCGTAGGCAGCAACCACATGAGGGTCGGTGACCATCGCGGCCGCCCGAGCCTCGCGCTCGAAGCGTTCGTCAGCGGCAAGACTCTCGCGACGTGGCAGCAGCAACTTGATGGCGACCTCACGGCCCCGTACTTCGTCCGTGGCGCGGTACACCTCACCCATCCCACCGCGACCCAACGGCTCGTGCAGCCGATAGCGCTCGGCCACTAGCCCGGCGACGTCTTCAGCTGGCCTCATCTAAGGCGCGGTACCCAAGCAGGCCAACCCGCAAGCGCTCAGAGTTGACGGCGGAGCCACTCCAGTCCGTCAACGGCGTGGCCGAGGACGGAGATGTGGCCGTCCTGCGGGGTGAGCCGTAGCTCGGCGGTCGGGCAGTGGCTCGCGAGCCAGGACCCGTGAGTGCTGGGAATGATGCGGTCCTCCCCGCCGTGCAGCAGCAGGATCGGTGCGGTGATGGTGCCCGGGTCGCAGCCCCAAGGAATCACATAAGAAACGTCGTCGTCGATCAGCCCGTACGGCCCGGCCCGCATCCCCTCGCCTGCGACCGACCCGAGCCAGGACCACGGGCCGTCGAACATCGCCAGATCAGCCTCCGTGAACTCCGGGTCGTACTCGACCCCCGAGGCTTCATGCGCCTCCTTCACCTCGCGACCGCCAAGCGCCGCGCGCAAGGACGCCACCCCCGACGGCAGCATCCCGCCGAACCAGTCCAGCCCGTCCACGCCGTACGGCGCGATCGCGGCCAGCGTCATGGCGGCCTGCACCCGATCGCCGAGGGTGGCCGCGCTGCCGAGCGCGTAGCAGCCGCCGCCGGAGTACCCGGCCACCGCGAAGCGGTCGATGCCGAGTGAGTCGGCGGCCTGCTCGAGGTCATGGGCAGTCGACGCCATCGTGCGCCCGGGTGCCGGGGTCGAACCGCCGTACCCGGGTCGGTCGAACGAGAACCACCGCAGGCCAAGCCGTTCCGCGGTCTCGAACAGCGGCTCGGGCGGTGCACCGAGGTTGGGCGTGCCGTGGGACCACCAGACGGGCAGATCGCCGCGACCGGTGTCGTAGACGTGCAGGGTGCGGCCGTCGCTCAACTTGAGGTCGGTCTCGTTCATGGCGTTCACCTTAGGGTCGATCCGCTGTGTCGGCCGGTACGTCGGACCGGCTGAGAACTGCTCGACATTTCGCAAATGTCGAGAAGGGGAGCGGCCTCCGACCTGTGCTGCGAAGATCCACTCGACGGAAGGAACCGCCATGAAGCACCTGCTCCTGATCCACAGCAACCCGCTGACCTGGGGACATGAACTCCGCCCGATCGCGACCTGGTAGTAGGCCCGGACCGCCCCCACTCACAAACCCGTCGTTTCCGCCCGGGAGCAGGCCAGTGCACGCTTGGCCTGGTGCGATCAGTCGAGGTTTGTGAGTGGTGGCGGTCCGCCCATCACGCTAGGTGATCGTCAGCTGACCAGTCGGGCGTGGTTGGAGCGGGTGGCGAGGGCTGGGTCGAGGACGCCCAGGGCCAGCCAGGTCGCGCCGCCGACGCCGTCGCGGGCGGTCAGTACCTCGCCGTCGAAGTGCTCGTGAATGGTTTGCCGCAGCAATCTCCCTACCGGCGACGATTCACCGGCAACACTGCCCGCGAGCACCAATGGGCCATTGTCCGACGTTGTCCTGAGCCGGCTGACCGTCTCTGTGAGCAGTTCGGCTGCGCGTTTCACCAGCGCATGGGCGGTCTTGTCATTCTGGTCGTACGCCGCCACCACCACGCGGGCCAGTTCGGCCAGGAGGACCGGCGGACGCGCGTTCACGGTGCGAATCAGGTCATCACGGAGCACGTCGTACCCAACACGCTCCGCAGTTGCGCCCGGATCACGATCCGGCAGCACGGCCTTCACGACCTCTTCGCCGAGCAGCCCGATCGGCTCGCCCAGATCGAGAGCGCGCAGCAGGCTGCGCATTGCCTCCCGGCCGAGCCAGAAGCCTGACCCGTCGTCGCCAAGCAACCAGCCGTGCCCGTCCGCCGTCCGGGTCAGCCGGTGGTCGCGGACCAGTCCGGCCGCCGATCCGGTGCCCGCGATCAGCACGGTGCCGTTCGCCTCCGGTGTGCCTGATGCGAAAGCGACCTCGAGATCGCCGATGTAGTCGGCCTCGCAGACCAGCCCGGCACCGTTCCAGGCGGCGTCGAACTGGGCCCGGACGCCGGGGTTGGACAGTGCGGAACCGCCGGCCGCGCCGATCACGGCGGTCTGGACCAGGGCCGGGTCGAGGCCCTCCAGCGCCTGGTGAATGGCCTGTCCGAAGTTGGCCGCCGCGCTGGCGGGGTGGCTGGTCGGATTTCCGCCGGCAGCGGCCCCGCGGCCAACTACGTTGCCGTCATGGTCTGCGATAACGATCCGGGTGGAGGTGCCGCCGAGGTCGCCGCCCAGGACCAGTGTGGATGCTGGCATCAAGACCACTGATTCCGTTGGTTGCGCGAATGGGCGTTCGACCGACATAAGCAATGCTCCAAACTGCTCGAAAGAGTCTAGTCGTGAACAGAAATAGACAAGGTCACGCAACGGTCCCGATCTGGGAAGAAGAGTGAGATGAGCCTTGACTTTAGCTGCCAGGTGAGAAAAGTTCTGTCCAGCAAACCGCAAACTTGCGCACTTGTCGGCACCAGGTGTGTCGCGGTGATCAATTTAGTCGAGGGGACGGGCCTCTGATGGCCAGCACGGCAGACGGCAGCAACCAGGCCGGCCACGGGGACGGGGGAGCGTTGAGCGCGCAGGCTTATGTTCACGCGCTCACTCCGATCATGACCGCCGTGACCGGGCAGATCGACGGCCCGATCCAGCAGGCGGCCGAGCTGATGACTGCTTCCCTACGCGCCAACGGCGTCATTCAGGCCTTCGGCTCCGGTCACTCCGAAGCACTGGCGATGGAGATCGCCGGCCGCGCGGGTGGCCTGATCGCGACCAACCGGATCGCCCTGCGCGACCTGGTCCTGCTCGGCGGCGAATCGACCGAGCTGCTGCGCGGCGGCGAGCTCGAGCGCGACCCGTCGTACTCCCGCAAGCTCTACGAACTGTCCGCGGCCCGACCGGGCGATCTGTTCGTGATCGCTTCCAACTCCGGCGTGAACGGCTCGATCGTCGAGCTCGCCTCGGTGGTGAAGGAGAAGGGTCACCCCCTGATCGCGATCACCTCGCTGCAGCACACCAGCGGGGTGGACTCGCGGCACCCGTCCGGCAAGAAGTTGATCGACTTCGCCGACGTCGTGCTCGACAACCACGCTCCGTACGGCGACTCCGTGCTGGATCTGCCAACTGGTGGCAAGGTCTGCGCCGTGTCGTCCATCACTGCCGCGCTGATCGCGCAGATGCTGGTCGCGGAGGTTCTGCGCCGGCTGACCGAGGCCGGCGAAAAGCCACCGGTCTACCTGTCCGCGAACATCCCGGGCGGCGACGATCACAACCACGCCCTTGAAGCACAGTACGCCGGCCGGATCCGGCGTACTGCTTGAAACACTCTCGGAAGGCGGGACCCATGACCACTCCCAACAACCTGTCGCGGCGGCTGTTCCTGCAGCGCGCGGCGGTCGGCACCCTGCTGGCCACCGGCGGCAGCACGCTCCTCGCGGCCTGCGCCAGTGGTGGCGACGAAGGCGACACCGGCGGTGGCGGCGCCGACAAGACGGCGGAGAACCCCTTCGGCGTCAAGAAGGAAGACCCGCTGGACGTCGTCATCTTCAAGGGTGGCTACGGCGACGACTACGCGAAGTTCCACGAGTCGCTGTACAAGAAGAAGTTCGCCGAGTCGGCGATCAAGCACACCGGTACCACGGAGATCACCCCGACCCTGCAGCCGCGCTTCAACGGCGGCAACCCGCCGGACGTGATCGACAACTCCGGCGCCAAGATGCTGCCGGTGTCGACGCTGGCCAGCTCCGGGCAGCTGGCCGACCTGACCGCGCTGCTCGACGCCGCGTCGATCGACGACCCGGCCGTGAAGGTGCGCGACTCGGTCGAGCCGATCACCCTCGAGGCGGCCCAGCAGGGCGGCAAGCCGGCCGTGCTGAACTACGTCCTCACCGTCTACGGCCTCTGGTACAACAAGAAGCTGTTCACCGAGAAGGGCTGGGAGCCGGCCAAGACCTGGGCCGAGTTCCTCACCCTGTGTGAGACGATCAAGAAGGCCGGGATCGCGCCGCTGGCCCACCAGGGCAAGCACCCGTACTACATCGGCCAGATCCTGCTCGACATGGCCGTCAAGCACGGTGGCAAGGACGTCATCAAGGCGATCGACGGCCTGGAGCCGAACGCCTGGATGCACCCGTCGATCAAGCTGGCCGCCGAGGCGCTGCTGGAGCTGAAGAAGAAGGACTACATCCTCAAGGGCACCGAGGGTCTGGACCACATCCAGTCCCAGACCGCCTGGAACCAGGGCAAGGCCGCCTTCATCCCGAGCGGTTCCTGGCTGGAGAACGAGCAGAAGCCGGTCGCGCCGAAGGACTTCGCGACCACCGTCGCCTTCACCCCGCTGCTCGACGGCGCCAAGCTTCCGGTCGACTGCACCGAGATCAGCGCCGGTGAGGGCTTCATCGTGCCGGAGAAGGCGAAGAACAAGGCCGGCGGCCTGGAGTACCTTCGTCTCATGCTCTCGAAGGAAGGTGCCGGCAAGTTCACCGAACTGACCGGTTCGCCGACCGTGGTGAAGGGTGCTGCCGAGGGACTCACGCTGAGCCCGGGCGCCGCCTCCTCCAGCGCGTTGCTGAAGTCGGGTGCCGACAACAACTGGTCGACGTACTTCGGCGACTGGTACTCGCCGATGCGCGACCCGCTGTACAGCATCGTGGCCGAGCTGGTCGCAGCCCGGATCACCTCGGACGAGTTCCAGAAGCGGGCCCAGAAGCTCGCCGACGACACTGCCAAGGACCCCAAGACCGTCAAGCGCACCCGGAGCTGATCCTCCACCCCTGCACTTCGCGGCCCTGATCGCGGGTCGCCCTCAGCGCTGAGGGCGGCCCCGGCCAGCGACCACTTAGGAGAGAGATGCGGCACGGCAGTTATCGGTTCGTCGCGAGCTTCCTCGCGATACCGCTCGCGTTGTACGCGATCTTCGTGATCTCGCCCTTCGCCCAGGCGTTCTACTATTCGTTGACCGACTGGACGGGCGTATCCCCGAAGTTCAAGTTCGTGGGGTTCGAGAACTTCAGCACGCTGGCCAAGGACGCCGTCTTCCGGGCGGCCCTCGGTCACAACGTGATCCTGCTGATCGGCGTACCACTGCTCGTCATCTTCCTGTCGCTGGTCTTCGCCTATCTGCTGAACGTCGGCGGCCGGTCGAACAGCGCGGGCGTGCAGGGTGTCCGCGGCAACGGCTTCTACAAGCTCGCGTTCTTCCTTCCCCAGGTGCTGTCCATCCCGGTCATCGCGGTGATCTGGTCGGTGGTGATGACCTCGACCGACAACGGTCTGGCCAACACCGTGACCAAGAAACTCGGACTGGGCACCTCGGAGTACCTGGCCAGTCCGAAGATCGCGCTGTACTGCGTGATGTGGGTGATGGTCTGGGGCAGTGTCGGGTTCTACCTGGTGCTGTTCAACGCCGCCATGTCCGGCATCCCGAAGGACATCTTCGAGGCCGCGATCATCGACGGCGCGACCCGGTTGTCCACCTTCTTCCGGATCACCCTGCCGCTGCTGTGGGACACCATCCAGACGGCCTGGGTGTACCTGGCCATCATGGCGCTGGACGCCTACGCGCTGGTCGCGGTGATGACGGCCGGTCCGGGTGGGCCGGACAACTCCACCCAGGTGATGGGGCTGCAGATCGCGAACAACGGCTTCCAGTTCGGCCGGGCCGGTTACGCCTCGGCGATGGGCGTCGTGCTGTTCTTCCTCACCTTGCTCATCGCGGCCGTGATGCTCCGCGCCACCCGGCGCGACCGGATCGAATACTGAGGGGCCGGCCATGACTTTGCAGATCGATGTCGAGGGCACCCGGTCCGAGGACCAGCCGACAGCCCATCCCGCCGGCCCGAAGGACCGTTCCTTCAGCCCGGTCAACGTCTTCTCCCACACGGTCCTGATCGGCTGGAGCATTCTGGTCGTCGTACCGTTCGTCTGGTCGCTGATCGCCTCGCTGAAGAGCACCGGCGAGATCTTCGGCGACAACCCGTGGGCACTGCCGAAGAAACTGCTCTGGGACAACTTCTCCAAGGCCTGGGACAAGGGCGTCGGCGACTACCTGGGCAACAGCATCGTGGTGGTCGTCTTCGGCGTCGCCGGGACGATGCTGTTCGGCTCGATGGTGGCCTACGTGCTGGCCCGCTACGAGTTCCCCGGCAACCGCTTCATCTACTACCTGTTCGCCGCCGGGATGATGTTCCCGACCTTCCTGGCGATCGTGCCGCTGTTCTTCGTGGTGAAGAACTTCGGGATGATCTCGACGTACCAGGGCCTGATCCTGGTCTACATCGCGTACTCGCTGCCGTTCACGGTCTTCTTCATGCACGCGTTCTTCCGCACTCTGCCGACCTCGATCGCCGAGGCGGCGCTGGTGGACGGCGCGTCCCACGCGACCACGTTCTTCCGCGTGATGCTGCCGATGGCCAAGCCCGGCCTGCTCAGCGTCGGCATCTTCAACGTGCTGGGCCAGTGGAACCAGTTCGTCCTGCCGTCCTTCCTCTCCCCCGAGAAGCCGGTCCTCTCCCAGGGAATCGCCACCCTCCTGGGCAGCCAGCGCTACGAGAACGACTGGGGCACTCTCTTCGCGGCCCTCACCATCGCCATGGTCCCGGTAGTGGTCGTCTACCTGATCTTCTACCGCCAGGTTCAGGCAGGCCTGACAGGAGCAACCCTCAAGTAGCTGTACTACGTCCCACGCGGCTCCTACGTCGCCGCTCAAGAAGTTCCGCACTAGCCAACTGCCCTGGGCATCTCGCCCGGGGCGGTTGGTCGTCTCCCTCCACCACCGGTGCTCCCGCCATCCACGCGGTCCCACCCATCGACCTCGTCCATTCTGTCCCGATGGACAGGTAGTGCACCCTGATACGCCGTACACCGGCGGCCATCGCAGGCTCAACCGCTCTACCTCCACGGCACTATGTCCTGTCGGTCCGCACATCATCCGCCTTCGCCGCGAGGTGCCGCTGCTCGGCAGCGCGTGCTGCCGCGAGGTGGTGCTCGCGGGCTTCGGTGGGCTTGCCGAGGTTCTGCTGCCAGTCACGGGTGGGTGGGAGCCGCGACGTAGGAGCGGCGTGGGCGGAGTCACCTCACGTACTACTCTGCCGAGATGCTGAAACGTAGGACGGTTCTGCAAGGTGCTCTCGCGGGTGCTCTGCTGTCTGGCTGTTCTTCCGGGGCGGACCAGCAGACCACTGGGCTCGATCCCGGGAACCCCTTCGACGTGTCGGGCGAGGCGGCGCTTGAGGTTGTGGTGGGGGAGGAGTACGGCGGGTACGGCGCTCCGGCGTACCGGCGGAAGTTTCCGCATTCGACGGCCAGTGCCTCGACCAGCAAGAAGCTCAGGGACGTGCTGCAGCCGCGCTTTGCCGCCGGGACACCGCCCGACGTGGTGTTCAACGCCGGCGACAAAGCCCTCGCGGTCGGGCGCCTGGTCAAGGAGAACTACCTCGCAGATCTCGCGCCCGTGCTCGAAGCGCTGGCCTGGGACAACGAAAACACCACGGTGCAAGACGTTCTGCTGCCCGGCATGCTTGACGCCGGCCGGTACGAGGGCAGCTTGCGGGCGATCAACTACCTCGCCACCGTCTACGGCCTCTGGTACTCATCGCAGCTGTTCCAGAAGTACGACTGGGACGTCCCGCGCACCTGGCCCGAATTACTTGCTTTGAGCAACGAGATGAAGAAGGCCAAGGTCGCGCCCTTCACCTACGCGGGCCGCCATCCGTACTACGCGTTCGAGGCGATCCTGACGCTGGCCGCCAAGACCGGTGGGCACGACGTCGTCAAGCGGATCGACAACCTGGAGGATGGTGCCTGGCGGGATCCGAGCGTCACCCAGGCGCTCGCCGCTTTCGGTGAGCTGGCCAAGCGCGGGCTGATCGCCAAGGGCAGTTCGCAGTTCGATCATCTCGGCTCGCAGAATCGCCTGCTGACCTCGAAGGCCGGCCTGCTGCCCTGCGGCAACTGGCTGGAGAACGAGATGAAGCCGGTGATCCCGGTGGGCTTCGGGCTGACCATGATCGGGCTCCCGCCGCTCGACGCGTCGCCGGCGCTGCCTCGCGGCCTGCATGTTGCTCCCACCGCGCCGCTGCTGGTGCCGGAGAAGGCCAAGAACCAGCCGGGTGGTCTCGAGTACGTCCGAGCCATGCTGTCCAAGGGTGTGGCGGCTCAGGTAACCGCCAAGAGCAACCAGCTGACCGTAGTACGGGGTGCTGCGGACGGACTGGAGATCAGTACTGCGCTGCGCTCGGCCAGGGATCTCCTGACGGCCGCGGGGGATCAAGTGATCACCTGGTACTTCGCGGACTGGTACCCCGACCTCGGCAAGGAGGCTGGGGACGCGACCGGGGCGTTCCTGGCCGGACGTCTCCAGGCGGACGACTGGTCCACCCAGCTGCAGGCGGCCGCGGACAAACTCAAGCAGGACGACGCCGTACCGAAATACCACCGGGACTGAAGGACCCAGTCTGGGTTAGGTTAGGGATACCTAACCACGACTGTGAGGTTCCCCTATGCGCTCCATCCTCCGGCCGCTCGCGCTGCTGGTCGCTCTGCCGTTGCTCGCACTCACCGCCTGTGCTGACAGCGACCCTCAGGACACCGCCGCCCAGCCGCAGGCCGGCTCCGAGGCCGGCGCCTTCCCGGTCTCGATCAAGAACAAGTTCGGCACCACCGAGATCAAAGAGGCGCCGAAGCGGATCGTTCTGGTCGGGCTGGTCGAGCAGGACGCGTTGCTCGCGCTCGGCGTCACGCCGGTCGCGACCACCGAGTGGTTCGGCGACAAGCCGGGCGCGTTGTTCCCGTGGGCCAAGGCGAAGCTCGGCGACGCGCCGGTGCCGGAGGTGCTCAGCGACAAGGACGGGATCAAGTTCGAGAAGGTCGCCGCGCTCCGGCCGGACCTGATCATCGGCCTGTACTCCGGAATCAAGGCCGAGGACTACAAGAAGCTGACCGCGATCGCGCCGACAGTGGCGCAGCTCCCCGGCGCGCCCGACTACGGCGTGGCCTGGCAGGACCTGGCCCGCACAGTCGGCCAGGCGGTCGGCAAGCCCAAGCAGGCCGACGAGTTGGTGAAGAGTCTCGAGCAGCGCTTCGAGAAGGTGCGCACCGACCACCCCGAGTTCAAGGGCAAGACGGCGCTGATGGCATCGCCGTACGAGGGGTACTTCATCTACGGCAGTCAGGACCCCCGGTCGCGCCTGCTGACCGACTTCGGCTTCAGCCTGCCGGTCGGGCTGGACAAGCTGATCGGAGACAAGTTCGGCGGCAACATCAGCGGTGAGAAGATCGCCTTGCTCGACCAGCAGGCGCTGGTCTGGTTCCCGGGCAAGGACGGCACGGCCAAACTGAAGGCCGACCCGCTCTACAAGGGCCTGAACACCCGCAAGCAGGGCCGCGACATCTTCATCGAAGAGGACTACAACAACGACCTTTACGGAGCAACGACCTTCGTCTCGGTCCTCAGCCTCCCGATCGTCCTAGACCAACTGGTCCCGAAGCTCGCAGCCGCCGCCGACGGCAACCCCGCCACCACCTAAGGCCAGACAGCTTCGTCCAGGAAGTCCTCGACCGCCGTCGCCACCTGACCTAGTACGGCGGTCGAGGCAGCGAGCCGGCCCGGCACGTACATGCCGTGGTCGGCTCCTTCCACTTCCATCACGTACGGCGTGAGCTCCCGCGCCAGCCCGGAATCCCACAGCGAGTCAGCCGTCCCGCCCACCAGCAAGAACGGTGCAGTCGCCCGCCGCAGCCCGTCGACCACCCACTCACTCGTCAGCACCGGCGTCAGCCAGACCGCCGGCAAGGCCAACTCCGCGGCCACAACCGCCGCGTGGGTCCCCAAAGACTTGGCGACGATGAGCGTCCCCTCCCCTGCAGGCCCTGCTCCTGCCTCCGCCTTGGCCTCTACCGCTGCTTCTGCCGAGCGGAGCGAAGGCGCTGCGCGCTCGAGTTGGCCCACCACCCACGGCCCGCGTTCCTCCGGGGTCAAGGTCATCGGCCGGTCCGGTTCGTCCCACCACACCGGGGTCAGCCGGGCGCCCCGGCGTTCGGCCGCGTCGGCGGAGAACATCAGCAGCGGAGCGAACGGCCCGAACATGCCGCCGGGCAGGATCACAGCCTCGCGAGAACTCACAATTTCGACCTTATGCCCCGGTGAAAGGCGCCCGGGTGTGGATAAGAGCCTGGGCGCTGGCAGAATCGGGCTCATGTCAGCAGCCGTCCACGACGACACCCCTGTGCCGGCCAGCGGATCCGGGCGGCGCCCACGCGTCCTGTCCGGTATCCAGCCGACCGCGGACTCCTTCCACTTCGGCAACTACCTGGGCGCGGTCCGCCAGTGGGTGGCGATGCAGGAGGACCACGACGCGTTCTACTGCGTGGTCGACCTGCACGCGATCACGGTCGAGTACGACCCGAAGGTACTGCGGGAGCGCACCCGCCGCTCGGTCGCGCAGCTGCTGGCCGCCGGGATCGACCCGGAGCGGTCGACGCTGTTCGTCCAGTCGCACGTGCCCGAGCACGCCCAGCTCGCCTGGGTACTGGGCTGCCTCACCGGTTTCGGCGAGGCCAGCCGGATGACGCAGTTCAAGGACAAGTCCGCCAAGGGTGGCCAGGACCGGGCCACCGTCGGGCTGTTCACCTACCCGATCCTGCAGGCGGCGGACATCCTGATCTACCAGGCCGACCGGGTGCCGGTCGGCGAGGACCAGCGCCAGCACCTGGAGCTGACCCGCGACCTGGCCCAGCGGTTCAACCACCGGTTCGGCAAGACCTTCCGGCTGCCCGAGCCGTACATCGTCAAGGAGACCGCGAAGATCTCCGACCTGCAGGAGCCCGGCGCGAAGATGAGCAAGTCGTCGTCCTCGCCCGGCGGCATCATCGACCTGCTGGACGACCCGAAGGTGAGCGCGAAGAAGATCCGGTCAGCCGTCACCGACTCCGGCCGGGACGTCATCTTCGACCCGGAGAACAAGGCCGGCGTCGCGAACCTGCTGACCATCTACTCCGCGCTCAGCGGCAAGAAGATCAGCGAGCTCGAGGACGAGTACGCCGGTCGCGGGTACGGCGACTTCAAGAAGGACCTGGCCGAGCAGGTGGTCGAGTTCGTCACCCCGTTCCGGGAGAAGACGCTCGGCTATCTGGACGACAAGGCCCAGCTGGACGCGATCCTGGCCGCGGGCGCCGAACGCGCTCGCGCCGTGACCGAGCCGACGCTGCAGCGGGTCTACGACCGGCTCGGCTTCGTGCCCGGCCCCTTTTTGACCTCCGAGCTGGGCCGGTAGGCCCCGGATGGCGACGATCGGTGTAGCGATCCCGATCGCGGAACCCTACGGCACGGAGCTGCAGAAGTACCGGGCCGAGTTCGGCGATCCGATGGCGTCGTCGATCCCCACCCACGTCACGCTGCTGCCGCCGACCGAGGTGGCCGACGAGGACCTGGCCAAGGTCGACGACCACCTGCTGGCGGTGGCGGCGCGGTTCCCGAGCTTCCGGATCCGCCTGCGCGGTACTGCGACTTTCCGGCCGATCTCGCCGGTGGTGTTCGTGCCACTGGCCGAGGGGATCTCCAGCTGCGAGGTGCTGCAGTCACAGGTCCGCTCCGGCCCGCTGGAGATCGCTCTGCGCTTCCCGTACCACCCGCATGTCACCGTGGCGCACGATCTGGAGAAGGACGCCCTGGACCGCGCGTACGACGCCCTGTCGGAGTACGACTGCGCCTTCGACGTGGCGGCCTTCAGCCGGTACGAGCACGGCGCCGACGGCGTGTGGCGGCCGCAGCGGTCGTTCCCGCTGGCAGGGTAGGACTCCTTACCGGGGTACAGGAGTCGCATGGGGATCAAGGATCGGGCCAAAGCTGTGTGGGCGCGTGTCAGCAGGACGCAGCTGTGGCGGGCCTGGAAGCGGTACGGCGACCGGCGGGGCAACCGGTTGGCCGGGGCGACCAGCTTCTTCGGGTTCCTGTCGATGTTCCCGCTGATCGTGCTGACCGCGGCGGTGACCGGTAAGTTCCTGAGCGCGCGGGCTGTCGGTGACCTCAAGGAAGCGATCAAGACCAACCTGCCCGGGATCGGCGATCAGATCGATCTGGACTCGCTGATCAGCAACGCGGGCACGATCGGACTCATCTCCGGTGCGTCGCTGCTGCTGACCGGGCTGGGCTGGATCGACTCGCTACGGGCCTCGATCCGCTCGATGCACGAACTCGATGACCAGCCGGGCAACTTCGTCAAACTGAAGCTCGCCGATCTCGGGGCGCTGATCGGTCTCGGCGTGATCGGCCTGATCGCCACCGGCGCGTCGTCGATCCTGGTCGGGCTCTCGGACAACATCGTCGGGTGGACGGGCCTCGACGGCACCTGGCTGGCACGCTGGGGGATCGGCTTGTTCAGCATCGTCGTCGGCATCGGCGTGGGTGCGGTGCTGTTCCTCTACCTGCAGACCGCGATGCCGCGGATCATCCTGCCGCGCAAGGTCGCGCTGTACGCGGCACTGGCCGGCGGCATCGTGTTCTACCTGGCCCAGCGCCTCGGCAACAGCTACGTGAAGAACGTGATCGGCAACAACGCGGCGTACGGGACACTGGCGCTGCCGCTGGCCCTGCTGGTCTGGATCTACCTGATGACCCGGGTGATCATGCTGATCGCCGCGTGGACCAAGGAAGCCACCCTGGACCACCGCTGGCACACCGGCGAGGCCGAAGAGGCAGCACGAGCCGCCACGCCCTTCGACACGGCCCCCAGCACGCCGTACGCGACTGCCGCCCGCTCCAGCGATCAAGAGCCTCTCCTCCTGGGCCCACCAGGCAAGCGCTACAAGGTAATCCCCATCCCAGCCCGCAAGGCCGACACAGTCGCAGTAGCCGCCGGAGCCCTCCTAGGCGCCACCGCCACAGCCCTAGCAGTCCAACTAACCCGCGCCACGCGTTCCCTAAGACGCTGACCAACTCACCTGATCATTCGCCCCCTTTTCACCCTCCAGGCCGCCGATCTGGTCGCCGCACGCAATGGCGAGGGTGAAAGGGGGCGAATGATCAGGTGAGTTGGGGCGTTAGCCTCGATATTTCATGGGGTTCTGGCGTGTCTTCGGGTGCCGTGTTTTAGGTGGGTTTGACGGTTGGTGGCGTGGGTTTGGCCCGGCTGTCGCGTCGGGTGTGCGGGGGTCCGATGTCCTTGGGTGGTAGGGATGTGGGCCAGGGTTAGGTGGCTGGCCAGGGTGCGGTGCGGAGTCGGTCGAATGCGGCGGCGAGGTTGGGGGCCCAGGGCCAGTCGGTGTCGAGTCTGAGGTGCCGGCCGCGGGCGGTGCGGACGAGGACTGCGGCGGTGTGGAGGATCTGGTAGCGGAAGGTGGCTGGTTCGGTGCGGGCGAGGGTGTGGGTGAAGCAGACGGCCTGGGACCAGGTGATGAGGTCGGCGGCGGCCAGCGCGAGTTCGAGCCAGCAGGCGTTGGCTGTGTAGGCGTAGAACGGAAGGTTGCGCAGGCCGGTGTCTTTCCCGGTGCGGATCCGGTCCTCGACCCGGGCGTGGGCGCGGTGTTCCATCTCCAGGTCGGGGAGTTGACCACCGGGTGTGTCGGTGAGGAACGCGGTGAACCGGTGGCCGTCGATGTCGGTGAAGGTGAGCTGGGCGCCGGGGTGGGGGCGTTCTTTACGGACGATGACGCGGGACCCGGTTGGCCAGTTGTCGAGGTTGAGCAGGTCGGTGAGTTCGGCGACCCAGGCGCCGCGGCGGGGCTCACCGTCGGCGTTGTAGGCCTGTTGCCAGGCGTGTTTCGGGGTGGCCAGGATCGCTTGCTGCAGGTTCTCGTCGACGGAGAACCCGAGCGAGAACCCGATCCCGTGTTTGCGGAGCGCGGCGGCGAACACGTGGGTCGCACCGGCCGAATCAGCGCTGGCCATCACCTTGGGCGCGTCGACCGCCCCGGGCCGGGGCCGGACGTTCTCGGGCAGCGCGGCGATCGCCAGGTCCAGCACTGTCACGTGGTCGGCGGCGGTATTACTGCCGGCGTTGCCCGGCCGCAGCAGCCCGGCCAGCGCCTCTCCACCCGACATGTCGGGCCGGTCCAGGTAACACAGCAACGGGTGGAAGCCGTATCCCTTCTTCCAGGTGGGTGCGGCGTTCTCCTTGTCCGAGTGCGCGGTCAGCAGGGTCGCGTCGAAGAGCAGCCACAACTGCTCGGACAGGTCCGGGCCGGCACCGGCCGCCCAGGCCCGCTCCCGGGCTGTTGCGCGCGCGGCCCGCAACAGGTCCAGTTTGACCTCATCGACCTTGTCAACCACTCGCCACGCGGTCGGGTCGGATGCGACCGGCCCGAACAGTTTCGGCTGGTCCCGCAGTGTCCGCAGGTGCCGTAGCGCGTCGCCGCCGTCGGCGATCGTCACCGCCAAGTCCACCAGCACCTGGCCCGGTGCATGCAGCGGCGGCAACCGGTAGGTGTCGATCAGCGCTTCGGTCCACCCCTTCACCAGCCCGGTCTCGGCCGCCAACTCCCGCAACAGCGCGGTTCCGGCATGCGACACGATCCCCTTACCATCCGCCGACACCTTGAACCGACGCGCCGCCTTGCTAACCTTCACCTGAGAGTGCCTTCCTGCTCGGGATCCTTGGACCTTCGACAAGCCCAATTTTCCCTTACAGACAAGGCACTCTCGCCTTTTCAGCTCACGTGTCGCACCAATTTCTGTGAAACGCCGAGG
>NZ_AQUZ01000085.1 GCF_000372465.1 Kribbella catacumbae DSM 19601
ATCGCCGCGCATGGCCCGGATCTGCACGACGTACTCACTCAAGCGCTACAGGAAGGCTGGGCATTCGTCTGCCTGGACGGCACCCTGATTCCCTCCACCCGATGCAGCGCACCCTCGGAAGCCGGACACGATCTGTGGTACTCCGGAAAACACAAACAACATGGCGGCAACATCCAGGTCCTCACCGACCCGACCGGTTACCCCGAATGGACCTCCGAGGTCGAACCAGGCTCGACCCACGACATCACCGCCGCCCGGCAACACGCACTCCCCGCCCTGTACCCAGCAGCCTCCCAAGGCCTGCCGACCCTGACAGACAAGGGCTACGCCGGCGCCGGGATCGGCATCATGGTCCCGACCAAGGGCGGCAACCTCTGTCCCGACAACCAGACCCGCAACACCACGATCAGCATCCTGCGCGCACCCGCCGAAAGAGCAAACGCCCTTCTCAAACGCACCTGGAAAGCACTCGAACGCATCACCCTCGACCCCTGGCGAATCGGCACCATCACCACCGCCGCACTCGTCCTACTACACCTCCAACGCGGCACCCGGTGAGAAAACCTCAGTGGTGAGCTGAAGAGTCCTGAGCTTTCGATCGAAGACGAGATTCGGCGTCTTCTGCGCAGCCTGAATGGCGCCGACATCTTCGCGATCAGCCTATGGGAGTTGCCGCCAGGTAAGGACCTCGATCAGGTCAATCGCAAGACGTGGCCAGCCGAGTACATCCAATGTGCGGGGACTGCCGACCGGATGACTGTGGAGGTGAGGCGCTTGGAGTCCAAGCATGCCCACCAGTTTGTGATCGGATCGTCCGCGGTAGGTGATCCGGCGACAGACGTGATCCAGTGGGATGCTGGCAGACATTCGACCAAGGTCAGGCCGAGCGAGGTCATGGCGTGGGAGCACGCGGCCGAACTGTTCATCGCGTACTACGAAACCGGTGCGGTTCCATCGAGGTATCACTTGCGTGAGCTGTCATCGCAGTAGATCGGAGCCGTGGCAGCGACACGGCTGGCCGGCTACAAGATTCCTCCGGTCACCAAGATCCGGCCGAAGTACATAAAGGTGCTGCCGTGAGTGTGGAGTCCGTGCGTGCTGCATGGCTCGCCGCGTGGACTGATGCCGACGTCAGGGCGAGAGCTGGGAAGCAGTCTCAGGCCGTTGTCTTCGAGCTCTTCAAGATGTATAGATCGGCGCCGAGCGAGGATCGGCCGGTCCTGCATCTTCTGCAGGCGAAGGCCAAGCAGCTCCTCGCTCTGCCCTGCGGGAGCCGAACTCCATGGCTCCCAGTGCAAGGTTCAATCCGGTCGTGACCGGGAGCCAACAACCTGGAGCGCGCTCCAGGTCAACCCCAAGGACATCGGTACGCCGCTCTGCTCCAGGAAAGTCGTACAGTTAGACGTCTTTCCCGGAGGCGCGCGTGGACGAGCTACGCATCTGGCTTCTCGGCGGGTTTCGAGCCGCTGTGAACGGCCAGGAGTTGCCCGAGGCGGCTTGGCGGCTGCGCAAAGCGCGCGCGATCGTCAAGGTGCTCGCGCTGACACCCGGCCGACGCATACACCGCGAACGGCTCGCCGAGGCGCTGTGGCCCGGCCTGCCGGTCGCCGCGGCCGCCAACCAGTTGCGCAAGGCTCTGCACGAGGTCCGGCAGGTGTTGGGGGCCGACCGCGTCGGCTCCGTCGGGGACCAGTTGAGCCTGCACGCGGACTTCGTGGACGTCTCGGCGTTCGAGACTGCGGTTCTCGCCGCCCGCCGCTCCGGCGAGCCGGAGGCCTACCAGGCCGCGGTGGACCTTTACGGCGGAGACCTGCTCCCAGAGGACCGCTACGAGGAGTGGGCCGAACCCCACACCGACCGGTTGCGCCGCGAAGCCCACGAGTTGCTCGTCGAGTGGGCAGCTCTGCTGGAAGCGCGGGCCGACGTCGACGCGGCGATCGCCGCCCTGCGGCGGGTTCTGGCCGACGAACCCAGCCATGAGGAAGCTGGGGCGGCGCTGATGCGGCTGCAAGCACTCGCCGGTCGCCGGTCCGCGGCGATGGCCGAATACGACGCGCTGCGGCTGGCTCTGGACCGCGACCTCGGCGTGACTCCGAGCGCCGCGACCGAACGGCTCTACGCACAGATCCGGGCGGGTCGCATGACCCCACCCGAGTTAACCGCCGACCTGTGGCACCAGGTCGGCGACCTCCGCTCGGTTGCGGGCGACCTGCTCGGCGCACGGCTCGCCTACGAGTCGGCACTGGGGTCGGCGGCCGCGCCGGACCGGGCCCGGCTGCACCGGAAGGCGGCGAGCGCGCTGGTGATGTGCCACGACCCCGCCGCCGCGGAGCGTCACCTGCGCGCTGCGGGCGCCCAACCCGCCGACGCCGCCGAGCGGGCGCGGCTGCTCGATGTCCGGGCGAACTGGTTGTGCGAACTCGGGCGGCTCGACGACGCGCTGGCGACCGCCGAGGACGCGTTGGCGGCCGCGACCGAACACGGCACCACTCAGGACCTGGCCACCGTGAATGAGACCCTGGCCATCGTCCACCACTTCCGCGGCGACTGGCGTGAGGGCATGCACAGCGAGTTGCATCGCCTCGAACTCGACGACGATCAAGCTTTCGCCCGGATCTTCGACCTGCACCATTGCATTGGCCAGTATCACCTCTACGGGGACGACCTGTCCGCAGGAGTCGAGGACTACGCCCTGCGCACCCTCAACGCCGCGACCCAGCGGGGCGCGCTCCGGGCGCAGGCTTTCGCCTGGTGTCTGCTCGGCGAGTCACTGCTGCTGCACGGCCGTTGGGACGAGGCAGAAGGGTGCCTCGAACGAAGCGCCGAGATCCATGGCGAGCTCGGCCCGAACTCCGGTGCCCTGCCCTGGCAGCGGCTCGCGGAACTAGCGGCGGTCCGGGGCGACAGCGAGTCGGCCGCGGCGGCTTTGCGGCGCGGTATGGCGATCGCCGGGGTGTCCCCGCTCGCGCGGCACACCTGGGGGCGGCTGTACGCGACCGCGGCGCTGGACGCGGTCGAGCGCGGGTATCCGGAGGAAGCGCTTCGGGCCGTTCGCTCGGCGGCCGCCGCGGCGGCGCGCCACGGTGAGTGCCCTAGCTGCGCGGCGCTGCTCAACCCGATCGCGGCTGAGACCTGTGCCGCGCTCGGCGATGTCGCGTCGGCAGACCTGCACGCCGCCGCAGCCGAACGAGTCGCGGGCATGTTCGACAGTTCCGCTTGGCGGGCCATGGCCGAGACCGCCCGGGCCTCGGTCGACGCCGCCAAGGGCGAGTCGGCCGCGGCCCAGGAGCATTTCGCGGCGGGCGTTGCGCTGTACGGGCGGGCCCTGATGCCGTTCTGGGCCGCCCGGACCACGATGCAGGCCGCCCAGGTCGGGCCGGCCGCAGCAGGACAGTTGGACGCCGCGATCGAGGTCTTCGACCGCATCGGCGCGGTCCGGCGGCTGAGGAACGCTCAGGGAATGGCCGCTTTCTAGAGTCGGGCCAACCGACCTTGAAGGGAGCCGGACATGAACGGACAGCGTTACACCTCGGGCACCTGGCACGTGTCGCCGGGCAAAGCCGACGACTTCATTACCCGCTGGACCGAATTCACCACCTGGGCGCACTCCGCAGCACCGGGCGCACGGATGTTCCTGCTGCTGCGCGCGGCCGAGGCGCCCGACGAGTTCGTCTCGTACGGCGCGTGGGACAGCGACGAGAGCGTCGCGGCCTGGAAGTCGCGACCGGAGTTCGGCCGGTACTTCACGCGCTGCCGAGAACTTTGCGACGACTTCAGCGGTGTCGACTACACCCTGGCGTCCAGCGTGAACCTGATGGTGACGTCATGATTCGTGGTCTCGTGGCGGCGGCCGCGCGCTCCTGGTCATCCATCAACCATTAAAGCCGCCAGCCGGGGAAGTCCAGCATCAGCGGCTGCCATTTCGATCGACCAGGATGTCGAGACCGAGACCGAGACATAGGTCGTGCTGGGTTCTGCGGCGAGAGCTTGACGTTCAGATCGTGGTATCTGGCGCCGGGGTGGTGCGGAGCAGGGTGACTGTGTGCTGCAGTTTGGTTTCGTCGAGTCTTTCGCCGAAGCAGCGGGCGAGGGCGGCTTTGAGGAGGTCGGTGATCTGGGTCTGGGAGAGGCGGGTCAGGTCGCCGTCGACGGGGTCGGCCATCACGAGGAACTCGTGGATCACGTCGTTGTACTCGCCGGGGTTGTTCGGGTAGACGACGTCGTACGGGTCGGCCTGTTCGAGGGCGCTGGCCAGGCGCTGGTAGAGGTCCGGGAAGCGACGTTGCAGTAGCCGGCGGACGAGTTTGGACTCGGCGGCGGATTCGAGGTCCCAGAACGGTCGTCTTCCTGGCCAGCGCGGGTCGTGGTTGCTGTCGAGATGGTCGCGGACGAAGGTGAGCGCCTCGGCCAAGGGGTAGGGATCGCTGATGGTCGTCTCGACGGTGGCGCCGAGGGCGAGGAACTCGAGTTCGACGTAGTGCTCGCCGGGCGGCTGCTGCCAGGAGCTGACGTAAGCGAGGTTCGCGGAGGAACAGCAGGATGCTGTCGTCCTTGTCATCAGCGAGGTTCATCGGCTGCGATCCTCAGCGGCGAAGGGGTGGGTGGACGTCCCCGATGATCATCTCTTAGGTGCGCTCGGGCTAGTGGATTTGGCTGGGGTGCGCGGCGGGCAGGAAGTAAGGCTCGCCTAAGGTGTGGGGATGGTTGGTGGGCGGGTGGGGCGGCTGGTGGGGTTGGGGCTGCTTGTTCTGGTGGTGTTCGGGGCGAGTCTGGCGTTGGGGGCTCGATGGTTGGGGGTGGGGGCGGTTTGGCATGCGCTCACTGAGGCGAGTGGGTCTGATGCGGATGTGATCGTCAGGAGTCTGCGGTTGCCGCGGACGACGGTGGCAGTGTTGGTGGGGGCCTGTCTGGGGGTCGCGGGTGCGTTGATGCAGGGGCATACCAGGAATGCGCTGGCGGAGCCGGGGATTTTCGGGGTTAGTGCGGGGGCCGCGTTGGCGGTGGTGCTGGGGTTGCAAATCGGAGTGGTCGAGTCGGTCGGGTCGACCGTGTGGTGTGCATTGATCGGCGCTCTGATCGCCACCTTCGGGGTGCAGCGGTTGGCGTCGCGGGGGAGTGGGGCGTCGCCGGTGGGGTTGGCGTTGACGGGGGCCGCTGTGGCTGCGTTGCTGGGGGCAATGACGTCAGCGATCGTGTTGCTGGACGCGAACACCCTTGATGGGTACAGGTTCTGGGCTGTCGGGTCAGTGGCCGGGCGCGGGTTTGATGTCGCTGGTCAGGTGTTGCCGTTCGCGGCAGTCGGGTTGGTGCTGGCAGCAATCAACGCGCGTGATCTGGATTTGCTTGCCCTGGGCGACGATGTCGCGGCTGGTCTTGGGCTGTCGATCAGAAGGGCCAGGCTCGTCGGGCTGCTCGCGATCGGCCTGCTGACCGCCGCTGGGGTGGCTGCCTGTGGGCCGATCGGGTTCCTCGGCCTGCTCGCCGGTCACGTCGCCAGAAGGATCTTCGGCGCCCGCAACAGTTGGCTGATCCCCGCGTCCGCCCTGATCGGAGCTGCCGCCCTGGTCACCGCGGACCTGGTCGGCCGGCTCGTCGGTGGAGCCGGTGAGGTGCAGGCGGGCGTAGTACTGGGCGTCGTCGGCGCGCCCCTGTTCGTGATGGTCGTCCGGCGCCGGGCGGTCGTCCTGTGAACCCACGCACGCTCGTACTGAGTGCTGCCTGTGCCCTGTTGGCCATAGCGCTCGCCCTGGTCAGCCTCAGCGTCGGTACGACGAAACTCCCCGTGGCTGACGTCGTCCAGGCCCTGCTGGGTGGCGGTGACGGCGGCACCCGCTTGATCGTGCTGGAACTCAGGCTGCCGCGGGTAGCGACCGGCCTACTCGTAGGAATCGCCTTCGCAGTGTCTGGCGCCCTCCTCCAGACCCTGTCGCGCAACGCGCTTGCCAGCCCCGACATCGTCGGCGTCAACTCGGGCGCCTCGGCCGCGGCTGTCACCGTGATCGTCCTGGCCGGTACCGGCGGCGGCAACATCTCCGGCGTCGCCGCCCGAGTCGGCATCCCCCTGGCGGCGATCATCGGCGGCCTGGCCGCTACCGCCATCGTAGGAGTTCTTTCGATCCAGCGTGGCGTCATCGACGCCGGCCGGATCGTCCTGATCGGTGTCGGCGTGGCGGCAGCCGCGAACTCGATAGTGGCCTGGCTCCTGGTGATCGGAGACGTCACGGATGCCGGCCGCGCCGCCGCCTGGCTTGCGGGCTCTCTGAACGCCCGCACCTGGTCCGACGCAATCCCGGTCGGTTTGGCCGTCCTCCTCCTCTTGCCGGTGGCAGTGGCCTTCAACCGCGACCTCGACGCACTAGTGCTCGGTGACGACGTCGCATCCTCACTAGGCGTACGCGTCTCCCGTGTGCGCATCGCCCTGCTCGTCATCGCCACCGTGCTGGCCGCCATGGCCACCTCCGGTGCCGGTCCGATCGCTTTTGTCGCACTAGTGGCTCCACAGATCGCCCAGCGGCTAGCGAAGACAGAACGCCCACCACTCCTCAGTACTGCGCTACTAGGCGCCCTCTTCGTCACAGCAGCAGACCTGGTCGCCCGCAACGGCCTCGAAGTACTGCAAGTCGGTCCGTACGAACTCCCGGTCGGCGTAGTCACAGCAGCAGCCGGAGCACCGTACCTGCTCCATCTCATCGGTCGTCAGCAGAAGGGACGGTGACCCCGTGTTCGTAGAGAACCTGACCCTCGCGTACAGCGGCGACAAGCCGGTCGTGTCCGGTCTCACCCTGGAGGTGCCGAGCGGCCGACTGACGGCCATCGTCGGCCCCAACGGCTCCGGCAAGTCGACGCTGCTGCGTGGCATGAGTCGGCTGATGGCACCGCAGGGCGGACGCGTACTGCTCGACGGCAAGGACATCCACCAGCTACCGGCCCGTGAACTCGCCCGCCAGCTGGGCATCCTGCCGCAGGGCCCTGTCACGCCCGAGGGGATCACTGCGGCCGAGCTGGTCTCCAGAGGCCGCCACCCGTACCGCGGGTTGTTCGCACGCCTTACCTCCGACGACCAGAGCGCCATCGACGAGGCACTGGCCGCGGTCGAGCTGGAGGAGCTCAAGGACCGCCCTGTCGACCAACTGTCCGGCGGGCAGCGGCAGCGGGTGTGGATCGCGATGGTGCTGGCCCAGGGCACTCCACACCTGCTCCTGGACGAGCCGACGACGTATCTGGATCTAGCCCACGCAGTAGACGTCATGAACGTCGTCCACGCCGCAGCGCACACCTCTGGTCGCACAGTGGTCGTAGTACTGCACGACCTGACCCTTGCAGCGCAGTACGCCGATCACTTGGTCGTCATGGGCAACGGTGAGATCGCCGCAGAGGGCCACCCGGTAGACGTGTTGAGCGCCGAGCTGCTGCACGAGGTGTTCGGCCTGCGGGCAACGGTGGTGGAGGTCGGGGGAGCGCCTGTGGTGGTCCCGGACCGTAGGCTGGCTGTATGACGTACACCGCGAGGCGCCTCGCGGACATGCTGGACGGGGAGGTGTCCTGGCTGTCCGTCCGTACTGCGTCCGCAGTGCCCGGCCCCGAGTGGATCTCCTGCGCCGAGCTCCTCAACGAGCAGCTGGCAGGCGGCGATCCGACGTACGGGTGGCGGAAGGCGCTGCTGGACGACTACGGGCGCGAGTACAACATCGAGCCGCCTCTGCAGGTCGCCGCCATGTTCGTGCTGCTGTGGTACGTCTCCGTGCCGTCCATGATCGCGGGAATCTCCACTGCTCTGACAGGCGTCTCGCCAGACGTGTCACCCGAGGCACTGGCCTTCAGACGGCACCCGACGGCGCACTACCCGACCGATGTCGCCCTGCTGTCGGACAAGGTGGTTTCGCTCGAAGAGGCGGTCGTGCAGGTCGACGAGCACACCAAGGCCTTCACCGACTCGTACCGGCCAGGGGTGAAGCTGAGTTCGCTCCAGCGCCGAGGCGCGGTCGAGGACGAGCTCCGCGGCGCCTTCAAGGTCCCAGAGGAGGCTGTGCACGCCGCAACTGCCGCCGAGGCGTTCGGCATCCGTCTCGACCAGGAGATCCGTACGTCGTGCTGCTTCTTCTACGCACTCCCCAACGTCAAAGCCTGCGGCGGCTGCCCCCGCGTCAAAGCCTGAAAACCTCAGGCGTGGACTCAGAGCCGGTCACCAGATCGCGAAGGTAGCGCGCTACCAGCGGCACGAACTTGAACCCTTCGCCGTGGAACCCGGCCGCCACGCTGATCGGCCCGCGCCGGTCGATCACGAAATCCCCGCGCTCGGTGTTGTCGTAGAGGCAACTGATCGCCTCCGACCGCGTCACGTCCAACCCTGGGAACCACTCCCGGACATAGGCGACCAACGCCGCGTCCCGAGCGGGCTCGACCTGGAAATCCCGCTGATCGAGCGAGATCACCGGGCCGGACGCGTGCATCCCGACCTTCACGCCGCGCCCCTCCTCGAACACCCCGTACGCCCGGACGCGCCGATCCACGAAGACCGGCCACTGCGCGGACGCATCCACCGGCGCGAAGAACCGCGGCTGCTCCTGGGACGCCGAGATCGCCGGCACCTCGAGAGCACCGGCAAGGACCCGAGCTGTCCAAGGCCCAGCCGTCACCACCAACTGACGACCCCGTACTGCGCCCGCAGCGGTCTCGACCTCGACACCGTCCCCGGCAACCCGTACTCCGGTCGCCGCGCACTGCGGGCGGAACTCCACCCCCAGTGAACGAGCAGATGCCCGGATCGCAGTCAATGCTTGCTCAGCAAGCGCCCGGCCCGACCAGGGCTGGTACAGCACCTTGGAGGAGAACCGCATCCCCGGCCAGCGCTCAGTAGCAGCCTCTGGCGCCAGTACGTCGTACGGGACTCCGTGTCGCGCGAGCAGCGCCGCAGACTCGCGTACCCGCCGCTCGTCGAGACCGTGGTCGACACCGCCGACCGGATCCAGCATCTGCACGCCGGTCTCGCTCTCCAGCTCCTCCCACAGAGCCCGCGCCCGTGCAGCCCGGAGTAGCTCGCCCTCGTCGTCGATGGCGAGCCGGAAGAGTCTGGTGCCGCCATGCGACCCGCCGCGGTCGTGCCCGAGCTCGTACTGCTCCAGCACGAGCACCTCACGGCCGGCGGCCGCGAGAGCACGAGCCGCAGCCGAGCCCATCGCTCCGGCTCCGATCACGACGACGTCGTAGGTCTGCATGGCTCCTTCCTACCCGACACTGGACCTTCGACGGTGGTTTGAGGGATTGTTCTGGACTGCTCCGGAACCCACAGTGACTCCAAGTCGGGGAAGTCGAGACTGTGGAGGTCGAACAAGACTCTGTATCACTGGTGGTGGGACCAGCGGACCGGCAAGGTGACCTGGGAGGACCTCGGTGGTGAGGCGCACGCTGACCCGGTTGGTTTCGCATTCGCCGATCAGCACCAATATTTCGCTCAGAGCGGAACGAACACGCTCCACCACTGGTGGTGGACCCCGCAGGACGGCTGGCATCGCAACGACTGGGGCGGGAGCGTGAAATACCCCGGCTGAGCAGGGAACCGAAAACTGTCGGAGCCGCCCGGCACGATGTCGATCATGAATTCGACACCGTTCCGGGCGGCCCCCATGTCACCGAGGGGTAACCCACTATCAGTTGTCCGGCCCGATGGCCGCGGATAGGTTCGTTGACGTGACCGCGTCCCGCGAGTTTCCGGCGACGACCCCGATCGGCTCCCGCGTGGAGGCTGAGGGTTACGTCGCGATGGTTTGTTTCAAGCACGGTCCTCCACAACTCCACGGCGTCGAGCTGGAGTGGACGGTGCACCATGCGGATGATCTGCACCGGCCCCTCGATGCCGCTCAACTCAGCAATGCCCTGGGCGTGCATGCGCCCGCGACCCTGGTCCGCGGCAGTCCACAGCTGCCGCTGAACCGGGGTTCTCTGGTCACGGTGGAGCCGGGTGGCCAGGTAGAGATCTCCGGCCCCGCCTCGGCCTCCGTGCCCAGGCTGATCGAGGACACCGCCGCCGACGCCGCGGAGCTCACCTCCCTGCTCGCCGCCGAAGGCCTGAGACCAGGTCAGTTCGGCCTCGACGCCTTCCGCCCGCCGCGTCGCATCCTGACCGTTCCCCGGTACGCCGCCATGGAGCGCGCCTTCGCGCAGCTCGGCCCGCATGGCCCGCGGATGATGTGCAGCACGGCCGGCTTGCAGGTCTGCCTGGATGCGGGCGAGGCCGACCAGACGGCGTTGCGCTGGCGAGCGCTGCATGATTTCGGTCCAGCCTTGGTCGGGTTGTTCGCCAACTCGCGGAGACGCGAGGGCTCTGACACCGGGTGGGCTTCCGCCCGGACCGAAGCCACCTTCGGCACCTGCGCCCCCTTCACCGAGCCGCCACCCCTCGACGGTGATCCAGCCGAGGCCTGGGCCCGTACTGCGATGGACGCGCCCGTGCTCTGCCTGCGTCGAGGCGACAACTGGGACGCCCCACCCGGACTGACCTTCGGCGCCTGGGCGGACGGTGCCCTCGACGGCAGCAACCTGGCAGGCCGGCCCGGCGCGAATCCGGGCGACGGGAATACGGGCGACGGGGAGCCGCCTGGCGACAGGCCGACGTACGCGGACCTGGACTATCACTTGTCGACGCTGTTCCCGCCGGTGCGGCCGCGCGGGTACTTGGAGGTGCGCTACCTCGACGCCCAGTCAGGTGACGGCTGGATCGCGCCGACCCTGTTGCTGTCCGCGTTGATGTCCGACCCGGCCGTCACCGACCAGGCGCTGGCCGCTGCCGCACCGGCAGCCGGGCGCTGGTTTCCCGCCGCGCGCGAAGGGCTGGACGACAAGCCGGTCCTGCAGGCCGCCCGCGACCTGGTCGCGCTGGCCACCACGAACTTGAGCCGCATCGGAGTTGATCAGGACCTGATCACCGAGGTCGGCGACCGACTGCACTGCATCGTCGACGACACCCACAGAAGGCGAGCATCATGACCCACCAGTTGTCCGAGCTGACCGCGGAGGAGCTGCGGTCGTTCGTCGCCGAGCAACTCGAACGCTCGCGCGGCCGGACCGTTCAGCTCACCGACGCGGTCGATACCGACGACCTGGTCCGGCAGCACTCCAAACTGATGTCGCCGCTGGTCTGGGACTACGCGCACATCGGCAACCAGGAAGAGCTCTGGCTGGTTCGCGACGTCGGCGGCCGCGAACCGGTCCGGCAGGACATCGACGAGCTGTACGACGCGTTCATGCACGCCCGCTCCGATCGCCCGTCGCTGCCGCTGCTCGGTCCGGCCGAGACCAGGCAGTACGTCGTGGAGGTGCGCGACAAGGTCCTCGATGTGCTCGACCACGTGAAGTTCCAGGGCGGCGAACTGCTCGACAACGCCTTCGCCTTCGGCATGATCGTGCAGCACGAGCAGCAACACGACGAGACCATGCTCGCGACGCATCAGCTCCGGACGGGCACCCCGGTGCTCGACGCGCCCGCGCCTCCGCCCGGCCGACGGCTGGCCACGCCTGAGGTGCTGGTGCCCGGTGGCATCTTCGAGATGGGGACGTCGATCGAGCCGTGGGCGCTGGACAACGAGCGACCGGCCCACCCGGTGCACGTCGCGCCGTACGTGATCGACACGGCGCCGGTGAGCAACGGCGACTACCTGAAGTTCGTCACCGGTGGCGGCTATCAGGATCCGCGGTGGTGGTCCGAGGCCGGCTGGGCCCATGTACAGAAGGCTTCGCTGGTTGCGCCGCGGTTCTGGGAGCTTGAGGACGGCAACTGGCTGCGGACGCGATTCGGGCATCGGGAGCTGCTGCCGCTCGACGAGCCTGTGATGCACGCCTGCTTCTACGAGGCCGAGGCGTATGCGAAATGGGCGGGCAAGCGGCTGCCGACCGAGGAAGAGTGGGAGTTCGCGGCGCGATTCGACCCGGAGACCGGGCGGACGCGGCGCTTTCCCTGGGGCGACGAGAGCCCGGGGCCGCAGCACGCGAACCTCGGGCAGCGGCACCTGCGGCCAGCGCCGATCGGGGCGTACCCGGCAGGCGCGTCGCCACTCGGTGTCGAGCAGCTGATCGGCGACGTCTGGGAGTGGACCAGCAGCGACTTCAAGCCGTACCCGGGGTTCCGAGCCTTCCCGTACGACGAGTACTCGCTGGTGTTCTTCGGTAGCGACTACAAGATGTTGCGGGGTGGCTCGTTCGGCACGGACGAGGTGGTCGCGCGGAGCACGTTCCGGAACTGGGACTACCCGATCCGCCGCCAGATCTTCGCCGGCTTCCGCTGCGCCCGAGATCCCCGTCCGGAAGAGCTGGGCTGATGTGCCGGCACCTTGCCTACCTGGGCCCGCCGGTTTCGCTCGCTTCGCTGGTCCTGGATCCGCCGCGCTCGCTATATCGACAGAGCTGGGCCCCTTCCGACATGCGCGGCGGTGGCTCGGTCAACGCGGACGGCTTCGGCATCGGCTGGTACGTCGACGGCTCCGTGGTCCGGTATCGGCGGAGTGTGCCGATCTGGGCCGACGAGTCGCTGCCGGGGCTGGCTTCGTCGATCAGGTCCGGCGCCGTGCTGGCCGCAGTACGGAATGGGACGGTCGGGTCGCCGTTGACGGAGTCGGCGGTCGCGCCGTTCACCAGGGACCAGTGGTTGTTCAGCCACAACGGCCTGATCAGCGGCTGGCCCGGCTCGGTGACCAAACTCGCCGAGTCGCTGCCCGTCTCCGAACTGCTCACCCTCGACGCCCCGATGGACTCCGCCCTCCTGTGGGCCCTGATCCAAGACCGCCTGTACTCCGGTGCGCCTGCCGCCGAGTCGGTCGCATCGGTCGTGCGCGACGTCGCCGCCGCGGCGCCTGACTCCCGGCTCAACGTCCTGCTCACCGATGGGGAGCAGATCGTTGCGACCACCTGGACGCATTCGCTCTGGGTCCGGCGAACAACCAATTCGGTAGCGGTCAGCTCCGAGCCCTGGACCGACACCGGCTGGGAGCAGGTCCCCGACCATTCATTGCTTCTAGCAACCAAAAGCACGCTAGCCGTCACCCCTTTGATGGAAGGACGATAGTGACCTCGATCGACATCCACCTGACCCCGGACTACGCCTCTCGCGCGCTGCGGGAGGACGCCCGGGCCGGGCTGACGGCTGAGCCGAAGTGGCTCGCGCCGAAGTGGTTCTATGACGCGCGCGGCAGCGACCTGTTCGAGGAGATCACCCGGCTGCCGGAGTACTACCCGACCCGCGCGGAGCGGGAGATCCTCCAGGCCCGCTCCGGCGAGATCGCGGAGCTGACCGGCGCGCATACCTTGGTCGAGCTCGGCTCCGGCTCGTCGGAGAAGACCCGGCTGCTGCTCAACGGGCTGCGCGACCACGGCACGCTGTCGACGTTCGTCCCGCTCGACGTCTCGGAATCGGCGCTGCGCGACGCGGCCGCCGCCATCAACACCGACTACCCGGGCCTGACCGTGCACGGCGTCGTCGGCGACTTCACCGCACACCTCGACAAGCTCCCCGGCGAGGCTCCGCGCGTGGTCGCGTTCCTCGGCGGCACGATCGGCAACCTGCTGCCCGCCGAACGCGCCGACTTCTTCCACTCCGTCCGCGAGGTCCTAGAGCCAGGGGAGTGGCTGCTGCTCGGCACGGACCTGGTGAAGGACCCGGCCACCCTCGTCGCGGCGTACGACGACAGCGCGGGGGTGACGGCCGAGTTCAACCGGAACGTACTGCGGGTGCTGAACCGCCAACTCGGCGCGGACTTCGACGTCGAGTCGTTCAGCCACCGCGCGATCTGGGACCCGGAGAACGAATGGATTGAGATGCACCTGCGCGCCGACCGGGCGATGCGGGTGCTGATCCCGGAGATCGGCCTCGAGGTCGACTTCGCCGAGGGAGAGGAACTCAGCACCGAGGTCTCCGCCAAATTCCACCAGCACGGCGTCGAAGCCGAACTGGACAAGGCCGGCTTCACCCCCGCCGCCTGGTGGACCGACACCGAAGCCCGCTTCGCCCTCTCCCTCTGGCAAGCCACCTGACCCAAGGGACAGCGAGCTAGTCCCCAAGCCCGTTGGCTAAGCGGTTCGGGGAGGTGCCTCGCCGGGGCTGCCCGCCGCAGGCAGGCGCACGGAAGCCGAAGGCGGCGTCGATGCCCGGCGCGACCGCGGGGATGGCGGCGCCCGGCGCGACCGCGCGGACGGCTGCGCACGCACGCCCCGTCCCCGATGGCCCGACACGCCGGGGGAAGCGTTTGCTGACCGGAGTTGGGTATGCGTGGGCGTCCGGCCCTCCCGGGCGTTGTACCCAGGGGGTCTCGTCGTCGCCACCGGAAGGTGTTCAAGCCCACCAGTGGTGGGCTTGAACACCTTGGCGACAAAGAAGTTGGCCCGGGGCGCAGCCGATGGGGGTGGTGGATGAGTCCGTCTAGTGCTGCGTACCGGCGTACTCGACCAAGCCGAGCCAGCGGGCGGGCCGACCCAGCCGGGCGGGCCAGCCGGGCGGGGCGGGCGCCGCCCATCCACGGCTGGTACGCCGGATTGCGGAGTGCCGATGGCCGGTTCTGGTGCCGATGGCGCGCTGTATAGCAGGTTATTGGTCGGCCAAGGCGCTATCGACCGGACCGGCACGCCGCGAGTCGTCTAGCCAGCGCGCCGATTCACCCACCCACGCCGTACCTCGCCGATCGGGCCGTCGCCGTACCTCGCCGGACCCGACCGCCCCACCTCGTCGGGCCCCGCCGTCGCCAAGGTGTCCTTGGCGAAGCGACGGGCCCACCCAATTGACCAGCTTGGGACTAGCCCTGGGACTTGATCAGGTCGTTGATCTTGCCGACGTAGGTCTGCAGGTCGGAGGTCGGCTTCTTGCCGTTGAGGATGGGTTGCCAGTACGCCGTTGTCAGGTCGACCACCTGGGAGGCCCACTGGGTGGTGAAGCGCACGCCGACCGTCTTTTCGGCGGCGAGGTCGGCCTTGACCGTGTCGACGACTGTGTTCTGTCCTGCCTTGGTCAAAGCACTGAAGTAACTCTCCTGCGCAGGCGTGTACGCCGGGGGCGCGACTGGCGAGGCCGGCAGGACGGCGTCCCAGACCTTCGTGTTGATGTACTCGAGCACCTTGTAGGTCGCGTCTTCATCGCCGGTGTACTCCGGCGTGCAGATGCCGACCGAGTCGTACAGCGTCGTCGGCGTGTTCACCTGCGGGAACGGCGCGAACCCGTACTTGATCTTCGGCTTGTCGGTCTGGAACCCGGCGGCCAGCCACTGCCCGCCGAACATCATCGGCACCTTGCCGCCGGAGAACAGCGCCGGCACGTTCGACGCGTCGTACCCGGGTGGCGCCACCGCACCCGACTTGATCGCCGCGGCGAGCTTCTCCACGCCCTCGGTGTACTTGTCGTCGATCTCCGCCTTGGTCGGATGGTTCACGTTGTCCGTGAAAGCCGCGCCGCCCGCCGACACGGAGTACATGCTCATCGTGAACGGTCCGTCCGCCCCGGTGAGCTGATCCGCGACCAGCCCGTACTTCGCTCCGCCCTTGTTCGCGAGCTTGCCGGCGGCGGAGTACATGTCGTCCCAGCTCCAGCCGGCCTTGGGCTCGGGGATGCCGGCGGCCTTGAAGGCGTCGGCGTTGTACCAGACGCCATAGGTGTTCATCAGCGACGGCAGGCCGCCCATCAGCCCATCGCCGGTCTTCCAGTTCGTCATCGCGGAGCCGACGAACTTGTCCGCCTTGAAGTCGCCGTCACCGTCCTCGATCTTCTTCGACCAGTCGACCAGCAGGCCCTGCGAGGTGTACTGCTGCTCGGTGTCGTTACCGCACCAGAACAGGTCGGGCAGCTTCTTGGCCTGGGTGAGCGACGCGAGCTTGTCGCCGTACCCGCCGCTCGGGGTGTCGATCAGTTGCACCTTGATCTGGTCGTCCTTGAAGCCCTCGAGGGCCTTCTTGATGGCGGTGTTCGTCTCGGGGGACTCCCATGTCATCACGGTTACGGTGACCGGTCCGCCGGACTTGCCGCCGGAGTCCGATCCGCCGCAGGCAGCCGTTGCCGTCAGCAACCCCGCGCAGGCGAGGGAGGTACCGATGATCCTGTTCACTGTTGTGCTCCTCAGGGGGTGAGTCACTTCTGCGTGGTGCTGCCCAGCGAGCCGAGGCCCTGGATGAAATAGCGCTGCGCGGCGAAGAAGATGATCAGCGGCGGCAGCATGTAGAGCAGGTTGGTGGCCATGTAGTAGCTCCAGTTCGGCGTCTGCCCGGCGAACGGTGAGACGAACTGCGCCATCCCGACCGACAGTGGCCACTTGTCGGCGGAGTACAGATAGACCAGCGGGTTGAGGAAGTCGTTCCAGGACGCCTGGAAGGCGAGGATCGCCATCGTGATCCAGGCCGGCCGGGTCAACGGCAGCATCACGCTGACGAAGATCCGCAGGTGCCCGGCGCCGTCGATCTTGGCCGCCTCGTCGATCGAGTACGGGATGGCCATGAAGTACTGCCTGGCCAGGAAGATGAACAGCGGATTGCCGCCGAAGAAGGCCGGCACGATGAGCGGCAGCCAGGTGTCGTACCAGCCGATGCTCTTGTAGAGCTGGAACAACGGGATCAGCCCGACCACGCCGGGCAGCAGCATGCTGCCGACGAACAGGTAGAACCACACCTTCTGGCCCGGGAACCGCAGCCGGGCCAGCGCGTAGCCGGCCATCATCGCGGTCATCACGCCGCCGAGCACGCTCAGCATCGTGATGATCGTTGAGTTGAGCAACAAACGCGGGAACCGGATCGCCTCCGGGCCGTTGACGAAGTTGCTCCACTGGAACTCGCGAGGCAGCAACCGCGGCGGCACCTCGAAGACGGCGGAACCGCTCTTCAGCCCGATGGTGATCATCCACAGCAGCGGGACGACCATCACGGAGCAGATGAACAAGGCGGTCACGTACCAGGACGTCGTACGGGCCGTTCGTTTGCCTGTACTGCGTTTCGGCGCGGCCGGCGTCTCGGTGAGCGCGGGAGCGGGGGCGGGCGCTTCAGTCGGGAGTGTTGTCACTGTATGTCCAGAGCGAGGAGAACTTCGCGGTCAGGGCGATCACGGCGATGATGACGATGAACAGCACCCACACCTGGGCGGAGGCGTAGCCGAGCTGGGGAATCCTGCCCAGGTTGGAGAATCCGTTGTTGTAGATCGACAGCATCAGCACGTTGGTACTGAACCCGGGGCCGCCGTTGGTCAGGATCTTCGGCTGGTTGAAGGTCTGCAGCGCGGCCGTCGTCTGCAGGATGACCTGCAGCAACATGATCGGGCTGATCATCGGCAAGGTGATCCGGAAGAACACCGAGTACGGTCCGGCGCCGTCGACCCGGGCGGCCTCGTAAAGCTCGTTCGGCACGGCCTGGAGCGCAGCCAGGAAGATGATCATCGTGCCGCCGACGCCCCACAGCATCACGATCACGATCGACGGCATCGACATCGCGGGGCTCTGCAGCCAGTCGCTGGTCGGCAGGTGCAGCTTGTCCAGGATCGTGTTCGCCAGGCCGACCTGCGGGTTGAGGATGAACTTCCACAGCGTGATGGTCGCGACCGCGGGCAGTACCACCGGAAGATAGGCCAGTGTCCGGACGATCCGGACGCCGGCGAAACGCTGGTTGCAGAACACAGCGAGCGCCAGCCCGAGCGCGAGGCTCAACGGCACGTAGAGCAAGACGAGATAGCCGGTCGCGCGCAGGGACGGCCAGAACGCGGGGTCGACGGTGAACAGCCGGCGGAAGTTGCCCAGGCCCACGAACACCGGGTCGGACAGCCCGTTGTACTTCGTCAGTGACAGGTAGAACGAGCGGACCAGCGGATAGACCACGAAGACGGTGAAACCGATGATGGCCGGCGAGATGAACAGGTAGGCGGCCTTGACGTCCGAGCCGGCGTTGCGGCTGAGGCCGCGGCCGACCTTCCCCGCCCGGGGAACCTTCCGTCGTCGTCCGTCACGATTCATCCTGCCTCCTGGACGGTAACGTTTCCAAAGTTTACTGTGAGGTGACGATGCCGTGCGGTGAGAGGGAAGTCAACCCTGTGTCCGAAACGTTTCCAAAGCATTCCGAGTCCGCTCGCCCGACGATGATCGACGTGGCCAAGCGGGCCGGCGTGGGGTTGGGCACGGTCTCCCGGGTGGTCAACGGCGGGGCCGGCGTGCGGGACGAGACCGCGAGCCGGGTACGCGCCGCGATCGACGAGCTGGGCTTCCAGCGCAACGAGGTCGCCCGCGCGCTGCGGCCGGGCAAGAAGTCGTCGAGCCTGGCTCTGGTGCTCGGCGATCTGACCAACCCGTTCTACGCGACGATCGCCAAGTCGTCACTCGAGGTCGCCGGGCAGGATGGCTTCGCGGTCGTGCTCGGTTCGGTCGACGAGGATCCCGAGGGGGAGCGGCGGGCGATCCAGGAGCTGATCGGGCGGCAGGTCGCCGGGTTGATGATCGTGCCCGACCAGGGCGATCACTCGTTCCTGGCCAGTGCGGGCATCCCGGTGGTCTTCGTGGACCGGCCGGCGCACGGGATCGAGGCCGACATCGTCATGGTCGACAACGAAGGCGGTGGCAAGCTCGCCACGGATCACCTGCTCCAGCAGGGCCATGTGCGGATCGCGATCCTGCTCGCGCCGTCGTACTACACGACCGGTCGGCGGTTGCGCGGCTACCGGCGGGCTTGTCGCGCGGCCGGGATCGAGGTGGACGAGAGCCTTGTCGTCCAGCTTCCGGAAGGTACTGCCGAGGCGGCCGAGAAAGCGACCCGCGAGCTGATGCATCGTCCGGACCCGCCCACCGCATTGTTTGCCTCCACCAACTTCCTTACCGAAGGCGTACTGCGCGCGCTCCGCGAGGTTGATGCCGAGCCCGCCGTCGTTGGCTTCGACGACTTCCGCCTGGCCGACATGCTCCCCACCCCGGTCACAGTCGTTGCCTCCGACATCGCAGAGCTCGGCCGGATCGCCGCCCGCCTCCTCCTGGATCGGGCAGCCAAAACCGACACCCGCCCACCCCAACGCATCGTCCTGCCGTGCCAACTGATCCAGCGCGGTTCTGGCGAGAGGCCTGCATGATCAGCGTGGTGGACGACCTGCCCGTGTACTACGAATCCTTCGGCGAGGGCAGGCCGATCGTCTTCCTGCCCGGCTGGGGAAATGCGAACGGCGAAGGCCGCGACGTGCACGAGCCTGTCTTCGCGGCGGGACACCCCGGCTGGCGGCGGATCTACATCGACCCACCGGGCACCGGCCAGACACCGTCGCGACCCTGGATCACCAACCAGGACGGCATGCTGGACGTCATCGCCCAGGTGATCGACGGCGTGGTGGGGAACGAATCGTTTGCCCTCGCTGGTACGTCGGCCGGCGGGTTGCACGCGCGCGGGATCGTCCATCGCGACCCGAGCCGGATCCTCGGACTACTGCTCCGCGTGCCCGGCGTGATCGTGGACCGCACCCAGCGAACGCTTCCGGTCGACGACCCGGCGATCTGGGATGCCGGTTATCTGTCGGCTCTCCAGCTGAAACAAGACTTGTATTACGACGTGGCGGAAGCGATCGCCGACCCGGAGTTCCTGAGCGGCATCCAGAGCGAGGTGACCAAGTACGCCCTGAGCGTCGAGCCCCGTGCGCGACTCGATGCACCGACGCTGATCGTCACCGGACGCCAGGACACGATGACCGGGTACGCCGATGCGTGGCCGCTGCTGGCGGACTACCCGCGCGCGACGTACGCAGTACTGGATCGGGCCGGTCATGATCTGCCGGTGGATGATCACGGCTTGTATCAAGCCTTGGTGGGCGACTGGCTGACGCGAATGGAAAAGCACCCGGGCGCTTGAGGGGCGGACGCGCCCGGGTGCAGTCTTCCATCCCAGGGATGACGGAAACTAGAAGTTCGGCCAGGCCCAGCCGAGGTAGTTGGAGAAGTACGGGAGTCTTGCCAGGCCGATAGCGCCGCCGACGCTGGTTGCCCAGAAGTAGCCGTCGCCGCGGGCGACGCCGACGTGGCCGTAGGGGGCGGCGAGGTCCCAGAAGACCAGTGCGCCCTTGGGTGGGTTGAGGTCGCCGCGGTGGGCGACGCCGCGGGCGACGGCGTCGTTCCAGTCCGCCTTGGCCGAGGCCCAGATGCCGGTCTTGCCGTAGGAGTTCTCGGCCGCCATCTCGCAGTAGCCCTGGAATGCGGTCGAGCCGTTGCGGGCGGCGAACCAGGCGATCGCCTTGTCGGCGCGCGGGTTGTTCGTGCAAAGAGGTGCGACCAAGCCGCTGCTGCCGGTGTTGACGTAGGAGTCGGAGATGAAGCCCTTGCCGGGGATGTGATCCCAGATCAGGCTCCGGCCGAACTTTCCGGTCACCGGTTCGCCGTAGATCTGGCAGTCGATCTGAACCGCTCCGTTGGGCTGGGTGCCGACCGAGCCGAAGCTGGTGGCGTTGCCGGAGCGGATCGTGACGCCGAGCCCGGAGTCGGTCACGACGGTGCCGGTGGCTGCGTGCGCGGGCAGTGCTGTGCCGCCGAGTACGGCGGTGCCGCCAAGCAGGGTGATGGCGGTGAGCCTGGAGACAGTACGGAGGAGGGCGGTCCGCATGAGGTTGTTCCCTTCTGGGAGTTTGCTTCACTCGCAGGGAACCAGAGCGTGTTCAAGTTGTCGCAGTAGGCAACGAACCGCCCGGCCGGTGCACCGGCCGGGCGGTTGCTCGACTCAGAAGTTCGGCCAGGCCCAGCCGAGGTAGTTGGAGAAGTACGGCAACCGGGCCTTGCCGATCCGGCCGTTCACACTGGTGGCCCAGAAGGTGCCGTCCCCGACGGCCAGGCCGACGTGCCCGTACGCGCTGATGTTCCAGAAGACGAGAGCGCCCCTCGGCGGGTTCAGGTCGCCTCGGTGGGCGGCGCCGCGGCGGACCGCGTCGTTCCAGTTCGCCTTGGCCGAGGCGTAGATCCCGGTCCGGCCGTACGCGTTCTCGACGGCCTTCTCGCAGTAGCCCTGGTAGGCGGTCGAACCGTTGCGGGCCGAGAACCACGCGACCGCGTTGTCGGCCCTGGATTGGGGTGCGGCGGTGACGGTACCGACCGAGTCGACCGGTGCGGCGGTCGCCGGCAGGCCTGCGCCGACGAGGGCGGCACCGCCGAGCAGGAGAGTGATGGTGGCGCGGGCGAGTAAAGATCTCATGATGTTTTGCCTTTCGCTGGGGCGGGAAGGGCTGTATCCCTTGGCGAATTCGCTCTTGCCCGCAGACAATCAGACAGTGATCGGGTTGTCGCAGCGGGCAACCAGAAACTGAATAACCATCACTTGATAAAGTGTGTAGATTACTAACCGTGAGAGCGGGGAGTGCGTTGTGCGACCAGCTCAGGCTCGCTTCGTCATCGGCTGCCGGATGCGGGAGTTGCGAGAGGCCGCCGGGGTGCCGCTGACCCGCGCCGCCAGCCTGTCGGGCTGGGACAAGGGCCATCTGTCCAGAGTCGAGCGGGGACACACCAAACCGAGCCGGGAACTGATCGAGTGGTACGACGATTCCTTCGGCGCCGGCAGCGCGCTGGTGAACCAGTTGATGGAACTCGATGCTGCCGTCCGGGCCGGCAAGGACATGTCGATGCGGGACATGCGCCACCGGGATTCGCTGCCGCACCCGGTGCTCCTCGGCGGCTCGGTGCCCGCCGACCACGATCCGGAGGACCGCGCGGAGCTCGTGGGGGAGACGGTGCCCGACGGCACCCGGGTGTGCCGGGATCAGGAGTTCGAGAAGACCTGGGAGATCCGCAACAGCGGCGAGAGCCACTGGCGCAACCGCTGGCTCACCAGACAAGGAGCAGCCGGTACGCCGGGCTGGCTGCGTTCGCCGGCGCGGGCGCCGTTGCCGGACGCAGTACCGGGTGAGGTCGTGACAGTCCGGATGAGGCTGCAGGCGCCGTCGCAGGTTGGTGCGTCCACCGCTTATTTCAAGGTGACCGACGAAGCCGGCCGTCTCTATTACCCAGGCCTGGAGTCCCCACCGGTCTACTGCACGATCTTCACCGTCTACGAACTCTGAACGAGGGTTTGCCCTTGAGGTTCGGCTGATGCCTGTCCTTGGAGAGTGCTTGCCGAATACGTTGCTGACTACCTGTCCGCCAGAACGCAGGGAGATATCAGCGTGCTCAGGCCTCACAAGTTCGCGGCGGCCGTTGCCGTCGCTTTAGTAGTCCCGTTGCTGACAGCCACCACAGCGACCGCCGCCGGCCCGAAGGATCCGCCGACGCCGACCATCCCGCAGCGGTATCTCGACCAGCCGATCACCTGGTCGGTCTGCTCGTTCGACGCGACCGTCAAGCGGAACTACCCGCAGGCGCCGACCACGAACTGCGCCAAGGTCAACGTACCGATGGACTGGGCGAACCCGGACGCGCATCCCGACGTCCAGGTCGCCATCTCCTACAGCAAGGCGACCGGTACCTCGCGCGGCCTGATGACCAGCAACCCGGGCGGCCCCGGCGGCGCCGGGCTGAACCTGACCGCGAACCTCGGCGTCAGCAAGCCGCAGCTGTTCAGCGACTTCGACCTGATGGGCTTCGACCCGCGTGGCTTCGGCCAGAGCACCCCGCTGCAGTGCCTCGCCAAGGCCGAGGACCTCGAGGCGCTGCCGGTCACGCCGGACTACAAGGAGCGCACCAAGCTCACCCACAAGGTCGAGGTGGCCGAGGCGAAGCTCTACGCCGACGCCTGTTCCGCGACCGAGTTCGGCCAGTTCGTCAGCAGCCAGCAGACCGTCTACGACATGGAGTTCGTCCGGGCGCTGCTGGGAGCGCGCCAGCTCAACTTCATCGGCTACAGCTACGGCACCTGGCTCGGCGGCTGGTACGCCGACACCTATCCGTCGCGGGTCGGCCGCTTCGTACTCGATTCGAACATGGACTGGACCCACACCCAGTGGGACAACGTGAACTTCGACCCGTGGTCCGGCCAGCGCCGCCGCGACACCCAGCTGTTCCCCTGGATCGCCCGGCACGCCGACCAGATCACCGGGCTCGGTGCGACGCCGGCTCAAGTGCTGGCGAAGTACAACGGGGTCCGTGCCTCGCTGACCACGCTGGTCAAGGCCGGCGAGAGCTCGGTCCGTGGCGACAACCTCGATGGCCTGATCTACAGCGCGAGCTACAACAACCAGCGCTTCATCCGGGCCACGCTCGACATCCTTGTGCACGACGAGTTCGCCAAGACGCCGTCCGCCTCGGGCGAGGTCGAGCTGGCGCAGGTCGACCGGGCCTGGGCCCGGCTGGATCCCGCGTTGCAGAAGTACGACACGCTGGCCGCGCTCCGCGCCCGGTACGGCGTGTCGGCGGCGGCCTCGACGAGTCTGATCGCCGCGACGCAGGTCGACACGATGCGGTCGCTGATCGCGGATGCCAAGGAGGAGGCGGCCAAGGCTGACTCCGGCGACGCGCTGGTCAACGTCGGCGCGATCAGCACCACGGTCCGCTGCAACGACACCAAGTGGAGCAAGGACCCGAAGTTCTACCTCAAGGAAGCCGACAAGATGGCCAAGAAGTACGACTTCTTCGGCTACATGAACGGTGTGCCGATGTGCGCGTTCTGGAAGTACGCGCCGCAGGACCGCAAGCTCGACCTCGCCGGCGCACCGCGAATGCTGATCGTGCAGAGCGAGTTCGACCCGGCGACGTCGTACGAGGGATCGCTGCGGACGCACAAGGACACGCCGACCACGACCCGGTTCGTCGGGATCGACGACGAAGGCCAGCACGGGCAGTACATCTTGTCCAAGGCCTCGTCTTGTGTGCAGGCGATCGGCGACAAGTTCGTCTTCACCGGTGAACTGCCGGGCAAGGACGAGATCTGCGGTACGTCGCCGCTGCCGGAGGACCTCTCGGTCTATGCGGTGAAGGGCCCGGTCGACGGTAAGTCGGTGCATCTGCCGAAGTCGAAGGTCGCCAACGGCCAGACCGACCCGTTGCTCCAGCAGGTGCTGGACACCGTCGCGGCCAGCGCCCTGCGGTAAGAGCGGTCTGCAGCTGGGGGTCCGATCCGGGCCCTCAGCTGTTGCTCTCCGCCTCCAGTTGGGCGTCTATCTCGGCCTTGCGCTTCACCCAGCGCTCGCTGAGGCCCTCGACCTCTTCCTGGATGAACTCGACGAAGCCGATGGTCGCCCGGATCCGGCGGCCTGAAGCGGTTTCGGTCCCGGCGACGTCCAGCATCTGCCGGAGGATCTCCTCCCAGCGGGTCAGGCTGCGGTCCCGGCTCATCATCGACTGGAACCAGAAGTCGTCCTGAACCACGTAGACGTCACGCCGGCTGCCAGGCTCGCGCTCCCTGGTGGCCAGCCGTAGCTGCACCAGGTAGTTCACCGCGCCGGAGATGGCGGCCGGGCTCGCCTTGAGCAACTCGGAGAGCTCGGCGGCGGTCAGCCGGCCGGCCTGGCTGGACAGGATGGCGGCGAAGGCTCTGGCAGACATCCGCGGCCAGCCCGACTCGGCCAGCACGTTGCCGAACTGCTCGGCGTACCGCTGGACCGCTTCGTCGTCACGCTGTTTGGGTGCACTCACCGGTCCATCATCTCCCCGGGTTCTCAATATTCACAATCTTCTGAATGAAGTGTACGTTATGAATCATGACATCAGCCATCGTGGTCTCTGGACTGCACAAGTCGTACGGGAGTACGCACGCCCTCGACGGTCTCGACCTGGAGGTCGCGACCGGTGAGGTGCACGGCTTCCTCGGCCCGAACGGAGCCGGGAAGTCCACCACCATCAGGGTCCTGCTCGGTCTGCTGAAGGGTGACGACGGTGACGCGTCGCTGCTCGGCGGCGACCCGTGGCACGACGCGGCCAAGCTGCACCGGCGGCTGGCCTACGTCCCCGGTGACGTGAACCTGTGGCCGAACCTGACCGGCGGCGAGGTGATCGATCTGCTCGGCCGGCTGCGCGGCGGGCAGGACCCCAAGAAGCGCGACGACCTGCTGCGGCGCTTCGACCTCGACCCGACCAAGAAGGGCCGGACCTACTCCAAGGGCAACCGGCAGAAGGTCGCGCTGGTCGCGGCGCTCGCCTCCGACGTCGAGCTGCTGATCCTGGACGAGCCCACCTCCGGCCTGGATCCGCTGATGGAGGAGGTGTTCCGGCAGTGCATCGAGGAGGAGCGGCAGCGCGATCGTACGGTGCTGCTGTCGAGCCACATCCTGTCGGAGGTGGAGGCGCTGTGCGACCGGATCAGCATCATCCGGCGCGGCAAGGTGGTCGAGACCGGCACGCTGGCCGACCTGCGGCACCTGACCAGGACGTCGATCCAGGCCGAGCTGGCCGCTTCGCCGAACGGGCTGGCGCAGCTGCCCGGCGTACACAGCCTTGATGTCGAGGGCAATCGAGTCCGTTGCGAGGTCGACACCGCACTGCTCGACGGCCTGATGAAGCAGCTCGCGGCGAGTGGGATCAAGAGTCTGGTCGCGCAGCCGCCGACGCTGGAGGAGCTCTTCCTGCGGCACTACGAGGACGACGCCGCGGAGCCTGTGGCGGCGACACGATGAACGACTTCGCCGGTACTACGACCCTGGTGCGACTCGCGCTCCGGCGGGACCGGGTGATCCTGCCGGTATGGATCCTGGTCTTCGTCTCGATGGCCGCGGGTTCCGCCAAGGCGTCGATCGACCTCTACCCGGACGTGGCGTCGCGAGTGTCCGCCGCTGAGACGACGAACTCGTCACCGGCGCTGGTTTCCTTGTACGGAAGGATCTACGACCCCACCTCGCTGGGTGAGGTGTCGCTGTTCAAGCTGACCTCGTTCGGTGCGCTGCTGGTCGGATTGCTGGCTGCGCTGCTGGTGGTCCGGCACACGCGAGCCGAGGAGGAGAGCGGCCGGCTGGAGCTACTCAGCGCCGGCGTACTCGGCCGGTACGCCGCCCTCACGGCCGCGCTGATCGTCTCGGCCGGCACGGTGATCGTGCTGGGTCTTCTGACCGCGGTGAGCTTGATGGGGACCGGCCTCCCGACGGGCGGATCCTTCGCCTTCGGCCTCACCTGGATCGCTGCTGGGCTTGCCTTCGCCGGGGTCGGTGCGCTGACCGCTCAACTGACTGAAGGCGCGCGGACGGCCAACGGCTTCACCGCCATCGTGCTGGGTGTCAGCTACGTACTGCGTGCGCTGGGCGACTCGTCCGCCGACGGTGGCTCGCGCTGGATCTCCTGGTTCTCGCCGATCGGGTGGGCCCAGCAGATCCGCCCGTACGCCGGGGATCGGTGGCTGCTCGCCTTGGCGCCGCTTGCGTTGCTGGTCGTGCTGGTCGTGGCCGCGTTCGCGTTGATCCGTCGACGGGATGTCGGTGCGGGTCTGGTTCGGCCGCGGCCTGGTCCGGCGACGGCTGCGGCCTCGCTGCGTTCGCCGCTGGCCTTGGCTTGGCGGTTGCATCGTGGGTCGCTCTTGGCTTGGGGGTTCGCGTTTCTGCTGCTGGGGTTCGTGGTGGGCAACATCGCTTCCAACGTTGATGGGTTCGTCAGCAGCGAAGGCGCCAAGGACTTCGTGGAGAAGCTCGGCGGGGTGAACGGCATCACCGACGCGTTCCTCTCGTCCGAGATGGGCATGCTCGGGCTGCTCGCATCCGCCTTCGGGATTCAGGCGGCGCTCCGGCTCCGCTCCGAGGAGACCGCTCTCCGCGCGGAACCCCTGCTGGCGACGGGCGTCACGCGGTACCAGTGGCTTGCTAGTCATGTGCTGATGGCGCTGCTCGGTACTGCGGTACTGGTGCTCGTTGGCGGCCTTGGGTCGGGGATCTCGAGTGGTGCGTCGCTGGGCAACATGGGTCGCCAGGTGCCGCGCATGCTGGCCGCGGCGGCCATCCAACTGCCGGCGATCTGGGTGGTCACTGCTCTGGTGGTGCTCCTCTTCGGATTGGCGCCGAAGCTGATCACGACGGTCTGGGCGTTCTTCGGCGCGTTCCTGTTGATCGGTCAGTTCGGGCCGCTCTTCGATCTGCCTCAAGGTTTGATGGACCTTTCGCCGTACGCGCACACTCCGCGTCTGCCGGGCGGCGACTTCTCCGCGACTCCGGTGATCGTCCTTGCGGCGATCGCGCTTGCACTGCTTGTGGCCGGCTCGACAACTTTCCGTCGCCGAGACGTCGGGTGAGCGTGGCGTCGGTCTGGCCGCTGTACCGCTTGGCCGGCCTGTCCTCCAGCGTGGCGCCGGCCTGAGGGGTCCGGCGTCATCCGGACCCGTCCCGGGGTCCTCCCGGGACGGGTCCTTCTCGCGCGTCTACGATCACGGGGTGGAACTGCGCCTGAGTGAACGGTCGGGGGACTTCGCCGACTTCTGGACCGAGCGGCATCTGTGCGTGCTCAGCACGGTGCGGGCCGACGGGACGGTTCACGCCGTCCCGGTGGGCGTGACGGTCGACCTGAAGACCGGGATCGCGCGGGTGATCTGCTCGGGTAGTTCGCACAAGGCGCGGCTGATCCGCGCGGCCGGGGCGGAGGGCGCGGCGGTCGCGGTCACTCAGACCGAAGGCCGGCGCTGGTCGACGCTCGAAGGACGCGCCGTCGTGAGCGACGACCCCGAGAAAGTCGCCGACGCCGTACGCCGGTACGCCGAGCGCTACCGCGAGCCCCGAGTCAACCCAGAACGCGTAGTCCTGGAAATCACCATCACCAAGGCCCTCGGCAATGCCTGACCCCCTAACAATCGTAGGCCTGGGCGCCGACGGCTGGCCCGGCCTGTCAACCAGCGCCCAGCAAGCAATAACAACCGCCGAAATCCTGATGGGCAGCACCCGCCAACTCGCCCTCATCCCAGACAGCCAAGCTGTACGGGTTGCGTGGCCTTCGCCGTTGTCGGAGTCGTTGCCGGGGTTGTTGGCGACGTATCGGGGGCGGCGGATTTGTGTGCTGGCCAGTGGGGATCCGACGTTTCACGGGATCGGAACCACGCTGACCAGGTTGCTCGGGGCGGACGCAGTACGGGTGATTCCGCATCCGTCGAGTGTTTCGCTGGCGTGTGCCCGGTTGGGGTGGCCGCAGGATCAGGTGCAGGTGATCAGCCTGGTCGGGCACCCGCTCGAACTCGTCCAGCCGCACATCCAGCCCGGCCGCCGACTCGTCATACTGAGTTGGGGTGCGCACACCCCCGCCGAGGTCGCCGCGATGCTGGTGGCGCGCGGGTACGGCGGGAGCGCGTTCACGGTGCTCGAGCAGCTGGGGTCGGCGGAGGAGCGAGTTCGCAGTACGAGGGCTGACGAGTGGGACCACGAGGCCGACGCTCTCAACGTGATCGGCGTGCTCTGCCAGCCAGACGCCGGCGCTGAGTTGTTGTCGACGGCGCCGGGGTTGCCCGATTCGGCGTACGAGAATGACGGGCAGCTGACCAAGCGCGAGGTCCGCGCGGTGACTCTGTCGCGGTTGGTGCCAGTGCCAGGGCAGCTGCTGTGGGATGTCGGCGGCGGCGCGGGCAGTATCGGGATCGAGTGGCTGCGACACCATCCGAGCTGTCGCGCGGTCGCGATCGAGAAAGACCCGGATCGCGCCAAGCGCCTCGACCGCAACGCCGCGACGCTGGGAGTCGCGATCCGCACGGTCATCGGCGCCGCGCCCGCGTCGCTGGGCGGTCTGGAGACGCCCGACGCAGTCTTCGTCGGCGGTGGCGCAACGATCCCCGGCGTGATCGACACCTGCTGGGAGGCACTGCGCCCCGGCGGCCGGCTCGTCGTCAACGGCGTGACGCTGGAAACCGAAGCGCTAATCGCCCGCTGGCACGGCGAACTGGGCGGTGACCTGGTCCGTCTCTTTGTCCAGCGCGCCTCACCCGTCGGCAGCATGACCGGCTGGCGTCCCGCGATGCCAGTAACGATCTGGAGCGTGACCAAGTGACCCGTGCTGGCAGATTGTGTCCCGACCGACAGGACATAGTCGGGAAATCGGCGCCCAGCGCCCGCCACCTACGCCTGCACCCGGCAGACCGGCAGCACTATGTCCTGTCGATCGGGACACAACCCTCGGGAGCCTGAGATGACCGTGCACTTCATCGGAGCCGGCCCCGGCGCCGCGGACCTGATCACCCTCCGCGGCCGAGACCTGATCGCCGCCTCACCCGTCTGCCTGTACGCCGGTGCGCTGGTGCCGCTCGAACTCCTCGAGCACTGCCCGGTCGGCGCGCGGAAGATCGACACCGCCTCGTTGAACCTCGACGAGATCCTCGCCGAGCTAGTCGCCGCCCACGAGGCCGACGCCGACGTCGCGCGACTCCACTCGGGCGACCCATCCGTCTTCAGCGCCATGGCCGAGCAGATGCGCCGACTCGACGCCCTCGGCATCCCGTACGACGTGACCCCCGGCGTACCGGCGTACGCCGCGGCAGCCGCGGCGCTCCGGCGCGAACTCACGGTCCCCGAGGTCGGCCAAACGGTCATCCTGACCCGGATCGCAGCACGCGCAACCGCGATGCCACCCGGCGAGGACCTGGCGACCCTGGGTTTGAGCGGCGGCACGATCGTCCTGCACCTCGCCGTCCAGCACATCGAGCGCCTCGTGGAGGAGCTGACACCCAACTACGGCACCGCTTGCCCGGTCGCTGTGGTCGCCCGCGCCTCCCGCGACGACGAACTGATCCTGCGCGGCACCCTCGCCGACATCGCCGAACAAGTACGTGCCGCAGGCATCCTCCGCACAGCAGTAGTAATCGTCGGCAAAGTCCTAGCCGCCACAACCTTCCCCGACAGCCACCTCTATTCGACCACCCGAAGCCGAGCGTGACGGATCCCCGGACCTGCGCCACTCACAAAGTGCCGCAAACCGCCTCCAACAAGGCGCGGCCACGCTCAGCGGTGACCCTGCGAGTGAGGTTTGTGAGTGCTGGACGTCCGGGACCTAACGAGACGATGGCCGCGTGAAGGTCCTACTGCTCGGCGGCACGGGGGAGGCGCGGCGGCTGGCCGATGAGTTGGTGGCTGAGTTTGACGTGGTGTCGTCGCTGGCGGGGCGGACTGTCGATGCTCGGCTGCCGGCCGGTGAGGTCCATCGGGGTGGGTTCGGTGGGGTGGCTGGGCTCATTGCTTGGCTTGTTGAGCAGCAGATCGAGGCGGTGGTGGACGCTACTCACCCCTTCGCCGCGACCATGACGGCCAACGCAGCAGCCGCTACCGCTGCGCTAGACCTTCCCCTCCTCGTACTACGTCGCCCGGGCTGGCGTGAGCAGGCTGGTGACACTTGGCACTGGGCTGCTGACGCCGGAGCGGCTGCGACTCTCCTGCCCGCGCTCGGCGAGCGCGCGTTCCTCACGATCGGCCGCCAAGGGCTGTCCGCCTTCGCCGACACCGGCGTGTGGACGCTGGCGCGCTGTGTCGATCCGCCTGAGCCGGTGCCCAGCTGGTGTGAGCTGCTGCTGGATCGTGGGCCGTATGAGCTGGCAGCCGAGCTGGAGCTAATGCGGAAGTGGCAGATCGACGTACTAGTCACCAAGAACAGCGGTGGCGACATGACCGCGGCCAAGCTCACGGCGGCTCGGGAGTTGGGGGTGCCCGTCGTGCTGATCGAGCGGCCGCCGCTCCCGGCAGGTGTCGCGGTGGCGCGGACGACGGGCGAAGTACGGGCGTGGCTAACCGGGTGATCAGCCGGCACCAGGCCCGCCGGTAGATTGTCGTTTCATGGGAATCCAGATCGCACCCAGCATCCTGGCCGCGGACTTCGCCAACCTCGCCACTGAGGCGGCTGCGGTCTCGAACGCCGACTGGCTGCACGTCGACGTGATGGACAACCATTTCGTCCCGAACCTCACGCTGGGTATGCCGGTCGTCGAGTCGCTGGCCAAGGCCGTTGCCCAGCCGCTCGACTGCCACCTGATGATCGAGGACCCGGACCGCTGGGCTCCCGGGTACGTCGAAGCCGGCGCAGCCAGTGTCACGTTCCACGCCGAAGCCTGCCGGGCCCCGATCCGGACCGCGCGCGAGATCCGTGCCAAGGGCGCCCGCGCGGCGATGGCGCTCAAGCCCGCGACCCCGATCGAGCCCTACGAGGACATCCTGGCCGAGCTGGACATGATCCTGATCATGACCGTGGAGCCCGGGTTCGGCGGGCAGAAGTTCCTCGACGTCTGTCTGCCGAAGATCCGCCGGACCCGCGAGCTGATCTCCAAGCACGGCCTCGACGTGTGGATCGAGATCGACGGCGGCGTCTCCACCGAGACGATCGAGCGCTGCGCCGACGCGGGCGCCGACGTCTTCGTCGCCGGGTCGGCGGTCTACAAGGCCGACAACCCCAACCTGATGATCGACCAGCTCCGCGCGATGGCGACCGAGGCGAGCAAGCTCGACGAGGGTGTGCGGTGATGAGCGAGCACAAGCCGGTGGAGAGCTGGCTGACCGACATGGACGGTGTGCTCGTGCACGAGGAGCGCGCGATCCCTGGGGCCAGTGAGTTCATCGGGTCGTTGCAGGCCTCGGGCAAGAAGTTCCTGGTACTGACGAACAACTCGATCTTCACCCCGCGCGACCTGCGGGCCAGATTGCTTGCCGGGGGCATCGATGTGCCGGAGCAGGCGATCTGGACGTCGGCGCTGGCCACCGCGCAGTTCCTGGATGACCAGCGTCCGGGCGGTACGGCGTATGTGATCGGCGAGGCCGGTCTGACCACGGCGCTGCACGAGGTCGGCTACGTGCTGACCGAGCGCGCCCCGGACTATGTGGTGCTGGGGGAGACCCGGACGTACTCGTTCGAGGCGATCACCCGGGCGATCCGGCTGATCGCCGGCGGCGCGCGCTTCCTGGCCACCAACCCCGACCCGACCGGCCCGTCCACCGAGGGCCCGTTGCCGGCCACCGGCTCGGTCGCCGCGCTGATCACCCGCGCCACCGGCGTCGCCCCGTACTTCGTCGGCAAGCCGAACCCGCTGATGATGCGCAGCGCCCTGAACCGGATCGAGGCCCACTCAGAAACCTCGGTGATGATCGGCGACCGGATGGACACCGACATCATCAGCGGCCTCGAAGCCGGCCTCCGCAGCATCCTCGTCCTGTCCGGCTCCACCGGCGAACACGAGGTAGAACGCTTCCCCTACCGCCCCACCCGCATCGTCGAGTCGATAGCCGACGTAGTGCCCCTCATCGCCGCGATGTCCTGACCCTGCATATCCGGGTTCGGTGTCTCTTGTGGTGTGACGTCTTCCCCTGTGGATAGCTCGGTCGCCGCGCTGATCACTCTCGCCACCGGCGTTGCGCCGTACTTCGTGGGCAAGCCGAACCCGTTGATGATGCGCAGCGCCCTGAACCGGATCGAGGCGCGCTCGGCGACCGGATGGACACCGACATCATCAGCGGCCTCGAAGCCGGCCTGCGCAGCATCCTCGTCCTGTCCGGCTCCACCGGGGACCGCGTCGTCGGAGGCGCCCTAGTAACCACCCCGCCTCGTTGCTTGCACACCGTAGTCATGGTGAGTTTGAGGTCCTCCTACTTCTTTTTCTGTGCCTTTGGATCGCCTTGCCAGTAAGACAATACGCGCCGATCCACGATTTGCAGCATCCGCCTACTCAGCGTAGTATCGAACACATGTTCGACAAGGAGATCGCTGACATGGACGCGACCGAGACACTCACCTCGGTCGCGTCCATGCACGACCTGCGCACCCGTGCCGACCTCGAAATCCTCCGCCTCGGCCAGCACTTCGCCGACCTGTTCCCCGACCCCGCCACCCTCCCCGGCCACATCTCCCTGCCCGGCGGCGAACGCGCCCACGTCTACG
>NZ_AQUZ01000086.1 GCF_000372465.1 Kribbella catacumbae DSM 19601
GCGGACGGTCGCCCAGTGTTTTCCCAGTGGCTTGAGTGACACTTCACGCCAAGGCATCGGCGAACCGGGCCATACCGGCTGTGATCGCCGCTGAAGGGTGGAGTGGGGCGATGAACGGTTGGCGTCGGCGCAGGGTGTGGGGTTGTGCGGTTGTGCTGGGGGTGGCGCAGGTGGCGGTCTCCGGCGCGGCGGCGCAGGCCGCGACCTCGACTCAGGTCCGGATCGACCAGGGGGTCTTGTCGGTCGTGGCGGCCCCGGGCCAGCACAACGGGTTCTCCGTTCTTGTGTACTCCGGTGTCGCGTTCGTGAACGACCACGCGAATCCGATCGTGCCGGTCTACCCGTGCCGGAAGGCGGCCGACACCTTCAACCCGAACAGGGTGTCGTGCCCTGTTGATGGGACCACCCGGTTGCTGATCGATTCCGGCGACGGCAATGACAGCGCTGATGCGGGTGGCCTGCCGGCAACCCTGCGGCTGGGGCCGGGCAACGACTCCGCACGCTCCACGGCCAGAGACTCGCTGATCGATCTGGGCGCGGGCGACGATTTCGCCACCGTCAGCGGCGGCGGCACCGTGATCGGTGGACCGGGGATCGATCGTGGCTCGGGCGGCCAGGGCGACTTCGGCGCGGAGGGTGTCCGCATCTCGCTGGACGACGTGGCCAACGACGGGATGCCCGGCGACCGGACCAACAACATCGGTTCGGACGTGGAGAATCTCGCCGGCAGCCTGGGCCACGACACCCTGACCGGCAGCGACGCGAACAACCACTTCACCGGTGAATTCGGTTCCGACGTGATCGAGGGGCGCGGCGGTGACGACACGATCCAGGACGGTCCCTTCTCGCCGTCGCGGTACGACGGGCCGGACTCGTTCGCAGGTGGCTCGGGGGTCGACACTGTGTCCTACGCGGATTCCTCCAGCGGGCCTGTCGCCCGGACGATCCGGCTCGACGACCAGGCCAACGACGGCCAGGTCGGGGAGAACGACGACGTGCGTTCCGACGTGGAGAACATCACCGGTGGCGATGGGAACGATCTTCTGGTCGGCAACTCCGCGAACAACAGGCTGCTCGGCGGCGCCGGCAACGACACCCTGCACGGCGGCACCGGCGACGACCTGCTGATCGGCGACTCGGGGACCGACACGGCCGACGGCGGCACCGGCACCGACACCTGTCAAACCGAGAACCATACCGGCTGCCCCTGAGATCGCGGCCAGGTGACGGCTTGCTGAGTACGCGTGTACAGCTTGCGACAGTTCGTCCCTGAAAGGAGGATTCAATACGCCACGTCAGTCGGTTTGCTTGGCTCGTCGGGATGGCGCCCGCGTTGTTCTGTGCAGTTGCTTGGCTTGGCGTTCTTGACGGTTGGATGTCCGCGACGCCGGCCGTTTCGGAGGCCCAGGGCTGCATCCCGATCCCACCGCCTCCGGGACCCGGCCCTGGCGGGGTAGTAGCCAGTCACTCAAGTCACGCTCCGCCCTCGGCGAGAGTGGCATTTTCATTGCCTCAGGCACCTATCAGTCACAAAGTAGGCGATCAATTTGCAGTGAATGTCAACCAGACAAGGGACTACGGCGTCCACTTAGCAGTGCATCTCTGGAGAGCCGCCCCTGCAAGGAGTTCTCATGACGCATGTCCGTCCTGCGATCGCAGTCGCGGTCATCACCACTTTCGCAGCCATTGCCATCGGCTCGCTGATGGTGATCAGCGGCGAATATCCGGACTCACGGACCAACCCCGGTACGCCGATCGCGATCAAGAGCCAGCCTCCTGCTACTCCGTCGATTCTGTTGCCCAGCCCGACGGCCACTAGCAGCAAGGGGGAAGCCCATCCGATACCGTCGTCCAACAACCCGCTGGCTGCCGCGGCTCACAACGCCAAGGTCGTGTTCCTCACCTTTGACGACGGGCCGGACCCGTACTGGACGCCGAAGATCCTCCAGGTACTCGCGAAGTACGGGGCGAAGGCAACGTTCTTCCAGCGTGGCGATATGGCCCTGACATACCCCGGCGTGCGTGATCAAGTGCTCGCCGCGGGCCACACGATCGGCAACCACTCGGTCTCGCATCGCCAGCTGACCGTGCTTCCAGCCGAGAAGCGACGTCGTGAGATCTCCGACGGACCGAAGTCGAGATGTTTCCGGCCGCCTTTCGGCGCCACGAACCGCAAGGTGCGGTCAGAAATCAGGGCGGCTGGAATGACCCAGATCCTCTGGGACGTGGACCCCCAGGACTGGAAACGGCCAGGCGCGGCGGCAATCGCCGACAACATCCTGCACTTCACACATCGCGGCAGTGTGGTGCTGCTCCACGACGGCGGCGGGGATCGCGGCCAGACTGTCGCCGCGCTCGACCGTGTCCTCCGAACCCTAAAGTCCCAGGGATACAAGTTCCCCGCCATGAACTGCTGACGCAGAGGCCCTCCAATGGCGCGAGCCGTACGACGATCGAGAACTCCTGGCGCGCCTCGCCGTTCCTGGTGTGAGGATGATGTGCATCGGGGTCGGCGTAGTTGTCGATTCGCCTGGCCATCAGGTCTCCTCAGACAACGGGTGGGGGCTACGCGAGCCATCTACTAGGGGATCGGACGCTGGTAGCCGGCTGAGATGCGTTTGGTTTGGAAGCCGAGACGTTCGTAGAGGCCGACTGCTCCGGTGGGGCTTTCGGAGTCGACGGACAGGGAGGCGCGTTGGAAGCCGGCGCGTTGTGCCTCGGCCATCGCCCAGGAGACTGCGGCTGTCGCAAAGCCGCGGCCACGGTATGGCCGGGCGGTCCCGACTTGACCGATGTGGATCTCCTTCGTCCCGGACTCGTCGTCCGTTGAGTGGTCGTAGCTCAACGCGTAGGCGATGAGTTGGTCGCCTACGAACACCAGGCTCGACGCGGATCCGACGAAGGCTCTGGATCCGGTGACCCAGAGCCGCCAGTTCTCGGCGCTCGTGGGCAGCGAGTCTCGGTGGTCACGGAAGGCCTCGTTGTGCAGAAGCCGTACGGCTTCGTCGTGCTCGGGCTGGAAGGGGACGATCCGCGCCCGGCCCGGAAGGGGTGTCTGGCAGGGAGTGGTGTCGAGAGGACATTCCATCTCGAGGTAGTGGTCATCAGTCTTGAACCCGAAGCCCATGAGCAAGGCCTCAGCACCGAGACTGCTCGTGAGCGCATTGGTGTTGAGCTTGCCAGGTGTCTCTGTGTGCAGCGCCTCGTGCATTTCGGTGCTGCGCTGGATCATCCAGTCCACAATTGCCGTGCCGAGACCGCGTCGCCGCCAGAGCGGATGGACAGAGCTCAAGGCATGCACATCGAGTCCGTTCACGAACTGGCTGCCTGCGCGGAGCATGCAGTACCCCACCATCAGGTCGCCGGACCACAGTCCGACAGTGTCCCGGGTGACATCCCGCACGGGATCCCCGAGCTCCTCGAGCAGGTCGTCAACAGTCTGGAGTCCGCTGTCCTGGTCGGCCCGATTCTTGGCGATCATGAGATCTGACCACGCCTGGACATCGATCGGCTCGATCGGCCGTGCGATCAATCCGGCCGGCCAATGGTCCTTTTCGATCACGACGCTCATTCTACCCTCGCTCCCAGCTCAAGCGGTTGCTCCAGGCAACTGATCTGAGGCCATCGTCGGCTGGGTCGCTGGCCAGGCTGTGGGCAGATTGTGGGAAGTCGGGTAGGAGTGCGAGTTGCGCCGGCCGTCACACCGGCGGCAACCTGCCGAGGCATAGCAGCTAGCCGCTGAAAGCCTGTTTGAACGCCAATTCGAGGCTCGTCGACCAGGTGCCCGAGAGGTCGCAGTCGTTGACCACTCCGCCTGCGGCCGAGATGAGATAGCGGTCGCCGAGGGCGAACGAGACAGCTCCGCCTCGCAGTGCCACAGTTGCGCTGGGGTCCGGTGTGGAGAGGAGTACTTGGTCGGCGTTTCCGCCGCGGTACCAGTGATCGACGTCGAGGGTGACCACGCCGCCGCCAACCTTCGCCACAGTGCCGGAGAACGCGGTTGGCATGACTTTCAGGACGTCCACTGAGAAGACAGGGCAGGACTGCTGGGCATCGGCGGCCGGGGGAGCAAGCTTCATGGTTGTCTTGGCCGGCGTTGGGGTGGACTGCGCAGTCGCCGGTTGCGAGGGAGTATTGGCCTGCGCATCGTCGGTTCCCCGACCTGCCAGAAGGTAGACGCTGGCCGGTGCCACGATGACCACCAGTACGGCCGCGGCAGTCAGCCAAGCGGTACGAACCGGGCGGTGTCGATTGTTGGGTGTCGAGTTGCTCGTGGTGTTCATGACGGTCTCCAGGAGTTCGTGGAGCCGGGCGTCTGGTAGCACCGGACGGTCGGCAGGGACAGGATCGGCGGCACGCAGCCGACTCTCAACGCCGCTGTCGGACTCATCGGTCATCGCGTACCTCCTTGCATACTTGTTCCTGTCCGGATGGCGAGCCGATCTTGCACGGATGCTTCAGGAGCGTTGCCAACCGCTGCCGCGCGCGATGTAGTCGGACGCTGACGGTGCTGGCCTTGAGTCCTAGGACGATCGCGATCTCGTGCGGCGTCAGGTCCTCCCAGGCCGACAGTCGCAGTAGTTCGCGGTCCTGATCCCGCAGCTTCATCAGAGCTCGGTGTAGTCGTGGATCAGGCGCGTCGGCGACCTCCGCTACCTCCACCGGTGGGGCGAGGAGCACCAGTCGCTCTACCAGGTTCTGCTGTCGTCTGGCGGACCTGGCGAGGTTGGCCAGGCAGTTTCGAGCTACCGCATAGCACCACGGCAGTGCGCCGTCCGCTGGGATCTCCTCCAGCCTGCGCCAGGCCACCAGTAACGTCTCAGCGAGCACATCGTCAGCTGTGTGGGCTTCCGCGCGCCGCAACGCGTAGCGGAGTACCGGCTCAGCTACCTCGGCGGCGATCGCCTCGAACCGCCGCTGCCGCGCTAGTGTCACAGACTCCACATTGCTTAATGTCCGGCACAGCCCACGATCTTTCACTGGCCGAGGAATTGGGTGGCGCTTCGTACGGCGTCAGCGCGGTTGTGAACGGCGAGTTTGTCGAGTACTGCGGCCACGTGGTTGTCGGCCGTACGTACTGAGATCGCCAGCCGGGATGCGATTTCGGTGTTGGTCAGCCCCTCGACGAGCAGCTGCATGACCTCGAACTGACGCGCAGTGAGGCCCGCAGGGTTCTGTTGTGGAGTCCGGGCCGACCCCTGGCAGATGCCGAGCCCACGCAGGCGTTGACGGGTGATTCTGGCGAGTGGTTTGGCGCCCAGGGCATCCAGTTCCTCGACGGCCGCGAGTAGTTGCTCGGGACTCCCGCTCTCCGACCGGGCCATCGCGGCTTCGTAGCGACAACCAGCGGCCTCCCAAATCTCAGCCGCCTCTCGCCAGTTGCCTGCAGCAAGCAGTTGGTACGGTCCACCGGTCTTACTCATCTCGACCGGATGACCAGACCTTGTCAGCCAGTATCCAAGTTCCGGCCAGATGGTCCAGAGCTCCTCGCGATAGGCATCGTTGAAGAGATCGCCTACGAGATCGGCTACGGCAGCACGTTCCCCCTTCAACCAGGCGGCCTCAGCGGCTACTGCGGCCACCCACCCCAGGTGCCGTAGATCGCCAATCTGGCGGCTGATCGTAGCGGCCGAGCTGACGAGTTCGGTGGCCTTGCTGTCGCCGCGTCTGGTCCCCACTCGACCCATAACACCTAGTGCCGTGCATCGATTCGGGCACGACTTAGCCCTCACAATGCTCTCCGCAGCTTGGACGGCACCGTCCCATGTACCGCGATTGAGTTCGATCTTCGCCCGATGGACCTGCAGAGCGTTCAGCCAGCCAGTCGCTTGGGCGTGTTCTGCGAGCTTCACGCCAGGCACGACGTACTGCTCAGCATCATCAATCCGGAGCCTCTCGATCAACCTGGCCGCGATGTTGTCGTAGGCGCGGCACGCAGCATCGGTCTCGCCTGCATCGAGAGCCAATTGCAGGCTGGTCTCCATCAACTCCAGTCCGCCAGCGTCGCCGAGTCCCAACCTGCACTCGCCCAGGTTGTTGAGGGCGAACGACAAGGTTGCTTTGTCGCCGCTGGTGTGGGCTAGAGCAACTGCACGTTCAGCGGCCGGTAATGCGGCAGCCCAGCGATGAGCGACGGTAGCCAGTTGCGCCTGGTGGCTGTAGGCGAGGGCGAGCAGTCTCGAGTCGCCCAGCGGCTCGAGGACAGCCACTGCTTCCAGGGCTGCCGCCTCGGCTGCCCTTCGGTCTCCGCTCTGCCAGTGCATCCGGGACAGCCAGCGCAGACCGGCACCGACAGCAGCATCGTCTTTGAGAGTCCGACGGAGGTCAATCGCTTGCTGCTGCGCTACCACAGTGGCAGCTCCTGCATCGATCGTGTAGGACTCGATTGCGTACTCCTCGAGGAGCCCAGCACGATCGACCGGCGGGATCATGTCGGCGTGTTCGAGCACCAGGCGGTAGTGACGGACGGCCTCGCGGTGGGCGCCATCAGCCGCAGCATCTCGTGCCGCGGCGGTGCCGTACCTGATGGTTGCGGACTGGTCCCCGGCCTCGGAGGCGTGGTAGGCGATCTGAGCCACATCAGCGCCGTCGCTTCGGACCAAGGCGATGAGTGCTCGCTCGTTGAGCCCGAGCCGGCGTGACGCCGGTAGCCGGTCGGCGATTGCCCGGCGGGTCAACTCGTGCCGAAACGACACATGTTCATCAGTCACTGCCATCAGACCTCGCTCCTCGGCCTCGGCCAGCTCCGTTAGATCGCCGTCGGTAAGCTCCTCGGCCAGCCAGCGGTCGATGGCGCACGGTAGGACGGCGAGCTGCTCGACCGCAGCGAGGGTGCCGAGGGGCAGGTTCCGGATTCGACTTTGCACGGCATCAATCACCTTGCCCGGTACGACGTCTGTCGCGCCGGAGGCCAGTACCTCGCTGACGAGGAACGGATTGCCTGCTGTCACCGCGAACACCTCGTCGGCATTCGATGAAGTGCCGATGCTGAGCTGCCGTACGGATTCAAGCGTCAGCCGCCGCAAGGGCAGATGCCGGGTGCAGACATTTTCGGATGCAGTTGCGAGCAATCGGCGTACTGGATGGTCGGCCGCCAGATCATCGCAGTAGGTCAGGAGCAGTGCGGCCGGCAGAGCCGCGATCCGACGGACCAGGTATTGCAGTACGTCGAGCATTGCTTCATCAGCCCAGTGGACATCCTCGACCGCAAGCAGAGTCGGGCGACCGTCCCGATTCAGCTCCGACCGCAGAGCAGTCAGGAGGCGATCTCGATCCGCACCCCCTCGCACAGCCGCAGCCAATTCACAGCCGACGTCGCCGTCGAGGTCGCGGAACGGTCCGAGAGCCCGCGGAGTTGTCAGGTCATCGCATTGACCTACCAGGACGCGTCCGTCGGCCGGTATCTGGTTCCGTGCAGCCCCGACCAGCGTCGACTTGCCGATCCCGGCCTCGCCGGAGACCAGCAAGACGCAGCCCTTGCCCGCAGCAGCGTCACGAACTGCCTCAGCGATAACGGCAAGCTCCTGCTCCCGCTCGAGGACCGACCGGTTCGGTGTTCTGACCATGCCCAAGACACGGCCTACGGCTGGCAACGGTTCAAAGCCGGCAGAAAGATCCTGAACCGTGGCCTCGACAAGGCGCGCCGGCCACCGCCATGGGTAACGGAGGCCGGCGCGCGGTTCAGGAGGTCAGGGGCAGTTGATGACGGATTCGGCGTCGCACCGATCCAGTCCGTTGCCGCCGTCGGTGCGATCGGCTCCGGCATCGCCGATCAGGATGTCGTCGCCGTCCAGGCCGACGATCCGGTCGTCGCCACCGGATCCGCGGATCACGTTGGCTTGGTTGCTGCCCGTCAGGTCGTCGCTTCCGAATCCTCCGGTGAGATTCTCGACGTCGGACATGATGTTGTCGTTCTCGCCGGGCTCACCGTCATTGCTGAGGTCGTCGAGCTGGACCACGATGCTCACGGGCCGATCGGCGTACAGCACATGGTCGGTCCCGTCGCCGCCAGAGACTAGGTCGGTGCCTCGGCCTGGTTGAGCTGTGTCGTTTCCTGGCCCGAGATCGATCGTCTCGCTTTCGCGGCTGCCGAACACGCGATCGTCGCCCCGCCCAGCCAGGAGTCGGGCCGGTCGGCCAACACCGTTGTGTGTAATCGTGTCGTTGCCGTCGTCGGTGTCCACAAAGATCTGCTTGATCTTGGACAGCGGACAGGCGACCCGGTTACCCGGGAGCTTCTCGCACGGAGCCTCGGTGACGACCGTCGAGGCGTCGTCTCCGACAATTACGTGGGTTAGCTGGCCTGGGCTGGGTACGACGGTGATCTCGTTGTCGCCGCCAGGCTGAGCCCGCACCTGGAGCACACCCGCCGTGTCGACGAAGACCCGGAGCACAGGAGCGGCCTGTGCGGTGAGCGCGGTGCCGGCGAGGTGCAGCGCGAGCACCATCCCACCGATCAGCAGAAGCTTGTTCTTCTTCATTCTCATCCTTCCAGGCGGCCGGTCGGCGCGCCAGGCACCAATCACGCCACGCCCCGCTGGACAACTGGTGGGAACGGGGTCGTCTGCTCGGACTCAGTCCGCTATTCCGGCTCGTGCCACCATGGCGGTGACGCGGATTCGGACGAGGAGGTCGTCGATCTCTGCGTACAGCTTGCCGGCGGCTGGCGCTGCTTGGTCGCCGAGGTAGCGCCTGGCGATGCGGGTGGTCCAGTGGACCAGGTCGTCGGGCCGCAGGTGCAACGTCGCGGAGCCGGTTGCGCTGATGAAGCCGAACGGTGGTTGCTCGTCGTCCACGCAGATGCAGACCCGTTGGTTCGCCCGGAGGTTGCGAGCTTTGACGCTGCGCGACGGCGTACTGAAGACGATGTCGTCGCCGTCGAGGACGAACCAGACAGGTGCGACATGTGGGGTTCCGTCGGTTCGGACCGTAGCGACCTTCAAGGTCCGGGGGGAGGTCGTCAGGAACGCCCGGATCTCTTCACTGCTCATCTCGTGCATCAATCGAGCCTTTCGCTTCTTCTTGATCGATCAAGAAGAAGACAGTACCCTTCATTTCGAAGGAGGAGTACCTGTTGTCCAGACCTACCTTGATGACCCTTGCGCGTCAGCTTGGGGTCAGCCGCACCACGGTCTCGAACGCCTTCTCGCGCCCGGATCAACTGTCGGCAGACCTTCGCGACCGCATCCTGAGCGCCGCGGCCGAGGTCGGGTTCTCCGGCCCGAGCCTTGCCGCGGCATCCCTGCGGACCGGAAAGACCCGAACTCTCGGTGTGCTGTTCACAGACAGCCTCACCTACGCTTTCAGCGACCCGGTGTCTGCACGGTTCCTGGCCGGGATCGCCGCCGAAGCCGAGCTTGCCGGGTACGCGATAACTATCGTCTCCGCCCCGCGCTCCGGACCTCCGAGCCCGATTGCACAAGCTGTCATGGACGGCGTGATCATCTACTCGGTCGACGATAATTCGCCTGCCCTGAAGATCGCCCGTGAACGTGACATGCCCCGAGTCCTGGTCGACCAGCGTCCTGAATCCGGGGCCGATTGTGTCAACGTCGCAGACCGGGCTGGGGCGGAGGCAGCAGCCAAGCACCTCATCGGCTTGGGGCATCAACGCCTGGCCGTCGTCACTGTCGCCGCGGGGCCAGGTGAGTCTGCAATCGTCGAGGATTCGGCACTCAGTAGCAGCTTCGTAGCTCGCGAACGCCTGGCTGGTTGGCGGCAGGCGGTCGAGTCGGCAGGCTTCGCAGCTCCGGTCACGGTGTCGTGTCCCGTCAACGGCCGCGAGCATGGTCGCCGAGCAGCTGGCCTTCTGCTGGCCCTCCCTCTGCCGCCGTCTGCGATTGCGTGTCTCAGTGATGAGATCGCACTGGGCATCGTCGAGACGCTTCAGTCGGCTGGGGTCATTGTGCCCACGGATATCTCCGTCATCGGATTCGACGACGCGCCCCAGGCACGTCCTTTCCTTACAACCATTCAGCAGCCCTACCAGGACAAGGGCGCTCTTGCAGCGCGCTTGTTGATGGAACAAATCGAGCGACCGGAGCGCAGCCGGTCACCGTCCCACGAAGTGCTGCCTGTCCGCCTGATTGTGCGTGAGAGCACAGGACCGGCCCGGCGGTAGTACGTGATGATCTTGGAGAAGCGATGATGAAGTACCGCCCGCTGGGCCGTACCGGCGTACAGGTCAGTGCTGTGACGCTGGGCAGCATGCTCTTCGGAACGACGACATCGTCGGACGAGGCTGCCAACCTGGTAGACCAGGCACTCGACAGCGGCGTCAACTGTCTGGATACGGCGAATGTGTATGGCATGGGGGAGAGCGAGCAAGCGCTCGGCGAGGCATTGCGCCGCAACGGGCGACGGGATCGGCTGGTGCTGGCGAGCAAGTTCCATGCGCGGGTCGGCGATGACCCTAACGATGAGGGGAGTTCCCGCCGGCACATCATCCAGCAGGTCGAGCTGTCGCTGCGTCGTCTCGGCGTGGATCACCTTGACGTGTACTACGTGCATCGCCCGACCACGCTGGTGCCCATTGATGAAACCCTCCGCGCCCTTGACGATCTCGTCAGTACCGGCAAGATCCGCTACGTCGGGACCAGTGGGTTCGCCGCATGGCAGCTGATGGAATCCCTCTGGGCATCGAAGGAACACCAGCTGGCTCGCACGGTGGTGGAGCAGACGGCGTACTCGTTGCTGGATCGCCGCGTCGAACGCGAACTCCTGCCGATGGCCCAGACCTACGGACTCGGGATCACCGTATGGTCCCCACTCGCAGGCGGCGTGCTCACCGGGAAGTACAGGGACCCGTCCGCTCCACAGCAGACGCGATTCGCCGATGACAAGGATTCCGACTGGGCGAGCAAGCACTTCACAACGGCAGCGGACGACGTGGTCGATGGTGTTGTCAGGATCGCCAAGGACCGTGGATGTACTCCGGCTCAGCTCTGCCTGGCCTGGCTTCTTGCACAGCCTGCGGTGAGCAGCGTCGTCATCGGTGCCCGAGATTCCGACCAGCTCACGGATCAACTCGGCGCAGTCACACTGGAGCTGTCTGCCGACGAGCTGGCGGCTCTGGATCGAATCAGCCCACCCGGGCGAGCTGTTGTCCCCTACTTCCTGGACGACAGCTTCGCAGACCTTCGCCCGCATCTGCACCGGTGGTAGTCGGATGGACGGGCCGGTACTCGAACGGGAGCGAGAACCCGCCGAGATTGCCCAGGCTGCGCGTAAGGCCGCAAATGGCCACGGGTGTGTAATCCATGTGTCAGGTGAAGCGGGTATCGGTAAGACGAGGCTCCCTGACCGCCGCCCGAAGCTTGATTGGACAATCGGTCAGTGACCGCGATCTGAGCAATCCGGCCGGACATCTGAGTAGCGGTTGCTCAGGATCGGTAGTCGCCACCCGTCGTACAAATTCCCTTGAAAGTAACTACTTCAAGGGAGGTTGCACAGATGGCTGTGGATTGGGAGATCGTTGACGAGGGCTGGGGGCGTAGGGCTGTCGACTTCGCCACGCTGAGTGAGCCCAACAATTGCCGCGAATACAGCGTCATCCAGCACTGGCTGGGTGTTGGGGAGGGTGTCCGGCTGCTCGATGTCGCCTGTGCGTCGGGTTTGGCGGTCGAGCTTGCGACACTTCAGGGCGCGCGTTGCGCGGGTATCGATGCGTCACATCGGCTCATCGCGGTTGCCCGGGATCGCAGCCCGGAGGCCGATCTGAAGGTCGGGGACATGAACGCGTTGCCGTGGGGCGACGCCAGTTTCGACGTGGTGACCAGCTTCCGGGGATCTGGGCGACCACGCCGACGGCGCTGGCCGAGGCGTATCGCGTGCTGACTCCGGGAGGCCGCCTGGGACTCACTGCCTGGGGACATCTCAAGAAGGCGCCCGGTGCCTGGGCGATGGCGCCGTTTCGGCTTGCAGCTCAGGAGAAGGTCGACAACCAGGCTGCGATGCAGCTCGGGCGGCCAGGCTCCGGGGAAGACCTGTTGGCACGAGTGGGGTTCACCGACATCCAGCGCATCGATATCCGGATGGCATGGGAGTTCGCCGATCCCGAGACGTATGCGCGGGCGCTGGCGTCCACCGGACCGGCGTACGAGGCGATCCAGCACGTCGGCGAGGCAGCCTTCATTGAGTCGGCGGAGCAGCAGGCTCGTGAACAGCTTCGCAGCGGCCTGCCCTTGCGCGCGCTGCTGCCACTGGTCGGCTATCTCGCGACCAAGCCCGTGCAGGAGGCGAAATGAGCGGCGCAGGGTTTCTTGCCGAGCCGGAGCCAACGGAGGAGCGGCGGCAGTTTCTTGACGACGACCTGACCGAACCCGGCTTCATCATGAACGTCACAAGGCTGTGGGCACATCAGCCCAGCGCCCTCGTCGCGCTGTTCGATCTGCTGCGGGTGATCAATGCGCCGCACCGGTTCAGCTACCGCGAGCGTGGCATTCTCATCGCTGCCTGTACGTCGGCGTCCCACGACTCGTACTGCACGCTGAGCTGGGGATCCAAACTGGCCGCCGCGACCGACGTGGCCACTGCCGTCAGCGTGGTCCTGGGCGATGACGGCCCGCTGTCCGACACCGAACGAGCGATGGCCGAGTGGGCGCGGAAGGTGGCCCGCGACCCCAACGGCACCAGCGCCGCTGACGTTCAGCAGTTGCGGGATGCCGGGTTGACCGATCCGCAGATCTTCGCGATCACCGCGTTCGTGGCGGCCCGGATCGCGTACGCGACCGTCAACAACGCGCTCGGCGCCCAGCCCGACGCCGAGCTCGCGGCGAAGGCGCCACGAGAGCTGGTGGAGGCAATCACCTACGGCCGTCCGGTCGAGGACTCGTAGCAGCAGAAGTTCGGTCAGGAGGAGGGCGGCGGCTCGAAGAACTGCTGGGCGCGAGCCGCCGCATCCTGGCGTTTGTTGACGCGGAGCTTGTCCAGGATCGCGGCGACGTGGTTGCTGGCCGTCCGGACCGAGATGACGAGGCGTTCGGCGATCTCGTTGTCCGAGAGCCCATCGGCGACCAGCCGCAGTACCTCGAACTGACGCCGGGTCAGGCCGGCTTCGTTCTGCCGGCTCTCCGCCAGAGGTCCGCGAGGGATGCTGGTGACGCCCGCGGCGCGAAGCCTGGCCCGGACCAGGCGGGCCAGCGGTCGCGCATCGATCGCGTCCAGCTGCGCCAGCGCCTCCAGCTGGTCCGACGTCTCAGGGCTCTCGGCCAGAGCGGCAGCGTGCTCGTACGGGTAGCCGGCCTCTCTCCAGATCTCGGCTGCTTCCTGCCAACGGCCGACAGCCTGCAACGCGTAGGGATCATCCGGGTGGAGCGGCGTGACCGGGTCACCCACTTTAGCCAGCCAGTAGGCGAACTCGCCTGACAGCCGCCGACTACGCCGGCGGCAGATCTCGTCGTACATGGGTCGCGCGATCCGGTGAACAGTCTTGAGGTCACCCCGCAACCAAGCCGCCTCACACAGCACCGCTGCGACGACGACAGTTCGCTGCGGCTCGTCCTGCTGGGCAGTGAGCAGTGATGCCTCATCCAGTACTGTCGTGGCGTCCTGTCCGGAGCGGACCATCGCCCGCCCGATCACAGCCAGCCCGTCGCTTCTGAGCGGTCCGGCCGGCTCAAGCCCTCGCTCAACAGTGCGGATTGCTTCGTCCCAGCGGCCTGCCGCGGCGATGACCATCGCTTGCAGGACCTGGAAGTAGTTTACGAAGATCAGCTGCTCGGACTGCTCGGCGAGCTCGATGGCCTCTGAGAGATACGTCGAAGCCTCTTTGAGGCTGTAGTCATTGAGCAGGGTGTCGACGAAGTTCGTATAGGCGCGAAGCGCATGCTCTGTCTCATCGGCGGCCAGGGCGACGCTGATGCTTTCGAGCGAGGTAGCCCGGGCACCAGGGTCACGGATCTGCCATTTCGCCGCTCCCTGGTTGGTCAGGGCGTGGCTGAGTACGGCTGTGTCACCAGTCTCCCGCGCCAGCAGGATGGCCCGCTCGGCTGCTTCGACGGCCTCAGGGCCGCGATCTGCGAGCATGTGTAGGTACGAAACGCCGCTGTGTGCCATCGCGAGCAGTCGCCGAGCGTCGGTCCGGGCAAGCACCGCGACTGCCTCTTCTGCCGTTGCATCCGCGCCTGCACGATCACCGGCGAGCCAGAGATATCGCGACAGCCGGGGCAGACACGCGCCGAGTTCCACGGGGTCGCCGAGGGTACGGCGAATGGCCACCGCCTGCCGCTGATCCGCAACAGCACTCGCCATGTCACCGGTGAGGTAGCACTCGATCGCCGACCGCTCGTGCAGATCTGCCTGTTCCGGTAGTGGGAACGACTCGCGTTGTTCCAGCACCAGCCGGTAGTGAGCGGCGGCCTCGCGATGCGCCCGCCCTTCCGTGGCGGCACGGGCGGCCAACGGGGCGAACCGCGTGATCGCGTCCGGGTCGCCGGCCTCGGTGGCGTGGTGGACGATCTGGGAGGTGTCAGCACCTTCATGTTCAACGAGTGCTGCGAGCACCCGCTGATTGAGTTCGGCCCGTCGTACCAGCGGAAGGGCATCAGCGATGGCACGGCGGGTGAGTTCGTGGCGGAAGACGACGCGGTTCGCCGCGACGGTCAGCAGGCCACGCTCCTCCGCACTGACCAACGCACTCAGGCTTCCCGGCAGGAGGGCGTCCAGTAGCCACCGATCGATCGCCGACGGCACCACGCTGAGCTGCTCCACTGCATCCTGGGTGGCACGGTCAAGGCCACGCAGCCGAGCGAGTACTGCGTCAACTACCGTGCGGGGAACCCCTGCGCCGTCCTGTGTTGCCAGCACCTCATTGACGAAGAACGGGTTGCCCCCGGTGACCGCGAAGATCTCCTCCGCGTCGACATCCCGGCCGGCGCTCAGCTCACTGACCGCCGTCGACGAGAGCCGCCGAAGAGGCATCCGGTGGACTCGCTCCGAGACGGCCGCGACGCCCAGCAACTGGGTCATCGGATGCTCACGATGCAACTCGTCATCGCGGTACGTCAACAAGAGCAGGGCAGGCAGGTTCGCCATCCGGCGGATCAGATAACGCAACACGTCAAGGGTCGCATCGTCCGCCCACTGAACATCCTCGATGGCCAGCACCGTCGGATGGCCGGTCCAGTCCAGCTCCGACCGGACGGCGGCCAGAATCATGTCGCGATCCACGCCGTCGGTGAGCGCAGCCGTGAGGTCTGGCCCGACACTTCCGATGAGATCGCGGAAGGGACCCAGAACCCGCGCAGTAGCAAGGTCGTCGCAATGCCCCAGCAGCATGCGCCCTTCGGCCGGCAGGCGGCTGCGGATCGCCTGCACAACACTCGACTTACCGATTCCCGCCTCGCCGGACAAGAGCACGACAGAACCATCCCCCGCAGCCGCCGCACGAGCCGCAGCAGACAGCTGCGCCAACTCGTGCTCACGTTCGAGGATTCTCCGGCCCATGGCGACGATGGTGCCATAACACCGCTGCCGGCCCGTAAGACCAACCGGCAGCGGTATGGCGAGTTACGGCTTGATGTTCTGGTTGAGATGGAACAAGTTGTCCGGATCAAAGGCGCGCTTCGCTCGGACCAGGCGCTCATAGTTGCCCTTGTAGTTCACCCGGACCCGGTCCTTGTCGTCGTCGGACATGAAGTTGACGTACCCGCCGTCCTCCGAGTGCGGCGCGGTCGCCTGGTAGTAGTCCCGCACCCACTTGATCGCCTTGTCGTTGTCGGCCGGATCCGGCCACATGCCGGCGATCACCGTCGCGAACGACGCATTCCGGTACGCGAAAGCGGTGTCCTCCGGCGCCACCCGGTGGCACGCCCCGTTGATCGGGTAGATGTGCATCGTCGAGTTGAGCGCAGGCAGCTTCGGCCCGTGTGCCACGTGCGCCGCGATCGCGTCGTCGGTGAGGTTCTCGACGAAGTTGGCCTTCCAGTAGTGCTGCAGCCCGGGTCCGACGAGCCCGTCGAAAGCACTGTTGAGCGCTGGGTACGGCATCGGTCCGACGGCCTCGGCCACCACGGGCGCCGCGTCGCGGAACGGTTTCAGCGCCTGTGGGCCCTCCTCCAGCGGGCCGGCCCAGCACGCGACGATCAGAATGAACGGATCGCCGTGCCGGTCCGCCGGGATGAAGGGCAGGGGCGGGGCCAACTGGAAGGCCGGGAACGCGCCGAGTTGCTCCGGTGCATCCTTCATGTACTCGGCGAACGCCCGCAGGACATCATCGGCCCGGTCCGCCTCGAACAGCATCGGCCCGCCGTAGATGTCCTTCACCGGGCTGAGCTTGAACTCGAACGAGGTGACCGCCCCGAAGTTGCCGCCGCCACCTCGCAAAGCCCAGAACAGATCCGGGTTCTCGTCCTCGCTGGCGACTCGCAGGCTGCCGTCGGCGGTGACGACGTCCGCCGAGATCAGATTGTCGCAGGACAGCCCGAGCCCTCGGGCCAGGTAGCCGATACCGCCTCCCAGCGTCAGGCCACCCACTCCGGTGGTGGAGACGATGCCGCCGGTCGTCGCCAGGCCGAAGGGATACGTCGCGGCGTTGAAGTCGCCCCAGGTCGCCCCGCCTTCGACTCGAGCCGTACGTCGTACCGGATCGACCCGGACGCCTCGCATCGACGACAGGTCGGCGACCACCCCGCCGTCGGTCGTCCCGAACCCGGGCACGCTGTGCTTGCCGCCGCGGACGGCGAGATCGAGCCCGTTCTCGCGAGCGAAGTCCACGGTGGCGATCACATCGCCCGCATTGGCGCACTGCACCACCGCTTTCGGCCGCTTGTCGATCATCGCGTTGTGCACACTGCGCGCTTCGTCGTAGGACGAATCGTCGGCGGTGACGACCACCCCGTGCACTCTCTCGCGCAGTTGATCGATGGTCAGCTTGCTCATGTGTTCCTCTCCTCTGGTGCCTCTCCGTACTCGGCGAGCCGCCCCTGCCGCAGGCGGGGGCGGCTGCACCGACTTGGCCACCAGTGATACGGAGTGAGAGTTCGGGTGGAGTGCAAGCCGCCTGAGGGTTCTGGCTATGGGATCGGGTCCACGGGGATGGCGACGGTCAGGGGTGCGCTGTCGGCGGAATGGCGGCCGTTGGCGTCGTAGGCGACGACTGTGATGGTGTGGGTGCTGCCGGGGTCGACAATGCAGGTCGAGAAGACCAGGTCCCAGATCCGGAGGCTGGGCGTCATTGTGTAGTCCAGCAGGCCGGTGATCGAGTTGTACACCGTGACTGATGTGTACACCTTGTACGCGACCGGTTGCGTGTGGGTGCTGGGGTCCCAGGCGATGCTGTGTAGCACGTTGCCGGAGTACACGGGCCGGAGGTTGGCCGGCGCGGCGGGTGCTGGTCCGGGGATGCTTACGGTGGTGAAGGTGAGCTGGATGTCGGGGGCTTTGGGGCCGGTGGTGTTGAGGACGGACAGGGTCGCGGTGTAGGTGGTGCCGGCGCGTAGGTCGGTAAAGGTCTGTGAGGTTCGGGAGCCGGTGTTGTGCGACTGGTGTTGTGCGTTCAGTCGCACGTCGTAGCCGACGAGGACGGTGGTGGCGGCGGGATCCCAGGCGAGAGTCGCGCGGTCGGTGGCAACACTGGTCACCCGGAAGTTCGTCGGTGCGGGCAGCGTCGTCGCGGCGGATGCGGGTAGTGCCGTGGTCAGGACAGCGCACACCAGTGCCAGGACGGTGGCGAGTATGCAGGAGCGGATGAGCTTGGACATCGGGACGTCAGCCTCCTTGAAAGCGGGCATACATCTCTTAACGTCTCACCCCGCACTGGGGAAGTTCTGGGAAGCCATTTCGAGGCACGAACCATGCAATTGCCGGCTATAGCCGCGTGTGATCGATCTCGAGTGCGATGCTGACGAGATCGCCGTGATCCTTTCCTGCCCGGACCCGGCTTGGTATTGCCAGTAGCCAGCCGGCACTCTTGTCTCGCCAAACACTGGTCGCCCACGTGAGCCCGTCTACCGTGGCGAATACCGGAACCCGGCCGAACGGACCGGTTGCTTCCGGCGCGTACTCGACCGGTATGGGGGCAAACACCCAGCCACCCACGCCCGGCCAGCGGACGAGGGTGACTGTGAATGGAGTCAAAGCTGGGTGGAGTGTGCCAGTTCGCCGGACTCCACTGCCAAGACTTCACCGACCAGGGCATGCATCTCCCCAAGCAGTGGTAGCTGGGTTGCGTGCTTCATCAGCTGCTCTGGTCCAGCTGGATCGCTCCAGGTCAAGATGTCCAACCAGACATTGTCCTCGAGCTGTACCAACTCCGCTCGTAGCAGTGCCTGGCAGGCAGCTTGAGCTTGAGCGATGGCCGCTGGCCGTAGCTGAAGGAGCTGGGCCACATTCGCCGGGTCGATCTTCGCTCGGAACACCTGTACTACGTTCGACACGTCTGGTTCTCCTCTTCGAGTCGCGGAACTGAGACATGTTGTGTCATGGGCCCCTTTGGACAACCTGTGGTTGCGCTGAGGCTGGTGAAGGACGCTCAGGCCAACCACACTCCACTTGAAGCGGTCGTTGGAGCAATGGTCTGTAGTCACACCGCGTGGCGAGATCACGCGGCCACAGCACATTTGGGGGACTCATGACAATCGCGCACGAACCTGGGCGGCAACTACGACTTACGGACCCGCCCGCGGCCGACGGACCGCGATATCGCGTTCTCGGGCCGCTTGAGGTCTGGCAGGGCGAGCGGCTGCTGGATGTCGGAGGGCCACAGCAGAGGGCGCTGCTCGCGGTCTTGCTGCTCAACGCCAATCGAGTCGTCGCGACCGACCGGCTGATTGAGTACCTGTGGGGGCCGCATGCGCCGCAGACCGCGAGGACCTTGCTGCAGGGTTGCATCTCGCAGCTCCGGCGGGTCCTTCCTTCTGCGGAGGCATCGGCGGGCGAGCAGCCGTTGGTAACCCGCGCGCCTGGCTACGTACTCAACGTCGCCGCTGATGAGTTGGATCTGCTGCGATTCGAGCGCCTGGCTAAGGCAGCAGCCGACGTCGCCGATGCCGAGCGTCGTGCGCGGCTGCTGGCGGCTGCCGTCGGATATTGGAGTGGACCGGTACTCGATGGGCAAGATCTCCCCGGCTGCTCAGATGAGATCGCGGAACTGGAGGAACGCCGATCCGCAGCCCTGGAGGAGCGGATAGCGATCGACCTTTCGCTCTGTGCCCATGCCGGCCTGGTCGTCGAGCTCAAGGCCGAGGTGCGCAGCCATCCGTTACGCGAGCGCCTGTGGGCCCTGCTGATCGCAGCTCTGTACGGCCTCGATCGGCAGGCGGAGGCTCTGGCAACCTTCCTCGAACTGCGTGATTCCCTGGTCGACCAACTCGGAATCGAACCGAGCTCAACCCTCCGAGAGTTGCACCGCCAGGTCCTGGCAGGCACACACCCAGGCGACCTAGTGGTCCCGGTCGCCAACGACCGCGATCTTCGCCGAACGGGTTGAGCCAAGCCGTCACCCGGTCAGAGGTGCTCACAGGATGCGTTCGGCTCCCGGGTGATCGTCGACGGGCTGGTGAAGATATCGATCTCGCAGTGGTCGTCGCCAGGTCCGCCATTCGCGAGGTCGGCCTGCCGACCATCCTTGATGTCCAGGGTGTCATTGCCGGGACCGCCGGACAGCGTGTGCCGGAGGAAGTGCTCCTTGGCGACGATCAGGTCATCACCGGAGCCGCCGGTCAAGAACTCGAAATCCCGAAGGCAGTCCTCGCTGTTCGCAGGCTTTGTGATCGGACACCCGAGGATGATGCCGACACCTTGGGTACGGAAAATGTAGGAGGCTGCGTTGACGCCGGGTCCTCCGTCGAGAAAGTCCTCGTCGGTGTCCGTTGCCGATGGACCAGGCCCGCCGTACAGGGTGTCGTCGCCCTTGTCGCCATGCAAGCTGTCCTCGCCGGCATCGCCTTCCAGGTAGTCGTTTCCGGCAGCGCCAGCCAGCACGTCGTCGCCGTCCCCACCGTGCAGGACGTCGTCGCCGTCGACGATTGGCTGGCCCTTTTGGATATCAGCGGAGTCGGTGCCGACCAGATGGTCGTTTCCGCCACCACCGTAGAGATAGTCACCGCCTGGTCCGCCCTCGAGCCGATTCGGACCGCTGTTCCCGGTGAGCTGGTCAACACCGTGGCCGCCATGGACGCCCTCGACGTCAGTCATGATCGTGTCCCGCTCGCCCACTTCGCCGTCGTCGTTGACCTGACCGTCGATGTCGACGAACACGCGTCCTACCCGGCTGGAGTAGTCGACGGTGTCGGCGCCACCGCCACCGTAGAACCCATCCGGTCCTGGACCACCGTCGAGCAGATCGTCCTGCGGACCGCCGCGGAGAGTGTCATTGCCCTGTCCGCCCAGTAGCGTGACCGGGCCGCCCGTGGCCGTCAGCCCATCGTTTCCGTCGCCGCCGGTAAGTCGTGCCGGTCCCAGGAAGTCTGACGTGACCAGGTCGCCGAGGTCACCGGCATCGACCTCGACCGTGTCAAAAGACGTGAGCGGGCAACTGATCGCACTGGCGTTGAGCGCTGCGCAACCTGATGGCGGCGCGATGGTGTCGGCGGCATCCCGGACGATCAAGACGCTTGCTTGCTGGTCCAGCGTCAGCTGGTTGACCTTGCCCGGCTGGGCGGTGAATGTCAGAACTCTGTTCACGATGGTCGCGCTGGTGGCTGCGTAAGCGGGGGACCCCGACACCGCCACCAGGGCAGGAGAAACCAACAGAGCTCCGGCGACGACGCCGGCCATTCGACTTGTGTACATGCTGCTCCTCTGAGAGTCGCCGATAGGTGGAGTGTGCACGGGCCTCATCGAGGGATTCTGGGGAAGTTCTGGGAGCACTTCCCGTCGCCAGCTCCATGCCGTCCCCGACTCTGCTGTGAGCTCGGCCTCAGGGCACTCACAGGGCACTTGAAGCAGTTGCTGGCGAAATTAGTTTCAGGCGCGCGCGGCAGGGCTCGCACGGACAAGGCAACTGGGGGAGCGATGAGTACCGCAGAGGGGATAGGACGGTTGGCGCTTGTGCAACCAGTTGCCGCGGAGTTGGCACCGGCCACGAGAGTGCGGTACTGCGTGCTGGGTCCGCTTGAGGTATGGCATGGCGAGAGCCTCCTATCTGTCGGTGGCCCCCAGCAGAAGGCCCTGCTCGCGATCCTGCTGCTCAACGCGAACAGGGTTGTTTCGACAGACCGGCTCGTCGAGTACCTGTGGGGCCCACACCCTCCGACGACCGCCAGAAGTTTGCTGCAGGGCTGTATCTCACAACTGAGGAGAGTCCTCCCTTCCGAGCGCGGCCTGGAGGCCGGGCATCCGTTGTCCACCCGCGCTCCCGGGTACACCCTCCGAGTCGACTCGGGACAACTCGACTTGTTGGCGTTCGAGGAGCTCTTCCAGTCGGCAGTCGGCTCCGCTGATGCCGAACATCGCACGCAGTTGCTTGCCGATGCCCTTGCATGCTGGAGGGGCCCTGTTCTCGATGGACTGGACCTATCCGGATGTCACGAGGAGATTGCTCAGCTGGAGGAGCGTCGGGTTTCTGCATTGGAGCAGAAGATTGAGGCGGACCTCGCGCACGGGGCCCGCGCTGGTCTGGTTGTCGAGCTCAGGGCCCAGATTCGAAGTCAGCCGTTGCGTGAGCGACTGTGGGGCCTTCTGGTCGCCACGCTCTACGCGCTGGATCGGCAGGCGGATGCTTTGGCCACGTATCGCGATCTGCGGGCGTGTTTGATCGGACAGCTGGGTATCGAGCCGAGCCCGACTCTGCAGGAGCTACACCGTCAGGTACTCGCGGGGTCCGCTCCGCAGGACCTGGTGATCCCGGTCGGCAACCATCCGGCCGGCCAGCCGCGGCTGGGTACCTCAACTGTGATCGCGGCCCAACTGCCGGCGCCGCCCACCACCTTCGTTGGACGCCGAAGGGATCTTGAGCGCCTTGATGATCTTGTTGCAGGTATGTCGACCACGATGGCGCTGGCTGTCGTCAGCGGCACGGCCGGCGTCGGCAAGACGGCCTTCGCCTTGCACTGGGCACATCAGATCAAGGAGCAGTTCCCAGCTGGTCAGTTGTACGTCGACCTACGAGGTTACGGGCCTTCGTCGCGGCTGCGTCCGATCGAGGCCTTGGCCGGGTTCCTCAGTGCTCTTGGCGTGCCGCCCGAACGGATCCCCGTCGATCTGGAACAGGCCGCCGCGCTCTACCGATCATTGGTTTCAGGCAAGCGGATTCTGATCCTTCTCGACAACGCTTACGACGCAGGGCAGGTAAGACCTTTGCTGCCGGCCACGCCGGGATGTCTTGTCCTCGTAACTGGCCGGGGTCGGCTGGACGGGCTCGTCGCGCGAGATGGCGCCCGGCTGTTCCGCTTGGACGTTCTCGATGCGGGGGAGGCCAGGGCACTCCTGACCCGCGTAGTGGGCAAGAGCCGTGTCGATGCCGAACCTGACGCGGTGGCTGAGCTGGTGAGTCTCTGTGCCCGTCTTCCGCTGGCGCTGCAGGTCACGGGAGCGAATCTGATCCGTCGTCCGCGGCGTCGGCTCGCCGACCAAGTCAGGGATCTGCGCGCCGGGGAATTGGATGCGCTGGTCATAGGTGACGAGGATCAGTCGACTGTCCGCGTGGTGTTCGCCCAATCGTACGGCGCACTCGAGCCGGAGGCCCGCCGGATGTTCAGCCTGCTTGGTCTGGTGCCGGGGCCAGGATTCGATGTCGCTGCGGGCGCGGCACTAGCCGGAGTTCCGTTCTCTGTGGCCAGGACGAGCCTGAACCGCCTGGTCGGCGCCCATCTGCTCGACGAGCCGGAGCCAGACAGATTCGCGTTTCATGACCTGCTCCGGCTCTATGCGCGCGAGCAAGCCCAGTTGAGCCATGACGCGTCCGAACGCGAGATGGCGCGCCGGCGATATGAACGTTGGATGCTCGAGATGGCGGATGAGGCGACCCGGATACTTTGCCCGCAGCTGCTTCGGATCCTGTCAGACAGCCGATCGCAGGAACGCCACCACGATCCCGGGTCAGCGCTCGCGTGGCTGGAAGCGGAGCGGCTGAACCTGGTGGCGATCGCAACCGATTCCAGCTCCGGCGAGAATCGGGCCACAGCCTGGATGCTTGCGGACTCACTCCGCGGATACTTCTGGCTGCGTCGGCACAGCGTCGACTGGCTAACTGTCGCAAATGCCGGTCGGGTTGCTGCCGAAGCAGGTGGTGACCTCCGCGCCCAGGCTGCCGCCGAGTTCAGCCTGGGCATGGTCAGGCTGTGCCTCAACCAGCACACGGAAGCGATGGAGCATCAAAGCCAAGCCCTCAGGCTGTGTGAGACAGCTGGGTGGGATGAGGGTTGCGCCAACGCTCTCGGCAATCTCGGCGTCCTGCACTTCGAGATCGGCGAGATCGAGACCGCCTCGGACCTTCATGAGCAGGCCCTGCTCATGAATCGCCGCGCAGGCTCCAAACGCGGCGAGGCGGTCAATCGGGAAAATCTCGCCCAGGTTCACCTTGCGGCCGGCCGGCTCGGGGAGGCCAGCCGCCACCTCTGGCGAGCTCTCATCCTGCAGCACGAGTCTGACTACGGAAGGGGCGCCACTCTAGAGCAGCTGGGAATCATGTTCGGACGCCGCGCTGAGGACGACCATGCTGTCAACGCACTGGATCGTGCACTCGGGCACTATCGCACGATCGGCAACCTGAATGGGCAGGCAATGACTCTCGCCGCCCTCGCCATTGTGCGCAGCCAATCCGGGTTTGCTGAGGACGGGCTCAAAGAGGCCGAGCGAGGGTACGAACTCGTCCAGGAAACCGGAGACCGCGTGACCGAGGCCTGTGTGCTCAACCGACTCGCGACTGTCCAGACGGATCTTGGCCGGCACGTCGAGGCTGTTGACAACCACAACCAGGCTTTGAGTCTTGCGGTCCAGACCGGGGCGAGGATGCCGGAGACTGAGGCAATGCTCGGCCTTTCCGCTGCACATCTCGCCCTCGGAGCGCACGACCTGTCCCTCGACTATGCCAGGCAGGCGTTGATGCTTGCCGACAGCATCGGGTATCAGGGCCTGTACGGGCATGCACACGTGATGATCGCGGCCGCTCACGGTGAGCTGGGTGACTTCGAAGAGCTGGCAAAGCACGCGCGCCGTGCGTACGCGGTCGCCAAAGAGACCGGGGACGAACAGCTTCGGCGACGCGCGCTGAAGCTACTTGGATCTGGCAGTACCAGAGAAGGCGCAGACGAAACAACTGGCGGTGCCGAGCGATAAGCGCACAGCCTGCGATGACGGCGTGAGACTATCGGCAGGTGGAACGCCGGATCATCGAGCGTGATGGTGAGCTTGCTGAGCTCACTGCTGCGGTTCGCCTCGCCACGACCGGCCAGGGATGCGTGGTGCTCGTCTCGGGTGAGGCTGGGATCGGCAAGTCCCGGTTGGTGGAAGCGGCGTGTGCGTGGATGCCCGCAGCGGGGCGAACACTGGTTGGTCACTGCGACGATCTGCTGACTGCGCGGACTCTCGGTCCGTTCCGCGATCTGGCCTGCAAGGTGAGCTCAGGTCTGGCCGCTGTGCTGGAGACCGGCACCGATCGGGACCGGCTGCTGACCGCGCTGTTGTCTGAGCTTCGAACCAGTCATCGTCCAACCTTGCTCGCTATAGAAGACATCCATTGGGCCGATGAAGCAACACTGGACGTTTTGCGATACCTGGTGCGGCGCATCGAACTGCTACCAGTGGTACTCATGCTCACCTATCGCGATGACGAGCTGTCCATCGGCCGTTCCCTGCAACACTTCCTGGGGGTGACGGCGGGCAGCGACGTTTGCCGGCGGTTGCCTCTCAGTCGTCTGACACCCGGCGGCGTCCGTGAACTCACGGCGAACAGTCCGCTGGATGCGGCGGAGGTGTTCGCCGTGACAGTCGGCAACCCGTTCTTCGTGAGCGAGGTACTCGCATCCGGCAGTGCTACGGGGGTACCAAGCACCGTGGTGGACTCGGTATGGGACCGGCTAAGACGGCTATCCCGTGAAGTCCAGTCCGCCATCCAGCAGCTCGCCGTCGTACCGACTGTGATCGACCGTTGGCTGCTGGACGAGATCGTGGCTGGCGGCATCAGCGCACTTGCGGATGCCGAAGAGGCTGGTCTGCTCGAGGTCACGCCCCGTCGAGTGTCCTTCCGGCACGAGCTCACCCGGCGGGCGATCGCGGATTCCATCCCAGCGGCACGTCGAGTGGAACTCAACCAGAACGTTCTCACCTCGCTGATCGGACATGACGGCACCGACATCGCGCGGATCGTTCACCACGCATTGGCCGCCGGCGATCACAGGGCGATCGTCCGCTTCGCCCCAGTCGCGGCCCTGGACGCGGCCAGCGGTGGTGCGCATCGAGAGGCCATCGCGCACTACCAGGCGGCGCTCCTGTACGCCGACGAGTTCCCTCAGATCGAGCGGGCTCAGCTGCTGGAGGAGTACGCCATCGAGTCGTACACCATCGGCGCGAGCGACGAGGCGATAGCCGCGCAAGAAGCAGCAATCGGCCTGCGTAGATCGCTAGGGGATCATCTCGCCGTCGGTGAGGGGCTGCGTTGGCTTTCCCGGATGCAATGGTGGGGAGGGGACCGGCTGGCAGCCGAAAAGGCGGCAGACGAGGCGATCGAGGTGCTGGAGCCGCAAGGCCCGTCCCGATCGCTGGCTCGGGCCTTCAGCAACCAAGCTCAGCTGGACGTACTCGCCTACAACCCGACCAAGGCGATGCCTGTCGCCGAGCGGGCCGTTGCCATGGCCAGGCTGACCGAGGACTCCGCAACCTTGGCACATGCGCTCACAAATCTAGGCGCATCGCGGTGGCAACTGGGTATGCCGGACTCGATGCAGATCCTGGAGGAAGGGCTGCAGGTAGCTCTCGATGTAGGCGCGACGGAGGATGCCTGCCGCATCTATGTCAATATCGCCTGGAACCTGCTCGACCAGTTTCGCGCGGCTGATGCGGAGCGGTTCATCGCGGCCGGCCTAGATCTGGCGGAACGAGCGGAGCAGTTCGGTTGGCTCGACATGCTTCACGTCCTCCGGGCAGTGACCGAGACCGCACGAGGAATGTGGAGCGAAGCCGCCCGATCTGCTGAGCAGACCGTGGGTGCCCAGACATTGTTCCGCTGCCCGGCACTTATCACGCTGGGACGCATCAAGGCCAGGACCGGCCATCCAGACGCTTCCGAGCACCTGGCCTCGGCTCTGGAACTCAGTCATCGGATTGGCGAACAGCTCTGGATCGGGCACGCAGCGGCTGCGGCGGCCGAAGAGGCATGGCTACGTGGCGACGCCGCAGCCGTCGTCGACATAGCGGCGGCGCCCTATGCCGAGGCCCGTCAGCGCGGGATTCGAACTGGGTGGCCCTGGCCCGAGCTTGGATACTGGCTCGCAAAGGCCGGTCACGAGGTCGCGAAGCCCGAGACCGACAGTCCCTTCGACTGGCTGACCGACGGGCGCTGGCGGGAGGCGGCCGACTATTGGGGTGCGGCAGGATACCGCTACGAGTATGCCCTTGCCTTGACGGAAAGCGCGGATCCAGCTGACCTGCTGGAAGCACTCGACGTGCTCTACTCCATCGACGCGGCACCGCTGGCGCGGGTCATCCGACGGCTGCTGCGCGAACATGGCGCCACGTCCATTCCACGTGGTCGAGGGAACGCGTCTCGGGAGAACCCCGCGGGCCTTACCTCGCGCCAGTTGGAGGTGCTGGGACTGCTGAGCCGTGGCCTGAGCGACGCCGAGATCGCGGAACATCTGGTGGTTTCTGTCCGCACTGCTAGCAATCATGTCGCGGCAGTGCTGGCCAAGCTCGGCGTTCACAGTCGTTCGGATGCTGTCGAGCGCGCTCGGGGATGGCTCGATTCCTGACCATCAGGGGATGAGTAGTCGCCGCCGCCACCAAATCTGAGTAGTCGTCCACCGATTCTGAGTAGCTCTCACTCACGATCTGTGACGGTGTCTGGCCGTAGAACTCTCTCAGGAGAGGGAGGGAAACGACCATGGCGGTGGATGAGAACAGGCTGACGCAGTTCCTGGACCGGTTCGTGGCCGATCTGGGTGCGACAGTTGCCGCGGGAAATGTTGTGGTTGGCGATCGCCTGGGGTTGTACCGGGCCATGAAGGACGGTCCTCTGCGCCCTGAGGAGTTGGCAACAAAGACTGGAACGGCTCCGCGATACGTAGAGGAGTGGCTCCGGGGGCAGGCCGCCGGAGGATATGTCGAGTACGGCGCCGAGACCGGTCAGTACTGGTTGACCGAAGAGCAGGCGTTCGCGCTCACCGATCCGGAGGGAGCCGTGTTTGCACCCGGGGCCTTCGAGCTCGCACTTGGTGCTTTGCGAGCCCAGGACAGAATCACCGAGGCATTCCGGACCGGCGACGGCGTTGGCTGGCACGAGCACGACGCCAATGTCTTCTCCGGCTGTGAGCGGGCCTTCAAGCCCTGGTATTCCGGAAGCCTGATCGACGCCTGGCTGCCTGCGTTGGAAGGCGTTGTGGCAAAGCTGAAGACAGGGGCGGTGGTCGCCGATGTCGGGTGCGGACACGGAGCGTCGACGGTTCTGATGGCTCAGGCCTTTCCAGACTCGGTTTTCACCGGCGTCGATCGTCATAGCCCGTCAATCGACCGGGCGCGCGAGCGCGCCGTGGTCAACGGTCTCGGGGACCAGGTCGTGTTCGAGGTGGCATCCGCGCAGGACTTCGGCGAGGGCGCCTTCGGATTTGACCTGGTCACGACCTTTGACTGCCTCCACGACATGGGCGACCCACTCGGCGCGGCCCGCCACATTCGCGAGTCCCTGACGCCGGACGGCACCTGGATGATCGTCGAGCCGTACGCGGGCGACAACGTCACTGACAACTTGAACGCCGTCGGCCGGGTGTACTACTCACTCTCATCCTTCCTCTGCGTGCCGAACGCACTGTCGCAGGAAGGTGGCTACTCGCTGGGTGCACAGGCCGGCGAGGGCGCTGTCCGCAGGTTGGTGCTGGACGCGGGCTTCAAAGGCTTTCGGCGGGTTGCCGAGACGCAGTTCAACATCGTGTATGAGGCCCGCCCATGATGCGGCCGATCTACCTGCAGCCCTGCTGAACAGACCGCGCTGCCTACATCGCAATGTTCTATCGACGACGAATTTCTTGGGGGTGTCGCATGACCGAGCTCTATGGCGTTGTAGCGGGACTGCATGACGCAATGGAAAGAGAAGATCGAGTAGCCATCGGGCGTCTGCTCGCGGGGGAAGCCGGTCGCCTGGTCGATGGTGGTGAGGCTCGCTTGCTGGTAGCGGTCGCCAATCGGGCGTCGGAGTTGCTGGGCGATCCGCAGGTCGCGGCCGCGGTCGCAATGGCCAGGCTGGTCACGGGTGATTGGCACGGTGCCACCTGGGAGTTCGGCCAGCTGACCAGCTCGAGCGGTCCGATCGATCCTGGGCTTTCCTGGCGCGCCGGCCTGGCGGCGTGCCTGCTGGGAGAATTCGGGGCGGCGGACCGAGTACTGGCGCGCTCCCGTACTGATACAGCGGATCTTCAGAATGAGACGATCCATGCCGCCTGGACGGCGACAGTCTGTGCGGTTACCGGCAGGCACGCCAAGGCCCTTGAGCTGGCCGAGCAAGCGACTCAACTGGCTTCCAAATCCGCCTCTTTGCGGGCGACGAGCGCGAGTCACACCGTACTGAGTGAGGTGGCGGCGAATGCAGGTGACTGGCGAAGAGCCGAGAGCCACTATGGAGTCGCCCTCGACGCGGCCGAGCGGTCGAGTGATCTGCTGGGCCTGATTCGCCTCGGGATTGGCCATGGAGCACTTCTCACGGCACAAGGACTGGCAGGTGATGCGATCGACGAGCTCGAGAGGACTCTCGATCTCATCGATCGGTCGGGCTATGTCATCTTCCGGCCTTGGGTGCTCAAGGAGATCGGCGATGCCCTTGTACTGCGAAGCGAGTACGACGAGGCGTCTCGGCGGTACAGCGCGTCTCGCGACGCCTACCAGGCGATGAACTCCAACGATGTCGCCCGGCCGTTGGCAGGTCTAGGTTTGATCTACCGGTTGCGAGGTCAGGTAGCACAGGCAAGAGCCGCCTATGAGGAGGCAGTGCGACACGCCCAGGCGGCCGGTCAACAAGACGTCCTGGCTCTCGCTTCAGTCGGGCTGGCCCGTGTGCGTGCAGCCGATGACCTTGAAGCGGCGGCGGCGATGGCTGAGTGTGTGGCTGCGCTCGATAGCGGGCCAAACCAGGTCGGAGCCCTTCTGGCGAAGGGTTGGATCGCCCTGCTGCGAGGCGAGCCCGCGGGGGCGGAGAACGATGCGGACAGAGCGGCTGAGGCTGCCCGACTCCGACGAGATCAGGCAGGTTTGGCAGAGGCGTTGGAGCTTCTGGCGTGTGCACGTCCGGATCTAGCTGCAAGGCAACTCGCGGACGCCATCGCCATCTGGACAGATCTCGGCAATGTACTTGGGGCGACGCGCGCCCGCCTGTTGGCAGCGATGCTGCGCGCCGACAGGCCGGGGGCGCTGGATGAAGCGGACAAGCTACGCCAGTTGGGGGTCCGGAGGGAGTGGACTGGAATCGCTGATGGGTTGGCCGTGGCCAGAGTCGCGCCGGCCCTGAAGATCGATGCTCTCGGCAAGTTCCAGGTGGTCCGCGAAGGTGCGGTAGTGGCCGCCACGGAGTGGCAGTCGAAGAAGGCACGCGACGTCCTCAAGATCCTGCTGTCACGGCGAGGGAGCCCGATCACCCGTGATGAGTTGCACTCCTTGTTGTGGCCCGAGGACGCGCACCTCGCGTCCAATCGACTCTCGGTCGTCCTCACGGTGTTGCGAACGGTACTGGACGGCTCGCGCGCTGATCGCATCAGCAATCCGGCGGTGGTATCCGACCGCAACGTTGTCCGACTGGACCTGACGGTGGTCGACGTAGACGTCGAGCGGTACATCGAGGTGGCGACCGCCGCGCTGGAATCATGGCGTCGGCAAGACTCCGAGGCTCTCGGGTCGTTGCAGGCCGCAGTATCGGCGTACACCGGCGCATTCTGCGCAGAGGACACCTTCGAGTCCTGGGCACAGCCCATGCGCGAGGAACTCTCCGCGCTGCACGCCTCTGTACTCCGGGCGCTAGGCGCCGCAGCCCGCGCGGCGGAGGAGGTCGACCTGGCTGTCTGGTCGTTCCTTGCCTTGCTTCGACAGGACCCGTACGACGAGTCAACTTATGTCGATCTGGTTGAACTGCTTCAAGCGTCCGGACGGTACGGCGACGCACGTCGGCAATACCGCCAGTACACCGAGCACATGGATGAGATCGATGTGCGGCCGACGCCCTTTCCCGCTGGGACAAGCGCGGGCTCAGATCCGCGAAGGCGCACCGCTGTTGCTGCCGGCTGACGGTCAGGATCGACGTCGGGGTTCTACCGAGTCGATCCTGACCATCGCCACCGCTGAGGCCTGGGCTCAGCTGGTGGGGGGCGTCGGCGGCAGAAGGTCCCCCTGCACAAGGCCATCCGCCGGCACCGGCTTCTTGGCTGCAGTGGTCGTCCGTTGGGTAGAGGCTTCTTCGCCCTGGGCCAATTCATCGCTCTTGCGACCGGGGCCGACCTCTTCCTCCCAGATCTTCTTCGACCTGCCGAGCTGCCGCACCAGCCCGGGCAGCTTGGCCGACCCGAAGAGCAGTATGACGATCGCGAGGATGATGAGCCACTCCGCGCCCTGGGGCATACCGAGGAGCGTGATCATGACGAACTCCCTTCCACAAGCAATTCAGTGTGCTGCAATTTCCTTCGCGGCCCACGGGAACGTCACCCATGCTGCACCCCTCCGGTGGGCAACTCCTGGGTACCGCCCGACTAACAGCCGGCCCACAGGTTTCTCGAAGAGTGTCGTGCCGGAATGTGGTGGCGCTACGAAGTGCAGTCTCGGCCCCGGGGCGACAACACGGAGGCCGGACCGTGCCACCTGGCGCCACCGTGGACCACTTGCCGGCTCCCACCCCCCGAGTCGCCAGCCGGTCCACGCGCTGGGGCCGCCCAAACCGACGCGACCCTAACCCTGCATGCATCGGTCAAGCGGCGGCCCCAGCGAACACTAATCCGAGGCAATGCAGGCCCCGGCAGGGTGGCAGTGTGGGTTAGCAGCGTCAATTGTCGTGCTCGCGGGTCTGGGACGGTCTCGAACAGAGCGAGTAGCTGTGATCGGCAGGTATCGGCGAGTGCCGCAGGCAACTGGGCCGCGGTGGGAGAAGATAACATCGACGGGTGTGGTTCTCCGGCTGGACGGACGGTGTGAGAACTTCCATCCAAGCCTCACGAGCCACACCCGTCCCACACGCCACACCGGTCATCCAGCGCTAAACCCGCAGGTCAGAGCCCCAGGCAACGACTTTGCCGGGACCCTGGTCGTTGGCGCCCTTCGGGCGTTGCAGCGTAGAACACCGGCGTGTCGCAAACCCACCGCCGACCCACCAGGGACGCTGCCGCACTCCTGGGACCGGGCCTTCCCAGAGCTTACCCATCACGAAGGCTTTCACTCATATTCAGAATAAGATCTAAGGAGTAGGTGATCTTCGTGAGTGGACAGGTAGCGTGGAGTTCGATTCGAGGAAGTGGGGGCAGGTGGTTGCGCACCCGAATATTTGCCGTTTCGTTGTCAATGGTCGCTTCTGCGCTGGTGATGGCCAGCTTCGATGTGCAACTTGCGGAGGCAGGGGTCTTCCCATCGCAGCCTTCTGACAATGGAAGCTTAGCGCCGTCAGCTATCGACGGTGACTTTGACGGCGACGGCCGCGCCGATATTGTGTTGGCCGGAGCAACGGGCTTCAATACATTGCCCATGGCGCGGTCTGATGGAACTGGCGGGTTCACGACCAGCAACAGGGCGGCCATAGAGTTTGGCGCCTGGGCTGCGGTCCCAGGCGTGAAGATCATCAATGGTGACTTCAACAACGACGGCCGGACTGATATCGCGTTGACGGGTGGTCAGGGCTGGACGACGATTCCGCTGGCGTTGTCGAACGGCGACGGTAGATTTACTGTCACCAACAGTCCAGTGGGCGAGTTCGGTGGTTGGGCATCTCCGGCTGCAACGAAGGTCGTGAGTGGCGACTTCAACGCTGACGGCCGAACCGATATCGCATTGACCGGCAGCCCGGGCTTCGTTTCCGTCCCGGTTGCCTTCTCGAAGGGGGATGGGACGTTCAC
>NZ_AQUZ01000087.1 GCF_000372465.1 Kribbella catacumbae DSM 19601
GATCAACCAGCTCCGCCTCGCCCGCCCGCTGGCCGAGGACCACCGACATCCCTGGGAGCGACGACGACCACCCCGCCGACTCACTCCAGGGCGTGTCCGCCGGGATTTCCCCCGACTCATACACACGATCGGCACCCCAGCCAGTCCACCAAAACCCTCCAAAGCCGGCCCCGGCCGACCCAAAGGCTCAACCAGCACCCCAGCCGTCCGCCACGACGTGATCAAGAAAGCCGCCTGACACAACAGCCCAGAGGTTTAAACGCAAGCCTAGACTGGCGTTCTGATGAGCGACCTCTCGTACGCCGAAGTGTCGGCGAAGCTCCAGGCCCGCTGGCCGGAGAACAAGATCGATCCCACGCTGGACCGGGTCCGCAGGCTGGTCGAGCTGCTCGGCGACCCGCAGCAGACCTACCCCGTGGTCCACCTGACCGGCACCAACGGCAAGACCTCCACCGCGCGGATGATCGACTCGCTGCTGCGGGAGGCGGGGCTGCGGACCGGCCGGTTCACCAGCCCGCATCTGGAGAGCCTCCGGGAGCGGATCACGCTCAACGGGGAGCCGATCGACGAGCAGCGGTTCGTCGAGGTCTACACCGAGATCGAGCCGTACGTGAACGTCGTCGACTCCGAGAACGAGCACCCGCTGTCGTTCTTCGAGGTGATCACCGCGATGGCCTTCGCGGCCTTCGCCGACGCACCGGTCGACGTCGCGGTGATCGAGGTCGGCCTCGGCGGCACCTGGGACTCCACCAACGTTGCCGACGGCACCGTCTCGGTGATCACCCCGGTCGCCGTCGACCACTCGCACATCCTCGGCTCGGATCCGGTCACCATCGCCAAGGACAAGTCCGGGATCATCAAACCGGGCGGTACGACGGTGATCTCGCAGCAGAGCATCGAGGTCGCCGAGGTGCTGGTACGCCGGGCCGCCGAGGTCGGTGCCCAGATCGCGCGCGAGGGACTCGAGTTCGGCGTACTCAGCCGATCCGTCGCGGTCGGCGGGCAGCTGATCTCGTTCAAGGGCCTCGGCGGCGAGTACGACGATGTCTTCCTCCCGCTCCACGGTGAATACCAAGCCCACAACGCGGCGACCGCGCTGGCCGCTGTCGAGGCGCTGCTCGGCTCGGGCGCGCAGACCGAGGACCGGATCACCACCGAGCTGGTCCAGGCCGGCTTCGCGGAGGTCACCAGCCCCGGCCGGATGGAGGTCGTGCGGACCAGCCCGACCGTCATCGTCGACGCCGCGCACAACCCGCACGGTGCCGAGGCGACCGCGGCCACGGTCACCGAGGCGTTCGCCTTCAACCCGCTGATCGGCGTCCTGGGCTGCATGAAGGACAAGGACGTGTACGGCGTACTGGAGGCGTACGAACCGATCATGGAGACCGTCGTCTGCACCCGGAACTCATTCACCGAGCGGTCGATGCCGGCCGAGGAGCTGGGCGAGATCGCGGCCGAGATCTTCGGTGAGGACCGGGTCCTGGTCCGGCCCAAGCTGCTCGACGCGATCGACGACGCGATCCGGCTGGCCGAGGAGAACGCGCTCGCGATGGGCACCGGCGGCGTCCTGATCAGCGGCTCGGTGATCACCGCCGGCGAGGCCCGCACGCTGCTGGTCCGGAAGCCGAAGCAATGAGGTCGCTCGCGTCGATCGTGCTCGGCTTCGAGTTCCTCATCCTGGCGCTCGTCACGCCGGTGATGATCTCGGTCGCCGATGTGGAGCCCAGTACTGCGATCCCGCTGTGCCTGGGCCTGGCGGTACTGGCACTTGTCGCGGCAGGCCTGCTGCGCAACCAGGTCGGCTACATCCTCGGCTCGATCATCCAGGTCGCCACTGTCGGGCTCGGGTTCGTCGTACCGGTGATGTTCGTGCTCGGCCTGGCCTTCGCCGCGTTCTGGGTGGCCTCGATCGTGCTCGGCCGCCGGATCGACGAAGCCAAGGCCGCCCAGGCCAACCAGAGCTGACCGCACTAGGCTCGACGCCACTGATCGTCAGAACAGCATCGGAGAGAGAACAGACATGTCGCAGCGCACCCTCGTCCTGCTCAAGCCCGACACGGTACGCCGTGGCCTGGTCGGGGAGGTCCTCGGACGGTTCGAGGCGAAGGGCCTCGCCGTCGTCGCGATGGACCTGCGCACGATCGACGGCGAGCTCGCCGACCAGCACTACGCCGAGCACGTCGAGCGGGACTTCTACCCGCCGCTGCGTGAGTTCGTCACCAGCGGCCCGCTGGTCGCGCTGGTCCTCGAGGGTGACGAGGCGGTCGAGGTGGTCCGCGGCCTGAACGGCGCGACGGACGGCCGCAAGGCGGCTCCGGGCACGATCCGCGGCGACCTGTCGCTGTCGAACCGGGAGAACCTGGTGCACGGCTCGGACTCCCCGGAGTCGGCCGAACGCGAGATCAAGATCTGGTTCCCCGACCTGCCGTAGTACCTAGGCCGTAGTACCTAGTACGGCAGCATCTAGTAAGTAAGGGTTCGCAAGCGCTCGTCGAGGGCCTCGGCGTCCGGATGGTCGAGCTGGATCAGGAGATCCAGTGATGCCTCCCACGAGGCCCCGGCGGCGTCTTCGTCACCGAGCTCCTGCTGTACGTCGCCCAGGTTCCGCAGCATGCGTGCTTGGTGGTAGACGTCATTCAGTACTTCGTAGAGCTCCAGCGCCCGTTGGTAGCACTGCGCCGACTCGGCCAGGTCCCTGAGCCCCCGGTAGGCGTAGCCGAGGTGATCCCAGGTCGCCGCCTCGCCCAGCTTGTGGTCGATCCCCTGGTAGAGCCCCTGCGCCTCGCGGCAGCGGCGTACCGCCTCGTCGTACTCACCGAACGCATGGGCGTGCAGCCAGCCCACGTAGTTCAAGGACAGCGCATGCCCCGTCCGGTGCCCGCTGCCCTTGAACAACTCGACAGCAAGCAGTTCATGCTCGTACGACTCCTGCAGCCGCTCCTGGTGGGACAGTACGAAGGCAACAACCCGGTGGCACCACGCCTGAATCACTTGATCGTCCAGTTGCTCGGCAAGCCGCAGTGCCGTCTCGGCTTCCACCAGGCCCTCGTCCAGCCGGTTCAGCCGCGTCAGCGCGTGCGCGCGATAGCGATGAGAGATCACCTGGCCACGCAGGTCGCCGGCGCGTTCAGAGGACTCCGCCGCTGTCTGCATCACGTCGGTCCAGGTGCTCCAGAGTCCCCGGCGCTCCAGGAAGCCCGTGATCGTGCGGGCGAGGTGCGTGGCGTGCCCGTCGAACCCCTGTCGAGCCGCATGCTCGATGAGCGCCACCAGATTCAGGTGCTCGGCCTCGAACCAGTCGAATGCCTCCTGATACCCACCAAAGCGCTCCACGTACGTCGTGCCGAGTGCCTCAGGCAGTACTTCGGGGTCGCGGTGCGGCCGCAACCACTGGTCGCCTGCGTCCGCAGTACGGAGGTAGTGGTCGAGTAGTCGCCACACGGCCTGGTGGCACTCGTCCTTCTTGTCGATCGACCCGGCCAGGTCCCTGGCGTACTCGCGGAGCAGGTCGTGGGAGGTGTAGCGATCTGGAGCGGGCTGGGTGACCAGCTGTGCGCGCTCCAACTCGGCTAGAGAGGCGCGGATGCGTTCCGGCGTAGTACCGGCGACTGCGGCGGCGGCAGCGACTGGCAGGTCAGGCCCCGGGTGCAGGCCCGTCAGCCGGAAGACCCGGGCCGAGGTGGCGGTCGTCAACTGGTAGGACCACGAGAAGACCGCTCGTAGCTCTGTCATCTGAGTCTCACCCGTGAGTGCGTCCAATCCCTGCCCCGGCCATCCGGCCATTCTCGCTCCGAAGAGGCCGAAAACACGGAGAATGCGACACGTTTGCAACACCTGTCACCCTCCGTCCGCCCGGATGCGCAGCCCGCGAAGGCATCGGCAGCGGATGGGAAGAGGCGCCCACCCCCGGCGTGAATCACTGGGTGAGGGGACCGATACGATGCGTCGTGGGCAGGCGGGTCGTGTCGGTCCCCGGGTGGCGATGAGTCCGCGCTTAGCCTGAGATTCCCGGGACTCGAGCAGCGGGAGGGCGTCCGAGATGGCGAACAGCATGCTCGGCCGCGATATGGCGGTCGACCTCGGCACAGCCAACACACTCGTCTACGTCCGCGGCCGCGGCGTAGTACTGAACGAGCCGTCCGTGGTCGCGATCCGGACCGACGAACCGCGCGAAGCGGTCGCGTTCGGGGCCGAAGCCAAGAAGATGATCGGCCGGACGCCCGGCAACATCACCGCGATCCGGCCGCTCAAGGACGGCGTGATCGCCGACTTCGACGCCGCCGAGCAGATGCTGCGGTACTTCATCCAGCGGGTCCACCGGCGCCGGTACTTCGCCAAGCCGCGGATCGTGGTCTGCGTCCCGTCGGGCATCACCGCGGTGGAGCAGCGCGCCGTCCGCGACGCCGGCTACATGGCCGGCGCGCGCAAGGTCTACATCATCGAGGAGCCGATGGCCGCCGCGCTCGGCTCGAACCTCGAGGTCCGCGACGCGACCGGCAACATGGTCGTCGACATCGGCGGTGGCACCACCGAGGTCGCGGTGATCTCGTTCGGCGGCATCGTCACCAGCCAGTCGATCCGGGTGGCCGGCGACGCGATCGACAAGGCCGTCGTGAACTACTGCAAGAAGGAGTACTCGCTGATGCTCGGCGAGGCCACCTCCGAGCAGATCAAGATGACCATCGGCTCGGCCTTCCCGACCTCGGACGGGCCGGACTCGGAGATCCGCGGCCGGGACATGGTGTCGGGGCTGCCGCGGACCGTGAAGGTGTCGTCGTCGAGCATCCGGCAGGCGATCGAGGAGCCGATCACCGCGATCGTCGACGCGGTCAAGGCCACCCTGGACAAGACCCCGCCCGAACTGGCCGGCGACATCGTCGACCGGGGCATCGTGCTGACCGGCGGCGGAGCGCTGCTGAAGGGCATGGACGAGCGGCTGCGGCACGAGACCGGCATCCCGATCCATGTCGCCGAGAACCCGCTGGACGCCGTCGTCCTCGGGGCCGGCAAGTGCGTCGACAATATCGAGACGCTGAACCGCATCCTCGTCACCGACCGCCGCTGAACCATGCTGAAAGATCTCGGTACACCGGCGAAAGGGCTGGTGCGTTCGGCCGGGCTGCCCCGGGAGATCCGCCGCCGGCGGACCATCCTGGTGCTGGTCATCCTGGCGTCGTTCACGCTGATCGTGCTGGACGCACGACGCTCGGCCGGTTCGCCGGTCGAGCCGCTGCGGCATGCGGCGGCGGCCGTCTTCGGTCCGCTGGAGTCCGGCGCGTCGTCGGCCCGGCAGCCTGTGGACAACCTCCGGGACCGGTTCGCCGAAGTGGATAGGTTGAAAGCAGAGAACGAAAAACTCACAGCGGACAACGAGAAACTCATCAGCGACCTGCGAACCACCGACTACGCCCGCAACCGCGCCGCCGAACTGGACCGCCTGCTGAAGGTGGCCCCGAAGTACACGGTGACGCCGGCCCGGGTGATCGGGATGGGGAGCGCCCAGAGTTTCAACCACACAGTGACCATCGATGCCGGAACGGCGGACGGAGTGCGCGCGGACATGACAGTACTGAATGGCGACGGGCTGGTGGGCCGCGTCGTGCGGACCACGGAGGCCACCGCCACGGTGCTGCTGATCGGCGACCGCAACTCGACCGTCGGCGGCCGGCTGAACTCCACGATGGCGCTCGGCTTCGTCTCCGGCCGTGGTGAGGTCGGCTCGTCGGCGACGCTCGACTACAAGCTGGTGGACCTGAAGGCGCGGCCCAAGGTGGGCGACCGGATCGTCACCTGGGGCTCGAGCGGCAACGCGCCGTACGTGCCGGGCGTGCCGATCGGCGAGGTCACTACGGTGACGGCGGTCCAGGGTGCTCTCGGCTCGACCGCACAGGTGAAGCCGTTCGTCGACCCGAGCCGGATCGACCTGGTCGGTGTCGTCACCGGTCCACCCGCGCGAGCGCCGCGGACGACCGTGCCGCCGGGGACGGGACGCTGAGATGCCGGCGATCCGGATCGTGCTGGCCGCGCTGTTCCTGATGCTCGCGGTCACCGTGCAGACCTCGGTGCTGCCGCACTTCGCGGTCGCCGGGGTCGGCTGTGACCTGGTGATGATCGTGGTTGTCGCGCTGGCGCTGTCCCGCGGCGCGGAGTGGGGCGCGATCGCGGGCTTCCTCGGTGGGCTGATGCTCGACGTGGTGCCGCCCGCCGACCACACCGCCGGCCGCTGGGCGCTCGCGCTCGCTCTGTCCGGGTACGTCGCGGGCCTGGTCCGGCGCGAGACGTCGGCTGCCCCGGTTGGCCCGCTTGTCGTCGCGCTGACCGTCGTACTGGGTGCGGCGCTTTCACTGACCGTGTACTCCGCGACTGGGTCGTTGCTGCACGATCCTGCGGTCGACTGGAGTGAGTTCGGTGTCCGGCTCGGCATCGCCGCCGGGTACGACGTGGTCGCGGCGATCGTGGTCATCCCACTGGTGATGTGGGTGATGGGACGCGTCGTACCGGCGAGGGAGCGGCGGCGGGTGCTGCCATGAGCTTCGACAGCTTCAACCCGGCGCCGCTGAAACCGCGGTTGCGCCTGTTCGTGATCCAGGTGCTCGTCTTCTCGCTGATGTTCACGCTGCTCGCGCGCCTTTGGTACATGCAGGTGATGTCGTCCGATGACTACTCCCAGGCGGCCACTCAGAACCACACCCGTGAGGTGCTCGTCCAGGCCCCGCGCGGCACGATCGTCGACTCGGCGGGCCGGACGCTGGTCGGCAACCGGGTGTCGCTGGTGATCACTGTCGACCGCTCGGTGCTCGCGAAGCTGCCCGATGACCAGCAGCAGGCGGTGCTGGCCAGACTGGCGAAGGTGCTTGGCCAGAAGCCGAAGGACCTGACCGCCCGGACCATGCTCTGCGGCGAGCCCGGCGCGTCCAAACCACCCGCCTGCTGGAACGGTACGCCGTACCAGCCGATCCCGGTCGCCAAAGATGTCAGCCCGCAGGTCGCCATCGAGGTGATGGAAGGCCGCGAGGACTTCCCGGGTGTCGCCGCCGAATCGGCCACCCTGCGGGCGTACCCGGCGCCGTACAAGGTGAACGCGGCGCACATCCTTGGCTATCTGTCGCCGATCACCACCGGCGAGCTGGACGAGCTGGACGCGTCCGGGCAGGACTCGGTGCCGCACCGCTCGGATCTGGTCGGCCGGGCCGGCGTCGAGCGCACCTACGACCAGTTGCTGCGCGGGACGCCGGGCGTCAAGAACGTCATCGTCGACGCGGTCGGCTACACCACCGGCGTCGAGAGGCAGACCGCGCCGGTGCCGGGCTCGACGCTGATGACGAGTATCGACGCGCGGATCCAGTCCTCGGTGGAGGCCCAGTTGCGCGGCGCGATCATGACGGCGCGCAAGCAGTACGACAAGATCACCAAGAAGAAGTACATCGCCGACTCCGGCGCGGCCGTCGTGATGGACACCAAGACCGGCCAGATCGTCGCGATGGCGAGCTACCCGAACTACGACCCGGGCGTCTGGGTCGGCGGCATCTCGCAACGCGAGCTCGACGCGCTCTACTCGACCAAGGCCGGGACTCCGCTGGTGTCGCGGGCGGTGCAGGGTCAGCTGGCGCCCGGGTCGACCTTCAAGCCGATCACCACCGCGGCCGCGCTGGCCAATGGCTACGGACCGAAGACCCGGCTCGACTGCTCGTCGTTCTTCGAGGTCGGTGACCGCCGGTTCAAGAACTACGAGTCCGCGTCGTACGGGATGATCGGCTTCGACCAGGCGCTGGCGCTGTCCTGCGACACCTTCTTCTACCGGATCGCCTACGCGCTGTGGCTCAAGGAGGGCGGCAACTCCGGGGACATCAACGCGGTGGACCCGCTGGTTCAGATGGCGCAGAAGTTCGGCCTCGGCAAGCCGACCGGAATCGACCTGCCCGGTGAGGTGTCCGGCCGGATCGCCGACCGGAAATGGAAGAAGGAGTACTACGACTCGCAGAAGGACTACTACTGCAAGCTCGCCGACAACCCACCGGCCGGCACTTCGGCGTTCCTGAAGCAGTTCTCCCGCGAGTTCTGCACGGACGGCTACCGCTACCGGGCCGGTGACGCGGTCAACTTCGCTATCGGGCAGGGCGACACCACGGTCACACCGTTGCAGATGGCAACGGTCTACGCGGCGCTGGCGAACGGCGGCAAGCTGTGGGAGCCGCGAGTGGCGAAGGCGTGGATCAGCCCGAACGGCAAGGTCCGGCCGGTCCCCTCGAAGCTCGGATCCAGGCTCCCGGTGCCGGCCTCGACGCTGCGCCTCATCGACAGGTCACTGCAGGAGACCGCCAAGACCGGTACGGCGGCCTGGAAGTTCGCCGGCTTCCCCTTCGACCAGGTGCCGCTCCGGGCCAAGACGGGAACGGCCGAGGTCTACGGCAAGCAGACGACCTCCTGGATGGCGACGTACACGGATCGCTACTCCGTCGTGATGATGATCAGCCAAGCCGGTACGGGTTCGGGCGCTTCCGGTACTGCGGTCCGCCACATCTACGAGACGCTCTACAACATCAAGCCCCCGGTCGTTCCGCCAGTGAAGAAGACCGAGCGATGAGCCTGCTCACCCCGATCCGCCAGTCCAGGCCCCGGGCCGATCGCCGCTCGGCGCTGTGGCAGGTCGACTGGGTGCTCGTGTTCGGCGTCCTGGGCCTGTCCGCCGTCGGGTCGTTGCTGATCTGGTCGGCGACGCACCAGCGCACGGCACTCACGGACGGCAATCAGTACGCGTTCCTGCTCCGGCATGCACTCAACTTCGCCATCGGGCTCGTCCTCGCCGTGCTCGCCGCCGTCACCGACCACCGCCGGGTGCGCATGCTCGCCCCGGTCCTGTACGCCGCGTCGGTGGTCGGGCTGGTCCTCGTCCTGGTCCCCGGAGTGGGTGCCGTGATCAACGGATCGCGGTCGTGGATCCAGCTGCCGTGGATGTCGATCCAGCCCAGCGAGTTCGCCAAGCTCGCGGTGATCGTCGGGATGGCGCTGCTGATCGCGGAGAAGGGCGAGACGAACCACCGCGAGGCGCGCACGATCGACATCGCGCAGGCGATCGCGGTGGCCGCGATACCGGTGCTGCTGGTGATGCTGCAGCCCGACCTCGGCACGGTGATGGTGCTCGGGTCGATCGTGTTCGGCATCGTGGCGGTGTCCGGCGTACCGAAACGGTGGATGCTCGGCATCGTGACGGCGGCGACGGTGATCGCGGTGCTGGCGATCCAGTTCAACGTGCTGAAGAAATACCAGCTGGCGCGCTTCACGGCGTTCGCGGATCCGTCCCAGGACCCGCAGGGCATCGGCTACAACGTGAACCAGGCACGGATCGCGATCGGCAACGGCGGCGTCTTCGGGCAGGGGCTGTTCCACGGTTCGCAGACGCAGAACGCGTTCGTGCCCGAGCAGCACACCGACTTCGTCTTCACCGTCGCGGGGGAGGAGCTCGGCCTGATCGGGGCGGGCGCGATCATCTGCCTCTTCGTGCTGATCCTGTGGCGCGGTCTGCGGATCGCGGTCAACGCCCGGGACGCGTTCGGCCGGCTGATCGCCACCGGTGTGGTCTGCTGGTTCGCGTTCCAGGCCTTCGAGAACATCGGGATGACGCTGGGCATCATGCCCGTCACCGGTCTGCCGCTGCCGTTCGTCTCCTACGGCGGCTCATCGATGTTCGCCGGCTTGCTGGCCGTCGGGTTACTACAGAACATCCACCTGCGATCTCACCAGGTGTAGGGCGTCTCTGCTGACTCCCCGCCCAGTGCGCGGCACGCGGCGGGGTACGCTTCAGCTTCCCTGCGCCCTCGACGGTTCTGGATGGGTCATGAAGCTCGCGTCGTCGTTCCCGCTCGCCGTTGCCGCTGCCCTCTCGCTGTCGCTCACCGCTTGTGGTGATGACAAGCCCACTGGGTCGGCCAGTCCGTCGTCGACACCCTCTGTGGTGGCGACACCTACAGAGAGTACGCCCAGCGATTCGCCGACCGAGACGGGTCCGGTCAAGCGCACGGATGCCGAGCTGACCAAGGCGCTGCTCGAACTGAAGGACCTGCCGAGCGGCTTCTCGTTGGACAAGGACGACCCGGCAGACGACGGCAGTACGCCGTTCTCGGCGCCCACCAGCAAGTGCAAGCCGCTGGTCAAATACCTGAACGCCGACGAGGCTCCCGGCGCCAAGGCCAGCGCGCATCGCTCCTTCGCGGGCGGCCAGGAAGGCCCGTACATCGACTTCTCCCTCGACGCGATGAGTACGTCGAAGGCCGTCGGCAAGCTGCAGACGTCGTACAAGGAAGCAGTTGCGTCGTGCAAGAAGGTGACCATGCGAGTCGACGGCAAGGGCAGCTCGCCGATGGAGGTCGTGGAGGTTTCCGCCCCGGAGTTCGGTGACGACCCGTTCGCCTTCAAGCTCACCGGCATCAGTGGCCCGCTCGAAGGACTGGAGTACACCGCCGCCATCACCGGCGTCGGCGACGTGATCCTCTCTGTCGGCATCCTGGCCGGCCAGCCAGGCGAACTCGACGGCGCTACCGAAGCGGCTGTCGAGAAGGCCCGCCCGATCCTCGCCAAATCCGGTAGCTAGTGCCTCTTGGGCACTAACCGCAGAGCCGGTTAGTTGGGGCGAGCGTCAGGCTGTCAACGACCCGCTAGGGGTTGTTGGACCGGCGATGGCGGAACTACAGGCAGGTCGAATGCTGGGTAGGGCGGGCCGCCATCACTATCCAACCTCGCGAGCAAACGCTTCCCTCGGCGTGTCGAGGCGTTGGGCCCGGGTTGGGTAGTGATGGCGGTCCGCGGCCGGCCTGCGTGGGCCTGGGTCTTCGGTGCCCGGGCCGAGCGGGGTCACCCGTACTCCGGATCGGACGGATCATGAGCGACAGCGAAGTCACCGCGGTGCGTGTGAGTGGCCGGTACTTCCTTGGTGCTTCGAGTGGTCGTGCTGGAGAGACCCGAAAGCCTGGACGCTCGCCAGGATCCGCATCAGGACACCGTCGCTGCGGCCGGCCTGGGCCAGCGCCGCCTCGGCTGGTGTCGATGGCTGGCAGGCGACCAGATCGGTCGGCGGCCGATTCGTGCCGGTGTGCGAGCCGTTGAAACCGAAGGTCACCGACTCGCCCGGCCGGATGACCGAGTTCCAGGACGCATTGGAGGCGATCGCCCCGGTAGTGCCGTTGTTCACCACGGTGGCGTCCCATCCTTCGCCGACCACCCGTTGGCCGCTTGGCCAAGTCCAGCGCACGGTCCAGCCATTGACCGCGTTCTGGCCGGTGTTGGTCACCCGCACGCTGGCCGTGAAGCCGTTGTTCCACTGGCTCGGCGTGGAGTAGGACACCGAACAGCTGGTCGGCGGTGGGGGAGGCGTGGGCGTCGGCGTGGGCGTGGGTTCGCCCGGATCGGTGGTCAGGTTGACGTCCGCGCACTGGTAGAACGCCTCCGGACTGTCGCTGCGCTGCCAGATGGAGTAGATGATGTGGCGTCCGGTCTTGTTCGCCGGCAGGGTGGCGGGCCAGGTCCATTCCGGACCGTACGGGCCGTTGCCGTTCAGGGGCGGATTGGTCACCTGGTTCCACGGCGCCGGTTCCAGGTCCGACCAGCGCAGGGGCTGATTGATGTCCCAGCCGTCCCGGGTGATGTACTGCGTCCAGGTGCCCGGATGTGGCGCCCACGCGTTGTAGCGGATGTTGATCGTCGCACCGGGTCGGATGGTGGTGGACGGCCAGTCCGGTCGCGCCGCCCGGAACTTGGCGAACCGCGAATCGGGCCCGCACAGGTTGCCATCCGGGATGATCTCGCGGTGCCGGCCGCCGGCATTGCTGATCAGGTTGCCGAACCAGTTCCAGAACGGAAAGTGGTCGCCGTTGTTCCACGCGTCCGCACAGGCTGGGTTGGTCGGATTGAGGTCGCCGCCGTTGCCGCCTTCCTTGCCGTCGACGTAGCACAGGTAGGTCCGGCTGCCAGGAAAGGTGAATGCGCCATGGGCGTGGGCCGCCGGTGCCGGCAGCGCCACCAGGAGCGCGCCGGTGATACCGGCCAGCGCGCACACCATCGCAGTGTTTCGGAAGAGCCTCACGGTAGTCCCTCCTCAATGGGCAGCCCCGCGTGGGGGCCCGGATTCTGGGAGCGCTCCCAAAACTGATGGTAAGGATGTCACCACGGTCTGTGTAGAGCCTTAAACGTTTCCGGGACCTGGCAAAAGCTTTAGATTGTCGGGCGGATCTCGCCCACGGGACGGCCGCCGCCCAGAACGAGCTGGTTGAGCAGGTCGGTGGCGGGGGTGACGTCGAGGCCGCATTTGTGGAGCAGGGTGAGGGCTAGGGCGGTGGTTGCCCGGGGGTTGCCGTCGATGACCTTGACCGCGACGGCGTGACCGTCCGGGGTCGCCATCGCGATCACGCCTTCGGCGCCGCCCTTGGCGATGACGCCGGGGAGGAGGCGCATGACCTCGCTGTTCTGATGACCCTTGCCACCAACGAGTTCTGGGTGCTGGCGCATTGCCAGAGCCACCCGGCTGTCCGCCGTACCGGCTGGTGCGGTGGCGAGGTGGCTGAAGGCGCGGGCCAAGCCGGACAAGGGCATTCCGAGCAGGGGAGCGCCGCAGCCGTCGATGGTCACGATGCCCGTCGAAGCCTCCGTCAACCGCTCCACCGACGCCGCGATGGCCTGCTGGACCGCCGACCCAGCCTCTAGATAGTCAGCAGGATCCTGACCCTGGGCAACAGTTGCCTTGAGCATTGCCGCGTGCTTGCCTGAGCAGTTCATCCGGACCTTCTCCGGATCGATGCCTTCGGCAATCAAACGGAAGCGGGTCGGCTCGTCCTCCGGCCGGTCCGGCGGGCAGCGCAGGGCGTCCCGTCCGAGGCCCGCCGACGCCAGGATCCGGTCCACCAGCGCGACGTGCCGATCCTCGCCGGTGTGGCTCCCGGCCGCGATCGCGGACTCCTCGGCGTCGAGCTCGGCGCCGGCCTCGATGCATCCCACTGCCTGCAACGGCTTGGCCGTTGACCGCGGCAGGACGACGGCGTCCACGTCGCCGGCGGCGAACACCTGCTTCCCGTCCGGATCCAGCGCCACCGCGAGCCCGAAGTGCCGGCTCTCGACAAATCCGCTGCGAACCACCTCGGCCAGTTCGACGACATTTCCCACGCCGGGGACACCGTTGATCATGCGGGGACGCTAGCAGCGTTCGTAAGGTGTGGGCATGCGACTCAACTACCAGTCGACCGGTCCCGAGGACGCGCCCGTGCTGCTGCTCGGCTCGTCACTCGGTACGACGCACGCGATGTGGGCCCCGCAGCTCGAAGTCCTGGCGGAGCGGTTCCGGGTGATCGCCTTCGACCATCGTGGCCATGGGGATTCCGAGACGCCGGACGGGCCGTACTCGATCGAGGATCTCGGTGGAGACGTAATCGAGCTGCTCAACGAGTTGCTGGTGGAGCGGGCGTCGTACGCCGGGATCTCGCTCGGCGGCTCGGTCGGGTTGTGGCTGGCCGAGAACGCACCGGATCGGTTCCACCGGTTCGCGCTACTGTGCCCACCGGCGTACCCGGCCGCGGGCGCGCAGATGTGGACCGACCGGGCGGCGCAGGTGCGGGCCGAGGGCACCAAGGCGATCACCGAGATGACGCTGAGCCGCTGGTTCCTCCCCGAGTACGCCGATGCGCAGGCCGCCGAGGTCGACGTCATCCGGCAGCAACTGCTCGGCACGTCGGCCGAGGGCTATGCGGCTTGCTGTGAAGCCCTGGGAGCCCTGGACCTCCGCCCGGCTTTGGGCGACATCACCGCTCCGGTGCTGCTCGTCACCACCGACTCGGACGCCTCAGTCCCACCCGAGACCGTGGTCCCGCTGGCCGGCCAGATCCCCGGCGCCCACCTGGAAATCATCGAAGGCGCCGCCCACCTGGTCACGTACTCCCACCCCGACGTGATCAACCACCTCCTGCTGTCGCACCTGACCTGACCGATCACCGCTACCCTGCAGGCGGGGAGGGCAGATGGCTGAGCAGCTTCAGGTCTCGGTGGTGATCGAAGGGCGTCTGGTCGAGCTCATTCATGGCGATCTCTTTGAGAGCGACGCCGAGTGTCTGGTGGTGCCCTGTACCACCAGCGGCAGCGTGTCACGCCCGTTCAGCGAGCAACTCGGCAGTTTAGGGATCTCGCTGCCGCGGACGAGCAATATGGCTGGGGGCGGGGTCATCCTCGCCGGGAGAGGTGCCGACAGCGGTCAAAGCATCTACTTGGCGGCAGTCGTGACGTCCCCCGAACTGGCAGAGGACGCCGTGCGGATGGCCGCCCAGAATGTCGGCGAGATCGTCGCCAGAGACGGTGGACGGGCCGCATTTCCGCTGCTCGGCACCGGAGCCACGGACGGTCTGCCACCAGAGGTCTCGCTGAAAGCGATCATCGCCGGATTCGGGCGCTCCGGCTCGCTGCGCATCCACGTCCCCGACTCAACTGTCTACAGCGATCTCATCGCCTCCGCCCCCCAGCCACCTGACTCCTTGAACGCACCGCAGGCCAGCTCCAAGACCGCTCCGCCGGACGGCATCGCGACTCCATCGCCGGACGGCGCGTCGCCGAGCGTTCCCAGCCCCGCGCAGGAGGAGCTGGTCCCCACACACACCGACGGGCCGGCGTATGTGGATGAGCTTGGGCGGCAGGGGTTTGCTCGGGTGCTGGGGCGGCGGATTCGGGATGCGCGGAAGGAAGAGGCTCGCAACAGCAAGCAGGCGGTGGATCCGCGGGCTCGGCGTGGTGGTGCGTTCATCGTTCATCTGCACGCGCCCTGGGGTGCGGGCAAGACGTCCGTGCTCAACTTCCTCGCCGCCGAGCTGCGCAAGGCCGACGAGGCCGCGGGGGAGAAGCGGTCCGTCGTGGTCGAGTTCAACGCCTGGCGGCATCAGCGCATCGAGCCGCCCTGGTGGTGGCTGATGACCGCCCTGTACTCCGGCGCCGTGCGCGATCTCGACAAGTTCGACAAGCCGCGTGCCGTCTGGCTCCGCCTTCGCGAGTGGCTCTGGCGCTCGAAGGGCGGCTGGCCCGGATACGTCGCGCTGCTGGTCGTGGCGGGTGTCGTCACGTGGGCTTGGCAGGCCGGCTGGTTCGGTGCTGTCAGCAACCAGGAGCTGTTCTCGCCGGACACGGTCAAGGGCTACCTGGTCGCAGCGGCCGCCATCATCACGCCGGCGCTCACCGTCTGGGGCCTCCTGCACGCCATGGGCCGCTGGGTCTTCACCACCTCCGCGAGGGGCGCGAGGAGGTTCATGGCGAACACCAGCGACCCGATGCGGACGGCGCAGGATCATCTGGCCGACCTGACCAAGTGGATCCACCACGACGTCGTGGTGATGATCGACGATCTCGACCGGTGCAAGGGCCCGTACGTGGTGGAGTTGCTGGAGGGCATCCAGACGCTGTTCCGCGACGTACCGGTGACGTACGTGATCGCCGCTGATCGGGACTGGCTGGCGGACAGCTACGCGGCGGAGTACTCGGGGTTCGTCAGTGTCGCGGGGGAGCCCGGCCGGCCGGTCGGCTACCTCTTCCTGGAGAAGACCTTCCAGATCTCGACCGGGCTGCCTCGGTCAGGTGAGCGGCTCAACGCGTTCTGGGGCCGGATTCTGCGATCGCCGAGCGTGCCGGACGAGCAGGCGCTGGAGCAGGCGCGGGCCGACGCCAAGCGCGATCTCGGCGGCAAGCAGAGCGACGAGGCTCGCGCGGAGGTACTGGCGAACCCGGGCCGGACGCCGGCCGAGAAGCTGGCGCGGTGGGAGACGGTCGCCGTCGAGATGGTCACCGAACGCGCTCAGCAACGCAACAAGCACACACTGGAGCCGTTCGGCGCGCTGCTCGGCCGCGACCCGAACCCGCGCGCGATGAAACGCCTCGTCAACGCCTACGGCATCGCCCGCGGCATCGAGACGCTGCAGGGGTTCAACCTGGAGGACAACCACGTCCGCGAGCAGGAAACCGCTCTCTGGACCATCCTCACCCTCCGCTGGCCCAAGCTCGCCGGTCACCTGGCCCGCTACCCCGAACACCTCGAGTACGTCGGTACCGCGGACCCGCCCAGCACCATCCCAGCCGACCTCCGCCCCCTCTTCGCCGACCCCGAGCTGCTGGACGTCGTCCAGGGCAAGGGCGTCGAAGCGTCTCTCACCCCCGAGATCCTGACCGCGACAACCCTGCGCTGACCGCTCAGGGAAGGTTCGGATGCCGAGGTTGAGGCCAGCCGGAGTTAGGCTGGTGGATGGCAAGGTGTGTCGAGTGGGAAGTTCTGTGATGACTGTTGAATCGTTGTTTCCGCGGCTGGAAGCGCTGCTGCCGACCGTGCAGAAACCGATCCAGTATGTGGGCGGTGAGCTCAACTCGGTCAGCAAGGACTGGGACTCGGTGAGCGTGCGGTGGGCGCTGATGTACCCCGACGCCTACGAGGTCGGCCTGCCCAACCAGGGCGTGCAGATTCTGTACGAAGTACTGAACGAGCGCGAGCACACCCTCGCGGAGCGGACCTACTCGGTCTGGCCCGACATGGAGCAGGTGATGCGGGACAACGACATCCCGCAGTTCACGCTCGACAGCCACCGTCCGGTGCGCGCCTTCGACGTGTTCGGGCTCTCCTTCTCCACCGAGCTCGGCTACACCAACATGCTGACCGCGCTCGACCTGGCCGGCATCCCGCTGTACGCCGTCGACCGCACCGACGACGACCCGATCGTGCTGGCCGGCGGTCATGCCGCGTTCAACCCCGAGCCGATCGCGGACTTCATCGACGCGGCGGTGCTCGGCGACGGTGAGGAGATCGTGCTGGCGATCTCCGAGGTGATCCGGGAGTGGAAGGACGAGGGCAGCCCGGGCGGGCGCGACGAGGTACTGCACCGGCTCGCCTCCACCGGCGGCGTCTACATCCCCAAGTTCTTCACCGTCGACTACCACGACGACGGCCGGATCAAGCGCGTCGCGCCGAACAAGCCGGGCGTGCCGTGGCGGACCGCCAAGCACACAGTGATGGACCTGGACGCCTGGCCGTACCCGAAGAAGCCGCTCGTCCCGCTCGCCGAGACCGTGCACGAGCGGTACTCCGTGGAGATCTTCCGCGGCTGCACGCGCGGCTGCCGGTTCTGCCAGGCCGGGATGATCACCCGCCCGGTGCGCGAGCGCAGCATCACCACGATCGGCGACATGGTCGAGAACGGGCTGAAGCAGTCCGGGTTCGAGGAGGTCGGGCTGCTCAGCCTGTCGTCCGCCGACCACAGTGAGATCGCCGAGGTCGCGAAGGGTCTGGGCGACCGGTACGAGGGCAGCAACGTCTCGCTGTCGTTGCCCTCGACAAGGGTCGACGCGTTCAACATCACGCTGGCCAACGAGTTCTCCCGCAACGGCCGGCGCAGCGGTCTGACGTTCGCCCCCGAGGGCGGCTCGGACCGGATGCGCAAGGTGATCAACAAGATGGTCAGCGAGGAAGACCTGATCCGCACCGTCGCCGCGGCGTACAGCCATGGCTGGCGGCAGGTGAAGCTGTACTTCATGTGCGGCCTGCCGACCGAGACCGACGAGGACGTGCTCGCGATCGCCGACCTGGCCAAGCGCGTGATCGCGACCGGCCGCGAGGTGTCCGGCCGCAACGACATCCGTTGCACGGTGTCGATCGGCGGGTTCGTACCGAAGCCGCACACGCCGTTCCAGTGGGCCTCGCAGCTCGGCGTCGAGGAGACCGACGCCCGGCTGGCCAAGCTGAACGCGGCGATCCGGTCGGACAAGAAGTACGCGAAGGCGATCGGTTACCGCTACCACGACGGCAAGCCGGGCATCATCGAAGGCCTGCTGTCCCGCGGTGACCGCCGGGTCGGCCGGATCATCGAGCAGGTCTGGCGGGACGGCGGCCGGTTCGACGGCTGGAGCGAGCACTTCTCCTACGAGCGCTGGATCGCGGCCACCGAGAAGGCGCTGGCCGACGAGCCGGTCGACCTGGCCTGGTACACGACGCGCGAGCGCGAGTACGCCGAGGTGCTGCCGTGGGACCACCTGGACTCCGGGCTGGACCGCGACTGGCTCTGGGAGGACTGGCAGGACGCGCTCGAGGTGGACGGCGCGATCGAGGTCGAGGACTGCCGCTGGACGCCGTGCTTCGACTGCGGCGTCTGCCCGCAGATGGGGACCGAGATCCAGGTCGGCCCCACCGGCAAGAAGCTACTCCCGCTGTCCGTGGTCTGAGTTCTCGCCGTCCGTGAGCGCCCGGCGCTTGAGGAAGCGCCGGGCGGCGAAGTGCCCGTTGTCGGCGGCCATCCGGTACCACGGGTCGCTGGCATCGATGCCATCGCGCGACTCGATCAGCCGGCCCATCTCCCACATCGAGTCGACGTCACCGTGATCGATGGCCTGCAGCAGCAGGCGTTCGGCCTGGTCGTGATCGCCGGTGCTCTTCGCGGCCAGGGCCAGGGTCCGGATCGCCTGCGGGTTGCCCGCTTCGGCGGCCGCGCGAGCCTCTTCCGGCGTACGGAAGGCGTGGCGGCGCGACGAGGTCCAGGCCCACAGTGCAGTCAGGGCACCGAGCGTCCAGAGCCCCAGGCCGACGTACAGCATCGGTCTGTTGTCGGTCAGTACCGCGGCCAGTGTGAATCCGGCCGCTGCGGCGAACAGAAACAGTGTCATCGCGGATCCTCTCCCCAGCCCCGCGCCGCCCCCCAGCGGTCCCACTTCTGCTCAAGGTAACCGACGCGCGGCGCCTTGGGGAGAGGCCACCGCGCGCCGGTCCCCACTCAAACGAAGAGTTCAAACACTTTTAGTAGGCGGAAACCGCTAACAATGCTTCGCTAAGTGACATCTGGGCAGCGCTGCCCAGCGCCAGGTCGGCGGCCGCCACTGCTGCCGGCTCTACGTACGGGTTGGGGATCGCGACGGTCGCCATCCCGGCTGCGGCCGCCGCTGCGACTCCGTGTGGGGTGTCCTCGACCGCCGCGGCCGCAGTACCGGGGAGTCCGAGGCGTTCCAGGGCGAGCAGGTAGACGGCGGGATCGGGCTTGTGCATCGCGACCTCGTCGCCGGTCACGACGAGATCGAAGAGGTCGAGGGCCTGGACCCGCTCGAGGTGGCCGACCACCCACGGGCGCTCCGAGCTGCTCGCGATCGCGACCTTCATCCCCAGCTCACGGGCTTCGAGCAACCACGTGCGGATCCCCGGCCGGAAGTCCAGCGACTCGTGCAGTTGATTCCGGTGCGCCGTCCGCCGCGCGTGGCTGGCGTCGCGATCGAAGTCCGGCACCAGTTCCGCGAGTCGTCCGTAGCGGACTTCGGTGGTATCACCGCCATGCCCCGGCCAGAAGTCGTCATCCAGGTCGAGCTCAAGACCGTGATGCGTCCACTCGGCCTGCCAGCTCTCCACCATCGTCGTCTCGGTGTCCATCAGCAGCCCGTCGAAGTCGAACACCACCGCCTCGATGGAGATCTCCACGCCACCACTCCCGTACAGGTCCGTCACCCCAGTTAGCCTATTACGGTGCGCCACTCGGTGCGGACGCGGGGCGCCACGCATGCACAACCCGGCGCGGACGCCTCGACGCGCCGGGGGAAGCGCTTGCTGGCGAAGTTGTGTATGCACGGACGTTCGCCTTCGCCTCGCCCGGTACGCCGTGGCCTAGCCCGGTACACCTCCGAGCGACTCGAAGTCGTGCCAGGCGGTGCCGTCCCAGTAGAGGTGGTGGAGGGCCGAGTCGGTGCCGACTGCGAAGACGTCGAGGCGGCCAGGGCCCCAGGAGACTGCTGAGCCGGCTGGTTGCGGGCGGGCCGGAGGGCTGACGAGTCCGAGCCAGCCGGCGAGTGCTGCGGCGTTCATTCGCAGGATTTCGGCGGCGAGCGGCCAGTCGAGGAAGTCGAGTTTGTCGTCGGCGGAGTGGATGTGCCCGTTCGCGCTGTCGGCGCCTTCGATCGTGAGCACGGCCGCCGTCCCCGCGTTGATGAACGGCACATGGTCGCTGGCGAAGGGGTTCAGCGAGGTCTCGACCTTCAGGCCCGTGTACGTCGCGGCGGCCGCGGCCAGGTCGGCGAGCTGCCCGGCCGATATCGGTGCGCCTTCCAGCAACACGGTCGGCACGGTGGAGTTCTTCGAGGCGATCATGTCCATGTTGAGCACCGCGCGAATGCGCGCCCGCTCGGCAGCCGGCAGCGCAGCGACGTACTGCTTGCTCCCGAACAGCCCTTCTTCCTCACCACCGAAGAGAATCAGCCGTACGTCGTGGATCCACGCACGACTGGCGATCAGCCGTCCGAGTTCCAGTACTCCGGCCGACCCGCTCGCGTTGTCGTCGGCACCGGGCGCACTGGCGCCGATGCCACCGGCGAGGTTGATCGAGTCGAGGTGCGCGGTGATCAGGACGAGCCCGCGCGGACCCGTACCTGTGCCGGGACGGTCGCCGATCAGGTTCTCCGAATGACCCGCGCCGACGGTGATCGGCATCCGGGTGACGCCGTAGCCGAGGGCAACCATCCGCGCGGCGGCGAAGTCCACGGCGGTGGTGAACGACGGGCTGAGCGAGTGCCGAGTCGACAGGCTCGCGAACCAAGTCAGATCAGCCTTGTACGACGCCGGCGCGAGTTGAGCGAGCAAGTTGGCGATCGCCGGGTCGGCACGCCGGGCGACTCGCGCCGGTACGTCGACAACTGTGCCGGGCTTCAAGGCCTCTACTCGCCAGCAATGGTTGGAGCGCCGGCGCGGTTTGTCGGCGGCCGAGATCACCAGATGCCGCCCGTGATCGAGCAGCGGCGTGATGTCGGGGAACTCGTCCTGGAAGCTCCGCCCGACCTGCGTCACCAGCACCAGGCCGGGCGCAGTACGAGACGCACGTCCCAGCTTCTCCTCGGCGGGTCCCCACAGGATGGTGGCGTCGCCGAAGCGCGCCGACTTGGCACCTTCGGCGGCCACCGCGGTCGGCACCACCAGGTACCGAACAGGCGAACCAGTCATCTCACTCCTCCCAATCGATCTCGAGCCGATCCGCCGCCACCGCGACGATCGCCCCACCAGCGGGCAACCCAGACCCAGTCTTGGCTCCGCGGCTGACCTGACCAGTCGCGGACCAGCGCCCGGGATGCGCCTCCGGTGCGTCGCCCCGCCCGATCAACCAGTCGGTGAAAGTGCCGTCGGCGCGGAACTCCACCCCCCGCCGGCCGCGAGCCGGCGGGAAGGCGAAGTCGTCGCGGCGGTAGACGGTCACCCGATCGTGGTCCTCCTCGAAGGAGTGCGTCCACCGCCCGACCAGCTGGCCGGTGTTCAGTTCAGCACCGCCTGCTCTGTCGTCGTCATCGGCATCTGGTCCGGCGCCGGCTGGTCCAGCCGGAAATCGCTGATCACACCGCCGAGCGCTTCGTACCCGGTGATCGACGGTCCCCAAGCGGTCCCGTCCCACCACTTGTGGTAGAGCCCGCCATCAGTACCGACCACGAACACATCGAGCCGATCGGAGCCCCACGACGTCACTCGCGGCTCGTCGGTGCAGATGCCGCCGAGCGACTCGAACCCGGACCACGAAGTGCCGTCCCACCACTGGTGATAGAGCGCCGAGTCCGTCCCCAGCACGAACACGTCGAGCCGGTTCTCGGCCCACGACACGACAGTCGGCGCGCTCGTGCAGACGCCGCCGAGGTTCTCCCAGTCTGCCGACCACGCAGTACCGTCGTACCACTTGTGGTACAGCGCGGAGTCGGTCCCGATCACGAAGAGGTCGAGCCGGTTCGGACCCCAGGCGACCGCGGTCGGCGGACTGGCGCAGACGCCGCCCAGCGACTCGAAGCCCTGCCAGGCGGAGCCGTCCCACCACTTGTGGTAGACCGCGTTGTCGGTCCCGAGAACGAAGACGTCCAGCCGATCGGTGCCCCAGGCAACTACTTCGGGTGGGCTCATGCAGACCCCACCGAGGTAGTCGAACCCGTTCCACGCCGTACCGTCCCACCACTTGTGGTAGAGCGCGCGGTCCGTCCCGAGCACGAAGACGTCCAGCCGGTCGGTACCCCAGGTCGCCACTCGCGGTGGGCTCATGCAGACGCCACCGAGTGCCTCGTACCCCGTGTCCGATGGTCCCCAGTCGGTGCCGTCCCACCACTTGTGGTAGAGCCCGCGGTCGGTTCCGAGGACGAACGCGTCGAGCCGGTTCGGCCCCCAGGACGCGACTTCAGGCGCACTCATGCAAACACCACCCATGTACTCGTATCCGCTGACGGAAGGCGCCCAGGCCCCGCCGTCCCACCACTTGTGGTACATCGCGCGATCCGTGCCGAGCACGAACGTGTCGACCCGGTCCGAGTCCCACGACACGGCCGGACCAGCCGGCGTCGGCAGCGCGGTACCGGGTCCGGAGCCCTGGTTGAGGCCGGTGCGGACGGTGTCCAGACACGCCTCCATCCGGGCCACCTGGTCGGTCGTGAACATCACCATGCCGCGGTCGTCGGTGTAGTCCATGTAGTTCACGAACAGATCGCCGTTCGGCCCGTTGCTGCAGGACAACTTGGGGAACGTCGGTACGCCGAAGTTCGGGCCGCCCTGGTTGGGCGTGTCCGCGACCTCGTCGCTGCCACTGCACCCGGAGCCGTCGTCACCCCAGATGTGGAACAGGTTCAGGTAGTGCCCGATCTCGTGCGTGGTGGTCCGGCCGAGATCGAACGGCGCCGCGGCCGTCCCGTTCGTGCCGAAGCCGCTGTGCAGGCTGACGACGCCGTCGGTCTCGGCCGGGCCGCCGGGGAACTGGGCGTAGCCGAGCAGGCCGCCACCGAGCTGCCCCACCCAGACGTTCAGGTACCGGTCGGTCGGCCAGGGGTCGACTCCGCCGGTCGCGGACGACTTGATCGCGTCGTCGGTACCGAACGATGTCCGGGTCGTCTGGGTCCGGGTGACTCCCGTGGTCGGGTTGCCGGACGGATCCGTCGTCGCCAGCCGGAACTCGATCCGCGGGTCGGCGACCAGCCCGGTGAACGGCGCGGGCACGATCCCGACGTCGGAGTTGGTGGCCCGGAAGTCGTGGTTCAGGACGTCGAGTTGGCTGTCGATCTGCGCCTGCGAGATGTTCTGCGCGGCGGTGTTCCAGACGACATGCACCACCACCTGGATCCGTGCGACTCCGCTGAACCGTCGATGATCGGCGACGTACTGCGTGGTCGCGTTCTCCAGGTAGGACCGGGCCGCGACGTACTCCGGTGAGGTGGACAGCAGCCGGCGGTGCACGTCCATCACGCCGCAACGGCGTTGACTGGGTTGCTCCACTGACCCGGGGCCGGTCATTCCCGCGGCCGGCCCGGTCTGCGCGGGCGCCATGTTGTTGCCAGCCGGCATACCGCGCGTTCCGTTCGCCGACGGCGTCGCGCCGGTCGGCATCGCTCCGCCGGGCATCTGGTGGCCCCGATCGGACTTTCCCGCTCTCCCGTTGGCCTTCCTCGGCATTTCTCCCCCTTGCACGTACAGGGGCGATGAAGAAGGACGGAACCCATGCAGTACTGGTTCCGGACCGGGACGCTTCCAGATCCCCCAGACCTCTACGTACCCGGCCGAAGACGGCGGTCGTCGCCTTCCCCCACCGAACAGGCTGCCCCCAAGACGCTGCTCGTATCCACCCTCCTCTCGTCACCGCCGGTGCACAAGGCCGTGGGCCCGGGTAGTCGTTGCCCCCGCTTCCTTTGCGAACGTTGGAGAATGGCGTCAGGAGGGGTGGATGAGAAGAGAGCTGTCCGTACCGTTCGAGGTCCGCGGTCATCGCGGGCTGATCAACATCCGGGTGCTGGCCAACGACGACCCCTGGGCGTCGGGGCATCAGCTCGTCGTACCGGATCTGCACGCGGAGTCGTTCCGCGGTTTTCCGATCTGTACTGCGACGTTGAGGTACCACGGGCAAGGGCTCAACGCGGTGATGGGCTGGGTGCAGGTGATCAGCCGTTCGTTTGACGATGAGGTCTCGGTGGATACGTTGCCATTCATCGCTGACGGCGGGCCGCTGTACGCCTATGGGTTCTTGCCGACGTTCTTCGACGCGCCGGCGAATCCCGGTCACCCGGACGGTGTCTGGCGCGCGGACACCTTCCTGGTGATCGTGCCGGACGTGATCCACACCCGCGTGCTCGAACCGGTCGCCGCCTTCACCTGGGGCTACCGCCTCACCGGCGGGTACGCCGACCCGCTCGACCCGGCCCGCCGTACCGCCGACTGGAGCGACCACCGCGCAGTACTGACGAAGACCTACCCGGAGTGGGTGTTCCTCTAGATCTCCAGCTCCCAGTTGGTGCGTAGCGCGACGCGGCGGAAGCCGAGGTGGTCGTTGACGGCGATCATCGGGGCGTTGCTCGTCGCGTTCCAGGTGTGCAGGACGGCCGGGCGGTCGAGGTCGGCCTGCAGTGAGCGGAGGTTGGGGACCTTCACGGCCAGCCCGAGTCGCCGGCCGCGGTGGTCGCGGCGGACAAAGGTGTCCCACTGGTAGAGGCGCTCGGGGTTGGCGGCCGCGCCACCCATCTGCGTGTACGCCGCCAGCTGGCCGTCGGCGTCGACCGCGACCGTGGTGTGGCAGAAGCGTCCTTGCTTGATCCGCCGGGCCTCGGCCTCGCGGATCCGCTCGGGCGTCCAGCGGGTCGGCTCATGGTCCAGCTCGCCCATCGGCACGTCCTCGGTCATCGCGCTGAGCGCGTCGGCGAACTGCTCGATCCACGCTTCGGGGCTGTGCTCGCGCCACTGCACGATCTGGTACCCGTCGACCGGCTGGTCCAGCTCGGCCAACCGCGCGTCCGACAGTGGCAGTTCGAGCACCTGGTGCAGCTCGACGTGCTTCCGGACGAACCCATGCACGGCAGCGAACGCAGTACCGGCGCTTTCTCCGGTGACCGCATCGCCGAGCATCGAGGTCATCAGCAACCGCCGGCCGTCCTGCCGGGCGCGCTCGATGACCTCTTCGAGAAGGCGACTGCCCACGCCCGTACGCCGGTACTTCGCGGCGACAGAGATCTCGACCTCGACGAGATGCGTGTTCTCCTTCAGCCACCAGTCGAGCCAGGCGACCCCGAGCCAGTTGTCACCGTCGACCAGCCCCAGCCCGTCGGCGCGCAGATCGGAGTGCTCATCAGCCATCAACACCCGAGCCTCCTCCAGCCCGAGCCCCACCGGAAACTCGTCCTCCCGCCGCACCTCATCCCGAACCCTGAAGAACCGCCCGAAAACCTCGCCGTCACGCCCATCCACCTTCACGATTTCCACCCGCCGACTCTAGGCCGCCGCACCCCCTGCCCGCCCCTGCTTTTCCCCACCTGAAATGCCCACCACCCCCGCCGGACATAACCAGACATGACCACCCAACGCCCCGGGCGCCCGACATGAGAACCCCCCACCTACTCCCACTACTCCTCCTCACCACCCTCGCCAGCGCGACACCTGCTGTGGGCGCGGCTGCACCACCCCACGTTCCAGCGGCGCAGCATGCCTCGGCCAGCGTGCTCGGCAAAGACCGGGTGATCACGCTGCTCACCGGCGATCGGGTGGTGTTAGTTGGTGGCGACCCGGAGCGGGCACTGGTGCGGCCCGGCGCCGGGCGTACCGGGATCTCCTTCGAGAGCCGCCGAACCGCCACCGACTGGATGGTGCTGCCTTCGGACGTCCGCCAAGCAGTCCACCGCGGCCAACTCGACAAACGTCTGTTCGAGCTGAACGGACTACTCCGCGACGGCTACGACGACAGCACCCGCACCGACATCCCGCTCCTGATCACCGGCCGCTCCACCCGCGCCAAGCCGGCCAACGCAACCATCACCAGAGCCCTCCCAGCCATCAACGGCCTAGCCGTCCGCGTACCGAAGAACAACGCCTCCGCCTTCCTGAAGGCAAACACCTCCACCCAGAAGATCTGGCTGGACGGCAAGCTCCGCACAACCCTCGACCACAGCGTCCCGCAGATCGGCGCCCCAGCCGCCTGGCAGACCGGCCACACCGGCAAGGGCGTGAAAGTCGCCGTCCTCGACGGCGGCATAGACGAAACCCACCCCGACCTGACCGGCCAGGTGATCGCCTCAGCCAACTTCACCAACGAACCCCTCGCCGACGCAGGCGGCCACGGCACCCACGTAGCCTCAACCATCGCCGGCAAGGGCACCAACGGCTACCGCGGCGTCGCGCCAGACGCCAAGCTCCTCAACGGCAAGGTCTGCGACGCCCACGGCTACTGCTCCGAATCAGCCATCCTCGCCGGCCTCGACTGGGCCGTCGCCCAGCACGCGACGATCGTCAACCTGAGCCTCGGCGGCCCAGGCTCGGACCAGATCGACCCGCTCGAGGAAGCCATCGACCGCCTCACCCGGCAAACCGGCACCCTCTTCGTGGTTGCCGCAGGCAACGAGCCCGGCAAGGCAAGAGTCAACAGCCCTGGTACGGCGGAGTCCGCGCTCACCGTCGGCGCCGTCGACTCCCAGGAACGCCTCGCTGACTTCTCCAGCCAGGGCCCCGGCCCGAACGGCGCGATCAAACCAGACCTCACCGCCCCGGGAGTCGGCATCGTCGCAGCCCGATCATCGGCCTCCGAACCGGCCGAGCCAGTAGGCGGCAGCTACACCCGGATGTCCGGTACGTCGATGGCCACCCCACACGTCACCGGAACGGCCGCACTGCTCGCCCAACAGCATGCCAACTGGCAGGCCCCAGAACTCAAAGCCGCCCTGATGGCGACCGCCAAGCCAGCCACCGACCTCACGGCGTACAAGCAAGGTGCCGGCCGCGTCGACGCCGCACGCGCAGTCACGCAATCCATCGTCGCCGAGACCCCGAGCATCCTCTTCGGTACTGCGCTGTGGCCGCACGCCGACGACAAGCCGGTCACCAAACAACTCGTCTACCGCAACGTCGGCAACGCCCCGGTAACCCTTGATCTACAGGCCAAACTCGCCACGGCGAAGCACGACGCTCCTGCCGGCGCGCTTCGGCTGTCTGTTGACAAGCTCACCATCCCGGCGGGCGGCAAGGCATCCGTGCAGCTGACCTCCGACACCACACACAGCGGCCCGGACGGCCTGTACGACGGGAGAGTCGTCGCGACCGCCGGCCAGCAGCAGGTCGTCACGCCCATCGTTGTCGACAAAGAGGTTGAGAGCTACGACCTGACCATCACCCACCTCGGCCGCGACGGCAAGCCCGCCCCCGCGAGCAGCAGCTGGCTGTGGAATCTCGTCACGCAGGAGTTCGACGACGGCGCGGTCGATGCCAACGGCAAGCAAGCCGTTCGGCTGCCGCGTGGAGCATATTTGCTGCAGGCAACGGTCAGTGCCAAAGCGGAGACGTCTCAACTCGTTCAACCGAAGCTCGTGATCGACGGTCACCGATCACTCGTCATCGACGCGCGGAAGGCCAAGCCGGTCAGCGTCACCGTGCCGCGCAAGGATGCGAAGCCGTACCTGACCCAGTCCGGCTTCCACCGCAGTACTCCCGAAGGTCAATGGCTCAGCGTCGGCCAGCTCTTCTTCCCCGGCAGCACGCTCCTCCTCGGCGCGCTTGGCGAACCGGTACCGGCCGATCAGCTGACCTCGTTCGTCATGTCGAGCATCGGCGCGCATGGTCCGGATGGCGAGTTCGCCAACTCGCCGTACACCTACAATCTGCTCGACACCCGCCACGGATCGCCCTTCGACGGGCTGACCAGGACGGTCAGCGATCGGTCGCTGGCGCGAGTGGTGTCGACGTACAACGGCCGCCTCGGTACGCCGGACGCCGCCGCGGTCCAGTTCGCCAGCCAGCCGAAGGTGCGGCCCCCGCTTGGCGTCGGCTTCCGGATGACGCTGCCGGCCAAAGTCGACCAGTACTACGAACCTGGCGCGACCGAGTGGACCCGGATGTACGAGGACGAATCGATCAACCTGTCGTCGCCTGCCCGCCGCCTCCGAGCGGGCAGCACGCTCCACGAGCGATGGAACGCGGCCGTGCACACGCCGGGATTCGCCGGCCAGGGCAGCGCAGTACGGACCGGCGATGCGATCAAGGTGCAACTCTTCTCGCACAACGACCAGGACGGGCATGCCGGGGTCCGGTGGGGGCCTGCGAGGACCAAGTTGTTCCGCGGGGAAGAGTTGGTCGGCGAATCGAAGGAGTTCGGGGTGCTCGAGGCGAGTGGGCTGCCGGCAGGCGATTCGCAGTACCGGCTGGAGAGCTCTGTCGAGGGGACGTCGCTGGTGGCAACCTTCCGCGGTGCGGAAGAACCGCTGCCGATTCGGACCGTTCGCTTCAGCCCGGAGGTCGACTCGCAGAATCTGGTGACCCGCAAGCCTGTCACCGTCCTGCCGTTCTCCTTCGACACCCAGCCCGGTACGCCGCCCGCACAGAAGGTGACAATCCACTACTCCACCGACGGAAAGACCTGGACCTCAGCTGCGATCGCCGGCTCCCGGGCGGTCTTCCCGACCCCGGCAAAGGCAACTCAGATCTCCTTGCGGGCAACCGTCGCCGATCACGTCGGCAACACCACCACCCAGACAGTTCTCAACGCCTACCAGCTGAAGTAGTGCCGTGGTCGGTAGGTTGCGGGAATGAGGACAGTGGTGGTGACCGGCGCCTCGGGCGGAATCGGCGCGGCGATCGTACGACTCCTGCTCGAGCGAGGAGACCGGGTACTCGCAATCGGCCGCTCCGCGGAGAAGCTCGCCGCCTTGCACGACGCCGCCGCGGCGCCGCCCACCGGGCCGGCGCCGCGGCCGCCGGGAGGGGAGCCGGCGCCGCTTCGGCTGGGAGGGGAGCCGGGGTCGGATGCTGCGGGGGAGTTGGTGCCGGTGGTCATCGACCTGGCTCGGCCGGCGGATTTCTCCGGCTACTTCGAGGGTCTCGGCGAGCTGGACGCGTTGGTGCACTGTGCGGGGATCGCCGAGGTGGCGTCGGTCGAGGAGACCGGGCCCGACCTTTGGCAGCGCACGCTGACGGTCAACCTCACGTCTGCCGCGGAGCTGACGAGGGTGTTGCTACCCCCACTTCGCGCCCGCCGGGGTGGGGTGGTTTTCGTGAATCTGGCGCCGCGAATGGGCGTGGTACCCCGCTGGTCGGCATACGTCGGAAGCAAGGCCGCGCTCACCGAGCTAGCCGACGTACTCCGGTCGGAGGAGAAGCAGAACGGCGTACGGGTGACCACGGTCTATCCCGGCGGTACGGCGACCGAGTTGCTGAAAGAGGTCAGGACCCAGTTCGGCGGGTCCTTCACCCCTGAGGACTGCCTCGCCCTGGAAACCGTCGCGCAGTACGTCCTGCTAGCCCTCGACGCCCCACCCGACGGCTACCTGACCGACCTCTCGATCGCCCCCATCGCAGGCAAGCTCCGAAGGCGCTAGCCCAGCCCAACCCACCCTCCCCGCCTACCCCCAACCCCCAACCCCCAACCCCCAACCTTGGGCACCGGCCGGTCGCGATTCTCCACGATCCATGCCCACCGTGTGCCCAAGGTCGTCCCGGCACCCAGCACGGTCACCGCCTTGAGCACCGGCCAGTCGCCC
>NZ_AQUZ01000088.1 GCF_000372465.1 Kribbella catacumbae DSM 19601
GGGGTCGCGGCCCGCTGCCAGGGCCGGACATCGTGGGCCTTGCGGTGAGCCAGAAGCCACGCCGACACGATATGTACGGTCTGCGCGGGCACGTCGAGGGTGGCACGATAGGTGATCACGTGGGGTCCTGCCTGGGCACGGTTTCTTTGGCGAGTACCGACCTATCGGGTCAGGACCCCACGCCAACGTCACGACACGCACACGTTCACCACACCGTTGCCTCAGGCAATCGCATCGCCGGCCCTGTCAAACACCTGGTGAGAAAACCTCAGTTGCAACAACATGCAATTCCTCGACCGCCTGTTGACCCACCGTGCTGACAGTTTTACGTTGCGTTATGCCTGCTCTGGGAGCTGGTGATGCGATCGCTGTCCTAGAGCCGCTGCACCGCACCCAGTTGCAACCGTCGCGAGAAGTGATGATCACGCCCGCGCTGAATTCGGCACTTTCGGCCGGGAATGGTCTGTTCCCGAATGAGTTGTGAGCGAACAGAAGTGAGGCGGAAATGTTGAAGCGCAAACGTTTGGTCTGTTCTGGTTTTCATGTCTTTCGCTGATTCTGGCGATCACTATCGTCGAGATATATTGATGTAGGTCCACCGGTCCGAGTAAGCTTGGGTTTAGGCGGTCCGCGATAGCCTGAAATTGTGAGGCCGCCTCGGTTTAGGTTCTGCCTGAAGAGAGACAAGGCGGCATGGGTATTTCATCCAGTGTTGACGTCGGTTCCGGCGCACAGGTCGTTCTCTTTGAGGACTACCTGTGCGGGCACTGCGCTCGACTGGAACTGAAATTGGGCAGAGAGATAGAATTCCTTCTCAGAAAATCGAACGGCGCTTTCATGGTCAACCCAGTCGATATCTTCGATCGGTTGTCTACGCCTCCTGGTTACTCGAAGCGTTGCGCAAAAGTTGTATCTGCGTCAGCCAATATAGATGAACTGTGCAGCGTTCGTCGAAGCCTGTTACTGTCGACCCCAGCCACTCTCGGGCCAGCAGACCTCTATGTGGATGAGCGGATCGGCCTTGCTCTGCATCGCGGCGGAATTCCTAAAAGTCGAGTTGAGAGCCTGCTGGGGGCCCGCACCGATGCAGTTGTTCAGGCTAATCTGGCCAAGTTGGACGACGTTTCTTCTGGCCGGGAACGGGCCGTTCCAACGCTCGTGGTGAACGGCACTGCTGCGCGACCCGGCGAAATCCCGACGATCCTTGAGCACCTATTCAAGGACTTGTCGGGCTAGTTGAGGTCGATCCTCACTTAAGGTCGCGATTCGGCGGCAAGCTACAGAGCCGCCGGCAGGAGGCCGGCACCCAAGTGCGCGACATTGAGACCCGCCCACTCGCCACGAAGAGCCTCAGAAAGCTTCTCATGGCTCCTGGAGCTCTCGTATGCCGTGTTGATCAGATGGGAGCCAATTGGTGACGTCGTCGTTGTCCAGATGCCGGGAGCCGGGAGCCGGGAGCCGGCAAGACAACCCGACCTCGACGCGCTGCCTCCACCCGGCGACCCTAGCAACGCCGAACACGGGCGGTTCGAAGCCGAGAACTCTTGCACCTGGCCCAACCCCTCTCGCGCCCGGGTCTTCAGGGAACATGCTGAGCGGCGGCAGGTACAGGCACCGGTCACTCGGGACCCCAGGCTCACCCGGCGGAGCTCTGCGAGCGGCTCGGTCCAGTCCTCCAGATAGTGCAGGACGAGGGAGGCGGCAGGTTTCCGGATCTCGGTCGTCAGCGAGCCACCGATCTCCCCGGACACGCCGAGCGAACTGCGTCCGCAGGGTCTGCAGCACCCGGCGAGATTCATCAGCTTTCATCTTCTTCGTACTCGAGGCGTCCTGCCCCGGACATCCTCGCTCGTCATCCTCGACGGACAACCGGTAGTACGCCCTACTGCGGTGCCTGGAAGCCGCCGATCCTCTGCTCGAGCAGTTCGGCCAGCCGCAGCGGGGTACGGTCCTCGAACATCGGACCGATGAGCTGCACGCCCACCGGCAGGCCGCCGGGAGACAGGCCCGCTGGTACGGCGGTGGCGGGCAGGCCGGGCATGGTGGCCAGACCGGCCCAGACGAGCTGGTCGAAGAACGGGTACTCGACGCCGTCGATGTCGATCCGGCGTTCCAGCAGATCGGGGTTGTGGTCGTGCGGGAACGCGGGAGTCGGCGTGATCGGACACACCACGGCATCGAACTCGGCGAAGAGCTGCCGCCAGCCGTGACGGTGGAGCTCGCGACGGTTGTTCGCCTCCATCCAGTCACGATGGCTGAACACCATCCCTCGCAGCCGCGCCGCATCGAGACTCTGGTCGTCCGCGCTCAGTCCGGCGGCGCGGGTCCGCAGCTGCTCGTACGCTTCGACGGGAAAACGCGCAACGGAGCCCGAGAACAGCAACTGCGTGTAGAGCGTCGCGGCTTCGGCCAGGTCGGGCAGCAGCGGAGTGTGCCGTTCGACGTGGGCGCCGCCGTCGACAAGTGCGTCGGCCACCCGGTTCACGCCTGCCCGCACAGCAGACCCGGTCGGGATGAGCGGATGCTCGTCGAGGACCAAGACCCGGAAGTCGCTCAGCCGCTGGTGGCGTGCGGGCGGCAAGGTCAAGTCGTGCGCCACGCCGAGCGTCAGCGGGTCCGGCCCGGCCATGACGTCGAGCAGCAGCGTGAGGTCGCGGGCGGTGCGCGCCATCGGACCGACGACGGCGAGGTCGAGGTCGACCGGCAATGCCGGCGCGTCCGGCGCGACCATACCGCGACTCGCCGCCAGCCCGAGTGTCGGCTTGTGCGCGTAGACACCGCAGAAATGCGCGGGCGTGCGCAACGAACCGCCGATGTCGGAACCGATGGACAACGCGCCGAATCCGGACGCCAGAGCAGCCGCTGATCCGCCGGAGGAGCCGCCCGACGTACGAGCGTGATCCCACGGGTTGTTGGTCGTGCCGTAGATCTCGTTGAAGCTCTGCAGATCCTGCAGCCCCAAGGGCACGTTGGTCTTACCCATCACCACCGCGCCGGCGGCCCGGAGCCGCGACACCTGTACCGCGTCCTCGGCCGGCACGAAGTCCCGGTACTGCGGCATGCCCCAGGTCGTGGGCAGCCCGGCGATGTTGTAGGACTCCTTGACTGTCACGGGAATACCGAGCAGCGGCCGATCCTCAGCGCGGGCGCGCGCCTGGTCGGCACGGCGCGCGGCGGCCCGCGCTCGGTCGAAGTCAGGTACGCAGATCGCGTTGATCGCCTTGTCGTCCCGCTCGATACGGGCAATCGCCTCGTCGGTCAGTTCCACCGAGGTCACGTCACCGGCGCGCAATGCAGCCGAGAGTTCTCCGGCCGTCTGAAAGTTCAGCTCCATGAAATCGACCGTATCGGCGTCTGGACGAGGCCATAAAATGCCGATTCGCACCAGCTCGGCCGATTCTTGGCGGCGATCTGGGCAAGCTCCGACTCTGCGGACGTAGATTCGTCCGCATGACGTCCTTACGATCGGCGGCATGGTGACAACTGGCTACTCGATTCAGCCGTTGACTGCTCACACGTGGAACGCGTTCGCCGGCCTGGTGGAGCGGCACAACGGAATCTTCGGTGGGTGCTGGTGCATCTACTTCCACCCCGACTGTGCCGAGCGGGGGCAGGGTTACGAGGGCAACCGCGCGCTGAAGAAGCGGCTGGTCGAGGACGGACAGGCTCATGCGGCGCTGGTGATGGTCGGCGATGAGGCGATCGCGTGGGCGGACAGGGCTACGCCAAGGTGGTTCTGGCCGGTGCGCTCGATCTGATTGCCGCGCAAGGTGGCGGTGTGGTCGAGGGATACCCGCACGAGACCGGTGAGAAGAGGATGAGCAACTCCTTCGTCTACAACGGCACACGCACGATGTACGAGCAAGCCGGCTTCGGGTTCGTCCGCTCCAAGGGAATGAAGAACACCGTCATGCGCCGCACGATCCAGCCGGCCTGAACCTGCCCAACCGCCGACCCTGAGAAAGGCATGAGAGTGCGTTCGCGCCTAGGGTGCCTCCATGGTCGCCCAGATTCCGATCTCAGTCGCTGTACTTGTGCGCGACGGTCTAATGCTCCTTGTGCATCGCCATCCATCGCGTCGGTGGTATCCCGACTGCTGGAGCTTCTCCGCCGGCGGGCATGTCGAGTCGGGTGAGTTGCCTCACCAGGCCGTCAGTCGGGAATGCCTCGAAGAACTCGGTGTCCACGTCCACGACCCCGTACCCATCCCGATGACGGTCAGTGACCCCACCCTCGACTTGCACGCGTTCCTCGTCACGCGCTGGGACGGGGAACCTGTCAACGCCGCACCGGAGGAGCACGACGACCTTCGCTGGTTCCGGCCCAGTGATCTCGCGGACTTGAAGCTGGCCCACCCGGAGAGCCTGTCGAGCCTCCTGAGCGCCGTCCAGGCCGCAACCGATTAGCCGCAACGGCCGACGGAGTCCCGAGCCGAGCAGCCAACGCCACTTTGTGCACGGGCTGGGCAGCTACTCGGGAGTAGAACGCTCAGCCCATGCTCAAAGTGGGCTGCCTCCCCAGTGGTTCGGGTGGGCACAACGCGAGCAGGGGTGGGATAAATACCTCCGGCGCCGACCTCACTAGAGGTCGGCGCCGGAGAGGCTGGAGCGTCAGGCGGTGAAGGTGACGTCCAGGGTGATCTCGGTGCCGGTGAGCGCCTGGGAGACCGGGCAGTTCTTCTTGGCGTCCTCGGCGAACTGGGCGAACTCGTCGGCGGTCAGGCCGGGGACCTTGCCGTTGACCGAGAGCTTGCTGCCGGTGATGCCCTGACCCGGTACGAAGGTCACGGCGGCGCTGGTGTCGAGCGACTCGGGGGCGTTGCCGGCCTTGGCCAGGATGTTGGACAGCGCCATGTTGAAGCAGCTCGAGTGGGCTGCCGCGATCAGCTCTTCCGGGCTGGTCCTGCCGCTGGCGGCGTCCTCGGTGCGGGCGGCCCAGGTTACGTCGAAGGAGCCCAGGCCTGAGGACTCGAGGTTGACCTGGCCGGCCCCCTCCAGCAGCGAACCTTCCCAGTGGGCCTTGGCGGTGCGGGTAGCAGCCATGCTCTTTGTTTCTCCTAAGAGATCAGTTGCCGGACACGTCGATCGCGCCGGGGTACTGCGGTTCGTCGGTGTTCACCATGCTGTGTGCGGCCATCACCATGTACGTCCAGATCTCCTGGTCGCGATCCGGTTCCAGCCCGAGCTCGTCGAGCGCGGCCCGCATGTGACCGAGCCAGCGATCCCGGGCGCTCGGGGTGACGGCGAACGGGTTGTGCCGCATCCGCAGCCGGGGGTGCCCGCGCTGTTCGGAGTACGTCCGCGGACCACCCCAGTACTGCTCGAGGAACATCCGGAAGCGCTCCTCGGCCGGGCCGAGGTCCTCCTCCGGGTACATCGGGCGCAGCTCGGGGTCGGCGGCCACGCCGCGGTAGAAAGCCGCCACCAGTCGATGGAACGTCTCGGCCCCGCCCACGGCGTCGTAGAAACTCTTCGGCTCGCTCATCGTCGTCAAGTGTCTCAAGTCGCCGAAACGTGCCTGACGAGGGCTTCCCGTTCGGTGTCGGAGAGCTGCCGCTTGGCGTGCGTCTCGCCGTCGACCGCGACGAGCACGGACTGCGCCTTGGCGTAGACGTCCTCGGTCCCGCCGGTGCGATCGACGATCCGGGACCCCAGCGTGTACGACGTACTGCCGACCGCGTCGACCCAGACGTCCACGTCGTACGGCGGATGCCGGAGCAGGATCGGGCGCAGGTAGTCGACGGTCTGGCTGGCCAGCACGCAGGGGAATTGGGCGAAGTAGTCGCCGGTGGTCCCGACCATCTGGGCCAGGAAGGCGATCCGGGCCTCTTGGAGATAGTCGAAGTACCGGACGTTGTTCACGTGGTCGTACGAGTCGATGTCGGACCAGCGGACCAGCACGGGGTAACGGAAGGTCACGATCCCACCAGCTTCTCCAGCGCGACCCGCTCGACCGGCGTGATCCGGCGCAGGCGGTTGGCGCCGAAATCGAAGGGTACGAGCCGGGTGCGCGCCTCTACGTAGGTTGTGTGCGGGTCCGGATCGTAGATCTCGTAGTCGACGACGAAGGAGGCTGCCTTGATCTCGCTGATCCACAAGGCGATCAGGACCGGTTCGGGCCGGTGGACGAGCGGCCGCCGGTACTGCACCTCGTGCCGGGCGACCAGCAATCCGGTCTCCAGCTCGTCGGCGCCGAGCTCCTTGGCGGTCCGGAACAGGAAGTCCACCCGGGCATCCTGGAGGTAGTCGACGTACCGGCCGTTGTTGACGTGGCCCAGCGCATCCATGTCGCCCCAGCGGATCGGGCACTGATAGACGTGCCGGTTATCACCCCGGTTGTGATCATCCACACGGCGATCATCCCATCCGTGGTGCGCGGGAGGTGACACAACGTGGGTAATGTCATCCCGGATGAGCCCAGGCACCAGGACAGAGAGCAGGCGGAGATGAGCGAGCAGCGAGTGGCGATCGTGACCGGGTCGGCCCGGGGAATCGGCGCCGCCGTGGCGCAGCGGCTCGCCGCCGACGGCAACGCGGTCGCGGTGCTGGACCTGGACGAAGCGGCCTGCGCCGGTACCGTTGAGGCGATCACCGCGGCGGGCGGCAAGGCCGTCGCGATCGGCTGTGACGTGAGCAAGGCCGACCAGGTCGCCGCCGCCGTCGACCGGGTCGTGGCCGAGCTGGGCGCGCCGACCATCCTGGTGAACAACGCCGGCGTACTGCGCGACAACCTGCTGTTCAAGATGTCCGAGGACGACTGGGACACGGTCATGTCGGTGCATCTGCGCGGCAGCTTCCTGATGTCGAAGGCCTGCCAGGCGCACATGGTCGAGGCGGGCTACGGCCGGATGGTCTTCCTCTCTTCCACGAGCGCGCTGGGCAACCGCGGCCAGGCCAACTACGCGTCCGCGAAGGCCGGCCTGCAGGGCCTGGCCAAGACGCTGGCGATCGAGCTGGGCAAGTTCGGCATCACGGCGAACGCGATCGCCCCGGGCTTCATCGAGACCGACATGACCGCCGCCACCGCGGCCCGGGTCGGCGTCGACTTCGAGCAGTTCAAGAAGGCCACCGCCGCCACCATCCCGGTGAACCGGACCGGCAAGCCCGAGGACATCGCCGCCGCCGCGTCGTTCTTCTGCGGCGAGGAGTCCGGCTTCGTCTCCGGCCAGGTCCTGTACGTCGCCGGCGGACCGCGGAACTAGGAGCTCAGAGGATGCAAACCTTCACCGGGGTCGACGAGGTCGTGCACGCGGTCGGTACCCAGCTGGGTGAGACCGAGTGGCTGGAGATCACCCAGGAGCAGGTGAACCAGTTCGCCGAGGCGACCGGTGACCACCAGTGGATCCACGTCGACGTCGCCCGCGCCGCCAAGGGCCCGTACGGCGGCACCATCGCGCACGGCTACTTGACGCTGAGCCTGATCGCCCGGTTCGGCGAGGAGCTCTTCTCGGTCAAGGGCGTCACGGCGAAGCTGAACTACGGCGTCAACAAGGTCCGTTTCCCCAGCCCGGTCCCGGTCGGCAGCCGCGTCCGCGCGAGCGCCTCGATCGCCGGCGCCCAGGAAACCCCGGCCGGCGTCCAGGTCTCCTTGCAGTGGGTCATCGAACTCGAGAACTCCACCAAGCCCGCCTGCGTCGCCGAAACCGTAGTACTGCTGGTCCGCTAGAGCGGGCAGACGAGGACGGCATGGGTTGCCGCGCGGCGGTAGCCCAGCCAGTTGTTGACGGCGAGCATCGGCTCGTTGCCGTCATAGTTGGCGGTGTAGGCGCCGACCACGCCCACGTCGGCGGCTCGGTGGAGCGCGGCGCATTTCACCAGCTTCGCCAGCCCGCGTCCCTGGTGCTCGGGCATCGTCGCGGTCATCTGCGACCAGATCTTGTGGTGATTGCCGTTGCCGAGCGTGAAGCCGATGACCTTGTTGTCCTGCAGCGCCGCGACGCTCAGGTCCAGCACCATGCCCGGCGCCTCCCAGACGCCGGCGAGCCAGTCGTCGTACGGGCGGCTCTCGATCTTCGCGTCGCCCGGTTTGGTGCGCTGGGCAACTTCATCGGCCGCGTAGACGAGCCGCGGATCCACTTCGTTCAAAGGCGCCAACCGCACCCCCGCCGGTACTGCGGGCAGCCCCGGCGCCAGACGCGGATCGATCCCGGCGTAGTGCACCTGCCGGGTCTGCCGGTACCCCCATTGCGACGCCCACTCCAGTGAGGCGGGATCGGCGAAGGCTCGCGCGCTAACAGCACCCGCTGCCTTCAGGTGCTCGTGAGTCCGCTCCAGCAACGCAGTACCGGCACCACGGCCTCTGTACTCCGGATGCACCAGCACCCGGAGTACCGCGCTGGCCGGGTTCGCGCCGGGGATCAGCGCAGAGGAACTCCAACCAACCAGTTGGTCGCCCTCAGAGGCGGCGAACATCGCGCGGGCACGCGGGCCACCCTGCTCCGCAAGGCCGCTGCTTTGTTGTTCGACCGACGTGACGAGCCATGGCTCGACGAGTTCGTAGAGCGCCGCGGCGGCTTCGGCGTCGTCCAGTACGGCGGGCCTGATCTCCATCCGGAACTCCTTCAGCGAAGTTCTCCGGAAGATAACCCGAGGTCAGGAGCAAACTCGGTTTGGACGATTGTAAAGTTACCCAACCCTAAGGTTGAAGCGCTCAGAGATTTCGGAGCAGGCTGGTCTGGGTCTCGATCCGGCGGTAGCCGAGCCAGTTGTTGATGGCAAGCATCGGGGCGTTGGCATCGTCGTTCGAGGTGAAGGCGCCGACGATGCCGGCCTCCGCGCAGCGGCGCAACGCGACTGACTTGACCAGCTTCGCCAACCCGCGACCCCGGTACGCCGGGACGGTGCCCGTCATTCCCGACCAGGCCCGGTCGCCGTCGCGCTCGATCGCGGTGAAGCAGGCGACCTCGTCACCGGCCATGGCGGCGACGCTGAGCGACTTGTCCGAGCCGGGCGAGTTCCAGATCTCCGCGATCCAGTCGTCGTAGTCCACCGAGTCCAGCGGCGAGTCACCCGGCTCGTCGAGCGAAGCGACCGTGTCGGCAACGAAGACCTGCCGTGGCTCGACCGTATCCAGCGTGGCGATCCGGATCCCGTCCGGTGTCGCCGGCTGTTCGGGCAGTACTCGCGGGTCGACGCCCGAGTAGTGCAGCTCGCGGGACGGTTCGTAGCCGAGCTTGACGCCGAAGTCCATCCCGGCCGGCGTCGCGAACGCTCGGACCCTCGTCGCCCCGACCTCACCCAGGTGATCCTGCAGCCGCACCACCAGCGCGCTCGCGATGCCCTGCCGCCGGCGGTCCGGATGCACGTAGATCGACAGGTCGCTCTGACCCGGCTCGCTGGTCCACACGTTCAGGCCGCACGATCCCCAGGCGACGACCTCCCCCTCGTCCTCCGCGACGAGCGCGAGGAACCGCTCGGCAGGCGACCGGACCGTGATCAGGTGCCGGATGAACGCCGGCGACATCACGGAGTACGAGTAGGTCTCCCGCCGCAACCGCGAAACCGCTCCGGCGTCGTCGGCCGTCACTGCCCTGATCCGCATGCCCCGGACCCTAGTCACCGAGTGGGTCGGTGGCGACGGAATTAGCAGTTGGAACGGGATCGCAACAGCTGTCGGCCGGCTGTGATTCTGTCGTGGGCTGGGTGGGCACTAGGGTTGACCGGTGCCCGTGATCGCGACCGCATCGTTGAGCAAGCGATACCCGCGTGTGACGGCCCTGGACGAGCTGACTGTCGAGGTGGGGTCCGGCGTGACCGGACTGGTCGGAGCCAACGGTGCCGGCAAGTCGACCCTGCTGAAGATTCTGCTCGGACTGATCGCCCCGACCGCCGGAAGTGCCATCGTGCTGGGACACGACGTGGTCACCGGCGGCGAGGCGGTCCGTGCTCTCGTCGGCTACATGCCCGAGCACGACTGCCTGCCACCCGACGTGTCCGCGACCGAGTTCGCGGTGCACCTCGCGCAGATGTCCGGCCTTCCCGCCACCGCAGCTCGTGAAAGAGCCGCCGACGTACTACGGCACGTCGGTCTCGACGAGGCGCGGTACCGGCCGATGGGCGGCTACTCGACCGGCATGAAGCAGCGCGTGAAGCTGGCCCAGGCCCTGGTGCACGACCCCAAACTCGTCCTGCTGGACGAACCGACCAACGGGCTCGACCCGGCCGGGCGCGACGAGATGCTGACGCTGGTCCGCCGGATCGGCACCGAGTTCGGCATCCCGGTGCTGATCACCTCGCACCTGCTCGGCGAACTGGAGCATGTCTGCGACCACATCGTCATCCTGGACGGTGGCCGGCTGCTCCGCTCCGAGTCCAAGGCCGCGCTGACCGGCGAAACCGGCGTACTGGCGGTCGAAGTACGGGATCTGAGTGGGCGTGACCGGTTGGCGGCCGCACTAGAACGTGCTGGTGCGCGCGCCCGGCCGGACGGTCCGCTGATCCTGGTCGAGATCACCGGCGAGGAGACGTTCGACCTGGTCCGCGACGCGGTCGCCGACCTCGGCCTCGGGCTGGTCCGGATCGAACCGCACCGGCATCGCCTGGAAGAGGTCTTCAGTGTCTGACCAGCAGTTCGGGCCGCAGCAACGCGCCGGTGTCATCCACGACATCGGCTACCGGAACTACGACGGTCCGCGGCTGGGCCGGTTCTCGATCTGGCAGGCGCTGGTGGTGTCGAGTCTGCGGCACGCCTACGGACTCGGCCGGTCCGGCAAGTCGAAGGTGATGCCGATCCTGCTGCTCGCGGTGATGGTCGTGCCGGTGGCGATCATCGTCGGCATCGAGACCGCGCTGAAGTTCGACAAGCCGCCGCTCACGCCGGTGCAGTACATCTCCTTCCTGCAAGCGGTCATCGCGCTCTACCTGGCCTCGCAGGCGCCGCAGTTGTTCTCGTGCGATCTCCGCTATCGCTCGATCGTGCTCTACCTGGCCCGCCCGCTGCGGCGCACGGACTACGCGCTGGCGAAGCTGACCGCGCTCGTCTTCGCGCTGATGATCCTGATCGGCCTGCCGCTGGTCATCCTGTACGCCGGTGCGCTGCTCGCCAAGTTCGACTTCACGGACATGTCGAAGGAGTTCCTCAGCGGCATCGTCGCGGCTTTGCTGCTCTCGATCCTGCTGGCCGCGATCGGCGGACTCATCTCGGCTGCGACCCCGCGCCGCGGATTCGCGGTGGCGGCGATCATCGCGGTACTGATCGTGTCGTTCACGGCCGTCGTCACCACCACGGCGATCCTCAATCCCGAGGCTGGCGATCCGGGAACGTCGGCGCGTTACGCCAACCTGGGTTCGCCTTTCACGCTGGTCGAGGTGCTGCAGAGCTTCATCCTGCGCGGCGGCGGCGCCTGGAAGCCGACGACGTCACAAGGCCTCGTCTTCGCGGGCGTCTACGTCTTGCTGGTGGCGGTCTGCGTCTGGGGCGTCAACGCGCGCTACGCGAAGGTGGCCCGTGGATGAGCGTGATCCAGATCGCGAAGGTCTCCCGCTGGTACGGCAACGTGGTGGCGGTCAACGACGTCACGATGACGATCGGTCCCGGCGTGACCGGGCTGCTCGGGCCGAACGGCGCGGGCAAGTCGACGCTGATCACGATGATGGCCGGCTTCCTGCCGCCCTCGACGGGAAGAGTCACGCTGGACGGCGTACCGGTCTGGCGGAACGAGAGCTCCTACCGGCACATCGGGCTGGTGCCCGAGACCGAGGCCGTCTACGACACGTTAACCGGGTCCGCGTTCGTACTCGCGAATGCGGAGCTGCAGGGCTTGGCGAATCCGGCCGCGGCTACGGCCGAAGCGATCGCCACGGTGGCGATGGAGGATGCTGCCGGGCGACGCATTTCGACGTACTCGAAAGGGATGAAGCAGCGGATCAAGATGGCGGCGGCGCTGGTGCACGAACCGTCCGTGCTGCTGCTCGACGAGCCGTTCAACGGGATGGATCCGCGGCAACGGCTGCATCTGATGGACCTGCTGCGCAAGATGGGCGCGGACGGCCGGACCGTGCTGTTCAGCTCGCACATCCTCGAGGAGGTGCAGCAGGTCGCCACCCACATCGAGGTGGTCATTTCGGGGCGGCACGCGGCCTCGGGTGACTATCGCGCGATCCGCACGCTGATGACGGACCGGCCGGTGCTGTACCGGCTGCGCTCCTCCGACGACCGGCGGCTCGCATCCGCGTTGATCGGCGATCCCTGTACGTCGGGTGCCGATCTGGAGGGCGGCTCCTTGCAGGTGCAGGTGGTCGACTTCGAACGCTTCAGCCGCCTGGTGCCGTCGATGGCACGCGACCTCGGCATCCGGCTGCTCGAGGTCGCCCCGACGGATGAATCCCTCGAGAGCGTCTTCTCCTACCTCGTCGGGAGGCGCTGACGATGAACGTGACGATCGCCCGGCTGACGATGGCCACGCTGTTCGGGCATCGGCGTGGGCTGCTGCTCTTCATCCTGCCCGGAGTACTGCTCGCGCTGTGTGTGCTGCTGGCGCTGACTGTCGACGACACCGCCGACTTCAGTACTGCGCTGCTGCAGATGTTCGGCCTCGCGGTGATCGTGCCACTCGTTTCGCTGATCGCGGCGACCGGTGCGCTGGCGTCCGAGCTCGACGACGGCTCGATCGTCTACCTGCTCAGCAAGCCGATCAAGCGCTCCACGATCATCTTGACCAAGGCGCTGGTCGCCATCGCGGTGATCTTCGTCCTCGGTGTGGTGCCGATGGTGCTGGCCGGTCTCATCCTCGACGTGGGCGATCCGCAGACAGCGGTTGCCTTCGGCATCGGGTCGCTGGCGGCTGGGATCGCTTACACGGGGATCTTCATCGCTCTCTCGGTGATCTCGGGGAACGCGGTCACGATCGGCCTGATCTACGCGCTGCTGTGGGAAGGCGTGATGGGCCAGTACGTCGACGGCGCCAAGGCCCTCAGCATCCAGCAGTGGTCGCTGGCCGTCATCCAGAAACTCACCGACGACCCGAATGTCGAGTCGGCCGTCAAACTCCCGATCGCCTGCATCCTGCTGCTCGCCGTGGTACTCATCGGCCTAACCCTCGCCGTAGCCCGCCTCCGCTCCCTCATCCTCTCCACCGCCGAGTAGCCCGGTCTCCGCCCTCCGCCCCGCTCCACCCGCCGAGTAGCCCGGGCTCCGCCCTCCGCCTCGCTCCACCCGCCGAGTAGCCGGGGCTCGGACCTCCGCCTCGCTCCACCCGCCGAGTAGCCCGGCCTCCGGCTTCCCGTCCCGCTCCACCGCCGAGTTGCTCGGGCTCCCGCCTCCCCCGTCGCCGCGCTCCCACCACCCGGATGCGGGCGGGGACAGGTACAGGGATGCGGAGCGCCACGCATGCACCTCCCGCCTGCAGCGCCCCGACACGCCGAGGGAAGCCTTTGCCCGCGCACCTTCTGTCTGCGCGGATCTCCGCCCTCGCCGCCCGCCCTCGCCCCGCCCCGCCGGCTTGGGTTGGGTTGGGATGGGCGGACGGCCACACAGACAGAAGCTCGATGGCAATCGGTTTCCCTTGGCGTGTCCGGGTGTTGGTGCGGGGTCGTGTCTGCGTGGCGATCCGCGTCTGCCGCCTCCCCGGGACACGCCTGCGTCGCTGGAGAGCTGAGAATGACAGCCTGCTGTCGCCTTGACTGTAGACTGTCAGATATGACGACTGCTGCCACCCGCTTGGCCGAACTGATGGTTTCCGACGCCCCGCGCCCGGAGTACGCCGAAGCACTTGCCCCGTTCGAGCCCTTGATCGGGAGCTGGGACCTAGACGTCCGGTACTACGACGAGGCGGGCGAGGTGACCCGTGAGACCAAGGGTGAATGGCACTTCGCCTGGGCCCTGGACGGGCGAGCGGTGGCCGACATCTGGATCACGCCGAGTCGCACCCAACGGGCCATCGACGGCGATGGCGAATGGGGCCTGACCGTGCGCCTGCACGACCCCGAACTCGGCGCCTTCCGCTCGACCTGGCTGGGGCCGAAGCACGCCGTCGTGATGACCTTCATCGGTCGCGCCGAGCCGGCATCGATCATCCTCGAGGCGCGGGAGCCCAAGGCGGCGAAGACCCGCTGGATCTTCACCGACATCTCCCCCACCGGCTTCCACTGGCGCAACGAGGACGAAAACGCCGACGGCACCATCATCGTCCGTCAGCGCTTCTTCGCGACTCGCTCTCAGCCGTAGACCTGCACGACCTCAGTCGCCAGCCGCAGCAGTTCTTCTCGAAGGTCCGCCGGCTCCAGCACCTCGACAGCACCACCAAACCCGAGCAGTACTGCGCGCGCCGCCTCCCGCACGCGAAACCTCATCGCCACATGCGGCCAGGGGTCGCCGTCGCCCGGTACGTCGCGCGCCTGCTCCCCGTTGGCCAGCATCGGCGTAGCCACCCGCCGGACGAGCTCAGCCCGCTCCGGCTGCACCCGGATCACCACGTCGATCCCAGCCGGAATACTCCGCTCCAACCCGGACCGCAGCCGCTGCCACTCCTCCTGCAGGTCCAGCCCGTCCGGCCTGGTAGCCGCCTCATCCAGTACGTCGACCTGCTCAACCCGCGACACCCTGTACATCCGGGGCACCCCGCGATGAGCCGCCACCAAGTACCAGCGCCCTGCCTGTTCCACGAGCCCCCAGGGGTCGACGGTACGACGTACTGGCCGTCCCTCGGTGGAGGAGGCGTAGCGCAGGGCCACTCGGCGGCGGGTCACCACGGCTTGTCGCAGTACGGGCAGTGCGCCGATGTCCTCGGCTGCAGCGAACCAGCGGCGGCGGTCGACGACTATCGCATCCGACAAGGCGTCTGCATCGCCCTGCAACTGCAGCGGCAGCGTGGAGGACAGCTTGCCCATCGCCGACTGCAGTGCGTCGTGCAGGCCGAGCTCCGCCGACAGCGACGCCCTGCCGCTCCAGGCGAACAGAGCCTGCGCCTCCCGCGGGGTAAGGCCACTCACGTCGGCGCGATAGCCGGGCAGGAGCACACAGCCGCCGTTACGCCCGCGCTCTGTGTAGACGGGCACCCCGGCGGCCGACAGCGCCTCCATGTCGCGCATCACCGTGCGCCTGGAGACCTCCAGCCGCTCGGCCAGGTCCCGAGCGCTCAGCCGCGGATGCCGTTGCAGCAACAAAATGATCTGCAACAGGCGGTCGGCTCTCATTTCTCAAATATAAGACAGAAGATGTCCCATATTTCCCGCGAGAGTGGTTCTGACACCAACTACTGGAGGAATCGTGACGGACCCACGCCCGATGCTCGCGCTCGCCCTGGACCAGACCCAGGCGATGATCGACACCATCGGAGCCGACGACCTGGCCTTGCCGACGCCCTGCCCGGAGTACGACGTACGCACGCTGCTCGGCCATCTGACGACGGTGGTCGCCCGGATCAACCTCGCGCTGACCGGTGAGAATCCCCTGTCGATCCCGACCGTGACGCCCGGCGTGACGGACTTCGCCGGAGTCTGGAAGGAACACCGGGCCGTGGTCGACGAGACTCTTGCGGATCCGGCCGTCCTCACCATGACCTGCACGGTGCCGTGGGGAACCATCCCAGGCGCCGCGGCGATCGGGGCGTACACAGTTGAGCTCACCACTCACTCCTGGGATCTCGCCACGGCGACCGGTCGCACTGAACTCCTCGACGACGCACTCGCTATCTATTGCCTGCCGCTGGCCCAGCAGAACCTCCCTGCCGAGCGGAGAGGCGGCCCCATCCCCTTCGGCCCCGTGGTCGAGGTCCCGGCAGACGCACCGGCGTACGACCAACTCGTCGCCTGGCAGGGCCGCCGGCCCTAACCAACCAGTTGGTTGGCAGGGCTGCCGACCCTAATAGCCAGTTGGTTGGCGCAGTGTGTAGGGCTCCTCGATGGCGGCGACCTCCTCCAGAGTGAGTTGGAGGTCGAGCGCCGCGACGGCGTCGGGCAGGTGGTGCGGCTTGGTCGGGCCGACGATCGGCGCGGCCACGGCCGGGTTGCGCAGTACCCAAGCGAGCGCGACCTGCGCCATCGGGACGCCGCGCTCCTCAGCGACGCGCTGTACTGCGTCGGCAATCGGCTGATCGGCGCTGGCAAAGAACCGCTGGCCGACCGGGTCGGTGTCGGATCGCTGGGTCTGGGTCCCCCACGGCCTGGCGAGCCGGCCCTTGGCGAGCGGGCTCCACGGGATGCTGCCCACGCCCTGGTCGGACAGCAGCCCGAACATCTCCCGCTCCTCCTCGCGTTGCATCAAGCTGTACTGGTTCTGCATGGAGACGAAACGCGTCCACCCGTGCAGGTCAGCGGTGTACTGCAGCTTGGAGAACTGCCAGGCCCACATGGACGAGGCACCGAGATACCGCGCCTTGCCCGCCTTCACCACATCGTGCAATGCCTCCATCGTCTCCTCGACCGGAGTCTCCGGATCGAAGCGATGGATCTGGTAGAGATCGACGTAGTCGGTCCCGAGCCGGGTCAGCGAGGCATCGATGTTCTCCATGATCGCCTTGCGGGAAAGGCCTGAGCCGCCCGGACCGTCGTGCAGCTTGAAGAAGACCTTGGTCGCCAGGACGACGTCTTCGCGCCGGGTGTACTTCTGGATCGCCCGCCCGACGACCTCCTCGGAACTGCCGAAGCCGTAGACGTTGGCGGTGTCCCAGAAGGTGATACCGAGCTGGACCGCCTGCCGGAAAATCGGCTCGGCCGCCTCGTCGTCCAGCGCCCACTTATTGAAACCGCGGCTAGTGTCACCAAAACTCATGCACCCAAGCGCGATCCTGCTGACCTTCAACCCGGAATCGCCGAGCCTCACCGTGCCGGTCATGGCCGCACCAGCACCTTCAGCGCCGTGCGCTCGTCCATCGCGCGATAGCCGGCCGAGATGTTGTCGAGGGCAACGGTTTGGTCGAACACCTTGCCAGGTTGCACTTTGCCATCGAGGACGTCGGGCAGCAACCGCTCGATGTAGGCACGAGCCGGCGCGACACCACCCGTGAGGGTGATGTTGGGAACGAACATGGTGGCGAAGCCGACCGGCGCTTCGTCGTACTGCGGAACGCCGACCCGGCTGATCACACCGCCCGGCCGGACCGCACCGAGCGCTTGGTCGTACGCCGCTCGATAGCCGACAGCGTCGATCACCACGTGGGCGCCATCGCCACAGGTCAACTCGCGAACCTTGGCGATCCCTTCGTCGCCGCGCTCGGCGACGACCGCGGTCGCGCCGAACTCGACACCAAGATCCGTGCGCTCCTTGTGCCGGCCCATCAGGATGATCTGCTCGGCCCCGAGTTGCCGAGCCGACAACACGGCCAACAGCCCGACCGCGCCGTCGCCGATCACGGTCACCGTCGTCCTCGCCGTGACGCCGCCCTTCAGCGCTGCGTGGTAGCCGGTGCCGTACACGTCCGACAGCGTGAGCAGGGACGGCAGCAATTCGGAGTCCTCGTCGACCGGGACCTTGACCAGCGTGCCGTCAGCGAGCGGCACCCGGACCGCCTCTGCTTGACCGCCGCCGATACCGTTGCCGGCCCAGAAGCCGCCGTGCCGGCAAGACGTCTGGAGACCCTCGCGGCAGAAGTCACACGTCCCGTCCGACCAGGCGAACGGCGCGATCACCAGGTCGCCCCGCCGGACCGTCGCCACCTCGCTACCGGTCTCCTCGACGACTCCGATGAACTCGTGCCCCATCGGCTTGCCACCGGGCACCGTCCCGCCGCGGTACGGGTGGAGGTCGCTCCCGCAGACGCAGGCGCGGACGACGCGCAGTACGGCGTCGGTGGGTTGCTGGATGGCCGGGTCCGGTACGTCGATCACGCGGACGTCGCCGACGCCGTACAGGTAGGTGGCTCGCATGGGTTCCTCTCCGCTCTGGTGGACCTCTCCAGTGAAGGGGATTTCGCGCCGGGCAGGGAGTTTCTGTCGTTCCAGGTAATGCCAGTGCCTCCTTCACGGGGGTCCGGGGTCGTAGCGTGGATGGCATGAACCACAGAGCCGATATCCGGGAGTTCCTCAGCTCTCGGCGCGCGCGGATCACTCCCGAGCAGGCCGGGCTGCCGGCGTACGGTGGCAATCGCCGGGTGAAGGGACTGCGGCGGGAAGAGGTCGCGATGCTCGCCGGCGTCTCGGTGGACTACTACATCCGGCTGGAGCGCGGGAATCTCGCCGGCGCCTCCGAGAGCGTCCTGGAGGCGTTGGTCCGGGCGCTGCAACTCGACGAGGCCGAGCAGGCGCACCTGTTCGCCCTGGCTCGCGAGTCCGAAGCGACACCGACCCGGCGCAAGCGCAGTACCGAGCAAGGCGTGAAGCCGGCCATCCAGCAAATCCTGGACGCGATGACCGACGTACCGGCCTGGGTGCGCAACGACCGGCACGACCTCCTCGCCGCGAACCGGATGGCGCTGGCCCTGTACGCACCGATGCTCGCCGACTCGCGGCGCCCGGCGAACACGGCCCGCTTCGTCTATCTGGACCCGGCGTCGAAGGAGTTCTTCGCCGACTGGGAGCGGACGGCCGACGACATCGCCGCGATCCTGCGCTCAGCGGCCGGCCGCAACCCGCACGACAAAGCGCTCTCCGACCTCATCGGCGAACTGTCGACCCGCAGCGAGGTCTTCCGGACCCGCTGGGCGGCCCACAACGTGCGCTTCCACCGCACTGGCAAGAAGTCGCTGCACCACCCCGTCGTCGGCGATCTGAGCCTCGACTACGAGGCGATGGAGTTCCCCTCGTCCCCCGGCCTGACCCTGCTCGTCTACACCGCCGCGGCCGGTACGCCGACCGCGGACGCGCTGAAACTGCTGGCCAGCTGGGCCGCCACCGAATCCGTTGCCATCAACAAGGAGTAAGTGACGCCACAGGTGACGACGCCTCGTAGTACAGGCTTGTCAGCCGACGATGCCGCCGTTGAGGGTCAGGCCGCCATCGATGGTGATGGTCTGGCCGGTGATCCAGGAGGCTTCGTCGGAGAGCAGGAACCAGACCAGGGATGCGACGTCCTCGGGGCGGCCGAGGCGCTTCAACGGGTACGACGCGGCGACCTTGTCCTCGCGGCCTTCGTAGAGGGCTCCGGCGAACTTGGTCTTCACGACTGCGGGCGCAACCGCGTTGACCCGGATCTGCGGGGCGAGCTCCACCGCTAGCTCGCTCGTCACTCGGGACAGCATCGCCTTCGTGGCGCCGTACCAGCCGATGCCCGGTGACGGCGACAGGCCGGCCACTGACGACAGGTTGACCACGGCACCGCCGTGGACACGCATCCACGCATCGCTGCAGGCCTTGACCCAGGCGATAGTCGCCAGCACGTTCGTGTCGACCATCTTGGCCGCCACAGCGCTGTCGACGTCGAGTAGAGAGCCGTAGATCGGGTTGATGCCCGTGTTGTTCACCAGCAGATCCACCGACCCGTACGTCGCTACTGCCGCCGCCACGACGCTTGCACGGTGCTCCCCATCGGCAGCGTTGCCGGCAACGGCCAGTGCGTAGTCCCGGCCACCCAGGCCGGCTACTGCCTCGTCCAGGGCGTCCTGCTTGCGGCCGGTGATCACCACATGAGCACCGTCGGCCACCAGGCGCTTGGCGATCGCCAGGCCGATGCCGCGGGAGGCACCGGTGACGATCGCCGTCTTGTCCTTCAGACTCATCAGCTCAGTCGCTCCAGGATGACGGCCATGCCCTGGCCACCGCCGACGCACATGGTCTCGAGGCCGAACTGCTTGTCCTCGAACTGCAGGCCGTTGACCAGCGTGGTCATGATCCGCGCGCCGGTCGAGCCGAACGGGTGGCCGAGCGCGATGGCGCCGCCGTGCACGTTCAGCCGGTCCTCCTCGATGCCGAGCTCACGGGCCGAGCCGATCACCTGGACGGCGAAGGCCTCGTTGATCTCGACCAGGTCGATGTCGCCGATGCTCATCCCGGCCCGGGCCAGCGCCTGCTTGGTCGCATCGACCGGACCGAGGCCCATGATCTCCGGCGACAGCCCGCTCACGCCGGTGGAGACGATCCGGGCCAGCGGGGTGAGGCCGAGCTCGCGCGCCTTGGTGTCGCTCATGATCACCACGGCGGCCGCGCCGTCGTTCAGCGGGCAGCAGTTGCCGGCCGTGACCGTGCCATCCGGCCGGAACACCGGCTGCAGCTGGCTGACCTTCTCCAGCGTCGTACCGGCTCGGGGGCCGTCGTCCTTGCTCACGACCGTGCCGTCGGGCAGCGTGACCGGAGTGATCTCGCGCTCGAAGAAGCCGTTGTTGATCGCCTTCTCCGCGAGGTTCTGCGAGCGGACGCCGAACGCGTCCTGGTCGGCGCGGCTGATCCCCCGCAGCGTCGCGACGTTCTCGGCGGTCTGCCCCATCGAGATGTAGACGTCCGGGATCTGGCCGTCCTCGCGCGGGTCGTGCCAGGTGTCGTTGGTCTCGGCGTACTTCTCGGTGCGCTGGACCGCGTCGGCGAAGACCTGGTTGAACGAGCTCGGGTCGCCGACACCGGCCGAACCGAAGTTCTTGTAGCGCGAGACGCACTCGACGCCGGCGCTGACGAAGATGTCGCCCTCGCCGGACTTGATCGCGTGGAACGCCATCCGCGCGGTCTGCGTGGAGGACGCGCAGAACCGGTTGACCGTCGTCGCGGGCGTGCTGTCCCAGCCCAGCTGGATGGCGACCCGGCGGGCCATGTTGCCGCCGTGCTCGTCGTGCGGCTCGGCGCAGCCGAGCATCAGGTCCTCGATCTGGTCCCCGGTCAGGCCGGCCTTGCCGACCGCCGCCTGGATCATCTGGACGGCCAGGTCGTCCGGCCGGATGTCCTTCAGCGAACCCTTGTTGGCCCGGCCGATCGGCGACCGCGCGGTGGAGACGATGACTGCTTCAGGCATGTCGCTTTCCCTTTCGAAGGCCCGGCGGACCGGGCCGAGGTCGCTGCTTACAGGCCCAGGTCGCGGCCGATGAGTTCCTTCATGATCTCGTTCGAGCCGGCCCAGATCTTGGTCACCCGGGCGTCGCGCCAGGCGCGGGCGACGCGGTACTCGTTCATGTAGCCGTAGCCGCCGTGCAACTGGACGCAGGCGTCGAGGATGTCGTTCTGCACCTCTGCACTCCACCACTTCGCCTTCGCCGCGTCCACGGCGGAGAGCCGGTCCTCGTCGTGCGCGACGACCGCGTTGTCGACGTACGCCTGGGTCACCTCGGCCTTGGTGACCAGTTCGGCGATCAGGAACTTGTTGTACTGGAAGGACCCGACCGCCTGGCCGAACGCCTTGCGCTGCTTCACGTACTCGATCGTCTCGTCGAGGATCTGGGTCGCGTGCGCGATGTTCGACACCGCGGCGCCGATCCGCTCCTGGGCCAGCCGCTCCATCATGTGGATGAAGCCGCGGTCGATCTCGCCGAGCACGTTCTCGTCCGGCACGAAGACGTCTTCGAAGAACAGCTCCGACGTACCGGACTCGGTCTGGCCGACCTTGTCCAGCTTGCGGCCGCGGGAGAAGCCCGCCATGCCCTCCTCGATCACGAACAGCGTGATGCCCTTCGCGCCCTTGGCCGGGTCGGTCCGGGCCGCGGTGATGACCAGGTCGGCCATGTCGCCGTTGGTGATGAAGGTCTTCGACCCGTTCACCAGCCAGCCGCCGTCGGCCTTTTTCGCGGTCGTCTTCAGCGCGGCCAGGTCGGAGCCGCCGGACGGCTCGGTCATCCCGATCGCGGCGATCAGCTCACCGGAGCAGAACTTGGGCAGCCAGCGCTGCTTCTGCTCCTCGGTGCCCAGATCGACCAGGTACGGCGCGGCGCAGTCGAAGTGGATGCCGAAGCAGCTCGACAGCGAGGCGGAGACCTTGGAGACCTCCTCGGCGAACACCTGGTTGAACCGGTAGTCGCCGACCGAGGAGCCGCCGTACTCCTCCGGGACGTCGAGGCCGAGGAAGCCCTGTTTGCCGGCTTCGAGCCAGGCGGCCCGGTCGATCGTCTTCTCCTCGAGGAACTGCTCCATCCGCGGTACCAGCGAGCGGTCGGCGTACTCCTTCGCGCTGGCCCGGAAGGCGTGGTGGTCCTCGTTGAAGATGATGCGGTCCATCGCTGGCCTTCCCGTAAAGACTGGTCACGCAGTGTCGATCGCGTTGCTAAGCGCTTGCTTAGCTTCGCGAACTTAGGGCAAGGTGTCAACGTGTCCGCAGTCACCAGCCCCCTCGCCTGGGAGCACGTCCAGCCCGCCGCCGCCCGCCGGCTGCTCACCGGCGCCATCGACGCCTTCGCCGAACGCGGCTTCCAGGCCACCACCACGCGTGACATCGCCACCCGCGCCGGTATGTCACCCGCCGCGCTCTACGTGCACTACCCGTCCAAGGAACGCCTGCTGTTCGAGATCAGCCTGTACGGCCACCGCGCCGCCCTGGAGATCCTGACCGCGGCGAACGACGGCGGCTCCCCCGCGGACCGCCTCCGCGCGATGGTGTCCGCCTTCACCTCCTGGCACGCCGAGCACCACACGATCGCGCGCGTCGTCCAGTACGAGCTGGCAGCCCTGAGCCCGGAGCACTTCGCCGAGGTAGCCACCATCCGCCGCGCCATCTCCACCCTGATCGAGCAGGTCCTGACCGACGGCGTCACCAACGGCACCTTCAAGGTCGACGACCTCCCCGGCACCACCCTCGCCGTGCTCTCCCTGTCCATAGACGTAGCCCGCTGGTACGACCCCACCCGCCACCCGGCCGCAGAACCCCTAGGCACCCTCTACGCAGACCTGGCCCACCGCATGGTCCAGGCCTGACACCCACCACCACGCGCGAAGGGCGCGGCTCCCCTCGGGGAGCCGCGCCCTTCGCGCGTACGTAGTACAGATCAGACCTGCAGTGCAGCCTGTACGTCGAGGTGGATGTCCACCTTGTCACCGATCAGCAGCTTGCCACCCTCGAGCGGCACGTTGAAGTCGATGCCCCAGTCCTTGCGGCTGATCGACGCCGACGCCTCGAAGCCGATGATCGACTGCCCGTAGGCATTCTGGTCGGCACCGAGGAACTCGACGGCGAACTCGATCGGCTTCGTCACGTCCTTGATGGTCAGCTCGCCGGCCAGGACGTAGTCGTCGCCCTCGGCCTTCAGCGCGCTGCTGGTGAACGTCATCTTCGGGCTGTTCTCGGCGTCGAAGAAGTCACCTGAGCGCAGGTGACCGTCGCGCTGCGAGTTCCGGGTGTGCACGGAACCGAGCTCGACGGTGACGACGGCGGTCGACTCCTCGAGCGAATCCTTGACGACGATCTCGCCGGCGAACTCCTCGAAGGTGCCACGGACCTTGGTCATCAGGTGCCGGACGGTGAAGCCGATCTCGGTGTGCGCGACATCGAGGGCGTAGGTTCCGGAAACGAGGCCGGGAATCGTGGTCGTAGCGGTGCTCATGGAGATCCTCTCAAACGGGAAAAGCTATCGGGGGCGTCGCGGTCGCAGATTTCGTTCAAACTTCAACCAACAACCTCGACAGTAGAGATGAACGGTTTAAAAGTCAACTACATTCCCGCTACACTGTTTCCGTGACGATGACGACTGGGACCCGGTGGCTTGACTCCGAGCAGCAGGTGGCGTGGCGCGCGTACCTGCTGGGTACTGCGCGCCTGATGGCCAAGCTGGACGACGACCTGCGCCAGTTCGGCCTGGGCATCAACGACTACGAGATCCTGGTCAGGCTGTCCGAGGCGCCCGAGCGCCGGCTCCGGATGGCGGAACTGGCCGATCGGCTGCACCAGAGCCGCTCCCGCCTGACCCACACGGTGGGCCGCCTCGAGGCAGCCGAGCTGGTCCGGCGTACCTCCTGCAAGAGCGACAAGCGTGGCGTCTGGGCCGAGCTGACCGAAGCCGGCTTCTCCCTGCTCGACCACGCCGCGCCGTACCACGTCGAGGGCGTCCGGGAGAACCTGGTCAATCTGGCCTCCCCCGAGGACTTCGCCGCGGTGGGCCGCGTGTTCGACGCCGTCTCCGAGCACATCGGCCAGCGCTGAGGATCGATCTCGGCTTCCCGGCGGGTGCTCTGGTCGTCTTCCAAGGCGACTCGATCACCCACGGGGGCCGCGGTCCCACCGAGGACCCGAACCACATCCTCGGCCACTCCTACCCGTTCCTGATCGCGTCGTCGGCCGCTGCCGACCAGCCCGAACGAGGCTGGCAGTTCGTCAACCGCGGATTCAGCGGCGACACCGTCTCCGACCTCACCGCGCGCTGGCAGCGTGATGCACTCGACCTGCGACCCGACGTCCTGAGCATCCTCGTCGGGGCCAACGACGTCGCCGCCGTCCTCGACGGCAAGTCGGACGATGCCGACGGGGCCGCCTTCGTAGCGGAGTACGGGTCGCTGCTCGTCCGCACCCGTACTGCGCGCACCCGCCGACCACTGGATCTGGGACGGCATCCATCCCACGTACGGCGGCCAACGCATCCTCGCCGACGCATGGCTCACAGCGGTCACACAGTCGGAGGCGTGATCTCCCGTGGGACGGAAACTGTCGGACAGCGGCGATACCGTCGGAAAATGGACGGACCGACCTTCGAAGTGACCTCCGTGACCATCACAACGCCGGAACCACGAGCGTTGGCGGCCTTCTACTCTCGCCTGCTCGGCCGCGCCGTCACCACCGAGGAGCCGCCCCGCCCGGGTGAGCCACCGGCGGCCGGCTGGGCGCAGATCAGATCCTCGGCCGACAGCCCCGGACCGACGCTCAACTTCGAGTACGAAGCCGCGTGGACCCCACCGACCTGGCCCAGCACGCCCGGCGCCCAGCACGCGACCCAGCACCTCGACATCCTCGTCAACGATCTGCAGACCGCCGTCGACCACGCCCTGGCCGCCGGCGCCACCCTGGCCGACTTCCAGCCCCAGGAGCACGTCCGCGTCCTCTTCGACCCCTCCGGCCACCCGTTCTGCCTCTTCACGTAGCAGTCGCTGAACGCGCCGTCCGCCGGTTCGGGTGTGTACTTCGGTGGCTGGTCAGGCCCCTCGCCCGTCGAAGCCTGACCAGCTGTGCCGGCTGCTAGAGCTAGCCGGCCTGGCCGGAGCAGCCCTGGGCGGCGGTGAACACTGCCACCCGCTCGGACACTCCGACGCCGAGCGCGGACACCGCACTGAATCCCCATCGTCGAGACATCTGACTTCCTTCCGTTGGGACCGCATCGCCGGTCCGTCGGAACGAAGTCTGGGCAAGAGCGATTTCAGTCTGCTTTCAAAGCTTCCGGGCATGCTTACGGGCCCCGACAGGAGATTCCTGTCGAGGCCCGATCGGCTGGCTTCAGTCGCGTGTGAGCTTGCGGTAGGTGACCCGGTGCGGCCGAGCCGCCTCGGCACCGAGCCGCTCGATCTTGTTCGCCTCGTACGACGCGAAGTTGCCCTCGAACCAGAACCACTTCGACGGGTCCTCGTCGGTCCCCTCCCAGGCCAGGATGTGGGTCGCGACGCGGTCCAGGAACCACCGGTCGTGGGAGATCACCACGGCACAGCCCGGGAATTCGAGCAGCGCGTCCTCGAGCGACTGCAGCGTCTCGACGTCCAGGTCGTTGGTCGGCTCGTCGAGCAGCAGCAGGTTGCCGCCCATCTTCAGCGTCAGCGCCAGGTTCAGCCGGTTGCGCTCACCGCCGGACAGTACGCCGGTCGGCTTCTGCTGGTCCGGGCCCTTGAACCCGAACGACGCGACGTACGCGCGGCTCGGCATCTCGAAGTTCGCGACCTTGATGTAGTCGAGCTCGTCCGAGACCTGCTGCCAGACCGTCTTCTTCGGCTCGAGACCGCCGCGCGACTGGTCGACGTACGAGATCCGGACCGTATCGCCGAGCTTCAGACTGCCCTTGTCCGGGACCTCCTCGCCGACGATCATCCGGAACAGCGTCGACTTGCCGACACCGTTCGGGCCGACGATGCCGACGATGCCCGCGCGCGGCAGCGAGAAGCTCAGGCCGTCGATCAGCTTGCGATCGCCGAAGCCCTTCTCCAGCTTGTCGACCTCGAGCACCGTGCTGCCCAGCCGCGGACCCGGCGGGATGTTGATCTCGTCGATGTCCAGCTTCTTGGACCGCTCGGCCTCGGCCGCGAGCTCCTCGTACCGGGCCAGTCGCGACTTGCTCTTGGTCTGCCGCGCCTTCGCGTTCGACCGGACCCACTCGAGCTCGCGCTCCAGGATCTTCGCCCGCTTGGCGTCCTTCTGTCCTTCGACCACGAGCCGCTGCTGCTTGGTCTCCAGGTACTTCGAGTAGTTGCCCTCGTACCCGTAGGTCTTGCCGCGGTCCATTTCCAGGATCCACTCGGCGACGTTGTCCAGGAAGTACCGGTCGTGGGTGATCGCCAGGACGGCACCCGGGTACTTCTGCAGGTGCTGCTCCAGCCAGAGCACCGACTCGGCGTCCAGGTGGTTGGTGGGCTCGTCTAGCAGCAACAGGTCGGGCTGCTGCAACAGCAGCTTGCACAGCGCCACCCGGCGACGCTCACCACCGGACAGCTTGTCCACGATCGCGTCGGCCGGCGGACAGCGCAGCGCGTCCATCGCCTGCTCCAGCTGAGCATCCACGTCCCACGCGTTGCGGTGGTCGAGCTCGGTCTGCAGGTCTCCCATCTCGCCGAGCAACGTGTCGTAGTCCGCGTCCGGATCGGCCAGCTCGGCGGAGATCTCGTTGAAGCGGTCCAGCTTCTTCTTTGTGTCGCCGACCCCTTCCTCAACGTTCTCCAGCACCGTCTTACCCTCGGTCAACGGCGGCTCCTGCAACAGGATCCCCACCGTCGCGCCCTCGGCCAGCCGCCCCTCACCGTTGTTGGGCTGATCCAGCCCCGCCATGATCTTGAACAACGAGGACTTGCCGGTACCGTTCGGCCCGACGACGCCGATCTTCGCGCCGGTCAGAAAGTTCAGCGTGACGTCGTCGAGAACGACCTTGTCACCATGAGCCTTCCGCACATTGCGCAGCGTGTAGATGAATTCCGCCATGCCCCGAGCCTATGCGCTACCCCCCACCACCACCCAACCGAGCCCGCCCGCCGACAACCCACCCGGCCCAGCCGTCACGCGTCAGCTGCCGGCTTTCCCCGAACCCCTAGAGGAATCAACCCACCACTTGAGGGACGCCCAAAGCCGGTTGGTCAAGACGTCGTCATAACGTCGATGACGGCACCTCGCAGTGGAAGGCCGGGTAGGGCGGACGGCCACCACTACTAAACCTCGGCCGCAAACGCTTTCTCTCGGTGTGCCGAGGTGCTGGTGCCAGGTTTGTCAGTGGTGGCGGTCCGCAACCCGGCCGCGTCTTCAGCTGGTTGACCGATGTATTCGGGCCGCTGGCACGTTGTTCGACGACTGGCGCCTTGTAGAGCCTGTTGCGAATTGGCTCGGCAGCGGCCGATTGTGTACCGACCGACAGGAAGTAGTCGACCGTTCTGCCGCGCGCCACGCTCACGCAGGCCGCGGCCGGCCCCAGAACCGGCACTACTTCCTGTCGGTCGGCACACAACGCGAACCCCAGACCCATATCCCAACAGGCTCTGCAGCGCGCTAGCGGTCAAACAGGGTGCCAGTGCGTCCCGTTGACCGAGGGATGCGCGGGGTTGACCGAGAAACTCTGCCGAGTGGGACCAACGAACTCCGCGGAGTGGGACCGAGGAGCCCTGCGGGTGGGACCGAGGAACTGCGTGTGTGGGACCGAGGAGCTCTGCGGGGTGGGACCGAGGAACTGCGTGTGTGGGACCGAGGAGCTCTGCGGGGTG
>NZ_AQUZ01000089.1 GCF_000372465.1 Kribbella catacumbae DSM 19601
CCCGACGATCATCGCCCGATCCTCGACGGACTGGGCGCCTGGGTCCGCACCCACGCCGAGGCGATCTTCGCCAGCAGACCGTGGCACGTGTACGGCGACAATCAGGCTGCGGGCACCGCGGCTCGCAACGTCGACAACGCTGAGCTGTCCGGGGCGGAGGAACACACCGACGGGCACTTCAACGAACGGACGCTGGCCAGTCCGCCCTATCCACACGACGAGGTGCGGTTCACCACCCGGGACGACCATCTGTATGTGTTCGTCCTCAATCCGACGGAGGGCGAGCTCCTGCTGCCTTCGCTCGGTCCGGACTCGCCGCTCGGGTCTGACGGGCCCGCAGCGGTTCGGCTGATCGGCAGCGACGCAGTCATCGGTCACCAGGTCCGCGACAGCGGGCTGTCCCTACAGGTCCCCGCGGAGCGGGGGAGCCCCTACACCGCGGTCTTCGACCTGACGCTGCGCGCCGATCCAGCCTGATGCAGGAAACCGAGCGGGGCGGAAGGCCTGAGTACTTGAAACGCAGTCCCCAAGGGAGTCTTCTGTGACCCTCGAATTGGCCTCAGCATGGTCAGGATTTCAGCACCGATCGACCGACAGTGAAGGGTGGATGACCATCTGGCGGCTGGATCCTCGTGGCGAAAACCTTGACCTGGTTCGGTGGCACGGCGACGACGATCGAGCGAAGCGTCCGTCGATGCCCACGCTCTGGTCGCGGGCTTGCACGCCGGCGGGTGTCCATGGCCGCTGGCGCACCGCGGCGAGACAGTTGCGGCTCGAGATCCGTGGCGGACCGGTGCCGCGGGGTGCGGTCGACGTACTGGTCGACGGTACGCTGCACTCGCGCTGCCGGGTCGGCGAGGGTGAGCAACTGGTTCAGGTCGATCTGCCAGGGACGAACTCCGAGATCGACATCTGGTTGCCACATCTCGAGAAGGTGTCGGTCCGTGAGCTCGCCTTCGACGCGCCGGCCGTCCCGCTGCGAGAGGACAGAGTCCGCTGGACGACGTACGGCAGCTCCATCACCCAAAGCGGAGCTGCCGCAGGGCCGTCGGAGACCTGGCCGGCGCTGGTCGCACGGGCCAACAAATGGGACGCGTTCGCTCTCGGCCTCGATGGCGAGTGCCACCTTGATCCGGTCGCGGCCAGGGCGATCCGGGACACGCCCGCGGATCTCATCTCGCTCTGCATCGGAATCAACATCTACAGCCGGAGTACCTTCAGCGGACGAACCCTTCCGGGTCAGGTCGAGGCGTTTCTGACCACCGTCCGGGAGCGCCACCCGCTGACACCGATCGTCGTGATCACTCCGTTGATAGCGCTCCGGCGCGAAGGGCAGGTGAACGCGGTGGGCTTGACCCTGGCCGATGTCCGGAGCTGCGTGTCGCTGGGAGTCGGGTCGCTGATCGACCGCGGCGATCACGCCGTGCACCTGATCGACGGACGAACAATCCTGTCACAGACCGAGGCGCTCGCGCTGTACAGCGACGACGTACATCCGACCGCCGCGGGCTATCACCTGATCGGATCCCGGCTGGCGCCGAGACTCGCAGGAATCCTGTCAACAGTCGCGACCGGGAATCCAACATGAGCCGGTGGATATCTCCGGAAGGCCGAGCGAGGAGCAAGAACCCGTGAACGAGCAGGTAGCCAACACCCTTGATGAGTCACGCGCTACGCGACTGACGATCTACGACGGTCCGCTCGGACCGACGACATTCACGGCGATGACCCTGAACCTGTGGGGCGCCAACCACTGGGACCAACGTCGGGAAGGGGTGGCGGCCCTCCTGCGGGCCCGCAGACCAGATGTGCTGTGCGTGCAGGAACTCACGGCCCAGTCGCGGCACGTGATCGACGCATCGTTGGCCGGCCACAGCCGGGCCGAGGGGCCCCATCCCGGCTGGGAACGGGCAAGCAACATCTGGTGGCGTGCGGATTTGTTCGAGTGCGAGGAGCAAGGGGTCGAAGAGATCGACGAGCTCGGGGATGACCGTGGGTTGTTCTGGGTTCGCCTGCGTCCCGTTGCCGGGCCCGGTCATCGTCTGGTGGTCGCGACGGCGCATCTCACGTGGCAGGGCGATACGGCGGAGCTCGACGACCTGCGCAACCGCCGGGTTCCGCAGGCTCACCAGATCGGCGAGCAGCTGGACCGGCTCGCGGCAGGTGGCCCGGTGGTCTTCACCGCCGACCTCAATGACGTCTCGCCGGCACAGTACGCCCTGGCCAGCTGTGGTTTCTGCGATGCGTGGGCGGCTCTGGGGCAAGGCATGCCGGCGACATCGCCGGTGCCTGCCTCCCTCAGCTACGGCGGCTTGTGGGATGTCTCGAAACAGCTTGTGCGGTCGGCGTCCGGGTTCGACGTGCAGTTCTCGAAGGGCCCTGTTCGTGTCCGAGGTGCGGAGGTGGTCGACTTCTACCACCTTGGGCGAGCGATCTCGGACCACTTCCCGGTGCAGGCCACTTACACACTGGGCATCTAGAAGTTGCTATACCTACCTAAATAGCGCACCTTGCTGTGGGTCTGGCGCGGCGTCAAGCAGGACTGGGCCGGTGGGCCACGCCCAGAGTTCAAGCAGGGCGTCGACATCGCCTCTTGACGACCTCGTTCAAATTACGCAACCATGATGACTAATCTGATTGAGTAGGTCTTGCTACCGATTTCCGGTACCTCGGCGCAACGCCGGATCGCCGGCACAGGGAGTTGTGACAGCTGAACACTCAGGACCCTTCGCCACCAGTGGCTCAGCCATCCTGATCGCCGCAGATGCGAATCAATGGTTTGAATCCGGCGCTGTCCGCGACGTGACAATTACCAACGACACCTTCACCGAGGACTGCCTGACCTCCCCGTACCAGTACTGCGAGGCGATCATCAGCATTTGTCCAGAAGCTCCAGTCCGACGGCTCGATGCGCCGCACCATCGTCAGATCACCGTGTCCCACTGGACACGGCGCAGGGGCGCAGGGGCGCAGACTGCTTCATGCGACGACACCGACCTTCTCGCTCGGGACCGGCTCGGCGAGGTCGATCGTTGTCATGCCGACAGCTCGCCGAGTTCGATGCGGCGGCCCTCGGCCGACGACTGCAGCCCGGCCTCGGCGAGTCGCACGCCACGGGCGCCGGCAAGGAAGTCGTAGGGGTGCTCGCCCTCAGCGACGACATAGCGCAGGAACTGCTCCCACTGCGCTTTGAAGCCGTTGTCGAAGACAGCGTTGTCGGGCACCGGGTGCCACTGGTCGCGGTACCGCTCTGTCTCGACGAGGTCGGGGTTCCACCGGGGTTGGGGTGTCTCGGCTCGGTGCTGGACTACGCAGCGGTGCAGGCCGGCCACGGCGCTGCCTTCGGTGCCGTCGACGTGGAACTCGACGAGCTCGTCGCGGTGCACGCGCGTCGTCCAGGAGGAGTTGATCTGGGCGATGACCTCATCCCCGCTCGGGCTGGTCAGCTCGAAGGTGCCGTAGGCGGCGTCGTCGGCGGTGGCGACGTACTTGTTGCCCCGCTCGTCCCACCGCTCGGGAATGTGCGTGACCGTCTTGGCCATCACCGCCTCGACCTTGCCGAAGAGGTTCTCGAGCACGTAGTTCCAGTGGCAGAACATGTCGGTGGCCATGCCGCCGCCGTCTTCCTTGCGGTAGTTCCAGCTCGGACGCTGTGCCTGCTGCCAGTCACCCTCGAAGACCCAGTAGCCGAACTCGCCGCGTACAGAGAGGATGCGGCCGAAGAAGCCGCCGTCGATGAGGCGCTTGAGCTTGAGCAGGCCCGGCAGGTAGAGCTTGTCGTGTACGACGCCGTGTTTGACGCCGGCCACGTCGGCGGCCTTGGCGAGCCGCAGCGAGCCCTCGAGCGACTCGGAGATGGGCTTCTCCGTATAGACATGCTTGCCTGCGGCGATCGCCTTGAGGATGGATTCCTCGCGTACGGTCGTCAGTTGCGCGTCGAAGTAGATCGTGTCGAGGGGGTTTGCGAGAGCGGCGTCGAGGTCCGTCGTCCAACGGTGGACTCCTTGGCGCTCGGCGATCTCCTGGATCTTGTCGTGGTTACGCCCCACGAGGATCGGGTCGACCTGGAGGCGCGAGCCGTCGCGCAACTCGAGGCCGCCCTGGTCGCGGATCGCGAGGATCGACCTCACGAGGTGCTGACGGTAGCCCATGCGCCCGGTGACGCCGTTCATGATGATGCCGATGGTCTGGGCCACAGTCGCTCCTGAGTCAGGTCGGTAAACGCTTTCCCGCACTTTAGGCGGCGCGCGGCGCTCTGTGCAATAGTTGGCGTGCGCGGGTTGGAATGCGCTTACCCGCTCACCTGGAGGTCGCCGTGTCCGAAGCAGGTCTAGTGTCGGTGACGCTGCGTGCCCAGTCGCCCGACGAGGTGGCGCGGCTCGCTGCCGATGCCGGCCTCACCTGCATCGAGTGGGGCGCCGACGTGCACGCGCCGCCATCCGACCTCGCCCTGGTCGACCGGTGCCGCACGGTGTCGGCCGCCTACGACCTGCGCATCACCTCCTACGGGTCCTACTGGCGGGCCGGTGTCACGTCGCTGGACGAGGGAGGCACGGTGCTCGACACAGCAGTGCGGCTCGGCGCCCCGCGGGTGCGCATCTGGGCCGGCGACGTCGGCAGCGCGGACGCCTCGCCCGAGACGCGTGCGACCACCCGCCGCGCCATCAGCGACCTCGCGGCACAGGCGGATTCGCGTGATCTCGAGTTGGCCGTCGAGTTCCACCCGAGCACCCTTACCGACACCGCCACGACGATGCTCGCGATGCTCGACGACGTCGGCGCCGCCAACGTGTCGGCCTACTGGCAGCCGGGCCCGGGTCAGCCCGACGCGGCGGCCCTCGATGAGCTCGGCCAACTCGTCGAGCGGGTCAGTGCGGTGCACGTTTTCGCCTGGTGGCCCCGGACCGAGCGGCACCCGCTGCGCACCCGCGAAGCCCTCTGGCGGCCGGCGCTCGATCTCGTCCACACTCGACGCCCCGAGGCCGACGTCATGATCGAGTTCGTCCCCGGCGACGACGTCGACCTCATCGCGACGGAGGCCCAGACCCTGCGCACCTGGCTGGGCTGACAAGCACTTGTGGAGTGCCGTCCGCGAGACCGATCTGTACCCCGGCACGCGCCAGGCAACCCGCCGAGTGAGTACCTGAACCGCAGCCGTCCTCAGGCACGTCAAAGCCGGCTGGTGAGTACCTGGACTGCGGCCAATACGGTGGCGATTGATCCGCCGAGTACGACGAGTGCGGCGGCGACCATCGGCAGTTGGAGGCCGAGGCGGTGCAGGCGGTCCGATGCGGTGGCTCGACGCAGCAGCGCGTCGCGGCCCCGGAGTACTGCGAGGCCGACGCCGGACAGGGTGAGCGCCATGCCGATGCCGAAGGCCGCCACCATCAGGAGGGCGGTGACGACGCGGCCGGTGAGCAGACCGGCGACCAGGACAAGGAAAGCCGAGGGCGAGGGCAGGAGGCCTCCGGACGTCCCGAGCAGGATCAGGCCGCGCCTGGTCAGCAAGGCCTCTGGTTCCAGCACCACATGCCCGTGCCCATGCCCGTGCCCATGCCCGTGTCCGTGCCCGGTTGAGTGGTGGCGGCGGGTGCGGAGGTGGCGGCGGAGGAGGGTGATGCCGACCGCGACCACCAGCAGCGAGCCTGCCAACTGCAGCCACCCGGTGATGGCCCCGAGGTCTGGGGCCTTGTCGGCCAGCAGCCAGAAGCCGACCCCCAGCACGATCACCGACAGCGTGTGCATCACCGCAACGATCAGGCCAAGCCATAGCGCGTCTCTGGCCTTGCCGTGCCCGCCAACCAGGTACCCAGCCGCCAGCGTCTTCCCATGCCCCGGCGCACACGCATGAGCTGCGCCAACCAGCGCCGACACGAGCAGCATCAGCGGAAACGCCGCACGCCCGTCCAGCAAGGCCGGCAGGTCCATAGTCCAGACCGAATCGCCAGCAGCATCATCAATGGCCGGCTGCGCGCCCTGCAGGCTAATGGTGTGTGCCGGCGCCGCAGCAGTGTGCAGGGCACCTGCCCCGCTCCCATTCACTGACACGGTCCGGTACGCCGGGTTGATGTCCGAGAGCGCAGTGATCCGCAGCGAGACGGCGGTTACCTCCGCAGGGCAGGTGAACTCCAGCTTGGCCCCGTCCTCCCACAACCGCTCCACTGTCACCGCACCAGGCCGACAGAGCCGACCGTCTTGGCTGACTGCAACATGCCGCCCCAGGTACGCCGCCGCGGCGGCAGCGACCGTAGCACGGGCTGCGGGTTCTGCTGTTTTGGTCGATGGCGGCAGTGAGCCGGTCCGGATGCCGAGGGCGACCAGGTCGTCGTCCTCGGCAGACCAGGTCACTGTCACCCGGGAGCCGTCGGCCACCACCTTGGCGACCGGCGGCGGCCCGAACGGGTGGGCGCCGGCCTCCGGCGCGGCGACTGCCAGCCCGAGGCCAACCCCGGCAACAAGTGCCAGGAACCTGAAGAGATTCGCTACCACGGTCAGCGGGAGCGTCTTGCGACGAAGGTGTGCACGACGCCGTCATCAGTGAGGGCGATCAGCCGATCACCGCTCACAGACAGCGCCGACGCGACGCCACCACCGAGGTTGTGCTGCGCAAGCAACTTCCCTGTCAGCCGGTCCAGCACTACGAGCCGGCCGTCCCACGTCCCGGCGTACACGACCGTGTCCGTGACTAGGGCGTGCATGGCGGGCGAGCCGGGCCCTGGGGCCTGGCAGCCGGCAGCGACTCGCCACGGGTCGTCCATCGGGCTCTCACCCGGCAGGTAGCCGAGAGCCGTTTCCCACAAGGGTTTCGACGGATCAGCGGCCTGCGTGTCATACGCCCGTACTACGCCGTCCTTGCTGGCCACGTAGGCGATGCCACCGCGGGTAGCCGGGCTGGTCACCGGCGGAGGGCCAGGCTCGCAGGCCGCGCTGATACCCAGCTTGGCGTGCCACAGCGTTGCACCCCCTGCCGCCGGGTCGTGCCCGCGAGTACCGGTCCAGGTCGACGTGACGAGCTGCGGCGTGCCAGTGCCCGGCGCCGGGTCCGTGAAGGTCGGCGAGGACAGGCTGAACAAGTCGCCGCCGCTGTCGACGGTCGACAGCCTCGTGCAGGTGCGCAGATCCATACCGATCAGCGACTGGCTAGAACCCGAGTGCAGGTAGGCGGTGGTCGAACCAGGCTGCCGTACGGCGGTGCTGTGGAACTCACCCCAGCCGACCGGCGCGGCGAAGCCACCCGGAAGCTTGGCTCCGGTCTGCGCATCCCGGCACCGCACACCATCCCATTCCTGGTACACCGCCACCGTGCGTCCTTCGGCCGTCAGGTCGAAGACGCTGACCGGACCACCCGCCCGACCGTACCGGCGGACCGTTCCGTTCGGCTGCTGCTGCTCACCGTCGATGGTCTCCCACCGCACCTTCCCGGTCCGAGTGTCGAGCGCGTACACCCGGCCGTTACCGGTGGTCAGGTAGACCAGCCCGCCGTGGACTGTCGGGAACGACTCGGCGTCACCGTCGATGTACGTCCGCCACAGCTCCTTGCCGGTGGCTACGTCATAGGACAGCACCATGTTGTACGGCGAGTCGAACGACTGCGAGGCCGCGTAAACCTTGCCGTCGACGATCGCCGCGCCGTTCAGGTGGAACTGCTCACCCGTGTGGGCGGTCCAGCGCAGGTCCAGCTTGGCTCCGGGGTCGTCGGCCGGGTTGGAGCGGCCCACTTCGTCGGCGCCCTGGCGGGTCCAGTTCTGCCCGGACTCCGGCTTGGCGAGCTGCCCGGGCGGGACCACGCCGAACGAGGTCGTTGTCTTGGGCCACGACCTGCCAGCGCTGTCCTGGGCAACGAGTTCTGCGGTGTAGCTGCCCGGCGGCAGGTTCTTGAGCTGGGCACTCACCCGGGTCCAGGAGATCCGCCGGTCGGGACACGGCTCGGCCTTACCGCCGGGTGGCGTGTAGCAGTTCTCGATCCCACCACTGCTGACCGAGCGGCCGAACCTGAGGTTCTGGTCACGCCAGACCTCCTGGCCCTTGTGGTTGCGGACCACCAGCGACGCGCGGCTCGGCGTCCGGCCGTCGTCTTCGGCGTAGAGCTCGACCGGGATCGTCGTGCCCGCTGTGTGCACGCTGTCCTGGGCCGGGCTGACGAGGGCTACGTCGTCGTCGATCTCGAACTGCCGGTGAGTTCCGGTGACGTACCCGGTGTCCTCGTTCCGGCCGGTGCGCTGGTTGTCGGTGATCTCGGAGAAGTCGAGGATCTTGTAGTCCGGCCGGGCCGCGTCGATGCCGTACACGCCCATGTTGTTGACCTCGACAGACCGCTTGAACGCGCCGCGCCGGAACTCCGCCTGCTGGTTGTGACCGGCAGCGAACATGCGCACGTCGTACTTGGCGAGCTCGTCGACGATCGGCTGCATGCCGGCGCCAACGCCTCGGCGGGTGAACAGTGAGCGGTGCGCGAACACGAACACCTGCTTGCCGACGGCGTGCCGGCGCAGGTCCTCCTTCAGCCAGGTCAGCTGCGGAGCCAGCCCGCGGGCGTCGTAGTTGTCCTCCAGTACGACGACGTGGCGGCCGTTGCGGTCGAAGGAGTACCACTCCGGGCCGAGGTTGCGGCGCCAGTACTCCATGCTGCCGCCGTAACCGGAGGAGGTCGCCGTACCGCCGACGTCGTCGTTGCCCACCACCGGGTAGTACGGGTGGCCGAGCTTCCCGGCGGTGAGGCCGCCACGAAGGTTGTCGTACCCGCCCTGCCGGCGCGGCTCGGCCGCGTAGTCGGTGACTGTCAGGTCGCCAGTGGTCATTGTCATCGTGGCACCCTGCACCTCCGCGAGGGCCTCCACGTGCCCTGTCCACTGCGCGAGCGCACGCTTCGCCTCGTCGTCGGTGCGGTTACCGACCTCGACGTCCGAGACCATCAGCCAGGTCTCGTCCGGCTTGGCGGCGTTCGTGTCCGGCACCAGCGGGAAGTCGATCCCGGTCCGCGGACCGGTGCCTGCGGGGATATGACGGAAGTACTGCGGGATGTAGTCGGAGCGGAGGGTGGGCGTGTAGCCGTTCGGCGAGACGATGTTGACCAGGTCGGTCTCCCGGCGGGCAAGATCCACCTGAACCGTGTAGGTGCCGTCGGGACCACTCGTGGCCCAGACCTCGCCGTCGGTCACGGAGACGTTCGGCAGACCCTTCTCGCCGGCGTCACGGACACCGTCCCGGTCGGCGTCGACAAAGACAGTTCCTTGTACTGCGACCAGCTCGGCGGCCGCTGTTGCTGCCGGGGCGTCACCGGCCTGGCTCGGCTCGGGGGCCGGCTCCTGGATGGGAGCGGCCGAGGCGACGCCGGGCGCGGCCAGGGCCCCAGCCAGTACTGCGACCGTCAGGCCGCGGCGGACCTTCTTTCCGTTTGGCCTTGTGCGGATCACCATCGCCGCAGCGAGGAGCACAACCGCGATAGCGGCGGCGAGCAGGCCGAGGATCGGGAGGCTGGGCATCGGGAGACCGGGGCTCGGCGCGGGTGCTGTCGGCCTGGCGCCGAACGCGCCGACGACGGGGTTCTTCGCGTCGGCGTTCACCGTGGTGCCGTCGAACTCGGCGAGCACCTGGTTCGGCCCGCCGGCGGCGAACAGGCCGGCTAGGTCAAGCTCGCCGATCCGGCAACTCCACGCGAGATCGATCACGACGCCGTTCGGGACTCCGCCGTCGTCACCGGCGACACCGTGACCGGTGACCGGGCAGCTGGAACCCAGCTTGGCGGTAGCCCAGGCACCGGCCTGGTCAGGTGTGACGACGTCGCGGTGTACGACAAGTCGGCCGCTGGACACGCCGTCGGCGGTCTTGACGACCAGCTCGGCGTGTTCGCGGGTGAGGTGGGCGAAGGCGGGGGCGGTGGACAGTCCTAGAAAACACGCGAGGGCGGCGACAAGGCCGAGCCCAAGGCGCAGTGGGCGACTCATGGCGAGGACGCCAACGCGGATCCGGACCGGTTCTGGCGAGGTCATCGATAGTTCACCAAGCTCTCACTAGACGTTCGCTGGTGGCCATGACGCACTAGTTCAGAGCATCACCGCGCAGGATCAGTGGGCGTCACTGACGATCGCGACCGCGACCTTGCCTCGTGGGCGGGAAGGCTCGAGCGCCAGACTTCCACGGCGGCGGTCCCGACGCCTACCGGCATCGTGGTTATCGACGCGATAACCACACGGTCCGCCACCAGGCATTGACACCGGCAGTCCGCGCACTACCTCACGTGTCGTTCTCCGTACGACGGGACGCGGGGTCGAGCAGCGCAGCCACGACCAGTGCCACACGCGACCACGCTGATCTGAGCCCACTCAGCCACCGGCCCGAAGGGCGTGGATCAGCATCGGCAGCGAGGCATGCAGCTCGCGCTGCCAGTACGCCCAGCCATGGGTTCCCGGTCCGTAGAAGTTGGTCGTCACGCGCTTCGCGCCAACGCGTTCGAGCTCAGCGGCCAGGGCGTGGTTCTGCCGGTTGAAGTCGGCCTCGAGCGCGCTCGTGCGACCCGGCGGGTCCAAGGGGCCGGTGGTGCCGTCACCGCAGGACAGATACACGGGGATCGACCTGAGCCGCTTGGCCAAGTGGAAGGGGTCGTGCGCCTGCCAGATGTGCCGCTGCTCGACCGGGTCGCCCCATACCCGAACCGGGTCGTTGCCTTGGCCGGCGAAGAACCCCATGATCCGGTCGACGGATTCGCGGTTCAGCAGCGGGTGCACCGAGCCGGAGTACGCCGCGGTCGCCTTGAACATCCCGGGGTGCCGGGCGGCGTACAGCAGGGCGCCTTGGCCACCCATCGACAGCCCTGCCACGACGCGGTTGCTGCCGGCGGCCCAGTCTCGCTCCAATAGCCGTCGCAGCTCCAGGGTATGGAAGGTCTCCCACGCGGGATCGCCGCCCTGGCCATAGTTCCACCAGTCGCTGTACCAGCCGTTCCAACCTGCTTCCGGCATGACCACCAGCACGTTGCGAAGGCTTTCGATCTGTGCAACATCGGTGAGGCTGGTCCAGGAGGTGTAGTCCCCGCAGCAGCCGTGCAGCAGCCACATGGTCGGCCAGTGTTGCCGTCTGTCGCTCGGGTTCCAGCCGTCGGGGATGAGGAGCCGGACCTTGACCGTCCGGCCGCCCAGGGCCCGCGATCGCACAGATAGATCGACCTGGCGGTCAGCGACCTGAGTTACCGCGACGACTTCGGCGCCTTGAGACGCGGAGGAACCGGCAGCGCCCGCTTTCCCTGCCACGGTAGCGGATGACGCCACGGGCGAGGTGGCGAGCGCCGGCGCGATCGGCGCAAGTGTCAGAAGCAGTGCGGTGAGAACAAGCAGTACGCCGGCTTGGAAGGTCGCGGTAGGCGACCGCCGAGCGGCCGTCACGGAGCACGATGATCCGGACGTGAGCGTGCCATTGGGCGCCGTTATCGGCGGGGCGGGGTCGTTCAGGGACTGCGGGGGCAGATCCATGCGAGGCACTCCTCGTTCAGTGGGGAAGCGTCAGTGCCGGAATCCTGTCCAGGCGGAGGCCGCTTGGGTACGTGGATGGTTGTCCTGGGTGGTCAACTCAGAGCCAACCGACGGAAGAATTTGGTAGCTAGGGTTACCTAATAGGTCGGAACCGTCAAGACGTAAAAGCTGTTGAACTGGCGACTTGGCGGTCGTCGTCGATCGACGCGCCCTCCATCCGGGGATCTGACCGCGCCGATCCTGGGTGGCCTGCTCGATCGGGCGGGCCACCCGGGGCAATCCCGCAAGGCCAAGCGGATTGGGTCACATCGCGACTGGAATCGTGGCCTCTCCTGCTGCGAGTGCACCGCAGCTGGCCCGCACGCGTAGCTCGGGGCGCAGGAGCAACTGGTGCGGCGGCCGCCCCGGCTCGCGTAACCGCGCCATCAGGAGGTTGATCGCCGCGGCTCCGACGGCTTCTCGCGGGGGGCCCACCGCGGTGAGTGGGGGGTCCGCCAGAGCGGCGAGCTCGTCGTCGTACGTGACCACCGCGAGGTCACCGGGGATCTCAACCCCTGCCTGGCGAAGGCGGCTGACCAGGGGCAACGCCGCAGCGTCATTGTGGACCAGCAGGGCGTCCACGGTCCCTGTGCGCAAGCAGTCGATCAGCGCTGCTGCCGCCTCATCGACGGCCGCCGGACTGTCCCCATCGAGTGTCTTGGGGACCTCGGGTGCGCATGCCTCGAGCCCAAGCGCTGATAGTGCCTCCTCGTAGCCGGCCTGCAACCGGGGCGCGGTGATCGTCGCGGTGTGCAGGAGTCCGATCCGACGGTGGCCGAGGCCGGCGAGGTGGCGTACCGCGGTATAGGCACCGAACTCGTGATCCGTCGCGACCTGCTCAACACTGCCGGACTCGCGGCCGACCCGTCGCTCGGCCAGGACGATCGGCACCTGGATCGAACGCAACCATTCCTCTGTCTCGCGAGACCCACGAGGGTCCAGGCGAGTTGCGATGACCAGGCCGTCGACGCCGGACTCGAGGAGCCGCTTGACCAGCGACCGCTCCTCGGCGACGTCGTTCTGGGAGACCCCCAGGATGAGCTTGGCGCCGAGCCGCTCGGCGGCACCGCGGGCCCCTGCAACGACCTTCGGGTAGTAGTAGGCCGAGTGTGGGACGACCATGCCGATGGTCGGCGTGCCCAGCGCACCAGGGGCGGGTGGATGCGACGCCGTCGCGTGAGGGTCGGTCGGGCGACCTTCGGCAGTGCGGCTGTCCGCGCTCACGGGCGAACTGACGCGCGTCGCCCCGCCATGGACGCGAGCGACGATGCCACGTCGCGCCAGCTCGCGGACGTCGACCCGAAGGGTGACAGCGGAGACGCCGAGCTCTCGGGCAAGCTCGCTGATCTTCACGGTCCCGCGCTTCTCGACGCGCTCCAGGATCGCACGGTGCCTGTCCTCGGCCTGCATCACTGCCTTCCCGTCCAGTGCGTCCGTCATGCCAAAACGATATCACTATTGGTTCAAGAATAATCCCGCCAAGGGGTTGACGTGAAGAAAGTGACATCAAATGATGTCACCTGATCCCAAAGTGATAGGAGCTGTCATGAATTGGCGCAAGGGTGCGGCGGTCGCCGTCGCTACCGGTTTGGCGGCCCTGCTGTCCGCCTGCGGAACGAACGATGACGATGGAGCCGGCGGAACCGCCGCGGCCCCTGCTCAGCAGGCGAGTGGCGAAATCGTGTTCTGGTCCTTCCTCAAGGGGTCGGATGCCGTCTCCACGGCCTTCGCGAAGGCCCACCCCGAGATCAAGGTGAAGTTCGAGACCCAGGCGGGCGGGCCGGACTACTACACGAAGCTGTCCAACGCCGTGAAGTCCGGTGCGGTGCCCGACGTCGCGGTCGCCGAGTACACGCGCCTCCCCGAGATCGTGAGCCTCGGCGGCGCGCAGGACCTCACTCCGGCCGCCGGGTCACTCGTCGAGAAGTCGTTCCCCGAGGCCATTCGCAACCTGGTGACGCTCGGCGGCAAGACGTGGGGTGTCCCGCGCGATGCCGCCCCGATGCTCTACTACTACCGCAAGGACTTCTTCGACGCGCACGGCCTCGAACCGGCCAAAACGTGGGACGAGTTCCGCACGCTGGCAACGAAGGTTGTCAAGGCCGACTCGAAGGCCCGCGCCGCCGCCCACCTCAATGGCGACGCGAACCTTCTGACCGACCTCTCGTGGCAGGCCGGCGCCCGTTGGTTCGGCACGGAGGGCGATGCGTGGACGGTCGATATCGACGACGCTGCCTCGAAGAAGGTTGCCGACTATTGGCAGGGCCTTGCGAAGGACCGGCTGGTCGGTACCTTCCCGACCTACAGCGACGAGTTCTGGCAGAGCGTCCAGGCCAACAAGGTCGTCGGGTACGTCTGTGCCAGCTGGTGTGCTGGTGGCCTGCAGGCGACAGTTCCCGGCCAGAGCGGTAAATGGGCCGTTGCCGAGCTCCCGAGCTGGGATGACAAGCCCTCCTCCGCGATGTGGGGTGGCTCCTCGTTCATCATCCCGAAGGGTGCGAAGAACGCCGCTGCGGCGCAGACGTTCATCAACTGGATCACGACCGACCCCGCCGGCATCGCGGCGTGGTACGCCTCCGGTACCAGCAGCATGTATCCGGCCTCGCCGGAGCTCCTGCCGGTCGCGAAGAAGTCGTTCGACACGAAGTACTTCGGCGGGCAGGACATCTTCGAGGTCGGCACCCGGTCCTACGCGGCCGTTGCCAAGGGCTGGGCCTGGGGTCCGACGATGTCCGTTACCGACAAGGCCTTGCTCGACCGCCTCGGCGGAATCGACTCCGGGGCACTCAGTGACATCCTCACGGACGTCGATGCCGAGACGACCAGCGCCCTGCAGGCCCGCGGCCTGAATGTCCGGGGCTGAGAGACATCGATGAGCACCCCAATGATCCGCAGGCAACGCCGAGCCGCGGGCCTGTTCCTCGGGCCCTACCTCGTCCTCGCCTTCCTGGTGACCCTCGCACCCTTGGGCTATGCGGCCTGGCTCAGCCTCTTCAGCGAGCAGAGCTCGGGGTTGGGATTCGGCGGAGCCGAGCAGGTATTCGTTGGACTCGGCAACTACGTCCGGGCGGTGGGTGACAGCACGTTCCGATCTGGCTTCGTGACGGTCGCGGCGTACATGTGCCTCTACGTACCGGTGCTCATCGTGATCTCTTTGCTGCTGGCCCTGCTGCTGGACTCCGGGCTCGCTTGGGCCCGGAGGGCGATGCAGGTCGCTCTATTCCTCCCGCACGCCGTGCCGGGGCTTATCGCCGCCCTCATCTGGCTCTACCTCTACACGCCAGGGCTCAGCCCGGTCATCGGGTGGCTGGGTGGACTGGGCGCCAACGGGGGCCTGGCCAACACCGCTCCACTCGCGTCCGTAGTCAACATCGCGGTCTGGCAGTGGCTCGGATACAACGTGGTGATCTTCTATGCCGCCCTTCAGGCGGTCCCCCGTGAAGTCATCGAGGCGGCGGCGGTGGACGGCGCCAAGACCTGGCAGGTCGCGGTCCGCATCAAGGCTCCGCTCATCCGCTCCGCGGTCAGGATGGCGGCGCTGTTCACCGCGATCGGCGGAGTGCAGCTTTTCACCGAGCCCAAGATCCTCGACCTCACATCGGCATCGATCACGAGTACCTGGACCCCGAACATGTTCCTGCAGAGTGCCGCCTTCGATCGCAACGACTTCGGTCTGGCCGCGGCGGCTTCCATCCTCGTCGCTGTGCTGGCAGGTGGATCGTCGTTCTTCGTCATGCGCCTTGGTCAGAAGGGTGAATCATGACCCAGCCAACACTTACGTCGACGCCAACGCCGGCGCCGTCCGGGCGAACCTCGGCGGCCGCCCTGGGCGCTCAGGTCGGCGCGGGCAAGTCCGCTCCGATGGAACGTCCCAAGGATCGGCCGAACGCCGGCAGATCACGTCCTGCCTGGATGTCGCGGTCCGTCGTCAACGTCGTGCTCATCATCGCAGTCGCCTACGCGCTACTCCCGCAACTGTGGCTCGTGATGGCCGCGACGAAGGACCTCGGCGATCTCTTCGGTACCAACGGCTTCGCCCCGGGCACCGGATTCAACCTGGACGAGAACCTGCGCTACCTGGTCCAGGCACAGGATGGGATTTACCTGCGCTGGCTGGCCAACACCGTGCTGTACGCCGGGGGTGGGGCACTCGCGGCGTCCGTGCTCTGTGTCATGGCCGGCTACGCCTTCGACAAGCTCGAGGTCCCGGGCCGGGAGGCGGTGTTTGGCCTGGTTCTTGTCGGCGTGATGATCCCGAGCACCGCGCTGGCTCTGCCCACGTACCTGCTGGCCTCGAAGGTGGGTCTCGCGAACACCTTCCTCGGTGTCTTCATCCCCGGCCTGGTCTTCCCGTTCGGGGTGTACCTGGCCCGGATCTTCAGCGCTTCGTACGTACCGGACGCCGTGATCGGCGCGAGCCGCGTCGACGGTGCGGGGGAGCTGCGGACCTTCTGGTCGGTCGCGTTCCCGATGATGCGACCGGGCTTCGTCACGATCCTGCTCTTCCAGTTCACCGCCATCTGGAACAGCTTCTTCCTGCCCCTCGTCATGCTGTCGGATGCTCGGCTCTACCCGGTGAACCTCGGCTTGTACGTCTGGAACACGACAGCGATGAGCCAGGGAAAGCCCGAGGACTACCTTCTCGCGATTACGGGTTCGCTGGTCGCGATCGTGCCGCTGGTTCTGCTCTTCCTCGCCCTGCAGCGCTTCTGGCGGGCCGGCATGACCGCGGGGGCCATCGATTGAGTACCAAGGACAACGGGCGCGGCGTCGACAACGCGCAGCCGCCTGACTCAGCCGGCGTATCGCGCCGGCCCCGGGCCCTCCTCGCGATGGGCGCGTCGGTCCGCGACGAGCTGTTCAGTGCCGAGGACGTACGCCGTCTCGACCTCCTCGTCGACATCGACGCGGGCGTGGCGGTACAGGACTTCTCGACAGTGCGTGACCTCGCATCGGTTGAAGTGCTGGTGACCGGATGGGGGTGCCCGCCGGTGGACGCCGATGTCCTGCGGCGGGCGCCGCACCTCAGGGCTATCGTCCACGTCGGCGGCACCGTCAAGCACCACGTCACCGATGCCTGCTGGGAGCGCGGCATCGTCGTCTCGTCCGCAGTCGAGGAGAACGCGGTTCCCGTCGCCGAGTACACGCTCGCGGCGATCCTGTTCGCTCAGAAGCGGGTGATCGAGACCAGCCGGCTCTACAGCGAGCATCGTGAGTCGCGATCGTGGGCATCGTCGTTCGTCAGCCTTGGTAACTACCGGCGCGTCGTGGGAATCGTGGGCGCGTCACGGATCGGCCGCAGGGTGATCGAGCTGCTCGCGCCGTTCGACATCGAGATCCTCCTGTCCGACCCCTACGTCAGTCGTACGGAAGCCGAACGCCTCGGCGTTCGCCTCGTCGAGCTCGACGAGCTTCTCGCGACCTCCGACACCGTCTCACTGCACGCACCGAGCCTGCCCGAGACGCGAAGGCTACTGGACGGGCGGCGTCTCGGTCTCATGCGCGACGGCGCCATTCTGATCAACACCGCCCGGGGCGCCATTGTCGACGGTGACGCACTGACCCGCGAACTGGTCTCGCGACGCCTTCACGCGGTCATCGATGTCACAGAGCCCGAGCCACTACCGGCTGACTCGCCGCTCTACGACCTGCCGAACGTGTTGCTCACACCGCACATCGCGGGTTCGGTCGGCGACGAACTCCGCCGCCTCGTCGACCACACCATCGACGAGCTGGACCGATGGACTCGGGGCATTCCCTTCGCGTCCCCCGTCCGCCGCGACCTACTCAGCACTTCCGCCTAACCCGCCCCAGATCAAGGGAGATGTCATGAACGACCTCCAGCCCAGCAGGCGCGCACTGCTCCGAGCCGGCGGTGCCACCGGCCTGGCGTTCGCCCTCGGCGCCTTGTCGGGACAGCCTGCGTCCGGGGAGCCTGCGCTCGCCGGTGCCCCGTCGACCACGGTCACCGACCTCGGTCCCGGTCTTCTCCAGTTCTCCCTGATGAGCTCGGTCGTCGTCGGTGACTACGCCTACATCGGTTCGCGGAACGTCGAGCCTTCGCGGATCGTCGCCTTCCACTTGCCGACGCGCAAGGTCGTCGCGCGCACGGACATCCCGACCGGCCACACGGTCCAGGCGATGGCCCCCGATCCGACCGGTCGCCACCTCTACTTCGGTGTGCTCCAGAAGAGCGGTGGTCCGCAGCACAACCTCTACCGCTGGGATCTCAGCGACCTCACCAAGCCGGCTACGCCGATCGGTCGCATGGGCGATCGGGACGTGCGGGACATCACTGTCGCCCCCGACGGCGCCGTTTTCGCCGTCGGCGGGGGCAGTTCCACTGCGCCGGCACTCTGGCAATACAGTCCAGCCACGGGACAGGTCTCCAGCCTCGGCGTCCCGGCGCCGTCGTCGACCTTGGCTCGGGCGGTCGCGGCGACCGAGACGACCGTGTTCTTCGGCGGCGGCAGCACGCTGGGCGGCGGCGGCGGCGCCAGCCGGGCATCGTTGTTCGCCTACGACCGGGCGGCCGCGACCTTCCGCGATGTGACGCCGGCCGAGATGGTGGGTGACCCGAGTATGCGTGAGCTCGCCGTCATCGGCGACCGCCTCGTGGCGGGCACAGCCGGCAGCATCTCGCCCGCGAAGATCGCCATCATGGACCTCGCCGACCTGTCGTCCTACCGGCTCGGCACGCTCACCGGCAAGGTCACCAAGATGTATGCCGCACACGGCGACACGGTCTACTACGGCGCGACTGACGCGCTCGAGTCGATCTCGCTGCCCACCGCCCAGGTCTCGCCGGTGCCGTACAGCGGACCCTCCCTCGGTGAGATCTGGGGAGTCGACGTCCGTGGCGACACGGTCGTGGCGGTGTCCGGCTATGGCTTCGTCGCAGAGGTGACTCCTGCAACCGGCGCGTGCGTCGTCACCGACCTGGGAGCGGCCGGTGCCCCCGTGGACGCTCAGGCGATCATGGGCCTGGCCGCCGGCGGCGGATACGCCTACGTGGGCGGCAATGGCGCCATGGCCCGTCACAACCTGTCGACCGGCGAGGTCGTGAGCCTCCGGATGCCCGGTGAGGCCAAGGATGCGGAGGTCCTGAACGGCACGCTCTACACGGGCCAGTACAACTCCATGGGCATCTGGCGCTACAACCCTGGCGATGGCGCCGCCCCGAACCAGGTCGCGCAGTTCCCAAGTGACCAGAACCGGCCACTGGACACGCATTGGGACCCTGTGAACGGGCTGCTGCTGGTGGCCGTCCAGCGGGACACTGAGGGCGGTGGCGCGCTCTGGACATACAACCCGAAGACCGGAGCCGCCAAGACGGTCCAGAACCCGATCGACGACCTCCAGTTGGTCCGCGCGGTCGCGACCCGTTACGGCATCGCCTATCTCGGTGGCGACAACGCGCAGGGGACGGGAACCCGTGGCACAGTGGTGGCCTTCGACCCCGTGTCGCAGCGGGAGTTGTGGCGCCTTGAGACCGACCAGGCCTACGGGATCGGCTCTCTGGCCGTCCATGGGCACCACCTCTACGGGATGGCCCTGAAGGGTGGCTTCTTCGTCATCGATCTCAGGAGCCGGCAGGTCGTCCACACGGAGAACCTTCGGTCGGTCTGCCCGCAGTGGTCAGCGATGCTGCTGAACCGCGGGCGCATCTACGCGGCGTCGGACACCACGCTGATGCGGTTCGACCCCAAGACCTTCGCGATGAAGGTCGTCGTGGCGGGACTGAACGGCGGCTGGTACAGCGGGTGTCACGTCAACAACGACGAAGCCGGCCTGCTCTACACGCTTCGTGGCCGGAACCTCGTCGTGGTCGACGACCGCCCTGCCAGTTGAACTGCTCTCGCATTGTCCATCCCTGAAATGGCACTCAACGAGGAGTGAAATGAACGATTCGACCTCGATGACACGACGCCGCGCGATCCAGCTCGCGGCGGCGGCACTTACTGCCGCAGGCACGGTTGCGGCTGGGAGGCCGGCGCAGGCAGCCGGGCAACCCGGGAGCCCGGTGGTCACCGACCTCGGGCCGGGCGTGAGCAAGTTCTCGCTCATGAGCGGCCTTCTCGTCGGCGACACGTTCTACATCGGCTCACGCAACCTCGATCCACCACGAGTGATCGGCTATCACCTGCCCACCCGGAAGGTCGTCTCGCGGGCCGACCTGTCGTCCGGATACAGCATTCAGGCACTCGCGGCCGACCCCGAGGGTCGCTACCTCTATGCCGGCGTGCTCCAAGACGGAGCGGGTGCCCCAAACCTTCACCGCATCGACCTAACGAACCCGGGGACCGCTCAGCCGGTGGGCCGGACGGGCGAGCGCGACATCCGCGACCTCTCCGTAGCCCCCGATGGCGTCGTCTACGCAGTCGGTGGTGACGGCGGTACGACGGCGCCGGCGCTCTGGGAGTACGACCCTGCCACCGGTCTGGTCCGCAGTCTTGGCGTGCCAGACGCCGGCGCGACCCTGGCGCAGGCGGTGGCGGCGACCGGCACGACAGTCTTCTTCGGGGCCGGCAGCGTCCTCAGTGGTGGCGGGGGCGCGAGCCGCGCGACGCTGTTCGCCTTCGACCGAGCCACAGGGGTCTTCACGTCCGTCCTGCCCACAGCGTTCGCGACGGCGGTGTCCGTGACTGACCTGCAGGTGCTGGGGGAGTGGCTCGCGGTCGGGCTCAAGGGTCCTGGTAAGTCGGTGCTCATGGCGCTGGGCAACCTGTCGTCGTACGAGACCATCCCGCGCACCGGAGTCCTCTTCCGGGCCTCTGGTGACATGGTCTACTTTGCCAACAACCCGAACGTCTACGCGTATTCTAGAACGACGAAGAAGATCACCACCGCGCAGGACGGACAAGACCTCGGCACCACGTGGGGTCTGGGCGTTCACGACGGCACCGTGGTGAGCGTGTCCGACTACGGGTTCGTCGCGGCGATCGACCCGGTCGCTCGCTCCGTGTCGTTCACGGATCTCGGCGAGGCGGGCGCGCCGGCCGATCCGCAACTCGCGATGGGTATCGCGGCAGGCGCCGGCTATGCCTACGTCGGTGGCACTGGAACCGTCGCGCGGCACCCGTTGGACACCGGCGACGTCGTCAACCTCCAGATGCCGGGTGAGGCCAAGGACGGCGTCGTCGTCGACGGCGTGCTCTTCACCGGGCAGTACAACAACCAGGGCATGTGGTCCTACGACCCCCTTGGCTCCGGGCCCGCTCGCGTGGCCAGCTTTCCCGTAGGTCAGAACAGGCCGCTCGACGTCTGCTGGGACGCGGTCAATCAGCTCGTCCTGGTTGGGGTCCAATCAGACACCAGTGGGGGCGGCTGTTTCGCCGCCTATGACGTGGCCACGCGTCAGGTGAGCACGTGGGTCAACCCCATCGACTCCCTCCAGATGGTCCGGGCGGTGGCTACCCGCGAAGGCATCGCCTTCCTCGGCGGAGACAACATCTATGACGGCGGCCCGCGCAGCACGGTGGTCGCCTTCGACCCGTTGACGGGGACGGAGCTGTGGCGGCTCGACCCCGGGGCGCCGTACGGCATCGCCGCACTCGCCGTTCAAGGTCATCACCTTTACTGCCTTCACCGCCGGGCGAGCGGCCTGACTGTGATCGATCTCAAGGAGCGGTCCGTGGTGCACCGCGCCGACATGAGCGCCGTCTGCACCGACTTCGGAGCGCTGGTCACCAACCGCGGCGTCGTCTTCGGGGTGTCGGACACGACGCTCTTCCAGGTGGATCCGTCGACCTTCAAGGTCCGCGTGGTCGTCGCCGACATCAACGGCGGATGGTACAGCGGTCCCCACATCACCAACGACGAGCTGGGCAGGTTGTACACGATGCGCGGTCGCAACTTGGTGCGGATCGAGGTCCGAGCCCCAGCCGCTCGTCGTTGAGACGACCAGGTAACAGGGCATCCCGGTCCCAGCTGGGCACGGAGATGTCCTTCTGGCGCGGTCGAGTAACGCTCTGGACTCAGTCAGCCGAGACCGCGGAGGGAGGTTCCCTGAAGATCCGCAATGCCGAAGGCTGTGTCGCGGAGTCGGCGGGACGCTTCGTGGATGGCGCCGGCAAGAACTGCGCCGTCACCCAGCCGGGACACACGCAGGTCAACTTCCCAGGGCAGATGCTTGGTCAGCACGGAGGTCAGTGGCTGGATCAGCGCGCCGCCGAGCATCTTCGACACCTCGCCGGCGAGGATGATGCACTGGGGATCGACAACGGTGACCATCGCCAGCAGTCCTACGGCTATCTGCTCTGCGACTGCCTGCCACTCGGGCGCGGTCGCCGGTTTGGCGAGCAGGGTCGCGGTCCAGGCGTAGGTCGGATCGTGCTTGGTCCCCGCGGCAGCGGCGAGGGCGACCGCGCCGGCGACCTCCTGGTAGCTTGCGATGTCCCCCTGCTGCCGGCGCATTGGGACCGGCTTGGTGCTCGCGGGGAGGTAGCCGATCTCGCCGGCGGCGCCGTGCTCGCCCCGCAGTATCTGTCCCTTGAGTTGCAGGGCCGAACCGATGCCGGTGCCCAGCGACAGCAGGAGGAAGGAGTCCACGTCCTGGGCGGTGCCCAGGTGATGCTCGGCTACGGCGCGAAGGTTGACCTCGTTCTCGAAGGCGATGTCGCAACCCAAACGATGACGCAGTCGTTTCGCGGTTCCCGCGGGCCAGTCGGGCCGGCCCCAGGCGAAGATGATGTCGCCGCTGGCCGCGTCGACAGAGCCGGGGAGTCCGACAACGAGGCTGAGATGCTTGAACTGCCGGTCCCGTTCGGTCAGCCCGACAGCGTCGACGATCTGCTCGACCAGATCCACCCTCGGCAGGATCGGCGTGCTGGTGTCGCTCCGGCGGGGGCTGCCGAGGACGGCGCGGCGGACCCGGATCTCATCGAGGGCGGCGATGTCGACTCCGATGCTCAGTCCGAGGTCCGGCGGCAGTCCGAACAATGCGGCCTTCCGCCCCCGTTGCGCGCTCTCCAGTAGGCCGTGCTGGGCGACCAATCCCCGGTCCGCCAGCCGCTCGGTCAGCTCGAGCGCATAGGGCCGCGAGAACTGCGCAGCCCGCGCTATCTGGCCACGGGTCAGCGGTCCGTGGTCGGCGAGCAGTTCCAGGAACTCCCGGTCGTTGATGGACCGGACCAGCTCGGCCGTGAGTTGTGGCATCTTCATCCGCGGCTCCCGAGCCAAAAATGTCACTAGGCTTACTTAAACATCCTCAGCCTACCCCAGAGTCACCATCGCCGATGCGGGCGAATAGCGATCAATCCGCCGCAGTTCAAGGGCCCCTGTGTCTTGACGACTCGGATCTATTAGGCAACTCTAGCTACCAAATTTCCTCTCGGCACGCCGCGGACCGAATCCAGGCGGCCGAAGAGGCGGGACAGGGAGTTGCGTAGATGCGAACGCAGAACCGTTCTGAAGTCATCACCACACAGCCGGCCGACCGAGAGGCGGCGGTGGATACGGCCACCGTTCCCCGATCGGTGCGGCGACGGGGCACTCCGCGGAGGATCAGCGAGCCACGCTCGGACCGACTGCTGAACGTGGTCTCGGTCGTGGTGCTGAGCGCGATCGCGGTTTCGATCGTCTATCCGTTCGTCTTCATCGCCAGCGCGTCGTTGAGCGATCCGGGTGCGGTGAACTCGGGTGAGGTGGTGCTGTGGCCGATCGGGGTCAATCTGGACGCCTACCAGGCCATCTTGAACTATCCGGAGATCGTCCGCGGCTTCTTGAACTCGCTGCTCTACTCCGGCGCGGTGATGGTGCTCGGGACCGCGATCGTCATCGCCGGGGGCTATGCGTTGTCGCGGAGCGATCTGCCGGGGCGCAACTTCTTCATGGTGGTCTTCGTCATCACCATGCTGTTCTCCGGTGGGATGATCCCGCTCTACCTCGTGGCTCAGAGTCTGGGGATCCTGAACACGGCCTGGGCGATGATCCTGCCCAGCTGTATGAGCGTCTGGCAGTTGATCGTGACCCGGACCTACTTCCAGGTGACGGTGCCGAAGGAGCTGCTGGAGTGCTCCCAGCTGGACGGAGCGACCGATTTCAGCTTCTTCTTCCGGGTGGTCGTCCCGCTGGCCAAGCCACTGATCGCGGTCAACTGCCTGCTGTTCGCCGTCGCCAGCTGGAACGCCTACTTCAACGCGTTGATCTACCTCACCGACCCGAACCTTTATCCGCTGCCGTTGGTGATGCGCAACCTCCTGATCGAGAACACCTACGACCCGTCGAAGCTCACGAACATCGATCCCAGTCAGCTGGCCCAGGCGCAGCAGTTGGCGGCGAAGCTGAAGTACGCCTTGATCATCATCGCCTGCATCCCGCCGTTGGTGGCCTATCCGTTCGTCCAGAAGCACTTCGTCAAGGGCATGATGCTCGGTTCGTTGAAGGGATGACGACGATGGCCGAACAGACCACCAACTTCGTCGACACCCTGCGGGTCGACAACACCGGCAAGACTCGCAAGAAGCTCAAGCACCAGTTGCCGCTGGGAACGCGGATCCGGCGCGCGTGGCGGCTGTATGTGCTGCTGGCTCCCGCGCTCGTGTGGGTGATCATCTTCTGCTACTGGCCGATGTACGGCGTGCAGATCGCGTTCCGCGACTTCTCACCCGCGACTGGTCTGACCGGAGGTCCGTGGGTCGGGCTGAAGCACTTCGTCCGGTTCGTCACCAGCTACCAGTTCGAGCTGGTGCTGAAGAACACCGTCATTCTGCACATGTACGAGTTGCTGGTGGCCTTCCCGGTGCCCATCATTCTCGCTCTGGTGCTCAACGCTGTCCGGCAGAAGCGCTTCAGCAGAGCGGTCCAGCTGGTCACCTATGCACCGAACTTCATCTCGGTGGTCGTTGTCGTCGGCATCATGGTGATGCTGCTGGATCCGCAGGCCGGCGTGGTGAACAACCTGATGGGTATCGCCGGAATCCCGACGGTCAACTTCATGGGTGAGCCTGGTTGGTTCCGGCATCTGTTCGTCTTCTCCGGGGTCTGGCAGACAGCGGGGTTCTCCGCGATCATCTACCTGGCGGCGTTGAGCTCGGTGCCTCCGGAGCTGCACGAGGCGGCCAGGGTGGATGGCGCCACCCGCTTGCGCCGGATGTGGCACATCGACCTACCGGCCATCATGCCGATCGCGGTCATCCTGCTCGTTCTCAACATCGGCAACATTCTCAGTGTCGGGTTCGAGAAGGTCTTGCTGATGCAGAACCCGCTGAACCTGGACGTCTCGCAGGTGATCGGCACCTACGTCTACCAGGTGGGTCTCGAGGCGTCGATTCCGCAGTACTCGTATGCGACCGCCATCGGCTTCTTCAACAGTGTCGTGGGCGTCGTCTTGCTCCTGATCGTCAACCAGATGGCCCGGCGGATCGCCAAGGCGGGCCTCTTCTGAGGCGTGCACTCACATCGGAAAGAGGACACAGGCATGTACAACCCATCACTCACTCGTAGGCGCATGCTCCGGAACCTCGTGGCGGCCGGCGTCACGGCGGCCGCCGGCTCTTCGGCGCTGGCTGCCTGCAGCGGTGGATCAGGCGTCGGCAAGGCAGCGAAGCCGGGCTCCAACTACCAACCCGGCAGCGCCGCCCTGAAGGTGAAGCTCGGACCTGAGATCAAGGGCGTCCAATACCCCAACCCGTTCGACTCACCGCGGGCAAGGACGTTCGAGAAGTTCGCCGACGGATCCAAGACCTTCCGCGTCGTGGGTCCGAGCTTTCCGGGGCTGGACTACGACACGAACAGCTTCAGCAAGTGGCTGGAGCAGGCGACGGGCGTCAAGGTCCGCTACGAAGTGGTCCCGGGCGGGGAGGAAGGCCGGCCGAAGATCAACGCCATGATGAGCTCGGGCGATCTCCCGGACGCGTTCCTCAACGGCCTGAACCAGTACTTCTCGCGGTCAGAGGTGGCCCTGTACGGGCAGCAGGGCATGTTTTTGACCACCGATCAGCTGATCGACGAGAACTGTCCCGAACATCTCGACCTGTTCAAGTTCCGGCCGGAGCTGCGTCCGTACCTCACGGCGCCAGACGGCAAAATGTACGGCTTCGGCTACACCAGCGAGTGCTACCACTGCTTCAGCGCGCCGGTCCGCATGTGGGTGACCCAGGAATGGCTCGACAAGCTCGGACTGGATCACCCGAAGACCACCGACGAACTGCGGGCGATGCTGACCGCATTCCGGGACCGCAACCCCTCAGGCCTCACGAACGCGACACCGATGAGTGACTGCCGTCCGAGCTCGGCAGGAGCTGGGGATGGCGGCGGCATGATCAACTACCTGCTGTCGGCGTTCACCTACCCAGCCGAGAACTACATCGACAAACAGGGCGAGGATCTGCTGTTCACCCCCGTCCAGGACAGCTACCGCGAGGGCCTCAGGTGGATCCGTGGCCTGTTCGCAGACCGGCTGATCGACCCGAACTCGTTCACCCAGACCCCGGATCAGCTCAAGGCCAAGGTGATGAACGCCAAGGGGCCGTTGGTCGGCTCGCACTACTCCTATTCCACCGTCGCCGAGTACCCCCCGAAGGACCCGGGCAGCGCCTTCAACAAGATGGCACCTCTCGCCCCGGTGACTGGGCCGGACGGGAAGGCCTACGTCCCCTGGCGGCACGAGCCGTACGCGAGCAACGGACTGGTGATCACCAGCAAGTGCCAGGACCCCGTCACCATGGCCCGGTGGGCCGACGCGATGATCGGGCTGTACGCGACCCTGTCGCAGCAGCACGGAGCCCAGGGCGGGCGGAACAACACCTTCGAGTGGGCCCGGAAGGGCGACAAAGGCATCGACGGCCGGCAGGCAACCTGGAGGAAGACCAAGCCAAATCCCGACGAAAAGAACTCCGGCTGGTGGAGCTACGGGCCCATCAACAACCTGGTCGACGCCCGGCACAGCGAGTCCGCCGACCCGAAGGCCTCCCTTGAGCCTGTCCTGTATCGGCATGGCAAGCTGTACGAACCCCATGCGGTCAGCAAGGAGCGCTACTTCAGCGAGCCGATCTACACCGCGGACCAGGCCTCTCGGCTCAGTGAGCTCGAGACCAACCTTGCGAACCATGTGGCCCAGTCGACCGCTCAGTTCTGCCTCGGCCAGACCGATGTCAATGACGACGGTGCCTGGAAGAGCTACCAGGAGAAGTTCAAGCAGATCGGCTCCGAAGACTACCTGGAGATCCAGGCCGAGGCGATGAAGGCCGGCAAGTGACCGAGCCGGAGCGGAAAGAGCTCGCCTGGGAGCAGGTCCAGCAACGGTTCACCTGTCCGGCCTGGTTTGCTGAGGCGAGGTTCGGTGTCTGGGTGCACTGGGGAGCGCAGACTCAGCCGGCCGAAGGGGGTGGTTGGTATGGCCGTCACATGTACAT
>NZ_AQUZ01000090.1 GCF_000372465.1 Kribbella catacumbae DSM 19601
GCGTCCAGGGCGTCGGCGATCTGGTTGATGGTTGCGTCGAACCGGATCACGTCCCCGGTACGGCCCTTCACGTAAACGGCACTGGTGCCGTGGTCGTCGGAGCGGCCGACCCATACTCCGTGTTCGCGGGCCTTCTGTTCGGCTGCGGCCTGGGCGGCTTCGGGGTCGGCGTCCCAGAGGGCGGCCTTGACGATGTTGCGCAACTGGACGGGGCCGACGGTGTCAACGATGGCTACGACTCGGGCGTCGACGAGGGCGGCTGCTTCCATCGAGAGTTCGACGCAGGCGGTGGCGATCTGGCGGGCCTTCCAGGCAGTCACTTCCCTGGCCTTGATGCGTTGCCAGATCAGTGGCAGGCGGTGGCACAGTGCGAGGGCCTGGCCGATGTACTTGGCCGCCGATTCGGTGGATACGCCGTGCACGACGCCGTATTCTGCGACGGCGAACTCGGCGACTCCTGGGCAGCCTGGTCCGCCGTAGCGGATGCCACGCTCCCCGCCAGGAGACCTCTGATCGCCGGGGATCATCGCCGGGCTGGGATGCAGGTCGGCAAAATGCACAGCCAGCAGCAGCCGCTGGATGCCTGCCTCATTTTCCTGGGCCTGCTCCCGCGCCGACGCGGCGAGGGTCTTCGCCGCGTCTAGATCTGCTAGCTCATATTCGAACATAAGATCGATACTACTCTCGGTGAGCGGTCATCGCAAATCGCTTCGGCGCCGGATCTCCTTATCCACAAGGGAAAACTTCGCCGCCGGCGAGCGAAGGCAGAACGAGTAGACTGAGGTATGAATGGTGAAGGCCGCATCGTCCGGCAGTGGATCGGATGGCGGTTGACCACGGTGATCGACACCTTGGGGCTGGATCGAGAGGAGGCGGAACTGGCTGGCACACGCAAGAGAGCACGGCATTTCGTGTGTTGTGGTCGCGTTCCACTTTGTACGGAGGCACCGATCAACTGATGGAGAGGACCGGCGTCTCGATCTTCCCGGCTGGAACTCTCGGGTGGCATCCTCACCTTCGAGGGGCGAGGTTCCCTCGCGGCACTGTCGATTCCGCTATGTGGTGCTCTCCGGCGGCAGAATAAACTTCGCCGGCGCGAAGTTTTCAGGCAGCACCAGCAGTTTCGACAGGGCGATATTTTCGGGCGGTAGTCTCTATCTCTCTCGCGCGGTGTTCCCCGGCGGCGGCATCCAGTTCGCTAACGCGACGTTCTACGCCGGCGCCATCATGTTCGGCCACGCGACCTTCTCCCGCGGTGAAGTGGATATGTCTCTGGCATTGCTCCAGCCCGCAGGCCCAGAACTAGAGGGCCCTCCTGACGGTCCGGTCGCGGGGCTGAAACTACACCGGCCGGGGCGACGCGCAGCTGACAAGCTAGTCGTCCGTAACGCATCGCTGGTGGGTTGATCTGTATCACTGGTCGGCGCTGGGCGGTCCTCTTGGTGCGATGGGGAAAGGCGACGATGCGGTGGGGGCGGTGGGGACCTGGTGTGTGCCGGTGGGAGATGCGCCGGGGCGTGTCGAGGTGTTGTCGGCTGATGAGCGGACCCGGATGGCGCGGCTTCGGCGGGGGGCGGATCGGGATCGGTTCCGGACGGCGTGGACGCTGGCCCGGCAGGTCTTGGGTGAGCGGCTCGACGTCGCGCCGAGTGCCTTGGAGTTTCAAAGGATCTGCCGTGGCTGTGGTCAAGCCGGGCACGGTAAGCCGGCGCTGGTGAATGGCGGACGGTGGGAGTTCTCGCTGTCGCATTCCAACGGCTACGTGATGTTTGCGGTGTCCGACGTGGGCCCGGTTGGTGTCGACCTTGAGGCCGCGAGTGAGCGGTTCGTCGACTTCGCGAGCATGGTGCGCGCACCGGGGGAGGAGGCGTCCACCGCCGAGGAGTTGCTCTGGCTCTGGGTGCGGAAGGAAGCAGTACTCAAGGCGACTGGGGATGGGCTGGCCGTGCCGATGTCGAGCTTCACCGTCGCCCCGTTCAGTTGGCCGGAGGGCTCGGCCCGCACCGAGCCCCCGACGATCATCGATCCCGGTGCGCCGCCCGGCTATCGGGCGGCGGTGGCGGTGACGCCGATCCCCGCCACCGCCGCCCGATAGCCGGAAGTCACCGGCCCTCTCTGTCAGCGGCCCTTCTATCAGCGGCGCTGCGCTGTGAAGACTGCGACGCTGCCGCGGACCTCGACGGTGTAGTCGTCGCCGAAGCCGTCCGCGAGGCACTTCTTCAGGTCGGTCAGGCTGTCCTCGGTGGTGGAGAGGATCCCGGTCCGGTTGTAGATCCGCATCATTCGCCGGGCCAGCCACCAATGGTCGCCCCCCTCCTGGATCACGGTGCTGCCGAACAACGACCCACCGCTCCGCAGTACGCGCGCCGCCTCAGTGAAGACCTTCCCCTTCTCCCGCATCGGTCCAGGCATGCAGTGCAGCAGGAAGTTGATCCCGATCGAGTCGAACGAGCCGTCAGGGAACGGGAGCGGCTGCAGGATGTCCGTCTGCACCACTTCTGCCTGGTACTTCCGCAGCTGATGCGCGCTGTAGCGCAGTACGTCCGGGTTCAGGTCGGCCAGCGTCAGGTCCGGCGGCCCGTCGCTCCAGTCGCAATGCAGGAGGAAGTACCCGGTGCCGGGTCCCAGGTCGAGATGGCGCCGGCCGGCGTAGGAGTTGTAGAGCTCGACGAATCGGCGGCTCGGGCACCGGTAGATCACCCGGTTGGAGAAACCGACGACGAACAGGTCGTAGATCCGCAGGAACGAGGTCTTGTACACAGCCTGGCCGGCGTACCCCGGATGCTCCTTGCTGACAGCAGACAACGCTTCGGCCATCGCAACCTTCCATCTCCTCGAACGGCCAACGGGTCGCGGAGTGATTTCCGCCAACCACCTAGCAGACGGCCCGGCCCCGGCCGGTGATACGGCCACTTGAGACCTGCGCGGATACCCGCCGGTATCTCATCGCTGACAGCTCGCTAGCGCAGCCCCGACAGCATCGGGTCAAACGACGGAGGGTGAGAATGTCTGAGGACGAGAACATCCATGAAATCGTCAGGCGCGCCGCGGACGGGGACGAGAGCGCCTGGAATATTCTGATCGGCAAGTACACCTCGCTGCTGTGGTGGACCGCACGGGGCTTTCGGCTCAGCGATGAACAGGCCGCCGATGTCGTCCAGGTGACCTGGCTGCGGCTGGTGGAGAACATCGGCCGCATCCGTGATCCGGAACGGCTGTCCGCGTGGCTGCTCACGACGGCCCGCCGCCGGTGCATCGACGAGCTGAACGCCGCCGCCCGCGAGCGCCCGCTCGACGACCATCACCTCGACGGCCCGAGCCAGGAGGACGGCCCGGAGGAGTGCGCCCTGCGGAACGAGCCGAGGGAGGCCGTCCGCCTGGCGCTCCGCCGGCTGCCGGAAGCCCAGCAGCGGATGCTCCTCCTGCTCGCCGCGTCGCCGCCGCTGTCGTACCAGGAGATCAGTTCCCGGCTGGGCATCCCGATCGGCAGCATCGGGCCGAGCCGGGGCCGGGCCCTGCGGCGACTCCACATCGAGCTGGGGACCCATCACCCCGGGGTCTTGTCCACGGATCTGGGGACGAGGTCGAGGTCGGCACGGTCGTCCGCGTTGGCCAAGTCCGGCGCGGGCTCCCGCGTGTCCGAGGACTCGCGGAGCCCGATCAGCGCGTGAAGTGCGCGCAGCGGTCGAGGAGCCCACCAGTTGGCTCGTCCGGCCAAGCGCATGAACGCCGGAACCAGGATGCCGCGGATGATGGTCGCGTCGACCAGCACGGCCAGCGCGAGCCCGAGGCCGAGCAGCTTCAGGAACGTCACGCCGGATGACACGAACGACAAGAACACGACGGCGACGATGAGAGCGGCACCGGTGATCAACGCACCGGTCCGCTCGACCCCGCGGATCACGGAGTCGACGTTGCCCGCTCCCGCGAGCCACTCCTCCCGGATCCTGGACAGCAGGAACAGTTCGTAGTCCATCGACAGCCCGAACGCCACGCAGAACATCAGTACCGGCATGGTGATGTCGAGGGTGCCGGTGACGGCGAAGTCGCCGACCAGCCAGCGCAGATGGCCTTCCTGGAAGACCCAGACCATCGCGCCGAACGTCGCGGTGAGGCTGAGCAAGTTGAGGATCAGTGCCTTGAGCGGGATCAGCACGCTGCCGGTGAACAGGAACAGCAGGATGCCCACTGCCGCAGCCATCAGCCCCAGCCCGAGCGGCAGCCGATCGGTGATCGCACCGCGGGTGTCGACCAGCTCCGCGGAGCGGCCGCCGACAAGCACAGGGGCGGGCGCCTCGGTGGACCGGATATCCCGGACGAGTTGCTCGCCGTCCGGGGAGTAGGTCTCGACGGCAGGCACCACCGACAGCCAGGTCCCACCCGTGTTCGCGTACTGCGCCGATTGCGGCGAGGGTGCCGCGACCCGCTGGCCCGCGGCGTACGAGCCGGTGCTCGCATCGACGCGAGCCACTCCGCCGATCCGCGACAACCTCTCGGCGTACGACGTGACCTCGGCCGGCTGCACCGGCTCGGTGGCCACCACGAACGCCGGCTCGGTCTCGCGGCTGCTGAACTGGTCACGCAGTACGTCGTTGGCCTGGCGGCTCTCCGCCGACGCGGGCAGCACCCGGTCGTCGGGCAGACCGAACTGGGCCTGCAGGAACGGCGAACCCAAGGCGAGCAGGACGACGATGACGGCCGTCGCGAACGGGATCGGCCGGCGCATGACGGCGGCGACCAGCCGTCCCCAGAAGTTGCCGTGCTCCGACGCCGCGGGCTTGGCCTTGCGGCGCAGGCGGGGGATCGCCAACGCGTTCACTCGATGGCCGAGCACAGCCAGTGCCGCAGGCAGGACGACAACCGCCGAGAACGCGGCCAGCAGGACGACGGCGATTCCGGCGTACGCGAAGGAGGTCAGGAAGTACAGCGGGAAGATCAGCAACACCGCGAGCGAGAGCGCGACGGTGACCGCCGAGTAGACGACCGTCCGCCCAGCCGAATTCACGGTACGCCGTACTGCCTCGTGCGGCTCGATTCCGGTGGCGAGCTCTTCCCGGAACCGGCTGAGGATGAAGAGTCCGTAGTCGATCGCGAGCCCGAGTCCGAGTGCGCTGGTCAGGTTGAGCGCGAACACCGAGACGTCCGTCATGGACGAGACAACCGACAGCACCGCGAGCGTGCCGGTCACCGCGACCGCTCCGATCAGCAGCGGGAGCGACGCGGCCACCAAGCCACCGAAGATCGCCAGCAGTAACAGCAGTGTCAACGGGAACGCGAACAGCTCGGCGCGGATGAGGTCCTTCTGCAGGATGTCGGTCAGCTCGCCGTAGACCACCGACGATCCCGCTGCCTGGATCTTCAGGCCGTCCTGGTCGTCGAATCGCTCGCGCAGGCCTTTCGCCGTTTCGCGGACCGCGTCCTCGTCGCCGGCCAGTCGGGCCAGCACCAGCGCCGCCCGATCGTCCTTGCTGCGCAGGGATTGCGGCGACCCCAGGGTCCAGTAGGAGCTCGCCGACAGTACGCCGCCTTCGCGGCTGAGCCGGGCGGTCAGATCAGTGCCGAGTCGCTGGACCTGGGCATCGTCCACCTTGCCGCCGGACGGGCTGGTCACGACGAGGACGAAGTTCGGCTGGCCGGCGCCGAAGCGCTGGTCGAGCTGCTGGGCCGCCTTGGTGGACTCGGCGGCGGCGTCGACGAAACCGCCACCGGAGAGCCGATCGATCACGCCGACTCCGGCGATCGCGAAACCGACGACGGCTGCTGCCGTCAGGACGAGGACGATCCGGCGTGCTCGTACCACCAGCCGGCCGACATGTTCGAGCATCTGGCCTGTCTCCTTTGTTGGCCGATCTGTCTGGGTCATGAAGAGGACCGGGAGAGGCGCTCCGCGGATACAAGCGGGCAAGGTGGGCAACGAGACAACAGCTTAGCGTGATCGACTGACCACCCCTTGAATTATCGCTTGGCGTGACCTGCCGCCCTGTTATCGTGAAGTCGCTACCGAGCATTGCGCCGACCGGGGGGTCAGTGAGATGAGGCCGATCAAGCCCGGGCAGCCCGGAGGATTCCGGTTCAGCCCGCCCGAACTCAACGTCGATCTGATCATCCGTCCACGCCTGCTGGCCGTTCTGCAGCAGCGATTCCAGCACCGGCTCACCGTTCTCACTGCCGGACCAGGGTTCGGCAAGACCAGCGTGCTCGCCCAGGTCTGGGCCGAGAACCAGCTCGCGCCGCTTGGTGACGATGCCTGGCTCACTTGCAACGCCGGCGACAGTACTGCGTCGACGCTGTGCGCCGGACTCGCGCGGAGCCTCCAGATCGCCGCACCCGTGGTCTGGAACACGGAGCAGGCAGTCAGCCGGCTGACCGCCGAGATCTGGCGCAGATCGCCCGAGCATGTCGCTCTGCTGCTCGACGACGCGCATCTGATCGCACCTCACTCGCCCGGTGCCGCACTCCTTTCGGCCCTGGTCGAGCGGATGCCGCACAACGGCCACGTCGTCCTGGCCGGCCGTGGCCCGCTCCCGGTCAGCAGTACTCGGCTCGCCGCGATGGGCCAGGCCGTAGAACTCAGCGAGAGCGACCTGGCCTTCTCCACCATCGAGCTTGCCGAGTTCGCATCCGCGCGGGGGTTGCAGCCCGACGTACTCAGTGACTCCGGCGGCTGGCCCGCGCTGGCCGAGGTGGCCGCGTCGGTCGGCCGGCACCGCGTCCGCGACTACCTGTGGGAGGAGTTGCTGACCAGCATGCCTCCCGACCGTCGGCGCCTGCTCGCGATGCTGGCGCTGGTCGGTGGCGGCGACGATGAGCTGGCTTCGGATCTCGCCGGTCAACCGCTCGACCTGACCGAGCTACTGGCCGGTCTGCCATTGGTGGCCGGCTCGCCCGGCACCTGGCGGTCGCTGCATCCGCTCTGGTGGCCTGCACTCTCCGGCGAGTTGGGACCTGAGGAGGAGACAGCGACATGCGTCCGCGCCGCGGCCGTACTGCGCGCCCGCGGTGACGTCGATGCCGCCGTCCGCCAGCTCGCACAGGTCGGCGCCTGGGACGTCATGCATGACGTGATCTGCGAGACGGGCTTCGTGACTCATCCGCCCGTCGCGCCGGACGTCTTCATGGAGTGGTACGAACTGCTGCCGGACGACCGTCGCCGCGCCGCGACGGGACGACTGCTGCTCGCCCTGGTTGAGCGTGGCGCCAATCTGCCGCTGGCCTTGACGATGTTCGAGGCCGTGGAGGAGGAGTTTCGCGAGCAGGGCAACCGCAGTGGTGAGATCGCCGCCATCACCCACCTGGCCTACCTCAGCTGGTGGCTGGCGGATGTCGACCGGCTGGAGGCCGCGCTGGCCCGCGCCGAGGTGCTGGGCCGGGACGTGCCGGAGTTCGCGCCCCGGGTGAACATCGGCTTGGCATGGCTGGCCGACCTGCGTGGCGACTGGAAGGGCGCCTTCGCCCATCTGGCCGTCTTCCCGGACAACTGGGATTCCGGCGTCAACATGCAACGATCCTGGCTGCTACTGCTCGACGGAGATGTCGACCGGGCCCGCCACCACGCCGAGTTGTCGGTCAAGGACGCGTACGGAACGTTTGCGCTGCCTGCCATCGACGTGAAGATGCTGTCGACCTGGCTGGCCGGCGATGTCGACGAGGCTGTCCGCCAGACGCCGGTGATCGCCGCCGAGGCCAGGACGGCCGGACGCGACCCGGGCGCGATCTTCACGCTCAGCAATTGCGCGAAGGTGCTCGCGTACGCCGGTGACGTGGCCGGCGCCCGGCATTTCCTGGATCAGGCGCGGGCCGCACTCACCGCCGGCAACAGCGCCTTGAACGAGACGTCCTTCCTGCTCGGCGAAGCCGCCGTACTGGTTGCTGAGGGCAATGAAGCGGCCGCGCGAACACTGCTCGTCGACGGGCACACGAGGCGCCCGCTGGGCCGTTCCGCCGCTACCCGGATGCACCGCCTGTTCCCTGCTCTCAGCTACGTGCTCGTGCCCGAGAGCCGGCCGCTGTGGCACGAAACGGAACTGCTGCCCGATCTCGCGGTACTGCGCGACGTCGCGGCCGCACTGGTCGCGGCGCGGGAGAAAGGCTCGTTGCGCGAGCTGACGAAGCTGGAGATGCCCTCGCCGGGACAGATCCGGGCAGCTCTGCCGCTGCCGTGGGCGGTCGAGTTCGCTGTCGCCGCGATCGCCGCCGGCCGCGAGGAGGGACGCCAGTTGCTCAAGGAGCTGAGCACCGTGGCCGCGCCCCATCTCAAGGAGCTGACCAAATCCCGGCGCGGTGTGCTGGCCAGGGTCGCCCGCGAGCTCGCCCTGCGGGTCCCGGTCGTCCCATCGGAGCGAGTCGACCTGCTGGTGCTGGGCCCGCTCGAGCTCTGGCGGGACGGCGTCCAGGTCGACCATCCGAACCTGCAACGCGACCGGGTCCGCCGGCTGCTGCTCTACATGGTCGCGAAGCCGACCGTGTCCCGGATCGCCGCCGCCATGGAACTGTGGCCGGATCTGGACCCCGACGCCGCGATCCGCAACCTCCGGGTGACGCTCAACTACACCCAGCGGCTGCTCGAACCCGATCGGGCCAGCGGCGAGGCGCCGTACTTCCTGCGCACCGAAAACGGAATGCTCCGTCTCGTCGCAGAGGAGCCGTTGGCGGTGGACGCCTGGCAGTTCGACAAGTTGTTCGACGAAGCGGACGCCGCCGAACGGCAGGGCGCACCGTCGGTCGCGCTGCGGGCGTACGAGAAGGCTCTACCGCTGTACCGCGGCGACTACCTGGCCGACGTACCGAACGCCGAATGGGCCATGGTGGAACGCGATCGGCTCCGCGTACGCTACGTCCTCGGCGCGGTCCGGGCCGGCGAACTGCTGCTTGCCACCGGTGACCTGGACCAGTCGCTCCGCCTTGCCCACGCGGCCATGCGGGCCGACCGGCTGTCCGAATCGGCCCACCGGCTGCTCGTCGCGAGCCACCTCGAGCGCGGCGAGTTCGACGCCGCGCGGCGCACGCTGGTCCAGTGCGAACGAGTCCTCGACGAGCTCGGCACCTTCGCCGGCCGCGAGACCCAGATCATCGCCCGCCGGATCCGGGACCGCGACAGCCGGCCAGCACCGACCGCAGGAAGGGAACCAGGGTTCGCTCGAACCGTTCCGGATCGTCCATGAAAGGCCAGTGTCCGCTGCGGCCGAACAACGAGATCTCCGCTTTGGGGAACGTCTCGCGTTGCCGTTCGGCTTGCTCCATAGGGATGTACGGATCGTGCCGCCCCCAGATCACCAGTACGGGCCGGTCCAGCTTGCCCAGTTCGCCGGACAGCTCGTAGGACCGCGCGTTCCAGTCGAACGTCGGCCGGTACAGCGCGATGATCGCCTGACGGGTCGGGCCGTTCATGTCGTCGTACATCCGGTCGACGAACTCCCGGGGCAGACCGCGCGGATTGCCACGGCGCAGGATCAGCCTGAACAGCCGGCGACTCGGCACCTTCATGAACAGCTCGCCGATGACCGGCATTCGCCAGATCCGGGCGAGGTAGTGCCAGCGGTAGTCCAGCAGAACGCCGCCGGCCACGATCACCGCGCTGGCGAAGCGATCGGGGTTCTTCGCAGCCCAGTCGAGCATCCAGCGGCCGCCGAGATCGTGGCCGACGACATGGGCGCGCTCGATGCCGAGCTTGTCGAGCACACGGCCCAGGTGTTCCGCGTGACCCGTGTAGGTGTGGTCGAAATCGCTGGGCTTCCCTGCTTGCCCGAAGCCTGGCTGGTCGATGGCGACAGCGCGGGCGAACGCACCGGCCGCGCCGACCGCCGCGCGCCAGTCCTCGCTTGATCCGGGGTTGCCGTGCAGGAACACCACGGCCTCGGTCGCATCGGGCGGTCCTGCCTGCAGCAGGGGGCACTGGATTCCGTCGACCTCCACAGAACCGCGGCTGACCTCCGCCGCCGGATGCATCGCCATCAAGGTCATACTCCTGTCTTCTGCCGCGCGTTTTGCCGGTCGAGCCGGGCGATCTCGGTACGCATCAGCCGTTCATACGTGGTGTGCTCTACCTCCAGGCGGTGCCGCTCGGACGCTTGGTAGGCATAGGGCGACAGCTTGGGCAGCGGGCCACGCGTCCGGGCCCGGAACCACGCCGCGACGTCCGGCGCGTTCTCCTGCGCCACGATCACCCGCGCGATGAGCTGCGACTGCAGATCGGCCAGCCGCCAGATCCCGACGTCGGGCTGGACCAGCCCGGCCACGAAGAAGTCGTCGTAGCGCGGATGGAAGATGCTCGCGTACAACCCCATCATCTCCTGGTACGACGGTGCGCCGGCCTCGGTGTCGAGGAACGGCCAGGCCGGCTTGAACCCGGTCGCGTAGAGGATCACGTCGAACTGCTCCTCGCTGCCGTCGGCGAACTCGACCGTGTCGCCGCGCAGCTTGGCCACGTCCGGCTTCGGGACGATGTCGCCGTGCTTGAGGTGATAGAGCAGCCGCGAGTTGACGATCAGGTGGCTCTCGAACAACTTGTGGTCGGGCTCCGGCAGCCCGTAGTCGGTGTTGCGTCCGACGTGGGCGCGCAACATCAGGCCGGCCACGAACCGGCGCAGCGGCAGCGGCATCCGAAGCTTGTGCGTCAGCTCGTTGATCTCGTCGATCGGCTTGCCCATCACGATCTTCGGAAAGAAGTAGTAGCCGCGGCGCATGCTGTGGACGACGCGAGCCGCGAACGGCACCGAGTCGACGGCGATGTCGCAGCCGGAGTTTCCACCGCCGATGATCAGCACCCGCTTGTCCTTGAATACATCCGGACGCCGGTACTGCGAGGAGTGCAAGGTCTCTCCGTCGAAGTCGCCGGGGAGTTCGGGGAACATTGCTTCGCGGTGGTGCCCGTTGGCGATGATCACGCCCCGGTAGGTCCGCTGTCCCCGTCCACGGATCGTGACGTCCCAGCCGCCGCCCTCGGCCGGTGCGACCCGGGTCACCGGGCTGTCGACCTCGATAAGCCGCTCTAGCCCGTTCGCTGCCGCGTAGGACTGAAGGTAGCTGAGGACATGCCGGTGACCTGGGTAGTCCGGGTAGTCGTCGGGCATCGGGAAGTCGATGTAGCTGCCGAGTCGCTTCGAGGAGATCAGGTGGGCGGAGTCGTACATCGAGCTGTTCGGCGATCCGTAGTACCAGTTGCCGCCGAGCTTGTCCTGCTCCTCGAGCACCTGGACGGGAATGCCTTGGGCGTGCAGGTTGCGCGCCGCCGCGAGGCCACAGGTGCCCGCACCGATCACGCAGTAGGTGTCCCGATAGCTGTCACTGGGGGAGTCGTTCATTCAGGCCACCTCGAGTCCGTTGAGCGTGAGCATGCACTGTCCTGCGTCGTCGATGACCTGCCAGGACGTCCGGTCCGGCGATCCGACGACGGAAACCGCAGAGCCGATGGGCTGCGCGCCGATACCGAGTTCCGCGATCCGGATCTCCTCGATCGATCGGCTCTGAGCCGTCCGTGCCCGCAGGATCGCTTCGATCGCCGCATGGGGGAGGACCGTGCTGGGCGGGACGGGGAGCGTCCACTCGTCGCTGCTCGGGACCTCGTCGACCCGTGCGGCGAGCTGTCCGTCGGGACCGCATCGCCATCGGGGTGGCCGGTAAAGCACACCAGACCAGGCGATTCCGGTCTCCTCGGCCAGCGGCGGTTGGACCTCCCAGCCTCCCTGCCTGGCAACAGCCTGCCTGGCAACAGGATCGGGTCCTAGCGGCGGTTTGCTTTCGTACTCCGCTACGCCGCGCAGCACTGGACGGCCGGCTCCGTCGACGAGTGACACCGTTACCTCCCAGGTGTCATCCGTCTTGCGGCCCGAACCGGCCTTCACCAGCTCAAAACCACCGCCGTTTCCGACCAGGGCGGGCACCGACAGGACAACGTCGCGAAACCGGCTGAGCCACAGCTCGGGAAACCCCTCGGGCGTCACCCAGTCGCCGACGGACAGCGCGTACTCCAGCACCACGCTGACCGGCAACGCGCGATCGCCGGCCACGGTGAACTCGGTGAGGCACGGATGAGTACCGCCGGCCAGTTGGGTCCGGGAACGGATCGACCGGAACGGTTCGAACACCTCGACCTCGCCGAGGTAGTGCCCGAGCGACTGCAGCCGGTCGGTGTCAGGGTGATCGCGGAAGTTCGCGAAGCCCTTGAGCTGGCCGGGCGAGACGGCACGGCCGATGCCGCCGAGCACCATCACCTCACCTGGTTCGGCGGCTTCGATCTGGTCTGTCCAGATCCGCAGACCTGCCGCCACCGGCATCGCATCGGCGTACCGGAGGGCTGCGTCGAAGTTGGCGATCAGGCCGAGCCGCTGCCAGGTCGGCCAGCAGATCGTGGTGACAGGCTGGCCCTGTCCGCCGGCCCAGAAACCCATGCGGGTCAAGGCTTCGTTGGCGGCCGCGTAGTCGATCTGGCCGATCATTCCGCCCAGCCGGCCGGACACCGAGCCGACGTTGCAGAAGTAGTCGACCCGCCGGTCGCCGAGTGCGGCCAGCAGTGCGACGAACCCGTCGACCTTGGTCTGGATCGTCGCGAGGAACGAGTCCACCGTCTTGTTACGCAACCGGGTCGGCGCCGCGACACCGGCATTGTGGATGACGACTCGAAGCGAGGGGCCGGCCGAGTCGAGCAGCGCCTGGGTGAAGGCCGGATCGGTGATGTCTCCCGGGTGGTACTCGATCGGGAGGCCACGCTGCCCAGCCTCCTCGAGGTTGTGCAGCGCTTCCCGGCGTGCGCGGCGGCGTTCGGTGTCGGCACGGATCTCGCGGACCGTGCTGCCCGCCTGCCGATTGATCAGGCGGTCGCGTTCCCGCCGCTCGAACTCGTCGTCGCTGAGACCCGCCCACTCCTCGTCGTAGGGGAGCGGATGGCGCCCCGAGACCAGGATGCGGCAACCGAATCGGCCGGCCAGCTCACGCGCCAGCGCGAACCCGAGACCCCGTCCACCGCCCGACAGCAGCACGGTGTCCGCCGGGCTGAGGTCGAGGCGAGCCGGACCAGCGACATGCTTGCCGGCGGCAAGAGTACTGCGGTCCTCGGCCCGCCAGCCGATCTCGAACAGGTCCCAGGTGCGAAGCTCCCGCAGGATGTACTGCGCCGGATCGGCCTCGGCCGCCAGATCGAGGACCTTCACGCGGCAGTTCGGCAACTCCTGCGGCAGGCTCTTCGCCAGCCCGGCCCAGATCCCGCCGAGCGGCTGGTCGACGCCTTCGCCGTCGTAGCCCATCCGGCCGCCCATCGTGGTGACGGCGAGGTAGAACAGCCGATTCGCGTCGGTCTCGGCGGCCCAGTCGTCGTACACGGCTTTGAGGACAGCGACCGTCTGCCGGAGCGCGGTCTGCCACGTTCCTTTGGCTGACAACGCGAAACCGGCAGCGACGCCGAGGTCGACGATGCCGTCGACGGGCCCGATCTCAGCCAGCAAGGCACGAGCGGCCTCGACCAGCTCGTCACCGGATCCGTCGTCGGGCAGGTCCACCGCCGTCGCGTCCACACCCTCGGCGGCAAGCCGGTCGCGCACGCGTGATCGGAGTACGGGGTCGCCGCCGAGCACCAGCGTCCGGCCGATCTTCTGCTGCGCCGTACCGGGTGCCGGGGCATCGACGGGGTACCAGCGGAACAGTGGTGTCACGTGTCTCTCCGGGGGTGCGCGGTCACCGAGATGGTGTGTCCTGGCGCCTGGCGGGGACGGAACGAGAGTTTGGCGTCGTAGGTCACCGGCGTGCCCGGCACCATGCTCAGCCGCATCTCCTGCGCGACCGTCGCCACCGCGACCTGCAACTGCAGAAGGGCGATGTGCTTGCCGATGCACTGCCGCTGGCCGAACCCGAACGGCATGTAGGCATGGCGATCCCGCTCGGCGACCCGCTCGGGCGTGAACCGGTCCGGATCGAACGCCTCCGGGTTGTCCCAGAACTCGGGGTGCCGGTGGGTCGCGTACGGCGAGATGAACAGGTTGGACCCGGTCGGGATGTGATAGCCGGCGATCTCCAGATCCTGGGTCGCCTGCCGGGGATAGAGCCAGATCGGCGGATAGACCCGCAGCGACTCCTCGACGACCATCCGCGTGTAGGGCAGGTTCGGCAGATCCTCCAGCGTGGCCGGCCGGCCGCCGAGTACCGAGTCGACCTCGGCTTCGAGGGTGCGCCGGATCGTCGGGGTGTTCGCCAATTGCCACAGGGTCCAGGCCAGCGACGTACCGGTGGTCTCGTGACCGGCGAGGAACGTGGTCATCAGCCCGTCGCGGATCTCCTTCGTGCTCATCCCGGCGTCCGCGTCGAGATAGCCGGTGACCAGGTCGGACCGGGGGTTGCGCCGATGGTCCTCGATCACGTCGGCGAGGAAGTCGTCCAGTACCGCGAGCGTGCGGCGCAGCTTGAGGTTGTGCGGGATCGGTACCCAGGTCGGGATCGCCTGGTACATCGGGTTGCCGCGCTGGATGATCAGCGGCATCCCGACCTGGACCGCCGGGCCGACCCGGTCCACCGCGTCGCCGAGGGCAGACCCGAACAGGGTGCGGCCGAGAACCTCGATCGTGTACCACATGGTCTCGTGGATCAGGTCGAAAGCCTCACCCTGCTCGGAGTGCGCGCGCAGCCGGCCGGCCAGGGTGACCGCGGCGTCGGTGATCGCCGGCGTCATGTCCTCGATCCGCTTGGCCTGGAACATCGGACGGGAGATGTCGCGGTGCCGCTTCCACTGGTCGCCGTCGGTGGTGAGCAGCCCGTCCCCGAAGTACGCCTTGAAGCCGTCGTAGAAGATGCCGCGCTTCAGGTGGCGGGTGTCGCTGCCGACCAGGACCTGGCGGATCAGCTCGGGGTGGGAGACCAGATGGATCAGCATCGGGCCGATCCTGAACCGGGCGATGTCGCCGTACTCCGTCTGCAGGCCGGCGATCAGTCGCGGGGCGTCGCGCTGGTAGTCGAGGAAGCAGTTGCGGGATGGTCCGGGAGCCTTCCGCCGGGCTGCGGTACCGGTCGGCTTGGCGGTGACGTCGATGGCCATCGTTATCTTCCTCCTGCGACAGCGGACGGAGCGGGCATTCGGTCGCGCGGGCGGAACTCGCCGGTCTCCGGATGGACCGACCCCAGCACGGTGCCGGCGATGTCCTTGATCTGAAGGAGAACGCGCCCGTCGGGTGCAACGGCGACGCACCGGTTGTCGGGGCGGTCCGCCTCCAGGTCGACCCATCGCGGGCTGGAGTACAGCTCGACGGCCGGGTACGCCGTACTGAGCTGGCAGTCGTTTCGCAGTTCGTACAGGTCGATCCGGCGGATCCGCAGCGGCGCGGCGAGCGGGATGAATCCGTCGGCGTCCGGCTCCAGTACTGACAAGCGGGCCAGCCCGTCGAGCAGCAGGCTCGGCACGGTGAACGTGGAGAAGACGGGATCGTTGGGCGCGACCTTCGGCGCGAAGCGTGCCCGGCGGCCCAGCCGATGCCTGCGGGTGTCGGCCGTGGAGACGAGCGGTCCCGTCAGGTGGGCCACGGGGTTGGGCACGTGGTACGGGTCGGCGACTGGGCGCTCGTCGTCGCCGGGGGTCCATAGCTCCCAGGTCGGCGCCGGCGGGAGTTCGGCCCGCATCCGGACCAGGGCCTCGAAGTGCAGCTTGTCGGGCCGGAGTACGGTGCCGTTCGGTGCCAGAACGTCGCCGAGGATCCGGACTCGGACGACGGTTTCCAGGTCGTCCTGGCTGATCACCTCGGCCTGGATCTTCTTGTGGACGGGCCGATCGGCGGCGAACACGCGCAGGAACGCGTGGAACGTGATGTCCTCGAACCCGGCCGGGACCATCCCCGGTACCAGCTCCTGTGCTGCCTGTGCGGCGATCTCTGGGACGAACGTCCCGGGGAGCGTCGCGTGGCCGTTGACGACGTGATGGGCGAGATAGCCGTCTCTGGACAGGTCGAACGAACGCTCCGCCCACAGCTTCCCGAAGCGGTTGCGGCGGGCGATGTCGAGGTAGAACGGTTTGCCGCGACCGTTGCCGACGGCAGCGAAGAAGCCCGGCAGATGGTCCTCGATCGCGCGCTTCTCGACGTCGCCCAGATGCACCACCACCGGTTCGTCCCGGACTTTGCCGAGTTCTGCAAGGAAGAGCCCGACGCCCTCCTCGGTGCTGATGCTGGTGAACATGCCGCTCTTCTCCAGGAAGGCCTTCGTCACCGGGTTGGCGCCGAGACCGGTCGACCGCCACAGCGCCCAGCCGATCGTGACTTCGTCCTGTCCGATGGCGACCGTGTGCGCGGCGGCCGTGTTGAGGAAGTCGTTGCCCGCGGCATAGTCGACCTCGCCGACCTGACCGGTGAACCCGACGAACGAGCCGAAGTTGCACCACACCCGCGGCGGCTGATCCTTCAACGCGTGCCGGAGGTTGAGGTAGGTCTGCACCTTGACGTCGCGGACCGAGCGGAAGTCGTCCCACTTCTTGGTGGGAATGGACGCGGCCCGGTTGAGACCGGCGACGTTGAGCAGCAGGTCGATCTTGTCCTCGCGGCCGAGGATCTCGGCCATCGTCCGGGCGACCTGCTCCCGGTCGCGCAGGTCGCAGGTCAGGTAGTGCACGCGGTCCGCACCGCTGTGCTCGGCCATCGCGGCCAGGTTGCGGCGCGCTGCCCGGGCATTGGTGAGGGTGTCGTACTCCTTCGTCAGTTCGGCGACGCCTGCTTCCGGTCGGCGGGCCTTTTCGGTGCGTAGATAGGCGACGCGGTCGTTTTCGCCTGTCTCGGGGACATCGTCAAGGGGTGTGGTGCCGAGGACGTAGATGATCGGCCGGGAGTTGGCCGCGAGGGCCTTGAGCGCTTCCGCGCCGATACCCCGTGCGCCACCGCAGGCCACGACCACCGAGGCGGCGTCCAGACGGGCGACGTCCGGTCCGTTGCCTGGCTGGTCGTCCAGTTCGACGACAGACAGACAGCGGCGTTCACGGTTGGCGTCGTAGACGACGACGGGCAGGAACTGATGGGCCGCGGCCTCGGCGGTCGCGTATTTCACTCCCATGGCCAGGTCGGTGGTACTGGTTACCACCGTGCACAGCGGCCGTTTAGGCAGCTCCAGCGCGGCGCTCTTCACCAGCCCGGTGAACATTCCGGTCAGCGGATGCCAGCTGCCGTCCTGCCTGCCGCCGAGCAGCAGCACGATCAGCGAGCCGTCCTGCTCGATCGCGTCGTGGCAGTGCTGCAATGCGAGGAACATCAGGTCATGCAGGGCGAACAGCGCGGGTGCGGTGTCCCAGACCGCTGTCGGGTCAGCCGCGGCTGCCAGGTTTGTCACCACCCGCAGGTCCTTGGGGTTGTCGAGCTTGGCCAGCACCGCGGCGGTTGCGTCGGGATCGACCTGTGGCAGGTGGATCCAGTCGGGACGGTCCGTAGGAACAGTCGACAGGACGGTCACTCCGGTCAAGGGCTGATCCGCCAGGAGTTCCGGCTGGTCGGTCAGCACGACCGTGCCCGGCGTGAACAACTCGGTCGCGGGCCGGATCGGCAACGACGGCAGGGTTTTGAGGGTCATCTCGTAGCGCGCGACCGAGCGCGGTACGGGGTCCTTGGCGGGCGGGGTCTCGTTGAGCAGGCGGCGGAGTACTGCGACCGCGTCATCCGCGCCGAGGAAACTCCTGCCATCCGGTACGACGTGTGCGCTGCGCGCGTCACCGTCGTGCACGCCGCGATCGACGAGATCGTCCAGCCGGCCAAGGACGGGCAGACGGTTCGCCTTCGCCAGGCTCTCCCGGGTGAGCGCGATCAGGAACGCACCCTCGGCGAGCTCGGTGTCTGGCGGCAGCAAGGGCGCGATCACGTCAGCGAGTTCGGGAAGACTGTTGCCGTTGACACCGAACACGAGGGCAAGGTCGAGATCCCCGCTGCGCAGGTAGCGACCGGCGACGTCGAGGGCCGCCGCGGTCGAGGTGAGCCCGTTGTCGATGGTCATGTTGAGGCCGTGGAAGTCGAAGTAGTTGGCGACCCGGGCCGGGATCACGTTCGGCATGATCCCGGGAAAGGAGTCTTCCGTTGCCGTCGGCACCAACCGTTCGAGATCGGTTTCCAGGTCGGCCAGCAACTGCTTGCCGACCGGTTCGTCGCCGACCACGGTCCGGATGTCGTCGACGTGGCAGCGCAGGGCATACAGCGTCGCCTGCCGGGTCGGGCCCAGATGGCCGGCCAGCACGCCGGTGGTGTCGTGGTACTGCTTCCAGGTCTCGCCCAGCGTGGACTCGAGCTTGGCCATGCACTCCAGCACCATCAGTTGGCAGCGGTCGAGCATCCGCAGCGTGCGCGGCGGCATCCGGACCCGCTCGAACGGTGGTACCGGGTACTGCTCGCCGAACGACGCGTCCGGAGCAGGGCCGGTACCGCGCAGCCAGTGCTCGATGTCCTCGGTCCGGTCAAGCCCTGGGACATGTGCCGACCAGCCGACGACCACGATCCGGTCGTCAGCCGCAATCGCCGGTACTGCGGAGTGCTGGCCCTGGAACTCCTCGACCACGACATGTGCGTTGGTGCCGCCGAAGCCGAAACTCGACACCGAAGCGGCCCGCGGCCGTCCCGCGGTAACGGGCCAGGATCGCTGCTCGCGGGGGATCCGCAGCGCCGTCCGGTCCGCGTCGAACGCGTCGGGCGTCGCCTCGAAGCCTACCTGCTGCGGAATCGTCTCGTGCTGGATGCCGAGCAGTACCTCGATCAACGAGGTGACTCCGGCGGCCCAACCGGTATGGCCGACCACCGACTTGTTGGACGTCACCTGCAGGGCGTGATCCGTCGGGAACGAGTTCTGCAACGCGTTGAGCTCCGCGAGGTCACCGGCGGGGGTGCCGGTGGCGTGCGCCGCGACCCAGTCGATCCGGTCAGCCGTGACGCCCGGGGCATCGAGCGCGCGGCGGATCGCGATCTCCTGGCCGGCTGAGCTGGGGGCGTAGATGGCCTTGCCCTTGCCGTCAGACGAAGTACCGACGCCTGCCAGCAGTCCGAGGATGGTGTCGCCGTCTCGCTGTGCGCGGCTCAGTCGCTTGAGGATGACCACGCCGGCGCCGTCGGAGAACAGCACGCCGTCGCCGGTACGGTCGAGCGAGCGGACGTTCCCGCTTCGGGCGAGCCCGCCGAGCTTGGAGAACAGGACTGCACCTCGGGGCCCGAGCGCGAAGGAACCGCCGCAGGCCGCAAGGTCGCAGTCGCCGGCCAGTAGTGCTTTCACGCCGAGGTCGACGGCGTAGAGGGAAGACGAGCAGGCGGTGTCGACCATGAACAGCTCGGTGCCGGCCGGCAGTACTCCGTCGATCGCTTGGCGTCCGACTCGGTGCGGGAGGAAGTCCGCGGTCTCTCCGTCGCCTCGGTGGAGGTGCTCGGCGAGTCGGCGTCGTACCTCGTCTGCTGTCCCGTTCGCGGTTTGCAGCCGGCGGCGTAGTCCGGCGAGGACGAGTGCCTCCTCCAGGTGCTGGCTGCCGTCGGCCGTGTAGCCGACGAAGCAGGAGACGCGGTCGCTGTCGTCGCGGCTCACGCCCTCGAGCGACTGGACCAGGGCATGGCGCAACCAGCGTGCGGTGTAGTCCTCGCTGTCGGGACCAGCGCTCTCGGAGACGAATCCGGACCAGCGGCTGTAGGTCTTGTCAGGAGCTTCCGGGTCGGCGTCGTGGAAGGAGTCGAGCCGCCAGCGGTCGGCGGGGACTTCGGTGAAGACGTGGTCGCCGCTGAGGCGAAGGCGCCAGAGTTCTTCGGGGTCGGCGGCGTCGGGCAGCTTGAGCCCCATGCCGACGACAACGATCGGATCGGACTCCAGCGGCACGTCTGCTGGTACCACGGCCGCTGCCTCGACCGGCTCGCGGACGACGACAGACGCGGTGGTCGGCTCGGCGATAGGGACTCGGGGTGGCGACATCATGGCGCGGCCCAGCGAGAGGCCGCCGTCGGCTAGTACGGTCTGGCCGGTCACCCAGCCTGCGAGGTCGGAGACGAGGAACAGCGCGATCCGGGCGAGGTCTTCCTCGGTGGCGATCCGGCCCATCGGGGTCGCGTCGATCGTGACCTGACGCATCTCCTCGTGCCGCGGGAACAGCGTCGCCACCTCGCCTTCGACCAGGCTGCAGGACGCGGTGTTCACCCTGATCCCGCGCGGCCCGTACTCCGCCGCGAGGTGCCGGGTGAGCGCCTCGACCGCGGCCTTCGAGGTACCGACGGAGATGTAGTTGTCGAGCACCATCCCCGCGCCGATCGAGGACACGTTGACGATCGCGCCACCACTCGGCATCAGCTTGGCGGCGCGCTCGGCGCACCAGAAACTCCCGAGCAGATTGGTGTCCAGCGCCTTGCGGAAGTGATCCTCGGTGGTCTCCGCGACCGAGCGCAGTCCGCCGGACGCCGCGTTGTTGACCAGGATGTCCAGCCGGCCGTGCCGTTCGCCGATCTCCGCGAACATCCGGTCCACCTGATCCACCTTCGCCACCGAGGCGCGGACGACCTCCACGGCGAACCCTCGCTCGGAGAGCTCGGCCTGCAACGCCCTCCCTTCGGCGTACGAGTGGAAGCAGTTGATCACCACGTGCGCGCCGTGCTCGGCGAGCAAGGTGACGATCTGGCGTCCCACGCCACGGGCGCCGCCGGTGACCAACGCGATCCGGCCGGTCAGGTCGAGCATGTCGCTGTTCCCCCTCATCCCTTGTCTCACGCCGCCATCTGGCGCTCGGCTGCTGCACTGCTGACGAAGTCGACGACCTTGCCCAAGGTGGGGTAGTCGCTGAGCCGGAAGTTCTCGGGCCGCTCGGGCAGGCCGTAGCGCTCGGCGACCCGGGCGATCAGCTCGGTCTGCTTGACGGAGTCGACCCCGAGGTCTGCTTCGAGTTCGGCGTCCTCGGTGATCACCTCGACCGGATACTCCAGCGCCTCCGCGTAGAACACCGCCAGCTCAGCCGTCAACCCATCACGATCAGGCAGCGCACGGCTGCCCGCGCTGACCTCCGCCGGCTGGGCGCTCCCCGCCTTGGCGGCTCCGCCGACCTCGGGTGCGCTGGCCGTCTTTGCAGGGCTGCTGACCTCCGCGGTGCTGACGAAGTCGACGACCTTGCCTAGGGTCGGGTAGTCACTCAACCGGAAGTTCTCGGGACGTTCGGGCAGGCCGTACCGCTCGGCGACCCGGGCGATCAGCTCGGTCTGCTTGACCGAGTCCACCCCGAGATCGCCTTCGAGCTCGGCGTCCTCAGTGATCACCTCGACCGGATACTCCAGCGCCTCCGCATAGAAGGCAGCCAACTCCTCCGCCAACTCTGCCCGATCGGGCAACGCGACATCGATCGAGTCAGGCGCCGGCTCCCGGCGTACAGGCTGTACCTCGGGCTGAGGCTCCAGCAGCTTGTGGTTCGGCTCGTCCTGCTTGCTGAACGCCTTGTACTGCTGCCGGATCTGCGCGAGGACGTCATGCCCACAGGCGTTCCAGAAGTCCTGCGCCCGTTCCGTCGGCACGCCCGGCAGGACAAGCTCCGCGAGCTGATCGTCCAGCGCGGTGGGCAGTTGCCCCAGGCCACGAAGTACGGTCACTTGTTCCTGCGGGAACCGAGCAGCCTGATCACCATCGAGACAAGTCACCCTCGTTGCGTCCGGCAACGATTGGCCGACCAGTCCGGACAGCGTCGACCGCGCGCCGCACTCGACGAAGACCCGGGAACCGTTCTCCCAGACTCTCCGCAGCGCGTCGCCGAAGTACACCGGACGGATCAGGTGGCTGGCCAGCAACGGTGCCATGTCCTCGCCGTCCTCATACCAGCGGCCAAGGATCGGCGAGTACACCGGAATCGACAGCCGGCCAGGCTTGAGCTGACTCAGGCTGGCCTCGAACGCCTTGGCGACGGGCGCCATCAGCGGGCTGTGGAACCCGTACGGCGCTTGCAGCCGCAGGAAGCTGATCGACGCGGCTCGTGCCAGTTTCTCTATCGCAGCAAGGTATTCGTCGGGACCCGAGACCACGGACTGCTTCGGCGAGTTCTCCGCGGCGACCGCGGTCTCCGTCTGATCCAGCACGGTGAGCATGGCGCGGGCCCGCTCAGCCGAACATCCCACCGCGGCCATCGCGCCGGGCTGATCGGCCACGGCACGCAGCGCCGCGTTGCGATGGCAGACGATCTCGGCTCCCTGCTCAAGCGTGAACATGCCGCCGCAGACGAGCGCGGCGATCTCGCCGAAGCTGTGGCCGACCAACGAGGCCGGGCGAACGCCGGCGGACTTCAGCGTCTCGAAAAGCGCCACGGACAAGCCGAAAAGCGTCAGCTGCAGCAGGTCCTTCTCGGACGTGCACAGCTTCGTCAACGACGGTGGCGAGGGCGCGAGCACGGTCTCACAGACGCGGGCCGCGGACGGGTCCATCCTGGCAGCGACGGCGTCGATCCGCTCGAACACCTCACGCGCGTCGTTCAGAGCTGGGCGAGCGGCACGAAGGGCTGCCTCGTCGTAGGCGCCCTGGCCGGGAAAGAGCAACACCGTCTCGGCGGCCGTCTCAGCGGCCACCGGCAATGCCACATCCATCGTCGTCAACATGGTTTTCGGTGCGAAGTCGTAGGTGGTCACGTTGAACAGGCGGCCCAACCGGTCTTCCTGATACGTCAGGCGTCCGCGTATCAATCCACGCTTCTCACGAGTCTGTCCTAGGGAGATGAGCCGAGTAAGTGGAAGGAACCGGATGTCTGACGCAACGTTCTCCTCGACGGTGTTCTCCCCGAACGGTGCGGCAGTGGGCGGTGCCACCAAGGCGGCTGCCCACCCACAGCTGTTCGGGGCCGCCGAGGAGCTCCGTACTCGCCGTACGGCCGCCGTCACCGGAAACGAGCTCGCCACCCAGCGACGGCACGAACAGGGCCGCCGTACCGCGCGGGAACGCATCGACCTGCTGGTCGACCCGGGATCGTTCGTCGAGATCGACCTGTTCGCCCGGCATCGCGCGACCGGGTTCGGGATGGAACGCAACCGGCCGGCGACCGATGGCGTGATCACCGGCTGGGGGCGGGTCGACGGCCGGCGGATCGCCGTGTACGCCCACGATGCCCGCTGCTTCGGTGGCTCGCTCGGCGAGACGTTCGCGGGCAAGATCCACAAGCTGCAGGATCTGGCCGAAGCGGCCGGCGTACCGATCGTCGGCATCAACGACGGTGGCGGCGCCCGGATCCAGGAAGGGCCGTTGGCGCTTGCGGGCTTCGGCGGCATCTTCCGCCGCAACGTCCGCGCGTCCGGCGTGATCCCGCAGATCAGCGTCATCGCGGGTGCCTGCGCCGGCGGCGCGGCGTACTCACCGGCGCTGACCGACTTCGTGTTCATGGTGCGGGGGATGGCGACGATGTTCATCACCGGCCCGGACGTCGTGTCTGCGGTGACCGGCGAGCGGGTCGGCGCCGCGGAACTCGGCGGCACCAACGTGCACGGCAGGCACAGCGGAGTGGCGTCGTTCGTCGTCGACGACGAGGTGACGTGCTTCCGCGAGGTTCGTGATCTGCTGGCGTTGCTACCGGCCAACAACAACGAACCGCCGCCGAGGTACGCGACCGTCGACCCGCCCGACCGGCAGTGTCCCGAACTCTTCGACATCGTGCCGATGAGGTCGTCGCGCAGCTACGACATGCGCCGAGTCATCGAGCTGCTCGTGGACGACGGCGACTTCTTCGAAGTACAGGCCGACTGGGCGCCGAACATCATCTGCGGGCTGGCCCGCCTGAACGGAGCCACCGTCGGTTTCGTCGGCAACCAGCCAGCCGTACTGGCGGGGACGATCGACATCGACGCTGCCGAGAAGGCCGCTCGCTTCGTCCGGTTCTGCGACGCGTTCGGCATCCCACTCGTGACGCTGGTCGACGTACCGGGCTTCCTGCCCGGCCGCGACCAGGAACGGGACGGCATCGTCAGGCGTGGCGCCAAACTCGTCTACGCGTACTGCGAGGCCACGGTCCCGCGAATCTCCGTCGTACTGCGCAAGGCCTACGGCGGAGCCTTCATCGCGATGGACTCCCGGTCGGTGGGCGCCGACCTCGCGTACGCCTGGCCGTCGAACGAGATCGCCGTGATGGGCGCGGAAGGCGCCGCCTCGATCATCCATCGCCGCGAGATCGCCGCCGCCGACAACCCGGAACGCCGCCGCCAGGAACTGACCACGGAGTACGCCGACACGGCCCTAAACCCTTATGCCGCAGCAGAACGCGGACTTGTCGACGACGTGATCGACCCCGCCGACACCCGCCGGATACTGATCGAGTCACTCGCCCTGCTCACCAGCAAGCGAGCCGACGCGCCGTACCGCAAACACGGAAACGGACCCCAATGACTTCCAACCCGAACGCGATCACCATCTCCCGGGGAGCGCCAACCGAAGTCGAACTGGCCGCCCTGATCCGAGCCCTGCGCGCCATCACCGTCCAGCACCCCACCCACCGAACAGCTCACCCCCGCTTCCACCCACCCCAATCCTGGGCCCCACCCACAGGCCCCCGCACCCGCCCCACCCTCACCACAGGTGTCCGAAGAAGCCTCGGAGGTCGGTGACGAGGAGGTCGATGTTCTGGTGGGCGGCGTAGTGGCCGCCGGTGTCGTAGGTGTTCCATGAGGTGATGTTGGCGTGGTCGCGTTCGGCGAAGCGCCGGACGGCATGCAGGTCCTGGGCAAACTCGGCGAGGCCCAGCGACTCGCTCGTCGGCGGTGAAGTCGGCCAGGTCCATTGGATCGTCGAGTCCCTGGAAACTGGCCAGCTCTACCGGCTCAGACCGTCAACTGGTTGAGGATCGTCAGGTGGTCGGTGGCGCCCCAGACCTCGGCGATCTTGCCATCGCCGATCAGGTAGACCGCGAACTCCTGGGCCACGATCGCCCGGCCGCTGGCGGGCACACCGAGAAAGGTCCCCTGGTGGGTGCCGGTGACGGTGAAGTGCGCGGAGATCCAGTCACCGTCGATCAGGAGATGCCGGAGATCCCAATGGAAATCGGGAAAGGCGCTGAAGACGTCTTCCATGCCTGCGACGTACCGCTCGGGGTCCTGTTCAGCGTCATTGACCCGTACGTCGTCCGCCACGTACTCCCGAAGCTCGTCGAGCCGACGGTCGTTCCAGCACTGGATGTATCGCCGATAGAAGCCGGCCAGCTGCTCTCGATCCATGACTCCTCAGTGACCCGAACGGCGCCGTTCATGCGGACGGGTGAATGTGGTTGCAGCCGGGCAGGGGTGGGTGGTGTGGTTCACGGATGGAATGGGTCAAGGACTTCTACTCCGAAACCGGCAGGTGGTGGGCAAAAGCTGAGGCGGTGATCAGCGAACGGGATCACCGCAGGGTGGCGAAACTGCACGAGTACGCCGGCGAGCAGCCGCAGCGCGTACTCGAACTCGGTCCGGGCTATGGCACGACCGCGGCCGTGACAGCCAACGCCGGGCACTCGGTGACAGCCGTCGAGATCAGCGACCGGGCGGACGTCGCGTCGTCCTTCGCTGCCGAGGTCACGGGTGGGTCGTTGACGGTCATCAAGGAGGACTTCTACGCCGTGCGATTGGCGGGTCAGTTCGACGTCGTCTCGTACTGGAACGGGTTTGGTGTCGGCTCGGATGCCGATCAGCGCCGGTTGCTGACCAGGATCGCGACCGAGTGGTTGCAGCCGGGCGGCGTCGCGTTGATCGACGTCAGCAATCCCTTTGTCTGGGCGAGCTGGCACGGCGACGAAGAGCACCTGATGCCCGACGCCGAGAAGGGCTACGACTACGAACTGTACGAGCTGACGACGTTCGACCCGATCACCTCCACCGCCACCGACACCTGGTGGCGAGCCGATACGCCGCAGGAAAAGCACACCCAGGTCCTCCGCTGCTACACCCCCGCGGACCTCTCCCTGCTCCTGGCCGGCACCGGCCTGACCTTGACCACAATCGTCGGCAACCCCACCGACCTGCTCCAGAACCAGCACGAGTACCTCGCCGTCCTCAAGGTCGCCTCCGACAGCTAGTTCCTCTCCAAGGAAGGTGGCGTCGTGATCGTGTCGGGCTGACCGCCCAGGTGGGGGATGCCTGGCAGAAGCCACTGCGGTACACCGTGAGTCTGCAGCGCCTGTGCCTTGGGCGGGCCCGGTTGGTTGGCGGGCGAACATGTCAGGCATTGTCGGTCCAGGGGTCGAAGGTTGCGGCTTGTTCGGGGGTGATCCAGGGGACGTCGCCTGCGTGCGGCCGGGGCCGGGTTGGTGTGAGGGATGCGTCGTCGATGGTGGGCCGTGGTGCGCAGGTATCGGTGTCGGTCGGCGTGGATGTCGTGGTGGGAGTGGGCGTGGTGCGGGTGTCAGCGGGTGTGGATGCGGATGCCGTGGGGCTGGTGCGGGTGTCAGCGTCCGTCGCCGCGGGGTGTGCGGGGGCGGTGGTGCTGGGTGGGGTGGGTTGTCGGGTACTGCGGGGTGGTGGGTCGGCCCAGGTGGGGCGGGTGACGTGGACCTGGTTGTCGATGGTCTGGATGGTCCAGTGGCCGTCGTGCAATGCGGTGTGATGGACGCGGCACAACAAGAC
>NZ_AQUZ01000091.1 GCF_000372465.1 Kribbella catacumbae DSM 19601
ACTTAGTGCGCGGTACTCAGTTGGTGCAGAGGAGCAAGGCGTCGATCGCGACGATCGGGCCGTAGCCGGACTTCACGTCGGCGATCTGCAGGCGGAGCCTGGTGACGCCGCGGATGTCGCGGTTCAGCCAGGTCTCGGTCTCCTGCTTCATGTCCACCGAGCCGACCACCTTCGCGCCGTTCAGCAAGGACGCCCGGATCGTGCCGTCGGTGATGTTGCCGAGCCAGGTACGCACCCAGCGGCAGCCGGTGGTGTTGACGTCACCCCAGACGTTGCCGGCCTTGTCCGCCAGCAGCTCCGCCTCCGAACGCCGTGGACCTTCGCTCGGCGGAATGACGTTGAACTGCGGGTGCCCCTTGCCGCCCGCGGCGAGCAGCGGCTTCTTGAAGATCCCGCGGTAGACGTAGTGCGAGAAGCTGATCATCGGCGACACGGCAGCGGCGTACGGCGCCTGCGGGCCGATCACGAGCCGGTACGTCTTCACCGACCCGGGCAGCGTCGGCGGGATCGTGATGCTCGTCCCCGACGTGACGCCGTGGCCGATCTCCTCCCACTTGCGCCCGGTCGACGACCAGCGCTGGAGCGAGACGCGCGACCTGGCCGCCGGCGCCGGGGTGATCTGCCCGACCACCGTCAGCACGCCCTTGGTCGCGTTGGTGGTCCTGATGCTGGTGATCTTCACCGTCCGGACCGGCGTGGCCGCGACGGCGGCCGGCACGACCTTGGCGTCCGGGACCGACAGCGCGCTCTCAGCGGGCACCGCGGTGCCGGCGCATCCAGTGAGAGGCAGGAAAAGAAGAGCAACCAGCAGGCCGATCGAAGGGCGCACGCCCATGGTGGAACTCCCTCGAGCCCGGGTGGGTCCCGGGGTAGATCACAGCTTGATGAAGACACCTTGCCGGACCCGACTGCAGAAGGCAAGCGAACGACTGCTCTACGTCACACTGAAAGGTTTGGGAGTCAAGTGGGTACTGGGTGATCCCAGGCTGTGGACCATCAGCACTTCTGCATGGTTCCGTACTAAGGGCGAACTAATATTGGGGTATCGCCCTGACTGGGGGGATCGACCTGTCCTTCACAAGAGGGCCGGCCGACCCAAGCTTCGACTTGGAGATGAACAGAAAAGTGACCATCGAGGTCAAGCAGCTCGACCGCGTGGTGATCCGTTTCGCCGGCGACTCCGGCGATGGGATGCAACTCACGGGGGACCGATTCACCGCGGAGACGGCATCGTTCGGCAATGACCTGTCGACGTTGCCCAACTTCCCGGCCGAGATCCGGGCACCAGCCGGAACGTTGCCGGGGGTTTCGTCGTTCCAGTTGCACTTCGCCGACCACGACATCCTGACGCCTGGTGATGCGCCCGATGTGCTGATCGCGATGAACCCCGCCGCGCTCAAGGCGAACCTGCGCGACGTACCGCGCGGCGCCACCTTGATCATCGACACCGCCGACTTCACCGCGCGCAACCTGAAGCGGATCGGGTACGACGAGAACCCGCTCGAGACGGGTGAGCTCGAGGCGTACCACGTGGTGCCGCTGAACCTGACCGGCATGACGGTGGAGTCGGTCAAAGAATTCGGTCTGTCCCGCAAGGACGCGTCCCGGGCGAAGAACATGTACGCCCTGGGTCTGGTCTCCTGGCTGTTCCAGCGGCCGGTCGAGTCGACGATCGAGTTCCTCCAGACCAAGTTCGCCAGCAAGCCCGACATCCGCGACGCGAACATCGCGGCGTTCCGGGCGGGGTACAACTTCGGCGAGACCGCCGAGGAGTTCTCGGTCCGGTACGAGGTGAAGCCGGCCAGGATGGCGACCGGCACCTACCGCAACATCTCCGGCAACCTCGCGCTGGCGTATGGCCTGGTGGCGGGCGCCCAGCGGGCCGGTCTGCCGCTGGTGCTCGGTGCCTACCCGATCACGCCGGCGTCCGACGTACTGCATGAGCTTTCCAAGCTGAAGCGGTTCGACGTGACGACGATCCAGGCCGAGGACGAGATCGCCGGTGTCGGCGCGGCTCTGGGCGCGTCGTTCGGCGGCGCACTTGGCGTGACCACGTCATCCGGCCCGGGCATCAGCCTGAAGTCCGAGACGATCGGCCTCGCCGTGATGCTCGAACTGCCACTGGTGGTCTGCGACATCCAGCGGGCCGGCCCCTCGACCGGGATGCCGACCAAGACCGAGCAGGCCGACCTGCTGCAGGTGATGTTCGGCCGCAACGGCGAGGCACCGCTGCCGGTGGTCGCCGCCCAGTCCCCCGCGGACTGCTTCGCGACCGCCGTCGAGGCGACCCGGATCGCGGTCACCTACCGCACCCCGGTGATGGTGCTGTCCGACGGCTACCTGGCCAACGGCTCCGAGCCCTGGAAGGTCCCGGTGATCGAGGACCTGCCGACGGTCGATCCGAACTTCACCACCGAGCCCAACGCGACCAACGACAAGGGCGAGCCGGTCTACCTTCCCTACCTGCGCGACCCGGAGACGCTGGCGCGAGCCTGGGCGATCCCCGGTACGGCGGGCCTCGACCACCGCATCGGCGGGCTCGAGAAGGAGGACAAGACCGGCAACATCTCCTACGAGCCGGCGAACCACGATCTGATGATCCGCACCCGCCAGGCCAAGATCGACGGCATCACCGTGCCGCCGCTCGAAGTGGACGACCCGGACGGTACTGCGAAGGTGCTCGTGCTCGGCTGGGGCAGCACCTATGGCCCGATCGGGGCCGGCTGCCGCCGGGTCCGCAAGGTCGGCGGCAAGGTCGCCCAGGCACACCTGCGGCACCTGAACCCGTTCCCGGCGAACCTCGGCGAGGTGCTCGCACGCTACGACAAGGTGCTCGTGCCGGAGATGAACCTCGGCCAGCTCGCGCTGCTGTTGCGGGCGAAGTACCTGGTCGACGTCGTGTCCTATGCGCAGGTCCGCGGCATGCCGCTGGGCGCCGCCGAACTCGCCGAGGTGATCGGCAACCTGGTCGAGGAGACCGAAGGTATCGACGACGACGCGCGCCACCTCGGCGAGGCCGCCGCCAGCCTGACTCATGGCGAGGCGCTGAACGTCCAGCCGAACGGCGTCCACCACCCGGAGGGAGCACGATGAGCACCGTCGACCTCGGTCTGCCGAGCCTGCCGGGCGGGCTGCACGGAGTACCGGCCGCGACCGAACCGCAGACCCGCAAGGAGTACGTGTCGGACCAAGAGGTCCGTTGGTGCCCCGGTTGCGGCGACTACGCGGTACTGGCCGCCTTCCAGGGGTTCCTGCCGGAGCTCGGGATCAAGCGCGAGAACGTGGCGATGGTGTCGGGGATCGGGTGCTCGTCCCGCTTCCCGTACTACCTGTCGACGTACGGCATGCACTCGATCCACGGCCGCGCGCCGGCGATCGCGACCGGGCTCGCGGTGTCCCGGCCCGACCTGAGCGTCTGGGTCGTCACCGGTGACGGCGACGCGCTGTCGATCGGCGGCAACCACCTGATCCACACGCTCCGGCGCAACGTGAACCTGAAGATCCTGCTGTTCAACAACCGGATCTACGGCCTGACCAAGGGCCAGTACTCGCCGACCTCCGAGACCGGCAAGGTCACCAAGTCGACCCCGATGGGCTCGGTGGACAACCCGTTCAACCCGGTCTCGCTGGCCCTCGGCGCCGAGGCGACCTTCGTGGCCCGCACAGTCGACTCCGACCGCAAGCACCTCACGTCGGTACTGCGTGCCGCGGCTGAGCACCGCGGTACGGCGTTCGTGGAGATCTACCAGAACTGCCCGATCTTCAACGACAACGCCTTCGACGCCTTCAAGAACCCGGAGACCCGGGACGACGCGATCATCCCGCTCGTCCACGGCGAACCGATCCGCTTCGGCACGGACGGCCACCTGGGCGTGGTCCGCGACGGGTTCGCCTCCCTGGCAGTCCGCGAGGTAGCGGACCTGCCCGGCGGCGAGGCCGACCTGGTCGTCCACGACGCGCACACCGAAGACCCGGCGTACGCGTTCGCCCTGTCCCGCCTCACCGACGCAGGTATCCTGCACCAGGCCCCCATCGGCGTCTTCCGCTCGGTGGAACGCCCGGCGTACGACGACCTGGTCCGCCAACAGGTAGCCACCGCCCACGAAACCCAGGGCACCGGCGACCTCCAGTCCCTCGTCACCGGAGCCGACACCTGGACGGTCGACTAAGGAGCTATCTCAGGACGGCCCTGTGTACTTCTTCAATGCTGCTACCAGGGCCGTCTCGGTGAGCTTCAGGTGTTTGCTCAGGGACTTGTCGCGGAGGGCTGGGTCGTCGGCCTGCGCCGCGGTCTCGGCGTACAGGGCGTTGACCGTGGCCACGCCGTACTTGTTCGCGAGGTACTCCACGATCAGCCAGGCAACGCCGTAGCTGTCCTCGTCGTAGTCGCCGTGGAAGACACCGTCGATCGGCAGCACCACGAGCGACTTGATCGCCTTCTTCCGCAGGTCGCGCCGCTGGCTGCCGACCCAGTTGCTGTAGTTGCTGCGCTCCAGCAGGTGCCGCTCGACGTACTCGGCGTACCCCTCCACCAACCAGATGGGTGCCCCGAACCCGAGCGGCGCCATCGCCGCGTGGGTGAACTCGTGCGCGAGCAGGAATCGGTCCGAGGTCTTGCGATAGGTCGGATTGATCACGACCCGGCTGCCGGTGACCTTGAACTCGCTGGCATCGGCATTCGCCGGCGACATGTTGGGGATGGCCACCGCGCCCGCCGGGTGCCCACCGGTGATCGCGGAGCTGTCCCATGACCGCCGAGCAGCCATCGCGACGACCAGGATGCCCGCCTGGGCCCGCTTGGTGGCGGCCCGGACCGCAGGAATGGCGGCCTCGGCTTCCCGCACCAGGCGCCGGCCGTTCTTCGCTTCGCCCGGAGACGAGACGACCAGTACGCCGCGCCCGCGCGCCACCTCGATCGGGCCGAGTTCCCAGGGCTCACGGCTGTCGCCGCGGTTTGCCGCCTCGGCGTCGTCGTTGTCGACCACCACCCAGCGACCGCCACGCTGGGCGAAGGCGTAACCGATCTGGGTGACCCGCGGCGCCTGGTCGATTCCCTCGAGCTGCACCAGCATCCTGATCCGGAGTGCCCGCGCGCCCGGTCCGAGCTTCGTCCGCTGCTCGGGAGAGAAGGTCGGCACCCGCACATAACTGAGCTGCTTGAGGCCGAGCTGTTGCAGGTTGGCGAACAGTTGCTTGTCGCTCTGCACCAGCTTGGCGTTCTTCGGATCGGTGAACGCCAGGAACTGCGGCAGCCGCCCGGCCACCAGCGCGGCCGCCCGCCCCTTGAGCGTGGCGTCGATCCCCGCCAGCAACTTCTCCTCGGCAATGATGTCGGCCGACGTCGACGAGGCTGTCGCCGTCGGCGTAGCCCCGGTCCCCGCCGTGGCCTTGGGCGTCTCGTCCCGCCCGGTCACGACGTACGTCGCCCCGCCCGCCACAACCGCCAGCGCCGCCACCCCAGCGATCCACGCCGCCCGGCCCCGCCCGCGCCCCCGCTGCCCTACCTCGGCACCCACCGACTCCACATCCATCTCAACCCCCTGCAGGCCGGGCCAATGCAGCCCAGCCGGCACAGACTACGACACACCGCCCCCGGTTACACCTTGGCAAACGCGAGCCCCAACGCAGCCAGCTCCTCCTCCAGAATCCGAATCGCCTTGGGTCCCACCCCATGAATCCTCAGCAACTCCTTCGAGCTGACCCCACTGAGCTGCTCATACCGTGTGTAGCCACTAGCGGCTAACTCCCGCCGAGCAACCTTCCCCAACCGCGGCGTCAACTCCGTCCCACCAACCTCTTCCCCTGCCGCCATCAACCAGCCTCCGCTCGCAAGTTCGAGCTGCTCACTCTGCATTACGCCACAGGTCTTTTGCCGCCAGCCAGATGTTGCGTGCTGCCAGTTGGGGTGGTGCCGCGGCGCGGGCCCGTTTGGTTCTTGCTGGTGTGCCGGGTGCGGTCCAGGGCGTTGGGGACGGGGGGACGGATTTAGTCCACCGCGGACGCGGGATCCCGGCATCGTCGGCGACCTTCTCCGCGATTCCGGCCAGGAGCGCATCGAACGCCGCATCGCCAGTACGCGACGGAGGTGCCTCGATGGCATCGGCCGAAAGCTCTGGATGTGCTGTCAGCTGGTCCAGGAACCCGCGCAACCGCGTCCAGTCGACCGGCCGGTCGCGAGCATCCGGTCGGTAGGCCCCGGCCAGTAGCTCGATCGCCGGGCTGGTCGGCTGCCGTGCAGTCACGCTGACCGAAAGGTGTTTGCCTGCGGCGGCGATGAGTCGAGCGAGCATTGTCAGAGTGGGATCGCTCGATCCGTCTTCGATCCGAGAGACGGTCGAGGTCGGAACTCCGGCCTTCGCAGCGAGCGCACTGCGAGACAGACCCGCGTGCTCACGGGCCTCCCGAACCAGAACAGCTGCGCTCACCTCTGTAGCTTATATGCAACAGCGGAGATTGAGCAACGCCACCCGTCGAGCTAGCCTCCACCGAGCCGCGACGCAGGAGCGGCGGAGCAGGGTGGGTGGGAGCGGCGACGCAGGAGGCGCGTGGGGCGTAGTACAGGCGACTGAGGCAGCTCCCATTGCCTCAGTCGCCTGTGGGGGTGGTCAGACTGCGACGGCGACCGGAGTACGGGGTGCGGCTCGGTGTGAGAGCAGCTCGACACGGTTTTCGACCTCGCGTTCGACGGGCTGGCTAGATCAGCTGGCTGAAGGTGTGGATCGCCAGCCCCACCAGGGCTCCGACGACGGTGCCGTTGATGCGGATGAACTGCAGGTCCCGGCCGACGTGGAGCTCGATCCGGGCCGCGGCTTCCCGGCCGTCCCAGCGTTCGATGGTGTCGGAGATGACCGAGACGATCTCCGTACCGTAGGTGCGGACGACGTACCCGACCGCCTCTGAGGCACGACTGTCGACCTTGCCGATCAGCACTTCGTCGGTCTGCAGCCGCTTGCCGAAGTCCTCGATCGCTTGCGTCGCCCGCAACCGCAACGGCCCTGCGGGGTCGGCGATCGCGCCGATCAGCGCTGTGCGGACGGCGTCCCAGACCGCGGTCAGGCTGCCGCTCATGTCCGGGTGGTTCAGCATCCGGCGTTTGAACGCCTCGAAGCGGTCCATCATCTCCGGGTCGTTCTGCAGGTCGTCGGCGAGCTGGACGAGCAGCCGGTCGATCGCCCTGCGGGCCGGGTGCCGTGGATCGTCCCGTACTGCGGCCAGCCAGGTCAGCGCCTCGCGGTGGATCCGGTCGATGACGATCGAGTCCACCCAGCGCGGCGACCAGCGAGGGGCGCGCGGTCCGACCACGTCGGTCAGCAGGTCGCGGTTCTCGGACAGCCAGTCGTACGCCTCGACCATCAGCAGGTCGAGCAACGCGTGATGCGCGCCGTCGTCCACCACCGATGCCAGGAAGTGTCCCGCGATCGGGCTGAGCGGTTCCTCGGCGAAGCGCGGCAGCAGTGACCCGCGGACGAAAGCGGTGACGTCGTCATCGCCGAGCTTCGGCAACGCGGCCCCGATCGTCCGGGCGCCCTCCTCGACGATCCGCTCGGCATGGTTGCCGGAGGCAAGCCATTCGCCGGCCCGGCGGCTCACCTCGGCGGTGCGCATCTTCTCGGCGACCACCTCCGCGGACAGGAAGTTCTCGGTGACGAACTGCTCCAGGCTCTCGGCCAGGCTGTCCTTGCGGGTCGGCACGATCGCGGTGTGCGGGATCGGCAGCCCGAGTGGATGCCGGAACAGCGCCGTCACCGCGAACCAGTCCGCCAGCGCGCCGACCATCGCGGCCTCGGAGGCGGCGTTCACGTACCCCCACGCGCCCTCGCGGTGCAGCGTGACGACGTACACGATCGCCGCCAGCACCAGGAGCGACAGCGCGACCAGCCGCATCTGCCGCAGACCTCGCCGCCGGACGAGGTCGGGGCCACTCAAAACCAGTGTCGCCATGCTCCGATCTAACCAGCCCAGGCCAGCGGCGTACGGCGTCTAGCCAGCCCGGGCCAGCGGCGTACGGCGATCCATCCGCCCCGACACGAGAGCCAGGACCAGCCCGGCCACCGCGAGTGCGGCGCCGACTCGACTTGGCCATTCGTAGCCGTAGCCGGCAGCCAGTACGACGCTGCCCAGCCAGGCGCCCAATGCGTTGGCGACATTGAGCGTCGAGTGGTTGAGGGAAGCCGCCAACGACTGTCCCTCGTGCGCGACATCCATCAGCCGGGTCTGCAGCGCCGGGATCAGGATGCTCGCGCTGAAGCCCATCGCGAAGACGCCGATCAGCGCGCCCGCCTTGCTCTGGGCGAGCCAGCCGAAGGTGCCGAGGACAACGGTCACCGCGACCAGGCCGCCGTACAGGCTCGGCATCAGGGCGCGATCGGCGAGCCGGCCGCCGACCAGGGTTCCGCCGGTCATGCCGACGCCGTACACGGCGAGCACGATCGTCACCGCCGCCTCGCTGAAGCCGGCCAGCTCGGTCATCGTCGGAGTGATGTAGGTGTACGTCGCGAACATGCCGCCGAAGCCCACCATGCCGACCAGCAACGCCATCCAGACCTGCGGTTTCGCCAGCGCGCTCAACTCGCTGCGGACGTTGACGTCGTGGCCGACCGGCTGCGGATCGATCCAGAACCAGACGGCGGCCAGGGTCAGCAACCCAAGGATGCCGACGGCAACGAACGGCAGCTGCCAGCCGAACTGCTGGCCGAGCAACGTGGTCACCGGTACGCCGACGATGTTTGCCACCGGCAACCCGACCATGATCATCGAGACCGCCCAGGCCCGCCGGTTGACCGGCACCATCGACGCGCCGACCACCACACCGATGCCGAAGAAGGCGCCGTGCGGCAGGCCGGTGAGGAACCGCGCGGCCATCAGCAGTTCGTAGCTGTTGGCAACGGCCGAGAGAACGTTGCCAACGACAAAGACCGCCATCAGCCCGAGCAGCAGCCGCTTGCGTCCGGTCCGCGCACCGAGCGCCGCGATCACCGGAGCGCCGGCCACGACACCGATCGCGTACGCCGAGATGACGTGCCCGGCGGTCGGGATCGAGATGTCCACCCCGTCGGCGATCTGCGGCAGCAGCCCCATCGTGACGAACTCGGTGGTGCCGATCGCGAAACCCCCGGTCGCCAGCGCCAGCAGCGCCAAGCCGACGTGCCTCGAGGTCTTGCTGTCAGGAGTCACCGAACTTGTCACGCCTGATTGTCGCATCCAGAGCATTGAGCGCGGCCGAGTGGACGTGAAAGCATCCAGCATGGCGAACTTTGGCGACCACCAGTTGAGCATCTACGTCCAGGGGATGTTCTCCGACACCAAGCCGGAGATCACCACCGACCTGTCCCGGCTGGAGTCGCAGGCGGCGGCGAACCTGTCCGCGGAGGCGATGGGCTACATCGTCCCGAGCGCCGGCAGCGGTTCGACCGCCCGGGCCAACCTGGCCGCGTTCGACCGGTGGCGGCTCGTCCCGCGGATGCTGCGCGGCAGTACCGAGCGCGATCTGTCCTGCACGATCCTCGGCACCAAGATGTCGGCGCCTGTCTTGATCGCGCCGGTCGGCGTACAGACGCTGGCGCATCCCGAAGGCGAGCTGGCGACCGCGCGAGCGGCCAGTGCGCTCGGGCTGACCTACACGCACTCCACCCAGGCCAGCCACTCGTTCGAGCAGATCGAGGCGGACAGCAAGTGGTACCAGCTCTACTGGCCGACCGACAAGGACGTCTGCCTCAGCTTCCTCCAACGCGCCAAGGCCAGCCAGTACTCCGTCCTGGTGGTCACCCTGGACACCGGCACGATCGGCTGGCGCCCGGCCGACCTGGACCGCGGCTTCCTGCCATTCCTCAAGGGCGAAGGGCTGGCGAACTACTTCAGCGACCCGGCATTCCAGGCCAAGCTCGCCAAGCCGATCGCGGAGGATCCGACCGCGGCGGTGATGCATTGGGCGCAAATGTTCCCGAACGTCGGCCTCAGCTGGGACGAACTGTCGTTCCTGCGCGACAACTGGGACGGCCCGATCGTGCTGAAGGGCATCACCTCGGTCGACGATGCCAAGCTCGCGGCCGAGCACGGCGTGAACGGCCTGGTCGTCTCCAACCACGGCGGTCGCCAGGTCGACGGCGCGATCGCGGCGCTGGACGCTCTGCCGGCGATCGCGGACGCGGTCGGCGAGCAGGTGACGGTGCTCTTCGACTCGGGGATCAGGACGGGTGCCGACGCGGCCAAGGCCCTCGCGCTCGGCGCCAAGGCCGTCCTCCTCGGCCGCCCGTTCCTCTACGGCCTCGCGCTGGCCGGCCAGGCCGGAGTCGATCACGTACTGCGTTGCCTGCTGGCCGAACTCGATCTCACTCTGGCCCTGTCGGGTTACGCGAACCACCGTGAGCTCAACCGTACGTCGGTGGTTCCCGCGTGAAGGCGGTCATCTTCGACCTCGACGACACGCTCTTCGATCACACCTCCTCCATGACGGCCGCCCTGCAGGTGTGGGTTCCGGCACTGGCCGGCGTCGAGGTGACCGATGATCTGAGGATCGCCTGGTTCGAGATCGAGCAGCGGAACTTCAATGCCTGGCTCGCCGGGCGGATCACCCACCAAGGCAAGCGCCGCGCGCGACTGCGCGAGTTCCTGCCGTTACTCGGCCAGCTGGTGCCGTCCACGGACGAAGACCTGGACCAGATGTTCGCGGGCTTCCTGGCGTGCTACGAGCAGAGCTGGGCGGCCTTCCCGGACGCCCGGACCGCCCTGGAAGTTGCTCAAAGCAACGGTTGGCGGATCGGCGTACTGACGAACGGCAGCACCCTGCAGCAGAACGCCAAACTCACGGCGATCGGATTGGCCGAGCTGGTGAACGTGGTGTCGACCTCCGAAGCCCTCGGCTTCAGCAAACCCGCGCGCGAGGCGTACCACCTGACCTGCGAGGCGCTCGGCGCGGACCCGGCCGAGACCTTGATGATCGGCGACAACCTGGACCTGGACGTCCTCGGCGCCCGCGCGGCCGGTCTCAGCGCCGAGCACCTGGACCGGGCCGCCGGCATCACCCTCGGGCAACTGGTCCGAGCAGTCTGATCCCGCCTGCAGTGGCCGGAGCTAGTTCACCGGCCACTGCCAGGCGGCTTCAGATCTCAGATCCCGCAGCTGGGTGCGGACCAGGAGTTGCTGGTCCTGATGTCGAGATGGGTGTGGTCGTTGTGACCCGGGTAGCCGGGACCGAAGATGCCGCCGAATCCGTGGTAGCGGGCCTGCTTGGCCAGCGTGCACAGGGAATGGACGCCGACCAGGTCGGCCGCGCGGCCGTACAGGTGTTGGCTGTTGCTCGCGCCGCCGACCGAGTTGTTGCAGGGGATGCTGCGGAAGCCGCTGGTGACGGTCAACGGCTGGTCACCGAGCGCGTGCCGCAAAGCCTCGAGCTGCCACATGGTCTGCAGGGCATTGGCCTTGGTCGCAGCCGGCGACAGTGGCCCGCCATCCCAGCCGCTGCCACCACAGCCGTCGTCGAGCTCGGCGTAGGTGAAGTGGATCGGGGTGCAGTCGTCATCCTGCAGCGCATAGATCTTGCTGTAGGTCGCGGAGCCGGCGATCCCGTCGGCACCCAGCCCATAGGCGGACTGGAACCGCTGGACCGCCGCCTTGGTCGCCGGGCCGAAGGCGCCGTCCGCGGCGATGTGCCCGCCGTACGCCGGATAGCCGGCGACCCGGATCTGCAACTGCCGCACATCTTCGCCGCTGGCGCCTTCGCTGAGGGTGCGGCTCCACGTGTAGCAACCATCGGCATGAGCCTTGGTCGCGGTCACCACCTGGGTCGTGACGGTGACACCGAGCATGGCTGCGAACAACGCCAGGATGCACAGAATTCTGGGCACTGGCCTAGAAAAGTGTTTCAGCATGGGATTACCTCCGAACGCATTTGGGGCGAAACGCGCCTGTCTCGGCCCACCATCCCGCCACTATCCACCGCTTGACCAGAGCTCACCGGAAACTTTTCGACGAACAACTGGTAATGGGCCGTCGCGAGGCAACCGATCGGTGGACCTCGACGGTCCACCATGATGTGACCATTGACGACAGCACGCTCACATTGCGTGCACGGGGAACGGGGCGACCGGTGGCGGCTGCTGAGGGGTTCGACGCGTTCGTGCTCGCGCGGTCTCGCCGGCTGCTGCGGACGGCGTACCTGCTGACCCAGGACCACGCACTCGCCGAGGACCTGGTGCAGACGGCACTGGCCAAGGCCTGGTTCGCCTGGTCCCGGATCGAGGGTGGCGACCCCGAGCCGTACGTCCGCAAGGTGATGGTCAACACGTACGCCTCCTGGTGGCGCCGCCGTTGGAACGGCGAGCAGCCGACCGACGAACTGCCCGAGACCGCAGTACCGGCCAGTGCGGAGGAGCGCACCGACGTCTGGCAGGCCTTGCAGCGACTCCCCCGCCGGCAACGCACTGTCGTCGTACTGCGGTACTACGAGGATCTGTCCGAGGCAGAGACCGCTCGCGTCCTCGGTTGCAGCCCGGGAACGGTGAAGAGCCAGACCAGCAAGGCATTCGCCAAACTCCGCCTCGATCCGGCGCTGCTGACCACCGATGCACCCGCAGACCAGGAGTCGACGCGATGAAGCTCACCGACCTGCGCGACGAGCTCACCGCCCGCGCCAACTCGACCGACGAGACGCCGGACCTGCTGCCCGGAGTACGCCACAAGATCGCCCGTACCAAGCGCCGCCGTACGGCGGGAGCGGCCGGTGCCGCCGGCGGCCTCGCGATCATCGCAATTGTTGCCTCCGGCATCGTCCCGGGCCTGAGCACCACGACTCCGCAGCCGGCGGACGACGTACCGCGCGACTACACCAAGGACGGTGTGGTCCTGCGCGGTGTCGACGGCGCGGATCGGCTGGAGAAGGGCTGGATCGGCGACACCGGCCAGGACAAACTGACCTTCAGCTGGACGCCGGAGGGCAAGGCCGTCAGGTTTGCCACCTACTGCAACTCGACCGCGAGCAGTCTGCGGACTGTCACGATCAGGGTCAACGACTACATCGTGGGCACCAACGAGTGCCTTGCCGACCCGGAGGCGAGCGGGGACGGGATCAGAGTTCCCACGGATCACCTGCTCGGGCTGCTGGCACCGGCCGGCAAGCCTGCCCGCGTCACGGCCCAACTCTCGGACGCGCTCGCCCAGCCGGTGCAGGACAGCTCCGTACAACTTGCCCTAGGCATCTACCAGACCGCCGTCGCGCCGTCCAGCGGCCCGCCTTCGCAGGCACCGCCGACCTCCGCCGACGACTACGTCAAGGACGGCATCCGCTACCGCGCCAAGGTCGGCGGCGACGCCTTGCTCGCGGCCAAGATCGGCGACCGCGGCAAGACCTCCTTCGACCTCGCCTTCACGGCCCCCGGTGGGCGGATCAGCCTGCACGACTTCTGTACGGCGAGGCACACAGGCGTCGACCCGCAGTACCAGGTCAGCATCAGGTTCAACGGCTCGGCTGCCATCAAGACCAGCTGCTCCGGCGAGGGATCGATCGATGCCGGCGCCAACTCCAGCTTCATCCCTGGCGAAACACCGCCCGCCGGACAGCGGGTGACGGTGACCGTGCGGCTGGAGGACAGGAACGGCAAGCCGCTCAGCAAGCCGGACGACTGGCTCGGCCTGGGCATCTACGCCAAGGGCAAGGCGCGGGCTGTCGGCGACTCGTTCGTGGACGTTGTCAAGGAGTTCAACGGCCACAACTACCGGCTCGCCGAGGTCAAGACGGCCGACGCGAGGACCGCAAGGGAACTCGAACTCGCCACCCCCGCCGACAAGCCCTTCCTGGTCGCCTACGGCACCGCCGGCATGGCCGGCGACCAGCCCACGGTCGGCGTCACCGGCCTGACCGATTCCTCCAGCAACGTCGGCGGCGGCATCGGCATCGCCGGCGAAGCCGCCCGCCCAGCCTTCACCGCCAAACTCACCCTCTCGCCTGGCAAGTACACCAGGGGCCATCTCGTCCTGGCTCTCTATCTGCCCGCCGACTGACCACATGCAACCATCGGGGCCGCCCACCCGCTCATCTCCTGTGTGCACACGACCAGGGCCGAGATGAGTGGGCCGACGGACTTCGAGAGGTTCGCCAGTACGCAGTACGCGGCATTGCTGCGTTGCGTACTTGTTGACCCAGAACCGCTCGTCAGCCGAGGAGACTACGGCCCTGGAGTCGGCATCGACACCTCCCGCTACACCGCCCCCGCCTCCAAGGCAAGCACCGCCACCCTCAAAGTCACCGATGGCATCCCCACCAAGGGAACCTTGGTCCTAGCCCTGTACGTGCCGGAGTGATCGCGTGAGCAGCAAGGGATACCAGGGCTGCGCCTGGCCGACGGCTATGAGCGGACCTACATCGCAAGCTACTTCTTCCGCGGCCTGGCGAGTCCTGCCAGGTCACTGCCGGGGGACCAACGTGTCGAGTTCGCCCACAGGTCGTCGGGAGCTGCACCGAAGCGAGTTCGATGGTGGCATCGAGGTCTGCCGGGGAGAGCATCCCGACGATTGTCGAAGTGATCCTCGGATCGGAGTCGAGAACTGCAGTGCGGCGGCAGCGAGCGGGATTCCGCGGCCTGCGGTAGCGGCCCCCATTGCCTCGGCCGCTGCAAGCACTTCGGGGGGCTTCACCGTAGGCGTATCGGGTCGTGGTCGGCGGCAGGCGGTGAGCAGGCCGCCGCCGTAGGGGGTGGCCTTCGCCACTACGCAGGGCTCAGCGTCCGGACCGGGGGCGGTTGTGGTCAGGACGCTGAGGGTCGAGGTGAGGGTTAGTTGGGCAGGGTCCATCGCTGCCAGGGATTGGTGTTGGAGTCCCAGATCTGCAGGCGGGTGCCGTTGGCGGTGTTGCCGCCGGGGGCGTCGAGGTAGCGGCCTGATTGTGGGTTGCGCAGCTGGCTGCCGGATTGCTGCCATTGCTGGGCGCCGGAGCCGTTGCAGTCCCACAGCTGGATCAGGGTACCGTTGGCGGTGTTGCCGCCAGCGACGTCGAGGCATTTGCCGAGGGCACGGATTGTGTTGTCGCTTCCAATCGTCCACCGTTGAGCGGTGCCGTTGTTGCAGTCCCACAGTTGGACCGCGGTGCCATTGGTGCTGCTCGCTCCGGCAACGTCGACGCATTTGCCGCCGATGCCGGTGATCTGCCCGGTCCTGGGTTGCGGTGGGTTTGATCCACCGGGGATGACTATCTCGCCCCGGTTCAGGACGCGGGGAAGGGCATAGGCGGTGCGAATCTCGGCGTCGGTGTTACTGCCGCGCAGTTGCTCCGACCAGATCATGAAGTAGGACCAGCGTGGCTGACTGCTGAGCAGCGAAGCTGTGGGCACCTTGCCCATCTCGGCCAGAGCGATCGGCTTGGTGCCGGCGATGTTCTGCAACTGCTGGTAGTCGCTCGCGCTGGGAAGTCCCTTGTACCAGACGTCCAGCGAGACCACATCGACGTAATTGACGCCCGGGTAGTAGTTCGCCCAGCCACCAGCCGGGTTGTCTTGCACGTTCCAGACCCAGATCAGATTGTCCAGGCCCTGGCTGTCGAAGTAGTCCCGCATCTGCTGGTAGATCTTGGCGCCGCCGTTGACGCCTGGCTGGTTACCCCACCAGTTCCAGCTCTCGTTCATCTCGTGGAACGGCCGCCACAACACCGGCACACCGGCGTCCTTGAGCTGGCGCAGGTAGGGAACCACCTCCGCCATCCGGCTCCGCCAGACGTTGTTCAGGTTGGTGCCGCCGGTGACGATCTCCTTGAACTGGTCGGCGGTAATCTGCCGCTTCACGCCACCCTCGAACTCGCAGGTGCGCGCGACCGTCGGGGAGCAGGCATGCCAGGTGAGGGCCACAAGGGACCCGTTGCTCCACTCGGTCTTGGCCTGGTCGATCACGCGTTGACGGTTGTTGATGTCGTCCGCGCGGAACATCATGTCCCCTCCCCACAGCCCGGGGTACAGGCCGGTGACGTCCCTCGCCTGCTGGGTGTACTGCGCCGGCTGACTGGCCGGCTCCTTGTTGTGCTGACCGGACACGATGCCTTGTCCGGTGATCGACTTCAGGTAGTTGATCACCTTCTGTTTGGGTGTAGCCGGAAAGGCCTGAGCCTGCGGCCCGGCTGCGGGCACGGTGGCCAGGACAGCCAGAGCCGCAGCCAGGCAGGTGAGCGCTCTGCGGCGTGGCCTCCAGAAACGCCCGGATGGGTTCGTTGTGTCGCGATCGGCCTTTGGACTGCGGTAAAAATACGCCATTCTTCCTCCTTGATAGCGCCTCACGATGAGGCGGGGCGGACTACAGGGTTCGAGTAGTGCATCGGTCGGCCGAGTCGTGTTGTCGGTCGGCCAGCACCACCGCCCGGGACCGCAGAGTGGCGCCGTTGGCCTGGAGGGCGATAGCGGCGGCACCGAGCAGGCCGGCATCGCGTGCCAGCGACGACGCCGTGATGGTGATGCCCTGCAGGAACGCAAGGTCGTCGAGACGGTGCAGGTGATGGCGCATCGGCACCAGCAACAGGTCCCCGACCGCGGCCACTCCGCCTCCGATCACCACGTTGCTGATGTCCAGCAGAGCTGCCGCGTTACGAATGGCGGCCGCGAGTGCTTTGGCGGCACGATCGAAGGCCGCGTTCGGGATGACCGCACCGTCGCGGGCGGCCTGTGCCAGTTCTTTGGTCGTCACCGTGCTGACCGGATGGTTCGGTCGCCAGCCTTGAGCTAGGGCCCATCGCACTATGCTGGGCCCGCTCGCGATCGTCTCGAGGCAACCTCTGGCTCCGCAAGGGCACGGGTCACCGTCGCGGTCGATGGTGGTGTGCCCGATGTGTCCGGCGTTGCCAGTGCTGCCCAGCAGCGGTCTGCCTTGTACAACGAGTCCCCCACCGATACCTGTCGAGACCACGATGCCTAGCAGTGACGCTGCGGTGTGATCGCCCAGCCACCATTCACCGACCGCCATGCACTGAGCGTCTCCGGCTAGCACCACGGGGACGTCGCCGACCTGCCGGCTCACAGCCTCAACCAGCGGGAAGCTGCGCCAGGACCGAATGTTGACCGGAGACACCATCCCCGTCGAGACCTCCAGAGGCCCCGCCGTGCCAATCCCCACGCAGGTGAGATCCGGGCCGGTGAAGTCGGCGACCAGATGTTCCAATGTGGCGGTGGGCGCCGAACCGATCGGCCGCTCGTCGCGCTCGACGATGGAACCGTCTGGTGTGACGTGGGCAGCGGCGAACTTGGTGCCGCCGATATCGAGCGCGAGCACAGTCACGAACGCCACCCCCGGCTTGCCGTGGCTCGTGCATCAGGGCACCGGATCGCCTTGTGGCGCCGGCCGCTCCTACGACACTGCGGCCGGGTCATGGTTGCAGCGCCTTATCTGCTCGGGCCTGGGCCGAGTTGACGCAGAAGATCGCTGCCCGCAGCCGCTCGAGGTCCAGGCCGGCCGGATCGAGCCCGCGGATCCCGACCTCGCAACTTTCGCCAGGCAGGAGGGTGATGAGTCCTCGATCGGCCTGGGCCTGGGCGCCGAGCCTGTCGGCCTGGAGAACGAGATCACGCACAAAAGTACTTGCGGTGATCGTGGCGACGACGCCGCCGGGTGCCGGCTCGACGTCGAGGAGCAGCTCAGGCGTCGGATATGCGAATTCGTGGTCCTCGCAGCCGAGGGCGACATCACGTAGTTCTCCCGCGTCCGCGACCAGGAATTCTCGCTCGCTCTCCTGGATGCTACGGACCTCGCCGGACAGCGGCAGCAGGGCAACCGAGTACGGCTCCACCTCGAACGGCAGGACATCTTCGGCCAGCGCGGTTCCGTCGACCAGCATCCGGCGAACCGAGGCGACCCCGCTCCAGACCTGCCCGGATTGGTTGTCCACGGCCAGGCAACGAATGCCCTCGCGGGTCTGGATACTGACAAGCCGGTCGGCGTAGAGACGGCGGAGCTCGAAGTACAAAGGTTTGGGGCGGGCAGCACCGTCGATTGCCGCCCAGGATGTGACCGGCCAGCAGTCGTTGAACTGCCATACGACGGTGCCGGCGCAGACCGGCCAGTGCGAACGCCAGTGCGCGACGGCGGTGGCGATAGCGCGGGCCTGGTTGACCTGCGTGAGGTAGTGCCAGCTGTCGAAGTCCTCAGGGGGAAGGAAGTGGTGCGTCAGGCCACGATCGAGCTTGCCGACACCATCCTCGGCACGTTGGTGATGAAGCATTCCTGGCGAGGTGGGGCTGAGGTCCTCGTCGGGCAGCGCGGCCCGTAGCGTCGCGTAGGCCGGTGGCGCTTGCCACCCGAACTCGGCCGCGAATCTTGGAACGTCGTTCAGGTAGTCGGTGTAGTCCCGGCGGTTCCAGACTTCCCAGAAGTGGGAGGGGCCGTGTGCGGGGTCGTTGGGGTGGTGTTCCCATGACCCTGACCAGGGGCTGCCGGCACTGTAAGGGCGGGTTGGATCGAGTTCGGCGACGATGCGCGGCAGCAGGTCGAGGTAGTAGCCCTCACCCCAACTGCGGCCGGCCAGTGGCTCTTCCCACTCCCAGTCACGAAACCCCCAGAGGTTCTCGTTGTTGCCGTTCCATACCACCAGGCTCGGGTGTGGCATGAGCCGGATGACATTGTCGCGTGCTTCGGCCTCGACCTCGCTAACCAGAGGTTCCTCCTCCGGGTAGGCCGCGCAGGCGAACAGGAAGTCCTGCCACACCATCAGCCCGAGCTCGTCGCAGATGTCGTAGAAGGCGTCGTCCTCGTAGATGCCGCCACCCCAGACCCTGACGAGGTTGACGCCCGCCTCGGCGGCCTGTGTCAGGCGGTGACGGTAGCGCTCAGCACCGACCCGGGCCGGCAGCACGTCGTCGGGGATCCAGTTGACGCCACGCGCGAATGTCGCCACTCCATTGACTTTGAAGGTGAACGCGGTGCCATGTGCGTCTTGGCCCCGGTCCAGCTCGAGGTTTCGGAAGCCGATGCGGCGCTGCCAGCGGTCCAGCTCGACACCGGTGTCTTCCTCAGCCAGAACCACCTTGCACTCGTACAGGTTCTGATCTCCGTACCCGCGGGGCCACCACATTGCCGCCTCAGGCACCTCGAGCTCCGCGATCGCCGAGGTTGTACCGGCAGGCATCGGCACCATCACGGTCTTGCCGTCGACCTCTAGAAGAGCCCGCAGGTTCCGCTCTTGCCCTGCCGCAGTCCGGTCAAGGTCGAGGTGGACCTGTACTCGTCCTGTCCCGTCGGCGACGGTGACCAGCGGCCGGACGTTCGCCAGCCGCGCGGTACTCCACCCTTCAAGGCGAACCGGCCGCCAGATGCCGGCCGTCACCAGTGTCGGCCCCCAGTCCCAGCCGAAGCTGCACGCCATCTTCCGGATGTAGTTGAACGGTTCGGGGTAGGCATTCGGCCGCTCCCCGAGCTGCTCTTTGACGGCCTCGGCCTCGGTGTAGGCCGAGGTGAATAGCACCGACAGTTGCGCGCCGGCCGCGACGCGCTGAGTGACGTCGAAGCGATAGCTTCGGTGCATGTTCCGGGTCTCTCCGACCTCGGCGCCATCCACGGTCACGGTCGCGACCGTGTCGAGGCCCTCGAAGACCAGGTCGACACGCTCGCAGCCGAGCGGTATCGCCGCCACGGTGGTGTCGTAGCGCCAGTCGGCCTGGCCGATCCACGCCACCTCCAGCTCGTTGCGGTCGAGGTAGGGGTCGGGGATGTGTCCGGCCGCCAGCAGATCCTGGTGACAGCACCCGGGGACCTGAGCGGGCACGGTCACATCGCGAAGATAGGCAGCGCCAGCGGGATGAGATACGCCAGCCAAACGAACGGTCCACTCCGAGGTCAGTGGTGTGATCTGCTTGCTCAAGCCGAAGCTCCTTGAATTCGAACGCGTCGCAGCTGACTGCTGCCCAACATGTCGGGTTGCTGCCCGACTGACACCATCGGCACTACTTGGTGGCCCCTGCAGCGAACCCGTTGTAGATGAAGCGTTGCAGTGCCAGGAAGACGACGAGCGTCGGCACGATCACCAAGGCGGCGCCCGCCGAGATGACCTCCCAGTGCGCCCCGAACGGTCCCTTGAACCGGAACAGGGACGTCGAAATGGTGCCGAGGCCGTCCGCCGGCATGTAGAGAAACGGGATGTAGAAGTCGTTGTAGATCGCGACGCCCTTCACGATCACCACGGTGGCGATCGCAGGCCGCAACAGCGGCAGGATCACCCGCCAGTAGATGGTCAGTGATCCGGCGCCGTCGATCCGAGCGGCCTCATCCAGCGCCACCGGGATCGAGCGGATGAACTGCAGGAAAATGTAGATCGACACGATGTCGGTGCCCATGTACAGCAGGATCGGAGCCCAGCGGGTCCCCATGACGCCAAGCTCGTTGACCACCTGGTAGGTGGCGACCTGGGTGGTCACGCCCGGAACAAGCGCCGCGATGAGGAACAGGGTCATCACGAGCTTCTTGCCGCGGAACCGGTGGCGGTCGATGGCGTAGGCCGTCATCGAGCCGATGAACACCGTGCCGATCAGCGAGAAGAACAAGATGAACGACGTGTTCCACAGCGCCCGCAGCATGTGACCTTCGGTGAAGGCGACCTGGTAGTTGTGCAGGTTGAACCAGTTCGCCGGTGCTGACAGTGGATTCGCGTCGCCGGCCAACTCACCCTCGGTGCGCAACGAGGTCAAGACGATTGCCAGCAACGGCACCACGACCACCGCGCTTGCCGCCAGCAACGAAACGTACTTGAGGAACACAGCCACATCGCCGCGCAGACGGACCCCGGTAAGTGCAATAGGCGCAGTCATGACATCTCGACTCTCTCGTCCGGGACCAGCCATCGCTGGATCATCGTCACCAGCAACACGATTGCCAGCAGAACAACGGCGGCCGCCGATGCCAGCCCGACTTTGTTGAAGTTGAAGGCGAGCTTGATCGTCTGGATCACGAATGTCTCACTGTTGTTCGATCCGCCGGTCATGATGAACGGGATCTCGAAGACCGCCAATGCGCCGGAGACCGCCAGGATCGCGCTCAGGCTGAGGATCGGTTTGATCCCCGGCGCGATGATGTGCCGGAACTGTTGCCACCGGCTCGCACCGTCCAGCGCCGCCGCCTCATACAGCTGCGGCGGGATCGACTGGATCGCGCCGAGGAACAACACCATGTTCAGCCCCATGAACCGCCAGACCGACACCCCGGCCAGCGAGGTGTTCACCAGATCCGGATCACCCAGCCAGGCGTGGGGCGCCACCCCGAAAGGCTGGAGGATGGTGTCGAGCGTCCCGCCGGGCTGGAAGAAGTACAGGAACACGAACCCGATCGCGACCCCGTTGATCAGGTACGGGAAGAACAGGATCCCCTTGAAAAGGTTCCGGAACCGCGTACTGAAGCTCAGGATCGTCGCGAAGTACAACGCCACGACGATCTGCAGTGCCGCACCGACCAGGTAGAACAAGCTGACCGCGAACACCTGAAAGAGTTGCGGCCTGGTGAACAGATCGACGTAGTTGTCCAGGCCCACGTAGCGCTTGGTGGGACTGAGACCGTTCCAGCTGGTGAAGCTGTACGAGACCATGCTCACCACCGGGACGTAGGTGAACAACACCAGCAACGCCACCGGCGCCAGCAGATACAGCCACGGCGTGTACCAGAGTCCACGCCGCCCGGGCCGTCCCCGGCTGGCGCGCGACTTCGAACGCCTGGACGGCGTCGTGGGCGACGAAACCTCGCGCCGTTCTCCGGCTGTTCGAGTTGCCGACATGTTCCTCTTCTTTCAGGGATTCAGTGTGATCGACCGGCACCGGTCGCTCAGCCGACGGTGCTCTGCGCCTCGGCCCACCTCTTGTTCAGGTCACCGAAGATTCCGGCCAGATCATCCTTCGCAGCACCGCGAGCGACATCGACGATCCGCTGCCGGTACTCCGGAGCGCCGATGCCGACCTCGGAGGCCTTATCGATGTCGGCGACCTTGGCGTTGTCGGCGTAGGTCATGTTGACGAACTTCACGCCGGCGTCCTGGAAGGGCTGCAGCGTTGCGGGCAGCGACGCACCCTTGACCGACGAGATCGACTTGGCCTTCTGCGCGTCACCGGACTTAGTGATGAACCAGTCGATCCAGGCCCGGGCGGCCGGCTTGTTCTTGCTGTGCACGTTGATCGCGTATTGGTAGTCGGGCCGCACCGCGGTGCACCACTTGCCGTCGACCTGGGCAGGGAACGGCATGAAGCCGATGTCGTCGGCGCTCTTTCCGGCCTTCTTCGCCGCCTCCTGCATCTGGACGACGGCCCACGAGCCGAGCCACATGGTGGCGACCTTGCCGGTGCCGATCAGGTTCTTGGAATTCTCCCAGTTGGTGGTGTTCGGATCCCCCTCGGACAACCCGCCGTGCACGATGTCGTACAGCAATGTGTCCGCGACGTTGAGATCCTGCCCTTGCGCCCACGGCTCCTTGGTGCTCGCCAGCTTGTCCCCGGCGCCCGCATCGCAACTCGGCGAGCCGAGCGCGTTCCCCCAGTTGGTCAACGGCCAGGCGTCCTTGTAGTTGGTGTAGTACGCCGTCGCGCCGGTCTTGGCTTTGATCGCCTTCAGCGCCTCCAGGAACTCCGCCGGCGTCTTCGGCCAGTCAGTCACCCCGGCCTGCTTCCAGACCGCTTTGTTGTAGACGAAGCCATTGGCCACGCCGATGTTGGCCAAGCCGTAGACCTTGCCGTCGACCGCGCTGCGTTCGGTGAAGTCGAACGTCTTCGCCAGCTCATCCGTCGTTCCCAGTGGAGCGAAGAAGGACGGGTACTCGCTGGTCGGGACAGAGCCCGGGATGGACAGCACGTCGCCGTAGTCCTCGCTGTTCATCCGGATCTTGACGTCACCCTCGTAGTCGGTGATGCCCTGGAACTCGACCTTCACCTGGGGATAGATCTTGCTGAACTCCGCCGCATAGGCCTTGGCCGTCCCGTCTTGCACCTGGTCGGTCCGGTTGGTCAGCACAGTGATCGAGCCGGTCACCGACGCCGGGTCCTCCGGCACACTCACCGCGCCGGAGTCCTTCGTGTCACTGCCACCCCCACTGCCGCAGGCCGTAAGAGCCATCGCCAGGGTGATCCCTGCGGCTAGAACGCGTGTCCTTCGCATGTCATGTCACTTCCTCGTTGACGAACTGCTGTACCGGCACAGGTCCGGCAAAGCGCCGAAATATCCGCTGGGCCCGAGCGGCTGATGGCTGCTTAACCTAGACGCAACAAATCGATCTGTCCATAGAACGATCTAGTAAACTTTTCACATCTTTTGATCACATTGTGCAATCGTCTGGAGGTGGGCGCCAGGCACTGAGGTCACCATCGGCCCTCAAGGAACTAAGATCATCACCGTGAGTCATCAGCGCTTCGTCATCCGCATGGAACGTTCAAGCGATCGAGTCGACTCATGTCCTCGGAGCGCTTGGAGGGATCACCTACATCTGAGTTCCCGAAGGCAGGCACCCTCAAGACTTGCGCGTTCTACCTCTCGACTGGGATAGATTTGGAGCTGAACGAGCGAGGGTCCGATCCCGAACCCTTGAGCGCAAGTTCGTGACTAGTGAGGTGAGGTAGCCCCTGTGGCGGGTTTGGGTGCGGATGGTCGGCAGCGCAAGACCACGATCAAGGACGTGGCAGCACGGGCGAGAGTCTCGACGTCCGCGGTGACCTTGGCGCTCCACGACCGCCCCGGGGTTTCCGCGACCACTAGGGAACGGATCCTGACGGCCGCGAAAGACCTCGGGTGGCGGCCGAACCTTGCCGCGGCCACGCTGTCGGGTCGTTCACTCCACACGGTTGGTCTGGCCATCGCCCGCCCGGCACGCCTACTCGGTCTCGAGCCGTTCTACATGGAGTTCATCTCCGGCGTGGAAAGCGTTCTCAGCAGGCACTCCTGTTCACTGCTGCTGCGGCTCACAGACGCCGAGGAGGAGATCGAGGTCCACAAACAGTGGTGGCAAGGCGGCCGGGTCAACGGCAGCATTCTGGTCGACCTGAAGGTAGACGACCCGCGAATCCCCGCCCTGACAGAGATCGGACTGCCCGCGGTGGTCGTCGGCATGCCCTCACTGGCCGGTCCGTTCACGGCTGTGTGGACCGACGACGAGGCAGCGATCGACGAGGCGGTCCGCTACCTGGCCGCACTGGGGCACCGCCGGATCGGCCGGGTCGGCGGGCCACCCGACCTCGGCCACTCGGTGATCCGGGCGACCGCGTTCGATCGTGCGATCAAAGACCTGGGACTTGAGGGGCGGACCGCGCAGGCCGACTTCTCCCCCGACTCCGGCAGCCAGGCCTGCCGGAACCTGCTGCTGTCCGCGGACCGCCCCACGGCCATCATGTTCGACAACGACATCATGGCCGTAGCCGCACTCGGCGTCGCCGACGAGTTCGGATTATCCGTGCCGGACGACCTGTCATTGCTGGCCTGGGACGACTCCCAGTTGTGCCAGCTCACCCGTCCCGCGCTGTCCGCGATGAGCCATGACGTCCACGCCTTCGGCGCTGAGGTCACCACGGCGTTGTTCGACGTGATGAACCGCGTCGAGCACCCCTCGCATCCCGTCCAGCGTCCCCGCCTGGTTCCCAGAGCCTCCACCGCTCGCCCGCGCATCTGACCCCAATCGGGCCGGCCAGCTCCGACTGGGTGCCGAGCATCTCCACGGACAGATTACTACTGGCACGTTTTAGTGAGAGGTATTGACAAGGGGTAGAACTCACATCTATGTTCCACGTGTCGACAGTCCAATCCAGCTGGATTTACTCCAATTCCGGACGCTTCCGACGATCAGAGCGACTTTCTATATCGTTCTATCAGACGGGTCTCCGGCCGCCCTCGCCCGAAAGGTCTGGGCCCATGTCGCTACGTCTTCGCGCCCAGCCGACAAGTGCAGCACCGGCACCACCCGGCGCCCCCGCCGCAAGGGCGGTGACTTCGGGTTCAGCCAAAACGACATCGACAACCAGCAGAAGGTCTTCGACCAAGCCAAGGCGGCCTGGGCGCGAGATGAACGAAGGCTGGGCATCGCGGGGCGGGCGCCCCGGCACTAACGGCAGCAGTCGCAAACTGTTCCATGTCACCCACGACTACCTGGTGGGCAAGGGCTTGACCTACTTCAGCGGCTGCATGGACTGGCTTGTCAAGCCCGAATACAACACCAACCAGGACATCACAAACATCTACTGCGGACGGGGAGAGGTTGTCCCGGTCTTCGTGGAACTTGAGGTGGCGGTCCCCCACCTGAGGCCTGCCTGGTGGTAGGTCTCGGGTGAACGACCAAGAACACCCGAAGGAAGGGGACCGCCATGAAGACCGTACCTACTCTGCACGCGGCCGCGCAGGCCGACACCATGAATTTCTCCGATCTGCCTGACGAGGTGTGTGTCGCGCTGGCCGATGTCGCCGGCGCGGCCCGTGAGGGCCTGCTGGCGATGAGTGTGGCCGCTGGGCTGGCGGTGATGCAGGCCATGTTCGAGGCCGAGATCGCCGCGGTTGCG
>NZ_AQUZ01000092.1 GCF_000372465.1 Kribbella catacumbae DSM 19601
CGCCCTGGTCGCCCTGCTCATCACCTCCATCCTCTCCCTCTTCGTCCTCCGCGCCGCCCGCGACCGCCTGGCCACCACCATCGAGTCCCGCGCCAGCAAGATGACGTCGCGCATCGAGGCCGCCCGCCGCGCAGAGGACGACGACTGACCCCAGAAGTACAGGAAAGACAGAAGTACAGGAAAGACAGAAGTACAGGAAAGACAGAAGTACAGGAAAGACAGAAGTACAGGAAAGACAGAAGTACAGGAAAGACAGTTCCTCCCGTCGGCGCCTCTGGTCGTGGTCTCGGGACCTGACACTCGCGGCTCGCGAAGGTCGGCGGTTCGGGCCGGGGCACGAAGTGTGTCAGTGAGGAATGGCTGCACGCGGAGCATCTCGAGCAGGCCAGCCCGAACCTGCTGCGCGAGTTGATGGAAGGATTCCTCAACCCGCAACGGGTACCGCCGCGAACTGGACACGGCGGCGGATCTCGCGGTTGAGATCAACAACCCGACCATCGGCGCGATCAGCGCCTAACCAGTCAACGACGAATCACAATCGTCGAACACCACTCCACGGAACTTGACCCTTCCGAGTTGCCATGACTGCACTCGTTATGGCTGGTCGAACACGGCTTGTCGTGCGGCATGGGCGAGTGTCGATTGAGTGTCGTAGGGCAGGCCGAGCCGGTTCCAGTGGAAGAGGACGTGGTGGGCCAGTACGTCGCGGAGGCCACGGCCGAGATCGCCGCGCAGGTTGAGGTCGCCGAGGGCCGCGCCGGCGTCGTGGAAGCTGTTGATCCAGGTGGCGATGCCGGCGAGTTGCCCCGTTGGTGTGGTGAGAGGGCTCCGCGGCCCGGCATCGACGGTCATCAGGCGCCGGAGACCGGTCGCCAGACCTTCTGCTCGCACGGTCGGAATAGGGCTGGTCACGGGTCGGTTGGTTGCGACGCGTGACCAGACGTCACCCTGCTCATACCAGTCCTGGCCGGCTGCGCGCAGGAACGCGCTGCAGAGCAGGATGGTGTGTTCTCGCCGATGGGCTCGGAGGTGGGTTGGCTGGGCCAGGATCTGGTGGCTGTCCTGGCAGAACAGCTGATGTGCGGTCGTCATGGCTTCGGGGCCGCCGAAGGCGTGCAGTTCAGGTTCGTAGATGGTTTCGGTCGAGCTGGAGACTCTGCCGTTCGCCTTCAAGGCTTCAACGCCTTCACGAACGGAGTCGTGGCCGGCTGGATCGAGCGGTAGGTAGCGCATCCTCCAGTGTGGTGCCTTGCGGGTGAACCACCATGACTCGGTGACGGCTTCCATCATTGGTTGTAGCTCGGTCGAGGTGATGTTCTCGGCCGAGGCGTAGTCGGTGAATCCCACAATGATCTGCCGCCAGCGGAACGCTGGTTCTTGGAATGGGACAGCGGTGGCCATGGTGGTCTCCGTGGTCGGTTGTTGTCAGGCCAGCAGCATGCAGACATCCCAGCCCGAGTGCGGAACGTCGCTGGTTACGGCGGTCAGTGCGGCAAGCGCCGCGCCTGCACTGCCCTCAAGTAGTTCCGTGCTGTGTGGAGCGGTTTGGAGATGCTCGCGGAGCAGGTCGGCAAGCCCGGGTAGTTCGGCGGTGAGGTCGTCGGTTTCGGCGTCGCGAGCGACGCGCCAGGTCGTCTGCAGAATCCCGGCGCTGCCGTGGCACAGGGTGGGCCCGTCGACGCGGGCGAGCTGTGTGGGGTCGGTGATGCATCCCAGGAGCGCGGTTTCTGCAGCGCGTCGGCGGGTGTGGTCGCCGGTGGCGAGTCCGGCGAGTTGCTGGGAGCGCGCGATGCCAGGGGTGCCGTAGCACCAGGAGGGTTGGAGCGGGCCAGCCTGATCAAATCGTGCAGCGCGGACCTCGTCCAGCGTGATGGTGCGTGGCCACCAGGGTCCGGCAGGGTGGTCTTGCTGCCAGTCGTCGAGCCACTGACAGATGCGCGCGATCGCGTCGAGGTGCCCTGGTACGGCGATGCCTGCCCGCAGCGCCAATGACAGCAGCGCCAGGGGCCCGGTGATGCCGTGGGCCAGGCCGAAGTTTCCGTGGCCGCCGGGGAAGTCGCTGGGTGGTTGTCCGGTGGGGCCGTGGTTGGTCCACCACCCTGGCAGTCCGGTCTTCTGGTTTGGTTCGGTGAGCCGCACTAGGTAGGTCAGGACGTCTCTTGTCACGTCGTGATCGGGCTGCCGGTGCAGGTGGTAGGCGCCGAGGCCGGTGAGGCCACGGATCAGGTCGAACTCGGCCAGCGCCGGGAGTTCGCCGCGGTCGATCCTGGCGTGCGCAGCGTCCAGGCGGGCGCGGGTCACTTGCTGAGTCGCTGCCGTGAGCTGGGTCAGTGACTGGCGGTAGTGGCCAGTGGCCTCTGTGGCCGCTGCGGTGACAAAGGCCAGTGCTGGGACGCCGAAGAAGAGACCGGCGCTGGTGGAGCCGTTGAGGTTGCCGCGGGCTGCTGTGGTCAGCCAGGCGTGGAGAGTGGGGGAGTGGGTAGAGCGGGTGAAGGTGTGTTCGCTGTGCAGTAGGGCGACTCCGGCCGCCCCACCGGCCAGCGATTGCGGCAGGTACTGGTGGCCGCCAGACTTGGCGGGGCGCATCGTTGCCGGGTCGAGGAGGCTCGTGGTGATGTCGTCGACGAGTGTTTGCAGAGTCGCGGTGGTTTGTGTCATGTTCGTGACTTCTGGCTGAGGGCGGCCGCCCGTGCGAGGCGATGGGCCAGTCGTTCGGCCTCGGGTGCGATCCCGCCCGCGCGGACGCAGTGCAGGTGGAGCAGCGACGCCAGCACCGAGTCAGTAGGCGGCCACCCGGCTCGGGCCAGCACCGCGCGGTACGCGGTGACCGCAGTCCGCCGCTGCGACCATGTCTCGACGATCTGGTCGCCGCTGAGGAGCTGGAGCATCGCGTTCTGGCCAGGAGCGGCCAGTTGCAGTGCCTGGTCATAGACGGTTCGGGCCGGCGCGGGAAGCGATTCGTTGATGAGGTGGTCGATCAGCCACTGGGCGCCCTTGGTGTTGTCGCCAGCGAACGCGGCGGCGAGATCGACCAGGCTGGCCGCGGTCAGTGCCGCGGGGTCTGCGGCACCGATAGTGGCGAGGTGGGCTAGCTGTGCGAGCGTGGCGGCGGAGTCGGCGGCGAATACCGCTTCGGCCGCGGCCATCGCCTGGTCGTGACCGAATCGGCCGGTCTCCGGCCGGTAGGTGTCCAGTTGCATGGTGGAGACCAGCCCTGCCTGCTGGAGTTGCTCGGCCCAGGTGCCGACCGTGCGTGCCACAGGGCCGAATGAGGCGGGATCGGCGAGTCTTATCCGCAGCCGTAGGTGGTTGTCGGGGTCGCGGTAGGGAAGGAACCACCAGAGTGGGGCTGGTAGGGCTGCCAGCAGGGTGTGCAGGTGGGTGGTCAGCAGGGCGCTGTGTCGGTCGGGGTGACTGTAGAGCTTGCAGAACAACCATTGCCCGGCGCCGGGCAGGTGAGCCGCGGACCGGACTGCGCTAGGCGATTCAGTGTCGCGGGGGATGGGGCGTGGTGGGATTGGCGGCCATGTTCGGGGCCTCGCGGTCGCCACCGGTACGACGATTTCGTGGGCGTGGCCGTCGATCCAGGCCAGCTCCGAGGCTGTGGGGGATTCCTGAAGGGTGGCGTGGCCGCGGCGGTCGAGTTCGGCGCGGAGCAGGTGTAGGTGTGCCGGCTGGTTCAGGTCCAGTTGGAGGCGCTGGTCGTTGCCGCCGAGATACACCGTGGCTGGCACCATCAGCTGGGTTCGCCATCGTGCCGCTGCTTCGGCCCACTCGTGCCATGTCGATCCGGAGCCGGGTAGGTCGGCGGCGGTCAGGTTCCAGCGGGCTGGTGACAAGACCGTGCGGTGGTAGGTCAACCGGGGCAGGAAGGGCAGCTGGCTGGCGGCGGCCCAACTGAAGGGCCCGATGCCGGCTGCCCGGGCGCCGGTCAGCTCGCAGGCGAATCGCAGTAGCGGGTGGGCGAAGTTGGTGAACTCCACCGCGCTGAACAGCTCCGCTTCCAACGGTTGCGACCGTGACTGCGACCATAGGTAGAGCCGGTGGGCATCGCCCACGACCAGCAGATCCTGTGGCACGAGCAACCCGACCGTGTCACCGCGGGGGTGCTCGCTGATCGACAGCTGACCGGGCAGTACCGGCAGACTGCGGGCGACGTTCTCGGTCTCGGTGTAGAGCGGAGGGCACGACACTTGCACACGCGCGGCCCCGGCGTTGAGCGGCTGCAGGGCCGCGTAGGCGACGGTCATCCGGTCGCGGTCGGGTGGATCGAGCAGGTCCAGGAATCGGCCGGCGGTCGCGCCTGCAGCACGGAACACACCGGTAACTACCAGCGTGAACTCGCCGTTGTCGAGGCTCACGCGGTTTGGTGACTGGACCCGCAACGCAAGTTCTGCGTGCGGCGGCCACTGTGCTTTGCCGAGAGAGTTGGTGTCCAGCTCGGTGATCATCGCCTCGTCGAGAGTGATTTCGATTCGGCGTTGCAAGGCTGCGGTTTGGGCGAGGCGCAACAATGCCTGGTCACGCTCGGTCGACCGTGGAGCAAGAGGTTTGTACAGCGAGTCCCGGTAGCCGGCAGGGAATCCGAGCCCGATGTCGGGGTCCACCAGTTCCAGCAGCGGCACGGCCGCACCGATTCCGTAGTGCTCGAGGAAGCGGGCATGGAAGCTCTGCCAGTTCGGTCTGCCAAACGGGTGCGGGCTCAGCCGCGCCAGCACCGTGGCAGCCCTCTCGGCCTCCGCAGCGACAGCGTGAGGGAGCACGATGTCTGCGTCAGCGCGCAGGTCCACCCGCGTCCCATCAGGAGAATCGTCGGGACACGGCGGGGCCGCCCCGGCGCTGCGCAACTTGCGGACGCAGGCCGCGATGGCGCTGATGTCGTCAGCGCCGACCTCGTCGAGGACCGCGAGTACATGGGCCACAGGGTCGAGGGTGGTCATCGGTGGACGCAGGCTGGTGATCAGGATCCGCTGGCTGACCAGCTGGTCCAGCATCGACTCGATGATTGGCCGGGGGGTTCGGGGAAACCGCTCGGCGATCCGTTCGGACAGGTCGCGGCGCCGGATGGGCGTCTCGGCAGCTTGGCTGATCAGCTCTACTACGCGGGTGTAGCGGATGGATACTTCAGCGGGATCGGTCCGGTCCTCGGTGGCGCCAGGATGTTGCCGCAGGCCGATGACGAGCCGGCCGTCGCGTAGCGTCGCGACGTTGTTCAGCACGACTGTCAGGCGAGCAGCTAGGCCGGCGCACCGTTCCAGTTCGGTGATCGCTGCGGCCAGCCAGGTCGCGTCGGTGCGAGTGACCGCTTGATGCTGATCACCGATCCGTACCTGTGTGGCCGGGCCGAAGTGGCTGGCGGCGACTCCAGCGAATTGCCCGAACGGTGTCGCCCGGCTGGAGGCTCGCAGCCGGTAGCGCAAGACGGAAATGACCGTGCTGCGGATCTGGCGGGGCCTCAGCTCATGCCCGGACAGGATCGCCTGGACGCGACGGGCCAGATCCGGACTGGCTGTCGACACCGCTGCCGTGAACGCAGTGTCTGTCCACACCTGGTCCATCCAGCTCTTCCACTGGTGTACCTGAGTCGCGGGTGGCGCGTTCAGGTCAGGCCAGCCGTGCAAGCCGCCGGCGATGCCGGGTTGTGTGGCCAGCCGGACCATGGCCGCGTCGACGACAGTGAACAACCTCGGGCCCCCTTCTGTGAGCAGACGGCCCGGCGGCGTATCGCGTCGCCGGGCCGTCACCGGTGCAGTGGTTGGCTGCGATCAGCAGGTGCTGTTGGAGCAGGCGCTCTGGCAGGTCTGGCCGCAGTTGTCGTCGGTGTTGCGCATCAGGTCAGCGATCACGGGGCCGGACGACACGATGCTGAGGTCGAGGTCGAACTCGGTGTCTGGGATGGCCGTGGTCGCTTGCAGGTGTTGGGTCATCGCTGTGCTCCTTAGCGGAAGTGGTGCGGATGGGACGACCTGACTCTTGTCGGTGTCACGGCGACGTCGGCCAGGAGATCAGGACACTCGTGTGTTTCTTCTCGATCACCCGGCCACCGGCGGGAGCCGGTACGTCGGTGCCGGCCGGGTAGACCTCGACTCGTGCGCCGGGGCCGCCTCGGTGCAGCTGATTCCATTCGCGGATCAGTCCGATGTACTTGTCGACCAGGTCGTCGGCGTGCGGGCCGTGGCCGTAGACGATGAACTCGAACGAGGTCCGTTCTTCGTTGGTGGGCTGGGATGCCCGGTAGGCGAGGGTGTCATCGGCCAGAGCAGTCTTGGCGCCCATCCGTGCGGACCGTTCGACGAGGCCGGCTGCGATCGCTGCGTCTTTGGCCACCAGCAGTCCGAAATCGTCCAGCGCAGTCGCAAGGAACAGATCCAGATCGTCGAACGGCTCGTAGCCGCCGACCATGACTCCGCTGCCGCGTGTCACCCGCTCCGAGGTCAGTGCGCTGCGCAGGCTGTCGGGGGAGGGCACTAGCTGGTCGCTGTCGAGCCGCAGCGCTATGTCTTCGCCGTGCAGCAGGATGAGGCGTTCGTCGTTGGCGCCGGCGCCCTGCATCGACACGAAGCCGCACAGGTCGTAGTTCCGGCTGACCAGGTGGCCGTCTTCGCGGGCCAGCGCGAACGACCGGGTCAGGCCTCGCAGGCGCAGTGGCACCACGAGTAGTCCGTCATCGGCCAACTGCTCGATCCATGCTGGCGGAACGTCCCAGGCGCCGACCGTGACAATGATTCGGTCGAACGGCGCGCGCTGCGGCGCTCCGCCCTCGGCGTCGATCTGCAACACCCGGACACGGTCGTATCCGGTCTCGGCCAGATACTGCGCCGCGCGATCAGTGACGAACGGATCGATATCGACGGTGGTGACCTCACCTTCAGGACCGACCAGCTCCGCGACGAGCGCGGCGTTGTAGCCACCGGACCCGATCTCCAGCACCCGCATGCCCGGCCTGATCTCGGCCTGCTCCAGCATCTGCGCCTGAATCCGGGGCGCAGACACCGAACTCAACGCAAGGCCGTCGTCATCGCGCTTGGTCACCACAACGTCGTCGCGGTTGTAGACCTGGACCAGTGACGCCTCAGGGGCAAACTGCTCACGTGGCACAGTGGCGAATGCCCGGGCGACCTCTTCAGTTCGCAGATCGCCCTGGCGGCGCATCTCCTCCACCATCGCCGCCCGCAACTCGTCGGCGCCGGCGGTTCCAGCGTCCTGCTCTCGTAGTGTGTTCACTTGACTACTCTCTCAGTCGGGACCGACAACAATCGGTGACGCGAGCGCCGCGGGATCATGCTCGACGTACAGCACCCTCACCACGGGATCGTCGGCGCTGCGTCGGTAGCGCTGAACGAGGTCGTGAAAGGGGCGGCCTACCGGCCGGCCAGGACCGCAGTGCAGGAACTGGTTGATGCCGCACGTGTCGACCAGGCACTGGCAGGCGCGGGTCAGGAACTGCTGGCTCACCGTGGCGACGTCGCGGAACTCCGGGGCGATCTCCAGGATGCTGCCGACCAGTTCCCGGTCGACCCACAAGTGGTCCTTGCCGCCGGATAGGTCGTTCCAAAATCTCGTGCTGTTGGCGCGGGTCGGGTCGATGCGCGGATCAGCAGCGTCGCGAGAGCGGTCGCTGGAACCGTCGTACATCGAGTGCGCCCCTTCTGAAACGAATCGGGTTGGGAGTGGAGCGGCGGGCGGGCGCCGATGCAGGGGTCAGACGCCCACCCGCCGTGTGGAGGGAGTCCCTGGTGCCCGGGGTGCTGCTCGGCCGAGAGGTGGCTGGCCGAGATGCGCCTTGCCAGGGACTCCTTCGGGAGGGAGCGAGGTCGCGCTCGTGCGGGGTGGCCGAGCGGGTTGGTTGGGAAGGAGGACTCCCCAACTGACCTCACTCCCGGTCTGGGTGGCTCGGATTGACCAGACGGGCATGAGGCTGGCCATGCTGGGAAGGCGGCCTAATCGTCCATCTGGCGCCGGAACCAGTCGTTCAGTTGCTGCCACCACTTGCCGGTCATCCGGCGTATCTCGTGGGTCAGGGCGAACCAGCGCCCCCGCACGAGTCACGATCCGAGCCGAGGTTCTGCGCAGAGATAGGCATTGCTCATCCAGGCATCTCCCCTCGGTGGTGGGCATAGTCGCGAAACCCCCGGTACACCCGGGTGTGGCGACACTGCTCCAGGCGGGAGTAGCAGCGCGATTCCGCTGAGTAACTAGACTGACCGGCAGAGCGAGGGCCCGGGAGGGCGAGTTGCTGACAGGGTTACTGACAGAGTTGCTGACAGATCTGGCACCTTCAGCCGTTGGGTGCTGTCGTAGATCTGCCTATCGTGGAACCGCGTGACGTACGGGAAGGTCAAGAAGATGGCCGGCGACAGCGAACGCAACCGCAGGTTGGCGGCTGCACGTCGCGCACTGGGCCTGACGCAAATCGAGCTCGCCGAACGAGTGTCGCGGCGTCTGGGGCTGGATCCTCCTCTGGACGGGTACTACCTGTCGAAGCTTGAGCGGGGGGTGCATACCTGGCCCAACGCCGAGTACCGCCAGGCGCTGAGGGCAGAGCTGGGGGCCGGTACCGATGCCGAACTCGGCTTCTACTCAAGCCGTTCTGCCCCAGAAGAGGACATCCCCGACGTGGATCGTCGTAGCTTCTTCGCTCTCGGACCGGCCGTGGCCGGTGGACTCATCGGCGGCGGCACGTCCGCCTCGGATTTTCTGGCCAGTATCGATCTGCCGAACCATGCGCCCGCACTGGTCGGCCGCGCCGATGTTGATCACATCGCGCAAAGCACGCGGGCGTTCAAGGAGTGGGACCGGCGGGTCGGTGGTGAGCTGTCGGTTCAGGCCGTGGCTGGGCAGCTGCGGTGGGGTGCGACCTTGCTCGATGCCCGTACCAGCCAACCTGGTGTCCGAGAAGACCTGCACAGCGCGGTTGGTCACCTGGGACAGGTACTGGCGTGGATGGTCGTCGACTGCGGCGCGCACGACGTCGCGCAGCGATATTTCCGCTTCGCGGTGCACTGCGCCGAGCAGGCCGGAAACCACAGCCTGCGTGCCGTGGTGCTGTCGACCATGTCGCGCCACCAGTTCCACCTCGGTCAGTACGAGGACGCGTTGAGCACTATCGAGCTCGCCCAGGTACGCGCCGACCGGCTGCCTCATGCTGAGCAGGCGATGCTCAGCGTCGTCCGCTCGCGGCCGTTGGCCAGCCTTGGCCGCCGCTCCGACGCACTCGCGGCGATCGGGTACGCGGAGGAGCAGTTCGACGCCTATGACCCGCGTCAGCATCCGCAGGTCGCATGGATGGAGTTCTTCGACCGGGCCGAGCTCGCCGGGGATGCCGGCCACAGCCTGGCCGATTTGGCGCTGTCCGGGGCCGATCCCGAACCGGCATTGGACCAGCTCGGGTTCGCGGTTGCCAGCCACACGGCCGGCTACAACAGGGCCAGGGCGTTCTGTCACCTCAAGAGCGCCAGCCTGTGGATGAAGGTTGACCCCGCCGTCGCTGTCCAGCAAGGCGCTCAGGCTGTCGCGGCGGCCGAGTCGCTGCGCTCGGGCCGCATCCGTAGCTACCTTCGTGAACTCCACTCTGCTGCAGGACCCCACAGCAAGGCAGGTGACGTCGCCGAGCTTCGGCGCCGTATCTCCCGCCTGACTCAAGTCCCGGCTTGATGGGCGCGATTCCGAAAGCCGAGTTCGACCGGTTGGCCGCGGCCTGCGCTCAGGCCGGCATCGAGCTGGGTGAGCCGGAACTGCTGAGCCTTGGAGACAGCGCGACCGTCGCGGTTAACGGTGAGGTGATCGCCAAGGTGACCCGCTTTCCGGGCCAGCGCGACGTCGCGCATCGAGAGGTGGCGGTTTCGCGGTGGCTGGGCCGTGCGGGAATACCGGCGGTGGTTGCAGTCACCGATGCCATCGACCAAGGCGCCTATGCGGTGACGTTTTGGGAGCGGATCACCGAGCACCGCTCGGCAACACCGGGAGAGGTTGGGGCCATCCTGTCTCAGCTCCACGCGGTTCCGGTTGAGTCGGCCCCTGAGCTCGACGACGTACAGCCGTTCGTGCGGGTCGCCGACCGCATCGACGGCGCCCCCCTCCGACACGGTGACAAGGCATTCTTGCTCGAGCGGCTCGGCGAACTGGAGGAGCGCTGGCCGGCGCCTACTGGACTGGGAGCGGCCATCCTTCACGGCGATCCGAACACCGGCAACGTCGTCGTGACCCCGGACGGGCAGGTGCTGGTGTGGGACCTTGAGCGGTTCTCGGTCGGGCCTCGGGAGTGGGATCTGACGCTACAAGCCGTCAGCTACGAAACCTGCCGCTGGATCACCGCCGACGACTACGGCGACTTCGTCACCACCTACGGCCACGACGTCACGGCTACCGGCACATTCCCGATCTTTCGAGACATCCGGGAACTCAGAATGACCAGCTGGCTTGCCAACAAGGCCGACCAGGATCCCGCTATCCAGACGGAAGTTGAATACCGCATCGCGTGTCTGCGTGGACAGCACGGTCCGCGCCCTTGGTCTTGGACTGCAGGATGACCGATCGGCGCGGGCCGGAGTTGGGCAGGGCCGGGAGCGTGGGCGATGAGGAGTCGCCCGCTTCTTGATGCCTGTGAGGTGAGGAAGTCCTCCAGACGCCGGCCCTGCCCCGGTTCAGAGGGGGTGCTCCACGACGACTACGGTCGCTCCGGAGCGCTCTTCGATCAGCCGCAGCTTGGTCTTTTCGCCAGGTCGGGCGATGTAGCTCACGTGGCCGAGTCCTGGCACGAGCACGTAGGCCGGATTGAACTGCTCGATCGAGGCCATCAGCGCTCGGAACTTCTCGCCCTCGGTATCGCGATCGTCGATATAGATGCTGCCGAGCTGAAGACCTTCCTGGATGGCGAATTCACTCATCCGTGCGCGCGCCACCACGATCCCGTCGCCGTCAGGAAGCTCGCCGGCGTCAACGTAGCCGAGCACGAACAGTCGGGTCGCGTCCTCGTCGATGTTGTCGGTCATTGAGTTTCCTGGCGGCGCTGCGGGCGTACGCGAGAGCAGTGATGGTCCCCGGCGGCCTGGCGCCGGGGCTGTGGCCGTCACGATGAGCACCTGTGGGATGCAACTGCGCCAGCCAGCTCGAGCTCGGCGGTCGGGGGCTCGGGGTCGATCCAGTCGACAACGGTCCTGCCGCCGTGGCCATGAACGGCAAGCATGTCGTCGATGCTGTCCCAGATGGATGTACAGGGATGGTCCGAGCACCATCGAACGGCGACAGCGCCATCGCTGTACTGGATTCCTTCGGCAACGTCGCCGGTACCGCTCACTTTGGAGACATCGAAGTAGCGCACGAGGCGGAAGCGTCGGTGGGTCATGGGCGCGTTTCCGTCCTGTAAGGCGGGCGGGTCCGGTAGGCCCGCGGAGCGGAGCGGAGCTGCGGCTGCGGACGTCTGGGTCGTCGTCGCGTTGCCAGCCGGATCGAAGCGGGAGCCGGCCGGTCCGCGCGCTGGTCACCTGCAGCACGAGCTGGATGGCGGCGAGCTTCTGCTCGACGGACAGAGGGCTGTCGAGGATCAAGGCAACGGTGATGATCTTCTCCTCGTCGGTCACATCGTGTGCCGGGCTGCATGGTGGTCCTTCCCGAACAAGGCGGCTTTGGTGATCGGTATCGGGCCGCGGTCGATGGCGGTTGGCGCGACCACTTGTCTTGCCTCTCCCTGCTGATGGGCGATGCAGGCCTCGCAACGTGCTGGTGGAGCGGCGCGGCGGGCGTCAAGCCNGTGGCTCGGCNCCCGCCGCACCGGCAGGGGAGGGTCCTCGGCCTCGGGGCCCGACACAGGCCGAGGACCCAGTCGGGGCGGGATCGGCTCAGCGATGACAAGCTGAGCTGGTTTGACGACGGGTGGCAGACCCCGTGATCCCGTCCCGGGCTTAGGGAGCGGTCGGCCGGGGGGCCTCGGGCGCGACCAACGCTGGAGCGTCGTGTGGGGTGTTGGTGAAGCGGCAGCCTGCGAAGCGACGTCGCATCGCCTTCTCGAATTCAGTGGACTCGGTCTCGGGGGCTGTGCGGACGACGATGGGGTGGCCGCACAGCCAGACCTTGGCTTGGCGCTTCGCGGGCGGTGCGTCGACGGCGATGCTCATCAACTGCCGACCAGGTCGGTCTTGATGTCCCGCACGATCTGGGTGTAGGCCGCGATCGCCAGGAGTATGAGCCCGTAGAAGACGATCGTGGCTGCGGGCGTGCCGGTCGCGGCACGATCGGCGATGGCCAGATAGAGCATGGTGTCCTCCCCGTTGGTCGACGAGCGGGTTCGGCTCGTCTGGGTTCGGTTTGGGCGAGTTGTGTGTCTCGCCACATCCAGTTACTGGATCTTCGCTGGCCTCCACACCCGCAGAACAGGTCAGTCACCCCCTCTAAATACCCCTCAGATTCGCGCTGTGAGGCCCGTCGGAACCACGGAACGTGGTTTAGCGTGGACGGTGAGCGAGCGGGGAGGGATCACGCGATGGCTACCGAAGTGGCAGTGCCGAATGTTCGTCTCCAGCGCCTGATCGCCGATCAGGGCTGGACTCAGGCCCACGCGGCCGAGCAGATCAACGTCGAGTACGAGCGGGCTACTGGCCAGTCGGGACGGTACGGCGCGGAGCAGATCCGGCGGTTGGAGCGGGGTACCGTGACCTGGCCGCCACGCCCGTATCGAGATGCGATCTGTGCCGTGTTCTGTGTGACCGAGGCTGAAGCCGGGCTCCGATCGAAGCGGTCGGGGCCGAGCCCGGTCGTCGAGAGTCAAGAGGACGACGAAAACCTGCATCGGGTCGAATTCCTGCGGCGGCTGACGGCGGCACCTGCAGTGGTGGGGCTGCCACCCGCGTTGCTCGGCTCCTCGCAACAAGCACCCGTCCGGACGGCGCTGCCACAGCGCATCGGACCCGAGGACGTTCACCAGATTACGAAGATCGCCAACGTGTTCCGTGCCGCCGACCACGCCGGTCATCCAGTGGCGGGCGAGGCCATGGCTGCACAGCTGCAGCAGGCCTTGAGGTTGCTCGACGCCAAAGCCGAGCGCGGAACGAAGACCGCGATGCAGGTCGCAGTCGGGCGCCTGGCGAACGTGATCGGCTGGTCGCAGTTCGACGCCGGCTTTCACTGGGAGGCCGACCAGTACTTCCGGATAGGGCTTCACAACGCCGAGCAGGCAGGTGCTTGGTGGCTTCGGGCCGACGTACTGACCCACATGGCCCGCCAGGCCGTGTATCTCGACAAGGCCGACGACGCCCTGACCTTGATCGGAACCGCCAAGATCCGCGAAGACCGGCTGTCGTCGCTGCGCCGTTCAAGCCTGTGCATCGTGGAGGCACGCGCATTCAGCCAGCTCGGGGAAGCTCGTGAGGCAGCCCGTTCAGTTGACCGGGCCGTCCAGTTCTTCTACGAGGTCGACGATCGCGACGATCCCGATTGGGCGATCCACTCTGATTTCTTCTCCGAGGCGCAACTCAACGGAGACACCGGCCACGGCCTGTGGGCCGTGGCCGTCCAAGGGCTCGAGACCGCCAACGCCGTCGAACGGCTGGCAACCGCCATCGACAGCTACCCCGACAGCTATGCCCGCTCTCGGCTCTTCTGCATTGCACGCCTGGCAGCGCTCACCCTGCACCAAGGTGACGCCGACGAAGGGATCGCCCTCGCCCGAAAGGCACTCTCTGCGGCTCGTGAGGTTCGGTCGATGCGAGTGCTCGACGACCTCGGCGAGCTCCACCGCGCCACGACGAGGCTTCGCGATTCCCATCCCGGAGTCGCGGCACTGCGGCGCGATCTTGCGATCGCCCTTCGCGGGAGCGACTACACCGAGATCAGCGCCTGACTCCCAAGTCGGCGCCGTGATGATCAATGGCCGGGCCAGCGGCGAGAACATCCCGGTGGTTTTGCCATCGGTCCCCTCTGCGCAGATCGACGTACTGCACGCTCGTAAGATCCGGGGCATGGCGCGCATCGTGGTGGTCAGTGGTGGAGGTACTGGTATCGGGTTCGCAGCAGCGGAGAGATTCGCCGCCGATGGCGACCAAGTCGTCCTGCTGGGGCGCCGGGAAGAGGTCCTGGCCCAGGCCGCCGAAAAGATCCCCGGTGCCACCTACTGCGCAGGGGACCTGGGCGACCCCAAGGGGGCCCAGCGCGCCGCCGACTTCATCATCGATGAGTACGGCACTGTCGATGTCGTGGTGCACAGCGCCGGCGGAAACGGCGTCCTCGAGCCGCAGGTTGAGCATGCCGAGCTGCTGGAGACAATCGCTCACGACTGGACTCTGAACTTCCGGCTCAACACGCTAACGGCTGTCCTGCTCACCGAGGCCCTCAAAGACCATCTCGCCGCACCCGGCGGCCGCGTGCTCTTTCTGAGTTCGATCTCCGCGTACCGCGGGTCGGGCCGGGTGGCGTACGGGGCTTCGAAGGCAGCTCTTCACCCCTACGCATTCGCGCTCGCGCGCGAGTTGGGCCCCCGCGGTATCACGGTCAACGCGGTCGCACCGGGGCTGATTGAGGACACCCCGTTCTTTGGGGAACCGTCATCCGAGCAGCGTCGACGCGACCGGGCCGCCGAGACGGCGACTGGTCGGGTCGGCATTCCCAGCGATGTTGTCAACACGCTGCAGTGGCTGGCGTCTGAGGCTTCCGGGCACATCACGGCTCAGGTGATCCAGGTCAACGGTGGCGCGGAGAGCAGCCGCTGAGCTGGCCAGATCGTGCCCGAGGCCGTGCTGCTGGAAGTCTGAATGGTCGACCCCGCGTCTCACGGGGCCGACCAGCTCCTGGCGGTGGGGCCTGGCCTGTCCGCTGAGTTACTCGGCGGTCAGTAGCGCAGTATCGCTGGTAGGTTGCAACGCGTGCCGACTTCTGCTGCCGCGGCTGCGCCTCGTTGGCTTGGTGGCGCCGGGCAAGTGGTGCTTGCGGTGGTGATGGCTGGGGTTTTGTTGCCGGCGGGGCTGGTGTCAGCTCATGTCGGTGGGGTGGCTGCCGCTTGGACCATCGCCATCGGGGGCGCGTTGATCCTGGTGCACCTGTGTGTTGCCACGGTTCGGCGGTGGCCGGCGCAGTCGTTCATCGGCGGCTCGCTTGCCTGCGTGGTCCTGCTGATCGCGCCGGACATCGACGGCGTCACCGACTTCGTGGAGTCGAGCGACTACAGCCCGATCTTGCTGCCAAGCACGCTGTGCTTCTTCGCTCTGCTGTATTTCGTCAGCGCCCACACCCGCCCACCGTGGCCGAACCTCGCGCTCGGCGTCGGCCTGGCCGGAAGTTGCCTGACCCTGGCACGACTGTGGGGTTTCACCGGCACTCCGATCAACAGCTGGGCGTGGTGGCTGCTGCTCGGCACCACTGCGTTCGGCGGAACGGTCGCTGCCTGGTCGATGGGGCGGTACCGAGTCACCCGAGCCGCCTGGACCACCCAACTGGCGGAACGGGTGGCCGCTGACGAACGCCGCCGCATTGCGCGCGAGATGCACGACGTGGTGGCTCATTCGCTGGCCGTGATGGTCAGTCAGGCCGAGGCCGGCCGGCTGGTCGTTCCTAAGTCACCCGAGCGCGCGCCCGAAATTCTCACCACTATCGCCGACGCGGGCCGCGAAGCGCTGACCGAGATGCGAGGGCTGCTCGGCGTACTGCGTGACGACGAGCTGCCGACCGAGCCACAGCCCGGTCTGGCCGATCTGCCCGCGCTGATCGAGCGAGTGCGGGCAGCAGGTGTCGACGTCGAGCTCTCGACGGACGACCACCTCCAGGTGCCGCCGGCGGTCGGCCTCACCATCTATCGCGTCGTTCAAGAGGCACTCACCAACGTGACCCGCCATGCGGGACGACGACCTACCGCCCACGTGACAGTCGAGCACACCGCGGACGGCATCGGCGTACTGATCACGAACACCGGAACCGTGCCCGCTACCACCAACCCCGGGCGTGGGCTGGCCGGTATGCGAGAGCGGGTCGACACGGTCGGTGGAACACTCGAGTCCGGACCTGCTGACGGCGGCTGGCGGGTCTGTGTCAGGGTGCCATCGTGAGCGGGCCCGAGCAGATTCGCGTGGCAGTGGTCGACGACCAGGAACTGATGCGCTCAGCGCTGCGCATGATGGTCGAGAGCCAGTCTGATTTCACCTTCGCCGGAGAGGGTGTCGACGGACTCGATGCCCTGGCTCTGGTGCGGTCACGCCGGGTCGACGTGGTGCTGATGGACCTGCGCATGCCCAGGATCGATGGCATCCAGGCGACCGCGACGATCACGGCCGAGCAGCCGGAGTGCCGGGTGATCGCGCTGACCACCTTCGACCTGGACGACTACGCCTTCCGGGCTCTTCGAGCCGGCGCCAGCGGCTTCCTGCTCAAGGATGCGCGCAGTGAGGAGATCGTCGACGCCGTCCGTACGGTGCACGCCGGGCACGGCGTGATCGCGCCATCGACCACCCGCCGCCTGATCGAGCACATCGCTGCCGGGCCCGACCCCGACGCGGCCCGTGCCGCCGAGGTACGGGGCACCTTGACGCCCCGCGAGTTCGACACACTGCTGGAGATCGCCACCGGCGACACCAATCGGGAGATCGCCGAGCGGTTGCACCTGTCCGAAGCCACCATCAAGACCCATGTCGGGCACGTGCTCGCCAAGCTCGGGTTACGCGATCGGGTCCAGGCCGTCGTACTGGCCTACGAGACCGGCCTGGTCGGACCACCACGCCGCTGACCCCACCTCGTCCTGTGGGATGAGGAGGTCGCGACCTCAGGGCGAGGCCCCCGCGCGTGCGGCGCACCATTGTGGAGCCATGAACCGACTGGTCTGGGTGCCACGCGCCCTGTATGCGCTCGCCGCACTGCACACAGTGGCGGCGGTGACGGACAAGGAATGGCTCGACATCATCGATCACGGGGTGGTCGGCGCGGCAGCGGCCGATGACCTCCAGTTGCGCGCCGAGAGCGGATTCTCGCTCTACTTCCTGACCACCGGCATCCTGATGTTCGCCGTGGCCGACCTCGCCGCCAGCCATCTGAAGGCCACCGGCACCCTCCCCGCGCGCCTCGGTTGGTACGTGCTGGCCCTCGGCAGCTTCATCACCGTCGTCCATTTCCCGATCAACGGCGGCTGGCTCGTGGTCATGGCCGGCGTCGCGATGCTGGTGCTGGACCGGCGCCATCGGTCCTCATCCTCCCGGATGAGCACGTCGCGATCTCAGGGTGAGGCGCGTGCGAGCTCAGCACACGATCTTGGATGACATGACGACCACTCGCCCCACAGCCACCCCCATCGCCTTACCCGGGCAACGAAGCCGGAAGGTCCGGGTGGCCGGCTGGCGTCTCACCGCCGCCGGCCTGGGCCACACGGTGGGCCGACGTGCCGGCAGTCTCGCTCCGCTACAAGGAAAGGAATCCTGATGTCGAGCTTCCGCATCGGCGCCTGGTGCTGGATCATCACTGGCGCGGGCCACACCCTCGGCGACATCTACCTGCGCAACTTCGCGTCGGCCGCCGACGAATCCATCGACGCCGCCATGCGCGCGCATCCCTTCGACATGCTCGGCCTGCACCGCACGTACTACGAGGTGACCATGGGGTTCAGCCTGGCGATGGGGCTGTGCATGGTGTTCGTGGGCGTACTGCTGCTCTACATCCACCGGCTCACTCCACGCCAAGGCATGCGTACGGCCGCCACCCTCGGCCTGGCAATGTCGGCCGCTGCGCTGGCCATCAGCGCGTGGCTCGAGCCACCGCCGCCCATCGTGTTGTTCAGCGCGGCGTGCGTGGCTTTCGGGTGGTCAGTGCGCAACTCAGGACGCCTGACTCTCGAAGGCGAGAAGGTCGCGACCGCAGGCCGAGCTGTGACGGCGATCCGAGCGGGATCGTGAATGACATGGGCACCGTCAGGGCACTGCCCGTGACCGAACACACCAGTCGGCCATGGCGCATCCACGAGATCACGCCCGACTTCCACGTACAGGATGTGTGGGCGTTCCGTGCACCCGGCTCCGGACCACATGACCTCCCCGTGATGTTGGCCGCGATCCAGGCGGCCGAGGAGAACGAGGGCGAACCGCTGCTGGTGCGGTTCTTGTTCGCCGTCCGCTGGAAGCTTGGTGCCCTGTTGGGCTGGGACGATCCCCAGGAGGGCCTGGCGGAGGGAGGACGAGTCCCGGCGCTCTGCGAGCGGCTGCCCGATGACCTGCGGCAGCCCATCTCGGGCACTCCGGTGCCGGGCCTCCCGTTCACCCATCTGTACGACCTGCCCGATGAGCGCGCGATGGAGCTGGCGAACAGGACCGTTCACGGCGTGGCCCATCACGGCTGGGTGGCTACCGAGAACGGTGACTATGAACTGCGCATGGCCGTGCTGGTCAAGGCCAACGGAGTCTTCGGGCGGGCCTACATGGTCGCGATCGCACCGTTCCGCCACCTGATCGTCTACCCGGCAATGACCCGGCAATGGGAACGCGCGTGGCGCGACCGCCACGAACTACTTGGTGAGTCCAGGGCCGATCCGAGCTGATACCAGCGGGCTACTGGTACGGACAGTGACGCAGGACACTTCGAAGATTCTCGGAAAATCCTTTGTGCATTCCTTCACATGAGTCGTAGAGTGGTTGATGAAACGAAACCGTTTCGTTCTATCGGCAACCAGACGATGACACAGGGTGAACAAAGAGCCATGAAGGAAGTCGCCGAAGCAGCGCCGCGGTCGCGGCCACGGGTCGAGGGCGGGCGCGAGGAGGAGATCCTCGACGCGACCGTCGAGGTTCTGGCCGAGCTCGGCTACGACCGGCTGACGATGGACGCGGTGGCGACAGCCGCCAAGGCCAGCAAGGCGACGCTGTACCGGCGCTGGACGACCAAGGCGGAGCTCGTGGTCGACGCGATCACCCGGGCCAAGGGGTGTCCGGTGCCGGACGCCGTCGACACGGGCAGCCTGCGCGGCGACCTGATCTCGATGTCGTGCGGCGAGGGCGGGTTCACCTCGGACCGGCTGATGTCGGTGATGGCCGGTCTGCTGACCGCGCTGCACCGCGACGCGGATCTCAAGAAGGCCTTCGAGGAGCACTTCCTGGCTCCCCGGATCGCCATCACCAACCAGGTCTACCAGCGCGCTGTCGAGCGCGGTGAGATCGCCGCCGCCGTCGACGTCCAGCTGTTGTCGGTGACCCTGCCCGCCGTCATCGTCCACCACGCCTTCGTCCTGGGGATCCCGCCCACCGACGAGCTGATCCTGCGAGTGATCGACAACGTGATCCTGCCTGCGGCGCGGGGGTCGCAGGTGAGCTGAGCCGGTGAGGGGCCGGACAGCGACCAATAAGCCAGTTACACCCAAGAGGGGAAATTCCAGCATGTCTGAAGACGTCATCAAGGCTGATCCGCCGGAGGGGCGGCCGGTCGACGGGGCGGCCGAACCAGCAGCTCACGGCCACCGCAATCTCGGTATCGCGCTCGCGCTGATCAGCATGGCGCAGCTGATGGTGGTGCTCGACGGCACCATCGTCAACATCGCGTTGCCGCACATCCAGAAGGACCTCGGCTTCACCAACGAGTCCCTGCCGTGGGTCGTCAACGCCTATGCGCTGGCCTTCGGTGGTCTGCTGCTGCTCGGCGGCCGGATCGGGGACATCTTCGGCCGCCGCAAGGTGTTCATGTTCGGTGTCGTGCTGTTCGGCATCGCCTCGTTCCTCGGCGGCATTGCCCAGAACGAGACGATCCTTTTGGTCAGCCGGATCCTGCAGGGGCTCGGTGCCGCGGCGGCCTCGCCGAACGCACTCGCCCTGATCACCACCACTTTCCCGGCCGGCAAGGAGCGCAACCGCGCGATGGCCGTCTATGCCGCCATGTCCGGTGCGGGTGCCGCCGTCGGCCTGATCCTCGGTGGTCTGCTGACCGAGGCGTCGTGGCGCTGGACCTTCTTCATCAACACCCCGATCGGCCTGGTCGTGGCGGTGCTGGCGATCCGGTACCTCGGTGAGTCGGCCCGCCAGCACGGCAAGTTCGATCTGCCGGGTGCGATCACCGGAACGGTTGGTCTGACCTCGCTCGTCTACGGTCTGACCAACGCCGGCTCGAAGGGCTGGAGCGACACCGCCACGTTGCTCTACATCATCGGCGGTCTGGCCCTGATCGCGGTGTTCCTCTTCATCGAGGCGCGCTCGCGGCACGCGCTGATGCCGTTCCGGATCCTCGCGAACCGGACCCGCGGGATCAGCTTCTTCGTGATGCTGATCGTCGGCGCGGCACTGTTCTCGATGTTCTACTTCCTGGGCATCTTCATCCAGAACGTGCTCGGCTACAGCGCGCTGAAGACCGGCTTCGCCTTCCTGCCGTTCAGCTTCGGCATCGTCGTCGCGGCCCAGCTCGCCTCGACGCTGATCGCCCGGATGGACCCGAGGTGGATCTCCGGTGCCGGTGCGGCGATCGCCGCGGGCGGCATGTTCGGCTTCACCCAGCTCGAGGTGGGGTCCAGCTACCTCACCGGCCTGCTGCCTTACATCCTGCTGCTGTCCTTCGGGATGGGCCTGATCTTCGTGCCGCTCACGCTGACCGCGGTCAGCGGGGTCGCCAACGAGGACTCCGGTGTCGGCTCCGCGGTCCTGAACACGGTCCAGCAGATCGGTGGTGCCATCGGCCTGGCATTGCTGGGCACGGTCTCCACCAACGCGATCAAGGACAAGTTCACCGAACTAGCTCCGGGCCTGGCGCAGGCTGCCCAGGCATCACCGGACCAGGCCAAGCAGCTCCAGGGCCAGGCGACGGCGATCGCCACCACCCACGGGTTCACCATCGCGTTCCTGGTGTCGGCGTTCATGTTCGTCGGCGCCGCGGTGATCACCCTGGTCGGCCTGTCGGTCAAGCACAAGGACCTGGCCGGAGACGGCCAGCCGGTGCACATGGGCTGACGTCCCCAGAAGACGCGAAGGGCCGCTTTCCGGGAGGGGGAGGCGGCCCTTCGTCAGGTCTGGGTGTTGAGCCAGTCCCGTCGGGTTGGGCCGGACCGCCGCACCAAGCGTTGAGCGCTTGCGCCTTGTCGTTGCCGTCAGCAATTGAGAGCTGAAGGGTGTGGCCTGACCGTCGCGGGCCCGTCAGGCCTTGCGGAGGCGGGCGATCATGCCGTCGATGTCCGCGGCGAGCAGGTGGGGCCGGACGAAGTGGCCGCCCGGCTCCTCGTGCCACTCGTGCGGGATGCCCGCGTGGCCGAGTACCGCCCGGAACTCGCGCTGGCCGGCCAGGACGTGAGTCTCGTTGGCGGTGTCGAACCAGTTGACCGGGTCCGGGCTGGTGCCGGCCACGAGGAAGATGCGCTTGTTGCGGTAGCTCTCGATCCGCTGGACCGGGTTGTCGGCGTTGACGCGGTTCTCGTCCCAGGCGGGGGCGCCGTAGACCGTGCCGCCGCCGAGCTCGATCGCGGCGGACGAGACGTTCGCCCAGTGCACCACCATGCCGTTGTCGCGGCGCAGGCTGGCCGGGCCGGAGTGCGAGCTGACGGAGGCGAAGTGACCGAAGTACTTGGCCGCGTACTTCAGAGCACCGAAGCCGCCCATCGAGAAGCCGGCCACGGCACGGCCGTCGTACTCCGCGTAGGTGCGGAAGTTGGCCTCGATCCACGGCAGCAGCTGGTTGATGTGGAAGGTCTCCCAGTTGCGGGGGCCGGTGTTGGTGCTGACCGGGTTGGAGTACCAGCCGGCGTGGCCGCCGTCGGGCATCACCACGATGATCGGTTTGCCGGCGGTGAGCTCGCGGATGCGGAGCCGGTCGAAGGTGATGAAGTCCTGGTCGTTGCCGCCGCCGTGGAGCAGATAGACCACCGGGTAGCGGCGACCGCTGTCGTAGTCGTCCGGGAGCAACACGTTGACGGCCGGGTCCCACTCGACGGCGTCGGTGGCGAACCTGTAGTACTTCATCCGATGGTCGTTCTCGTTGCGGTCGACGATGCGCAGGCCGAAGCCGTCGTCGGCGGCGTTCGCGGCGGCCGAGGTTGCCAGAATGGTGCCACCGCTCAGACCGAGGGCGGCGGTGAGTCCGGCGCCGGCTTTGAGGACAGTTCTGCGGGTGGGGCGGTGATCGTTCACGGGGTTGACCTCCAGGTCAATCGGTGACAAGACGTAGGCCTTCGGTGACGGCCTGTCTAAGTTAATACCCTAACTTAGGGTCAAGGAGTGGGAGAGCGAGTGGCAGACAGGCAGGCGCAGCCGCGGAGGGGTGGCCGGCGCGCGCAGATCTCGCTCGACGACATCCTGCGCGAGGGGCGGCGGCTCGGGCTGGCCGCGCTCACGGTTAACGGGGTCGCGGACGCTCTCGGGGTGACGCCGACGGCCTTGTACCGCCATGTCGACGGCAAGCTCGGGCTCGAGCGCCTGGTGGGGGAGTCGGTGCTCGCCGAGCTGGTGATCGAGGAGGATCCGGACGCCGGCACAGCGCAGTACCTGCTGTCGCTGGCTCAGCAGGTGCGGCTGTTCGCGCTCGACCGGCCGGGGCTGGCGGCGTACATGCAGTCGCTGTTCCCGCGGGACCGGTCCGGGCTACGGCTGCAGCGGGAGGCGATCGAGTCGCTCGGGCGGCGGGGGTACAGCCCGGAGGTGGCGGTGATGCTGTCGGGGACGGTGGCGGCGCTCGGGATCAGCATCACGGCGGCCGAGGAGCGTCATCGCCCGTACTCCGAGGGGCCGTTCCGGCGCGAGCTGGACCACGTCTATGCCCTGATGGCGGGCGACGAGGTGATGGTCGCGGCGCAGAGCGCGCTGCCGGTGATCGACGAGGCGACCTACTTCAAGCTGGTGATGACGGCCTACATCCGCGGGCTGCTGGCGGTCGCGCCGCCGGGACGACCGGCCGCTGACGTGCTCGCCGACCTGGGCGGCGAGCACGTCACGTAGTACCGATCAGCGGGGCGGGAACTTCGAGGAGACCCAGTCGCGGACTCCGCCGAGGCCGTCGCCCATGTCGCGCAGCAGCTTGGCGAGCGGGTCCTGCGAGCGGGCGAAGGCGTCGGAGTACGACTTGGCCGCGTTCTTCGCCTCCTGCGTCATCGAGGCGTCGCCGTCGTCCTGCCGCTTCGGGTAGGTGCCGGACACGATCTGGGTGTACTCGCCCTCGTCCACCCAGCGGCGCAGCTCGTGCGCGCGGATGACGGCCAGCGGGTGGGTCTGCGCCTCGAGCAGCAGCAGCTTGAGCACGCTGTCGCGCAGGTCGCCGGCGCTCTCGTACTCCGTGCCCTGGGCGAGGAAGGCGGTTGTGTCGAGCTGGTCGAGCTGTCCACCACTCGCGAGCTTCATCTGCACCCGCAGCGCGGCCGCCGGATCCTGTACTGCGAGCAGGCCGGCCCGGTCGCCCGACAGCTCGGCCTTGCGGGACCACTCGTGCAACGCGGCGATGATCGCGCGGAGGCCGAACGCGCCGATCGGCATCCAGTTGACGGCACCCGTCAGGCGCATCAGCCAGAGCAGCAGCGACTGGTAGAGCGCGTGCCCGCTCTGCGCGTGCCCGAGCTCGTGGCCGAGGATGAACCGGGTCTCCTCGTCGTCGAGGCCCTGGACGAGCGCGCTGTTGAGCACGATGAACGGCTTGTCCATGCCGATCGTGACCGCGTTCCAGACCGGGCTGTTGGTGACGTACAGCTCGGGCAGTTCGCGGACGTCGAGCGTGGTCGCGGCCTCGGTGTAGAGCCGGTGGATCTGCGGGAACTGCCGCTCGTCGACCCGGATCGCCGAGCCGAGGAACTGCAGCCGGAAGGCGCGCTCGTTGATCAGCCCGGACATCTTCCGCAGGATGAAGTCGAAGCCCTTGAGCGACCGCAGCGCGACCAGTGCGCCGCGGTCGGCGGGGTGTTCCCACGCCCGCGAGCTGATGTCGGTCAGAGTCACCCGCGGCCGGGTCGGCCGCTCTTCGTTCTCGGTCATCGTTCCCCCACGGGTCGGCGTATGGCCTCCAACCTAGCTCGCCCTGGGGTCCGATAGCAGAGAGTAGGAATACCTAAACCGTCGCTCCTGTCCTAGCCTGACCGAATGAGCAACCGTCCAATACCGTCGCGGGAGGTGGATCGGCGTGACGACAAACAGCGGGCCTGGGTGTCGGAGGCGATCCGGATCGTCGACGCCGATGCCAACCGCAGTGCCGACACGCATCTGCATGTGTTCCCGATGCCCGCTGCGGTCGGGGTGGATCTGTACCTGAAGGACGAGTCGGTGCATCCGACCGGTTCGCTCAAGCACCGGCTGGCCCGGTCACTGTTCCTCTACGCGCTCTGCAACGGCTGGATCCGCGAGGGCACCACGGTGATCGAGGCGTCCAGCGGATCCACCGCGGTCAGCGAGGCGTACTTCGCCCGGATGCTCGGGCTGCCGTTCATCGCGGTGATGCCGGCCTCGACCAGCCCGGAGAAGATCGAGCTGATCGAGTTCTACGGCGGCCGCTGTCACTTCGTCGAGCGCTCCGGCCAGATCTACGGCGAGGCCAAGCGACTCGCCGAGGAGACCGGCGGGCACTACATGGACCAGTTCACCTACGCCGAGCGCGCCACCGACTGGCGCGGCAACAACAACATCGCCGAGTCGATCTTCAGCCAGCTGAGCCTCGAGCAGTACCCGGTCCCGACCTGGATCGTGGTCGGCGCCGGCACCGGCGGTACGTCGGCGACGATCGGCCGGTACGTCCGCTACCAGCGGCACGACACCTCGGTGGCCGTGGTCGACCCGGAGAACTCCGCCTTCTTTCCTGCCTTCGAGTCCGGTGACGGCGACTTCGCCACCGGTCGCCCGTCCCGGATCGAGGGCATCGGCCGGCCCCGGGTGGAGCCGTCGTTCGTGCTCGGCGTCGTCGACCGGATGATCGCGGTACCGGATGCGGCCTCGATCGCGGCGATGCGGTTCTGCTCGACGGTGACCGGCAGGCTGGTTGGCGGCTCCACCGGGACCAACCTGTGGGGAGCACTGCGGCTGGCGACGGAGATGCGGCGTACCGGCGTACAGGGGAGCATCGTGACGTTGCTGTGCGACAGCGGCGATCGCTACGGCGACACGTACTACGACGACGCCTGGCTGAAGCGCAACGGGATCGACATCGCGCCGTACGCCGAGACGCTGGACGCCTTTGCCCAGACCGGGCGCTGGCGCGAGCCGGTCCGCTAGCAGCCGCCGTCAACGCTGCAGGCGCCGCCGAGGGCCGCTAGGAGCCTGCTGAACAAGGGAGGTTTGGGGGCGGGAAGCGCGGGAGGGGCCTGTGTGTGCGGTGGTGGGTCGGTTCGCTGGGGTCGGTAGCGTGGTTGTTCTTCGCGCGGATGCGGTGATGGGGCGTGTGAGCGGCGCTTGGGGGCTGTGGACAGGTCCCGGGGGGTGCTGGTCAGGCTAGGTTCCAGCTTTCGCCGTGGCGGGTGAGGCCGAGGTTGAGCAGGCGGCGCAGGTTCAGCCCGGCCATCCGGGTGTGGAGCCACTGGT
>NZ_AQUZ01000093.1 GCF_000372465.1 Kribbella catacumbae DSM 19601
GCCCCGCCCCCAGGAAGGACCCACCACCCGCCCGAACGAACACCCTCCGCAACCCACAGCTCCCACCCGGGGCCAGCCACATGATCCACTCCCGGGCAGATGCGTCAAGGACGCCTCCGGCGCCGCTCCGCGGGCGCTACGCGCTCCTTGACCCACCCACCCGCTCACGGAAACCGGCAGCTGTCCGGGCAGGCAGCACACCCCACCACGCCCAAAACCACACCAACCAACCACTTGCCACCCCGAAACGATGCAGGTAAGTCGCCGCTCACCCCCAGCAGCGCACCACCTTGGGCACCCGTCAGGCACGCGCACGCCGAATCGACGCCTGGCGGGTGCTCAAAGTCACCAGCCACCCCCAGCTGTGCACCACCTTGGGCACGGGGCAGGCATGCGCTCTCCGGATCGGTGCCTGGCGGGTGCTCAAAGTCACCAGCCCGTACGCCGAAACGCCGGGCCGGCGCGAGCCCGGCGTACGAGACGAAGCGTTGATCCAGGTGGCGACCTTGAGCACCCGCCAGCCAACCGGCGCCCCGATCGATCCCTGGCCGGTGCCCAAGGTCGCCACCCACCCCCAGCACCGCACCACCTTGGGCACGGGGCAGGCACGCGCTTGCTGGATCGGTGCCTGGCGGGTGCCCAAAGTTGGGGCTGGGTGGCGGGTGAGGGTGGCTATGTCTGGTTGAGGTGGAGCAGGTACTCCTTTTGGTTCAAGGGGTTGCCGTCGGTGCGGGGGCGGGTGGGTGGGGTGCCGGGGAGGGGGTGGTAGCCGTCGAAGGTGGTGAGGAGGACTCCTTCGCCGTGGGTGAGGCCGGGGAGCTGGGCTTCGAAGGCGTGGACGCGGCCTACCGGGATCCGGCCGGTCAGTTGGGCCTGGTCCACTCCGATCGTGGTGTCGTCGACGATCGCGGCCGCCTCGGCGAGCTTGCCCAGTACGGGTGAGACCGCGTCCGGCGGCAGCTCGAGTTCGAAGGTGTTGACCGGCTCGTGGACTCGGGTGTCCGCCTGTTGGAGCGCCTGCATGAGGACCAGTGGTACGAGTCGCCGGAAGTCCGCTGCGACGGTCGTCACCGAGGAGTACTGGGTACGGATGAGGTCAACCCGGCAGTCGACCACCTCCCACCCGTACAGCCCCTGCCTGAGTGCGGTCCGCGCGGTCTCCTCGATCGCCGTGTGGAATGCTCGCGGGAGTCCGCCGAGCTCAACCTCCAACCGGTAGTCGATGCCCGTACCGACCGGCGCCGGCGAGATGCGGAAGCCAACGCCCGCGTCCCACTGGTTGCCGGGGTCGCCGAACTCCCGGACCGCAGTACCGACTCCGATCGGACGCTCGACGTGGATCGGCGTCGTCTCGCTGAAGGTCACCGCCAGGCCGTAGTCGCTCTCCAGCAGCGCTGCGATGACCTCCTTCTGGACCTCGCCGTAGAGGTTCACCGAGATCTCCTGCTGCAGCGGGTTCTTGCGCACCCGGATCAGCGGATCCTGCTCAGCAAGCTGCTGCAACGCCTGGAACAGCTTCACCCGATCCTGAGCGCTCACGACCGTCTCCAGCGTCGGCGGCGCGAAGAGCTGCCCGGCCCGCCCGGTCGGAGTACCGAGCTGATCACCGATCTGCACCTGCTTGAGCCCGCGCAGCGCGACGATCCGCCCCGCCTCGGCACACTCGACCGGCCGCGTGCCACCCCGCTCGAACACCCGCACCGACGTCGGCTTCACCTCGTACTGCGTTCCGCCACGATGCACGTCAATCGCTTGGCGCGCGTGCAACTGTCCCGCGAACACCCGGGCCGACGCGATCTTCTCCCCCGCGGCTCCACGTTCCACCTTGAACACCGCCGCGCTCAACGGCTCCATCGGCGAACCAGTTGCGCGCGGCAACCATTCGCGGATCCCGTCGATCAGCTCGGGAACACCTTCGCCGGTCATCGCCGAACCGAAGTACACGGGCTGCACCAGCGAGCGCCGTACCTGCTCGGCCAGCTCGCGCCGATAGTCCTTCTCCGTCAGAGTGTCGTCGAGATACCCGTCGAGAAACTCATCATTGCTCTCAGCAAGCAATTCTCCAAGACCCTTGTGGACAAGCGGAAACGGCTCGTACTGCGCCACGCGGGTGCCGAGCTCCGCCACCGACCCCATCGGCAGCGCGGATGGCGTGAGGAGGCGACCGATGTCGGCCAGCAGCTCGTCGTACCGGGCACCCATCCGGTCGATCTTGTTCACGAACAGCAAGGTCGGGATGCGCAGCCGGGTGAGGGTGCGCATCAGCAGCCGGGTCTGCACCTGCACGCCCTCGACCGCGGAGATCACCAGCACGGCACCATCCAACACGGACAGCGCGCGCTCGACCTCGGCGATGAAGTCGGAGTGGCCGGGGGTGTCGATCAGGTTGACAGTCAGGTCGGCGAGCTCGAACGAGACCACGGCCGAACGGATCGTGATCCCGCGCCGGCGTTCCAGCTCCATCGAGTCCGTGCGGGTACTGCCGTCGTCCACGCGGCCGACGTGGTCGATCACGCCCGCTGCGTACAGCAGGCGTTCGGTCAGGCTGGTCTTACCGGCGTCGACATGCGCCAAAATGCCCATCGTCAGGGTGTTCAAAGGTCCTCGCGGGTGCGTCGCAGCGATCAGGAGTGATGGCGTAGACCGACGCTCGGCGCATCTGGAGCTCCTTCGAACGATGCTGGGACCAATGACGGTTTCTGACGATAGCCTGCCGGGCAGCACCGGGCGACCGAGTTTCTGCGAGAGACCGGGTTTCTGCGAGAGGACGGGCCGATGGATTTCGCGAAGCTGCTCCAGCGGCACCGCAAAGCTGCCCACCTGACCCAGCAGGCGCTGGCGGAGAAGGCCGGGATGAGCCTCGCGGCCGTTGCCGGAGGAGCCTCACTCGCTTGCGCCTCCCCAACCCCGATGCGCGCATAGCTGACAACGGCGCTCGACATGGGGCGACATCGTTCCGGCCTGCCGACATTGCGTCTTCCTCTCGGCAGGGCGCGGCCGGCCAGGGAGCCGGGTACTACCGCGAGACAGCCGCCGGCAAGACCCGGGCGCCTGGTACTGGGCCTTCGGCTTGGCGGACCATTCGGCAGAGGCCGGATTCGGCTAGTTCTACGGCTAGGTCAACCGCTTGACGGCTGTCGGCGGCGAGGAAGAGGCAGGTGGGGCCGGAGCCGGAGATCATCGCGGCGAGGGCGCCCTGGTCCAGGCCGAATTGGAGGGTGGCGGAGAGTTCCGGGCGGAGGGACAGGGCCGCGGCCTGCAGGTCGTTGCTTAGGGCAATGGCCAGAGCTGCCGGTTGGCCCGAGAGGAGAGCTGAGAGGAGTTCAGGCCGGACTTCCGGGGCCTCGACGCGGCGGAGCGGGCGGAGGCGGTCGAGTTCCTTGTAGACGGCCGGTGTCGGCAGGCCGCCTTCGGCGATGGCGAAGACCCAGTGGAAGGTGCCGCGTGACAGCACCTCGGTGACCTGCTCGCCTCGTCCCCGGCCGAGCGCCGTGTGGCCGACGAGGCAGAACGGTACGTCGCTGCCCAGGTCGGCCGCGATGCGTTCCAGCTCGGACTGCGCCAAACCCAGTCCCCACAGCCGGTTGCAGGCCACCAGCGTCGCGGCGGCGTCCGTGGAGCCGCCGGCCATTCCGCCCGCGACCGGGATGGTCTTGCGGATGGTGAGATCGACGCCATCTTCGACGTCGTACTCCGCTTGCAACGTCCGCGCGGCGCGCACGGCGAGATTCGAGCTGTCGGTCGGTACGTCGTCCGCGAAGTCGCCGATCACCTCGACGGTGACCTCGGCGTCGTCGCGCAGGGTCGCCGTGACGTCGTCGTACAGGGCAACGGCCTGGTACACCGTGGCGAGCGGGTGGAAACCGTCCGGGCGCGGCGGGCCGACGGACAGACCGAGATTGATCTTGGCCGGCGACCGGACCGTGACCTGATGTGCTGACACGGGCACAGGCTAATGCCCAGCCCCTGCAATCGCGGCGAACTGCTCGATGCCGAGCATCTCGCCGCGCAAAGACGGGTCGATCCCGGCGGTGGCGAGGACGGCGTCGAGGCGTTCGCGCTCGGGCATCCAGCGGGCCAGCGCCGAGCGGACCGTCTTGCGGCGCTGCGAGAACGCCGCCTCGATCACGGCGAACACCTCTTCGCGTGACGCCGGCGTCGACGGTGGCTCGCGGCGGGAGAAGGCGACCAGGCCGGAGTCGACGTTCGGGGCCGGCCAGAAGACGTTCCGGCCGATCGGGCCGGCGCGGCGCACCTCGGCGTACCAGGCGGCCTTGGCGGACGGTATGCCGTACGTGCGGGAGCCGGGCGGTGCCGCGAGCCGGTCGGCCACCTCGGACTGGACCATCACGAGCCCGTGGCGCATCGACGGCGAGATCGCCAGCAGATGCAGCAGGACGGGGACGGCGACGTTGTACGGCAGGTTGGCGACGCACGCGTCAGGTTCACCGATATCGGCCGGTACGACGTTCATCGCGTCGGCCTCGACCACGGTCAGCTGAGCAGCCTGGTTCGGCGCGTACTCCGCGATCGTGGCCGGCAGCGCTCCGGCCAGCACCGGGTCGATCTCGACCGCGGTGACCCGGTGGCCCTCGGCAAGCAATGCCAGCGTCAGAGAGCCGAGGCCCGGCCCGACCTCGAGCACCGTCTCACCGTCCGCGGACAGCTCCGCGGCGCGGACGATCCGGCGGACCGTGTTCGGGTCGATGACGAAGTTCTGGCCGCGCTGCTTGGTCGGGCGAACCCCGAGCCGGGCAGCCAGTGAACGCACTTCCGCCGGACCGAGAAGCCTCGGTCCGGCGGAAGTGGATGAATCAGCGCTGGTCACAGGCGCCAGTCTTGCAGAGAAGACTCAGGATCAAGCCCTCTTGCCGCAGACGGGCCAGTCACCGTAGCCGCCGCGGGCCGCGCGCACCTTCTCGGCGATCGCGATCTGCTGCGCCTTGGACGCCAGGTGCGCGTTCTCGGCGTACGCCGTACCGCCGTAGGCCGCCCAGGTCTGGTGCCCGAACTGCAGGCCGCCGTAGTACCCGTTGCCGGTGTTGGTCGACCAGTTGCCGCCCGACTCGCACTCGGCGATCCGGTCCCAGGCGCCGGCGTTGCCGGTGGCCGGGGGCTCTGTGTCGGTGACGGGCTCTTCGGGCTTCGGCTTGGTGCCGACCGTGACGAGCTCGTCGACGGGCAAGGTGTCCACGTCGCTGGAGACCAGCTTCTTGCTCGACAGCTTGCCGTCGAGGTAGGTCACCAGGTACTTGACCGTCTTGGAGCCGGCCACGCCCTTCGCGGTGGTCTTGGTCTCGCCCTCGAGCAGCGTCGCAGACTTGGTTTCCTTCTTCGCGAAGGCGATCGCCTGCTTCTCGCTGATCGTGCGGGTGTCGACCTTGACCACGACGACCTTGGTCAGGCTGCCCGGCTTCAGCACGGTGGCCACGGCCGGGACGATCCGGTCGTTGGCGTCGTACGGGATCTTGGCGCTGGTCAGCGCCTCGCCCACGGTCGACGCCATCGACTTCACCGCGACGGCCTTGCCCAGCCGGACGATCTGCAGGGTCTTGGGGGTGCGAACGGTCAGCTCCAGGCCTTCGCGCCCGATCGGCGCGCTCCGGCTGGTGGAGAAGACGGCACCGTCATAACGCAGGCCGAGGTCGGTCATCGCCTCGCTGAGGCTGTCCGCCGTGGTCCAGAAGGTCTTCTTCGAGCCATCCGCGGTGACGGTCAGCGGGCGGCCGTACTGCACCGCGATCTCCTGCCCGTCCTGCAGCTTGGCATCCAGCGAAGGGGCCACCACGTCGCGCTCGCCGACCTGGATCTTCTTCGCCTTCAGGGCGTCGCCGACGGTCGAGCCGAAGGTATGGACCTTCTGCACCTGGCCGTCGATGGACAAACTCACGGTCTTGCTCTTGGACGCATAGGCCACGGAGCCGCCCACGACGGCGAACACGGCCGTGGCACCCACAGCCGCGATGATGGACTTACGCACTAATGCTCCCAGGTAGAGCTACCCGGGCACGGGGTGGGACAGCACAGGCGCAAGGCCGCGTATGCCGGGGTTACAGGGCCCGGAAACCACGGTCCTCCGCCGAGGGGCGTGCTGCCCGGAACCTTCCCCGATCCCGGCCAATATCACGAGACAGTAACGAAGAAGTCGCGAGAGCGCCAATCCCCTGGTCGGCGAGTCGCAAAAAGGTGTAACGGGCCATTCACACCTGGTGACGACCCCAGTGCCCGCGATGCACCACTTCGGCAGTACTGCGACGCCCTCGCTTGAGCGATGGCGACCGCTTGTCGGGGGCCCGGTAGCCGATCGAAATGACCCCGATCGGGTCGAACCCGTCCGGTACGCCGAACTCCTCCTTGAGTCGCCCGACCTTGTCCGCCGGAGGCCCGAAAAGGCAAGCACCCAAGCCTTCGTCGACCACCGTCTGCAGCATCAGCAGCGCCGCCATACCGGTGTCGATGTACCAGTACGGCGCCGTCCAGTGCTTCTCGTCGCGGTCGGTCCAGCCCTTGTCCGGCTCGGTGTACCGGTCGAGGTAGGCGTCCTTGTGCGCGAAGGCGAAGATCAGCAGCGGCGCGCGGCGCAGCCCTGTGATCCACTCCACATATTTCTCGTCCGGATCCTCGGCCGCGATCCGCCAGTACCGGTCCCGATCGTCCCCTTCGAGGGTCAGGAACGCCCAGCCCTGGCTGAACCCGCCGGAGGGAGCCCGAAGACCGTTCTCCAGGATCCGCTCGCGGATCTCCTCGGGCACCGGCCGGTCCGGGTCGTAGTTGCGAACCATGCGGCGACGGCGGACGACCTCACTGAACTCCATTACCAGGAACCACCGAAGGCTCGGTTGGAGTTGTCCGACAGGGCCTGGCAGAGCTCGGCGACCGAGATGTTCAGGACGCCGGCCATCTTCCGGACCGTGTGCGGGATCAGGTACGACGCGTTCGGCTGCCCGCGATGCGGCGACGGCGTCAGGTACGGCGCGTCCGTCTCCACCAGGACCCGGTCCAGCGGCGTCACGGCGAGCGCGTCCCGCAGCGACTGGGCGTTCTTGAACGTGATCACGCCGGCGAAACTCAGGAAGGCGCCCCGGTCGGCGCACTTGCGGGCGAACTCGGTGTCGCCGGAGAAGCAGTGCATCACCACCCGGTCCGGCATGCCCTCGCGATCCAGGATGGCCAGGATGTCGTCGTGCGCGTCCCGGTCGTGGATCATCAGCGTCTTGTCCAGCCGCTTCGCCAACTCGATGTGCGCCGCGAACGACGCGTGCTGCGCGGCCCGGCCGTCCTCACCGGTCCGGAAGTAGTCCAGCCCGGTCTCGCCGATCACCCGGACCTTCTCCGACGAAGAGGCCAGCCGCTCGATCTCGGCCAGCGCACTGTCGAGCTGACCGGCTGCCTGCAGCTTGGGAGCCTCGTTCGGATGCAGCGCAACGCCGGCGATCAGGTTCGGGTACTGCTCCGCGGCCTCGACAGCCCAGACCGCGCCCGGCAGATCGCAACCCACCTGGACGATCCGGGTGACCCCGACCGACGTGGCCAGCTTGATCGCCTCGGCCGCGGCCAGCCAGTTGCCGTCCTCGCCGTCGGCGATGTCCAGGTGGCAGTGCGCGTCGACCACACTCATCGGCAACGGATCCGGTACTGCGGGCCGGCTGCGGTCACGTGACCGGCCGTCCTCTCCGATGGCAGCACGTTCCCGCGTCGGGCGTTCGACCTCCACACCGTCGGTAGACATAGGCCCCAGCCTACTGACCGCCACCGACTGCTTTAGTTGAGCCGGTAGATCCGGATGTCCTGGTTGCGGTAGATCGGGATGGCGAGCTGATCCAGTTTCGGCGAGACCGGTCCGGCGCGCAGGTCGGCGATGATCAGCGTCACGCCGACGTCGCCGGCCAGCTTCGCGAGGTGTTTCTCGGACGGCTTCTCGACCGCGATCCGGCTGTCCAGCACGCGATCCGGCCACGGCGACTGCTGCAGCAGGAAGCTTCGCCGGTGATCAGTAGCCGCCAGGTTGGCCGGCGCATAAGCCCAGCCACCCATCCACAGCTGCACGCCACTCAGCCCCGACATCCAGTACGCGTCGTCCGGGCAGCCCGGCCGGTACGGCGCCGGCATGCAGAACACGTTACTGACGGCCACATCATTGGGCTTGAGCTGGGTGCGCAGCCAGAGCATCGCGCTCTGCTCTTCCTTGGTCAGGTACGTCCGCCACTCGATATTCGGCGGCGGCAACGGCCTCGTCGCATCCCGCAACGCATCCCCGAGCACGATGAACTGCACCGGAAGGCTGGCCGCCACAGTCAGCACAATCACCTGTACTGCGGCCGAAGCAGCCTGCCGCGTCCGGTTGACGCCCACAATCACAATCGCCCCGACCGCGGCCAGCACCCCGAACGGCGCCAGCAACCCAGCAGCAGCTCGCGCGACGGTGTGGGTCTCGGTGTCGGTAGGCCAGAACAGATAGAGCGCGATCGCGGTGACGAGCCCGGCCCCGGCCGCCACCACGAGATCCCTGGGCCGCGCCTGCCCGGCCAGATTGACGCCGACGGCAACCACTCCGACCATCCCGAGCGCCAGGATCGCCCCGAGGAAGTGGTACTCCGAATAGCCCGTGTGCGAGAACACCAGCGTCACCCCGGTACCGGCCGCAACGCATCCACCGATCCACCAGTACGCCGGATCGCGGCGTACCGGTGACAGCTTCAACCCGAGCAAGGTGAGCAACCGGGGCGCATCGACCAGGAGGTAGTAGGTGACCAGCACTACCGCGAACAGGATCATCCGGGCGTCACCGTGCTCCAGCGACGGCAACACCCAGTTGCCTGTGGCCGGTACGGTCTTGTCGCCGGTGACGGCCTGGTAGTACGGCTGCACTCGAAGCGCAGCCAGCAACTGGAAGCGGCTACCACCTGTACTACCGGTCAGCGCGAACGACGACGCCAGCAGGAACGTCGCGGCGACCCCGGCGAGCGCGGCCATCCGCCAAGGAGCCTGGCGTTCCGCGACCCAGGCGAAACCGCCAGCCAAGAGGCAGCCGACCACCATGATCGGCAGCAAGGTCGGCTTCGTCCCGGTCGCCAGGGCAAGCATCAGGACCATCGCGACCCACACCCCCGGCCCCGCTTGGCGTCGCAGGATCAGGACGGTCGGCCCGACCAGCCCCAGCATCACGACCGCGGCCATCGTGCCGGTAGGTCCCTGCACCACCTGCGCCGCCGACATGTTGGCGGTGGGAGTGTCGACCAGTTGGACAGCACCTGGCAGTACTCCAGCGAGAGCACCGGCGACCGGCGCCGCCCACGCGCGCTCGCTGAGCAGTTCCCCCGCCGCCCAGCCGGCCAGGACCAGCGTGAGCAGCATCGTCAACGGCCATTGGTGGATGAGCACCTGCGGCGGCCGGACGTCGGCCATCACCGAGCCGCTGGCCATCGAGGCGGTCGCGAACCAGTGATAGATCAGCGGCTCACCCAACACCCAGGGGTCGGCCGGTGTCACGTCGCGAAGCAGTTGCTGGACCAGGCCGAGCTGGTACCAGATGTCCTGGTGGCGAGTCGCCGCGATCGGCGGCAGCGGGACCGGTCGCAACAGCACGACCACGGTCCGGACCATCGCCAGCAGCAGGCTGGACACCAGCAGCACGTGCCACCAGCGAGGCGGCGCCGGGCTGGTACCCCGCCAGCCGAGGTGCGGCCGGAGCGTCGGACTGGCCGCGAAGACCACTAGCAGCCCGGCGACGAAGGCCCATTGGAGGAGGGGGACGCCGAGCGCAGTACAGACGGCCCAGACCGCCAGTTGCCAGGCGAGGCCAAGGACCGCGCCGAAGCCGAGGTCTTGGGTCAGTGATCGGCCGCCGGCCAGGGCGCGCCACAGCAGCGTGCCGGGCAGCAGAACGGCGATCAGCCAGGTCAGCAACCAGCGGATGCTCTCTCCCGGCGAGTCCCCGATCCGGACCAGCAGCAGGACCGCACTGACCGGCACGATCAGCCACCACCCGACCAGCCCGACCCCGGGCCGTAATCGAGTGGTCACTGTCGGAATCGTCCCCGTCATCCGGCAATGATGACGGGTGGTGTATGACTACTGCTCTTCGGCTGCCTCTTTCACGCCTTTGACGAGCATTTCCCACATGCCGCGGGAGTGGTCGGCCTCCTCCTGGCTGCCGTTGTTGTCCTGGCTCAGCGACAGCCGCGTACCGCTCTCGCTGGGCGACAACTCATAGGTGAGCGTGTGGTAGTTCTCCGGTACGTCGGGCTGCCCACCCAGCGGGCTGTAGTGGGTCACCTTGAGCAGCCGGGCCTTCTCCACCGCGAGGATCTCGCCCTTGTCGGTGTACTCCTTGCCTTCGTACACGCCTTCCCAGGTGATCGGGCTGCCTTCCTGCCAGTCGGTCTTCACCTCGGCGCCGAACATGAACTTCCTGATCTGCTCCGGGTCGGTCAGCACGTCCCAGACCTGCTCGGGCGAAGCGCTGATCTCGGTCTCCGCGGTGGCCACGTAATCGGCCATGGTGTCCAACTCCCGTCGATCTGCTTTTCGCCGACCGTACAACGGGGCGTCGTGCAGGTCTTGTAGAAAAGCGTCACCACAGCCGGATCGTGCTGGAACTCAGCAACACAGGTGATGTCGGGGGTGCCGTCCGGCTGGCTAGCGTCTCGGTACCCGCTCGACGACAGGAGCAACCATGCCCAGGAAGCCCCGACTCAGCGCCGTTCTCGCCTTGGCGGGCGTGCTGCTGACCACCGCCGTCGCAGTACCCACCGAGGCGGCCGCCGCGCCGATCCCCGTGCAACTGCTCAGCCTCACCGACCTGCACGGCTACCTGTCCGAGACGGAGAACCTGACCATCGCCGGCCCGTCGGGCAGTCTCGCCGTCGGCGGCGCGGCGTACCTGAAGGCGCATCTGGACAAGCTCCGGGCCGGGCAGCCGAACAGCTTCCTGATCGGGTCGGGCGACCAGTTCAGCGGCTGGCCGGACTACACCCAGGCCTTCGCGAACGAGCCGACGATCGAAGTACTGAACGCGTTCGGGATGGACTTCGATGTCGCGGGCAACCACGAGTTCGACCGGGAACTGCCGTTCCTGCGGCGAATGGTGACGGGCGCGTGTTACGGCAAGCCCGGCTTCGACACCTGCTTCCCGGACTCGACCGGTCGGCCGTTCCACGGCACCGACTACGCCTATCACGCAGCCAACGTCGTGAATGCCGACTCGAAACAGCCAGTACTCCCGCCGTACTGGATCGCGCAGGCGGGTACGGCGCGGATCGGCGTCATCGGGCTCGGATTCCCCGGTACGCCGACGGAGACCCTGTCCATCAAGCAGGCCGGCCTGGAATTCCAGGGGCTCGTCGAGGCGGCCAACCGCGCCGCAGCCGAACTCAAGGCGCAAGGCGTCAACGCGATCGCTGTCAGCATCCACGAAGGCGGCCAGCAGGGCGGGCTGTTCAACGACTGCAAGAACCCGACCGGGCCGATCTTCGACGCCGCGCGAGCGATGTCACCCGATATCGACGTCATCCTCGGCGGCCACTGGCACACCGCCTTCAACTGCATGATCCCCGACCCGAACGGCGTACCGCGGCCCGTCCTGGAGGCGTCCAACCACGGCCGGCTGCTCGGCGAAGTCAACCTCTCCCTCGACCCGGCGACCGGCGAAGTGATCCGCTCGGCAACCAAAGCCGCCAACCACGCGGTCACCAAGGACCTCACGCCCGACCCGGCCGTCCAGAAGATCGTGAAGTACTGGATGGACAAGTGGAAGGTTCGGCAGGGCCAGCCGCTGGCCAAGCTCGACCGCGATCTCGACTTCTCGAAGACCGCGGAGAGCCGCACCGGCAACCTGGTCGCTGATCTCTATCGCTCCGAGGCCGCCCACACCGCTGACGGTGCCGCCGACTTCGCGCTGGTGCCCGCCGACCTGGGTGTCGATGTGATCGCGGCTGGGCTCAAGGCCGGCACTGTCCCATTCGGCGCTGCCTGGCCGGTCGTCGGGATCTCCCCCATCACCACGCTGGCGCTCAAGGGCTCGACCGTCGAGGAAATCCTCGAGCAGCAATGGATTCCACCGGCGTACGGGTGCCGGCGCTTGTCCTCGCTCGCCGTCTCCGACCAGGTCCGCTACACCTATGACCTGGGCAAGCCGGTGGGCGATCGGGTCGATCCGGCGAAGGTGTTCATCCGTGGCAAGCGGTTGGAGCTCGGCAAGACCTATCGGGTGGCGACCAGCGCGGCGATGCCCTTGCATGGAACGCAGTACGGGTATCCGGGTTTCGGGCAGTACACGGATCTCGTCCGGGCGCCGCGGATGGGCCAGGAGGTCTTCCTGAACCACCTGCGGAGGAGCCAGTCGATCACGGCGCCAGCGCTCGGTCGGGTGACAGCGATCCCGGGTACTCCGCCGCCGGTCGACGGTCCGTTCGGTCCGTTGACGCTGTTGCCGCAGAACGAGATGACGGCCACGGCGACCAGCCAGGGCTCGGCCAGCTACAGCGCCGCGGCTGCGCTCGACGGCAGTTGCACGACGATGTGGCACTCCAACTGGAGCCCGCACGCACCGCTGCCGCAGTACATCACCCTGAACCTCGGCACGACGCGGTCGATCGAGGCGCTCGTCTACACGCCGCGCCAGGACGCCGCAGTACCGAATGGACGGATCTCCAAGTACGACGTACAGGTGAGTGCCGACGGCATCGTCTTCCAATCAGTTGCCACCGGCAACTGGGACGGCACGGTCGACGCCAAACTCGCCCGATTCCCAACCGGCACTGCGGCCCGCTACGTCCGGCTGATCGGCCTCGAAGGCGGCGCGGACTATGCGGCGGCGACCGAACTCAATATTGCTTTAACTCCGGGCTCCTGACCTCCTGCCGGTACTTCGTCGGCGAGAGCCCGAAGCGTTGCCCGAACTGCCGGCTGAAGTAGTGCGGTGACTCGAAGCCCACCGCGCGGGCGATCTGCGCCACGGACATGTCGGTCGCACCGAGCAACTCGGAGGCACGCTGGAGCCGCAGCCCGACGACGACGTTCATGATCGAGTCGCCCACCTGGTCCTTGAACAGGTGGGCGAGTCTCGACACCGATACCTGGGCCAGCCCTGCCAGGTTGGTCAGCGTGTACGGCCGGGACGGGTCGGAGGTGACCGCGTCCAGCACCAGCTGCACTCGCGAATCGAGCTGCCGGGTGTCCTTGCGCAGACTGCTCGTCGCGATCAGCAGCGCCTCCTCGATGCCGTTCATCGTCAGCTGCACCGCGAGGTTCTTCTCCAGCAGATGCAACTCGGTGTCGCCGGTGGGTGACAGGCCGGCGAGCTGCGCGTCGCGGTGCAGTCGAGCGAACGCGGACACCAGCCGGTCGGTCTCCGACGGCCGGGTGAGTCGCACGTAGGACAGCCCCGGCATTGCCTGCGGCAACGACCACCAGGCGTGCCACTCCCGCCGCGGCTGGAAGTGCGCCCACCACGTCTCCCAGTAGGTGCCGACCGTGCCGTAATCGTGCTCCGTCCCTGGGCCGACGAGCACGAGGTCGCCGTGACGGAGCGTCAGCCTGTCCCCAGCGATCTGGAACTGCCCGGTGCCACCCGCGGTGTAGAGCAGGTACCAGCTGCCGACGCCGTCCGGCCGGACCACTCGGTAGTCGCCGCCACTGTGGAAGTGCCCGGTCACCAGTTTGCTCGGCGGCGGGATCTCGCTGTACAGCTCGATCAGGACCTGGGTAGCAAGATCGTGCTCGAAATCAGCAGGCTCTGTCATAGTGCACCCTTCACGCAGGTCCTTAGATTACCCACACAACAGCAAGATCCTGTAGCCCAGTGAATCGAGGATCCCCGTGGGTTTCGTCCCCGTCACCGAACTCCCCATCGACGCCGCCACCCTGGTCTTCGAACACGGCTGGCAGTCCTGGAGCCCGAGCGGCTGGTATCCCCTGACCGCCCAGCCGCCTCGGCCGACCGCGCCCAACCACCACGTGATGGCCTACCGGCCCGGGGTGAGCCAGCGAGGCTTTCAGGGTGAGGGGCTGCTGGCTGTTGCTACCGGCAAGGAAGTGACTGTGTTCGGCGCATCGTCGCCGGATCGGGTGCCGTCGATTCGCTGTGAATTGCGCGGAGACATTGCTGTGGTTTCGGCGGATGGTGACGTGACGGTTCGCGCTGGTGAGTACGGAAACGCGAACCAGGCCTTGGCTGATTGGGCTGACGGGTTCTCCGCGGCGCGTGGGTCCGTCGACCACGCAGTACGGGTGTTCGGGCCGTCGTGGTGCAGTTGGTACGGGTACTGGGGCAAGGTCACCGAGCGGGACGTGATGACCGAGGTACGGCAGTTCGACCAGCAGGACCTCAGCATCGACCTTGTTCTGCTCGACGAGGGATACCAAGCGGAGATCGGCGACTGGCTGACCCCGCGCGAAGACTTCGGCTCCACGGTCCGGCTCGCTGCCGACATCCGGTCAGGCGGCAGACGCGCCGGAATCTGGGTGGCGCCGTTCCTGGTCGGTAGCAAGAGCGAGACGGCTCGGCTGCATCCCGAGTGGCTGGTGCCCGGCATCACCGCCGGCACCAATTGGGGCCAGGATCAGCTCGTCCTGGACGTCACCCACCCCGGCGCCGCGCAACATCTCCAGGACGTGTTCACCGAGCTCTGCCGCCAGGGCTACGACCACTTCAAACTCGACTTCCTGTACGCCGGCGCCATCGAAGGCCGGCGACACGAGCAGGTCGACGGCATCGCCGCCTACCGGCACGGCCTGCGACTGCTCCGCGCGGCCGTCGGACCGAACCGGATCCTGCACGGCTGCGGCGCCCCGATCCTGCCGAGCCTCGGCCTGGTCGACTGCATGCGGATCTCCCCCGACACCGACCCGCTCGTCGACCCGCCGTCGGGCGACATCAGCCAGCCCGGCCAGCGCGGCGCCCGGTCCACCTCGATCGCGCGCGAGTTCCTGCACGGCCGCTGGTGGGCCAATGATTCCGACTGCCTGATCGTGCGGCCCGACATCCAGGACCGCGAGCGATGGGCCGATCACATCGAAGCCTCGCCGGGACTGCGGATGTCCAGCGATCCGATCGGCGCGCTCGACCCGTGGGGGCTCGATCGCACCCGGGAACTGCTCACCCCGAGCTCGCCCCGGCCCCATCCGCTGAAGGATCCCGATGCTTAAACCCGCACCCCGCCGAGGCCGCCAGGCTCAGCGGCAAAGGCAGACGCTGGCCGGCTACGCCATGCTCGCCCCCAGCCTGGTCGGCGTCCTCGGCTTCCTGCTCGCGCCGGTCCTGATCGTCATCGTGCTCAGCCTGTTCGACTGGAAGCTGCTGGCCACCCCGGAGTTCATCGGCCTCGCCAACTACCGCGAGCTCTTCAGCGACTCCGACGTCTGGCACTCCTTCCTCGTCACCCTGTACTACGTCCTGATCTGCGTGCCCGGGACAACCATCCTGTCGCTGCTGCTGTCCCTGCTGGTCAACCGCAAACTGCGCGGGATGAAGTACTTCCGCGCGCTCCTGGTGATCCCGTGGATGGCCACCCCGGTCGCGATGGGCCTGGTCTGGACCTGGATCTTCGACCCCGGCCGCGGCGCGCTGAACCAGTTCCTCGCCGTCTTCGGGATCGACGGCCCGGCCTGGCTGTCCTCGTCGTTGCTGGCGATGCCGAGCGTCGCGGCGGTGCACATCTGGCAGTTCGCCGGGTACAACATGCTCTTCTTCCTGGCCGGGTTGCAGAACATCCCGGCCGCCCTGCGCGAGGCCTCGGCGCTGGATGGCGCCTCGCCGGTCGCACACTTCTTCGCCATCACCCTGCCGCTGCTCCGGCCGACCATGCTGTTCGTGCTGATCACCAACGTGATCGGCTCGTTCCAGGCCTTCGACACGATCTTCGTGATGACCGAGGGCGGCCCCGGCAACAGCACCGAGGTGGCCACGTACCTGATCTACGACGAGGCGTTCCGCAAGTACGACTTCGGCTACGCCTCGACGATCTCGGTCCTGCTCTTCGTGGTGATCCTGGTCGTCACGATCTCCCAGTTCGTCTACTTCGAGCGTCGCACGACGTACGACTTCTCCTGAGGTGGTGACGATGTCGAGATTCCGGATCCTGCCGTACGGCGTACTGGTGGCCGGCTGCGTGTTCGCGATCTTCCCCTATTTCCTGACCCTGCTGACCGCGTTCAAGGGCCCTGGGCAACTGTTCGAGACGGCGCCGTGGGAGCCGGGCCTGCCGCCCAGCACGGCGGCCTTCGACCGGCTGTTCGCGTCGGGCTTCGGCGGATATCTGGTCAACACCGTCGCGGTCACGGCTGCGATCACGGCCGGGCAACTGCTGTTCGCAGTACTGGCTGCTTATGCGTTCGCGCGGTTGTCGTTCCCGGGGCGGGATGTCTTGTTCTGGGTCTATCTGTCGACATTGATGGTGCCGCCGGTGGTGACGATGATCCCGCTCTACCTGATGATGCAGGAGCTCGGGCTCGTCGACACCTGGGCCGGGCTGATGCTGCCGACCATGCTCGGTACGCCGTACGCGATCTTCCTGCTGCGGCAGTTCTTCCGGACCATCCCGGCCGATCTGGAAGACGCCGCGCGGATCGATGGCGCCGGCCGGGTCCGGACGCTGCTCTCGATCGTGCTGCCGCTGTCCAAGCCGATCCTCGTCACGGTCACGACGCTTGCCGTGGTCGCCAACTGGAACAGCTTCCTCTGGCCGCTCATCATCACCAGCAGCGAGGACAAGCGGCTGCTCTCGGTCGGGATCGCCTTGTTCAAAAGCGAGATCGGCGTCGACTACAACGCCGTGATGGCCGGCAGCCTGATCGCGCTGGCTCCACTGCTGGTGCTGTTCATCTTCTTCCAGCGCTTCATCGTCCGCTCGGTCGCGGTGACCGGGCTCAAGTAATTCGGAGGCATCATGTCCCGGTTCAAATCTACGCCGTCCCTGTCACGACGGACTGTGTTGCTCGGCGCGGCTGGTCTCCTCGGCGGCCTGACCGCCTGTGGCTCGTCCACCGACAAAGCGAGCAGCGGCGGTAAGACCGAACTCGTCTACCGGCTCTGGGACGAGCAGCAGGAAGTCGGCTACAAAAAGGTCTTCGAAGCCTTCACGGCCGAGAACCCGGACATCACCGTCCGGATGGAGGTGCTGCCCTGGGACCAGTACTGGACCAAGCTCACCACCGAACTCGCCAGCGGCAAGGCGCCGGACGTCTTCTGGCTGACCGTCGAGAACTTCCCCGACCTGGCCGGCAAGGGGGTGCTCGCGCCGCTCGACGACGTGATCGCCAAGGCCGGGCTCAAGCTCGACTCGTACCACCCGAACGTCGTCCAGTCGTACAAGTTCGAGGACAAGCAGCTCGGCATGCCGAAGGACCTCGGGGTCGTCGGATTGCTCTACAACAAGGCGCTCGTCAGCAAGGCCGGCATCACGATGCCCGACCAGCTGACCTGGGCGCCGGACGGCTCGGGCAACTTCCTCGAGATCGCCCGCAAGCTGACGGTCGGCGACAAGCAGTGGGGGTTCTGTTCCTGGAACCACAGCCAGACGCAATGGCTGAACTGGATCGCCTCCAACGGCGGCAAGGCGATGGACAAGCCGTACGGCACCTTCGACTTCGCCGGACAGAAGTCGATCGAGGCGATGCAGTGGGCGCGGGACCTGATCTTCAAGTGGAAAGTCTCGCCCGACGGCACCCGGACCAACCCGCCGACCGGTCAGGCGACCGAGATGTTCTACCGCGGCGAGGTCGCGATGTTCCCGGCCAACAACGCGTTGCTGCCGTACGCGTTGCCCGAGGTGAAGTTCCCGATCGGAGTCGCCGCGCTGCCGGCCGGACCGGCCGGTCGCACTGTGGTGATCAACGGGCTGGCCGAGGTGATGTTCGCCCGCACCAAGCATCCGGACGAGGCCGGCAAGCTGATCGCCTTCCTCGGTTCGGAGAAGGCGCAGAAGCTGATGGGCGACGCGGGGTACATCATCCCCGCGCTGAACGACGCGGGCGCGGGCTACGCGGCGTACTGGAAGAAGAAGGGCATCGACGTCCAGCCGTTCCTCGACTCGGCGGCGGGCAGCACGGTGAACATGCCGATCGCCGAGGGCTGGACCGCGAAGGTTGCCGAGATCAACAAGACCGCGAACAACCTCTACCTGAACAAGACCGAAGTACCCGGTATCGCCACCACCATGGACAAGATTGGCAACGACAAGTGAAAGAGCTACTCGACTCCCTGCCCGTCGCAGACGACCCGCTGGTACTGCGCGAGCGCCTCGCCTCAGAGGGGTACCTGTTCTTCCGCGGGCTGTTGCCGGCGTCGGTGATCGACGATGTGCGCAGCCAGATCGCGCGGATCCTTGCCGACAGCCACTGGACCGCGCCTGGGTCCTCGTCCGACGAGCTGCTCGCCTCGGACCGAGCAGTAGAGGAAGGGTCAGCCGGCTTCTTCGGTGCGTACACGGCGATCCAGAGCACCGAGGCCTTTCACGCGCTCGCGATTCGGCCTGAGCTGCTGGGGCTGGCGGAGCGGCTGCTCGGGGAGGAGGCGTTCGCGCATCCGGCGCATATCTGCCGGATCGCGCCGCCGTCGCCGGGGGCCAACCCGACGCCGATCCATCAGGACTACCGGTTCATCCAGGGGTGCATCGACACGTTGACGACCTGGCTGCCGTTGAGTGCCGCTCCGCCGGAGATCGGTGGGCTTCGGGTGTTCGCCGGGTCGCCGCGGCTCGGCGTACTGCCGGTGAAGGCGTCTGACGGGCCGGGGATGATGCGGGCCGAGGCGGATGAGAACCACCCCGAGTGGCGGACCACGTCGTACCAGCCTGGTGATGTGTTGCTGTTCAGCAGCCTGACCGTGCACGGCGCGATGCCGAACATGACCCGGCAGCTGCGATTGTCGGCCGACTTCAGGTATCAGGCGGTCAGTTCACCGATGGCGGTCGACGCTTTGGGGACCGGGAAGCCGCACTACCACCCGGACGTGCCGGACTTCCCGACCCTGACCCGCGGCTGGACCTCGACGGCGAGCATCGAGATCCCGGCCGGAGTCGACTTCGTGGAGCGCTTCGATCCACGGTTGGACGACGTACCGACGCCGTCCTCCCGGTTCGCCTACTAGGGCAGGATGACGAGCTTGCCGCGGTTGTGGCCGGCCTCGCTGGTCTCGTGCGCCGCGCGTCCACGCCCTGCGGCGCGACGGCCTTGACCCGGTCGACCAGGCCGTCGCCGTACGCGATCGGGATCGCGCCGAGCTCGCGGAGGTAGTCCTGGTTGGCCTCGGACGCCGTACCGATCACGGTGGCGCCGAGGGCGACCGCGAGCTGGACGCCAACTGAGCCGACGCCACCGGCGGCGCCGTGCAGCAGCAGGGTCTCGCCTTCCTTCAGGCCGAGCTCACGCAGTACGCGGGCAGCGGTCTCACCGGCGATCGGGATGGCGACGGCCTGCTCCCACGGGAGGTCGGCCGGCTTCCTCGCGACGATGCCGGCGATCGCGTGTTCGGCGTACGAGCCACCCTGGGCCCAGCCGACGACCTCGTCGCCGACGGCGAACTCGGTCACGCCCTCACCGAGCTCGTCGACCACACCGGCCACCTCGTTCAGTTCAATGCTCCGGGATCGGCGGGTATTCCCGGCCGTCCGTCCGGACAGTTGCCCACCGTCCGAAAGGACAGGACGGGTGGACGCATCAACCGCCGTACGCCGAGGGCATGGAGTCGAGCGGGGCGCCCGAGGCGGAGACGCTGGCGAGCGCGATCCAGATCATGTAGCCTCGCGCGGCGAGGCCGCCGCGGTCTTCCACGCCACCGCGAACTAGACCGTCGCCGACCAACCCGCCAGCAGGTCCGCCGGGCCGAGAGTCGCGGCGAGCCCAGAACTGTCGAATCCCGCACGCGAGACCGCGACCAGCGGAACAGGATCGTCGGTCAGGGCCGCGCGGTGCTTGTGCAAAGCAGCGAGATCGTGTGCATCGAACCGGCTGTTCTCCAGCCACTTGATCGACCCCAGGAACAGCAGCTTCTTCGCCACCGGCTCGCGATCGGCACCGACCAGGTCGATCTCGACATCGCTGCTGCGGGTCCAGTAGCCGCCAACGACGGGTGCTGCGGGGAGTTCACCGACCGGCAGGATCCTGGCGAGCGACTCCCGTACCAGCGGCTCCACGGCCCGGCCTCGCCAGCTGGACCACTGTTCCTTGATCCGTACCAGCGTGAGGTCTCCGCGTAACCGCTCGATCTCAGCCATGTGCGGGTCGAGGAATTTCAGCCAGAACCGCAGATAGGGGTCCGCCACCCGGTACCGGCGTTCCTTCGACGGTCGCAGGGACACCGGCAACTCGGCGGCAACTACTCGCTTGTCGATCAGGACCTGCATCGCCCTGGTCAGGCTGGTGTGGTTCAGCCCACCGGCGGCTCGGGCGATATTGCTGAAGGTCCGCTCGCCGCTGCCCACCGCACGAAGGATCTCGCCACTCATCGCCTGTGGCGGGAACTCGGCAGCCAGCGATCGTTCGGCGGAGACAAGCAGGGCTGAGGTCGGATCCCCCAGCGACTTGCGGAGAAACTCCACCATCGAAGCGCCTCGCCGCCATTCCCTGCAGATCAGCGGCAAGCCCCCGGTCACAAGTGCCGCGTCCAAGGCCGCGGCCGGTTCGAGGTCGAGCATCTCCGCCAGGTCGGCCGGCGTGAGCGGTCCGACGACCATCTCCCGGCCGCGCTGATGAAACGGCCTGTCGTAGCTGTTGAGCGACTCCATCATCGAAATGTCGGAGCCAGCCAGCACAAGCAGCACGGGTTTGCGGCTGAGCAACCGATCCCACGTCCGCTGCAGGATGCCTTCGAAGGCATCGATGCGATCCATCAGATAGGGAACCTCATCGATCACCAGAACACTCGGCTGATCATCAGGCAGCAGCTCGGCCAGCAGCCGAAGCGCCGCGGGCCACTGATTCGGCATCTCCTCGGCGAAGAGCTGCCGGCCCGGCAGGGTGGAGTCCGCGACCACCTCGGCCAGCTCGGCAAGCTCACTCTCAGCCGAGCGACCTGCTGCCGTGAAGAACATCGATGGCACCTCCGACTTCCGGAGGAACTCCTCGACCAGGCTGGACTTACCGACCCGGCGGCGGCCGCGGATCAGAAGGCACTGGCCGGGCTGCACCGCACTCTTGGCTGTACGGACCTGGGCGAGGGCATCGCGGAGCACTTTGAGTTCGCGATCTCGTCCGATGAAGCGATCCATCGCTCCTCCATCCAGCGCAGACCCAAAGACTTACATTGAGGATAGTATCATTCAAGATACTATCCTCAATGTAACTATCCTGGGGTCCCTCAGGCCTCCGAGTCCGCCAGGCGGGGGAACAGGGAGTCGCCCTTGACCAGGACTGAGCCGACCGGGAGTTGGGCCCAGGTGCCGGCGTCCTGGATGCGCTGGTCGGCGAGGGGGCCGAGTTTGGCTTCGGCGCCGAGGAGGGTCCAGAGCTTGGCGGCTGTTATCGGCATCGTCGGGTTGTGCAGGACCGCGACAGCGCGCAGTACCTCGGCTGAGGTGTAGAGGATGGTGGCGAGGCGGGCCTTCTGGGACTCGTCCTTCGCGACCTTCCACGGCTCCTGCTCGGAGACGTAGCCGTTGACCGCGCCGACCAGGTCGTTGATCGCCGCCAGCGCGTCGTGGAACGCGAGGGTGTCGATCGCCTGGTCCGCCTTGGCGACCGTCTCGGCGAGCTTGTCGGCCAGCGCCTGCTCGGCCGGGCCGTGGTCCGACGGCTCGGGCAGCTCGCCGTCGAAGTACTTGGTCACCATCGCCGCGACCCGGCTGGCCAGGTTGCCCAGGCCGTTCGCGAGCTCGGAGGTGTAGACGGCGTTCAGGTGCTCCCAGGAGAACGAGCCGTCCGAACCGAACTGGATCGTGCGCAGGAAGTAGTACCGGAAGGCGTCCGAGCCGAAGTGGTCGGTGATCTCCTTCGGCGCGATCGCGGTCAGCTTCGACTTGCTCATCTTCTCGCCGCCTACCAGCAGCCAGCCGTGCGCGAAGACCTGCTTCGGTACCGCGACCTCCGCGGCCATCAGCATGGCCGGCCAGATCACCGCGTGGAACCGGAGGATGTCCTTGCCGACCAGATGCACGTCGACCGGCCAGAGCTGCTCGAACCGCTCGGGGTCGGTGCCGTAGCCCGCGGCGGTGACGTAGTTGAGCAGCGCGTCGATCCACACGTAGAGGACGTGGTCCTCGTCCCACGGGACCGGGATGCCCCAGTCGAAGGTCGACCGGGTGATCGACAGGTCCTGCAGGCCCTGCTTCACGAACGAGATGACCTCGTTGCGGGCGCTGGCCGGCGCGACGAAGTCCGGCTGCGACTCGTACAGCTCGATCAGCTTGTCGGCGTACGCCGAGAGCCGGAAGAAGTAGTTGGTCTCCGAGACCGTCTCCAGCTCGGTGCCGTGGATCATGCACCGCTGGGTGCCGTCCTCGTCGGTCCTGATGTCGGCCGGGAGCTTGAACTCCTCACAGCCGACGCAGTACAGGCCCTCGTACTCGCCCTTGTAGACGTCGCCCTTGTCGTAGAGCGTCTGCCAGAAGTCGCGGACCCGCTCGGTGTGCCGCTTCTCGGTGGTCCGGATGAAGTCGTCGTAGTCGATGTCGACGTCGACCCAGGCCGGCTTCCAGGACTCCTCGACCAGCTTGTCCGTCCACTCCTGCGGGCTCATGCCCTGTGCCTGAGCGCTGCGCATCACCTTCTCGCCGTGCTCGTCGGTACCCGTCAGGTACCACTTGCGCTCACCACGCTGAGCGTGCCAACGGGTCAGGACGTCCCCAGCCACCGTCGTGTAAGCACTACCGATATGCGGCGGCGCCGTGACGTAGTAGATCGGGGTGGTGACGTAAAAGGCCTTCTCGGACATGCCTAAAGGGTAGTGGGCGGGGTAGGGCCGATTTACCAGGGTCTCAGACGAGGATCCGGCCCCCGTGGTAGCTCAGCCGGTACGCCGTCGTCCCGGCTGCGGTCTCGATCCGCTCGGCACCCTCGACGTCGAGCACGTCCGGGGTGAGGAGGTATCCGTAGTAGTTCATGCCCCAGATCGGAGTCGGTCCCAGGCAGACGACCTCCTGCCCGGGGAAGTCGGCGCCACCGAAGTAGCTGTCGCAGTACTCAAGGTCGCCGTCGGTGAAGCGGAGATCGCCGTCGCCGACGTAGCTGGCGGCCTTGGCGCGGACGATGAAGGCTTCGAGTTCCTCGCTGGTGATCACCCCTCTTGATCTACCAGGCGGCGCCGACAGCGTTACTTGGGTGGGCGGGCGGCCAGTACTGCGTCGTACACGGTCCGTTTCGGTACGCCGAACCGCTTGGCGACGTCTGCGATCGCCTGCTTGCGCGGCGTACCGGCCTCCTCGTCGCCGCGAGCGCGGTGTGTCAGAAGGGTGGTGGTTCGTCGGGCTCAGGGGGTGGTGTTGGTTTGTGGATGAGCCCGGGGGTAGCGGGTGGTGTGGTGTAGCGGTGGCCGGTTGGTGTGGTGACTGTGGTGGAGCCGTCTGGGTTGTTGGTGGCGGCCCAGCCCCAGGCGGGGGTGTCCTTGATGACGTGGTGCAGTTCGCAGTAGTTGCGGAGGTCTGCCAGTCTCGTGACTCCGGTCTGGGCGAAGGGGACGCCGTGGTCGCGGTCGCATTCACGAGCAGCCCGGTTGCAGTTCACCCAATCGCAGACGGGGTGGGCTGCGAGCAAGGTCTCCGATACGAGCATCCCGGGGTCATGCCGCGTGGTCGAGGCCTCGAGCACGGTCCCGTTGACCGGGTCGGTCAGGATGCGCCGCCAGGTGCCGTCGGCGGCGATGCGTCGAGCCATCTCGGCAGGAATC
>NZ_AQUZ01000094.1 GCF_000372465.1 Kribbella catacumbae DSM 19601
TCGATCAGGTCACGGCCGGCCATGGGCCCGGCTCCAAAAGTGTCGTCACGGCGCTGGCGAACTCGCGCCAGTTGGCTCGGTCACCGGCAAGCTTCTCCTGGCCATCGGCGGTGAGTTGGTAGCTGCGCCGGCGACGCCCGTCGACGACCGACCAGGACCCGCTGATCAGTCCAGCGCGCTCGAGCCGGTGCAGCGCCGGATAGACCGTGCCGGTCGGCAGGTCGAAGCGGCCGCCGCTGCCGTCACGCAAGGCCTCCTTGATCGCATAGCCGTGCCGCGGCCCGTCGGTCAGCGTGGCCAGCAACAGAACGTCGAGGTGACCTTTCAAGGCTTGCGCATCCGCCCTCATAAGTAGTTATCCTACAACAAGCGAATAGGTAGTAATCCTAGCTATAGGCGGTGTACTTCGCGCACCCGATACAGACCCCGACCTCCGGATGAGCCCCCAGCCGCACCAGATCACGGTCCTCGAACTTGCCACCGCAGCACCAACACACTGGCGCCGACGGCTGGAACGTCTCCTCCGCAACGGTCATACCAGATCCGAACCGCTTCACGAGTCCGGCCGCCACGATCGCAGGTTTGGCCCGCGGCGTTGACAGACCGCCGGTTCCAGCCTCAGCAGGAGTCGCAGACAACATTTGTCCCGGAAACTAGGTACAATAGTTGTTATGGCTGATGCGACGCTGGTTCGGCTCGGCTCCATCGCGGAACACCGGTGGGGCCTGGTCACCACTGCCCAGGCCGAGGCGGCCGGTGTCTCCCGCAAGCAGCTTTCCCGGATGGCGTCAGCCGGCGCGATCGAGCGTGTTGCACAGGGCGTCTACCGGATGGCCGGGGCACCACCACAGGATCACGAGGCGCTCTACGCGACCTGGCTGGCCCTTGGCGGAGCGACCGCACCACGCACCGGGGCCGGTGTCGCATCGATCGTGGCGGCCGGCATCACGGCGGCGACCGTTCACGATATCGGCGACTTCTTCCTCGACGGCTTCGACTTCATGGTGCCTGCACGCAAAGGAACCCGGCTTCCCGGCGTGCGACTGCGCATCCGGCAACTGACCCGTGACGAGGTGATCCCCGTCCAGGGACTCCCCACGCTGACCGTCGAGCGAACACTCGCGGACCTGGTCGAACTCGGAACCGACGTGTCCCTGGTCGCCGGCGCCGTGCGTGACGCCGTGCGTGCAGACAAGCTGGTGGCACCCGACCGGTTCGCGTCTTACCTCGACCCCATCGCAGCCCAGCGCCGGAGCGACGGCGGCTCGCTGGCGAACGACCTGTTCGATCTGGCCGGCGTGAGCCCGCAAGGATGGGACCGTGACTGAGTACGGGGGCTACGCCGACTGGCGATCCTTGGAGCTGGCGATCAAGGACGCCGCGAAGAAGGCCGCGCAGCAAGCTGGCCCCGGTGTCAGCGCCGCCCGCGTCGACGCGAAGATTCGGCAGGCGCGGTTCGACCGGTTCCTCACGCGCGTCTTCGCTCAGGGCGAGCAGTCCGAGTGGCTGCTCAAGGGCGGGATGAGCATGCTCGCCCGCGTGCCCCGTTCGCGCACCACCAAAGACGTGGATCTGGCAGCGCAGCACGCGACCAATCTCGCCGAGGCTGAGAGAGCCCTGACCGAACTGGTCGACGTTGACCTTGGCGACCATCTCACGTTCCGGCTCATCCGCTCCGCGCCCACCGGCCTCGGCGACAACCAGCCCGGAGTAGCGACGCGGCGCTACGTCTTCGCCTGCATCGACGTCGACCACGACACCCAGATCGACACGGTCGTGGTCGACGTTGTAGTCGGTCCGCCGCCGATCGGTCGACCCGAGGCGATCGAGCCGGCCAACCGGCTCCATCTGCGCCGGGCACTCGTCACTCATCCCTACCGGCTCTATCCGGTCGCCGACCAGATCGCCGACAAGGTCTGCGCGACCATGGACACCAACTATCCCGGCGGGAAGCGCAGCAGCCGCGTCAAGGACCTGGTCGACCTCGTCGTGCTGGCGCGCACCCAGACAGTGGCCCTGCACGAGCTACGGAACGCGATCACAGCCAAACAGAACCTCAGCGACATCGATCCGTTCGGACACTTCGACATCCCCGCCGACTGGACCCGGACCTACCCCAAGACAGCCAAAGGCGTACCAGCAGCTGAATCATTCACCGCGCAGACCGCAGCAGAACTCGTCGCCACCTTCATCGACCCCGCCCTCGACAAGAACTCGAACACCGCAACCTGGAACCCCCAACGCCTGACCTGGTCGAACGCCCACAACGACCCGGGATCAGCCCCCGGGAACGAGTGACGCACCATTCGCAACCACCCAGAAGACTTTGCGCGAAGCCGCCACGGCTACCCAGTCGTAGACACTCACCACGAGTCGTGGCTGGCGAGCCGCGGACCAGCGTCGATTCCTTGCCTAGAGGGCTAGCCGATCGTCAGGGCCTGGGCTGTAGGAAGGCTGGGCCGGGTAGGAGTCGGCGGAGGGTTTCCAGTTGCTCTGGGACCACGGAGTACCAGGACCAGAGGCCGCGCTTTTCGCGGGCGAGGATGCCGGCGGTGACGAGGATCTTGAGGTGGTGGCTGATGGTGGGCTGGCTGAGGTCGAGGGGCTCGGTCAGGTCGGCGACGCATGCTTCGCTGTTCGGGCTGGCCTCGATCATGGCGAGGAGCTGGAGGCGAGTGGGGTCCGAGAGTGCTTTCAGGACTGTGGCGAGGCGTTCGGCCTCCTCGCGCTCGATCGCGACGCCGGTGACCTGGTGGGTGAACTCGTCGGCTGGAGCACCGGCCTTGGCCGCGGCGCTTCGACGGTTGTTCACTTCTGCAGTCTAGATCGCTGCCCTCACAGCAACCGGACCGACCTACTTTTTATTCATCCAACGGTTGCTCGATGTGAGGTGGCCCTTCACGCAACTGCCCCGCGGTCCGGGCCGGACGGCGGGGCAGTTGACAACGAGAGTCAGGCGCCGATCTCGCCGCCGTCGGGTCGCCAGGTGACGATTACGGCCGGGCGGGCGAAGTTGCCGTCGGGCCAGGTGCTGGCCGGCTGGTCGACGGTCGCGCCGGTGATCTCGCCGGGGTGCTGCACGGACACCACGACCGACCGGTTGTCGGGCAGTACGGCGGCAGATGCCTGCTCTGCTCCACGGGGTACGGAGAGGAACTGCTTGACCTTGCCCCGGTCGGGCCCTTCTACGGCGACGGCGAAGAGGCCGTCGTGGTAGTTCGTGCCGGTGTGGTCGGTCAGCGCGTTGCCGTCCGTGGAGATCCACAGGTTGCCGTGGGCATCGAAGTCGAGGTTGTCGGGGCAGGAGATCGGCGAGACCTTGGTCTTGTCGTAGCCCGCGAAGTACGTCGACGGGTCGGCGGGGTCACCGCAGACGATCGGCAGCGACCACTTGAACGTCTCGCTGTCGTGGTCACCGTCCTCGACCAGTTCCAGAACCTGGCCGTGCTTGTTGGCGTTGCGCGGCGCCGCCTCGTCCGCGGGCGCCCGGCCGGCCGCGCCACGGTTGGAGTTGTTGGTCAACGCGACGTACACCTTGCCGGTCACCTTGCTGACCTCGATGTCCTCCGGCCGGTCCATCTTGGTGGCTCCGGCCTTGTCGGCGGCCAGCCGGGTGTGGACGAGCACCTCGTCGACGGCCATGCCCGCAATCAGCGACTTCCCGTCGCGGACCAGCGGGACCCAGCGGCCGGTTCCGTTGAAGGCGCCGTCGCTGGGCAGCTTGCCGCTTCCGTCGATCTCGCTCGCACTGGTGAAGCCGAGCACGGCGACGTACAGGGTGCCCGATTCCAGCAGACGCCGGTTGTTCTCGCGGTCGGACTTGCTGCTGCCCTGGCGGAGCTTGCGGTCCGAGACGAACTTGTACATGTAGTCGAAGCGCTCGTCGTCGCCCATATAGGCCGCGACCTTGCCGGAGTCGGCCACCGCGAGGGCAGCGCCCTCGTGCTTGAACCGGCCCAACGCGGTGTGCTTGACCGGTGTCGACTCGGGATCGTATGGGTCGATCTCGACGATCCAGCCGAACCGGTTGGCCTCGTTCGGATTCTTGGCCAGATCGAAGCGGGCGTCGGCCTTGTCCCAGTACCGACTGCCCGACGGATAGCGCTTGGAGATGTCGATCCCGTACCGTGCCAGGGCCGGCTTGGCGGCAGCGGGCGCGCCGTCGGCTCCGACGAAGTACTGGTTGAAATTCTCCTCCCCCGATAGCACTGTTCCCCACGGCGTCAGGCCGCCCGAGCAGTTGTTCAAAGTTCCGAGCACCCGTACGCCGCCCGGGTCGGCCTGCGTCCGCAGCAGAGCTGATCCGGCAGCCGGGCCGCTGAAACTCATCGGCGTGGTGGCGGTGAGCCGGCGGTTGTAGCGGCGACGGCCACGAGTGACCACCTGCCATTCACCCGTACCGTCGACACGCTCGACCTCGACCATGCTCAGGCCGTGAGCCTGCAAGGCGATCCGCATCTGCTCCACAGTCGCGGTCGCTCCCCCGGCGTACCCGCGGAACATCAACTCCTCGTTGGTGTACTCGTGGTTCACCACGAGCAGCCCGCGGCTGAACCGGCGATCCAGCGGCACCACGACGAGGAAGTCGTTGTTGTAGCCGAACTGGCGAGCCTGTGCAGCGGCGCTCTGCCGATCGACGTTGAACTCCGGCGCGCCCGGCAGGATCGGGTCGCCCCAGCGAATCAGCACCTGGTCGTCGTACCCGTTCGGGACGATCACCGTGTCCAGGGTGTTCGGCGGGATCGGCTTGAAGGTCAGGCCGGCACCGGACGCGGGCTTGGTTGAAGAAGCAGCGGCCGAGGCCCTTCCGGTCGGGGCGGCCGCGGCCGGCGTGGCGCCGACTGCACTGGCGCCGATGACGAGCGCGCCGGCGGCTCCGGCTTTGAAGATCCCGCGCCGCGATACCTCGGCGGTGACGGCGTCACCGAAGTACGCGTTCTCGGAGGAGTTCGGGGCAGGGTGCGCGCAGGCATTGCCGCAGCGGTACAGGCACGTCATGGAGCTCCGGCCGCCGTGGCCTTCGGCCAGTGGCAGGAATCGGCGAGGCTCGTTGGCAAGCGTCATCGCGAGGTATCCCCCTCAAGGAGAACGGTTTCTGAGCGGTCGCGGCGACACTAACAACCGCATCAGCACTCATCTATGTAGTCACCGGTGGCCACTCGGTGACCATCAGATGAACGAAGAGCCGATGGTCACCGAACGGAGGCAGTCCGTCACCTACACCGACAGTGCATCGACATTCGTCTATGTGAAGGTGCTTGATCACTTCGCGTTCACCTGGCGTTTACATCGAAGATCTTCGATCTAACTGTTACGTGAACGCGTGACGAGTCGCTGCGTCCCGACGGCGTCGGGGCCCAACTCTGGAGGGTTGCCCGGTGGTCATCCGCCCGGTCAAGCACATGCGTTACCTCGCCGTATCGGCAGCTGCCCTACTCGCCTTGTCCGCGTGTGGGGGCAACAACAACGACACGCCCGCCGGGGGTGGCAGCGGTGATGCGCTGTCCGGGCAGGTGGTCGTCGATGGATCCAGCACCGTCGAGCCGCTCACCGCTGCCGCGGGCGAGCTGTTCAAGGAGGAGCAGAAGAGCGTCGACGTGGCCGTCGGCACCTCCGGCACCGGTGGTGGCTTCAAGAAGTTCTGCGCCGGCGAGACCGACATCTCCAACGCCTCCCGGCAGATCAAGGACGAGGAGAAGGCGCTGTGCACCAAAAACGGCGTGAAGTTCTCCGAGATCCAGGTCGCCAACGACGCCCTCACCGTCGTGGTCAACAAGGAGAACTCCTGGGTCGACTGCCTGACCGTCGCCCAGCTGAAGAAGATCTGGGAGCCGAAGTCGCAGGTGAAGACCTGGGACCAGGTCGACCCGAAGTTCCCGAAGGAGCCACTGCCGTTGTACGGCGCGGGGTCGGACTCGGGCACCTTCGACTACTTCACCAAGGAGATCAACGGCAAGGAAGGCGCCAGCCGCACCGACTACAACCCGACCGAGGACGACAACGTCACCGTCCAGGGTGTCTCCGGCGCCAAGGGTGCTCTCGGCTACTTCGGCTTCTCGTACTTCGAGGAGAACGCGGCCAAGCTGAAGGCGGTCAAGGTCGACGGCGGCAAGGGCTGTGTCGAGCCCTCGGTAGCAGCCGCCCAGGACGGTAGCTACACACCGCTCTCGCGGCCGCTGTTCATCTACCCGTCCGACAAGGGCCTGGCCAAGAAGCAGGTCCTGGGCTTCGTCGAGTTCTACCTCGAGAAGAACCAGGAGATCGTCGAGGCCGCCAAGTTCGTGCCCCTGACGGATGAGCAGAAGACCAAGGCGAAGGCCGAACTGGACAAGCTGAAGGCTCAGGCCGGTTCGTGACCACGTCCCGCTCCACGGCAGAGACGGCGGGTGGTCGCTCCAGCGGGAGCGGCCGGCCGCCGGCCTGGCGCGGGTCGACGATCGATCTGGGCCAGCAGCACCCGCGGTACGGCGAACGTGTCATCAAGGTGATCCTGGTCGGAGCGGCCTGGTTGTCGGTCGCGGTGACGATCGGCATCGTGGTCTCGCTGCTCGCGCCGACCGTCACGTTCTTCACTCATGTCGGACTCGGGGCCTTCCTCTTCGGGACTGAGTGGACCGGTGGGTTCGGGAACAAGTTCGTCTGGGACGACAAGTCCTGGGGTGTGCTGCCGCTGGTCGTGGCCACCGCGATCGTGACGGTGATCGCGCTCGCGGTCGCCGTTCCGCTGGGGCTCGGCGCAGCGATCTACCTGAGCGAGTACGCCTCCGAGCGAGTCCGGAAGGTGCTCAAGCCGGTCCTCGAGGTTCTGGCCGGCATCCCGACCGTGGTCTACGGCTTCCTGGCCTTGACCATCTTCACGCCGATCCTCGCCAACCTGGTGCAGTTCAACACCATTCACAACATGCTCTCGCCAGGCATCGTGATGGGCTTCATGATCGTCCCGACCGTTGCGTCGTTGGGTGAGGACGCGATGTCCGCGGTACCGCTGGCGCTGCGCCAGGGCTCGTACGCGCTCGGCGCGAACCGGATGAAGACGACATTGCGGGTCGTGTTCCCGGCTGCTTTGTCCGGCATCGTCGCGGCGATCGTGCTCGGGATCTCCCGGGCCGTCGGTGAGACCATGATCGTCACGATCGCCGCCGGCAGCCGGGCCCAGCTGACCTTCGATCCGCGCGAGGGCGCCCAGACCATGACCGGGTTCATCGCCCAGATCGCCAGCGGTGACGCGCCTCAGGGTTCGCCCGTCTACTACTCGTTGTTCGCCGTGGGTGCGCTGCTGTTCGCGGTCACGCTGCTGATCAATCTGGCCAGCATCCGTTTGGTGCGCAAGTACAGGCAGGTCTACTGATGACGACTGCGACATTGACCCGCGCCAACCCTTTGACGGGTGGCCGCCGGCGAGACGGAATCGCTTCGGCGGTCTTCGCCGGACTCTTGTGGCTGTGCCTGGCCCTGATCTGCGTGTTCCTGTTCTTCATGCTCGCGGTCATCGTCCAAAAAGGAGTGGCTCGGCTCGACCTCAACCTGATCACCAAGCAGCCGTCCAAGATCCGGCCGGAGACAGCAGGCGTACAGAGCGCCCTGCTCGGTACCTTGTGGGTCGGCGGTATCACGGCCCTTATCGCGATGCCGCTCGGAATCGCCGCGGCGGTCTACCTGGAGGAGTACGCGAACCCGGCGAAGTGGTGGAACCGGGCGATCGAGCTCAACATCCAGAACCTGGCTGCCGTACCGGCCGTCATCTACGGCATCCTGACGCTCGGCTTTATCGTCCGCGGCCCGGTGTCGATCGGCGCGGTCGTGATGGCGGGCGGAGTCGCGCTGGCGCTGCTGATCCTGCCGGTCATCATCATCACCACCAGGGAAGCATTGCGATCGGTACCCCGAGAGATCCGCGACGGTTCCCTCGCCCTGGGCGCCACCCAGTGGCAGACCACCTGGCGCCAGGTCCTGCCGGCCGCAGTACCGGGTATCGCGACCGGTTCGATCCTGGCGATGTCGCGAGCGATCGGTGAGGCCGCGCCGCTCATCCTGGTCGGCGCCACCACGTTCGTCACGTTCAACCCCGACGGGGTGCTGTCGAAGTACACGACCCTGCCGGTGCAGATCTACAACCTCGTACCGCAGGACCGGCAGGCGTTCCGCGATCTCGCGTACGCCGCGATCCTGCTGCTCATCGTCGTCCTGTTGGCCATGAACGCCGTCGCGATCTGGCTGCGCAACCGCTACCAGCGTCGCTGGTGAGCACGCACACCCCGGGAGACCACCCCATGACCAACGTCGAACCAGACCTCGCCACCGTTCCCGAGACCGTCGGCGCGGCGGGCGCACCGCACCAGATCCACGTGGAGCTGGGAGATCGCGGCAACCACCGCGTACCGGCCGGCGAACCAGACGGTGTGATCGAGCTGGCGAACCTCGAGGTCTTCTACGACAAGTTCCTCGCTGTCTCCGGCGTCGACATGCTCTTCGGCAGCAAGGAGATCACCGCGCTGATCGGCCCGTCCGGTTGCGGAAAGTCGACGGTACTGCGCTGCCTCAACCGGATGAACGACCTTGTCCCCGGCGCCCATGTCTTCGGCGACGTGCGGTTCCACGGCGTCGACATGTACGGCCCCGGGGTCGACGTGATCGAAGTACGGCGCCGGATCGGGATGGTCTTCCAGAAGCCGAACCCGTTCCCCAAGTCGATCTACGACAATGTTGCCTACGGCCCCCGTGTCACCGGGATGAAGACCGACAACATGGACGATGTGGTCGAGCAGGCACTCCATGGCGCCGCCTTGTGGGACGAGGTGAAGGACAAGCTCAAGCAGAGCGCCTTCGGTTTGTCCGGCGGGCAGCAGCAGCGGCTTTGCATCGCGCGCACGATCGCCACCAGCCCGGAGGTGATCCTGATGGACGAGCCGTGCTCGGCGCTGGACCCGATCGCGACGGCCAAGATCGAGGACCTGATGGTCGATCTGGCCAAGACGTACACGATCATCATCGTCACCCACAACATGCAGCAGGCGGCGCGCGTCTCGCACCGGACAGCCTTCTTCACCGCGGCGGCCGACGAGCACGGCCAGCGCACCGGCCGGCTGGTCGAGTTCGACAACACCGGCAAGATCTTCGGCAACCCGGCCGACCAGCGCACGGAGGCCTACATCACCGGCCGGTTCGGCTAAAGCGATGACCAGTTCGGTGGTGAACGCGTGGGAGTCGGACAGCTCCCAGTTCCATGCCCGGCGCCGCGCCTCCCTGTCCGGCACCGAGAAGGTCCATCACCGTGTCGTCGTCCTGCTGGTCGACAACGGCGAGGAGGTGGCCCAGTTCGTCAAGGCGATCGAAGGTCAGCCTGTCGAGCTGCACGTGTGCGCGGAGCCTGCCGAGGCTCTGCTCCAGGTCGGCCGGCTGAGTCCGGACGTGGTCATTCTCGGTCCGGGTGGTGGGCTGCTGGATCCGATCGACTTCCTCACCGTAATCCGCGCTGACGATCCACAACTTCCCGTCGTGGTCGGCGCCGGCGCCGACTGCCCCGACTTCACCGTCCGGGCACACAATGCCGGTGCCAGCGCGGTGATACCGCGGCCGTTTCGGGTTCGCGAACTGCTTGCCTTGGTCAACTCGTTGTCTCCGACCGCGCACCAGGTCGAGCTCAGGCCGTTGGCCATCGATCTCGGCCGGCTCCGGGTGGACGGCGCCGTACCGCAGATGTGGCTGGACGGCCGGCAAGTAGAACTACCGCCGATGGAGTTCCTGCTGCTGAGGTTCTTCGCCGAACGGGTCGGGGCTCTTCTCACCCGCCAAGAGGTCCTCGACGGCGTCTGGGGCCAGGGCGCCTCCGTCCGCAGCAACACGCTCAACGTGCACGTCATGCGGCTGCGCAAGCGACTCGGCGACGATGACCAGAATCCCCGCTGGATCCGCGCCGTCCGCGGTCTCGGCCTCCAGTTCAGCGTGCCCGAACCCGAATCGGTGACCGGTGGTGGCGCCGCACCGAGCGTGGGTGAAGAGTTTGCCGGATGATGGCTGAAGAGGCCACCAGCGTTCGATCCGGTCTGCTGACCTGGCCTGGTCCGGCTGGGTCGCCGGGCGGAGACGACGGGAGCTGAGGTCTGTGCGGGTACTGATTGTGGGCGGGAGCGATGCGGGCGTGAGCGCGGCCCTCAGGGTGCGCGAGGTTGCGCCCGACACCGAGGTCACGATGCTGGTCGCGGACGTCTACCCGAACTTCTCCATCTGCGGAATCCCCTACCACCTGTCCGGCGAGGTCCCCGCCTGGCAAGACCTCGCCCACCGCACCATCGCCGAGATCGAAGCAACCGGCATCGCACTCCGGACTAACCACCTCGCCACGGCCATCGACACCGACGCGAAGGTAGTCACCGCAACGACAGACGGCGGCCAGGTCGAGCTCGGCTACGACCGCCTGGTCATCGGCACGGGCGCCGAGCCACTGCGACCGCCCATCGCGGGCCTGGACACCCTCGGACCTGACGACGGAGTCCATCTGCTCCACACGATCGACGACGCTCGCCGTCTGGATTCCGGCCTCGTACGCCGCGGCGCCCGCCAGGTGATCATCATCGGTGCGGGCTACATCGGCATCGAAATGGCCGAGGCACTCACCAACCGCGGCCTTGAGGTCACCGTCTTGGAGCGTCTGGAGACCGTCCTGCCCCGCACCCTTGACCGCGAACTCGCCGAAGACATCTCGGCAGAACTGGTCAAGCACGGCGTCGAGGTCAGCTGCGGTACCACCGTGGCCGAGATCCACCGCGATGGTGACCAGCTGGTCGTCACGGCCGATGACGGAACCCGTCGCGGGGATGCTGTCCTGGTGGTCAGCGGAGTCACCCCGGACAGCGAACTGGCCGCGTCGGCCGGCGTCAAGGTTGACCGGCGCGGCACGATCATCGTCGACCGCCGGATGCGGACGAACGTCCCCGACCTCTGGGCCGCCGGCGACTGCGTCCACACCCATCACGTACTGCTCTCCGAGCCCAGCTACGTTCCGCTCGGCACCACCGCTCACAAACAGGGCCGCGTGGCAGGCGAAAACGCAGCGGGTGGTGATCGTGAGTTCGCCGGCATCGTCGGCACCCAGGTCGTCCGGGTCTTCGACCGGGTAGTGGCCGCAACCGGCCTTCGAGACGCGGAGGCGAGCGCTGCCGGATATGAGCCGCGGACCGTTCAGACCACCGTCGACGATCACAAGCGCTACTACCCCGGCGCGACTCCCATCGACATCCGGATCACCGGCGACCGCAGTACGGGCCGGCTTCTCGGCGCTCAACTCGTCGGCACTCACGGCGCCGAGATCGCCAAGCGCGTCGACACCTACGCCGTCGCACTGCACAAAGGCCTGACCGTCGACCAGCTACTCGACCTTGACCTGTCCTACACACCACCGCTGGGCAGTCCCTGGGACGCCGTCCAGCTAGCCGCGCAGGCCTGGCTCGCCGCGCATTAACCCACCCAGTCAGCGGAGGCAGACACCATGCGCGAGACCTACCACGAGCAGCTCGACGAGATCCTGGTCGAGCTCGAACGGATGACCCGCAGCGTGTCGACGGCCGTACGTCGTTCGACCAGCGCGCTGCTGACCGCCGATCTCGGAACTGCCGAAGAGGTGATCGCCGCCGACTCCACGCTCGACATCAGCGGCGAGGCCGTCGAGGAGAAGGTGTTCGACCTGATGGCCCGGCAGGCCCCCGTCGCCAGCGAGCTGCGGACGCTGGTCGCCGCACTGCGGATGGTCGCGGACCTGGAGCGGATGGGCGACCTGGCCGCGCACATCTCGAAGATCGCCCGGATGCGGTACCCGGCACCCGCCATCCCAACCGAACTCCAGAGCGTGATCGCGGACATGGGACGGGTCGCCGAGCGGATGGTGAACCAGGCCGGCGACGTGATCCAGACCCGCGACGTCGAGGCCGCCCACCGGCTGGAATCCACCGACGATGAGATGGACAAACTCCGCAGCAGCCAGTTCCGCCTCATGATGGACGACTCCTGGCCACACGGCGTCGAGGTCGCCGTCGACATCGCCCTCCTCGGCCGGTACTACGAACGTATCGCCGACCACGCCGTCTCGATGGCCCGCCGAGTCATCTTCCTCGTCACCGGCGAACTACCCGCTCCGCAGTAACCCGCCGACCGGCAAGCGCTAGCAGCCCGACTGGCCGGCGGGCTTGGTCTCGGTGACGGTCAGCAAACCTCCGCTGATTCCCGTCGCCAGCCCACGCCCGGCAGGCGCGGCGATGGAGACTGCTTGGGGAGCGGGTCCGCAGCAGCCGCCTGAAGTTTCTGCTTCGCTTACTGCGAGGTTCGAAGAGCAGACACCGGTTTCGGGCAGGTGCAGTTGGACGTCGCGGGCTGCGTCCAGGTCACCGGCCAAGGCCGCGACGACCGAACGGGCCTGCTCGTAGCCGGTCGCCAGCAGGAACGTTGGCGCCCGGCCGTACGACTTCGCACCGATCGCGTAGTACCCCTGTTCGGGGTGCGCCAGTTCGTCGACGCCGTGTGGGGGAACCGTTCCGCACGAGTGCTGGTTGGGGTCGATCAGCGGTGCCAGCGCGCGGGTCGATCCCAGGATCGGGTCCAGGTCGAGGCGCAGCTCGGAGACCACGTCGTGGTCCGGGCGGAAGCCGGTCGAGTTGACCACGGTGTCCGCGACCACTCGCCGCTCCCCCGCAGCAAGCTCGACGCGGCCGTCTGGAGTCTTCGCCGCAGCCTCGATCCTGAAGCTGCTGACCAGTTCGATCCGGCCGGACTTCACCAGGTGCTGCAACCTGGAGCCCAGGGCACCACGGGCCGGCAGCTCGTCACCGTCCCCGCCGCCGTAGGTGCGCGACTGGTCCGCGCCCCGCACGACCCAGACGATCTCGGTGCCAGGGACCTGGTCCGCCAGTTCGCCGAGGTCGAGAAGTGTCGTGGCAGCAGAGTGGCCCGCGCCGACTACCGCAGTACGGCGGCCTGCGAAGCGGCTGCGCTCGCGGCCGAGCACGTCCGGCAGCGCACGTGAGATGCCGTCGGCGACCTCGGCTTCTCCGCGTGCGGGGATTCCCGAAGCTCCAAGGACATTCGGGCGGCGCCATGTCCCGGCGGCGTCGATCACGGCACCGGCGAGGATCTCGCTTCCGTCGGCGAGCCTTACGAGGAAGGGCGCCTCTTCGCGTCCCGCAGTACGGATGCGGTCGAAGCCGACCCGGGTCACGGCAGCCACCTGGCCGTCGTACCGGATGTGGTCGGCAAGTTCCGGCGACTTGGCCAACGGGCCGAGATAGGAGTCGATCAAGTCACCGCCGGTGGGCAACGCTTCCAGGTCGGGCGCTGTCCAGCCCGCCCGCTCCAGCAGGCGCCGGGCCGCGCTGTCGATGTCGTAGCGCCACGGGCTGAAGAGCCTCACGTGCCGCCATTCGTCGATCGCCGCGGCCACGTTCGGGCCTGACTCCAGTACGACGAAGTCCAGACCGCGTTCGGACAGGTGAGCAGCGGCGGCGAGGCCGATCGGGCCCGCACCGATCACTACGACCGGCAGGTCCTTTACCACGAGGTTCATCGCGTTTCTCCAAGCTGTGCAGGGGTTTTGACGAGCTGTCGAACAGTGGCCAGCACGAGGCCGGCCGAAGCGAGCAGAGTTCCTGGATCGACGCGATCCGGTGTCTCCGCGGGAGTTTGGTAGCCGGGCATGCCCATCCCGATCCCGACGGCAGGTAGCCCCGCCGCGGCGTAGCGACGGTTGTCGGACGCCATCGCGCCAGCCCGAAGCGGTACGCCGGTTTGGCGGCCGGCCTGATCGAGGGCGGCCAGCAGTGGTTCGGCTGGACCACCTGCCTCGACAGCGGCCGCATCACCGAGCTGGGCCGCGCCATCGACGTTGATCACGTACGTTCCCGCCGGAACCTGGGGCGCGTGATGAGCTGAGCCTCGGGCACCGGCCTCTTCGGCATCGAGCAACGCCACGCTCAACGCGACGCCAGGTTCAGCGGCAAGGATGCGGGCCGCTTCAAGGGCGACGGCGACACCAGAAGCGTTGTCGGCCGCTGCAGGCAGTCGCTGCTCCGGGTCGTCACCGACTCCGTCGTAGTGGGCGGTCAACAGCACGCGAATGCCCGCAGTACCGAAGTCGCCGTGCACGCTCGTGCCCGTGGCCGTGATCGTGTGCAGCGGCATCGTCACGGTGACCTCACCTGCCAACTCGGCATGGAGATCGGTGCGGACCGAGACGATGGGAATCTCGCCGGTGGCCGGTCCCGCGATCATCTTGGGCATCCAGCCGGCCTCGTCGACGCCGCGCGGGACGAGCAGTCCTGCTGCACCTTCTGAGGAGGCCCGGGCGATCGTCTCCACATCGGCAGCTCGGACCACGATCCAGCGGTCCTGCCAGGAATCGGCAGTCTCTGCGGCCAGCGGGCCGGACAACGGCTCGGTCACTTCGCTCGTGGTGAGCTGTTCGGCGAAGTCGCGCCGGTGTACCAGCGGCTGGTTGTTGTAGACCAGGCTTGGAGTGGCGCGGAGTTCCTTCACGCCGGTGACCGGGAAGTTGTCCAGGGCAACGGTTGCGCCGAGCTCCTCGAGACGGCTTGCCAGCCACTGCGCGGCAGCCTGACCGCCGACGGTCCCGACCCGGCGGCCGACGTACCGGTCGGCGGCCAGCTCCTTGACGGTTGCCGTCATCCGGTCAACGGAGGCGTCGTCGAGACCGGCCACCGTGGCCACGACCGGCCCCGGCGACGCCGCGGTCATCCGCAGCACCCACTACCGGCTGCGACAGGCTCCGCCGCCGCGGTCGATCCGCAGCAACTGCCCGCCGCGACAGGCGCATCGGTGCCGCAGCAACCGCCTGCCGCCTCTGAGGTCGTCTCACTGCTCGGGGCGCTGCCGCAACAGCTTCCTGCTGCGGGCGGATTGAAGGCTTCCGCCGGACTGCCTGCGAATCCGCCGGCGGTCGCCTCTGCCGTGTTCATATCTGTCAGCCTCCTCGTTGCCTGGCGGGTCACCGCCGGGACAACATTGATCTTCATCTAATCAGCGATGCCCAGCTTGCATCCTGTTTCGATAAGAGTCAAGATAGACACATGTCGAATCAGGCGGTTGTCGAACAGCGCAGCGGTGGATGCTGCACGCCGATCATGGTTGCGCCGCTGGACCCGGCCGCTGCCGCCGACGGCTCAGCCGTCTTCAAGGCCTCTCGGACCCGATCCGTCTCCGCTTGATGTCGATCATCGCCTCGGCGGGGAAAGAGGTCTGTGTGTGCGACATCACCGGCTTCTTCGACGTCAGCGCCCCGACCATCTCGCACCACCTGCGAGTCCTCCGTGAGGCAGGGCTCGTCGATTGCGAGCGCCGTGGCACCTGGGTCTACTACTGGCCACTACCTGAGCGGCTGACCTGGCTGTCGACCCTGGTGTCGGTGCCGACAGCAACGGTCTGACCGACGCGCTTCACCTGCTGTTCATCGACATACATCAATGTGGGCCGCGCCCACCGGCCGACCGTCAGGAGCTTCGCCATGCCCACGACCGCGGAAGACCTCGCTCTTCTCGATGTCGACACCGTACTGACGCGCGCCGCGGAACGACTCTCCGACCGTTTCGCCGGCGTCTTCAGCCCCGAGACCGTCGACCGCTACGTGCACGAGTCGTACGTCGCACTGTTCCGCACGGCCAAGGTCCAGCGCCACCTACCCGCGCTGGCCGAACACTTCGCCACCGACCGGCTGACCGCCCTGGCCCACGCCAAGGGTGCTGTGACCAGTCCGGTCCCGCAGGTGCTGTTCCTGTGCGTCGCGAACGCCGGACGCTCCCAGATGGCGGCAGCCCTGCTCACCCACCACGCCGAGGGCAAGGTGGTCGTCCGCTCAGCCGGATCACAACCCGGCGGCGAACTCGAGGAGCCGGTCGCACCGATGCTGAACGAGCTCGGCATCGACCTGAACAACGCCTACCCGAAACCGTTGACCGACGACGTCGTCCGGGCTGCCGACGTGGTGGTGACCATGGGCTGCGGCGATGCATGCCCGGTACTCCCTGGCAAGCGGTACTACGACTGGGCCATCGATGACCCAGCCGGCCAGCCTGCTGACGTCGTACGGCGGATTCGTGACGACATCGACGTCCGGGTTCGGGCCCTGCTGGCCGAACTGACCGACAACTCGTGACCACCCCGACCCAGCTGGAGCTGAATCTGTGAGCGACCTCGTAGCCGAGACCAGGACCACCGACGACGGATCATTCGTTGCCAAACTCTCTTTCCTGGATCGGTTCCTGGCCATCTGGATCCTGCTGGCGATGGGCGCCGGGCTGCTGCTCGGCCGGGTGATCCCCGGCCTGGACGACGCCCTCGACGCGGTCAAGGTCGGCTCGGTGAGTCTCCCGATCGCGATCGGGCTGCTGCTGATGATGTACCCGGTGCTGGCCAAGGTCCGCTACACCGAGACCGCCAGGGTCACCGGTGACCGCCGCCTCCTGATCGCGTCGCTGGTGCTCAACTGGGTCCTCGGGCCGGCGCTGATGTTCGCGCTGGCATGGCTGCTGCTGCCGGACCTGCCGGAGTACCGGACTGGTCTGGTGATCGTCGGCCTGGCCCGATGTATCGCGATGGTGCTGATCTGGAACGACTTGTCCTGCGGGGACCGCGAAGCGGCCGCAGTACTGGTCGCGATTAATTCCGTCTTCCAGATCATCGCCTTCGCGGCGCTCGGCTGGTTCTACCTGCAGCTCCTGCCGGGCTGGCTCGGCCTGGAGACCACGAGCGCCGAGTTCTCCGTCGGGGCGATCGCGGTGAGTGTGCTGGTCTTCCTGGGCATCCCACTGGTCGCCGGCTACCTGACCCGGACGATCGGAGAGCGTTCCAAGGGCCGCGACTGGTACGAGGGCCGCTTCCTGCCGAAGATCGGCCCGGTCGCCCTGTACGGTCTGCTGTTCACGATCGTCATGCTGTTCGCTCTGCAAGGCGATGCGATCACCAGCCAGCCGCTCGACGTCCTGCGAATCGCTCTCCCCCTGCTCGCGTACTTCCTTCTCATGTTCGGTGGATCCTTTGCCCTGGGCCACCGTCTCGGCCTCGGCTACGCCAAGACCGCGACCCTGGCTTTCACTGCCGCAGGCAACAACTTCGAGCTGGCCATCGCGGTCGCGATCGGCACGTTCGGCGTCACCTCAGGACAGGCCCTGGCCGGTGTGGTCGGACCGCTGATCGAGGTACCGGTTCTGGTCGCGCTGGTCTACGTGTCACTGTGGGCCAAGCGGCGTTTTTACCCCGAAACTGTCAACTAACCCGGCTGCTAGGAGCTTGTTCCATGTCTGACACGGTCCCCGAAGTCCTGTTCGTCTGCATCCACAACGCCGGCCGCTCGCAGATGGCCGCCGCGCTGCTCGACCACCACGCCGCGGGCCGGGTCGTCGTCCGGTCCGCCGGATCGCAGCCGGCCGACCAGCTCAACCCGGCAGTCGTCGCCGCAATGGCCGAGCTGGGCCTGGACATCTCCAAGGAATTCCCGAAGCCCCTCACCGACGACGCCGTCAAGGCGTCCGACGTGGTCATCACCATGGGCTGCGGCGACGAGTGCCCGTACTACCCCGGCAAGCAGTACCTCGACTGGAAACTCGAGGATCCGGCCGGTCAGGGCATCGACGCGGTCCGCCCGATCCGCGACGAGATCGACACCCGCGTCCGCGCACTCCTCGCCGAACTCGTCCCGTCCACCGACCCGGTCAACTGAACCAGCCGGCGGGACCACCGCGCGAGGTGCGCGTGGTGGTCATCGGCGGTGGCCAGGCAGCCCTGGCCACCGGGTTCTACCTGCGCCGCGCCGGTCTGGTTCCTGGCGAGGACTTCGTCATTCTCGATGCGGCCGAACATCCCGGTGGTGCCTGGGCGCAGATGTGGCCGAGCCTTCGCACCTTCTCACCTACCCAGCACTCGTCTCTGCCAGGCTGGATGATGCCCGCCTGGACTGCGGACAGCGGCTATCCGTTGGCGGCTCATGTGGTCGACTATCTGACCCGCTATGAGGAGCGCTACCAACTCTCCGTACTGCGGGGAGTCCGGGTGTCGTCAGTCCAGTACGGCGATCGCGGCCGTCTCGTCGTGTGCACAGCTCACGGCGACTGGATCGCGGAGCACGTCGTGTCCGCGACCGGAACGTGGTCCAGGCCGTTCGTACCGGCGTACCCCGGCCACTTCGGCGGACGCCAGCTGCACACGGCGCAGTACCGGCAGGCTTCTGACTTCGCTGATGAACGGGTGATGATTGTTGGCGGCGGCAACTCCGCGGCTCAGATCCTGGCCGAGGTGTCCGAGGTCGCCGACACAACCTGGGTGACCCTTCGACCACCGCGCTTCTTGCCCGACGAGGTCGACGGGCGCGCACTCTTCGAGATCGCCACCAACCGCCGTCGCACCCGCGAGGCCGGTGGACCTGACACCGGCGGCGTCGCGGGCCTCGGGGACATCGTCATGGTCGACAGCGTGCGCGCCGCCCGCGACCGCGACGTACTCCACGCCCGCGGGCCGTTCGAGCAACTCACACACGACGGTGCCCGCTGGCACGACGGCACCCAGCTCAGCGTGGACACCATCATCTGGTGCACCGGCTTCCGGCCCGCGCTCCACCATCTGACACCCCTCGGCCTCCGCGGGCCTGACGGCCTGATCGCGACCGAAGGCACGCAGGCCGTCAAGGAGCCCCGCCTCCACCTGGTCGGGTACGGCGACTGGACCGGCCCTGCCTCCGCCACTCTCATCGGCGTAGGCCAGACCACGCGCGCCCTGGCAGCGGAGATCACAGCAGCTCTTTGAGCAGCTCCCGGACCTGTTGTTCGATCTCGTCCCGGATCTGCCGCACCGCGGCCAGCGGCCGGCCTTCAGGGTCGTCGATCGGCCAGTCGAGGTACCGCTTGCCCGGGTAGACAGGGCAGGCGTCGCCGCAGCCCATCGTGATGACGACGTCGGCAGCCCTGACCACCTCGTCGGACAACGGTTTCGGGTAGGTACCGCCCAGGAAGACGCCGACCTCGTCCATCGCAGCGATGACATTGGAGTCCACGGCCGCGACCGGGAACGAGCCCGCCGACCTGACCAGGATCCGGTCCCCGGCCAACTGGCTCATCAGACCGGCCGCCATCTGCGAGCGCCCGGCATTGCGGACACACACGAACAACACCTCACTGCCGGATCCTGCGCTCTTCCCACTCGCCTTGGCCAGGGCGCTGAGCCGGTCCGCGGCGAAGCTGGCCGTCAGGGACGGGAGGAACCGGCGGATCCGGGAACGCGAAGCGAGCATCTCGTAGCTCTCGTCCACGTACCGCCTGACCGTCTCCGGCGAGAAGATCCCGGCGAAACGATCCGCCAACTGGCCCGCAATGTGCTCCAGTTGCCGATGCACCACAGCGCCGGCGGGATCCATCGAGACCCGGCTCTGGCTGGCCGGCGCGGGAGTGGGTCGCTGCTCCGCCACCTCGATCCCGAGCAAGGCCGCCAACTCCGCCAGGGCGTGATGAGTCGGCCGGTAGAAAGTGAACGACTGCCGCCGCTCGCGAATCAACAGCCCCGCCTCGCACAGTTGCCGCAGGTGGTGGCTGATCGTCGTCGGTGCCCCGTCCGCCTCGGCTGCAAGCTGACTACGGCTAACCTCCCCCGCGGGATGCGTCAGTACGACGCTCATCAACCGCAGCCGCACGGGATCGGCAACCGCACTCAGCAACGTCGCCCGATACTCCGCATCCTCCCGCGACAACGGGACCTGGAGCGACGGCCGGCGAGGCGGTTTTGACATGCGTCGATCTTCACACCTGTCTATATATGCGTCAACGCCGTCAGCAGCAGCTCTGGAGGTAGGCCTGTAGATCAGCGAGCGCCGTCGCACTCCCCTGCTTGTCCGCGCGGTACAGGACGGTTTTGCCTTCGCGGCGTGAGGTGACGATGCCGCCACGTCTGAGCAGGTCGAGTTGCTGGGATGCGGTCGACTGACCGATGCCGGCTTGTGCGGCCACCTCGTTGACGGACAGCTCGGCGCCACGCGCGAACAGCAGCATGATCCGCTGCCTGGTCGGACTCGCCAGGGCTTTGAGGAAGTCATGCGTCGCCGCGGAGAGTTCGACCGGCTCCGCGGCACAGGCGGGAGCTGCCTCGGTCTTGGTCTGCTTGGCCATCGCTGTCCCTCCGGGTCGATCGTGAGCCAGCCTAGCCCGTATCGTCATTTCGGCATATTGGGATATGAGGATATGTTGCCACCATGACTTCCTCTTCTGAACTCGTAGTGGTGGTTGGTGGCGGCCAGTCCGGCCTGGCGGGCGCGCGGGCTCTGCTGGACGTGGGCTTTCGGCCCGTGGTCCTGGAATCCGGGAGCCGTCCGGTGGGCTCCTGGCCGTCGTACTACGACTCGCTGACCTGCCGCGTCGGGAAATGTTCACCGCCTTCGACACTGACGGCGTGGCCTGGCCCGGCGGCGAGCACGAGCAGGTCGACGCGGTCCTATTCGCCACCGGCTACCGCCCCCACGTGCCGTACCTGCGAACCCTTGAAGCGTTGACCCCAGACGGCATGCCGCTGCACCGCCAAGGAGTGTCGACCACCCACCCTCGCCTCGCCTACCTGGGCGTCGAGTTCCAGCGATCGTTCTCGTCGAACACCCTGCGCGGCGTACACCGGGACGCGAGATTCGTCGCCGGCGCGTTGAAGCAGCAACTGACTCGCTGACTGTTGCTATTCGACGAAGACCCGCGGAAGGTTGCGACCGGTCAGCGCGATGCGGATGAGGCTGGCCGGTACCGCGAAGGCCATCGCCCAGGTCATCGCCGGAGCGGCGAGGGCGACAGCCGTGAGCATGCCGAGGTCGAGCAGGATCAACACTACGCTCGCCGGCCCGGCGAGCCGGACCGCCGCGCGGTTGTT
>NZ_AQUZ01000095.1 GCF_000372465.1 Kribbella catacumbae DSM 19601
CAACGCGGACAGGTTCGCGACCGTCTCGTTACGGACCTTGCCGCCCTCCCGGAACGTCCGGCGCAGGTAGGCGGACTGGTACTCGCGGCGCTCCCCACGCTTGTCCACATGCGACTTCCGCACTCTGACTACGTGGACCGCGCCATCCTTTCTACCCATGAACACACAGTAACGGCATCTCTCGCGTCAGGCCGCTCAACACGCCGAATATTCTGACTACATCACAGGACAGCAAAGACACAAACACGCAGGTCAGGCAAGGAGTCGCCGCTCAAGGCCGCCGCAACTTCGGGCTAGCAGCCGCCAATTCAGCCAGTTCAGCCAGTTCGGCGAGATAGTCGAGAACTGCATCGCGCTCCGCCAGCCCGACCGGGAGGCTGGCATCCGCGTCCGCAACCAACCGATCCGCAATCCAGGATCGGACCATCGAGCGATCGACCGGACCCAGTTCCTCCAGCAAGAACCACCCTAGGTTCTCGTCGACGATCTCCCTTAGCATCGACTCGAGTTGCTGGTCCAGTCTGGCATCGTCTGCGAGCCTGGTCAGCACCCACCGAAACAACGAAGACGACGCCGACCAGCCCCCGTCGCCCACTTTGATCAAGCCAGCCATTCATTTCACCGTAAACACTCGAGAGCCAAGTTGATCGACGAAGTCTTGCACCATGCCCGCCTGCGCCGGCGTGAAACCAGAGACATCCACCGGAACGAAGTCAGCCTTGCCTAGATGACCCGCAATCTGCTCCTGGAAGCGAGGCCACCGGATCCCGGCACTTGAATCCGAAGCTCGGACGATCTCCGCTCGTTCCCTGCGGACCCGCTCAGTGATCGCTGCCAGTTCATGAGGTGGCACGACCCTCAGGATCGCAGCGAGTCCTGCGGTGACGAGGTAGGTGCGGAAGCGCACTTCCTCAGGCGAGAACTCCGAGGGCTCTTCCTGCTCGAGCAGCTCGGTTGCCCGCAGTAGAGCGGCACCGTAGCTGAGTCGGCGGACCTCCAGAAAGCCACGGTGGACGCCAGCGCGTCGTACCCGCCGAGCCGATCGACGACCGCCGGCGGCGGCGGACACACCCGTGACCCACGAATACCCGCGCAGAACCTCGCCACTCCGGAGTATTTGCTAAGTCATTATCGCGCGACGCGAGCCCACCTGCAGGACGGGTGACGATTCAGAGGCGCCAGCGCCTCACATCAGCAGTCGGGCTGACAATCGCGATTCGGTTCGCGTCATACGTGTCGGGAGAAGTCTTCTGGGTGGTCCGAGCGACGAACCGATTCGATCTCATTGCGCAACTCCTCAAGTTCATCCTCGCTCAGAGCGAAAGGTGCGGAGCAGCTCCTTAACACGTCCAACCTCTGCCCTTCAGTCCACTCATCCCAGATACTCAAGGAGGATGCGTAGCGCACAACGACGTCCTTCTCGTGCGCCCTACTGGACCACCTCTGCCAGGATTTCCATCGCTCAGCTCGCCCCAAGTCTCCAATTCGCGCGCTTTCCAGGATGATCGAGTCAACGATCCGGCGATGCGCTACTGCAAGCCTCGGGCTACCGAAGTACGGCTCGGGAGGCACCCCGTCCTCAAATTTCAGCCGAACCAACGCCGACGCCAAGGTCTCCAATTCTTCAACAGTAAGCTCTACCAGCATAAACCTTCTCCTAGCCAAACGGATTCGGACCGCCGTACACCACATCGGACGGATCAAACCTAATCGATCCCTGATGTATCAGCTCATTCGGCTGCTCACCAATCCGGAGAGACATGCCTTGACGCCTTCGTATCGCAATCATAAATCCCCCCTTGCCCGCATACGAAGGGTTGCCGGCAAAAAGAACGCCGCTTGTCTCACCAGGGGAAACCATTTCCTGGGTCATGTACGCGCGTCCCTTTGCGTCTGCTCGAACCGTTCCCGACTTGACGATACCCTCATAGCCCTTCTGGTCCGTGTAGTGGAACAGGACATCATCGTCGAGATTCTTCATGAGCGAATTGACCGACCCAATAGTCCCGCATCCATCAGTGTTATGGACCAGAACCGAGTTGGCGCCCGCTGACACATAGTAGGTGTGGATGCCCTCGACGGTGAGGTTGTAGGCGGTGGTTACTCGTTGGGAGCCGGGGCGGAGGCCTACTACGCGGACGAGGCGGCCGTCGGCGGCGAGGAGTTGGTCGCCGCGGTCGAGTTGGTCGGCGCGCTGGTATTCGCGGTCGGTGGCGTTCCAGAACGGGTGGTCCTCGGTGGTGGTGATGACCTTGCCGCCCTCGACCTCGAGATCGGTCAGGGTGTCGGAATGGACCCAGAGATGAGTGACCTTGCGGGGGCCGCGTTCCCCTGTTTCCGGGTCGGTCGCGAGCACCTCGTCCCCGACCTTGATCTCCGAGATCGGCTTACGCGAGCCGTCACCCATCTCAACTGAAGTGTCACCACTGAAACTCTTCAGGCCACACTTCCCGGCGAGCATCGCGGCCCAACCGGCACCCTCCTCCACAGCTTCCGCGCCGGCCTTGGCACCCTTCAGCGCCACGCCAGGGGTCGGCAACCCGAAGAACCGCCCAATCTCGTAGGCACGGCTATCAGTCTGCACACCATGGGTAGACACGAAATCGCGATAGAGATTCGCGTCCGACGGAAGCCCGGCCAGCTTGCGAAGCGGGCTCAGTGGATTGAGTTGCTCGCCCTGCTCGATTGTGCCCTCGACAGCACCCGGGATGGCATTCCCCCAAGTCTCCTTGACTGCGTCGTTGTGTTCCTCGGCGGAGGTCGAGATCGGCAGGACGAATCCACCACCGCCGTGTTCGTCGGGGGAGATCCCGTTGATATGGCCGTCGATCTCGACGCGGCTGATGGGGTTGCCGCCGCCGAAGGCGTAGCGGTTGGCGTTCCAGGGGTCGGTGGCCAGGTTGAGGTCGGCGAGGGCTCCGCTGTATGAGTCGCGGGTGAGGAAGCGGTTCAGGCCGGGTGAGTAGTCGCGGAAGCCCATGTCGTAGGACTGCGAGGACTGGTCCCAGCGTTTGGCGTTGAAGCGGTAGACGTTGTAGGGCTCTTTGCCGGGGTTTTGTGCTTCGGGTTTGTCTACGCCGGTGAAGCGGTCCTCGTCGTTCTTGCCGTACGCCGTGTAGCCGTACGTCGAGCGGGTGTCGCCGGCATCGGAGGTCACGGTTTCTACGTCGCTGTGGGGGTTGTAGCCGTAGTACGAGTCCTCTGAGGTGCCGTCGGGCTTGAACTTCACCTGGGACAGGCGGGAGCCCCACGGCGAGTACTGGTACGACGCGGTGATCTCACCAGCTACCTCTTCAGAGAGCACCTCTCCGGAAAGGCCCAGATAGGAGTAGTTCGTGGTTTTGGTGCCCTCGACCTTGGAGCTGGTGCGATCCAGAGCGTCGAAGGCCGTCGTGGTGGTCTTGGTGGTGCCGTCTTCCTGCAACTGGCGGTGTTTGATGATGCGGTCGTAGCCGTCGTAGGTGTTGCGTTCGATCACCTTGCCGCCAGCCGAGACCTGAGAGAGGCGGCCGAAGGGGTCGTAGGTGTAGGACGCTGTGGAGCCGCCGGTTGTCGCGGTCAGGAGACGGTTGCGGTCGTAGGAGTAGGTCGTCGCGACGTCCTTGACCGTCTGGGCGACGACGTTGCCGGCTGGGTCGTGGGTGTAGGACTCGGTGGAGAGGACTGCTGAGCCGGCGGCGTCTTTCTTTTCTACCTTGGCGATTCGGTCGAGCGGGTCGAAGGTGTAGGCGAAGACGTTGTCCAGGTATGCCGCGTGGTTGTCGGCGTTCTGGACCTTCGCGGTGTCTTTGACCCGGTGCCCGTTGGCCGAGTACTCCATCGCGTGCTGCGAGACCAGCGTGCCGCTCGACTTCTTCTCGACCTGCGAAGCAACCAGACCATCGAGGTAGTAATCGAAATCGACCGTGTTGCCGTTGGCCTTGGTCTCTACGTCTGTCTCGCCTCGGGCTGTGTAGGTGTAGCCAGAGATCTTCGGCGAGGTGTCTGTCGCGGTCTTGCTGTTCTTAACCTGGTCGACCAGGTCGCGGGCGTCGTAGGTGTACGACGAGAACTGGTCGTCCTTGTTCGCCGCATCGTCAAACACACGCGTGACGGGCGCGCCGTTCTCGTTGTAGGTGTACGTCGTCGTCTTGAGGAGCGCGGTGCCCTTCTTCTCCTCGACCTTCGCCACCTGGTTCAGCCCGTTGTAGCTGACGAGATAGTCGCTGACCTTCGCGCCCGGCTGAGTATCGGTGATCTGCAGCAGGTTGCCGTTGGTGTCGTAGGTGTAGGTGAAGTCCTTCTTCTCCGCATCGGCCTCACCCGTGTTGTCGCGAACCACCTTCACCGCGTCAGCGGCAACAGTGCCGGTCGTGGCCGGAGCCAGCGACACCGAGCCCGTCGTCGCCTCCGCGAACGTGTACTCGCCAAGGCTGACCCACATACCGGCGCCAGTCGTCTGGTTGACCGGCTTGCTGACAGGGACACCGCCAGTGCTGACCGAGTACGGCGCCGCGGTCGATGCGCCGGCCACAGACGGGTACCTGACGTAGACGGTGTACTTCCCATCAGCCGGGACGTTCAACTTCCACGTGTGCTTGTCCGTGCTCCCCGTAGCCGCAGGATGAGTCCGGTAGTTCGTGCCCTGGAACCCGGTGCCAGTGGACGACACAGCCCATGTGCCCGCGACATCCACGTCACCGGTGTCGGAGTTGTCCACCAGGGACACGTGCAGACCGACGGGTACGCCGTCGTCGCTGCGGGACTTGAGTTTGCCGTCGGGGAAGAAGTCCCACGACATCGTCCGCGACGACGAACCACCCGCACTGGTCAGCGTCCGCGCGGTCTGCTGGCCGAGGTCGTTGTACCCGTACGCCGCGACGATGTCCCACGGGTCCGTGCTCGCCTTCACCCAGCCGTTGTCGAAGTAGCTGTACGACGTGTCGTTGCGGACAGCCTGCCCCTCCGACGCTGGCGCGCTGACCTTCGTCACGTTGCCGATCTCGTCGTAGGTCATCACGGTCTTGTCCGGCGTGTTGTACCGCGTGTCGTCCTTGTCGTAGGGCGACAACTTCTCCTTCGGCCGGTTCAACGCGTCATACACAGTGACCTGGGCGAAGTCATCCGGGTCATCCCCGGTCTCGACGCCGCGCGGAGTGATCACCTTGGTCTGGTTACCGACCTGGTCGTACTCCACCTGCGTCGTCCTGTACACCACGTTGCCAGAGGCATCCTTACTGTGCGGAGCCTTCACCTGGACCGTCTTGCCGCGCTCATCCAGCGTCATCAACGTCTTGTTGCCATCAGCATCCGTCGAACTGGCCACATTGCCGTCACGGTCGTACTCCGTCGACGTACTCTTGCCCAAGGCATCGGTGGCCGTCTTCGGACGATGCGCCTTGTCATAGGTCGACTTCGAGGTGTAGTCCGCCGGATCGGCCGACTTCGACTTGCGCGGGTCCACGACCGTCACGACATTGCCGACGTTGTCGTACTCGTAAGAGATCTTGTCGTCCTGCGCGTTCGTGACCGACAGCAACTGGTACACCGGGTCGTACTGGTACGAGGTGACGAAATCCGTCGTGTCCGGAGTGAGAACACCCTTCGGCTCGGTCTGCCGAAGCAGGTTGCCGACGACGTCGTACTCGTACTTCGTCTCCCGGTCCGGGTCCGTCGTCGAATCCTTCGGCGCCTTCGACGAGATCAGCTGGTCCGCGTCGTCGTAGGCGTTGGTGCTGATCGCGCCGTTCGGGGCGGTCGCCTGCGTCACGTTGTCGTTCGCGTCGTACACCGGCGCGGGCGTGGTGATGAAGAGGTTGGCGGCCTGGTCCTTCGGTACCTTGGTGGTCAGTGGCCGTCCGAACACGTCGTACGTGTAGGTGCTCGTCTTGAGCTTGGCATCGGTGACGGACAGCACGTTGCCGCGGACGTCATAAGCGAAGTCGGTCGACTTCGTCAGCGCGTCGGTGATCTTCTTCGGGTAGCCGGTGTCGTCGTAGAGCGAGTAGGTGGTCGCGTTGTTGTTGGCGTCGGTCGACGTCTTGAGCTGACCGAGCAGGTCGTACGCGTACTTCGTGGTGTAGTCGCCGACCGTCGGTGTCGCGTTGCCCTTCGGGTCGGTGACCGCGGTCAGGTTGCCGAGCGGGTCGTACCCGAAGGTCCAGGTACGGCCCTCGGGGCTGACCTTCCGGATCAGCTCACCGTAGAAACCGTTGCCGCCGACGTTATAGCTCAGCACCGTGGCAGGCGTCCCGTTCGCGTTGGCTTCGGCGTCCTTGATGGTCAGCGGGAAACCGGTCTTCGGATCGTAGGTCCAGGTGCTCTGCGCTCCGTTGGGCTCTTCCAGCTGGGTGACGTTGTGATCGGTGTCCCAGCTGAGCAAGGTGTTCTCGTTCTTCGCGTTGGTGGTCTGGACCGGACGGCCGAAGCTGTCGGTCACGTACTTCGTGACGCGCGGCGTCGCGTCAGTGACAGTCGTCTCCACAGTTCCCGTACCGGGGACGTAGCCGAACGTCGTCGTCTTGCCCAGCCGGTCCGTCAGCTTCTCGAGCTTCCACTTGTCCTTGGGGTCGGTGGTCGCCGCGAAGTACGACAGGTTCGTCGACTTACCGCGCGGGTCGGTGACCCGTACCAGCTTCGTGTTCTTGTTGGTGTTGGTGGCGTCGTAGACGAACTTGAACGTCTTCGCCGCGGTGGAGCCGGCACCATCCACCAACTCGGCCATCAGGCCCTTGTCCGAGTAGGTGAACGTGACCTTCCGGCCGGAGATGTCGGTGGCGGACTCGACCTGGTCGATGATCTTCGGGTTGGTCAGGTTCGTCGCGGCCGTCTTCACGCCGGCGTCGTTGATGTAGCTGTACGCCTGCCCCTTCTCGAAGTAGTCCAGCGTGAGCGTCCGGCGCCCGGCCGCGTCGGTGATGTAGTCGAGGAACTTGACCGGCTTGTTGGCGCTCTTGCGCTCGGAGTAGGTGAAGAGCGTCTCGTTGGCGTTCTTGTCCCGGATGACGGACTGGAAACCCTGGTCGTCGAAGAAGAACTGGGTACGGTCCGGCCGGGTCAGCGCCCAGGCGCGGTTGACCGACGTCTTGTTGTCCGGCGGGTCGGCGATCTTCTGCAGGTACAGGTGAACGCCCTTGGGATGGTCATAGTCCCACTTGGTCTCATCCGTCGTGCCGTGCTTGTTCAGCGCGAACGTGTGGCTGGTGCCATCCCCGTCGGTCAGGGTGATCGTGGTCGGCCACTTCTGACCGCGCGGGTGGAAGTCCAGCGCCGAGCCCAGGCGGTTCAGCGTGGAGGTCGACAACGACCAGCCGTAGCCCATCGAGGAGGCAGAGGTGTCCAGGCTGTTGTAGGTCATCCGGACGAAGGTGGACGCGCCACGGCTCGGGTTGGTCAGCGCGTTGTAGCCGAAGGCAACGTTTCCGGTGGCCAGGTTCACCATCGCGGACGAGCCGGCACCGGTGTTCTTCCCGGCGTACTGGTAGAACTTCTCCAGCCCCAGCTGGTCCGAGGTCGGGTCCTCGACCGCGGCGTTCTGGTTCAGGGTTCCGACTCCGCCGGAGGTCTTGGAAAGCCAGGCCCCGGTCGTCTTGTTGCGCAGGTCCCACTGGAGCACGAAGTCCTCGCGCTTGTTGCTGGGATCGGCGGCGACCGGGCTCTTCACCTGCGCACTCACCTTGACCGCCGCGCCCGGCGCCAGGTCCGCGGGCAGCGCTGTGTCCAGGCGGTTCGCGGCCGAGGTCACCTCGGTACCGTCCGGCAGCGTCCAGTGGTACGACAGTGCGTACTCCGAGGACTTCAGGGCGAAAGCCTGCGTGTTGGTGATCGTCACGTCGACCGGGTACTGCGCCGCGGGCGTCTGCCGCTGCGGCGTCTTCGGCGCGTGGTACGCGGACTCCGGTGTCTTGCTGAGATAGGTGACCTTCAGCAGCGGACGCAGCAGCGGCTCAGCCGCTTCAGCACTGAGGAACAGCGCATGACCGGTAACCGCCTCAGTCGACTGCTTGAGCAGGAAGCCGTGCTCGGTCGCAGGGGTGTTCACCCAACCCTGGACAGCGGTCTTGGCTTGCCACCAATGCCAGGTCGGATCCGGCACGCCGATGTTGCCGGCCGGCACGTAGTCCAGGGCCGCTCCGAAGTCACCACCCGCTGTGGTCCACGACGTGGTCGAGTTGGCCTTCTGCCAAGTAGTCGCCGCCTCGACGAACGTCTTGCTCAACGCATGGGCATTGACCTGCGCGGCGCCCCCCTCGTAGTGGGCCTTCCACAGCCCGAGCTTGGCGTCCATGATCGTCGAACCCGCCGGGATGGCGCCGGTGACCGTTCCGAAGTTCACCACGGCGCGTGCCTTGCCGTAGGTCGCATTGTTGCCGACCTCGAGCCAGGGCTTGCCCTCGACCTTGTCGAGATTGGTCGCGTACTGCACGCTCGACAACGTCGAGTCAGCAGCGGCCTGGAAGTACTTGACCACCTGGCCCGCCTTGGGCAGGCGCGCGAGTTGGGTCGCCGACGGCGTCAAGCCGCCGTCCTTGGTCTTGACGGCGACCTGGTAGTAGTAGCCGTCTCCTTCGTCCGACGTGTCGTCGGCCGGAGTCGGCTCGGCACTGCTGTCGACATAGGTCGTCGTCCCCGTCGCCACCGGTGAGACCAGCGTGTCCGGGGTCGGCATGAAGTTCTGGAAGATGCTGCGGTGTACCTGGTACTCGACGATGTCGTCAGCCGTGCTGGTGCTCGGATCGACGTACCCGCTCCAGTTCAGCGTCGCGCCTGTCGCGGCGATCGTCGTCGGCGTGCTGACGACGACTCCAGGCCGGCCGTACGTGACGATCAGCTTGGGCCGGTTGGCGTGCCGGTGCACGTCAGAGCCGTTGTACGCGTACTCACTGGCCTGGTAGACGGGTCCGCCGCGGCCGAGGGTCTCATCGGTCGCCTTGACGATCATGCCGTTGTTCGGCGAACCGCCAAGCCAGCTTTGCAGCATCGAACGGACGCTGAACGTGTGCCACACGCTGCTCTCTCCAGCGTCCTTCGTGTCGTACGCCCGCTTCAAGAGCCACACCGCGTCCGCGGTGGTCGCCTTGCCCGCGACATCGCCCATCGTGATCCGGTAGCCGCCACCCACGTTGAACGGGAGCGAGCCGAGGGCCTTCAGAACGTTGCCGCTACCAAGCGTCTGGTTGACCGTGTAGTTGGCGGTACCGCCACCGTGGAGAACGCTGTACGGCGTATTGGTGGCGCGGTCGGCGCCTTGGATGTAACCGGCCGAGACGTCGTAGTAGCCGGTCTCCGTGATGTCCGGCATCCAGGTGAACGTCGACCCGGTCGCCGCGTCGTTCTGGTACCGGTAACCGCCGCCATCAGCCACTGCCGACGCAGCCTGCGGCCACGCACCGACCATCGACGTGTTCGCGGTATCGCCGTCGTCGACGTACGCCTTGTTGAAGGCGAGGCTGCCCAGCGTGGTGTTGACCGACGAGTTCCAGTTGACCGTCGACTCGCTCCAGGCCGACGCCGCCTGACGCGCTTCCAACTGGACCGCGTTCGCGTTGGTCTCGAACGACTGGTCGAAGTACAGCTTCAGCTGGGCGGCATCGACCGTGGCTCCCGCCGGGATGGAGGAGATGTCGAACTTGAGCAGGCTGCGGCGCTTGGCCGATCCGGTCGTCCCGGCGTACAGGCCGGTGATGCCGCCGTAGTTGGTGGTCGGCGCGCCGGAGTCCACCATCGCGTCCTGAGCCTGATCCGGGGCGGGCTCGATGGCGATCGTCGGGTCGATCACCACCGGGTACTGACGATCGGCGCTGTTCAGCCACGCCGCATCCGCCCGCACCGTGATCTCGAAGTTGGCTCCGCGCTGCGTGACGGTCTGCGTCACGTTGTCGCTGAAAGCCTTCCCGTACGGCGACGCCGCGTCGTCGCGGGCGTCCGTCATGAACGGCCGCGGCATCGTGAACAACGGCCGGCCGACCCCGCTCGCCGGGTGGAAGGCGATCGAGCCGTCGGACTGCTCCACGGCCTTCACACCGGCCAGCTTCAGGCTGAACCGGTACGTCGGGTCAGCCGGCGCCGACTCCAGAACGATGCTCTCCTTCAGCTGATCCGGCCCGGCCGTCCGCCAACTGGAACACCTTGCTCGTCGGCGTCCGGCGGCCGGGCAACTCCTTCACCCGTCGCCCGTCCCGCTTGACGGGTGAGGGAACTTGCTCGTTGCTGGCGACTCCGGCGGGGAGAACGGCGTTCAGTTCCGGATTCGGCTGGTTCGACTGGCTGCGCCAGCCCTGCAGGTCGGCAGCGGCAGACGGTGCGGACGAGCCGGCCGAATCGGCGAAGGCCTGCGTCTGCAGGCCGGACACGAGCAAGGCGACGGTGACGGAGACAGGGACGAGCACACGGCGGACGCGGGACATGGGCGGATCTCCTTCGTCTACCCGGGGTGCCTCACGGTGAGTCACCGAACCCCGGATGCCAGGCGGTTGCACCCAACTGTGGCCGGGCCGGAGGAGATTCCCTGAGGCGGCGGCGCTGCGCAAGTGCTACTCCGCGGTCATGTCACAACCTGCAAATCTGTAACGTTCCGCCGGATTTCCCGATCGCGCGCGAGGTGCCGTTCCATCGTTAGAAGGCCAGCTGCTCCACAATGCGGAACGGCGCCTGGAGGGGCCATGGCAGGCAGCGGTCCTACCAGCGGTGTGTGTTGATTTACGGGGCGTAACGGACTGCGCGGTAGGCCTGCAACCGAGTAGGATCCCGCGTTTGTGAAACCGTTCCCCGCCCGGGCTCCGGTTTTCGTGGACAGCACCGGGCGCCGTCATCGCACGATCCGTCGCTTCGGGGCCTTCCTCGCCGTGCCCGCCGTTGGTTACGTGGTGCTGCTGGGCAGCAGCCTGCTGGGTGGTCCGCGGGTGGACGCCCCTTTGATTCCACTGCCGGAAGCCGCCAAGCAGCAGACCGGACCGGGCCCACGCGTCCCTCCGGCGCCGAGCCAGCCGACCGACACCCCGCGTCCCGGGGAGACCTCCGGTTCCGAGCCCACCTCGGAACGTAGTACGACGGAAGGCACTACTCCCGAGCCGACCGAGGCACCCACGACGGTGGCATCCAGCCCAGGGCCGTCACAGGCTGTCAATCCGACATCGACGGCAACAGCAACGGCATCGGTGCCCAAGCCTCCGGCCCCGACGCCGACCGCGACCTCCACACCCAGACCGACGTCGGCACCAACGCTTACGCCGACGCCGACGGTAGAGACACCGGGACACGGGAAGCCGACGGCGCCGCCCGGACGCACCAAGACGCCGTCCAAGCCGTGACACGAGCCCGCCGCGCCAAGCAGATCCCGTTGCGGACCCATTGGGTCATGCTGACCGTGCTGCTCGTCTGTCTGTCCGGTGCACTGTTACTGCACGGTTACACCCACCACCTTTACGGCACGACGCCCGACGGTGAGGCGATCGCCGAGGGACCGCACAACGCGGTACCGGCGGCGATCGCCAACGGCGGGCCTGTCATCGACGCCACCACCGGCGCGGCCCGATCGGTGCGACCGAGGGCCAAGATGATCGCGATCACCTTCGACGACGGGCCGGATCCGGTCTGGACCCCGAAGGTGCTCGACCTGCTCCGGGACCAGGGCGTCAAGGCGACCTTCTTCGTCATCGGCACCGAAGTCGTGGCGCACCCCGGGCTGGCCCGCCGAATCGTTGCTGAAGGCCACCAAATTGGCGTGCACACCTTCACCCACGCGAACCTGAGCACCGTGCCAGCCTGGCGCCGCTCCCTCGAACTGCGACAAAGCCAGCTGATCCTGGCCGGCGCGACCGGAGTCAGTACGCCGCTGCTGCGACCGCCGTACTCGTCGGAGCCCAACGCCTTGACCAACGCCGACTGGGCGGCGGTCAAGCACGCCCGGGACGCGGGCTACCTGACCGTGCTCACCACCCAGGACAGCGAGGACTGGCGCCGGCCGGGAGCCACCCAGGTGATCGCGAACTCGATGCCGAAGGGCGCGGCCGGCCAGGTGCTGCTGATGCACGACGCGGGCGGCGACCGGAGCCAGACACTGGATGCGTTGGCGAAGCTGATCCCCAGGCTGAAAGCCCGCGGCTTCGCCTTCGCCACCGTCAGCGACACGGTCGGCCTGCCGCAGCCGGTCCATTCGGCCGGCCTGGTGGAACGCGGTCGCGGGATGGCCGTCATCGGGGCGATGCGGCTGAGCGACGGCACGTTGAACGTGATCACCTGGCTTCTCTACATCGCCGGCGCGCTGAGCGTGCTGCGTGCCGTGACAACCGTGATCGCGGCCAAGCGGCACGCGCGCGAGCGGTACTGGTCCTGGGGTGAGCCGGTGACCGAACCGGTCTCGGTGATCGTGCCGGCGTACAACGAGTCGGCGGGGATCGAGGCGGCGGTGAGATCGCTGCTCGCCTCCGACTATCCGGTCGAGGTGATCGTCGTGGACGACGGTTCCACCGACGGCACCGCCGACCTGGTGGAATCGCTGAACCTTCCGGGCGTCCGCGTCATCCGGCAACTCAACGCGGGCAAGCCGGCCGCCTTGAACACCGGCCTGCTGGCGTCGTCGTACGAGCTGGTCGTGATGGTCGACGGGGACACCGTCTTCGAGCCTGATGCGGTCCGCATGCTGGTGCAGCCGTTCGCCGATCCGTCGGTCGGAGCGGTGTCGGGCAACGCGAAGGTCCTCAACCGCAAGGGATTGCTGGGCCGGTGGCAACACATCGAGTACGTCGTCGGCTTCAACCTGGACCGCCGGTTGTTCGACCTGGCCGAGTGCATGCCGACGGTACCCGGCGCGGTCGGGGGGTTCCGGCGCAGCGCGCTCCAGCGAATCGGCGGTCTGAGCGACGTGACGCTGGCGGAAGACACCGACCTGACCATGGCTTTGTGCCGCGACGGCTGGCGGGTCGTCTACGAAGAGCGCGCCCGCGCGTGGACCGAGGCACCGGCCAGCCTGGGCGCGCTCTGGCGGCAGCGCTACCGCTGGTGCTACGGAACGCTCCAGGCGATGTGGAAGCACCGTGGCGCGTGGGTTCAGCGAGGACAGTCGGGCAAGCTCGGCCGGCGCGGTCTCACCTACCTGATGCTCTTCCAGGTCCTGCTACCACTCCTTGCCCCGATCGTGGATGTGTTCGCGATCTACGGACTCGTCTTTCTGAATCCGGTCAGGGTAGGCCTGGTATGGGTCGGCTTCCTGGCTGTGCAGTTCGGCATGGGCCTGTACGCCTTCCGGCTGGATGGCGAGCAGGCCGGGCCGTTGTGGAGCCTCCCCCTGCAGCAGTTCGTCTACCGCCAGCTGATGTATCTGGTTGTGATTCAATCGGTTTTCACGGCTCTGGCCGGCTCCCGGCTCCGGTGGCAGCGGATGGAGCGCTACGGCACTCTCAGCGTCCCGCCGGCGGCACCGTCAACCGAAGGATTTCCCTGATTCTCCCGGATTTTCCGCCCAATCGCTTCCGGATCAGCTAAATAGCTCGCATTATTCCGGGAACCGGCCGCCCGCCCACAGCGGCCCGAACCCGGAGGAGCGCGTCCCCATGCGATCTTTCAGTACCCGTCCCCGCGCCCTGGCCGTCCTGCTGGCCGGTACGGCGCTCGCCTTCAGCCCGCTGGGCGGTCAGGCGACGGCCAAGCTGCCTGCCGAGCAGCTGAACGACTGTTTCATGCCATCGGCCAGTGCCGACGCCAAGGGTGGCCGTGGCGCCGACACCCGTGAGGTCTCTCCGGCCGAGCAGAAGGCGATCGAGGCCCGGACCGCGCAACTGCTGAAGGCCAAGGCGGCCCGTGGCATCGCCGTGCCGCAGGGTGCGCTGGCTGCCGCGAACGTGCCGGTCTACATCCACGTGATGCGCGACGCGGCAGGCAATGGCGATGTCACCGACACACAGATCGCCAACCAGATGGCCGTTCTGAACAAGACGTTCGCCGGCCAGGAGTCGTCCGCTGCGGCCAACACCGGCTTCACCTTCACGCTGGCCGGCACGTTCCGGTACAACAACAACAACTGGCACAAGGACAAGCAGAGCAGCACGTACCGCAAGCAGACCCGCAAGGGCGGCGCGAACGCGCTGAACATCTGGCTGGTCGACTTCTCCTACCTCGGCATCGCGACCTTCCCGTGGGACTACTCGCGCAACCCCGGCATCGACGGGATCCGGGTGAACTACACCTCGCTGCCCGGCGGTACAGCGACCAACTACGACCTCGGCGAGACCGCGACGCACGAGGCCGGTCACTGGTTCGGGCTCTACCACACCTTCCAGGGCGGATGCACGACCACGAACGACTCGGTCGCCGACACGCCCGCCCAGGGCAGCTCGACCAACGGCTGCCCCGTAGGCCGTGACTCCTGCTCGCTACCGGGTCTCGACCCGATCCACAACTACATGGACTACTCGTACGACTCTTGCTACAACCAGTTCACCCCGGACCAGAGCACCCGGATCAGCAACATGTGGACGGCGTACCGCGCCTGACCACCCGGACAGCAGCCGCCCCGCACTCAGCCGGGGCGGCTGTTGTCGTTAGACGAGGTAGCGGTCGCCATCGCGTAGTACGCGAAGCCAGCAGCAACCGTAGGCGCCCACCGGGTGCCGCAAGGTGCCGTCGTTCGCTACCTCTGCGGTCTTGCCGGTGAGTACGTCGGCAACTCGTACGCCGACACCGGCACCAGCTACGGCGAGCGTGACCTCAGTGGGCTCGGGCGAGAAGTTGTGCAGAGCAATCAGCGTGCCGCCGGCGTACTCCGACTTGTGCGCGAACACCGATGGCGACTCGTGCTCCAGGATCGTGCAGGTGCCCCAGGACAGCTCAGGACACTCGCGATACCGCTGCGCCAGCAACTTGATCCAGTTCAGCAGCGAGTCCGGATCGCGTCGCTGGTCGGCGACGTTCACGTGTTCCGGCGAGAGCTCGCCCTCGACCATGAGCCCGGCCAGGTCATCCGGGTCGGCCGTCGAGAACCCTCCATTCACCTTGCTGGTCCACTGCATCGGACTCCGTACCGCGTTGCGCCCCTCCGCCGCGAGGTTCTCGCCCATCCCGATCTCCTCGCCGTAGAACAGCACCGGCGTACCGGGCAGGGAGAAAAGCAGGCTGTAGACCATCTTGATCCGGGCCTGGTCGTTGCCGAGCATTGTCGGCAACCGGCGGCGCAGACCACGGCCGTAGAGCTGCATGTCCTCGTCGGGTCCGAAGGCGGCGAAGACCTCCTGCTTCTCCTCCTCGGTCAGCTTGTCCAGGGTCAGCTCGTCATGGTTGCGCACGAAGGTGCCCCACTGCGCTTCCTCCGGCGGCTCGGGTCGTTCGCGCAGCGCCTTGGCCAGCTCCGCCGGATCGGACCGCGCCAGCGACAGGTACAGCTTCTGCATGCCGATGAAGTCGAAGCACATCGTCAGCTCGTCGCCGTCCTCGTCCCCGAAGAACGTCCGGGTGTCCTGGTAGGGCAGATTCACCTCGCCGAGCAGCACGGCCTGCCCACTGCGCCGGCTCAGGAAGGCCCGCAGGTCACGCAAGTAGTCGTGCGGATCGGCCAGGTCAGCGGCCTCCACGGATCCTTTCGTGTCCAGCAGGAACGGCACCGCGTCGACCCGGAACCCCGAAAGTCCGAGCTGTAGCCAGAACCCGATGATCCTGATGATCTCGTCGCGCACCTGGGGGTTCGCGATGTCGAGATCGGGCTGCTGCTTGTAGAACTGGTGCAGGAAGTACTGCCCCGCCAACTCGTCGTACTCCCAGAGACTCTTCTCCTGGTCCGGGAAGACGATCCCCTCGTGCTGGTCGGCCGGCGGCTCGTCCCGCCAGACGTACCAGTCCCGGTACGGCGAACTGCGCGACGCGCGGGCGCTCTGGAACCACGGGTGCTGGTCCGAGGTGTGGTTGACCACGAGATCGGCGATCACCCGCATGCCGCGATCCTGCGCGAGCGTGATCAGCTCGACCAGGTCGCCGTGCGTGCCGAGTCGCGAGTCGACTCCGTAGAAGTCGGTGATGTCGTAACCGTCGTCGCGGTCCGGCGTCGGGTAGAACGGCATCAGCCACAGGCAGGTCACGCCCAGCTCGGCCAGGTGATCGATGCGCTGCGACAGTCCGCGGATGTCGCCGCGTCCATCGCCGTCGGTGTCGAAGAAGGTCTCGATGTCCAAGCAGTAGACGACGGCGTTCTTCCACCAGACATCGGCGGTCTCGGTCAGCCTCACGGGCGGGTCACCTCCAATTGGGGCAGGACTCTCTCGCCGAAGACATCGATGAATCCGGACTGCTCCTGCCCGACGTGATGGACGTAGATGGCGTCGAAACCCAAGCCGGCGTACGAATTGAGCCATTCGGCGTGCCGGCCGGGGTCCGACGAGATCCGGACCGCCGCGTGCATCGCCTCGGGCCGGACGTGCTCGGCCGCCTGATCGAAGGACTCGACGGAATCCGTGTCCCAGCAGAACGGCGGTGCGAACACGTTGGTCCGCCACTGCTCGTGCGCGATCCGCAGCGCCTCGTCCTCGTCGGGGTGGTAGCTCACATGCACCTGCAGACAGACCTTCCCGCGGCCGCCGTTGTCCTTGTACGCCGCGATCATCCGGCGCAGGTGATCCTCTTCGGCGGCGACCGTGATCATCCCGTCGGCCCAGCGGGCGCAACGCTCGGCGGTCGCGACGGACACGGCCGCACCCAGCAGCGCCGGCGGCTCGTCGGGCAACGTCCAGAGCCGGGCACGATCGACGGTGACGAGTCCGTCGTGGCTCACTTCCTCACCCTGCAAGAGCTTTCGCATCACCTCGACGGAGTGCTCCAGCCGCCGCTGACGGGTGGCCTTGTTCGGCCAGCCCCCACCGGTGATGTGCTCATTGCTCGCTTCGCCGGTACCGAGCGCGGCCCAGAACCTGCCGGGGTACATCGACGCCAGCGTGCCGATCGCCTGCGCGATGATCGCCGGGTGATACCGCTGACCGGGCGCGTTGACCACGCCGTACGACAGCCTGGTCGCCTGAAGTGCCGCCCCGAGCCAGGACCAGGCGAAACCTGACTCGCCTTGCCTGCTGCTCCAAGGGCTGAAGTGATCAGAACACATCGCCGCCGTGAAGCCGGCCTGCTCGGCCCGCATCACCGCTGCCAGCAGGTCGGCCGGTGGCACCTGTTCATGCGAAGCGTGGAAGCCGTAGACAGTCATTACCTCTACGTGCCCACCTCGCCCACCACTACACGGGAGGGAGGCGATTCATCCTTTGGAGGGAGGCCCTTCCCGCGGGAGCGGTCGAGTCTTTGAGGTATGGACTCGGTAGTGCAGTGGTGTCGGCTTTGGCCCTCGTGGGCTCCTCGGGCAGCGCAGTACTGGGCTGCCCTTTTCGGCGGCGTGGCGTTCGCCGGGCTGGGCGGGGCGTTGGCCGTCGGCGCGGTCTCCTACCAGCGCCTCAGCCGGTCTCACTGCTGAGCTTGGTCGTTCGCCTGGTCCACCAGGGCGATCGCGATGGCGTTGAGTTTGGTGTTGCTCGCCTGGGAGAGGCGGGTCAGGAAGGCGAAGGCGCGGTCGGCGTCGAGTTTGTAGCGCTCCATCACGATGCCGACGGCCTGGCCGATCACGTTGCGGGTGGCCAGCGCCTCGGTCATCGTCTGGTCCTGGCGAGCCCAGCCCATCGCGACGGCGACCTGGCCGGCGAACATGCTGCCGAGGTGGACCGAATCCTGGTCGATCGCGTTCGGCTCGGCGGCATAGAGATTGAGCGCGCCGCGGACGTGCGGCACGGCCCGGAACTGGAAGGCGACCTGCGATCCGAAGCCGAGCGCCGCCGCCTTCGGGCCGAAGTCCGGCCAGCGCGGGTCGGTGGCGAGATCGTTCACCGCGACGACCGGGTCCTCGATGGCCGCGTCCAGGCACGGTCCTTCATCCAGCTCGTACTGCAGGTGGTCGGCCCTGGTGACCATCGGGCCGGTCGGCGCCAGCGTCTTGATCTGGCGGTCCTTGGTGGTGACCGAGATGCTCGCCTCGACGATCCCCGGGATGGAGTCGACCGCGCAGCGGATGATCACCTGCAGCGTCTCGTCCAGCTCCATCGGACCGGTCATCGACTCGGCGACCTCGGCCATCGCCGCGGCGATCTCCAGGTGTGGTGATTGGTGTTCCACCATCGTCAGCTCCTCGGCGGAAGCCGATCCCCCCGGGAGTCGGCGGTGTCGTTCCTAGTGTGCCGTGTCGGAGGTTCCGTTAGCGATAGCGGTGTCCAGGTGCGTGCCTCGTGGTGGCGGAGGAGCGGCCTCGATGTTTTTCCATCGTGGCCGTTTCTCCGCTGCCGCGAGG
>NZ_AQUZ01000096.1 GCF_000372465.1 Kribbella catacumbae DSM 19601
CAGTGGTGGGCTTGGACGCCTGGCGGCGACCGTGAACAAGGTGCACCCTGTTCGAGGTCACCAGAAGGTGTTCAAGCCCACCAGTGGTGGGCTTGAACGCCTTGCCGGCGAAGACGTGCAACCAGCGGCGCCGATACGCCGTACGAGTCACGCTGATCGCGAATGCCGGCGTCACCCGCGTGCCCGTGCAGCCGTACCGGCGTACCGGCGTACCGGCGTACCGGCGTACCGGCGGGATTGGATCGGACTTGTTAGCGGGTGGAGACGGTGATGGGTGTGTGGTAGGGAGCTTGGACAGCTTTGGGGCCTTGGGCAAGCTATTTCGTGTTTCGCGGGGACGAGAAGGTGTTCGAGGCGCCGGGTTCTGGAGCGGGGTGAACTTTCGGGGTGGTAGGTGCATCCAACGGGTGCGGTCAGTGGTCGTGATGGATCTGAGGGAGGCCGATGATGCTCACCCGTGCCACCGGGGTCAGCGCTGTTCTCGCCGTGGTGATGGCAGGTGTTCTCACCACGGTTGCGGTTGCGCGTTCGGATTCCGAGAGAGGCTCGAGTGCGGTCGCCGGTCCGAAGGCCGGCCAGGCGGGCGATGCCAAGGGCCCCGGCGCTCAGGGGGAGACTGGCGCGCAGAAGCCCGGTACTCCGACGGGTCGCGGCACCAAGCCGCGCGACACCGTGCCCGCGCTCAAGGTGGCGCAGGTGAAGTATGACCATCAGACCTGGGGCGATCCGAAGACTGAGGTCGGGATCGTCATCTGGGCGCCGAAGGGGTGGAAGAAGGTGAAGCTGTCCACGCTCGAGGTGAAACTCACCAGTCCCAATGGCCGGTGGAACCTCCGTGTGGACGGCACAGGCAAGGACCAGCCGATCAAGACTGCCTCGGACGACAAGTACGCGCTGACGTCATCGTCCACTGAGGACTTCAAACTCGTCTCCCGCGAGACCGGTACGACCCGCGCGACCAACCAGGTCTTTGCCGGGATGGTCTTTCGCCACCGGACGCTGACCTACACCTACACAGACCCGGTCCGCGGCCGGCGCCTGGTGGTCGACCGCTTCGTCTCGCTCGACGACGCCACCCACACCCTCTTCGAGGTCACCGCTGGCGGCCGCCCGCAGGACGCCGCTGCCCTCGCAGCCATCACCGCCAAGGCAACCGAGGACTTCATCCGGCTCCCCTGAAAGTCAGGTCAGGTCGTACACCCGGCGGGCAGTATCGCCGAAGACTGCGTTGCGCTCGGGGCCGTTGAGGTCGGAGGTCAGGTCGACGGCTGCCTGGACGACCTCGCCGTACGAGGCCGCGAGGAGGCAGACAGGCCAGTCGGAGCCGAACATGACTCGGTCCGGGCCGAAGGCATCGAGTACTACGTCGGCGTAAGGCTGGAGGTCGGAGACTTTCCAGTCGGTCCAGGACGCTTCGGTCACCATGCCGGAGAGTTTGCAGGAGACGTTCGGTAGGGCTGCGAGTGCTCGGAGCTCGGAGGCCCACGGCTCCAGGTCGCCGCCGACTACTGGCTTGGAGATGTGGTCCACCACGAACGACAGTTGCGGCAGGGCCTGCACGGTCTCTACCGCGGCCGGCAGGTGCGGTGTCTTCGTCAACAGGTCGTACACCAACCCGGCATCCGCAACCGCCGCGAGCCCGGCCCGTACGTCGTCGCGGCACAGCCAGCGTGGATCAGGCTCATCGTGGACCTGATGCCGGATGCCCTTCAACCAGCCGCCATCCGGTCGCTCCTTCAACCCAGCCAGCGCGTCGGCGACGCCGGCCGCGGTGAGATCCACCCAGCCGACCACGCCGGCGACCAACTCGTTGCCAGCAGCAACTTCCAGGAACTCCGGTGTCTCGGCCGGTACGCCGACGGTCTGCACCAGCACCGTCGACGTGACGTCGGCCGCTGCCGCGAGGGGGGCAAGGTCGTCGATCGAGAAGTTCCGCCGGACCGGATCCAGCTCCGGCCCGACCATCCAGGTCTGCTCCCGAACACTCAGATCCCAGACATGGTGATGCGCATCGACCCGCCCGTTCACACCGATCTCCTCTTCGCTCCCCGGCATCCGGCAGCCTTCCTGCGGCCGTCGTGGTTCCCGTTCCGCTGCCGGCATCCGGTTGTCTTCATGCTGCTGCCGTTGTTCCCGCGTGGATCAGGCGGATCACCTGCTGGCTCATCGTGTCGTAGTCATGCGTGTTGGTGACTTCTCCCCGGACCCGGTGGTCGCGCATGACCACTACGCGGTCGGCGAGGGTGATCATCTCGGGGAGGTCCGAGGTGATCAGCAGGATCGCCAGGCCGTTGGCGGCCAAGTCCCAGATCAGGGTGTGGAAGGCATCCTTGGTCCGTACGTCGATGCCGACCGTCGGTTCGTCGATGATCAGGATCTCGGTCTTCGCCGCGAGCCACTTGGCCAGCGACACCTTCTGCTGGTTGCCGCCTGACAGCGTCCCGGCCAGTTGCTCCGGCGACGCGATCCGGATCCCGAGCTGCTCGACGTAGCCGGCGACCAGCTCGGACTCCGTCTTCTTCGGCACGTAGGACAATCCCGGAATCCGGCCGAGTCGCTTCAGCAGCCGGTCCCAGACGGTGACCGCGATGTTGCGGGCGACCGACTGCTCGAGGAAGACGCCTTCCTCCTTGCGGTTCTCGGTGACGTATCCGATCTTGTGGTTCTTCAGTGCATCCCGCACGTTCCGGATCCGCACCGCCTGACCGCGCACCCGCACCTCGCCCGCGGTGATCCGGTCGAGCCCCAGCAACGCCTTCGCCAGTTCGCTCCGGCCAGCGCCGACCAGCCCGTAAAGCCCGACGATCTCCCCGGGGCGGACCGTGAGATCGACCTCCGCGTGACCGGACGCAGTACCGACGCCGGACAGCTCCAGCAATGGCGCGGCATCGCCAACGGTCCGCGGCGGCAGCGTCAGTGCCTCGTGGACGCGACCGACCATCAAGTCGACGACCTGATCGCGGGTGAGGTCAGCCAGGGCGCCGGACTCGAGCACCGACGAGCCGTCGCGCAGTACGGTCACGGTGTCGCAGATCTGGAAGACCTCTTCGAGCTTGTGGCTGACGAACAGCACCGAGCGCCCGTCGTTCTTCAGCTTCTCGACCACCCGGAAGAGCCGCTCGGCCTCGTTCGGCGTGATCGAGGCGGTCGGCTCGTCGAGTAGCAGCACCCGGCTCTCCACCGACAGCGCCTTCGCGATCTCGACCAGCTGCGCCTGCGCGACGGACAGCTCCGTCACCGGCAAGTCGGGGTCGATGTCCAGATCCAGCTCGGCCAGCCAGCGCGCGGCCTCCGAGCGGACGCGCCCGCGATCCACCAGTCCGCGGGAGGTCGGCAGCTTCTGGAGCAGGATGTTCTCCCCGACCGTGAAGCCCGGGATCAGGTTCCGCTCCTGGTGCACTACGCCGATTCCCGCCGAGGCCGACTCGTGCGGCGACCCGAAATGCACCTCCTGGCCGTCCAGCAGCAACCGCCCGCCGTCCGGCTTGTAGAGCCCGGTGATCACCTTGATCAGCGTCGACTTGCCCGCGCCGTTCTCCCCGAGCAACGCGTGCACCGAGCCCGCTTCGAGCTTCAGCGTCACGCCGTCGAGCGCCCGGACACCCGGGAACAACTTGTCCACCTCAAAGGCCTCGAACAGCGTCAAGACACACCTCCGGCCACGGCCGCGTCCGGCGCTTTCACGACCGTACGCCGCTCCTGCCGGCGGGTGCGGACCTGCCCGAGCACCACCGACCCGAGCACCACGGTGCCGACGACGAAGTTGACCCAGCTCGGCTCGAGCGAGAACTCTGCCCGGGCCGTGTCGACGAAGCGCACGATGAAGGCGGCGAGCACCGTCCCGAGCACGACCGCGGAGCCCCCGGTCAGCAAAGCGCCACCGATGATCGGCGCGGCGAAGCTCGGCAGCAGCCAGTCGCCGCCGATGCTCTTGTTCACTCCCGGCGACGACGCCACGGTCAGGATCGCCGCGACGCCGAGGATCGCGCCGGACAGCGTGTGCGCGATGATCACCGAGCGATCGTTGGAGATCCCGGAAAGCCTTGCGGCGATGGGATTCCCACCCGACGCGAGCAGCTGCCGACCAGGCACCGTCCGGCGCAACATCACCGCGAGCAGCCCGGCCACCACGAGGGCCACCAGGAAGATCAGCGGCAGCACCCCGAACACGGCGTACGAGCCGAAGCTCTTCAGTCCTTGGGGATACGCGTCGACGGTGCGCGTGCCGACCAGGCGATACTGCACGCCCAGCAGCACCGTCATCGTGGCCAGCGTGACGATGAATCCGTTGATCCGGGTCAGCACGACGAGCAATCCGTTCAGCAGGCCTGCCACCGAAGCGAGCAGGAAGCCGATCAGCAAGGCGAGCGGAACCGGCACGCCGTGGTCGGCCATCAGCACGCCCATCGCGCACGCGGCGAAACCGCCGACGGCACCGACGGCGAGGTTGAGTTGACCCACGGCTAAGACCACCATCTGAGCCAATCCGATCAGGACCGGCACCGCAAGGAACTGAAGCAGCACTCGCAGTGAATTCGCCTCGAGCAGATCACCGTGCGAAGCGATCACCAGGAAGACGAAGAACACCACTCCGATGACCAGCAAGGTCATCTCGGTCGTCCGGGCGAATCTGAGCGTCGCCTTCATCGTTCCCTCACCCCCTGCCGGTCGGACAGCACGGTTCGGACCCGGTCGGTCGAGAGCGCGACGAGCAGGATCAGCCCGAGGTAGATGTTCAGGCTCTCCAGCCCGACACCCAGCAGATCAAGGCCTTTCCGGATCACCGACGTCAGCGCGGTCCCGAGCATGGTGCCCCAGACCGAGATGAACCCGCCGGCCAGCAGCGTCCCGCCCAGGATCGGGCCGAGGAACGACGGCAGCATGAACTCCTCACCGATCGTCGCCTTGATCGACCCGGTGCTGACCGCGAGCATGAACCCGGCCAGCGCGGCCAGGCAGCCCGACATCGCGTGCGCGGTGATCACCCGGCGGGCGGTCGGAATGCCCGAGAGCTCGGCCGCCTTGACCGACGTACCGGTCATCAGCAGTTCACGGCCGAGCTTGGTGCGGCTGTAGATCCAGCCGACGACAACCATCGCGATAACAGCGAACAGAGCCAGCTGCGGTACTGCGGGCGACCCGCAGACGTTGCCGATGCAGATGTCCGCGAGTGAGTAGTTGCGCATCTCGCGCATACCTTCAGGCTTGGTGACGAAGGCGGCGTTGTCCGTCAGCCCGGTGTAGACGAGTGGAATCAGGCCGAGCAGCAGGAAGTCGAGCGCGAGCGTGACGACGAACGAGTTCACGCCGGTCCGCGCGATCACCCAGCCGGCCAGCGCGCCGATCGCAGTACCGGCGATCAGGCCGACCAGCAGGCCGGCGTACAGGCTGAAATGCCAGAGGTCGTAGGAGATGCCGGTGATCATCATCGAGAACGCGGCCATCCGCCCGACGGCGAGGTTCATGTGGCCGATCGACAGCACGCACATCTGCGCCAGGCCGACGACAGTGAACATCGCGATGTCTCGCAGCAATGGGAAGACGACCAGCTGCTGGTTGAAGAAGGCGGGCCGCAGGATCCCGAAGAGCGCGCCGAGCGCCACCACGAGGATCAGCAGACCGATCCGCTGGTTCGCCCACCAGGGCGTGCGACCGCCGCGCGGCTGCTCGACCGGGGCGTCCGGTTCGTGCAGTGCCGCGGTGGCGGTCTCCGAGACGGGTGCGCTCACGAGACCCGCCGATCGTCGATCGCGTCGCGATCCCAGTCGATGCCGAGACCGGGCTCGTCCGGTGCGACGGCATGCCCGTCCGCGATCTCCATCTCGGTCTTCGTGATCGCTCGCAACTGCGGGATGTGTTCGACGTACCGGCCGTTCGGTACTGCGGCCGCCAGGCTGACGTGGAGTTCCATCAGGAAGTGCGGGCAGACCTCGAGGTTGAAGGTCTCGGCCAGGTGCGCCACCTTCAGCCACGGCGTGATGCCGCCGACCCGGGCGACGTCCACCTGGACGATGCCGGCCGCACCGGCGGCGACGTACTCGCGGAACTGCGAGATCGAGTACATCGACTCGCCGACCGCGATCGGGATCGAGGTGGACTCGGCCAGCCGGACATGTCCGGTCAGGTCATCGGCCGGCAGCGGTTCCTCGAACCAGGTCAGCTCGAGCGGCTCGAAGGCGCGGGCCCGGCGCTTCGCTTCGGGGTACGTCATCGACTGGTTCGCGTCGACCATGATGTCCAGCGCCGGACCGACGGCCTCCCGTACTGCGGACAGCCGTTCGAGGTCCTCGTGAACGCGCGGCTTGCCCACCTTGAGTTTGACTCCTGGCCAGCCGGCCTTCTGGGAGGCGAGCGCGCCGGCGACGAGCTGGTCCGTTGTCAGATGCAACCAACCACCCTCGGTGTCGTAGAGCGGCACGCGTCGGCGGAAGCCACCCGCGAGCCGCCAGAGCGGTTCATCGGCTCGCCGGCAACGCAGGTCCCACAGGGCGGTATCGACCGAGGCGAGCGCGAGCGAGGTGATCGCGCCGACCGTGGTCGCCCGCGTGGAGGCGAACAGGTCGAACCAGATTCCCTCCACGTTGCGGGCGTCCGCGCCGACCAGCCGTGGCAACAGGTGATCCCGCAGCATCGCGAGAACCGCAGTACCGCCGGTACCGATCGTGTAGGAGTAGCCGAGGCCGACATAGCCGTCGGAGGTCTCCAGCTCGACGAAAACCGTTTCCTGCTTGAGGAAAGCCTGGACCGCGTCGGTCCGCTCGGTCTCCACCTCGAGGTCGACGAGGAAGGCCTCGGCCCTGCTGATCGTTGTCTTGGGCAAGGTGTGTACTCCGGTCACGAGCAGCTCAGCTGGGCGGCGAAGTCCTTCTGCAGCTCCGTCGTCTTGGCCTTGCGCTCGGTGTCGTAGCTGTCGACGTTGGCCTTGGTGACGACGAACGAGCCGGAGTCGACGATCACGCCGGGCGTCTTCATCGTGCACTGCTTGGAGCCGAGCAGGGCGAGCAGCCAGCCGCCGACGTACGCCTGGCCGACGGGGTTCTGCGTGACGGTCGCGGCGACGCCGCCGGACTTGATCCCGGACAGGATCTTGGCGTCGTCATCGATCGCCACCACCTTGATCGGAAGCTTGCTGCTGGCAACACCGTCGGCGGCGGCCACGGCCGGGTTGTAGGCGGTGGTGACGATGCCCTTGATCTCCTTGCCCTTCGAGGCAAGCAGGTCGGCGACCGCCTTCTGCGCGGTCTGCAGGTCCTTGTCGATGTCGGTGATCACCGGCAGCTCGGTGACCTTGCCGCCGGTCTCGCCGATCGCCTTCTTCACCCCGGCGATCCGGCGCTGGGTGTTCGAGTCGACGTTGTTGCCGGTCAGGTGCACGATCGTGCCGGTCCCGCCGATCGCTTCGATCGTTGCCTTGGTCGCCTTGTACGCCGCCGCCTCCACGTCGGTGGACAGGCAGAAGTCGGCGGAGTTGGTGTCACCGGCCGGGCAGGACGCGAGCGAGCCGACCGCGAACCCCTTCGCCTTCAGGTCCTCGAAGGTGGAGTTGATGTCGGTCGGCGACACGCCGAAGATACCGAACGCGTTGTAGCCCTGGGCTGCGAGCGAGTTGATCACGTTGTTCTGCTTGCCCTGGTCCCACTCGCCGGTCTCGTTGAAAGTGGCACCACCGAGCTTGAAGTCGGTCTTGTCCAGCTCGGCGGTCGTCTTCCAGGGCTGGAAGTAGGGGTGCGCGCCGCCCGGGATCAGGGCTAGCTTCACCTTGGAGCCGTCCTTGAGCTCTACCGGGCCGGTCGACGTACCGGTGGAGGCGTCGTCTCCGGAAGTACCGGCCGTGTCGTTGGAGTTCTTGGTGCTGCAACCGGTGGCAGCCAGCGCAACGAGGGCAAGCCCGACGGCGGTCTTCTGGTACAGCGAGTGGACGGTCATGGGCCTGACTCCTCAAAGATCCTATAGGATATTGCGTAGCTGATGCTGCACCTTCACACTGGTGGCGTCAAGACTTGTCCGGGTAACGACTGTGCTACCGGCACAGGGAAGTCGGGCATGATAGGGGCCTCCGGGAGGAGTGACAGTGACAGATGCGCATTTGGGGCTGGCGGGGCAACTCTCGCGCCTGCCCCAGCGACAGGTGCTCAGCGACGACGTCTACGAGACCGTCAAGGGCCTGATCATGGACAGCGTGGTCGAACCGGGCACCCGGCTGAACATCGACGCGCTGACCCGCGAACTCGGCATCTCGCAGACGCCGATCCGCGAGTCGCTGGCCCGGCTGGAGTCCGACGGTCTGGTGATCAAGGAGCCGTTGCGGGGCTACCGGGTGTCGTCCCGGCTGACCCGCGAGGAGTTCGAGGACCTCTTCGAGTACCGGCTGCACATCGAGCCTTGGGCAGCCGGCCGAGCCGCCGAGCGGACTGCCCCGGACGACCTGGCCCGGCTCAAGGACGAGATGCTCAGCTATACCGACGTACCGGATCGTCCTGATTACGACAGTTACAAGGCGATGGCCGCGCACGACCAGCGGTTCCACGACCTGGTACTGGAACTGTCCGGCAACGACACCGCCCGGCAGTCCTTCGCTCGCACGCACTGCCACCTGCACCTGTTCCGCCTGTACTACGGCGGCGGGATCGCGACCAAGGCACTGCGCGAGCACAAGACGATCGTGGCCGCGGTCCGCAAGGGAGACCCCCAGGAGGCGGCTGCCGCGATGCGGACACATATCGAAGCGTCGCGGGCCCGGTTGCGGCCTGTGTTCGACCAGCAATGATCCCCTCTTAATTGGAGAGTTCTGTGGAACTGCTGCGCCTCGGCGCGGTCGGTGAGGAGCGCCCTTACGTGCGCGACGCCGATGGCACCGTCTATGACCTGAGCTCCGTCACCGCCGACATCGACGGCGCCTTCCTCGCCGCGGACGGCATCGCCCGCGCCCGCGCCGCGCTGGCCGCCGGTTCACTGCCGGCGGCTTCCACCGAGGGCCTCCGCGTGGGCGCCCCGATCGCGAAGCCGGCCGCCGTCGTCTGCGTCGGCCTGAACTACGCGGCCCACGCGGCCGAATCCGGCGCCGAACCGCCGAAGAACCCGGTCGTCTTCTTCAAACACCCCAACACGGTCGTCGGCCCGTACGACGACGTACTGGTGCCGCGCGGATCCACCAAGACGGACTGGGAGGTGGAGCTGGCGATCGTGATCGGCAAGACGGCGCGCTACCTGTCTTCCGACGAGGAAGCGCTTGCCTGCATTGCTGGCTACACAGTCTCCAACGACGTCTCCGAGCGCACCTTCCAGCTCGAGGTCTCCGGCGGCCAGTGGTCGAAGGGCAAATGCTGCGAGACGTTCAACCCGCTCGGGCCGGCGCTGGTACCGGCTGACGAGGTCGAGGATCCGCAGGCGCTGAACCTGAAGTCCTGGGTCAACGGCGAGATCCGCCAGGACTCGAACACACGAGACATGATCTTCTCGGTGGCGGCGCTGGTGCGTGACCTTTCGCAGTACATGACGCTTGATCCGGGCGACATCGTCAACACCGGTACGCCGGAGGGCGTCGCTTTGTCGGGCCGCTTCCCGTACTTGTCGGTTGGCGACACGATGGAATGCGAAATCCAGGGCCTCGGCAAGCAGAAGCAGGCTCTCGGCAAGGCCTGATCCTTTGGTGAGCCGCGTGGGGTGCATCCCCACGCAGCCTCGGTCGCTCGCTGACTGAACAGCTGACGCGCAACTGCAGCCTGACGGCCGGGTACCCCGCTGCGGAGGGAAGGCCCGCGAGGCGGAAGGGTTCGCCCTCTGGCGGAGGGGTTCGCTCCTCGTGGTGGGGTTCGCCCCCTGGCAGAGCAGGGGGCGAACCCCCGGAGGAGGCGTGAAGCACACCGAGAGGCAAAACCTGAGCCGAAGGGCCAGTTGCTGAAGCGATTTCGATCTGGTGTGAGCGTTCCGGCAGTCGTTTCGGGGTTAGGCGTTGGGGCGCTCTTTGAGCATTTTCAGGAAGGCCATGGCGGTGAGGGCCACCGTTCGATCGTCGTCGTGGGTCAACTGTTGGAGGGCGCTCTGCGCGCTTGCCGGTGGCATTTCGGCGAGGGCTTGAGCTAGGCGGATTCGTACTGCGGGGTCCGTCGTGTGGGCGGTGAGTTCGACGGTTAGTGCGGTCATGATCTGGTCGGAGCAAGCGGGGTCCAGAGACAGAGTCCCCAGGACCTCGGCTGCCTCGACGTCGTTCGTTCCTTCGACCACCATTGCGATGAGGGTCGGCACGGCTGCAGTTGCGCCGCGCTTGCCCAATGCCAGAGCTGCATGCCGGCGTACCGGCGGGTCAACGTCGCCGAGGGCGTCAGTGAGTACTGCGGCTGCGCCCGGGGAGTCGGACATTTCCGCGATCGCAAGGACCGCGCGGCGGCGGGTGTCGACGTTTTCTGAGTAGACGCCGGGGGCCACACTCGCGACCGCCTCGTCGCCCGCGCGGGCGAGGGCCCAGCGCAGGGCGCCGGCGACGTTTGGGTCGGATTCGGCGAGGACCGCTGCGGCCAGCAGGTCGGTGGGGACCGGCACGTCCTCCGCTGGGCCCAGGACTGTCTGCTGTCGGCGTGCAGCACTCGGCGAGTTGAGGCCGTGCAGGAGCTCGACGATGCGTAGTACGTCTTCCCAGCCATCCGGCGTCGAGGCGTCGACCGTGCGGAGTCGTTCTAGTAGCTCCTGTTCGCGCTTCAGTCGGTCTTCGGTGCGTTGGATGAGGTCGCCGACCAGGGCGGACGGCGTGAACGCGGGATCCTCCAGCGCGCGTCCGACCTCTCGTAGCGACAACCCGAGCGACCGCAGACTCTCCACGTGGAAGATCCGGCGGATGTCCTCGGCGGAGTACTCCCGGTAGCCGCCCACCGTCCGGCCTGTTGGACGCACCAGCCCGAGGGAGTCGTAGTGCCTGAGCATGCGCGTACTCACCCCCGAGCGGCGCGCCACCTCGCCGATCAGCATTCCAAGGCCTCGACTCGTTCGGGGCCGAGGGCAACGATCCGCTTCGCCTCGTCGACGTCTGGGGCGAAGACCGCCTCCGGGTCGCGGAGGAGCAGTTCCGTGGCGCGGGCATGCGCACGTACCACCGGGTCGTTGCTCGCCAAGCCCGTCCGCAGGGCCGGCTCGATCATGTCTCCGAGCGCGACGAGTGCTCGGCTGAGACTCAGTTGCACAAGCCGGTCGCCGCGGCCGAGTTGGGCGGCCAGTTCCGCAGCCAAACCCTTCTCCTCGCCCGCCGGCACGAGTACGACGGCCGCACGCCAGGCGCTTCGCGCGACCTCATCGTCGGCGTCGCGCAGCAACGAGCGCGTGATCGCGGGCCACGCATTCTCGTCCCCGATCTTCGACAGCGTGTGCAACGCCTGGCTCCGCGCCTGAGCGTGCTCGGAACGGAGTTCCACGAGGAGCCTGGGCACCGTGAGCTCCGACGGGAGGCGGGTCAACGCCCAGGTCAGCATGTCGCGCACGAAGAAGTCCAGCTCGACCGCGCACCGCGCCACCAGCGCCTCGACGAGGCCGGGGTCGGATTGCGTACCGACCGCCAGTACCGCCTGGAGCCGCGTCGACGAGTTCTCAGCACTCAACGCGGCGACCAGACGCTCGTCCGGCGAATTCTGTGGCGAGTTGATGATGACCACCTCCTGCACCCAGTGAAGACCTTGTCACAGTGTCAAGGTCAAGCGACACCACATGCAGCGGGATCACTCAGCGGGCGTTGCTGCGTCGCCAGTCGACATAGTCGGTGACTGCTGCGGCGACGTCGAAGGCTGGTTTGTACCCCGTGTCGGCAGTGAGGCGGCTGATGTCGAGGTAGGGGTCTACGCCGGGGCCGTGCTTGCGACCCGGCAGGAGTTCGAGCTCCACCTCAGGGGTGGTCCCCTGCAAGGCCTCCACGAGTTCGCGGTTAGTGGAGGGGCGGCCGTTGGAGACGTTGTAGGTGTGGTGGTTCAGGGTTTCCGCGGTTGTCAGCAAGGCGATCGCTTGGCCAGCATCCGGTGCGTAGCAACTGTCGCCGCCATCGTCGGCGTACAGGGGTTGCGGCTTTTGGCCACGGAGTAGTGCGCCGACGTACGGCGGTACGGGGCTGAACGGTGATTCCGGGTCCATCAATGGTCCCCAGATGCTGCCGATCCGTAGTACGACAGGTTGGACACCGCTGCCTTGAAGGGTGTGCGTGGTGAGCGGTTCGACGGCCTTCTTGAAGGCGACGATCAGGTGCGGCAGTTCCGCGGTGGGCAGGTCGAGCTCCTCATGCCACGGGCGTTCGGGCCGGCCGATGTACACGCCGATACTGCTGGCGACGGCGAACCTGCGGACACCCCAGGTACGGGCGGCGTCCAGTGCGTTGAGCAGGCCGGTCGTGTCCGTACGGAAGTAGCTGACCGGATCCTCACCCGGGACAGTGCCGGCCAAGTGGACGATGTCGCTGATGTCGTAGCGATCGCCGAGGGCCAGGAACGCTTCCCGGTCGGTGACGTCGAGGGACTCGACCGCGACCTTGCCGGCCAGGAAGGACGGGACGTCGACCTGGCGGTAGGAGGTGATGACGACCTCTTGCCCGAGGTCGATGAGCGCGCGGGCGGTGTGGGCGCCGATCATGCCCAGCCCTCCGGTGACCAGGATCATCGGAGTACCTCGTAGTGGAGGTGGGTCACGCCGGGGGCCGGGATGGCCTCGATCAGCCGGAGGTTCACGTGCTTCGGGACCTCCTGGAAGAAGCTGAGACCGCCGCCCAGCAGGATGGGTATCTGGTGCAGGATCAGCTCGTCGACGAGCCCTGCCTCGAGCGCCGCGGTCGCCAGACCGCCACCCATCAGGCCGACGTCCTTGCCTCCGGCGATCTCGCGAGCGGCGGCGATTGCGTCCTCGACGCCGGTACTGACGAAGGTCTGCCGCTCGATGGTCTCGGGTGCGGGCCGGTGGCTGAGGACGACGAGCGGCGCCGTCGGGTGCGGACTACCGCCGGTGAAGTTGCTGGAGTGCTCGTAGGTGGTACGTCCCGCGACCATCGCACCCACGCGGGCCGCGAGGGTGTCGAAGAATCGGGCGCTCGGCGCACTCAGCTTGAAGCCGTCGAACACCTGGCTCGGGGTGTCCCCGTTGAAGTACCAGTCGAAAAGCATGGGCGCGTCACCGAGACCGCGGCCGAACTCTTCGGTGCCGTCCGGAGTGCGGCCGCTGATGTAGCCGTCGACCGAGACTGAATGCGAGCTGATCACCTTGCTCATGGCTGTCCTTCGCTGCGGGTTAGAGGGCTTGAGGGAAATCGAAGAATCGATGCGGGTCGTAGGCGTTCTTGACCGCGATCAGCCGCGGATGGTTGCCCGCGTGGTACGCCGCCGCCCAGTCGTCGAGCGCGGGGTCGGGGAAGTTGGGGTAGACGTGTCCTGACCCGTCGGCGTGGGCGGTCGCCCAGGAGGCGTCGACCCAGGGATCGGCCGCCTCGGCGAGGTGCTCGAGCAGGAAGCGTTCGCTGCGATGGGCGAATGCCGTCGCGTTCTCGGCGACGCGGTTGTAGGCCCCGGCCATCGCGGTGAAGGTGAGCTCGCGTCGGTACTCGGTCCTTGGCTCGGCGAGCTGGGTCAGCAGGGATGCGAGGGTGCTAGAAGCCATCGGGTCGGAGAAGAACTCCGACCGGATCCGCAGGACGCGTGCGGGGGTGTCGCGCGGGTCGGCGAAGGTGTCCTTCAGTTGGTGGTACGGCAGGCCGCCGCGCAACTCGATCGCGCCCAGGTCGTCGCTTTGGTCGCCACCTTGGTCGTCGCTCGGGTCGTCGCTTTGGTCGTCACCGCTGCGGGTCGTCGGCGCCACGCCTGCCTGGTCGATCAAGTCCCGCAGTACCTCCCGGGTCGTTGCCTCGTCGAGAGTGGAGGCGCCGAAGAGAGTGGCCTGGACAGGCGCGCCGGGTTCGGACAGCAGGTTGAGGTTGACGGTGAGTTCGTCCGGCGCATCCGGTGCCCACGCTTGCCAGGCCGCGACCAGGTCCTCGACGGCCGGTCCCGACCAGTGCGCCTCGATACGGGTGGTCGTCGGCTCCGGGACAGTCGCGTACCGCAGTACGGTCACCACACCGAACTGACCGCCGCCGGCGCCGCGCAGAGCCCAGAACAACTCTGGTTCGTGTTCGTCATCGCAATCCACGACACTGCCATCCGCGAGCACAACCTGTACGCCGATGAGCCGATCGCAGGTCAGCCCGTAGACGCGTCCGAGCAACCCGATCCCGCCGCCAAGAGTGAGTCCCGCGATGCCAACCGTGGGACCGCACCCGGCCGGCAGGGTGCGCCCGTAGGTGTGGAGCGCCGCGTACACCTCTCCCAGGCGAGCCCCGGCTCCGATCGTGGCGACCCCATCGGCTGCCACGGAGATGTTGTCGAGGCCGGACAGGTCGAGCACGATCCCGTCCGTCGACGATCGACCCGCGAAGCAGTGCCCTCCGCCCCTCGGGACGATGCGATCCCCGGCGGCTTTCGCGTACGCCATGGCGCTGACGACGGCCGAGACGGAGCGGCACCGCACCACGAGCCGCGGCCGCACCTCCTGGTACACGAGGTTGGCCGGGCGGCGGATCGCGTCGTACCCCGGGGAGTCGGGGCCGAACGATTCGCCGTCGAGTGCATCGGCGAAGTCAGCGAGGCTGGTCATGCCTTCGAGACTATGAGCTGGCGCGGGGGCGATTCTTGAACAAATCGCGCAGGTCTAGGCCGGAATCAGCAGCGCGCCGCGGGTAGCGAGGAACGGCTCGTACGACGCGGAGTGCTCGTGCCCGCAGGCGCACCGGTCGACGCTGCCGCCCAGAAGTTGGCGCGGGGTGAGTCCGGTCAGGCGAAGGCACTCCCGGCTCAGGTGCGCCTGGTCGGCGTACCCGACGTCGACCGCCAGTCCAGCCATACCGTCGGCACCAAGCCGCCCGCTGGCTGCCGCGCCGGCCTGAGCCAGCGCGAGGAATCCCTGGAACCGCAGTGTCCGTTGGAGGACTTTGGGACTCACCCCGACTGCATGCAGACAGCGCCGGCGCAACTGGCTCGCGGAGAGTGCGAGGTAGTTGGCCAAGCTGTCGATGTTGACCGGCTGCCACGGCATCAGCGCCCGCACGGCTTCACCCACCAGCGGATCCATCTCTGTAGCTCGAAACTCCTGCAGGAGGTGGGCCTGCAGAACCACTAGTGCCCGTTCAGGCTCTCCGGCCAGCGCCATCGTCTCAACGAGGCGATCCGCCGACCTTCTCCACAGGTCCGCCAGGCCCACGCGCTGATCCACCAGGTCGTCGAGCACCGTCGGCAGCGGCGGCGCGGCGCCCGGCAGGAACCGCGCCCCGACGATGGTGGTGTGCGCCGGGATGACCTCAACCACCGGACCGGTCAACGGCCCGACCAACTGAGGTTGGCCACCGATCGGGAAGTGGATCTCGACCCCGCCCGTGGGCAGGTGCCGTTGCACGTACGCCGCCGCGCCGGTCCGCTGGATCCACACGGTCCGCACGACCCCCGCCAGTTCCCGCACTGGCGGACGCTCGACGTACGACTCCATGCCGGTCATCCTGACATCGAACCGGCCGACCTGGGACCCCGAAATCGTTGGTGATTTGGCGGGGCGTGCGGCAGGGTCGCGGCATGACTTCTGTTGTACGAACGGTGACCTTCGACGCCCGCGACCCGTACGAGCTGGCCGGCTTCTGGTTGCAGGTACTCCGTGCCGAGCGGCCGGAGGACGATGAGCCGGGTGACCCGTACGCCGCGGTGAACACCCCCGAGGTAAAGCTCCTCTTCGAACAGAACAACGACGAGAAGGCCGTCAAGAACCGCCTCCACCTGGACCTTGTCCCCGACGGCCCCCGCGACGCCGAGGTCGAATGGCTCCTGACCCTCGGCGCAACCATCTACGCCGACCACCGCGAACCGGACGGCCGGGGGTGGGTCATCATGCATGACCCCGAAGCCAACGAATTCTGCGTACTCCGAAGCGCAGCGGAGCGTGCTGCTACCGAGTAAGTCCCCCCGCGCTGCCGTCGGCGCTCGCTCCTGCGTCGCTCAGTGCGTCGACCACCCACCCTGGGTCGCGGGCTCCTCCGTCGTCCGCTCGGTGAGGATCTGACGCCGGCGTACACCCAGATCCGGGCTAGCGGCGCCGGTGCCCGGACGAGGAAGGTGAGCGGCGGATTGCGGGCTGCCGTCGAGTGGCGCCTTCGTACGGCATCCCCCACGCAATCTCTGCTGTTTGCTCCTGATGAGGAGTAGGCGAGTCGCGGATGCTGTCCCGACCGACAGGACATAGTGCGATTATCGGGCCGCGCAAACGCTTGCCCGGACCGATTCGGGGACTATGTCCTGTCGGTCGGGACAGTCCCGCGGCTCACGAGGCGTGCGCGTAGGTGGAACGCGCGGGCTCCTTGTCGCGTCGCGACATCCCACGGCTTAGCGGGCTAAGCCGTACTCCGGAGCGGTTCGCCCCTCGACGAGGGGATCGCCCACTGCTCTACCAGGGGGTGAACCCCCGAAGGCGGGGCTGAGCACACCGATGGGTCGCCAACTGCTGCCCGCCCAGCCCTCTCCGCGCCAGTCGCGCCACAGCCACTGCCGTTGAGCTGGCTAAGCAGTACTCCGGAAGGGTTCGCC
>NZ_AQUZ01000097.1 GCF_000372465.1 Kribbella catacumbae DSM 19601
GCACGGGCACGCGGGTGACGCCGGCATTCGCGATCAGCGTGACTCGTACGGCGTATCGGCGCCGCTGGTTGCACGTCTTCGCCGGCAAGGCGTTCAAGCCCACCACTGGTGGGCTTGAACACCTTCTGGTGACCTCGAACAGGGTGCACCTTGTTCACGGTCGCCGCCAGGCGTCCAAGCCCACCACTGGTGGGCTTGAACACCTTCTGGTGACCTCGAACAGGGTGCACCTTGTTCACGGTCGCCGCCAGGGGTCCGAGCCCACCACTGGCGGGCTCGAACCCCTGGCGGTCGAAAGGTCGGCGACGCCGAGGCCCGCTGGGCAAACTGCCGGGACGGGCCGGACGCCCGTGCATACCCATCTCCGGTCAGCAAACGCTTCCCCCGGCGTGTCGGGGCATCGGGGCAGGGTGGTGCGTGCGCAGCCGTCCGGCGCCTTCGCTTCCATGCGCAGCCGTTCGCCCTTCGCCGTCAGTGCCTGCCCGTGGGTCGGCCTCGGCGAAACCACCCTCCCCGAACCGCTTAACCACCTGGCCTTGGGTTAGGGGCGGGGGAACTCCACTCGTACGCCGAGCAGCCGCACTGGGCGCCGTAGCTCGAACTTCTCCAGCAGCACCGAGGCGGCCGCGGCGACGACCTCGGGGTCCTGGGTGATCTCCGGGAGTTTGCGGCTCTTGATCGGGGTGTAGAAGGAGGTGAAGCGGATCTTCACCGCGATCCGCTGGATGCTGCGGCCGTCGTTGACGACTTCCCGGGTTACTGCGAGCGCGATCCGTCGCAACTCCTGCTCGACCTCGGCTCGCTCGACGAGGTCGGTGGCGAAGGTTTCCTCGTGGCTACGGGAGACCGGCTCGCGGGGGACGTCAGTGACCTCGGTGTCGCCGCGGCCGCGGCCGAGGGCGAGGTACCAGGTGCCCATCTTCGGGCCGAAGCGTTTCTTCAGTACTTCGAGGTCGGCCGCCGCCAGATCCGCCACGGTGAACAGGCCGAGCTCGTTGAGGTTCTGCGACATCCGGCTGCCGATACCCCACAGCTCACGGACCGGGCGGTGATCCATCACCTCACTCCAGTTCGCGGCGGTCAGTCGGTAGACCCCCAATCCGCTCCCACTGTCGCGTTTGCCGAAGCCGGTGGCGAGCTTGGCCCGCACCTTGTTGTCCCCGATCCCGATCGAGCAGGCCAACCCGGTCCGCTCCAGTACCGCGGCTCGCAGTTGCGCGGCCAGCGCCTCCGGATCATCCGTCGACGCACCGACGAAGCACTCGTCCCAGCCCCACACCTCGACGATCACCGGGAACTCCCGCAGGGTGTCCATCACCTCGGCCGAGGCAGCGTCGTACGCCGTCGGGTCGGTTGGCAGGAACACCGCCTGCGGACACCGCTTCGCCGCCGCGCGCAGCGGCATCCCCGAGTGCACGCCGAACTCGCGCGCCTCGTACGACGCGGTGGCGACCACTTGGCGCGCCTGGGTCGGATCGCCGGAGCCGCCGACCACCACGGGGAGCCCACGCAGCTCGGGCTTGCGCCGGATCTCGACGGCGGCGATGAACTGGTCCATGTCGACGTGCAGGAGCCACCAGCCCGGTGACGTCGGCGCGCTCATACTTCAGGGGTATCACAGCCGGCCGACAGTTCCTGGGCGACGAAAGTCAGAGCGGTTTGCGCATCTGCTGGGAGGTGACGGTGTAGCCGAGGGAGTTGTAGAGGGCTATCGCGGGGGTGTTGTTGCCGAAGACGTTCAGACTGAGGTGGTCGTAGCCGCGGTGGCGGCACTCCTCTTCGCCGGCCAGCATGATCGAGCGGCCGAAGCCCTTGCCGCGCTCCTCGGCGAGTACCTCGATCATGAAGATGAACGGGATCGCCTTCTGGGTGCTGATCCACAGGCTGCCGGCCGGTTCGCCTTCGTGACAGGCGATCCAGATCAGCTGGTTCTCGGTCTCCCGGCCGGCCGGCAGCAGCTTGCCGATCTCCTCGTGGGCGACCTCCAGCGCCGTCGCGGGATCGAGTCCGCGGGCCGGGCCCATCCCGGCGGCGAAAGCCTCGGAGGCGCGGGCGGACCAGGGACCGAACTCGTCGTCGGTCAGCGGTCGGAGGGAGACAGGCGGTGCCTTTGGGCTGCTCACCGCCCGAAGATACCGCCGCCCAGGGGCGTGGCGGCCGCCGGTGCGCGGAGTGACCCCGCCGAGCAGCGCGGCGCTTGGTCAGCGTGGCCCGACAGGCAGCTAGATGCTGCTCTGTGTCAGCGATTGGTGACCCTGAGTGCGATAGCCTCGCGGCGAGATAGTTGCCACCGGCCACTGCCGGCGCGGGGCCGCCGCCGCGTCGTCCAGCGGCCGGCGAATGCCAGGAGCCGGCAAATCCCAGGAGGAAGTGTGCGCTTCGAACCCGCACGAACGACGGCCATCGGAGTCCTCAGTCTCGCGGTACTGGCCGGGCTCGGTCAGCTGCCGCAATCCGTCGCCGGACCGGCACCCGCCGGCGGTGACGCCCCCAGCGGCCCGGCCGCGGTCAAGGCCGGCCCGGACGAACTGCCCAACGCGCTCGAAGACAAGCGTCGCGACCTGCGCGAACGAGCCCTCACGAACGTGCTGAACGGCTCGGCGAAGGTCGAGCAACGGGGTACGAGCAAGGTGGTCAAGGTCGGCCAGGAGGTGGACGTACCGGCCACCCGGGACGCCAGCGGCCGGCTGAAGCTCGCCGCGAAGCGCAAGGACCAGTACGTCGAACTGGCCCGCGAGAAGACCGACAAGATCTTCGTGATCCTGGCCGAGTTCGGCAACCAGCGGCATCCGGACTTCCCGGACAAGGACACCGACCCGGACACGGCTGGCCCGGCCACCTTCGACGGGCCCCTGCACAACGCGATCCCCGCGCCGGACCGGAGTACCGACAACTCCACCGTCTGGCAGGCCGACTACTCGCCGGACTACTACCGCCAGCTGTACTTCGGCAAGGGCGATTCGGTGAAGACGTACTACGAGAAGCAGTCGTCCGGCCGGTACAGCGTCGACGGCATGGTCTCGGACTGGGTGAAGGTGCCCTACAACGAGGCCCGGTACGGCCGGAGCAACGGCTACCCGTGTGACGACACGATCTGCGGCAACACCTGGAACCTGATCAGCGACGCCGTCGCCCAGTGGGTCAAGGGCCAGCAGGCGGCCGGCAGGACCGAGGGGCAGATCAAGTCCGCGCTGGCGTCGTACGACCAGTGGGACCGCTACGACTTCGATGCCGATGGCAACTTCAATGAGCCGGACGGGTACCTCGACCACTTCCAGATCGTGCACTCCGGTGGCGACCAGGCCGACGGGGACCCGCACCAGGGTGAGGACGCGATCTGGTCGCACCGCTGGTACGCGTTCGGCAGCACCACGACCGGACCGCAGGCGAACAAGCTCGGCGGTACCCAGATCGGCAGTACCGGGTTGTGGATCGGCGACTACACGATCCAGCCGGAGAACGGCGGTCTGAGCGTCTTCGCGCACGAGTACGGCCATGACCTCGGCCTGCCGGACCACTACGACACCTCCGGGAAGCCCAGCCAGAACCCGGTGAACTGGTGGAGCGTGATGGCGCAGTCCCGCTCCGGCGCCAAGGGTGACGTCGGCATCGGGCTGAAGCCGCAGGACCTGGGCACCTGGGACAAGCTGCAACTCGGCTGGCTCGACTACGAGACGGTGAAGGCCGGCCAGACCAAGACGATCGACCTCGGCCCGCACGAGTACAACTCGAAGAAGGCCCAGGGCGTCGTCGTCGTACTGCCGAAGAAGAAGGTGACGACGCAACTGGTCAAACCCGTCACCGGCACCAAGTCCTGGTGGAGCGGTACCGGCGACAAGCTGACGAACACGCTCAGCCGCAAGGTCACCCTGCCGGCGGGCAAGGCGTCGCTCGACTTCCAGGCGAACTGGAAGATCGAGGACTGTGGCGCGGACGCCTGCGACTACGCGTACGTCGAGGTGAACGACGGCTCCGGCTGGAAGGCGATCCCGGGCAGCATCACGAAGGCGGCCGAGGCGAACGGTATCGACGGGGACAGCAAGGGCTGGCAGCCGGCGAAGTTCGACCTGTCCGCGTTCGCGGGCAAGACGATCGACCTGCGGTTCCGGTACGCCACCGACGCGGCGACGCACGAACTCGGCTTCTTCGCCGACGACCTCAAGCTGACGGCCGGTGGCAAGACGCTGCTCGACGACGGCGCGGAGAGCGGCGCGAACGGCTGGACCGCGACCGGGTTCCAGGCGGTCGGCGACTCGATCACCCGGGAGTACGACAACTACTACCTGGCGTCGAACTACACGTACAACTCCTTCAACAAGTACCTGAAGTTCGGCCCGTACAACTTCGTCGGCGCGCCACGGCCGAACTGGGTCGAGCACTTCCCGTACCAGGACGGGCTGCTGGTGTCGTATTGGGACACCTCGCACAAGGACAACGAGACCGCCGTCCACCCAGGCCAGGGGCAGTGGCTGCCGATCGACGCGAACCCGGAGCCACGGGTCCGGCTCGACGGTGCCTACTGGCGGGGCACGATCCAGAGCTACGACTCGACGTTCGGGTTGCAGAAGTCCGACTCGTTCAACCTCACCGTGGCGGGCAAGCAGAACTACGTGCGCGGCGCGGACGCGGTACAGACCTTCGATGACCGCAAGGAGTTCTGGACGTCGAAGATCCCGTCGTACGGCGTGAAGGTGCCGCACGCCGGCGTCAAGATCCGGGTGGTCACCCAGCAGGGCACGTCGATGCGGATCGTCGTCTCGAAGTAGTTCCGCGCGACCACGTTTGGGCGCGGGTACCTGGTCGGGTACCGACGGCTATGCAGACAGCCGGGCGGGACCCGACCAGGTGCGAGGTGTCTGTGATGCGACCCCGACTGTTGCGTCTCGAGGTGGGCCGATGAGGCGCAAACCGCCCGCGGGGGCGGTGACCAAGGCGCCCGAAGGCCTGCCTTCCGCGCTGATCGAGAACTGGGAATGGCAGGACCACGCCGCGTGTCAGGGCGTGAACCCGGACCTGTTCTTCGCCGCCGACGCAGAGCGCGGCCTGCGCAAACGCGCGCGCGAACTTCTCGCCAAGTCGCTCTGCGGCACCTGCCCGGTCCGCCGCGAGTGCGCCGAGCACGCCTCGGTCGTCGGGGAGATGTACGGCGTCTGGGGTGGCATCACCGAGGAGGAACGCGAACCCGCCTTCCACGGCCGGCATCGCTAGCTAGTCTGGCGGGGTGCTGGGCTACGCGGCGGACAACGCGATCACCTGCGCGGGTGGTACCGCGCTCGGGCCGGTGGTGCTGACCGGTGGATTCACGATCAACTGCCTGCGGCCGGCCGCGGGCGCAGTACTGCGTGCTGAGGCGAAGGTCGTGCATGCGACTGCCCGGCAGGCGACCTGTACCTGCGAGTTGTCCGTCATCGGCGAGGACCGGCGCCGCTGTGCTCTGCGCGATCGCCCAGGGCACAGTGGTCGCCGTCCGCGGCTAGGGCGTGTCCTCAGTCGAAGAGCTCGTCGAAGAAGGACTTCTTCTTCTTGCGCTGCGGGTACTGCTGGTAGCCACCGCGGTCGTTGTCGTAGCGGCGCTTGTCCTCGTACCGGCGGTCGTCGTACCGCTTCTCCTCGTACCGGGGCTGCTGAGGCCGGGGCGCCTGCTGCTGGACCGGCTGCGGCCCGTTGAAGGCGATCTCGGCGTCGACGAGCTTCTCCAGCTCGCCACGGTCGAGGAAGATGCCACGGCACTCGGTGCACTGGTCGACGGTGACGCCGCTGCGCTCATACGTTCGCATCGAGCCTCGGCACTTGGGGCAGGTCAGGGTCTCCATCACACCACTGTAGTGCCCTGCGCGCAGGGCACTAGGTGACGAAAACCCCGAAACGCCGGGAGTTCAGCGACTTCTTAGGAAGGTCGTGGCCGCGGAGGCCGACAGCGCGGTGACGTCGTTCGATGAGAGGATGCTCGGGCGTTGGTTCCTGGCTGGAGGAGAGCGATGGCTGAGCAGTCCGTGGGTTTGCTGGCCCGGCGACGGGCCCGCGGTCTGTGGGTGCGCGGCGCCAAACAGCTCGGCTTCGCCCGGACCGGTGAGGACGCCGGTAGGCCGGACAAGCCCGCCGCGCTGGACACCTTCACCCGCGCCCTGGAGCTGGATCCCGGCATGACGGACGCCTGGCTCGGCTTCCACGCGGCCGGCGGTGACCAGGACACCGCGCTGGCCAACCTCGTCTCCGGCATCGCCCGGTTCGGCGAGGAGCGCGACGCGGACAAGCGGCGGCTGAGCTCGACGTTCCAGGCCGGCTGGTGGTTCAGCAACCCGCTCGAGACCACGGATCACGTCTGGCACGCGGAAGCCTTCCGGCTGATCACCGCGACCGACCCGGATGGCGCGGCGGCCGTGGCCGGCAACATCATCGAGGACGGGCCACGGCACTTCCTGCTCTCCGCCGTCGCGCTGCTCCGCAAGCAGTACGACGAGGCGATCCAGGAGCTCCGGCTCGTCCCGGCGGACGGTCATCTCGGCGCCGAGGCGACGCTGCGACTCGGGATGGTGCTGGCCATGGTCGAGCACTGGTCCGAGGCCGAGAGCACGCTCCGCCGGGCCGCCGGCCAGCAGGCCAACCACTTCGTCCGGCTGGACGCGGAGTACTACCTGGGCTTCGTCTACCGCGCGACCGGCCGCGAGGACAACGCGCTGCGCCAGTTCGAGTGGGTCTACGAACGCAACAACGCGCACCGGCAGGTCGCCGAGGCGCTCGCGGATTCGGACGTACTGCTCGACACCCACCCGGCACCGAGTACCAAGAAGCCCGAAGAGCAGCCGGTACGCCGTACTGACGCCGCCAAGCCTGCCCTCCACCGCCAGCCCGACTGGGGAGCCGTGCAGGGCATCCTCGACGAGCTCGACCGCAACGTCGGCATGGCCGAGGTCAAGCGTCAGGTCTCCGCGGTCGCCGCCCAGGTCCGGGCCGGCCTGATCCGCGCCGAACGCGGCCTGCCGACCCCGCGACTCGGCGGCCACCTGATCTTCGCGGGACCGCCCGGCACCGGCAAGACGACCGTCGCACGCGTCGTGGCTCGCCTGTACCGCGCGCTGGGGCTGCTGTCCGGCGACCGGATGATCGAGACCGATCGCTCCGGCCTGGTCGGCGAGTACATCGGCCAGACCGCCGTGAAGACGAACGAGGTGGTCGACTCCGCGCTGGACGGGGTGCTGTTCATCGACGAGGCGTACGCGCTGCGCAAGAAGCAGACCGGCAACGACTTCGGCACCGAGGCGATCGACACCCTGCTGAAGCGGATGGAGGACGACCGCGACCGGCTGGTGGTGATCGTCGCGGGCTACTCCGAGCCGATGGCGGAGTTCCTCGAGTCCAACCCCGGCCTGCGCAGCCGGTTCTCCACCCGGATCGACTTCCCCCGCTACACCGCCGACCAGCTCCGCGAGATCGCCCTCCGCCTGGTCCGCAGCCACGGCGACAAGCTCACCGACGACGCTCTGACCAGCCTGACCGCAGTCCTCGACCAGGTCTCCGCCAACGGCCGGATCGACGAACTCGGCAACGCCCGCTTCATCCGCACCATCATCGAGTCGGCCGCCAAACACCGCGACCTGCGCATCTTCAACTCCCCCGGCATCCCCACCGACGAGGCCCTAACCACCCTCGACGCCCCCGACCTCAAGGCCGCCGTCACCGAAGTCCTCAGCTTCTAGCCCTCTGAGGGGTCAACCCCCAGAGGGCGAGCGCCCGTGCTAGCTGAACTTGCTGAGGAAGTTGGCGAGGATGGGGCCGGCTGCCTTGCCGCCGGAGACGCCGCCTTCGACGATGACGGCGAACGCGACGTCGCCGCGGTAGCCGACCATCCAGCCGTTGGTGATGACCTTGCCGTTGGCAACTACTTCGGCGGTGCCGGTCTTCGCGGAGACTGCGCCGTACGGGGCCAGGCCTTTTGCGGTGCCGCCGGTGACGGTGGTGCGCAGGAAGGTGCGGAGTGCGGCGGCGGTTGCTGGGGGCAACGGGCTTGCGGCCGGACCGGCAGCATCCTTGCCAGGGATGAGCACCGGCTTGAGCGCAGTACCGTGCTGGACCGTGGCGGCCACCATCGCCATCGCCAGCGGGCTGGCCGTCACGGTGCCCTGACCGATCATCGAGGCCGCCTCGGCGACGTCATCCTTCGGCGCCGGCACCTGGCCGCCGTACGCGGGGATCGAAAGCTTGAGGTCCTGGCCGATCCCGAACATCGCCGCCGCCTTTGTCATCCCGTCGGCCTTCAGCCGGGCGTGCTGGGAGATGAGGGCGGTGTTGCAGGACTCGTTGACCGCCTTCTGCATCGTGCCGGTGCCGTACGGCGCGAGGCCGTCGTAGTTCTTGAACGTCTTGCCGAGCACGTTGATCGTGTTGGTGCACGTCAGCGCGGTGTTCGCGGTCAGCCCGCTGCCCAGCAGGGCGGCCGAGGTGACGATCTTGAACGTCGAGCCCGGCGCGTACCGGCCCTGGAAGGCGCGGTTGTAGTTCGTCGGGGTCGGCCCGTTCGCCGCTGCGAGGATCTGCCCGGTCGAGGGCTGTACTGCGACCAGCGAGGCCGGCAGTTTGCTCGTCGCCAGGGCGGCCTCGGCGAGGCGTTGCAGGTTCGGATCGAGGGTGGTCTTGACCGGCGTACCGGCCTTGCCCTGCTGGGAGAAGACCGTCTTGATCGACAGTTTCGTCTTGCCGTCGCGCAAGGTGACCGTGCCGCCCGGCGTACCGGCGAGGTCTTGCTGGTAGGCGTACTGCAGACCGGTGGTGCCGACCTGGTCGGTGGCGGACGCGGTCGGGCCGGCGTTCTTCAGCGTGTCGGCGGTCGCCGTCTTCATCGTGCCGATCACCGAGCGCGCGAAGGTCGGGCTCTCCGCGAGCGACTGCGTGCCACCCATCGTGAGTACGCCGGGCAGGCTACCCATGACCGGCTTGAGCCGGTCCCACTCCTCCGAGCGGATCGTGATCGCGTCGACGAACTGACCGGCCGGCGCGCCGACCGCGCGGGCCTTCAGCTTGGCGCCGTCGACCTGGAGGTTCTTGGTGAAGGCCGCGTACGTCGCCGCCGTCGCGACCTTGCCGGAGGCGACTCCGACGATCACGACCGGGCGGTTCACGGTCAGCGCCTTGCCGTTGCGGTCCAGGATCGAGGCGCGGGCGGGCAGGGCGCGGACGCGCTTGAGGTAGTTCGACTCGCCCAGACCCGGGTAGATGGTGTCGCCGGAGGCCTTGACCTTCCAGGCGTCACCGGTCTTCACGGCGGTCGCGGTACTGGTCCACTTCATCGTGCCGATGCCGCGCAGTACGGCCTCGACAGCGAGGTCCTGGGTGCAGTTGTTGTCGTCCGAGCACTTCGGGTCGCCCTGCGGCGCCACCGTGACGCTCTGCGCGACCAGCGCGGTGTCGACCTCGTCTAGCCGCTTACCGAACGTGGCCGGCGTGTCCGTCAGCGCAGCGGCCTCCTCCGGCTTGCCGTTCGGCGCCCAGGCCTTGACCCAGGCGGCGGCGAAGTTCTTGACGACCTCGGCGGACGCCTGCTTCTCGTTGTCGGGGTCTGGCTTGCCTCCGCTGCCCGACTTGCTGTCGGAACAACCAGCGGTGACGAGGACGGCACTCAAACAGACGATGGCAGCAGTTCGCTTCACGTTCTCAACTCTCGCACGGCGACGGGTAGACACCTTGAACAGTCTTCGGCGTGTGGCCAGCCTGCCACGAGAGGGAAAATACTCAGGCCGCGGACCACCCCAGTACGACGCGCTGGTGCCCAGTTTTGTTGACAGCTATCGGTTCAGCCGAGCTGGATGACGGCGAACCGGGCGCCTTCGGGGTCGGTCAGCACGGCCATCCGGCCGAAGTCGGTCTCCAGCGGCCGGCCGATTATTCCGCCGCCTCCCGAGGTGACCTGGTCGATCGTCTGGTCGGTGCTGGCCGCCGAGAAGTAGGGGAGCCAGTGCGGCGGCGTACCGGGCGGGAAGTCGGGGTGGAACTCGCCGGTGCCCGCTACGGGCTGGTCGGCGGCATACAGGGCGGCGTACCGGGTCTCGTGTCCGCTGATCTCCTCCGCGCGGTAGCCGAAGACGGAGGTGTAGAACTCCCTGCCGGTCTCGTAGTCGCTGCTCAGCGCCTCGCTCCAGACGAGCATGCCGGGATCGAGTTTGCGCTCGGTGCCGATGTGCTCGGCGGCCTGCCAGAGCCCGAAGATCGCGCCGTTCGGATCGGCGGCGATCGCCATCCTGCCGTACGGGTCGATGTCGCGCGGCTCCATCACTTGCGCGCCCTGCTGGGCCGTCACCGCCGCCAGCGTGCGATCGAGGTGCTCCGTCGCCAGGTAGGTGGTCCAGTGGCTCGGCAGATGCTCCGTGCCGGGGTGCTTCCGGCCGATACCGCCGACGTCGCGTCCATCCAGTTTGCACAGCCAGTAGTCACGCGAGCTCTGGTGCTCGCAGTCCCAGCCGAACAGGTCGCCGTAGAACTCAGTTGCCGCCTTTGCGTCATCGACTGCCAGGTCCACCCAGTTCGGCGTACCAGGCGGCCACGGCACGCTCCGCTCGCCCATGAGGCCTCCTGTGGAATGCGTTGTCCACGACAGCCCCCCAACCTGCCAGGGACTACCGGCCACGTCGAGGTGATCACCAGGAGTTCGGATAACGGTTCGGTCACTGCCCGGCGTATCCTGCACGATTGTGACCCGCCTAGCACTGCACAGCCGGCTGATCCCCGGCACCGAAGAGGCCTACGAGCTCGAACACGCCCGCGTCTGGCCAGAACTGATCACCGCCATGTTCCAGGCCGGCATCCACGACTGGAGCATCTGGCGAAGCGGCCGCGACCTGTTCCATTTGGTCGAGTGCGACGACTTCGAGGCCGCGGTGGCGCAGCTCGCTGATGATCCGGTCGATCGGCGGTGGCAGCAGCATATGAGCCAGTTCGTGGAAAGCTTCGCGCAGAACCCGGAGGGCGGCCAAGCACTCCGCCACGTCTGGACCATGAGCGAACAGACCAACTAAATACCCCACGGGCTGCAGCGAAGGCGCTACGTTCAGCAAGCCGACGCAGAGTTACTGCAGATATCGCGCGCACCGGCTCGCCCGAATTGCTATCAGGTCGACCAGGCGCTGGGGGAGAGGACTTTCGAGTGCCTTCACGGAGGGATCGGCAACAGCTGTAGAGAAAGCATCTGCCGCAGCCGCCACGACGCTACCGGCGCGACTGCGAACGATGTCCTCGGGCAGCTGCAATGCCGTTGCAAGGTGGCTCCAGGGGCTGCTGCCAGGATTGACGCGGTGGTCACTGCCGAACTTCATGGCGAGTCGCATTTTCTGTTCGGCGATCTCATCTGGCAGTGCGGAGGCAACGTCATAGAACGGGGCAAGCCTGACTTGATCACCGGCCAGAAGTAGCGAGTAGTTCTTGGCGTGGGCGTCTGTGCCCGCGATCACCCAGTTCCACACGAGAGCATCGAGGAAGCTCTCGGTGGCGCTGCGGGCAATGGATCTCGGCATGACTCGCTGGAACAGATCCGCGATGTCACGGGGCCCTGGGCCGCCCTGGTTCTGATACTTGTTCTCCGGATGCACGCTGAGCGCCTGACACAGATCTTCCTGATGGGCGCGGATCTGCTCGCCGCCCCGCGTGGTGCGATCGTAACGACTGACGACGATCGCGCTCTGGTCCTCGAATCGCTCGATCCGGGTTCGTACTGCCCGCAAGCCCGCGACGCGCATCGCGGACAGGCAGACGTGCTCATTCAGATCCTGGTCGTCGAAGCCGGCGATCGCCGGCTTGAGGATGTGCGAGGTAGCCAAAGCACCCAGCGGTTCGCCCCATCGTTGCCCGTCGTGGAGCAGTGCCGTTTTTGCCTGAGCGCCTGCCAGGCTGAATCGTCCGGTCCTTCTCGCGCCTAGCCAGGCCGTGGTGTCGCTCTTGAGATCACGGAGGCGCTGGGCTACTTGGGTTTCGGTCAGCCAGTTGACGTCGGATTCGGTTGTCAGTGTGCGAGACGACCTGAGGCGGCATTGAGACCGAGACCGGTGTTGCCAGCTGGTGTCTGGCGAGGTAGTCGGGGTCATAGCTGAAGGTCAGCGTGCCCGTGGTCGTGCGGCTCACGGTCCCCGCGATCTCCTGGCCCAGAAGCAACCGCAGCTCAGGCATGGTCGTTGTCGCCCTGTTCGTACTGATCGAGATGGGCATCGAGGTCGAGAGGCCCTGGCCCTGCTGACGGCGCGTCCGGTTCGTTGACTCGGAGGTCGAGGGTGATGCCGAGTGCCGCGACGACCGCAAGGACTCGCCCGAGTTCGACAGTTGGTTTGCCTGCTTCGAACTCGGTCAACCATGCCCTGGATACGCCTGCAGACTCGGCGACCGCAGCCTGCGTCAGCCGCAGTTTGAGGCGCTGCCCACGCGCTGCGGCACCGAGAGTCTGAGGGGTGCGGATCTCCACGCCTAGCCCATCTGTCGTCGTACGGTGACATCGTCTGTATGTAAACGTACGTCGACATTCTGAGTCTCGGTGGCAAGTGGCTGGGTCTCCACCGAGCTGAATCCTCTACCGGTCTGCAGACCTCTTATCCAGGTACCGGCAACCCGCCGGACAGGAACCGGAGGTCCATCATGACTGTCGCCGCCATTGCCATCGGTGCGGCTCTGTTGATCTGTATGTGCACGGTCACCGTGTTGCGGAAGCGGAGGAACTCGCGTGCCTGAGGGGCGCTGGCCGGACGAAGCCGTGGTTCTTGCGGCGCAAAGCGGTGATGCCGCTTCGATCAGTGCGCTGGTGTCCGGTTCGCATCCCCACGTCCAGCGGTTTGCCCGCTCGTTGTGCGCCACGCCGGAGGACGCCGAGGATGCCGCTCAGGAGGCGGTGATCATCCTCTATCGGAAGATCGGTACGTTGCGCGCCTCGCGGGCGCTGGCTTCGTGGATGTTTCGGATTGTCCGCAACGAGTGCATCCGGCGGTCGCGGCTGATGCTGCGGCGGCCGGAGGTGAGCGTCGATCCGCCGGCCCAATCCGCCGAGGAGGACGTGCTGCACCGCCTGGAGGTCGAGCGGGTCGCCGCGGCCATCGCGGCCCTGCCGGTCGACCAACGTCGGGTCCTGGTGTTGCGAGATGTCCAAGGCCGATCGGGTCGTGAGGTGGCGGACACCCTCGGCCTCAGCACGGCCGCGATGAAGTCGCGCTTGCATCGCGCTCGTACCGCGGTCCACGCCTATCTCGAGGAGCCGCATGACTGACTTCGCCAGTACTTCGTTGCCTCGTCATCTCATCCGGGGTGCTGTCGGGTTCGGAGCCTTGATCGGGTCGGTCGCCCTGATCCCGGTCGTCGGATTCCTTTCCCTGTTGCTGGCGCCGATCGGGCTGCTCGCCTTCCGGGGCTGCCCGACCTGCTGGACGATCGGCTTGATCCAGACCATCTCCAGAGATCGTCTCGAGCGCACCTGCGTCGACGGCCGCTGCACGCTGACGGCTACCACCTCACCACCAAGGGTCTAGTGGTAAGACTTGTCAGATGAGCAAAGACCCAGCGCCCGGCTGGCGAGTCACTGGGATCAGCTGGGGCGACGGTACGGCGCGGCTGGAGTGGTCCGGCGCGCGTGGTACCGAACGGGTGAGTCCGCTGGGGCTTGGTACTGAGCTTTCCTTCGTCTTCGGGGCTGAGCGGAAGTGCATCGGATTCTGGCGGTCTGGGCGGCGGTTGGAGTGTTCGACCGCGACTGTGCTCGCGCCCGGCGGGCGTAGTCCTCAGTGTGCGGACTGCCATGCCATGGAGCGGTCGAACTCGATTGCGACCGATACGCGGCTGGATGATCCGCGGCCGTTCTCGGTCTATCTGGCTCACCACGGGAGCGTGATCAAGGTCGGGATCACCGCCGCCGAGCGTGGCGAGGCGCGGTTGCTGGAGCAGGGGGCGCTCGCTTCGACCTTCATCTCCACCGGCAGCCTGCTCGGTGCCCGGCGGATCGAGAACCTGTTGATGACGACACTGAACCTGCCCGACCGGGTCAGTACCGTCCGCAAGCGACGAGCGCGCGACCAGCCGGGGTCGGCCGCCGAACGCGGCGCGAGCCTCATCGCCATTGCCGAGCAGGTATCCGAACTGCCGTGGCCCGATGGACAGAGTCGCGGCGAGATCCAGATCCGCGACCACACGGCCGCCTACGGGCTTCCTGCCGACGGGCTGCGTCCCGACGCCGGGCTGCAGCCGGTACCGGGTGGTGTGATCACCGGGCGGATCGCCTGCGCGATCGGCCCTGATCTGTACCTCGAAACGTCGGCCGGGCTGGCGTTGCTGGACACTCACCTGTTGGCCGGCTGGGCGCTCGGTCGTGCGGCGGCGGGCGCAGTACTGACTGTTCCGCTCGAGAAGCTGGAACCACCTCAGCGTGAACAGGACGCCCTCTTCTGACGGTGGGGGAGACTGGGCGCATGAGTGTGGAGATCCATCGGGCCAACGATCGCTTCCGGACACAGAGCGACTGGCTGGACTCGCGGCACTCGTTTTCGTTCGGCCCGTACTACGATCCGGCGAACGTCGGCTTCGGGCTGTTAATGGTGCACAACGACGAAGTGGTTGCTCCTGGCACCGGGTTCGACACGCATCCGCATCAGGATGTGGAGATCGTCACCTGGGTACTGCGTGGCGCGCTGCTGCATCAGGATTCGGAGGGACATAGCGGGATCATCTATCCCGGGCTCGTCCAGCGGATGAGTGCGGGGAGTGGGATCCAGCACTCCGAGCGCAACGATGCGGGCGAGCCTGTTCGCTATGTGCAGATGTGGGTACGGCCGGGCGAGTTCGACCTCACCCCGTCGTACCAGCAGGCGGAGGTCGGTGAGAGTCTCGCGACGGGCGAGCTGGTGCCGATTGCTTCTGGGCTGCCGAAGCATGCGGGAACCACGGCCATCAGCATCAACCAGAACCGCGCGGGACTGTCCGCCGCCCGACTCGCCCCCGGCCAGTCGATCCAGCTGCCCAGCGCGCGCCACGTGCACCTATTTGTTGCTCTCGGCAACATCATCCTGGAAGGCGCCGGCCCCCTCACCACCGCCGACGCCGCCCGCCTCGCCCCAGCCGACGGCCAACGCGCAACCGCCGACCCCGAAGGCGCCGAGCTCCTCCTCTGGGAAATGACCGACTAGCCCCTTATGTGACCACTAGCCGGCTACAGAGCCTGTTGGGAAATGAGTCTGGGGTTCGCGTTGTGTCCCGACCGACAGGAAGTAGTGCCGGTTCTGCGGCCGGCCGCGGCC
>NZ_AQUZ01000098.1 GCF_000372465.1 Kribbella catacumbae DSM 19601
CTGGTCTGGAACCGATTCCAATGCCCGCATCAAACCCGAGACATCGCGTCGGGCCCGAGCCTCCATCTCCGACGGCTGGTCAAGCACACCCACGAGCAACGACAATGACGACACGACAGCGGCTCCTTGCGACGCGGCAACGGTGTAGGAACCTGCAGCATCCCAACGGAGCCGCTGTCTCCACACCCGCGCCACGCACGCCGCCACCTCAAGTCAAAACCGACACGCCAGCCGCGGCCAGATCAACTTTGCAATCGCCCTGCTGCACATGCCCATGAGTGAACGCGCGCAGAAACGTGCCCAGCGTCGACGGCGCACGAATCTGGTCGAACACCACCTGGTTGCCGGCATGCCGTAGCTTGTCGACATCGTCGATCGAATCCGCCCCGGCCACCATCCCCGCCAGGAGCGACATCACCTTGGCCGCCGGGTTCGCCCCCGCCGCGTTGTCCGCACCAGTGATCACGACATGCTCGGCGACCAACTCCGGCAAGCCGACCTGCCCGGCCAACGCCACCACCGGCACCAACCCGGCATCAGCAATCAAATTCGGATCGTCAAACGTGACATCCACCGACGTCGCCGTGAACATGTGAGACAGTTGCACCTACGAGATGCCCTTCGTGAGCGTGGACTNCGGACCTTAGACAAGCCCGATTCTCCCGCCACGCAAGGGCATTCTCCATCTACGGCACGCTCACAGCATCAAACTCATCGGTGGATCCGGGATGAGGAGTCGGCAGAACTGGGGAGGTCGGAGATCTGTTACTGCGAAGGCCTCCAGGAGGGGCTGGCCAGGGACTGGTATCCATCAGGCGTCCTGAAGGGCGAGTCTCGGTACGTCCAGAACGTTCTTCACGGGACGAGCAGAGAGTTCGACGAGCAGGGGCGCCTGACGACCGAAGAACAAACGAATATGGGATCTGCGTCTTGGCCCGGCACTTCAGTGCGGACGGGGCGGTAACGGAGACCAAGGAACTCGACCCGAGTGGCGAGGCCGCGCGGCAGCTTCGAGCAGAGCACCGCTGGGATCTGGATGGGTAGCCGCGCTGGCTATCAAGGTCGGTGGGGTCGGCCTCTCGACAGGCTGTGTTCCGAACTGGGGCTCGCGAGATCGCGGTTCTCAAGTGGGCGGCGGCCACTGGTGAGAGTGTCGACCTCTACGCGACGCTAGGTTCCAGCGCGGAGGACATGCCAGGTGCTGAGCGGGGGCATCGCGTCGAGTACTTCGTTGGGCTCCAGCCTGGCCGCGATGGCAGTGCGTCGCCTTTGGCTGCATTGGGGCTCTTCGCACGGCGAGAGGGTTTGCGTGTCGATCATGAGCCACGGTTCCGGTCGACGAGCTGATGTGGCCTTGCGCTGATATGCGTGCGCTCCTGGTCCTGCGGCAGCCTGCCGAGACTCTTGCCTGCGCACACGCTGGACGGTGGGGTTCACATCGAGTTTCTTCAGGTGGTGCCGGTCTTCGAATCCGAGCGCCGGTTCACGATTGAGCACGGTGCCGACGCGTTGCTGAAACGTTGGGAAGAGGCGGGCGTGCCGTTTTGGGATCCCCGCCGCAGCGCCGAGCCGGCGGCATAGCCGTGGTGCCGCCGTAAATGCGTCGCTGGCTGTCGCTGGAGGTCACAAGGAGCCGCGCGAATGTTCTCACCGGAGCCGAGCCAGAGCTATTCGGTACGGTGGCCTCGACCGCCATGGCGTGGCGGGTCCGGGACTGTGTCGATGAGATCTGTTTGGGAGATAGCGCGGCATGGAGAGCGATTCGTGGCAGGACGACCTCTGGACTGCGGTGTCGGAGTCCGCGCCGGAGGGTGAGCGCGTCGCGGCAATGGCACGGCTTGGGCGGCTGATAGATGCGCGAGTATTTGAGGCGCTCTGCGCTGTCGCGACGAGGTCGGTGCAGTCGGAGGCCGTGTACCGCGCAGCGGGCGAGAATGCTGGCCGCGTGGCGGTAGGACTTGATGTGATCTCTGAAGCGCCTCTACATGATTTCCTAGGACCGGCCTATCTAGGGTTTGACGCTGTGGTGGCGGCGCATCTTCGAGGCGAGGTTGTCACCTGATGGTCTTGCGGCTGACGCGAGCGGCGCCGCGGTTGACGCAGTACGAGGGCGCCTTCGAGAGGTTGAACGGCAAGCCAGAGTGCCGCCCCACATTCCCGCCGGTGCTCATCCGGCTGAGTCCTGGGAGGTTCCGCGATGACATCAAATGCTCTTGAGTTCATGGTCAGTTGGTTTGCAATGCACTGCGACGGTGACTGGGAGCACCACGACGGTATCAAGATCGCGACACTCGATAATCCTGGTTGGGCGCTGGATGTTCGAATCGACGGTACAGAGCTCGACGAGTTCGTCGTTGATTGGCGCAAACCGACGAAGGTGAGCAACGCTGGATCTATTGGCGTTCTACCGGCTCAATGTTTGAAGCTCGGTGCGGTCCCAGCGATCTACCCAGTGCGCTCGATGCGTTCAAGAATTCGTCCAGGACTATCGGCGAGGGCGTTTGGGTAGGAACTTGCCGTCGTGATCAAGACAGACCGGGTACAGGCTGTCACGGGCGGCGCTAGGTAGGTCGCACCTCCTGTGCCGATTCGCTACTGCGCATGCGGACGAAGTACGGGCGATGGGTGGTGGATGAGTGAGTGAGTTGTGCGAGCGCTTCGGTGTGGTGCCTGCGGGAGCTGAGGCGTTGGCTGTGGCCGGTGTTGCGCGTGGGGTGCGGGAGGCTGGTGTGTGGCCGCTCAATGGGTTGCGGCATCCGATGGAAGGGGATACCTGCGGCTGGTACCTCTGGGCGGGTGAGGAGTTCTCGTGGGACGCAGACTTCTTTCAACCGGTCCATGTCGAGCATCTGAGGTTGTGGCGGCCGGAGGTTAGTCAGTATCTGGCCTTGCCGCCGGGGTGGCGGTTCCTGATCGCGCCCGGGTATGAGGACGTCTGGTACGACGAAGGCTTGCTCAGGGTGTGAGGGCCAGGGAGCGGAGTTTCTCCAGGTAGGTTTTGTAGGTCGTGGTGAAGGGTTCAGAGACCGCGATGTTGGCGACTACCCAGGCGCAGGTTGCCTGGGCGGTGGCTACTACCTGGGGTGGGTAGGAGTAGAGCTTCTGGTGGGTCTCGAACTCGTCTTCGTCCATGACTTTGATGGTGCCGTCGCGGAGTAGGCGGATGTCTAGGTCCAGGTCCACCGCGGTTACCGAGTCGACGCCGAAGACCGGGGGCATGGTGATGTCGCAGTAGATCTGGGTGGGGTGGGGGGTGTCGTTGAAGAGGGCGCTCCACCATTGGCCTCGGGGGTAGAGGCGGACTCGGTGGTGGTCGATGGTGACCCAGGTGCCGTCGGCGCGCTGGCCTCGCGAGCCGGGGAGGGAGCCTACCCAGAGGCCGTGGTCGTCCTCGCCGAGACGGATCGATTCGAGGAGGCGGTGTGGCTTGCCGTCGTACTTGCAGAAGAGTGTTCGCACCATCTCCATGCCGATGACCCTAGGTGAGGTCGGCATCACAAGCGAGCAAGCGCACCGCGTCGGCAAACCGAGGATGTGTGGGAAGTGTGAGAAATCCACCTTCGAGACCTGCCGGGTTCGGAATCGTCGCTGTCCGTGCATAGACTCAAGCATTCGAGGACAACCTGCGGAGGAGCTCGATGGGCGTGCTGGAGATGGTCGGAGGGCCGGCGGACCTCAAACGGATGACCGATCCTCAGCTACGGGAGCTGGCCTCGGAGATCCGCGACGTGCTGGTCGAGACGGTGTCGCGGACCGGTGGCCACCTGGGCCCCAACCTGGGCATGGTCGAGATCACCCTCGCGATGCATCGGGTGTTCGAGTCCCCGCGGGACCGGCTGGTCTTCGACACCGGCCACCAGACGTATGTCCACAAGCTGCTCACCGGCCGCGCGCCGAAGTTCGACACGCTGCGTCAGCAGGGCGGCCTGTCGGGCTACCCGAGCCAGGCCGAGTCCGAGCACGACATCGTCGAGAACAGCCACGCCTCCACCTCCCTCTCGTACGCCGACGGCCTGGCCAAGGCGTACCGGCTGAGAAAAGAAGACCGGCACGTCGTCGCGCTGATCGGTGACGGCGGCCTGACCGGCGGGATGGCCTGGGAGGCGCTCAACAACATCGCCGCCGCCAAGGACCTCAAGCTCGTCATCATCGTCAACGACAACGGCCGCTCCTACAGCGACACCGTCGGCGGGCTGGCGACGCATCTGACCAGCCTGCGCACCAACCCGCGGTACGAGAAGATCCTCGACCTGGTGAAGACCAACCTGGGCCGCACGCCGTACGTCGGCGCCCCGATGTACGAGGTGCTGCACGGGGTCAAGAAGGGCCTGAAGGACATGCTCGCCCCGCAGGGCATGTTCGAGGACCTCGGCCTCAAGTACGTCGGCCCGGTGGCCGGTCACGACCGGCAGGCGATGGAGGACGCGCTCGCCAAGGCGAAGGCGTTCGGCGGCCCGGTGATCGTGCATGCGGTCACCCAGAAGGGCTTCGGGTACGCCGCCGCCGAGCAGGACGAGGAAGACAACTTCCACCAGGTCCGGCCGAAGAACAAGCCACGCGGCTGGACCGATGTGTTCGGCGAGGAACTCGTGCAGATCGGGCACCGCCGGCCGGACGTCGTCGCGATCACCGCCGCGATGCTGCACCCGACCGGGCTGGCCCCGTTCGCGCAGGAGTTCCCCGACCGCATCTTCGACGTCGGCATCGCCGAGCAGCACGCGGTGACGAGTGCCGCCGGCCTCGCGATGGGCGGGATGCACCCGGTCGTCGGGCTCTACGCGACCTTCCTCAACCGCGCCTTCGACCAACTGCTGCTCGACGTCGCGCTGCACAAGTGCGGTGTCACGTTCGTGCTCGACCGGGCCGGTGTGACCGGCGACGACGGGGCGAGCCACAACGGCATGTGGGACATGTCCTTGCTGCAGATCGTTCCCGGTCTCCGGCTCGCCGCGCCGCGCGACGGCGCCCGCGTGGTCGAGCTGCTGAACGAAGCGATCGAGGTCGACGACGCCCCGACCGTACTGCGGTACGCGAAGGGCGAGGTGTTCCCCGATATCGAGGCCATCGACCGGGTCGGTGGCTGTGACGTCCTGGTCCGCACCGGCACCGACGTACTCATCATCGGTATCGGCTCGATGGCGGCCACCGCCGTGGATGTGGCGAACAGGCTGCAGGCACAGGGATTCGGCGTGACCGTGGTCGACCCGCGCTGGGTGAAGCCGGTCGACCCGAAGCTGGCCGAGCTGGCCGGCAAGCACAAGTTCGTCGTCACGATCGAGGACAACGGCCGGGCCGGCGGATGCGGTGCGGCGATCTCGCAGGCGCTGCGCGACGCCGGCGTGACCACACCGGTGCGCGACTTCGGGATCCCGCAGGAGTTCCTCGAGCACGCCAAGCGCGATGCCGTCCTGCAGGCGATCGGGTTGACGGGTCAGGGGCTGGCCCGGGACGTGATAGAGATGATCGCAAAGCATCAAGGGGACGCGATCACCAGTGAGCCAGACACCGCGAGCGGCAGGCCGGGCGGGGCCTGACGGGGGACCGGCGAGGGGGCGTCACTCCGCGGCTCCCCGGCAGCATCGGCTCTGGCCTCTGCTGTTGTCGCTGGTTCTCGTGGCCGGTGCTGTCGCCGGTGGCCTCGCCCTGCACCGGTCCGGCACCGACGCCGGCAAGGTCGGCATCACGCCGACGAAGACGACAGGTCCGCCGGAGATCGACGAGACCGCCCGCACCGCCGGGGTGAACAAGGTGCTGGTACGCCGCGCGCAGGCGGTCCGGCTGAACGATGGAGCCGCGTTCCTGCGCGACGTCGACCCCGTGAACAAGAAGCTGGTCGCCCAGCAGAAGCTGCTCTTCGCCAACCTGCGCCAGTTCGGTTTCCAGAGCCTGCGCTACGACCTGCTCAGTGAGCAGTTCGACCAGCGGCTCGTCGAGAAGTACGGCCCGTCGACGTACCTGGTCGGCGTCGCGATGACCTACCAGCTCAAGGGCATCGACCCGCAGCCCGTACGAACGATGCTCGGCTACACCTTCACCCAGAAGCCCGACGGCAGCTGGCTGCTGGTCGCCGACTCGGACATGGATCACCTGCTCCCGCGGGGCTCACACCAAGAGGCGTGGGATCTCGGCGACGTCCTCGTGAAGCGGGCGCCGCGGGTGCTGATCGTGGTCGAGCAGGACCAGGCGAAGCTCGCGAAGGAGCTGGCTGCGAAGGCGGTCAGCGCAGTGCAGGCGGTCAGCAAGAGCTGGCCGGGTGGCTGGACGGGCTCCGGCGTCGTGATCGCGCTGGACGACAAGATCGTTCGCGGTGCCGACTACACCGTCCCGAAGAACGCCGAGGACGCGCTGGCGATGGCGACCTGGGTCTACCGGACGCTGCCCGGCGAGGCGACGGCGATGGGGGAGCGGGCCGACTCGTACGTCGTGATCAACCCGCGCAACCGGGCCAAGGTGGACGCGCGCACCCTGGCACACGAGTTCACGCACGTCGCGACCGCGCCGTACGGGGCATTCGCGCCGAGGTGGCTGGTCGAGGGCGCGGCGACGTACGTAGAGTTCTTGTCGATGGCCGGCGAGGAGGACCTCGCGCTGGACAAGTACCGCAAGGAGGTCCGGACGAAGTACCTGGTCAAAACGAAGGCGCTGCCGGCGGACCGGGTGTTCTTCAAGGACTCGAACAGCTCGTACCCGATGTCCTGGCTGGCGGTCGACTACCTGTTCACCAAGTACGGCGGCATCGAGGTCGGCACGCTCTACCAGGAGCTGGCGGCCCTTGGCTCGACCCAGGCCGCGCGCAACCGGATCATGCTCGAACACCTCGGAGTCACCGAAACAGGCCTCTTCCAAGCACTCAGGGCAGCCGCGGCCTGACATAGGGCAAGCTGTATACCCGGCGTGTCGGTGGTGGAATCGGCTGGAGCGAGTAGGGTAGCCGGGCTGTAGCAGACGGGCGGACCGGAGGAATCGACCCGACGTGAGTTCCACAACACCTAGCGCCGCACCGCCCGGCGCTCAGGCTCCGCCACAGGGGCCCCGCCGTTGGCTGGGCCTGCTGATCGCTGTGGCCGTGGTCTCGGCGGGCGTGGTCTATGCGGTCGAGGACCGGGAGCGGGATGCCCGGGCCAGGCCGAGCGCGCCCCTCACCAAGCCGCCGGCGACTCAGCCGAACGGGGGCACCAAGCCGCCGTCCAAGACGGCCGCCGCGATCGCTGCCCGCCGGCTGGCCGTCGACACGATCCTGCTCCGGCGCGCGAAGGCGGTCCGGACCGTCAACGAGCGGATGTTCCTGCAGGACATCGACCCCGCGAACGTCAAGCTGCGCAAAGAGCAGCGGGTACTGTTCGCGAACCTGGTCGAGCTCAGCCTGGACGAGATCGGCTACAGCCAGGCCGAGGAGCGGTTCGACGCGGAAGCGGTCCGGCAGCACGGCGCTTCGACGTACCTGGTCCGGGTGCTGATGCGCTACCAGATCCCCAGGGTCGACCTGACGCCGGTGACCACCGAGCTCGGGTACACCTTCGTGCACCGCGGCGGCCGCTGGATCATGGCCGACGACAACGATCTCGACAAGGACCTCGGACCGGGCGCGCACCAGGAGCCCTGGGATCTCGGTCGCTTCGAGGTGCATCGCGCCCCGCGGGTGCTGGTGCTGGTCGACAAGGGCGACACCCAGCGCGGCCGCTCGATCCTCACCGAGGCCAACGAGGCACTGACCGAGGTCACCGCCTACTGGCCGCGCAAATGGCGGGGCTCCGTCCTGATCGCGGCACTGGACGACACCGACGTACGGGATGCTCGGTTCGCTGACGAGGACATCGAGTCCGCGGCGAGTGCCGGCTCGACGTTCTCGTCGCTGCCCGGTCAGGAAACCGCCGACGGAACCGTCGCCGGTGCCTACATCGTGATCAACCCGAAGGAACGCGACCGGATCGACGAGATCCTGCTGTCGCACGAGATCACGCATGTGGCGACCGCGGACCTCGGTGGCTACGAGCCGCTGTGGCTGGCCGAGGGCGCCGCGGAATACGTGTCCTGGCGGGGAATCGAGGCGATCAGCGGGCCCGGCGAGGTCGTCAAGTGGGAACAGGAGGTCATCGACGAGGCGCTCCCACTGCTGACCGCGCTGCCGTCGGACGCGGGCTTCTACCAGAACAGCGCCGACGTGTACGGCGTGAGCTGGCTGGCCGTGCGCTTCCTGGTGAAACGCCTCGGACTGGCCGCCGTCGAGGACCTGTACGAGGATCTCGCCCGGCACGGGACCGACCAGGCGTCGCGGGACCGGATCCTGCTGACCCGGACCGGATTCACCGAGGCGACGCTCTGGATCTACCTCAAGGAGTACAAACCGCAACGCTGAGTGCCGGTTTGACCTCGTGCCGTCAGGTTGGCAGGCTCGGAGCGTTCCGTCCGAGCTGAGGAGGCGTCATGAGCCTGTTGCGAAAGAAGACGATCGAGCAATCGATCGCGGACACCGACGAACCGGAGTACCAGCTCAAGAAACGCCTCACCGCCCTCGACCTGACCGTCTTCGGCATCGGCGTCATCATCGGCGCAGGCATCTTCACCCTGACCGGCCGGGCCGCCAAGTCCTTCGCCGGTCCGGGCATCGCGCTGTCGTTCGTGCTCGCGGCGATCTGCTGCGGCCTGGCCGCGTTGTGCTACGCGGAGTTCTCCTCGACCGTGCCGGTGTCCGGTTCGGCGTACACGTTCTCCTACTTCTCCCTCGGTGAGGTCTTCGCCTGGATCATCGGCTGGGACCTGCTGCTCGAGCTGATGCTCGGCGCGAGCGTGGTCGCGCAGGGCTGGTCGACGTACGCCGCGTTGTTCCTCGACCAGATAGGCCTGGGCTGGCCCGACTCGATCGGGCCGGACAGCGACGTGAACGTGCTCGCGATGCTGCTGGTGGTGGTGCTGGCGATTCTCGCGACGATCGGAATCAAGGAATCGCTGCGGGTCAACCTCGTGCTGGTCGCGGTCAAGCTGTTCGTCGTGCTGTTCGTGATCATCGCCGGCCTGTTCTACATCAAGGGCTCGAACCTGACCCCGTTCATCCCGCCGAGCGTGCCGGCCGAGAGCGGCGACGTGACGATCACGACGCCGTTGTTCCAGGCGCTGTTCGGGTTCACCCCGTCGACGTTCGGCGTGATGGGCCTGGTGTCCGGTGCCTCGCTGGTGTTCTTCGCCTTCATCGGCTTCGACGTGGTCGCGACGACCGCGGAAGAGGCCAAGAACCCGCAGCGCGACCTGCCCCGCGGCATCATCGGTTCGCTGGCGATCTGCACGGTGCTCTACGTGGCGGTCTGCATCGTCATCACCGGCATGGTCAAGTACACCGACATCAGCGGCGAGGCGGCGCTGGCGGAGGCGTTCCGGTCGGTCGGCCGGCCCGGTTTCGCGACGCTGATCTCCGCGGGTGCGGTCGCCGGTCTGACCACCGTCGTGCTGACGCTGATGATCGGCGCCGCGCGGGTCGTCTTCGCGATGAGTCGTGACCACCTGGTGCCGGCCAACCTGGGCAAGACGCACCCGAAGTTCGGTACGCCGTACAAGCTGACGATCGGCATCGGGCTCCTGGTCGCGATCGTGGCCGGCGTGACGCCGATCGGCAAGCTGGAGGAGATGGTCAACATCGGCACGCTGGCCGCGTTCACCCTGGTCTCGATCGCGGTCCCGCTGCTGCGCAAGCGCCGGCCCGACGTGCGGCGCTCGTTCCGGGTTCCCGGCAACCCGGTGGTGCCGATCGCGGCGGCGCTCATCTGCATCTACCTGATGCTGAACCTGTCCCTGGAAACCTGGCTGCGGTTCGCGATCTGGATGGCGCTGGGCTTCGTCATCTACGCGATCTACGGCTACCGCAAGAGCCGCGTGGGCCAGACCGAACGCACGGGCGAAAACGCTCCGGTCTAGTTTCGGCCGACCGTCCGGCCGCGTCCTTGGGATCGATCCCGGGGACGCGGCCTTTGCTCTCCCCGTCGACGGAGCTGGAGGGTAGGATCCCTCCGGCTGGGACCGGGGCGGGCAAGGAGAGCGGGGCATGCGGATGCAGCGGGGACGCCTGTTGGCGGGCGCGGCCGCGCTAGTTCTGGCCAGTACTACGGGGATCGTGGTCGCGGCCAGGCTGGATCACGGCTCCGCGCCAGGTGGTACCGCGGCGGCGTCCAAGGCGACGGCCGGCAGCCAGGGGATCTCGGGGAACGCCCGGAAGGCCGCGCTCGACGCGATCCTTGCTCAGCGCGCAACCGCCGTACTGAAGGGTGATCCCAAGAAGTTTCTGGCTTCGGTCGACCCCAAGCAGCCGAAGCTGGTCGCCGAGCAGCGGGTGCTGTTCGGCAATCTCCGGCAGTTCCAGTTCTCCACCCTGCGGTACTTCGTCGCCGACGAGCGGAGCGCGCCGCAGATGGAGGAGAAGTACGGCAAGAACGCCTTCTCGACCAGGGTGATGATGCGGTACCAGCTCGCCGGTCTCGACCCGAAGCAGGTGCAGACCGACCTCGGCTACACGTTCGCCGTCCGGGACGGCCGCTGGATCCTGGTCGCGGACGACGCGATCGAGGAGACCCTCAGCGACGACGGCCACCGGCAGGCGTGGGACTTCCAGCCGGTCACGGTGATCCGTCGCGGCAAGGTGGTCGTGGTGGTGGACAAGACCGAGGCCGCGTTAGGCAAGAAGATCGCCGGGGTTTCGCAGACCGCGGTGTCGGCCGTACGCCGGCACTGGCCGCGACCGTGGGACGGTGCCGTGATGGTGGTCGCGATGTCCGACCCGCACGTCATGTCGCTGCTCTGGACCACCGGTACCGGCACCGGCTGGACGATCGCGGCGAAGGCCGTCACCCTGTACGACGGCGAGCCGTTGGGCGTGAAGGCGGTCGTGCCGGTGGGCAGCCGGATCGTGATCAACCCGGCCGTCCGCAAGGACCTCGACGAGGACCTGCTGGTGCACGAGATGACGCACGTCGCGACCGTGCCGATCGGCGTCCGTACGCCGATCTGGCTGGTCGAGGGCGTTGCGGAGTACGTGCGGTGCCGGTCGATCGAGGACGACCCGCACTGGACGGTCGACCCCTACCGCAAGACGGTCAAGGCGAAGTACCTGCCGTCGATGAAGGTGCTGCCGGGGGAGCCCGAGTTCGACGCGAACGGCGACCGGTCGTACGGGCAGGCCTGGTGGGCGACGGAGTACCTGGTGTCCGCCGAGGGCGTGAAGGGGATGGCTTCGCTCTACACCGAGTTGGCGTTGCGCAGTACCAGCCCGGCGTCGTACGCGGCGATCATCAAGAAGCACACGAGTAAGACGCCGGCCGAGTTGGTGGCAGCGGTCAAGAAGTTCAAGGGCTGAAAGCAAAGAGCCCCGTCGGCAACCGCCCGCTCCGGGGACCAATCGGTGGGCTTACCCCTGCCCGCGGGGCATCACCCACTGGTAGACCAACGGGCGAACCCCTCAACGGATAGCGAACCCCACAACGGATAGCGAACCCATCAACGGATAGCGAACCCCTCAACGGACAGCGAACCCTTCAGCGAGGGGGCGAACCCCTCGGCGAAGGGGCGAACCTGTCAGTGGCGCGGACGGCTGCGCACGCACGACCCGGCGGCGAGGCCCCGACACGCCGGGGGAACCGTTTGCTGGCCGGAGACCGGTAAGCATGGGCGCCCCGACCCTTCCTGCATGGGTGCCCAGGGGTCTCGTCGTCGCCGACCCTTCGGCCGCCAGCCGCAGAAGCCGGCCCGGTCGCAGTCGCTGGCGTACCGGCGTACCGGCGTACCGGCGTACCGGCGTACCAGGCGGGCCGGGGCGGGCCCGGGCACCACCCATCCACTGCGTTCATTCGCCCCCTTTTCACCATTCGGCGGCCGTTCGCCGGCGCGAGCCGAGGCGCGAGAGGGTGAAAAGGAGGCGAATGAACGGTGGGGTCTGGTCAGTGCTCGATCGGTGGCAGGGCCTGGCGGACGACCACGAGACCGAACAGCACGAGGGTGAGGGCGTGGACGACTGTGCACCATAGGCAGATGGCGTCGATGCGGAAGAGTTCGGCCCAGATCAGGTAGCAGACGAAGACGACCCCGATGATGACCGCGGCGAGTCGAAGGCGGCCGGGCCACGGGGACGGCGTACGCCACAGCGGTGGCAGCGAGAGCACCACCATGCCGACGAAGAACCCCAGGCCGAGCAGTGCGACTGGGATGCCGAACAGCTCGGAGTACTCGCTGCTGGTGACCTTCATGCAGTTGACCACGCCGGTGTCCGGGCAGGCGAGCGTCGTGCCGGCCGTGAAGTGCTCATAGGTCAGGTACGCCGCGACCGCGACCCCGGCGATGGACAGCAGAAGTGTCGTCCACGGGAGCCAGCCCAGCGGTTTGCGCACAGGTCAACTCTTCCCGAGCTTGCCGGCCGCTGCCTTGACCACGTCCGTCGAGCAGACGGCGGCAGGCTGGTTCTTGGTGAGCTGGCACAGCGCGGCCGTGTAGACGTTCGCCGAGCCGTCGACGGCCTTCGCGATCGGGTTGGCCGGATCCTTGAGGGCGTTCGCGATCTCGCTCTGCGTCTTCCCGGCCAAGACCTCCGGGGTATAGGTCGCGCCGGCGGAGACATACTTCCCGCCCAGATCGATGAACGGGATCGAGCCGCCGCTCTTCACATACGGCGGCTGGTTGAAGGTGTCGAAGGTCTTCTGGTCCTCGGCCGTGAGGGTGTCCAGCGGGGCGTAGCGACCGTTGACCTCTTCGTTGGTGGTGGTCTCGACGCCGGTGAAGGCGAGGTACTTGCTGGTGTAGCTCGCGCCGTGGAACGAGAGCGTCGCGGTGTTGGGATAGACGTCAGCGCTGGCGGAGTGCGTCGTGCCCAGGTTGCTGAATGTCCCGAACCGGGAGAGCGCGACCGTGACCGGCCAGCGCTCCGCGGCGCAGTACGGGCAGAATTCGGCACCGACGTAGAGAACCTTGGGCTTGCCGCCGGCAGTCAATGCCGGGGCGGTGATAGCTGACGGCGCAGCCTGTACGCCGTCGCTGCCCACCGCCGCGAAGGTCTCGGGCGGGATGCCGGCGAGCATGGAGATCAGGCTGGTGTCGGCCGCGCCGGACGGGCCGGTGCTGGTCTCTTTCTTGCCACCACCGGCGACCCGGACGATGACCAGACCGCCGACCACGAGGACGACCACCGCGACGGCACCGAGAGCGAGTAGGAGACGCCTACGGCGCTCAGCGCGCAACTGGGTGGCAGCCAGAGCCGCCGCCTTCTCCCGGGCTTCGGACTTCTGTTCCGCACGCTTGCTCATGATCTCCTCAGTCTGGTCACGTCCACCTGGGACAACTGGCGACCAGAGACGGAAGTTCCGCGCGCTATGTTGCGAACAGAAGAAAATTGGCCCCTGACGCTCCCGTGAATGGTTGAGCGCGCACGGACGGGTGGGCGTCCAATCGCCTGCAAGCCGACCCCGCAACACCGCGAGAGACGTCGACTGTGGGGGGGTTTGCGCCCGGACTGGGCGAAAACCCTCTGCAAGTCCGGCAACGATCCTCCCCAACCCCAACTTCCAGCCCGCCCGCTGGCCGCCGAGCATCGACAGTTGCTTCGACCGATGCGGGAGCGGTGCGGAGAGGGTCAAAAGGGGGCGAATGAACAGGTGGGTGGCGTTGCAGGATTGCTTGGCCACTGGCCGGCTATTGGACCGCTAGCGCTCTGCAGAGCCTGTTGGGAAGCGGGTCTGGGGTTCGCGTTGTGTCCCGACCGACAGGAAGTAGTGCCGGTTCTGCGGTCGGCCGCGGCCTGCGTGAGCGTGGCGCGCGGCCGAACGGTCGACT
>NZ_AQUZ01000099.1 GCF_000372465.1 Kribbella catacumbae DSM 19601
GAAGCCTTCGGTGACCTCGACCTCACCTAACCTCCATCCGCTTGCCCAACAATCGAGCATATGTCCTATGTCGCTTAGGGTGGATATGATTCGGGGTATGGAAATCCCGGAGTGTCCGCTGGGTCATCGTGGTTCGGTGGTGCGTGCGGGNTGGTATGGCCGGGCTGGTCAGCGGCGGCAGCGGTGGCTGTGCCGGCCGGACGAGGGCGAGCCGCATCGGTTCGCTGAGGTGCTGCCGCGGATCGTGGCGTCGGCGGCGGAGCATGTGTGTGCTGACTGCGCGACGCAGCTGGAGCCGTGGGAGGGGCAGCCGGCGCCGAGGCTGTACGGGTTCGCCGCGCGGGATGTCGCGCATGCGTTGGCGTTGGTGGCCGGCGGCGCCACGTATCGGGCCACCGCGGCCGCCGTTCGGACGGCTGCGGGCCGGGAGCTGGACACCGTGCCGCGCCGGAACGCGAAGGGCCGCCGTCGGCCGCCTGCGAACTCTCATGCCGGGCTGGTGTCGGACTGGGTCGAGGTGTTCGCGCCGCTGATCTGGGCGGNGTACGCACCGGCGGAGTGGCCGTCGCGGCTGGTGCTGGATTCGGCCGAGTTCCGGCACGGCGCCCCGGGCAAGGCGCGCGGTGAGGCGGCGTTCTCGGTNCTGGCCGCGATGGGCTACGACCCCAGCGGCCGCTCCTTCGTGGCCGCGATCGAGGCGGTCCCCAGCGCNACCCAGGCCGCCTGGCGGGCGTTCCTGCCCAGCGTGGCGGGCCGTCCCAGCTGGGTCGTCACCGACGCCGGCGCCGAGCTTGTCGGTGTCACCGACGTGTGGACCCAGACACCCGAGCGCACCGGTCCACCCGATCCCGACTTCCCCGATGCCGACCCGGCCGAGCTCGCGCCGATCGAGGTGCGGCGCTGTGAATGGCACCTNGCCCGCAACCTCACCGACGCCCTGCCCGACCAGGTCCGCCGCGACCACACCGACCCGATCCACACCCTGATCGCCCGGGCCCAGTCCAGCCTGGCCGGCTGGCAACGACTCGACCACGAGCTCCGCGCCCGCCAGCACGCGACCGGCAACTACGGCCCGATCCTCATCCGGCTCGCCGGCCTCGACGACCTCGTCCGGGCCCAGATCGCCACCCGTGCGGCGGCCGGACCCAACACCACCGGGGCACTGGAGGAGTTCTTCCACCAGCTCGACGAGACCATCGGCGACCGCGCCGCGAAGCTGACCAACAAGGTCCGCACCGACGCCCTGCTGAAGCTCATCGCCGCCCGCCGCAACGGCTGGATCAACCAGACCCGCTGGGCCGAACTGATCCGCGAACACCTCACCCGACACCACGGCCACGCCCCCCAGCAGCGCCAGCACACCGACCCCAAAGGAGCCCCCAGCCTCCGCTCACCATATCCACCCTAAGCGACATAGGGCATATGTTCCCTTAAGCTCATTCGAAGTGTCTCGGCTCTGAGCAGGGTGTCTGCGTTGTGGACGGTGTAGTCGACGCGGGGAGCCGTGTCCCTGCTTCGGCGGAACAGGATGGAACGCCGACCTTGTGTACTGCTACGGGTGAGGATCGCGCTCAGCTGACGCCGACGGCTGCTGAAAGGGACGAGCAGTGGTGACACTTTCTTGTGATGTCGCCGGAAGCGGCACGGTAGTGATGCTGCTCCATTCCCCGGTGTGTGACCGAAGCCTGTCCGAAGAAGACTGTGCAACGCGACACCACACTCGATGCTTTGCCGACCAGGATAGGGAGAATCCGTGCTGACCAGTATCAGTCCTCGAATCGGTCGGCTGTTCGATGAGTACCAGGGCCTCGGGGCGGTGGCGCTCGACAAGTTCTGGCGTGAGGTGGCGGCGAGCGGTGCGCCGTTGATAGAGGAGCCTGACGAGAACAGTGCGCTGGTCACTTTCGTCTGGCGCGGCACAGCCGAGTCGACGAGTGTTACTTGGGGCGTGAACCTTCCGCTGCACCGCTTCGTTGATTCCGATCTTTGGTTCGGCTCAGTGCGGTTGCCCCTGGATCTCCGCACTCTCTACTATTTCTGTCACGACGGGGCCGATGCCCTGCCCGTCGAGGACACCGGTCGCGGCCTGACCCACGTCGATGCTCACAACGCAGAGATCGTTCACTTGCAGCACGATCCTCACGACGAAACCGACTGGGACTGCTGGGCTTCATTGCTCGAGTTGCCTGCTGCCCCGGACGAACTATGGTCTGTCCCGCGGATGGGCGTGCCGCACGGCTCGGTGACCGAAGAGTTCCTGCCGAGCACGGCCCTGAGGGACACTCGTTGCGTTTCGGTGTACCAGCCGCCGGGTGTTCGCACAGACGGGTTGCCGTTGCTCGTGATCTTTGACGGCTACATCGGAAAGACCCTTCTCCGGATCCCGACGACGCTGGACAACCTGATTGCCGCTGGGAAGATCCCACCAGTGGTCGCCTTGTTCGTCCATGGCCGGGATGACCGGCGATCCGACGAGCTCACTCCGACCCAGCCGATCCTCGACTTCGCGACCCGCGAACTGCTGCCGTGGGCACGTCGCCGGTGGCGGGTCAGCGAGGACCCCTCCCAGTGTGTCATCAGCGGCGCGTCTCTCGGCGGGCTGACAGCCGCGTTCATCGGCCTCCGGGCTCCTGATTGCTTCGGCGCAGTCCTCTCGCAATCGGGATGTTTCTGGTGGCCCGCTCCCGACCAGGGACAGCCTGAATTGCTGATTCGCCAGTACGCGGCGGAGCCGCGCAAGCCTCTGCGTCTCTATCTTGACGTCGGTGACCGGGAGACGATGTCTGTATCTGGTCCCGGCTTTGCGGCGACACAGCTCTCGGTCAATCGGAAGATGCGCGACACGCTTCTGGATCAGGGGTACGACGTGAGCTACGCCGAATATCGCGGCGGTCACGACCCCATTAGTTGGCGACGAACAATCGCCGACGGGTTGGTCGCTGTGCTCGGTCGCTGACGGTCGCGCAGTCAGCGTCGCTGGCCTCTCCGCCTTGCCGTGTCATGCCTCCAGTTGTTCGAACTGGGCGCGCGTACCGAGGACTTCTCGGTCTGGGGCTATCGCCATCGCACAGGCCAGCGGTAGCCGACTCAGCATCCCGTGGCCCCACCACCTCGCACACCACGAGGTGAAAGCAGCCGAACTCGACAGCGCCCGCGGCGAGGCCCGAGACGTGCTCGGCGACGAGCGCTACTCCACCTAACACGGCAGAGCCGCAGTCTCGACGCCGAAGGCGCGGCAGCTCTCCTGTAATCAGTTCTCCGCCGAACGACCTCAATGACATCACGCCCCGGCTAGGCCTGGTCAGCGGCCAGAGGGAATCACCAGAGGTTGGATCAGAGGGAAGCCGGGCCGATGGTTGTACACGTCCCAGAACTGCTTTCGTGCCTCGAACGCGGTCAAAGTAGCCGTCACCTGACGTTTCGTCAGCCCTGGGAGCGGCGGCTCGGCCCAGCAATCCGAGCCGCCAACCAAGCCAGCAATCCGCTCACCGTTTCGCGTCGCTAGCCACCAATTGCCGACGTCCCACGAAGCAGAGACGAAGCACAGCCCAGCGCTCATCTACGACGACGCGAGCGTTTCGGCCAGCGATTCGAGGTCGGGAGCGGCGAGGTCGGGCGGCAGGAAAGCCTGCGGGTACGGCGTCTGCCGGCGATCCAGGTAGTAGCCAAGCATCCCGGCCCGCCGAGCACCGTCGATGTCCCACGGGTGCACCGCCACCAGCGCCATCCGATCCACATCTGTCTTGCAGACCTCGGCGGCGTACCGGTAGGCCGTGGCGTGTGGCTTCCAGCGACCGGCCTTCTCGACGTCCAGCCGATGCTCCAGCAGTTGGAGGACTCCAGCCTCGGCGAACATCTGCTCCGACAGCGCCGATGCGCCATTGGTCAAGGTGACCAGGCGGAGCCCGAGTTCCCGCAGCCGCGTCAGCCCGGGCTCGACGTCCGGATGTGCATGCAGTTGGGTGAATCCGGACAACACGCTGCTGATCACAGCATCGGTCGCGTCGAGCCCCGCGCAGGCAAGCATCGAGTGGAGCAGGTCGCTGCCGATCGTGCGGAAGGCGGGGTACGAGTCGGCCGCTGTGAGCGCGAATCCGTCCCGGAGCGTGGCCGCGAACCACGTGTCCAGAGCATGCCCCGGCAGCCCCACGGCCTCGAACCGGGCGCGCAGCGGTTCCATATCGGACAGCGTTTCGTTGACGTCCAGCACAAGCACCTCGGGCCGCTGGTTTGTCACCATCACGCCACACCCCTTATCTTGGATTGGTCGTTCCAAGATAAGGGGTATGACGTGCCGGATGTCAAACACTTCGACGCGGACGAGACGCTGGCTGCGGTCGAGCTGCTGTTCTGGCGTCAGGGGGTGACCGCGACCGGGATCCAGGACATCGTGTCCGCGACCCGGCTGAGCCGGTCGAGCCTCTACAACGCCTTCGGCAGCAAGGAAGAGCTCTACACGGCAGCCCTCGAGCGGTATCTCGATCGGCGCTCCCGGCCTATGTTCGACCGGCTCGCCTCCGACGATCGCGGCCTGCCGGCCATCGCCGACTTCTTCGACCGCCTGATCCGGCTCCGCTGCTCAGGTCGTCATGCTCAGTGGGGTTGCCTGATCTCGAATGCCCACACCGAGCGTCCGGCCGATTCCACCCGACTGCTCCTCGACCAGCACCACGCCGGTCTCCGCGCCGCATTCACCGCGGCTCTGGAAGTTGCCCAAGGCAAGGGCGAGCTCCGCCACGGCCTCGACCAGGCCGGAGCCGCCGAGACGCTCACCCTGCTCGCGTACGGCGTCAACCTCCGCTCGCGGTCAGGAGCCCGACCCGAGGATCTGAAGGCGGGCATCGGAACCTGCCTACAAGCACTCGCCGCGCCGTCAGGAAGGCGCAAGTCGACGTTGTGATCGAACCCGACAGGCCGGTCAGACGGGGGCCGCCTGACCGGCCGAGGTGACTGCGAGCCACAATCCACCGAAGCCCTCGATGTTGTGGCACTTCACCTCGTTCTTGCCCTCGTGAGCGTAGAAGTACAGCGGATGTCCGCCGTACGTGACCTGGGTCATGCCGTCCGTCCGCTTCGTCGTACCAAGGAGGGACTGCTTCACCTCACCGAGTGCCTTCGGTGCACCCTTCGTCAGCACCGGCGGCCAGGCCTCGGCGCAGGCCCCGTAGCACGCCGAGGTCGCCGACTTCTCCTTGCCGAACAGATAGATAGCCTGCCCCGCAATGTCGAACAGAATCACACCGAAATCGCTGGCAGCCGTCTTCACACCAGTCCCAGCAGGCGTCGGCACCGTAGGCTGCTTCCGCGGCGAAGCCGAGCTGACACCCGGCGAAGCCGGAGGTGCCGAAGACACAGACGCCGTGGACGTCGACGCGGCTGGCTGCGAGCCCGCCCCAGGGTCACTTCCACAGCCAACCAGCAGCAATCCGCAGGCAGTGAGTACGACAACCGTGCGCATCACAATCATCTCCAGCCTCAGGCGTTCCAGGATCTGACAGTAGCGCCCAAAGACCGGCCGGACCGGTTCCGTCATCGGTCCGTAAGCCAGCCCACCCCGGCCCCGCCACTTCTGCTCAGCTGAGGTCGCGCCGGTTTGCCCTGATCCAGAGCAGGGTTGCCGACAGTTGAGTCATGATCAGCAGCGCCACGAGCGGACAGGGCTTGGGTGGGTGAACACCGGCAGCAGGAGTCCGCCCCCTCCGAATGCGGAGGGCGGGGCGGCCTGGAGCGATGGCGCAGGCGGGCTCGAATTCCGGGCGGCCCGATCGCTTCGAGAGTGACTGAGGACCTTCGCGGCCCGCCCGCCTCCTATCCATCGAACGCCGCCCCAGCGAAGTTCAGGAACGACCGCTCCGTCGTGGTGCCGTTCTTGCCGGCCCGCAGGTCCGCTGTCGACGACAGGTCCGAGGTGTAGCCGGACTGGACGAATGTGTCGAAACTCGAATACACCGGTGTGTTCGCATACGCCGGGTCCACCGTCACCGGGAACACCCGCGCCGGATCCAAGAACCATGTCGCGTCGGGCGCGATCACCAGTGTCGCCGTGCCCGGCGACACCTGCTCGACCGTGACGTTCACCGTCGCGGTGTTCACCGGCTGGCCGGTGTGTTCGTTCTTGACCGAATCCCACATCTGGCCGACCGGGATCCGCGACCGCACCGTGTTCTTGGCGTCGACGAACTCGATCTTCCCATCGGCGGCCTGCCGCGCCGTCAAACCCTTGGTGCGCAGCGGGATCCGCCATACCGGCGCGGTCGCCGGGCGCTGCTTCACGATGAGGTCAACCTCGAAACCCGAACGGCGCGCATCCAGCGTCAGGTCAACGCCAGGCTGGACCTCGGTATAGGTCGCCGTCGTCTCGTGGAGCGTCGGCTCCGGCAATTTCCATGGTGCGAGTCACTCCACCTGCCGGCCAGCACCGCCCGCCGCAGACGCGAAGACTCCGCCGGTCGCGGCATTGCGCTTGCCCAATTGCAGGCCATGCTGATGACTTCGCGGCGGGAGCCTTGCGACCGGGCGGTCACCGACGCCGAGATCAGATCCGGCCGCGACGACACGGTCGCGGCAGCCGGCCTCGGGTCCGCCGCAGGCGCAGCCTCCCCCGGCTGACGAGCCTCCAACGCTGTCGCCACCAACGCCACCGACACGACGGCAGCCACGATCCGCGGGAACTTCTGCACACGGGCACCCTGCGAACGATCCAAAACGAACATACGACTCCCCACCCAAGTACCAGCCTGGGACAGGCTCAGGTGACAAGGCGGGTCACCGAGGCGGGCTGGCATCGCCTACATCGACAGCACACCCCTCAGCATTACCAAAATTGCAGGAAGCTGCAGAAACCTGCCGGATTCTTGACAGATCCGCACCACCCGGCCGCCGAGCTGGCCGTACCGGGAGCTACGGACCCGGCATCACCGCGGTTGTCTGGATGAGGCGGGCCTGATCTGGCCGACGTTCGTGGCCTGCTCGAGTTGTTCGCGCAGCTGGCCACGCACCGGGCGCTCCACGTGTCTTGTCCGTTGGTCAACCGCCAGTGGTGGCGGCTGCTGGTCTCGGTGTCCATCGGGTCGGGATCTTGTTTCCGCGGTAGCGGTAGGGGACCACCTTGACGCTGGATGCGCCGGTGAACCTGATGCCGGCGGCTCAGGCGCGGGCCCTCAGCATGCGAGCCACCGCTTCGCCCGAGATCGGCACAAGGGTCCATGTTCCGGTTGCGCAGGCTCGTGAACAGCGGCCCCGGTGCGCTGCCGCGTACGGTCCGCCAGCCGGCGAGGGCTGCGCTGGTGCCGACCAATCTGCTGGGTGTGGCCCAGCTCCAGGCTCTCCTCGAGGATGAAGTTGACGAACATGGCCGTGAGGCCAGTGACGTCGAGATGCACGCGCCCGCCCTTCCGCATCCCGGCAGGGCGGGCGAGCCACCGGGATGACGGCAGGGTGGTGACGGGTGGAACGGGCGTCGGTCAGACCAGCTCGGGCACCCTCAGGTGGTGGACCGCGAGCTCGCACTCGATGACGTCCACGAACTCGGTCCCCATCCGCTCGGTCATCTTGGCCCGCTGCTCGGCCGAGAACTCCCGGTTGCCCTCGACGGTGGCCATACTGTCGAAGCTGACCGTGCCGCACAGCATCCCGGCCTCGCGGTTGATGAGCATGCTCGCGCTGCAGAACCCGGTTTGGTTCTCCAGCAGCGGCAACACGTTGGTCTTGAACGCATCTACGGCGGCGTCCAGCTGACCCGCCGGTGGGCGAGCCCACGTCACCCGGGCGCAGGCCCCGGCAGGCGACTCGTGATCCCGGTGCAGGATCGCGATCTCCCACTCCTGGACTTCGTGGCCATCCCCGCCCAGGGTCTCGATCAGGCGCTGTCGGACGGGCTTGAGCTGCTCTTCGCTCGCGCGCATGGCCTCCTCGGACTCCCACGAACTGGCGGCGATGCAGCGGCCGCTCGATCGGTCGACCAGCAGGGACAGGCCCATGCAGCCGTCGATGTCGGTCATCATCGACATCAGCTCGTCGTTGACCAGCGCGATACCGTCGTCGATGCGGTCGGGCTGGGCCATGATGGTGGTGGAACGTGCGTACACGGCCCCCCTCCCTTCAGGAAAGGCGACACCCCAGCGGCGTCGCCGCTACCTCTCACCCTCGACCCGAACCCCGTCCCCAGGCAACCCCCAACCGGACGGACAGCGAGAGGTGACACGCGAACTGCGCCTATCCGGGGTTCCTCACCCTTCAGGACCCAGGATCGCGAACACCGACGAGACCATGTCCTGACCTCTGGGTCAGCGGCCAAGAGGTCGCCTGGTTCGATCGTCCGCAGACCTTCGCCCGCCTTCGCCGTTCTTCGCGCTCGAGCCGCTTCGATGCCGATCTCGACGCAATGTCAGCAGACGTCCTGCTGACATTGAACGCCAGAGCCGGGCCCGTGGTGACCCACGTGGAATGATGTCGACCCGCGCCGAAGGCGGACAGGCAGTACTCGTCGCCGAACAACCTGTCCGCGGTGCGAGTCATGTGTAGAACATGGTCAAGATCTGGGCCGATACACAGCTGGCCGCCGCTTGAAAGCCGGAGAGACAACATTTGTTCCCGAAACTGGGTACAATGGTTGCAATGGCTGATTCAACGCTGGTGCGGCTCGGGTCCATCGCGGAACGCCGGTGGGGCCTGGTTACCACTGCCCAGGCCGAGGACGCCGGTGTCTCCCGCAAGCAACTCTCCCGGATGGCGTCGACTGGTGCGATCGAGCGTGTGGCACAGGGCGTCTACCGCATGGCCGGAGCGCCGCCACAGGATCACGAGGCGATCTACGCAACCTGGCTAGCCCTTGGTGGAGCGACCGCGCCCCGCACCAGAGCGGGTGTCGCATCGATCGTGGCGGCTGGAGTCACGGCGGCGATCGTTCACGACGTCGGTGACTACTTCCTCGACGGCTTCGATTTCATGGTGCCTGCACGCAAGGGCACCCGGCTTCCCGGCGCGCGTCTGCGCATCCGGCGACTGACCCGTGATGAAGTGATCCCCGTCGATGGACTCCCCACCCTGACCGTCGAGCGAACGATCGCGGATCTGGTCGAGCTCGGGACCGACCTGTCCCTGGTCGCCGGCGCCGTCCGTGACGCAGTGCGCGCCGACAAGCTGGTCGCCCCCGACCGGCTCGCGTCCTACCTCGACCCCGTCGCAGCGCGGCGCCGGGGCGACGGCAGATCCATGGCGAACGACCTGTTCGAGTTGGCTGGCGTAAGCCCGGAAGGATGGGACCGTGGCTGAGCACGAGGGCTACGCCAGCTGGCGATCACTGGAGTTGGCGATCAAGGACGCCGCGAAGAAGGCCGCGCAGCAAGCAGGTCCTGGAGTCAGTGCCGCCAGCGTCGACGCCAAGATCCGGCAGGCGCGCTTCGACCGGTTCCTCTCGCGGGTCTTCGCCCAAGGCGAGCAGTCCGAGTGGCTGCTTAAGGGCGGGATGAGCATCCTCGCGCGGGTGCCTCGTTCCCGCACAACCAAGGACGTGGATCTGGCAGCGCAGCAGGCGACCAATCTCACCGAGGCTGAGAGAGCACTGACCGCGCTGGTCGACGTCAACCTCGGCGACCATCTCACGTTCCGGCTCATCCGTTCCACGCCGACCGGCCTCGGCGATAACCAGCCCGGCGTAGCGACGCGGCGCTACGTCTTCGCCTGCATCGATGTCGACTACGACACCCAGATCGACACGGTGGTGGTCGACGTCGTGGTCGGGCCGCCGCCCGTCGGGCGACCCGAGGTGGTCGAGCCGGCCAACCGGCTCCATCTGCGCCGGCCTCTGGTCACTCATCCCTACCGGCTCTACCCGGTCGCGGACCAGATCGCCGACAAGGTCTGCGCAACCATGGGCACCAACTATCCAGGCGGCAAGCGCAGCAGCCGGGTCAAGGATCTGGTCGACCTCGTCCTGCTGGCGCACACCCAGACAGTGGATCTGCATGAGCTACGGATCGCGATCGAAGCCAAACGGAACCTCAGCGACATCGATCCGTTCGGGCACTTCGATATCCCCGCCGACTGGCCGCGGACCTACCCCAAGACCGCCAAAGGCGTACCAGTAGCCGAATCCTTCACCGCCGAGACGGCCGCAGAACTCGTCGCTACCTTCATCGACCCGGCGCTCGGCAAGAACTCGAACACCGCGACCTGGGATCCACAGCGCCTGAGCTGGGCGGCGGCCCGCAACGGCTCCGGATCGGCCGCCGAGATCGAGTGATGCGCGTTTCGCAAAAATCAGAAGACGTCGCTCTGGCCAGCCGGACCTCGCGGCTTCCGTCAAGGAAGCGCGTCGCACGGCCCGATAACCACGTAGTGCCTATCGATGGCCAAGCGACCACGACTCCCTGAGCACACAGGGCCCCGTCCTTGCGAAGGCCGTCTGCAACTCGGAGAGAGTTGATCACGTGATGAAGATCGGTCACCCTTTTACGCACCTCAATCACCGGGTAACGCCGCGCAGCGATGCGATGCAGCGCGCAGGCCCAACCGGGGAACCTGCAGGTCACAGGCATCATCGCGAGCCAACGGCGGTCATTGCTCAGTCTCCGCTGTAAATCAGCGGGTTCGGGGTTCGAGTCCCTGGCGGCGCACCAACACCAAGGCCCAGGCAGACATCGCAATCTGCTCCTGGGCCTTCGTGTTGTCCACGCACCCTTTACGCACCCCTTTGGTGTCCAGCCCGTTCTGGCTGCCCAGACGTGCCCTCCTCCTCCATGACCTGCGTCGAGCACCGACTTCCGACCGGCGATCTTCATGCGATCGTAACTGTGCGTCACCTCACATCGTTTCGCATCGTTCGCGCAACCCCGGATCTTCCACCGGGCCACCCGTTGAGCAACCAACCATCGAACAGGTTGGAGGCTTGAGATGGCCAGACCACCTCTACCCATCGGAACCTGGGGTGACGTCCGAACCCAGGTCATCAAGACAGCCGACGACGGCAACGCGACCAGCCACCGAGCGCAAGCGAAGTTCCGAGATCATGACGGTCAGGTCCGCCTGGTATCAGCATTCGGCAAGACCCCGACCGCAGCCAAGAACAAACTGCTGATCAAGCTCAAGGATCGCGCCAGGACCGGCCAGTCCGGCGACCTGACGGCGATGCACAAGATCAACCACCTCCTCGATCTCTGGGTGGAGAAGTTCAAGGAACAGGTCGCCGATGGCACCCGGTCCCCCACCTCCCTGGACACCTACCAGCGCGCCATCAAGAACCATGTACGCCCCGCCCTCGGCGAACTCCGCATCGGCGAGGCGAACACGCCTCGCATCGACACCGTGATCTGCAGAATCAAGAAGAACGCAGGTCCCCCAACAGCCAAAACCTGCCGAGCCATCATCTCCGGCATGATGCAACTCGCCGTCCGCTACGGCGCCATCTCCGCCAACCCAGTCCGCGAAGTCGAAAGCATCGAACACCCCGCCAAGAAACCCGCCCGCGCCATCCGCACCGACGAGGTCACACTCCTCCGCAAACACCTGAACGCCGACGAAACAGCCGTCCGAGCCGACCTCCCCGACCTAGTCACCTTCATGCTCGGCACCGGCGCCCGCATCGGCGAATCCCTCGCCGTCCTCTGGTCCCAAGTCGACCTCGACACCGCCACCGTCGCCATCACCCACACCATCGCCCGCATCAAGGGCGAAGGCCTCATCCGCAAGCCCGCCAGTCCGACGCCAGCAAACGCCAAGTCGGCCTCCCCAACTGGCTGATCGCAACCCTCCGCACCAGAGCCTCCACCGGCATCCGCCTCGACGACCCCATCTTCACCGACACCACCGGCGGCTACCGCGACCCCAACAACGTCCGCCGCTCCCTACGCAACGCAGGGCTCGGCATAATCCGCGTGAAAGATTACCCCGCCGGCGGGTTTGCGTTGCTCCAACGCCATACCGAGTGCTGCGGTGACAAGCTCGGTCCGCATATGATCCGCAATAGCCCACCCGACAACCTTCCGTGAATAGCCGTCTATCACCGAAGCGATGTACGCCCAGCCGGCCCATGTCCGCACGTACGTAATATCGCCGTACCACAGCATGTCCGGAGCTTCCGGGACGAACTGGCGGCCGACCAGGTCCGGCAGCTCGCTGGGCACCGCCGCCGCGATGGTGGTGCGCCTCCACGGTCGAGGATGCACGCTGACCAGGCCCATCTCACGCATGAGTCGATGTACCCGCTTGTAGGCAACGTGCTCCCCTCCGCGGAGCAACTCGGCGTGGATACGCCGCGCGCCGTACCGCTTCTTGTGAAACTCAAACAGCGCCCCGATCTTCGACTTCAACGCTGAATCGTCACGCTCATGCTGGGACGGGCCACGTTTTTTCCATTGGTAGTAGCCCTGCCGCGTCACATCCAGCATCCGGCACATGTAGTCGATCGGGAATTCCTTCCGGCCAGCCTGGTCCGCGATGAACTCGAACTTCACTTGTTCTCGCTCGCGAACCAGGCCGCCGCTTTTTTCAGGAATGCATTATCCATCTGCAGCTGAGCATTGTCCTTACGAAGCTTCGCCAACTCCGCCCGTTCGGACAACGACAACGACTCGTCCTCCACACCACCCTGCTCTTTCGCCCGATTAACCCAGTTCTTCAGCGTGTTCTCATGAATACCAAGACTCTTCGCAACCTCCACCACAGAACGACCGGAATCAACCACCAAGGCAACCGCCTCGGCCCTATACTCCGGAGTGAACTTCCGCCGACTCGCCATCCCTAATCCTCCTACACACCAGTGAGGTTTTCTCACCGGGTTGGTCGTTGAAGGTGCAGGAGAACGAGGGCGGCGGCGGTGATGGCGCCGATTCGCCAGGGGTCGAGGGTGACTCGTTCGAGTGCTTTCCAGGTGCGTTTCAGCAGGGCGTTGGCGCGTTCGGCGGGTGCGCGGAGCGTGTTGATCATCGCGTTGCGGGCCTGGTTGTCGTCGGCGAGGTTGCGTCCCTTGGTCGGGACGATGATGCCGATGCCGGCGCCTTCGTAGCCCTTGTCGGTCAGGGTGGGCAGTCCGCGGGCGGCGGC
>NZ_AQUZ01000100.1 GCF_000372465.1 Kribbella catacumbae DSM 19601
GCCCCGCCCCCAGGAAGGACCCACCACCCGCCCGAACGAACACCCTCCGCAACCCACAGCTCCCACCCGGGGCCAGCCACATGATCCACTCCCGGGCAGATGCGTCAAGGACGCCTCCGGCGCCGCTCCGCGGGCGCTACGCGCTCCTTGACCCACCCACCCGCTCACGGAAACCGGCAGCTGTCCGGGCAGGCAGCACACCCCACCACGCCCAAAACCACACCAACCAACCACTTGCCACCCCGAAACGATGCAGGTAAGTCGCCGCGACCCGCGACCCGCGACCCGCGACGTAGCTGTACTCAGGCGTTCAGTACAGCCACGTCGTACTGATGGATCGCGGCGTCGCGGGTGACCAGGGTGAGTCTCTCGGTCAGGGCTTGTGCGATCAGCATGCGATCGAACGGGTCCCGGTGCAGGAGTGGCAGCTGGCCAGCTTGCTGGGCGTGCTCGTACCGGATCGGAAGTTCGCCGACTCCGCTGTCCCGCAAGACTTCAAGGAAGGTGGGCGGGATGCTCAGTTTGCCGGCCGACGACTTGATGGAGATCTCCCAGACGGTCGCCACACTCACATAGACCTCGAGTTCGGTGTCGATCTGGTTCTTGAGGTCGTCGGACAGTTCGGGACCGTCAGCAAGCCACCACAGCAGTACGTGGGTGTCCAGCAGCAGACGACCGGTGGCAGCAGCCCGGGTCACGACGGAAGGCCGAAGTCATCGGCGATCTCTGCGTTGGTCTCGGGCGAATCCCAGTCATCAGTCATGCCGATCTGTCCGGCCAGCAGCCCGCGACCTCGCCGGCAAACGACGTGCGGTAGCGGAATCACCTTCGCCACCGGGCGTCCGGCGCGACTGATGATCACCTCTTCGCCGTGCTCGACGCGATCGATGATGCGAGAGAGCTGAGTTTTCGCCTCATGCATGTTGTACTGCGCCGCGGTGTCGTTCACGCCCGATCCCATCGCTTAGTCCGGTTAGCTAACCTTAGCTCGCTGACTCAGCCCCAGGCAAGGTCGACGCGACGGAGGAGTTGCGTGGGGCGTAGTACTCAGGGCGTTTCGATGGCGTGGGTGGGGGACGGGTGGCGGATGGGGGAGAGGATGGTCAGGAGTAGGTAAGTGAGGAAACCCGCCACTAGGCCTACCACCCAGGAGTAGTCGTAGAGCGGTTGAAGGAACGGGATCAGGCCGTCCGCCGGGAAGGGGCCGGCGCCGGGGTTGGAGTAGGCGCCGCCTACCGCCAGGAGCGAGCCGAGCAACGTGGCGACGACGGCTCGCCAGTTCCAGCCGGCGGCGTACCAGTAGCGGCCGTTGGGGAGGTAGAGGTCGGCGAGGAAGAGGTTGGTGCGGTCGACGAACCAGTAGCCGGCGATCAGTACGCCGGCGACCGACGCGAGCAGGCCGCCGTAGAAGGAGAGCCAGACGAAGATGTAGATCGACGGGTCGGAGATCAGGCGCCAGGGCTGGATCACGATGCCGATCACGCCGGTCAGCAGGCCCGCGGTGCGGAAGTTGAGCCAGCGGGGCAGGGCGTTGGCGAAGTCGTACGACGGGCTGACCACGTTCGCGGCGACGTTGCACGACATCGTGGCCAGGATCGCCATCACCAGGCCGATCGTGACCACCGCCGGGTTCTCGAACCGCCGGGTCAGTTCGACCGGGTCCCAGATCGCCGAGCCGTAGACCAGCACGGTGCCGGACGTGGTGATGATCGAGACCAGCGCGATGAACGACATCGTCGTCGGCAGCCCGATGATCTGCCCGATCACCTGCTGGCGCTGGCCTTTGCCGAACCGGGTGAAGTCGGGCATGTTCAGCGACAGCGTCGCCCAGAACGCGATCATCCCCATCAGCGACGGCGCGAAGATCTTCCAGAAGTCGGCGTCCCAGCCGAGCTTCGACGGCTGCGACAGGATCGGGCCGAAGCCGCCGGCCTTGACCAGGATCGCGATCATCAACGCGAGGAAGGCGACCGTCACGAGCGGCGCCGCCCAGTTCTCGAACCGCCGCAGCCCTTCGATGCCGCGCCAGATCAGTACCATCTGCAGCACCCAGAAGAAGGCGAAGCTCAGCCACATCGTCCACGGATGCCCGCCGACCGACGACGCGCCCGTCCAGCCGGAGCCGGCCAGTTCGCCGATGATCACGTAGATCGCCTGGCCGCCGATCCAGGTCTGGATGCCGAACCAGCCGCAGGCGATGAAGGCCCGCAGCAGCGCCGGGAAGTTGGCTCCGCGGACGCCGTAGAAGGCGCGCGCGAAAACCGGGAACGGGATGCCGTACTTCGTACCGGCGTGGCTGTTCAGCAGCAGCGGCACGAGCACGATCAAGTTGCCCAAGGTGATCGTGATGAACGCCTGCAGCCAGTTCATCCCGAGCGCGACCAGACCGGCCGCGAGCAGGTAGCTGGGGATGTTGTGCGCCATGCCCATCCACAGCGCCGCATAGTTGTACGTCGTCCAGCGGCGCTCGGGCAACCGGGTCGGTGCGAGTTCCGCGTTGCCGTACGGGCTGTCTACGACGGCGGACGGATCGGTCAGCTCGACGCGCCCGTCCGGATGGGTGATCTGTTCGGTAGATGTTGCTGCCGCATGAGCCATCGTCGCCACCTCATCCGCCGTCGGGTCTCGGACCAAAGTGCGGGATCGCGGACGTCATGTCAACGCATAACCCCCGACTGGGGCGGTGGGGCGGGGAAGGTATTGGCCAGCGTCGCCGCGGGGCTGTGCCTCCGGGCAACTACTCGTCCCTGCCAAGCCCCAAGAGCGGCAAGGACGGACGGCGAGGTGCGCCCAAGGCGGCGTACCCGCGACGTACGGCCTGCTCGACATGCGCCTGCGGCCAGGGCCAGTCGTCGGTGTGGGCGAGCGCGTCCTCGAGCGAGGTGCCGTTGTGGTGCAGACCCGAGATGGTGTTCGCGACCGTGCCGATATCGCCGTTCTGCTCGCGGACGAACTCGGCATCGACCACCGCGCCGTGCCCCGGCACGACCTTCGCCGTCGCGGACAACAGCCCGATCAGCCGGTCGACCGTGTCGGCCCACTCCAGCGGGTACGAGTCCTCCCCGTACGACGGCGGCGCCGACTCCTCGATCAGGTCACCTGCGAAGAACACGTCCACATCCGGTACTACGACCACCACGTCGCCATCGGTGTGCCCGTTGCCGAGATGCAGCAACTCGACCCGCCGGTCACCCAACTCGATCACCTTGGCCACGGCAAAAGCGTTGTCGATGGCAACGGTCTCGGCGACGGCGGCGGCCGTGTTCTCCTGCGCGTAGCTGGTCGCGTCGGGGAAGGCCGGGTTGCCGAAGACGTGGTCGTAGTGGGCGTGCGTGTTGACCACCCAGCGAACCGGCACGTCGGTGAGCTCGCGGATATGGGCCAGCAACTCCTCGCCCTGCGCGACGTCACCGCGGGTGTCGATCAGCAGCGCGCCCTCGCTGCCGATGACCAGCCCGACGTTCAGGTCGTACTTCTCATACCGGCGTACCCAGGTCCGGTCCGCCAGTTCCACCCACGCACTCATACCCGCGACCCTAACCGGCGCCACCCGCGCGACGGTCAGCGGGAGATGACGTCGCCGGACAGGAGTTGGCTCTTGTCGATGCCTTCGAGGAGCAGGCCGACGTTGTCGCCGGCGCTCGCCACAGTGAGGTTCTTGCGGAACGCCTCGACGCCGGTGACCCGGCTCATCGCGACCTGCTGGCCGGCCCGCGTGATCATCACCTGGTCACCGACCTGCACCGTGCCCGCGGTGATCCGGCCGGTGGCGACCGTGCCGCGCCCGGTGATCGAGAACACGTCCTCGACCGGCATCACGAACGCACCCGCCGGTACGGCGTCCTGGACTCGCTGCACGTCCTGTGGCGAGCTGTTCGGCGCGGAGTGCGCCTGGTTCAGCAACTGCTGCGGATCCATCGGATTCGGCTCGCGCTTCCAGAACTTCCATCCCATACCCTGCGACCCTAGGCCATCCCAACCCACCCCGACGCCCGACGGCCGACGGATTCCGGCGCCCAATCGGTGTGCTCCGCCCCGCTTGGCGGGCATCACCCCCTGGTAGACCAATGGGCGAACCCCACGCCGAGGGGCGAACCCCACGCCGAGGGGCGAACCCCACGCCGAGGGGGCGAACCCCACGCCGAGGGGCGAACCCTCCGCAATACGGGGGACCGCTGAGCGCCAGAGACCGAAGAGGCTGGCCCGGCGACGGGAACGACCGGTCCCGGACCGCCATCACTAGCCAACCCTGGTCCGATNCCTCGACACGCCGAGGGAAGCGTTTGCTCGGGAGGTTGGATAGTGATGGCCGTCCGGACCTGCCCAGGCGGCCGGTTTCGGTAAGGCCTATCCACCGGGCGGGATGGGGGTTGAAGGGTGCTGACTCGCCGCTTAGGGTCGCAGGGCGGTTAACCGGTTCATCCGAACTCTGCAGCAGTTCGAACGGTACGGATCCAACGACGAAGGGCGGACGGCGTGACGACACGACGGGCACTGGTGGTCCGGGGTGGCTGGGAAGGGCATCTCCCGGCCGAGGCGACCGAGCTGTTCATCCCCTTCCTGCGGGAGAACGGCTTCGAGGTCACCGTCTCCGACAGCACCGAGAGCTACCTCGACCTCGACCGCACCGACCTGGTGCTGCAGTGCGTCAGCATGGGCGAGATCTCCGCCGAAGCGGTCAAGGGCCTGGAAGCCGCGGTCCGTACGGGCACCGGGCTGGCCGGCTGGCACGGCGGCATCGTCGACTCCTTCCGCGGCAACGTCGACTACAGCTTCATGACCGGCGGCCAGTTCATCTCGCACCCGGGCGGTTTCGTCGACCACCGGATCGAGATCGTCTCCGACGACCCGATCGTCGAGGGCCTGACGCATTTCGACCTGCACACCGAGCAGTACTACGTGCACGCCGACCCGTCCAACAAGGTCCTCGCCACCACCACGTTCCGAGCCCACCCCGACTACCCGTGGATCGAGGGCGCGACCATGCCGGCCGTCTGGACCCGCAAGTGGGGCAAGGGCAAAGTCTTCGTCTGTACGCCGGGCCACAGCCTCGCCGACCTCGACACCCCTGAGGTCCGCACCATCATCGAGCGGGGGCTGCTGTGGGCGAGCAAGTGACCAACGTCGGCATCGTCGGCACCGGTGTCATCAGCGGTACCTACCTGGAGCACCTGGCCAAGCTGCCCGGAGTACAGGTCGTCGCCGTCGCCGATCTCGACATCTCCCGGGCCCAGACGATCGCCGATCAGAACCCGGGCGTCCGGGCGCTGACGTCGGATGACTTGTTCGCCGACCCTGAGGTCGACATCGTCCTCAACCTGACCATCCCGGCCGCACACGCACCGGTCCACCAGGCCGCGCTGGAGGCCGGCAAGCATGTCTACGGCGAAAAGCCGCTAGCTGTCGACCGTGCCGAGGCAGAGCCGCTCCTGAAGCTCGCTGCGGCCAACAACCTCCGTATCGGCTGTGCTCCCGACACAGTGCTCGGCACTGGGACCCAGACGGCCCGAGCTGCCCTCGACCGCGGCGACATCGGCGTACCGACTGCTGCGACGGCTTCGTTCGTCACGCCCGGACATGAGCTGTGGCACCCGGCTCCGGACTTCTACTACCAGCCTGGTGGCGGCCCGCTGCTCGACATGGGCCCGTACTACGTAACGAGCCTCGTCACGCTCCTCGGCCCGGTACGCCGAGTCAGTGGTCGCGCTGGTCGCTCGCAGGAGCAGCGCAAGGTCCACACGGGTCCGCGGGCTGGGCAGACCTTCCCTGTCGAGGTGCCGACGCATGTGACCGGCGTACTGGAGCACGAGTCGGGTGCGCTCACCACTGTGCTGATGAGCTTCGACGTGTGGGCTGCACGGCTGCCTCGGATCGAGATCTACGGCACGGAAGGCAGCTTGTCGGTGCCGGACCCGAATGGCTTCGACGGCTCGGTGGAGATCGCTACTGCCACCAACCGCGACTGGACGGAGCTCCCTGTAGCCGGCGGGTACGCCGGAGCCGGGCGTGGCGTCGGTGTGGCCGACATGGCTCGCGCACTGCGCAACAACGAGCCGCACCGAGCCAATGGAGCTCTGGCCTACCACGTGCTCGACGTCATGGAGTCACTGCTCGAAGCGGCGGCCCAGGACCAGCCTGTGGACGTGACGAGCACCGTGGATCGTCCCGCCGCCGTACCGTTGGGAGCGTCGCCCGAATCAGCCTGAGATGTGTCCCACGCCGCTGCGTGGGTATGGCTGTCGCTACGGCTCGGTAGACTGGCACTCGAAACTCAGGAGTGCCAACCGGCAACGGCCGACGTGGGAGAGGGTGGTGCGCGTGCTGGACGAACGCAAGCTGGACGTGCTCCGGGCCATCGTCGAGGACTACGTCGCCACCCACGAGCCGGTCGGCTCGAAGACGCTGGTCGACCGGCACAACCTGGGCGTCTCCCCGGCCACGGTCCGCAACGACATGGCCGCGCTGGAAGAGGAGGGGTACATCACCCAGCCGCACACCAGCGCCGGCCGGATCCCGACCGACGCCGGCTACCGGCTGTTCGTCGACAAGCTGAGCACGGTCAAGACGCTGTCGCCGGCCGAGAAGAAGGCGATCTCGTCCTTCCTGGCCGGTGCGGTCGACCTGGACGACGTCGTCCGGCGTACCGTCCGGCTGCTCGCGCAGATCACCCGGCAGGTCGCGATCGTGCAGTACCCGACGCTGATCAGGTCGAGCGTGCGGCACGTCGAGGTGGTCACGATGACGCCGCGGCGCCTGCTGCTGGTGCTGATCACCAGCGCCGGCCGGGTCGAGCAGCGGATCGTCGAGGCGCAGGAGGAGGTGGACGAGCAACTGATCGCGGACCTGCGCTCGCGGCTGAACACCGCGCTGACCGGGCAACGCCTGACCGACGCGGCGACCTCGCTGGCCAGCGTCACCGAGACCTTCGCGCCGTCCGACCGGCCGCTGGTGGCCGCGATCGTTACGTCGCTGCTGGAGGCCTTCACGGTCGAGGGCGAGCAGCGCATCGCGGTCGGCGGTGCCGCCAACCTGACCCGCTACGGCGACGACTTCGAGCGCAACGTGAAGCCGGTGCTGGAGGCGCTCGAGGAGCACGTGATCCTGCTCAAGCTGCTCGGCGAAGCGACGTATCCGCAGACCCTGACGGTCCGGATCGGGCACGAGAACCCGTACGAGGAACTGGCCACCACCTCGGTGGTCGCGACCGGGTACGGCTCCAAGTCGGAGGCGCTGGCCACTCTCGGCATCGTCGGCCCGACCTACATGGACTATCCGAGCACGATGGGTGCGGTCCGCGCCGTCGCCCGCTACGTCAGCCAACTGCTGGCCGACTCATGAACCAACACCGAACGCTGCCTACCAAGTGGTCTGGAGTATGAGCACCGATTACTACGCCGTCCTCGGCGTCAGCCGTGACGCGAGCCAGGACGAGATCAAGAAGGCCTACCGCAAGCTGGCCCGCCAGTACCACCCGGACGTGAACGACTCCGAGGACGCGCACCACAAGTTCCAGGAGATCGGCCGCGCGTTCCAGGTGCTGAGCGACCCGCAGAAGAAGCAGGTCCACGATCTCGGCGGTGACCCGTTCGCGAGCGGGCCCGGCGCGGGGGCGGGGGCCGGCTTCGGGCAGGCGTTCACCTTCACCGACATCATGGACGCCTTCTTCGGCCAGACCGGCGGGGCCACCCGCGGGCCGCGGCCGCGCACCCGGCGGGGCCAGGACGCGCTGATCCCGCTGCGGATCGACCTCGCTGAGGCGGCCTTCGGGACCACCCGCGAGCTGAAGGTCGACACCGCGGTGCTCTGCCCGACCTGTTCCGGATCGGGCGCGGAAGCTGGATCCCAGCCGGTCACCTGCGAGATCTGCCACGGCCGGGGCGAGGTGACGCACACCCAGCGCTCGTTCCTCGGCGAGGTCCGGACGATGCGGCCGTGCCCGAACTGCCGCGGCTTCGGGACCACCATCCCGAACCCGTGTGTCGAGTGCGCCGGCGACGGCCGGGTCCGCTCCCGGCGTACCGTCACGGTCAAGATCCCCGGCGGGGTCGACAGCGGCACCCGTGTGCAGCTGTCCGGCCAGGGCGAGGTCGGCCCAGGCGGCGGTCCGGCCGGCGACCTGTACGTCGAGATCGAGGTCGAGCCACACGAGATCTTCACCCGCAGCGGCGACGACCTGCACTGCACGGTCACGCTGCCGATGACGGCCGCCGCTCTCGGTACGACGATCGACCTGCCGACGCTCGAGGGCGAGACGACTCCGCTGGAGATCCGGCCCGGGACGCAGTCCGGGATGGCGATGACGCTGACCGCGCGCGGCGTACCGCGGTTGCGGCATGCCGGGCGGGGCGACCTGATCGTGCAGGTGATCGTCGAGACGCCGACCAAGCTGGACGAGGCCCAGGTGGCGTTGCTGAGGCAGCTCGCCGAGTCGCGCGGCGAGGAGCGTCCGCAGGGTCAGGTGCAGGCGGCACACAAGGGCGTCTTCGGCCGCCTGCGTGACGCCTTCGGTGCGCATTGAAAACGACTTAGGCTGCCGGGCGATGGGACTCGCGGTCTTCTACCTGCCTGAGCTGGACGGTCCGGAGCTGGTGCTCGACGGCGCCGAGGGCCGGCACGCCGCCGTCGTACGCCGGATCGGTCCGGGCGAGCGGATCCGGCTGACCGACGGACACGGGTCCTTCGCCGAGGGACCCGTGATCGCCGCGTCCAAATCCGGGCTGACCGTCGTGGTCGAGCACCGTGGTGAGGTGCCGGCGGCGAACCCGCGGCTGGTCGTCGTCCAGGCGCTGCCGAAGGGGGAGCGCGCCGAGCTCGCGGTCGAGATGCTGACCGAGGTCGGGGCGGATCTGCTCGTGCCGTGGAACGCGGAGCGCAGTCAGTTCCGCTCCAACCCCGAGCGGGTCGCGAAGACGCTGACCAAGTGGCAGGCCTGGGCCTTCGAAGCCAGCAAGCAGTCGCGCCGCTCGTGGTTCTGCGAGGTCGCCCCGATCGCGTCCACCCCCGAGGTCGCCAAACTCCTCACGGACGCCGCCCTGGCCGTAGTACTCCACGAAGAGGCGACCACCCCCTTGGCCTCACTCGAACTACCTGCCACCGGCGACATCGTCATCGTCGTAGGCCCCGAAGGCGGCATCGCCCCAGCCGAACTGGAAACCTTCGCAGCCACCCCAGTCCGCCTCGGCACCACAGTCCTCCGTACGTCGACCGCCGGCGTGGCCGCAGCCGCAGCTCTCCTAGCCCGCTCCCGCTGGACCTGACCTACCTGACGCTGATCGTTTTCGAGTCGGTGTCGGTGATGCGGCCGTCTTCCGGGGAGGTCAGGTAGACCTCCAGGAGCCATTCGCCGGGGGCTAGCTTGGGGGTGAAGGCGAAGGGGGAGAACTTCTGGCCTTCCTTGGTCATCGTGTAGTTCGTGACGGTCTGCTTGGTCTTCACGTTGGTGGCTCGCCAGTCCACCTGGGCCTCGAACGCCGCTGCGATGCCGGCGACCGTGACCGGCTGCTTGACGGTCTGGTTGTTCTCGGGCGAGGTGATCCAGACCATCGCCTGCACGTCGGTGGCCTGCGCCCTGCTCAGCGGGCTGTTGGTGTCGATGACGCCGAACAGGTCGGGCGAGATGCGTCCCTGCTGGGTGATCTGGACCGGCGTGGTCCGCTGCAGCGCGCCCTGGACCGTGTAGACCAGCTGCTGGGCCGCCATGTCGGCGACCTCCGGCTCGAGCTTGGTGTTCGGCAGCCGCTCGAAGTCGACCATGATCAGGTCGTCGGTGTAGCGCACGGAGCTCACCGAGGCGCCCGACCAGGGGGAGTCGTAGTCGGGGTCGTTGGCCGCCTTCGGCGCGGTCATCGTCCGGAGGGCCTCCAGGGCGGGTTTGCCGGTCACCTGGTTGAAGGTGCGGTAAAGCCTGAACTCCGGGCCCTTCTTGACGCCGACCACCTGGCCGAGCCAGTAGACCGAGACGGCCTTGGGGGTCTTGAGGTCGGTCTCCTCGATGGCACGGACCTTCGACGTCGGGAGGGTGCTCGGCGGCTTGGATGCAGCCGGATCCGAGGGCGTGGGCTTCGGGCTGGCCGGCGGAGCGGTCGGCGGGTTGGTCGGCTCGGCCGACGCGCTGCTGGTGGTGTCCGGGCCGCCCGCGATGCTGGGCTGCTCGGCCGTCTTCGTGTTGTCGTTGAGGACAGCGAAGGCGCCGATGGCAGCCGCCGTACCAACCATGGCCGCGCCCGCGGTGATGACCCACGGACGCCGGTTGACCGGCTTGCGCTGGGAACGGACCCGGGCCTGGATCTCGTGCAGGCCGTCGGCAGGCTCGATCCGGCCGGCCTCCTCGGACATGGCCCGCCGCATCAGCTCGTCGAACGAGTCGTCCCTGCGGTCGTCCCTGTGGTCGTTCATGTGCTCTGCTCCAGGACCTGGCGCAGCGACTTGGTCGCTCGCGCGGCGTGACTCTTCACGGATCCCCGGCTGATCCCCATCGTGTCGGCGATCTCCGCCTCGGACAGGTCACCGTAGTACCGCAGCACCATCACGGTGCGTTGCTTCTCGGGCAGGGTGCGCATGGCCTCGATCACCCGGTCGGTCTCGGCGGTGCGCATGACAGCGTGCTCCGCGCTCGGTTCGTCCGGCAAGGACTTCGGCAGGTGCTTGTCGACCACGACCAGGTGCCGCTGCCGGGAGCGGCAGCGGTTGACCACCGCGGTCCGCAGGTACGCCAGGGCCTTGTGCGGGTCGCGCAGCCGGTGCCAGCGGCCGTGCATCGCCACGAAGGCGTCCTGCACGATCTCTTCCGCCGCACCGGTGTCACGCAGCAGTAAGGCGCCGAGCCGGACCAACGACGTGTAGTGCGCCGTATAGACAGCCGTCAGCGCCTCGTCGGCATCCCACGAGGACTCATGTGCCACGCACTCTTCGTACACCACGGCTGGTTGTGCCACACAACGGAGACGCTTAGACCAGATACCAGGTTGACAACTTGTCGGCCCCGATCGGCGGGACGCTGTCCGCCCGAAGACCGGGAGGACCGGATGAAACAGCACGGCGACGGCCACTGGCACGGCCACAGCGAGGTCACCACGCCCTCGGTCAGCAAGTTGTTCGGACATTTGTCCAGGCCCGATGGCCGGCCTGCTGGCCTCGGCGCGCAGTTCGGCGGCCACCCATCCGCGACAGTGACGATGGTGTACCGACGGTCGCTGAACCCGTTGTGCTCGGCACGCGGTTTTGGCATGGCATCGAGCTGTGCCGGGCTCACGCGGCACATAGTCCGTCGTCGGCAGCACAGCCAAGTCGACGCATCGCACCCAGACGGTGCTCCGTTCGAGGCTTGCGAGCTCAACCCGGTCGGTAGGCGCGAGTGGGTTGCGCGGCAGGGCATGGGCCGAGCTGGCTATAGGGATGACCTGTCGCTGTCACCCCTATCGGGCTATTGGCTATCCGAGTGGCAATCCGATGGATATCTCACGGTTATCCGATTAGTCCTTCGATAGCACACGCTCGCCCGGCAATTCGATACCCGCTGCGGTGGTCATGGTTGAGAGCTGGGCTGTGGGAGGATCATCGGCATGTCAGGCAAGTCGATCGATGCGCAGCAGAAAACAGTAGAAGCTTTTCTGGCCGCGTCGAAGAGGTCCAGTGCGTCTGTTCAGATCCGTCGTACGTTCGTCCAGCAGGGTACCCAGCGCAACCCCGTGCCTGGGCCACTCCACAAGATGGTGAGGGCCCACGACGAACGTGCGCTCGACCTTTTCCTGCTCCACCGCCTGACGGCCAGCCACGCCGACTGGGACACCACGCATGAAGCGATGGTGTGGGCCCGCGCGCTCGGTTTGACGACGCCGCAGGACACCGGAGCCGCCGCGGTCAGCAAGGTCTGGGTGAAGTTGGATCGAAAGTACCGCCTCGTCGAGCGTGAGCGGCGCGGCCGGCTGGCCACGGTGACGTCTCTGCTGGAGGACGGATCCGGCGATCCGTACATCCCGCCGAAGGGCGTCGGCGACAGCTACATCCGGCTTCCGTTCGCCTACTGGGCCGACGGGTGGTATCGGACCCTTCGCCTACCGGGCAAAGCTGTCCTCCTGATCGCGTTGTCGTTGTCGCGCAAGCCGGCCTTCAAGCTGCCCACCGAACGGGCGCCGAAGTGGTACGGCATCTCGGCCGATACCGCCGAACGGGGACTGCGCGAACTTCAGGATCGCAAGCTGCTGTCCCGTGGCCACTCCCTTCGAGAGGACTGGCTGAGCGGCACTGTCACGACCCGCGAGTACCACTACTCGGTGCTAGACCCGTTCTTGCCGCCGGCGGCGCTCAAGTCGGTGGCACCGTGACCGGGCACGTGTTCGTCGACGAGAGCAAGAAGAATGGCTTCTTGATCGCAGCCGTCAGTGTCCTTCCTGAAGACCTGCAGACCACGCGTAAGACGATGCGGAGTATCTGTCTACCCAATCAGCGGCGGATTCACTTCAAAGACGAGAAGCAGACCCGGAGAGGTTGTCCCGGTCTTCGTGGAACTTGAGGTGGCGGTCCCCCACCTGAGGCCTGCCTGGTGGTAGGTCTCGGGTGAACGACCAAGAACACCCGAAGGAAGGGGACCGCCATGAAGACCGTACCTACTCTGCACGCGGCCGCGCAGGCCGACACCATGAATTTCTCCGATCTGCCTGACGAGGTGTGTGTCGCGCTGGCCGATGTCGCCGGCGCGGCCCGTGAGGGCCTGCTGGCGATGAGTGTGGCCGCTGGGCTGGCGGTGATGCAGGCCATGTTCGAGGCCGAGATCGCCGCGGTTGCG
>NZ_AQUZ01000101.1 GCF_000372465.1 Kribbella catacumbae DSM 19601
TCGGCGGCTGTGTGTCGGCTCCGTGCCCAAGGTCGCGTCCGGCCCGGTACGAGCGCTGACTTTGGGCACCGGGTAGTCACTGGTTCGGCGGCTGTCTGCCTGCCTCGTGCCCAAGGTCGCGCTCGCCGGAGTGGAGCGCTGACTTTGGGCACCCATCGGTCGAGCTTTCGGGTGGTACGCGCCTACCCGGTGCCCAACGTGGGGTTATCGGCCTTGGTAGATCTCTGTGATCAGGGCGACCGCCGCCTGGGTCGCGGGGTGAGGGTCGTGGCGGGGCCAGATGACGCGGACTGCGACGGGTGGCGCGTCGCGGAGTGGGCGGAAGACGACACCGGCCCGCCCGTACTGCGTGGCGGTGCTTTCCGGGGTGATGCCGACGACGCCGCCCGCCGCGATCCGGGCCAGCCAGTCGTCCACATCGGCCGTGTCTTCGAGCACCGGCTGCTCTCCGGTTGGCCAGAGATCGGCGCTCGTCGTACCGGTCCGGCGGTCGGACATGACGGTACGGGTGCGTACCTCGTCGAGCTTGATCGACCGGCGGCGAGCCCACGGGTCGTCGCCCGCCATCACGATGAAGCGGCGCTCGAGTCCGACCTCGGTGACGGCGAAGTGCTTCTCGTCGGGCGGGGTCCGGACAACAGCGAGATCGCAGACCCCCTCCGCCAGCCCGCCGCTCGGAGTGTTGGTGCGGATCAGCAGCAGGTCGACCTCGGGATGCAGTTCGGCCCAGCGACGCTGGAAGTACGCGGTATGCCGGCCGAGCGCGGACCAGGCATGGCCGACGCGGAGCCGGGCGTGCCCTGAGGTCGCCTCACGGACCAGCTCGTCCATCTCGGCAAGCAGCCGCCGGGCACGGGGTACGAGCTGCGCGCCGGTCGGGGTGAGCGCGATCGTACGACTGGTCCGGTGCAGCAGCCGAACCTTCAACGTCTGCTCCAGCGCCGCCAAGGTCCGCGACACCGCCGCCTGCGAGACGCCGAGGTCCAGCGCCGCGTCGGTGAAACTCCCCGCATCCACGATCGCCACGAGAAACCGCAGCTGCCGCAACTCCACATCCATACGCCTATCGTATAGATACTCATTTCATGCATTTTGCGTATTGCTTCGGCAGGCACATCCTGCACTCATGGGAGCAGATGCAGCCGTAGTCGACGCGGTGCCTTCAGCCGCCGCCGCAGCCGAGAGCGGGCGGGCTGCCGGCCTGATGATGATGCTGGGGAGCGCGCTCTCCAACCAGGTCGGAGCGGCGACCGGAGCGCTCGCCTTCCCGGCAGTCGGACCCGCCGGCGTGGTGGCAGTGCGGCAGTGGGTAGCCGCGATTCTGCTGGTGGGGATCACGCGCCCACGCTTCCGTTCATTCACGCGGCGCGAGTGGCTGCCTGTGTTCGCGCTGGCAGCCGTCTACGCGACGATGAATATCACCCTCTACACCGCGATCGACCGCATCGGCCTCGGCCTCGCGGTGACTCTTGAGTTCCTCGGCCCACTGGCCGTCGCCCTCGCAGCCTCGCGCCGCAGACTCGACCTGTACTGCGCCATTGCGGCCGGCGCGGCAGTCGTCGTCCTCATGCGCCCCCAGCCCACCACCGACTACCTCGGCATCGCGCTAGGACTCGTCGCGGCCGCGTGCTGGGCGGCGTACATCCTGCTCAACCGCACGCTAGGCAGCCGCCTTCCGTCCGCCCAGGGCGCTGCCGCGGCGTCGACCGTCTCCGCGATCGCCTACCTCCCGGTCGGCATCTGGATCCTCCTGCACCACCAGCCATCACTCCAGTACATCGGCTACGCGGTGGTTGCCGGTGTGATGTCCTCGGCGGTCCCCTTCCTGGTCGACCTAGTCGTACTGCGGCGCGTGCCCGCCGGCTTCTTCGGCCTGTTCATGAGCGTCAACCCGCTGCTCGCAGTACTGGTCGGCTGGATCGTCCTCGACCAGACACTCGGCCTGATCGAATGGCTCGCGATCGCCGCGATCGTCACCGCCAACACCATCGCGGCCGTCACCCGTCAAAGCCGTCTGGTTCTGAACGCGCGGCGGTAGGCGCTGGGCGTCGTTCGTACGGCGGCCTGGAAGCGGCGGCGGAGGTTGGTGGCCGAGGAGAGGCCGACGCGGGTGGCGATCGTTTCGATCGGGAGGTCGGTTTCCTCCAGCAGAGCACGGGTCCTGACGATGCGCTGAGCGAGGAGCCATTGGCCGGGGGGCGTGCCGAGCTGCTCGGCGAAACGACGGGCGTGGGTTCGCGGTGAGACGTTGATCCGTGCCGCCAGGTCGTCCACAGTGATCGGTTCCGCGAGGTGCTCGGTCGCCCAGTCCAGCAGCTCACCGAGGGAGTCGGTGGGTGCCGCGTCGGCTTCGGCGCGGTACTGGACCTGGCCGCCTTCGCGATGCGGCGGAATCACCATCCGCCGTGCGATCCGGGCGGCGTACGCGGCGCCATGGTCGGCTCGGACCAGTTGCAGACACAGATCGATCCCGGTGCCGGAGCCGCCGCTGGTCGCGACATCGCCGTGGTCGATGTAGAGCACGTCCGGGTCTACTTTCACGGCCGGGTACCGGCGCTGGAGCTCGTCGGCGTACCGCCAGTGGGTGGTGATCCGGCGGCCGTCGAGCACTCCGGTGGCGGCCAGGGCGGCACGCAGACCCTTGGCCACCACCATGTCGAAACCCTCGGTGGTCCTGATCGGGCCGGGCTGCTCGGTGCACACACCGAAGCGGTAGCGCTCGTCGCGGAAGACCGCCGCAGCGCAACCCATCGATGTGCACCAGCCCGGGCCTGAGGAGGTCTTCGTTGTCTCCGGTGTCTTCAACGACGGAATCCGTGATTACCCGGCCGGGTCTTTCGTCCATGCCCCAGCCGGCTCTTCGCACGTCCCGCAATCGGCGCAGGGCTGCACGTTGTTCCTGTTCTACCCCGAGGGTTAGCCAGGGAGCACAAGACGTATAAGGGCGGCGTAAGGGAATTCCCTGATGCCGGCGATAGCTGCTGTCGGGTTGAATCTGAGAAGTGGTGACGTCGCCGCGCGGGCGGGTCGGGCGTTCGGACTTCCGGGGGCGGAAAGTCCGAGCCCCGGCCCGCGTCAGCCACACCTGGCCGACAATGTCTCCGAGGTACGCCGCAACCGATATCCCACGCCGGGAACAGTCTCGATCAACGCGGGCGGTCCGAGCTTGCGGCGCAGCGTCATCATGGTGACGCGGACCGCGTTCGTGAACGGATCGGCGTGCTCGTCCCACGCCTTCTCGAGCAGCTCCTCGGCGCTGACCACGACCCCCGCGGCACGCATCAGGACGTCCAGCACCGCGAACTCCTTCGGCGACAGCTGGAGGAACCGCCCCTCTCGACTGACCTGGTGCCGGGGCAGATCGAGGACGATACCCTGCCAGCGCCGTACCGGAGGAAGGGCCGGGGCCGACCTGCGACCCAGCGCCTGAATCCTCGCCACCAGTTCCACGGTCGCGAACGGCCAGGACAGCACGTCGTCGGCGCCGAGAGCCAGCCCTTCGACGCGATCCGACACCTCTGCCGACCGGGTGAGCAGCAGTAGTCGCGGGCCTTCGCCGGACGCGACAACCTTCCGGAGTACCTCGTCCGCCGGGACTGTCGGCAGGTCGCTGTCGAGGACCGCCACGTCATAGGCGTGCATGCAGATGCGATCGAGGGCGCCCCCACCGTCATGGCAGACGTCGACCGCCATCGACAACTTCCGCAGCTCGCGAGCGGTGGCCGCTACGAACTCCGGGCTCACTCCCGCAATCAGTACTCGCACCGATACTGCTCCCCCAGTTCCGGTCGCTCCATGATCAGCAGTCGCCTATTCCGAGTATCGCCGAATTCCCTGTACTCCGGGTGGGTGCCTCAGCGCGTCTTTGGGTGTTACATCTGTCTTCGTGACGCGCAACACAATGAATCACTGACGCTGCAGGTAATTGCTCGCAGTATCCATCGCGCGGAAATGTAGTCAAAGAATTGAGAATTCCGCTTTTGATCAAACTCTCGGCCGCTATTACATCGATTTCCTCGCCGTCGCGGTGTTGTGGCTGGCTGCTCTCGCCAGCGGCTGCCGAAGCCGTTACTGTTCGGTAAGCCTTGGGGATGGGAGCGCGGATGGTAGAGGTCGGGCTGCGCAGTCGCTGGGGAGCGATTGCCGCGTTTGCTCTGGTGGGAGCGGCGACTCAGCTGGTCTGGCTGAACTTCGCCGGCGTGACGACGGTGGCGGCCGAGCGGTACGGGGTGTCCGAGAGCGCGATCGGCTGGCTCGCCCAGGTCTTCCCGCTGCTGTACGTCGTACTGGCGATTCCGGCCGGGCTGATTCTCGACAAGTGGTTCCGCAGCGGGCTGATCGCGGGAGCCGTGCTGACCGCGCTGGGTGCGCTGCTGAGGCTTGGCGGTGACGACTACGGCTGGCTGCTGGCCGGGCAGATCGTTGCCTCGGTCGCCCAGCCGCTGGTACTGAACGCGGTCACGGGCATCACAGGGCGCTACCTCGCCGAGAAGGACCGGCCGACCGGGATCGCGGCCGGTACGGCGAGCATCTTCGCCGGCATGGTGATCGCCTTCTTGCTGTCGGCAATCTTCGCCGACAGCAACGACCTTCCCGCGATGTTGTGGCTGACGGCAATCTTCTCGGTCGTTGCCGCCGCCACCTTGATCGTTGCCTTGCGCAAGCCGGGTGAGCACAAGGCCGCGCGGCGGCGTCCGGATCGCGGTGCCCTGCAGATCGCCTGGGGCGACCCGTTGATCCGGCGGGTGTGCGTGCTGGCGATCTTCCCGTTCGGGGTATTCGTTGCCATGACCACCTTCTCCCAGGCGTTGCTGGAACCGGCCGGAGTCAGCGCCGGGACCGCCTCGACAATCCTCCTCGTCAATGTCGTTGCCGGAGTCATCGGCAGTGCGGTCGTACCGGTGCTGGTGGTCCGGCATCACGCCGAGGCAGCGTTGCTGGTGGCAAGCTTGACGGTGACCGCGTTGGCCTGCGTCGCGCTGGCTTTGTGGCCGGGCGTGGCGATGGGATTCGTCGCGATCACGGTGATCGGGTTCTTGCTGTTGCCTGCGCTGCCGATCGTGCTGGAGCTCGTCGAGCGGCGTACCGGTGAGGCCGAGGGGACGGGCGCCGGGTTGATCTGGATGGCGGGCAACCTCGGCGGGTTGGTGGTCGCGATCGTGGTCGGAGTACTGGTGGATCACCCGGTGGCGGCGTTCTTGGTGATGGCGGCGGTCGCGTTGATCGCAGTACCGGGAGCTCGGGCGCTACGGCGACCTATCGCCGAGCTCGACGCAGAAGGCTGATCGCGGTGGCAGCAGTGGCGAGCAGACCACCCGCTCCTGCTGCGACAAAGGTCGTGCGGGCGTCGGTGTGCTCGAGCAGGAGACCGCCGAAGACGTAGGAGATGCCCGCGGCGAGCCCGATCGCGCCGTACAGGTTGCCGAAGACCCGACCAAGCATGCCGGCCGGTACTACGCGCTGCAGGTGGGTGTTGATCGCGACATCCAGCGCGGCGATCCCGACACCGCGGATGGTCTGCAGAGCGAGGGCGGCCCAGATCGCCCAGGCGAGGCCGGTGAAGAGGTTGCCAAGGCTGCTGATCGCGAATCCGGTGATCAGCAGCACGGGCATGGCGAATCGCGTTGCGTGCTTGGTGAGCAGGGCATAGCCGGCGACGAGGCCGATACCGACACCGGCGTACAGGATGGCGGCCGACGAGTCGCCACCGTCCAGCTCGTCCTTGGCGAGGAACACCATCGCGACGTCATCGACCCCGCTGAACGCGACCACCGCGAAGAAGCCGAGGCCGATCACCCGGACAGCCTTGGCCCGCCAGATATAGCCGAGACCTTCCTTGGCGTTGGCGAACACCGAAGTACCACTGTGCTCGTTGCTCGGCGGCAGACTCGGCAGGCCGACCAACAACAACGCCGACGCGAAGAAGGTGACCGCGTCGATCAGCAAGATCCCGCGCACATCGACCACCAGGAACAACGCCGCGGCGATCAACGGCCCGATCGCGTCCAGCCCATTGGTCCCGGCCCCGAGTGTCGAGTTGGCCGTCTCCAGCTGCTCATCGTCAACCAGCGCCGGTACTGCGCTCCGGCTGCTCGCCTGGAACACCTGCGCCACCAGACTCCGCACCGCAACCAGCACCAGCAAGATCGGCAACGGCGGCAACGCGATCGCCATCGCCGCCACCAGCACCCCCTGCGCCAGATCGCACCCGATCATCACCTTGCGCAGGTCGATCCGATCCCCGACCACCCCCGCGAACGCCCCGAACAACCCCGGCGTGAAATCCCCCGCCAACAGCAGCAACGCCACCGCCAGCGCGGCCCCCGTCTCCGCCTCCACAAACAGCAACAACGCGACCAGCCCCAGCGAGTCCCCCAAAAACGACACCGACCTGGCCGCAAACAACCGCCGAAACCCCCGGCTACCCCGCAACACCCCCACCGCACCCATCCGCCCAGTCTGCTCTACAGACCACCCCACCCACCCCTCATTTCCCATCCACTACGATGGACCAGCACTCCCGTGCACCCGCCGACGTGGCGCAACTGGCAGCGCACCGCTCTTGTAAAGCGGTGGTTAGGGGTTCGAGTCCCCTCGTCGGCTCTCTGAACTGCAGATATGCCCCCAGGGGCATCTTCAAATGGCAGTCAACTGACCGCTTACTGACCGCTTTGGCGGGGTCTTCTTCCCACGCGCGCTCCGCAGCCGCTCCTCCGTCGCGACCGCTACGCCCGACTCCCGCCCACCCGGACCTCTGCGGGCTCCGCCCGCGCCTTGCGCACTCCTACGTCGCGCGCCATCAACCGGCTGACCGTCTCCGCAAGGCAACTACCCGTTGCGCCAACCCGATGGCCGGAGTACTCCTCAGGCGCAAGGTCATCCGACGAGGACCGATCCTGCTCGTGAATGCTCCTCAGCGCATCTTCCAAGTGGCCTGCCGCCTCCGGACCCCGAGCTCACCGCCCGATGCAGTCATCGACCGTGGTCGACGTCCTGGAGTGCCCGAGCTGATCGGCAATCGTCCGCGGCGTCGGCCCGAAGTCCTCAAGAATCGTCGCGGTCGTCTCGCGCCGAACCTTGCGCAACTGTCGCCCCAGCTCGCCGCGGTTCTCGCTGCCGGTCGGGGCTCACCAATTCTAGTCCACCCAGAAGTCCCCCATGAGAAAACCAGACGGCTCGACGTATCGCTGCAGACATCGTGGGCGCTCGCAACTCTCGTCGGGCCTCGTCCGCAACTGCCGCGGTCAGAGTGGCGGCACGCCGCCGACTGCCGCCAAGGCTTTCCGGAGGCGGGTCTGTCGATCAAGCAGCCAGTCGAGGTACTGATTCCAGTTCTCCTCGGCGTTCACATCGGCGTCGGGCAGGTAGTCCGCGACCCGGGTCGCCTTGCGACCAGGCAACTCCTGCCAGTCCAGGGGCAGCCCGTAGACCTGTTCCATCTTCGACTGGTTGGCCCTGAGCGCTTGGAATCGGGCGAGGTTGACATCAGGGTCGGGTGATTCAAAGGTGAGTTCACTCGAGAGACCACGCTTGGTAAATGCCGTGTAGTAGGTGGCGCCGGCGATCCCGGCGGTCGTGGTGAACCACGAGTCTCGTGGAGGGCGCCTTGCCCGAGACCAACCCGGTCGGTCGACCTGCAAAAGGTCGATCCAACGGCTCCAGAATGAGCGGTACAGGATCTGTTTGCCGGTTGCCTCGGCCTGGCTGGTGGCCAATACCGGTAACTTAGGGTCTGCGGACGATGTTGATTGTGTCCGGTGGGGGTTGGGTGAGGTGGCGGTCGATCGGTTTCTTGGTGGGGAATGGGGTGCGGTGGGTGCGGCGTACGACGCGTGGGTTGTGCCTGCGGCGGCGGGTGGTGAGCCGTTCGAGCAGTTCAGTGGCGACGGCGCGGAGGGCGCGGCGCAGGCCGGAGGGGGGAAAGTCCCGCCTGGTAACTGACCTGGCGGCGGGCGGCGCGTAGCGCGCGGGTGAAGGACACTCGGTCGGGGTCGATGCCGGCGCCGGCCGCGCTGGTGTGGATCAGGTCGCGGATCGCGTGGTGGAGCAGGAGGATGCCCCAGATCTCCTGCTCGACGCCGTCGGGGTCGCGCGAGCGCAGCACCGGGCGGGCGTCGAGTTGGTGGGTCCTGATCTCGTCGAACACCGACTCGATCTCCCAGCGCTGTGCGTACGTCTGGGCGAGGTCGGCGGCTGCGGCGGTGTCGGGGTCGAGGATGGTGGTGACGAGGCGATAGACCTCGCCGGCCTTGTGTGGGTGCTCGGACTCGGATGCCTGCAGCGTGTACTCGACGACCCGCACCGCGATCCGCTTCCCGCGTCCGCGGGTCCTGGGCTTGACCAGGTAGGACAGGTAGGACCCGTCCGGCAACTCGGTGACAACAGGCAGCCGGGTGTCGGACTTGGCCCGCCACAGCAGGTCCGCGCCGGTCGCGGCCGCGGCCTCCCACAGGTCGTAGCCCAGGAAGTTGCGGTCGGCAACCAGCAGCATCCCCGGACCCAGCTTCGGCAGCAGACGGCGCAGCAGCTCCTGCTCGCCGACCCCGATGCCATCCATCGCGGCCGCGAACACCGCGTGCGTGCCGCACTCGGCCAGCGCCACCAGCCGCACCTGCGGAAACGCGCCGGGACCCTGGTCGTTGGACGGCTTGCCGAACCGGGCCGCATTGCCCTCCTCGTCCGGAACGTCGAACGTCGTCCCGTCAACCGCCACCAGCCGCCACGACCGATAGAACGCCCCCGGCGTGTCCGGCGCGGCCACCGGCACACACGCACGATCGAACAGCGCCGCCAGCACACCCGGACCCAGCCGGGCCCGGGCCTTGGAAATCGCCGGCGACGACGGCACCCGCCACGTCCCCTGCCAGCGCGCCGTCCAGGCCAGCCCCTGAACCAGCCGGCGCATCACCTCCTCATAGCTATCGGAGGCGAACAACGCCAACGCCATCACGTAGTACACGACCATCCGCGCCGGCAACAGCCGCGACCGCTGCTCCCTGCGCCCCTCGCCCGCGACAACCTCATCGACCAAGTCCGGCGGGAACGAGCGAGTCAACACCCCAACGCCCACCCGATCCGTCAACCTGTCACCCGACCGCGACCTAGCCTGACCAGCTCTTGGCACACACCCAACCTACCAGCCAACAGCCTAAGTTACCGGTATTGGGCTGGTGGCGGCCCGAACCGTCTTCTCCCAATCGTTGGGTTGGGCGACCAGTCGGAACGATGGCGCCGGATCGGACTGTCCGATCCGCACGACGCCGAGTTCCACACCGAAGAATCTCGTGTTCTCGTCGGTGCGAGCATTGAGCCAGTCGATAGCAGCTCGATGCTCGGCTCGAAAAGATGCGGCAACCCAGACGATCGTGGTGGGGTCAGTACCTGCCGCGTAGGTCAGGATTTGGCCGAGGTGGCCGTGATCGGAGGTCTCAAGCTGATTCTCCACGATCACGACTTCGCCGGTGGTCTCATCGCGACCCATGAGGTCCAAGCTGAATCCGCCTACCGGATGCTCTGCCACCTCGAGCGCGAGATCCATCCCGAGCAAGTCGCTGAGTACATCGACATTGTTGAGTAGCCACGGTGTGAAGCTGTGGGCCTCATGCGGCCAAACGTCGCGGGAGGGGACAGACGGGTTAGCCGGCCAAGGACAGGCATGGAGCCATCGGACATGGTTCCACCTTGCCATCTCAGTGCCCTCAGGTGGAGACATCCGGGCCTTTGTCGGCGAGGCTGGTGGGGAGCTGACCAACTGTTCCGGGTCAACCGCGATCCGGCGCCCCGACTGTCGCACGTCAGTTGGCAGACGGTTGTCGCGCAGCACCTGGCTCACGATTCGCGGCTTGCTGTCGGACCACGCCAAGCGACGTGGTCGGCCATGCGCCCGACTAATGACTCCCGTACACCTAAGTTGAACGATTCGAACCGTAGAGTCGCTGGAGGCCCAAGCGGTCGAGAGTCGCGAAGGCCGCAGGCATGCAGAGATACTTGCCCGTGCGGACCGCGAAAACGCGTTAGCCATGGCCAGAGAGGACCGTCTTTTGGGCCCAGCGGCCCGATCTCTACGCCCGCATCGTGGAAGATATGCGCAGTCGTGTCGAAGATCGAACTGACGGTCCTTCCGTGCAGCCTTCCGATGACCCCAGTCTCACAAGTTTGGCTACTCAAGCTAGCGTGCTCGCCAGCACGGCGGTGCGGGAACTCTTGAAATGAGTTCATCTACGATGATCCAGGATATGACGGCCAAGTGAACATCTGGGACAACATGCAAACGCTCGCGAAGCAGGAACTCGGTGTCCGCGCGACTAAGCACTGCGTGACCATCACCCCGCTCGCGTCTGCCGCGGACTCCTATGAAACCCGCGGTGCGCCCGACCATGCGCTTGCCTGCGAACAGTCAGAAGAGGCCCAATGGATTGCGTCGGGAGTAGCCTGCGGCAATGACTTTATCGGGTGACTACACGGCTACCCTTCCCCGCAAACGCATGGGTGCGGCTGTCTTGTTCATCGATTCAGCCGGACGCGCCCTGCTCGTCGAACCGGTGTACAAGGACTACTGGGAGATCGTCGGTGGATGTGTCGAGGAGAACGAGTCACCTCGGCAAGCCGCAGCGCGCGAGGTGAAGGAAGAACTAGGCACGACAGTCACGCCAGGGCGGCTACTCGTGGTCGACTGGGTGCCTCCTCGGCCGGACCGCACGGAGGGCGTCATGTTCGTATATGACGGTGGCACCCTAGAGGCACAGAGCACGGCCGGTATCCACTTACCGCCGGACGAGTTGTCCAATTGGGCATGGTGTACCCAGGAGCAGATCGAACAGCGGATGTCCCCGCTACTGGCTCGTCGGGTAGTGGCCGCTCTACGAGCCAAGACCGAAGGCGCATCCTTCGATCTGGAGGACGGCTTTCACCCGTGAGAGGCACCTAAGCACGTCCGAGAGTCGGCGGATCCAGCCGGGCCTGTCCTACGCGGCGAATGCGCTGCTGGAGGTTGAGCGGCGAACATGCTTCGTGTTGTAGGCGGTAGGTCATGTGGGGTTCCGAGCCCAGATGCTGTGCATCGTGGCCTCGTACTCTGCGAACGGATCCAGCCCTACCGCCGCTCGACGATCGTCGAGCGACTCCGGCCGGTCGATGGGACGGGGTTGAAGTGCGCCGTTGTCGTCGCTCACGAATTGCGTGCCGTACAGCTGTGGCCGGCCAGCGTTCACACGGCTCGGTCTTCCAGATAGGCGAGCAGCCGCGACGACGCCTCGCCGAGCGCCGCGGCAGCGGTCATCTGCTGTGGAAGAGCAACTGTAGGTCGGTGCTGTCGTCGGCGTGTTGGGCGAGCAGGCATGCCGCGGTGGCGGCCTCTTCGCCTACCTCGCATATCCGGGGCCAACAGCGCTCGGCGACCACGGCGTACAGCCAAGCGGTGTTGTCGTCGTCCACTTCCCGCGCTGCCGCCCACTCGGCCACGCGCGCATCCTCGGAGTAACCCTCGACACGTTGCCTGGCTTCCTGGTCCAGGCTCACCCGCCGCAACAGATCGGTCTGCAGCTCCTGGTCCGTCATGGTCGCAACGCTAGCGGGGTTCACCAAAGCCCAAGGAGTAGCGGTGTCACGGACCGGACCCGGCAGCCACGCGCTAGGTGTCTGGAATCATCGGTCGGCCAGTCGAGGATCGCGGCGGCACGCATCCGCTCAGCCTGTTCATGCCGCTTGAGGCGAAACCGGGGCCCTGACCCTGGTTCTTGGACACGCTGAATCCAGCCATGTGCTGGGGAAGCGAGATGATCAGGACCATGGCCCGCAAGAACTACTCCGAGGAGTTCCGTCGGCAGGCCGTCGACTTGTACGAGTCCACTCCGGGAGCGACGCTGCGTGGGATCGCAGCCGATCTCGGGATCGAGCGGGCGACCCTGGCACGCTGGGTCGACCTGTATGGGACGGGCAAGAAGACGACCGCCGACGGCAGCACCATCAGCAGCCCGTCCAGGCCCC
>NZ_AQUZ01000102.1 GCF_000372465.1 Kribbella catacumbae DSM 19601
ATCGAGGTCACCAGGATGTTCCAGGTGAAGATCGGCATCCGGAACATCGTCATCCCGGGGGCCCGCATGGTGATGATCGTGGTGACGAAGTTGACCGCACCGAGGATGGTGCCCAGGCCGGCCATCCACAGACCCATGATCCACAGGTCACCGCCGACGCCCGGAGAGCGGACCTCGTTCGACAGCGGCGCGTAGGCGAACCAGCCGAAGTCGGCGGCGCCACCGGGGGTGAAGAAGCCGGAGATGGTGATCAGGCCGCCGAAGAGGAACAGCCAGAAGCTGAACATGTTGAGCCGCGGGAACGCGACGTCAGGGGCGCCGATCTGGACCGGCATGATCACGTTGGCGAAGCCGACGAACAGCGGTGTCGCGAACAGCAGCAACATGATCGTGCCGTGCATGGTGAAGAGCTGGTTGTAGACCTCTTCGTTCACGATCTGCAGACCCGGCTTGGCCAGCTCGGCGCGGATCAGCAGCGCCATCACGCCACCGATCAGGAAGAACGCGAACGACGTGATCAGGTACAGATGCCCGATCAGCTTGTGGTCGGTGGTGGTCAGCCACTTGACCGCGATCTGGCCTTTGCTGCGCCGCCTGGGCAGCGCGGTCGCCGCACCGATGGCGCCTGTGCGCTCGGCGATGTCGGTCACTTCTCGCCCTCCTGCTTCCCGTGGCCGGGAATGGTGGTCGCGTCCTGGCCGCCGGTCGCGGCGCCGGTCTGGCCCTTGGCGGCCAGTTCTCTCAGGTGCGCCTGGTACTCGTCGGCGGTGACCACCTTGACGGTGAACACCATGCGGCTGTGGTAGAGCCCACACAGCTCCGCGCACTTACCCGCGAAGGTGCCGGTCTTGGTCGGGGTCAGCTCGAGCTTGTTGGTCCGGCCCGGGATGACGTCCAGCTTGAAGTAGAACGAGGGCACCCAGAAGGAGTGGATGACGTCCGGCGAGGTCAGGTCGAAGTGCACCGACTCGTTCACCGGCAGCCAGAGCTCGGCGGGCTTGTCCAGCGTGCCGGTCTCCCAGACGCCTTCCTTGCCGTCGACCGTCTCCTTGTAGTTGAAGGTCCACTGCCACTGCTGGCCGACCACGTTGATCGTGTGGGACGGATTGTCCGACATGTGGGTGATCTTGTTGCCGTTCTCGACGGTGTAGAAGAACAGCACGCCGATGACCGCGAACGGAGCGAGCGTGTAGAGCACCTCGAGCGGCAGGTTGTAGCGCGTCTGCCGCGGCGCGTCCTCGTTGCGCCGGCGATACCGGATCGACGCGTAGAGGATCAGGCCCCAGGTGAGAACACCGATGATCAGGGCGGCGATCCAGGCGCCGATCCAGAGGCTTCTCATCGCCTCGGTGCGGTCGGTTGCGCCCTCGGGCAGACCGAGTCGTTTCCACTGCTCAGTGGTCTCCGACGAGCAGCCGGTCAGCACCAACGTGCCCACCGCTACTGACGTCGCCACCAGCAGGCGTCGCTTCGCCGGACGTACCGCGGCGCGGGCCCTCTTCAGACCTGCTGCGCGCACCACTCCGGGCGTGCCGTTCGAACCCACGGGGCGCCTTTCCCTTCCCAGGTGAGACTGACGACAGAACACTACTGGACACCTTCCCGCGTTCTGCGCATAGGTAGGGCTTAGCGTTTCCCGTGTGATCAGCCGTGCGTACCTGGACGCCGCGACAGCGGAACCACTGCATCCTGCGGCGAGGGATGTGTTGCTGTCGGCATTGGATTCTGGGTGGGCCGATCCGGCCCGGCTGCACCACGAGGGGCGGACCGCCAGGCTGCTGCTGGACAATGCCCGCGCGGTCCTTGCCGAAGGCCTCGGAGTACGGCCGGACGAGCTGTTTCTGACCACCTCGGGGACGGCCGCGATCCACACTGGGTTGCTCGCAGTGACCGCCGCCCGGCGCCGGGTGGGCGAGGTGGTCGTGCACTCCGCGGTAGAGCACTCCGCAGTACTCCACGCAGCCGCAGCAGCCGGTACTACGGCCGAGGTCGGCGTCGACGCCCTTGGACGGGTCGACGTGGACGCGTTCGCCCAGCAGGTACGGCAACCGGGTGTAGCCGTTGCTGCGCTGCAGTCCGCCAACCACGAGGTCGCCACCCGTCAGCCGATCGGGGAGCTCGCCGAGGTCTGCGCTGCGGCAGGAGTCCCGCTGTTCGTGGATGGCGCCGCCTCGATCGCGCACGACGTAGTACCAGCCGGCTGGTCGGCATTGACTGCCAGTGCGCACAAGTGGGGTGGGCCGGCGGGTGTCGGGCTGCTCGCAGTACGGAAGGGGACGCGGCTAGCGCCGGCCTGGCCTGTGGACGAGAGAGAGGACGGCCTCTCCCCCGGCCATCCGAACGTCCCGGCAGCCCTCGCTGCCGCCGCAGCTCTCCAGGCTCGCCTGTCCGAGGCGGATGAGCTCAACAAGCAGCACCGGGCGTGGATCGACGAGTTGCGTCACCGCGTCGCGACCGACATCCCGGACGTCGAGGTCGTCGGCGACCCCAGCGACCGGCTACCGCACGTACTCACCTTCTCCTGCCTGTACGTCGACGGCGAGGCGCTGGTGACCGCCCTGGACGCCGAGGGCTTCTCCGTGTCGAGCGGCTCAGCCTGTACTGCGAGCACACTGCGCCCGTCGCACGTACTGGCCGCGATGGGCGTTCTCACGCACGGAAACGTCCGGGTGTCGCTCGGGCGGACCAGCACGCATGATGAGGTCGACCGCTTCGCGACGGTGCTGCCCGGCCTCGTCCAGCGGATCCGGGCGGAGGTGGGCATGTGACGCTGGACTGCCGCGGCATGCTCTGCCCACTCCCCGTGATCAAACTCGCCCAGGCGTTCCCCGACCTCGCGATCGGCGACACCATCACCATCCTCGCCGACGACCCAGCCGCCGCCACCGACATCCCCGCCTGGTGCCGCATGCGCTCCCAGGAACTCGTCTCAGCCGACAACCACCAGTACGTCGTACGCCGCCTGAGTTAAACCGCTGGCTGCCCGGACCCTCAGCAGCGAGACTGCGGGGTGTGACTGACTTTGCGTACAAGCCGACGTTGAGCGGCGAGCTGGTGGAGCTGCGGCCGGTGACCGAGGACGACTACCCCGCTCTGCAGGTCGCGATGGACGATCCTGAGGTGGCCAAGCTCACCGCGAGCCGCGGGGAGATCGGCGAGGAGGCGGCGCGGAAGTGGTACCGGACGCGGGGTGAGCAGACCGATCGGCTGGATCTGGCGATCGTCGACCGGGCCTCCGGTGAGGTGGTCGGCGAGGCGGTGCTCAACGAGTGGAGCCCTGAGGACGACAGCTGCAACTTCCGGATCCTGATCGGCCCGAAGGGCAGGGGTCGCGGGCTCGGAACCGAGGCGACCCGGTTGATCGTGGGCTACGGCATCGAGGAGCTCGGGCTGCATCGGATCGACCTCGGCGTGTATGCCTTCAACCCGCGTGCACAACGCGCGTACGAGAAGGCCGGCTTTGTCGTCGAGGGCGTCCGGCGGCAGTCGCTCAAGTGGGAAGGCGATCGGTACGACGAAGTGATCATGTCCGTGCTCGCACCGGAGTGGAAGGCCGCTGCGCTACGTTCGGAGGCGTGACCGAGCTCGTCGCGAAGGCCCAGCGCATCGCCGTACTGACCGGCGCCGGCATCTCCACCGCCTCCGGGATCCCGGATTTCCGCGGTCCGCAGGGCCTGTGGACGAAGAACCCGGCGGCACAGGCGATGTTCGACATCGACGAGTACGTCGCCTCGGCGGCGGTCCGGGCCGAGGCGTGGAAGTTCCGCCGTACGGCGGCCGCGTGGGACGCCGGGCCGAACGCCGGCCACCGCGCGCTCGTCGACCTGGAACGCCAGGGCCGCCTCACCGGCCTGATCACCCAGAACGTCGACGGCCTGCACCAGAAAGCGGGCTCCTCCCCCACCCTGGTCCACGAACTGCACGGCACCGTCTGGTACGTCGACTGCCTCACCTGCGCCCGCCGCATCCCGATGGCCGACGTACTCCCCAGGCTGGAGGCAGGCGAGGAAGACCCGCCCTGCGAGGTCTGCGGCGGCATCCTCAAGTCCGCCACCATCTCCTTCGGCCAAGCCCTCGACCAGAACGTCCTCGACGCCGCCGCAGCAGCCACCCGCGACGCCGACCTGTTCCTCGCGATCGGCACCTCCCTCCAGGTCTATCCAGCCGCCGGCCTCTGCGACCTGGCCCTCTCGCAAGGCATCCCCCTCATCATCCTGAACGCCGACCCCACCCCCTACGACGAAGAAGCCACCGAACTGATCACCACCCCGATAGAACAAGCCCTCCCCGCCCTCGTCACCTGACCGGACGGATCGGCAGCGCACCCCCGGACGGATCGGCAGCGCACCCCCGGACAGATCCGCAGCGCACCCCCGGACGGATCCGCAACGAACAGTGCGACAAATCCGCAGCATCACCCTCGACGGATCCGCAACATGAGGACCGGCAGATTCGCAGCGGAACTTGCCGGTGTCTGCTCTTTGGACTCCCGTCACCTGACCGCGACCTTTGAGGTCTTCCGTCGGTGGGAGTCGGGGGTTAGCGTCCCCGGCAGGCTGCATTGGTGTGGGAGGGGACCGGAAATGCGTGGTTTCAGGCGATGGACGGCGGGCTTCACGGCGCTGGCGGTGATCGCGCTTGGGCTGGGGACGGCCTCGGCCGCGACGGCGCGGCAGGCGGCCGATCGGGTGATCACGGTCGCCGGTTCGCTGCAGAGTGAGTTGGGCTGCCCGGGCGACTGGGATCCGGCGTGTGCGGCGACGAGTCTGGGGGCGGCCGCGCCGTACACGAAGGTGTTCGACGTACCGGCCGGCAGTTACGAGTACAAGGTGACTGTCAACGGCGGGTGGGATGAGAACTACGGCGCCGGGGGTGTGCTCAACGGCGCCAACATCCCGCTGCGGCTCGAGGGCCCGGCGAAGGTCCAGTTCAGCTACGACGACACCAGCCATGTCGTGTCCGTCAAGCCGGTCGACCTGGCCGGGTCTGCGGTGACCGCGGCCGACAAGGCGCTCGCGTCGCCGAGCCTGCGCCAGGATCTGACCAAGGAACGCTTCTACTTCCTGATGGCCGACCGGTTCGCGAACGGCGACCAGTCGAACGACGCAGGCGGTCTCACCGGCAACCGGTTGAGTACCGGGCTCGATCCGGAGGACAAGGGCTTCTACCACGGTGGCGACCTGGCCGGCGTGATGCAGAAGCTCGACTACATCAAGTCCCTCGGTACGACGTCCATCTGGCTGACGCCGTCGTTCAAGAACCGGCCGGTCCAGGGTGAGGGCGCGAACGTCAGTGCCGGGTACCACGGGTACTGGATCACCGACTTCACCCAGATCGACCCGCACCTGGGCACCAACGCGGACATGCAGCAGCTGATCACGCTGGCACACGGCAAGGGGATGAAGGTCTTCTTCGACATCATCACCAACCACACCGCCGACGTGATCAACTACCAGTCCGGCCAGTACGGCTACATCTCGAAGTCCACCAGCCCGTACAAGGATGCCAACGGCAACATCTTCGACGACAAGCAGTACGCCGCCGGCGACACCTTCCCGCCGCTGGACCGCAACACCTCGTTCCCCAACGTGCCGATCTTCAACACGCCGGCCGACGAGACGGTCAAGCAGCCCGCCTGGCTGAACGACCCGACGCTCTACCACAACCGCGGCGACTCGACCTTCGCCGGCGAATCCGCGGAGTACGGCGACTTCGTCGGCCTGGACGACCTGTTCACCGAGCAGCCGAAGGTCCGCGACGGCATGATCGACGTCTACAAGACCTGGGCCGAGATGGGCATCGACGGGTTCCGGATCGACACGGTCAAGCACGTCAATCTGGAGTTCTGGCAGAAGTTCTCGCCCAAGATCCTCGAAGCCGCCAAGGCCAAGGGCAAGCAGGACTTCTTCATGTTCGGCGAGGTGTTCGACGCTGACCCGAAGCTGATGTCGACGTACACGACGCAAGGCGCCTTGCAGGCCACTCTCGACTTCGGCTTCCAGCAGAACGCGGTCGCCTTCGCCCAGGGCAAGCCGAGCACCCAACTGCGCGACTTCTACGCGAACGACGACTACTACACCGACACCGACTCGAACGCGTACCAGCTCCCGACGTTCCTCGGGAACCACGACATGGGGCGGATCGGCCTCTTCCTCAAGCAGGGCGGCGCGGCCGGGCAAGAGTTGTTACAGCGCGACAAGCTGGCCCACTCCCTGATGTTCCTGACCCGCGGCCAGCCGGTGATCTACTACGGCGACGAGCAGGGTTTCACCGGGCCTGGCGGCGACAAGGACGCCCGGCAGGACATGTTCGCGACCAAGACCACCGACTACATGGACGATGAAGTTGTCGACGGCACCGGTACGACGACGATCGGCAGCAAGGACCGCTTCGACGCCAACGCGCCGATGTACAAGCACATCGCGGCTCTGCAGAAGCTGCGGGCGCAGTACCCGACGCTTGCCGACGGCACCCAAGTGCACCGGTACTCCTCCAACGCCGGCGGGCTCTACGCCTTCAGCCGGTATGGGAAGGACAACACGGAATACCTCGTGGTCGCCAACAACGCGGCAACCGCGAAGTCGGCGACCGTACCGACGTACCTGAAGAACGGCCGGTTCAAGCCGATCTACGGTGGCGGCGGCCAGCTCCAGACCGACCGTGAAGGCCGTGTGGTCGTGACTGCGGCGCCGTTGTCCGTCTCGGTCTACAAGGCGACCAGCCAGCTGCCGCGCCGCCACAGCGCTCCCCCGGTCTACATGAGCTCACCGGAGCCGGGAGCAACGGTCGGTGGCCGCGCAGAGATCGCAGCAGCCGTCCCGGAGAACACACCAGTCACCGTCACCTTCGGCTACCGCCCTGTCGGTACTACGAGTTGGCAGCGGCTGGGGTCCGACGACAACGCGCCGTACAGGGTGTTCCATGACGTGAGCGGACTGCCGAAGGGGACGCTTCTCGAGTACCGCTCGGTGCTGAAGGATGCGTCTGGCAACTACTCGGTGTCCGGCTCGTACGGCATCGTCGGCGACGCACCGACCCCCGGTGGCGGTGGAGGCGGCGGCCAGGATCCGGTGAGCCAGCCGGCCAATGTCAGCGTGCCCGGCTCCCACAACAGCGAGATGGGCTGTCCTCTCGCGGCGGACTGGGTCCCCGACTGCGACCAGGCACAGCTGACGCTGGACCCGAAGGACCAGGTCTGGAAGGGCACCTATACGACGATCCCGGCCGGTGACTACGCCTACAAGGCCGCGATCAACAAGACGTGGGACGAGAACTACGGTGCCGGCGGCAACCCGAACGGCGCCAACATCTCCTACACCGCGCCGTCGACACCTGTCACGTTCTACTACGAACACGGCAGGCACTTCGTCACTGACAACTCCGATCCGCAGAAGCCGATCGTCACCGTTCCAGGCACCTTCCAGTCCGAGCTCGGTTGCCCGGGCGACTGGGCACCCGACTGCATGCGGCCCTGGCTGACCGACCAGGATGGCGACGGCACGTACTCCTGGTCGACGACCAAGATGAAGGCGGGCAGCTATGAGGCGAAGGTCGCACACGGCCTGTCGTGGGACGAGAGCTACGGCGCTGGTGGCAGCCCGACCGGCGGCAACATCCCGATCACCATTCCGGGGGACGGGCTCGTCGTCACCTTCTCGTACGTCCTCGCGACCCACATCCTCACGGTGACGACCTCCAAGCCCGGCGCCCAGCCGGATCTCAAGCAGGCCAAGGCGTATTGGCTCGGCAAGGACCTTCTCGCAGTACCGGCCGTGGCGCATCCTGAACGGTCTCGGTGGCGACTGCACTGGTCATCGACCGGCTCGCTAGCGGTGGATGCCGACGACATCGGTGGCACGTCCGCGGGCCTGCGCGTCGACCCAGCGGGGATCCCGCCGAAGGTGCTCGCCAAGTTCCCAGCACTGGCTGGGTACGCGGCACTGAGGCTGGATTACGGCGACGCGAAGAAGATCCTCACCGGGCAGCTCGGGCTTGCGCAGTACGACGACGCCGGGCACCTGCTCGACGCGACCGGAGTACAGATCCCTGGCGTCCTCGACGAGCTGTACGGCGCCGCGGCGGGACGCTCGTACGGCGTGACGTGGCGTGGCGGGGCTCCCCGCTTCACGGTGTGGGCGCCGACCGCGCAGAACGTGACGCTGCTGATCGGCTCTCAACGAATCGCCATGCAGCGCAACAACGACGGCTCGTGGTCCGCGGACGGGCGGAGGACCTGGGAGAACGCTCTCTACCGGTTCGAGGTGAAGGTCTTCGCGCCGAGCACCGGCAAGGTCGAGACCAACGTCGTCACCGATCCGTATTCGCTTGCCCTCAGCACCGATTCGGCGTACTCGGTGGCGGTGAACCTGCAAGCTCCGGCCGGCATGCCCGCGCTCTGGGCCAAGACGCCTTCGCCGACGCTTGTGCGTGCGGTCGACTCGACGATCTACGAGCTGCACGTGCGCGACTTCTCGATCAACGACACCTCCGTACCGGCCGCACATCGCGGGACCTACCTGGCCTTCGCGGACGATGGCGACGGGACCAAGCACCTGCGCAAGCTTGCGCAGGCAGGGCTGAACACCGTGCACCTGCTGCCGACCTTCGACATCGCGTCGATCCCGGAGACCGGTCAGCAGCAACCGGCCTGCGACCTCAAGTCGTTCCCGGCAGACTCGGAGCAACAGCAGGCCTGTGTCTCGGCAGTTGCGGCCAAGGACGGATTCAACTGGGGCTACGACCCGTACCACTGGCTCGCACCGGAAGGGTCCTACGCGACCGCGAAGGACGGGCTGGCACGAGTCGCCGAGTTCCGCACGATGGTCGGAGGCCTGCACAAATCCGGTCTGCGGGTGGTACTGGATCAGGTCTACAACCACACGCCCGCGGCCGGGCAAGCGCCGACGTCGGTGCTGGACAAGGTTGTGCCCGGCTACTACCAGCGACTGAACAAGACCGGTGGGGTCGAGACGTCGACCTGTTGCAGCAACATCGCCACTGAGCACGCGATGGCCGAGAAGATCATGGTGGACAGCACGGTGTCGTGGGCGCGGAACTACCGCGTCGACGGCTTCCGCTTCGACCTGATGGGGCACCACAGCAAGGCGAACATGCTCAAGGTGCGAGCCGCTCTGGACCAGCTGACCCGGGCCAAGGACGGTGTCGACGGCAAGAGGGTCTATCTGTACGGCGAGGGCTGGAACTTCGGCGAGGTGGCGGACAACGCGCTCTTCGTCCAGGCCACTCAGGGCAACCTCGGCGGGACGGGGATCGGCACCTTCTCCGACCGCATGCGGGACGGGGTCCGCGGTGGCGGGCCCTTCGACGACGATCCACGGGTGCAGGGCTTCGGCTCCGGCGCCGCGAGCGACCCGAACGGTGCCCCGATCAACGGAACACCTGCCGAGCAGGCGAAGCGGCTCGCGCACGACACAGATCTCGTCCAACTCGGCCTGGCGGGCAACCTCCGGTCGTTCACGTTCCGGTCCGCGGACGGCGGCGCCGTCGTACGTGGTGACGGGGTGGACTACAACGGCTCCCCCGCCGGGTACGCCGATCAGCCGGTCGAGGTGATCAGCTATGTGGATGCCCATGACAACGAAACGCTGTGGGACTCGCTGACCTACAAGCTGCCCGCGACGCTGCCGATGGCCGATCGGGTCCGGATGAACACGTTGTCGCTGGCAACCACCGCGCTGGCCCAGACGCCGGCGTTCTGGCATGCGGGCTCCGACCTGCTGCGGAGCAAGTCGCTGGACCGGAACTCCTACGACTCGGGTGACTGGTTCAACACCCTCGACTGGACCGGCGCCGACAACGGCTTCGGCCATGGCCTGCCACCCAAGACCGACAACGAAGCCAAGTGGCCTTTCATGAAGCCGCTGCTGGCCAACCCGGCCCTCAAGCCGTCGTCCACCGACGTCGCCACCGCGAGCGCGGCCGCAGCCGACCTGCTGAAGCTGCGCTTCTCCACGCCGCTGTTCCGCCTCGGCTCGGCCGGCCTGATCAACCAGAAACTCAGCTACCCCCTGAGCGGTACTCCGGCCGCCAAGCCCGGCGTGGTCGTCCTGCGGATCGACGACACGGTCGGCCCGAACGTCGACCCCGCTCTCAAGGGCCTCCTCGTCGTCTTCAACGCCACAGGCTCAGCCGTCACCCAACAGATCCCCGGCCTGACCGGGGCCAACCTGTCCCTCTCCCCCATCCAGTCGGCGGGCTCAGACCCAATCGTCAAACAAACCACCTGGACCACCGGCACCGGAACGGTGGATGTTCCGGCGCGAACGGTCGCGGTACTGGTTCAGTCCTGACTCGGGTCAGGTTTGGTCGGTGATCCGGTGCGTGCCTTTGTGATCGACGCGGAATCGGAGGCCGTGTTTCGTGATCCATTCCAGGGCGCCGTCGTTTAGGCGTCGGACTTGCCAGCCGCCGAGGGTCTTGACCCGGTGGCTGTAGCGCCGTAGCGGGGTGAGGTTGGTGATGCTGGTCTGGCCCGGTGGCCCGGTGTCGGCGAAGTCGTACGGCGTGACGTGGTCGAGGTCGGTGCTGTCGGTGGTCTCCGTGGCTCCGTAGGGAAACTGCTCAACTGGGTAGATCAGCTTGAGATGCTCGCGCATCTCCCGCGGCACCTCGTAGGCGTTGACGTTGATCCGGTCGTCGTTGAGGTCGATGACGGGCTTGATGATGATCTGGCTGTGGCCGAGGAGTTCTTCCAGGTGGGTGGTGAAGACGGGGCCGAAGCGTTCGACGCGGGTGACGCCTTCGCCGGCGAGCAGGGTTTGGTCGGTGAGGTGGATGTAGAGGGTGGTTTGCGCCGGGCGGCGGCCGATGCTGCTGGGGCCTTGGCGGGTGGCGTTGTGGCGGATCGCGGCTAGTTTCTTGGCGAGTTCGCGGCGTGCGGCAGCATCCATCCCCGGATTCTGATCCGGGCTCTCGGCGTGGTCGGCGGCGTCCGCCGGGTCCGTGGCTTCGGGGGCATCGGGAGGCTCGGCGGGGCCGGGGTCGCGGCGGTCGTTTCGGTTGTCGGCTGCCGAGGGGGCGGGGGAGGCGGTGTGGTCGTAGGCGGGGTCGCTGGGGTGTGGGGGGTCCCAGTTGGGGTCGTGTTCGGCTGGGGGTTCGTCGGCGGTGTACCAGTCAGTCGGCCGATCCTGGCCGGGCGCAGCTGAGCCCGCTGGTTCTGCGCCGGTGTTTGTTGCCGTCGGCGGGTGGGGCTGGGGCTGGGGTTGGGGCTTGGTGCCTGCCGTCGGGTCCCTGTCGGTCTCCGCGTCTGGCTGCGGGTCAGGTTCCGCGTGGGTGGCGGGCTGGCTCTCGCGGTCGGCGTCGGCGTCCTGGTCGGTTGGTGGTGCTGTGGATGGGGCGGACGCTGCGTCCGGTTCGGGCGCGGCGTCCGGGCTGGTGCCTGGGGCGTTGGTGCGGTCGGTGTCGGGGGTGCTGCTGCGGTTGGTGTCTGGGGCGGTGCCTGGGTTGCTGGTGCGTTGGTTGGGTGGGGTTAGGTGGGTGGCGAGGGTGAGGAGGAGTTCTTGGGTGAGGGTGGGGTCGGAGATGATGCCGACGGCCATGGCCATGCGTTGGCCGAGGGTGCCGGGGTGGCCCAGTTCGGCGAGGGCGTCGGCGAGTTGGCGCAGGGTGGCTTTGAAGCGGATCACGTCGCCGGTGGAGGCGCGGATGGTCAAGGTGGTGGAGCCGTGTTC
>NZ_AQUZ01000103.1 GCF_000372465.1 Kribbella catacumbae DSM 19601
TGACCACCTCCAACCCCGTGGAGTCGATGATCTCGATCGCCCGAACCACCAACCGCAACGTGTCCCGCTGGCGCGACGGGCACATGGTGCTGCGCTGGACCGCGGCCGGCATGCTCAACGCCGAACGATCCTTCCGCCGCATCAAGGGCTACAAACACATGCCACAGCTCGTCGCCGCCCTCCACCGACACACCCACCCCGACACCACCGACCACACAGAAACTGTCGGTGCCGTCGCCTAGAGTTCACCGTGGATCGTCACCCAAGTTCCACACAACTCGGGACATGCTCCTGGGACGCCCCGGGCGGCGTAAAGGTTGGCCTCAGATGGTCAGCAGGCGCTCGAAGAAGGCGCGGTACCGCTGCAGGGCGGAGCGGAGGTCCTCGGTGTCTGGTTCGCCGTCCGACCATTGGCCTTCCAGGTCGCGGTGCTGCTCGTCGAAGGTCGCCGAGAGCCGCTCCAGCACGTCGCTGACCAGCTTGTCGGCGTCAGTCACCGCTGTCCGCGGGTCGTCCACGAAGTTCTGCTGGATGACGTCCCAGCGCGCCTTGAAGTCCACTGCCTGGTCAGCAGCCACCAACCGCTCGTCCGACCCCACTGGGCCCGAGTCGGCCACTACCCCGTCGTCTGTGGTTGGCGTGCTGTCCGAGTCGGCATCTACCCGGTCGCTGGTGTCCAGCGTGGTGTCGGCGGGTGTCTGGTCGTCGCCGACCTGGTCGACGGAGTAGTCCGTGCGCTCGGCGTCCGCAGTACGGGCGTCTTCGTCGTGGTGCGGGGTGGTCATGACTGGTCCTTTGCGTCGGTGTGAGCGGGGGTGTCGAGCAGGACGGCCACCAGGCGGCGGTAGGCGGTGACTGCCTGGCGGAGGTCTTCCGTGTCCACCACGCCCTGGGTCTGGGCGACCGCGACGCTGTGTGCCTGGCGGTAGTTCTGCGCTACCTCGGGGTGATCCACCGAGATGTCGTCGGCCCTCTGGTCGAAGTCGTCGACCGGGTAGCCGGCCTCGCGCATCATCCGCAGTACCAGCCTGTCTGCCTGGGCTACTGCGTCACCTGGCGCGTCCACGAAGCTCTGCTGCAACCCACTCCACTCCGCGCGGTACTGCTCGGCTGACTCGCCGGTCAGCGGGTGTACTTCGAGCTTGGCGCGCCGCTGCTCGCGCTGCCGCAGATCGCGTAGCGCCTCCTTGCGGTCGCCCGACTGCTCGAGTGTGCGTTCGTACTCCGGTCCGAACCGCTCCTGCAGCTGCCCGGTCCGCCGTCGCTGGTACGCGTACAGCGCCGCCGCGGCGACGAGTACGACCAGGACGATCACGATGATGGTGATGACGGTTCCCATCTCAGTCCTTTCTGACTCAGTCGTCCCGGTACCCAGTCAGAAACGGCGGAATGCCCGGAACCCCGAGGGGCTGCGGGCATTCGCCGGTACTGCGGTCGTCAGGCCTTCGGGGCCAGCTTGTGGACGACGATGCCGGACTTGAAGGTGGTCGTGCCGAGCAGCTCGAGGTGGTTGATACCGAGCTCGGACTCCCCGAACAGCTGGTCGCCGTCGGCCAGTACCGGGAAGACCCAGAAGTGGTACTCGTCGACCAGTTTGTGCTCGAGCAGCGTCTTCGAGAATGACCCAGTGCCGAACTTGAGCAGGTCGCCACCGTCCTCCGCCTTCAGCTTCCGGACGGCCTCGACCACGTCGCCTTCGAGGAGCTTGGCGTTCCAGGTGGTGTCGGTCAGCGTGTGGGAGGCGACGTACTTCGGCATGTTGTTGAAGGTGTCGGCCATCTCGCCGTCGCGCTGGGACCATGCCTCGGCGAAGCCTTCGTAGGTGACCCGGCCGAGCAGCAGGGCGTCGGTGTTCTCCATCAGCTTCCCGGAGTAGCCGAAGTGGTCCTCGTCCCAGTACGGCCCGCTCCAGTCCTGCGGGTTGGAGATGCTGCCGTTGAGGGTGACGAAGGTGGATTCGATGATCTTGCGCATGGTCTTGCCTCTCTGGTGTGTTGTCAGGCTGCTGTGTTTTCAGGAAGGGTAGGGCTGTTTGGTGCGGGCGTCGCGGAGTGCTTGGGCCCACCAGACGAGCTGGTCGAGCGTGGTCTTGACGGAGGCGTCGTAGCCGGCGCCGGGGCGGGGCCAGCTGCCGTCCGCGGCGAACTGTTCCCAGTAGCAGGGCAGTGTGACGGTGTTGCGGATCGCTACCGCCTGCAGCTCAGTGAAGACCTGCCGTAGCTGCGCTGCGGCGTACAGGCCGCCTGTCTCGCGACCGTAGGCCACGATCGCGACTGGCTTGGCGTGCCACTCTTCGTAGTACCAGTCGAGTGCCGTCTTCAGTGGCGCCGGGAAGCTGCTGTTGTACTCCGGCGTGATCACTGCGAACGCATCCGCCGCAGCCAGCCTGGGAGCCAGTACTGCGACCTCTGCCGGCGTGGGGTCGTCCGTGTCGGGCAGTGTCTGGGGCAGGTTCGCAGTGGCCAGGTCGACGACGTCTATGTCGAAGTCGGCGCGCTTGGCAGCCTGCTGGGCGAACCAGCCGGCCACTGTCGGACCGAAGCGCCCGTGGCGGGTGCTGCCGATGATCACTGCGAGTCGTAACTTCATCCTGCTCACCTCCCGTCCTGGCTGTTGAGGAAGACTCTGCCGGAAGGCGTTTACGGTTTCTTTCCGGTCGGCCCAAAACCATCCGAAATGCTCTCGGAAAGCTAGAGTCTGGCCCATGCGTTTCGGGGTGCTCGGACCGGTGACGGCCTGGACGGACAGTGGCGAACCGGTCACTGTCCCGGGTCTGAAGGTGCGTGCGCTGCTCGCTGACCTGCTGGTGCACGAGGGACGCCCGGTACCGGCGGACCGGCTGATCGACGACCTCTGGGGCGAGGACCTCCCGGGCAACCCGGCCGGGACGCTCTCGGCGAAGGTGTCGCAGCTCCGCCGCGCGTTCGAGGACGCCGAGCCGGGCAGCCGCGCACTGGTCGTCTCCGGGCCGGCCGGGTACTCACTGAAGGTCGACAGCGGCTCGTACGACGCACTGGGCTTCACCGCGCACCTGGAGCACGGACGGCTCGAGGAGGCGCTGGCGCTGTGGCGCGGCCCGGCGTACGCGGACTTCGCTGACGAGGCGTTCGTGGAGACGGCCGTGGCACGGCTGAGCGAGCAGCGGCTCACCGCTACCGAGGACTACTTCGAGACCCGGCTGGCGCGCGGCGACCACAATGCGTTGATCGGGGACGTGGCAGACCTCCTGTCGGAGCACCCGCTGCGGGAGCGGCTCCGTTCCTCGCACATGACGGCGCTGTACCGCGCTGGCCGGCAGGGCGAGGCGCTGGAGAGCTACGAGCAGCTGCGGACGCTACTGGCTGATGAGCTCGGCCTGGACCCGACTCCGGAGCTCGCCGAGCTTCAGCAGTCGATCCTGACCCAGGAGCTGCCTCAGCAGCGGGGCCGCAACAACCTCCCGGCGGCGTTGACTGCCTTGGTCGGCCGTGACTCAGCGATTGCTGAGGTGCGGAGCCGTCTATCGGCCGATCGGCTCGTGACGCTCACTGGGCCCGGGGGAGTGGGCAAGACGCGACTGGCGCTTGCGGCGGCTGAAGGGCTCGTGGATCGCTTCCCGGATGGGGTGATCCTGGTTGAGCTGGCAGCAGTGGCTCCTGATGCTCTGGACGTCGCCGGGTCGCTGACGGACGCAGTACAGGCGGCTCTTGATCTGCGGGACTCGGCTGGCGCCGGGTCTGGTGGCCTGGTATCGGCTCTGTCGTCGCTGGAGCTGCTGTTGGTGCTGGACAACTGTGAGCACGTTGTGGAGGCCGCTGCGGCACTGGCCGATGAGTTGCTGGCTGCTGCGCCTGGGCTGCGAGTACTAGCGACCAGTAGAGAGCCGCTGGGGCTTACCGGCGAGGCTGTGTGGAGTGTGCCGCCGCTGGACGTGCCGCCGGTGGCCGCTGCGCTGCCTGACCTTCATGAGGCCTCCGCTGTGCAGCTGTTCGTGGCTCGGGCTACTGCGGCGGATCGTGGGTTCTTTCTGGACGAGGAGTCGGCGGCCGCGGTCTCGGTGCTCTGTCGGCGGCTTGACGGGATCCCGTTTGCTCTTGAGCTGGCTGCTACGCGAGTACGGGCGCTCGGAGTACAGGGGTTGGTTGCACGGCTGGATGACCGGTTTCGGCTGCTTGCGACCGGGCATCGAGGTGCTGCGCCTCGACAGCAGACGCTGATGGCGATGATCGACTGGAGCTGGGACCTGCTGTCACCGTCGGAGCAAGCGGTACTACGGCGACTCGCAGTACACACAGACGGCTGTACTGCGGATGCCGCCGAGCAGGTGTGTGGTGAGGATGGGGTCGACGTCCTCGACGTGTTGATGCGACTGGTCGACAGGTCGTTGGTTGTGTCGGTGCATGGAGTGGATGGGCCGCGGTACCGGCTCCTGGAGTCAGTGGCGGCGTACTGCGTTGAGAAGCTGCGTGTGGCCGGTGAGCTGGAGCTGGTCAGGCAGCGGCATCACCTGTACTACACAGAGTTCGCGGAGACGGCTCGGGGATATCTGACTGGGTCCTCTCAGCGCAGGTGGCTGCAGTTCCTTGATGATGAGGCCGGCAACCTGCGGACCGCCTTCGACGGTGCTGTGGCCGGCGGCGACCTTGAGATGGCTGAGCGGCTGGCGGATGCGCTTGCCTGGTACTGGTTCCTGCGGGGGCGGTTTGCTGAGGCCCGGCGATCGCTGGAGGCTCTGCCTGCGTCGGCTAAGGCGTCAGCGTGGCTTGCCGGGTTCCTCTACCTGCAGGGTGACGTCAGTGCGGCCGCAGTGCGCGAGCGGGTTGATCTGAGTGATCCAAGGGATGCCTGGTGGATCGCCTTTACTGCAAGCGATTCAGGTGACCTTGCAGCCTGCATGGAGCTGCTGGAGCGAGCTTTGGCAGCCTTCGAAGCCTCTGGGGACCAGTGGGGGATTGCGGCTGTGCTGACGGCTCGGGCGATGCACGCGCACGTCCGTGTCGACCTGAAGGCGTTGGAGACGGATGCAGCCGAGAGCGCTCGACTGTTCCGGCAGGTGGGTGATCGCTGGGGGTTGCTGCAGGCGACTAGTTGGCTTGGTGCTCTGGCCGAGCTGGTGGGCGACTTCGACGAGGCTGCGCGGCTTCACACCGAGAGCCTGCAGATGGCCGAATCGCTTGACCTCTGGCCGGAGGTCACGGGCGAGTTGGGGTGGCTCGGCTGGACTGCGTTGCGGCAGGAGGCGTACGCCCAGGCAAAGGCGTTTGGCGAGCGGGCGTTGCGGTTGGCGATCGAGCAAGGTCATCGGTCGGCTCAGGCGTTGGCGGAGCTCGTGCTTGGGTTTGCGGACCGGCGTACGGGGGAGTTGGAGTCTGCTGAGCAGCGGTTGCAGGGGATGGTCGACGCGGCGCGCAAGCAGGACGAGCCGGTGTTGTACTTGTCGATCGTGCTGGAGGAGCTCGGGTACACGCTGGAGCTGCAGGGTGAGCTGGAGCGCGCTCGGGAGCTGCATGCGGAGGCGTTTCGGATCTCGCGCGAGTACGAGTCGCGGCGGGGGATGTGCTGGGCTCTGGAGGGACTCGCGGCTTGTGTCGAGGACAAGGCGGTGGCTGCACGCTTGTTGGGAGCTGCGGCTGTTGTGCGGGTTGCCGAGGGCTTTGTGATTACCGCGCCCGAGCAGGCCGACATTGATCGGGCTGCGGCTGCTGCACGAGCTGTAGCGGGTAGGGACGCGTTCGAGACGCAGTACGCGGCAGGTGGTTTGCTCGGGCTAGAGGAGGCCTTCGCCGAGGTTCATTAGTCGGCAAACACGGCAGGCGCGTCGGCGACGACCCGGCCGAGGGTCTGGGTGAAGCGGTCGCGCTCGGTGGCGGGCAGCTCCTGCAGTAGGTGGTCGAGTCGCTCGGTGAGCTCGTCGTGGAACCGGTGCAGGGCTGCGGAACCGGCCGGCGTCAGGGCGACCTTCACCGCGCGACGGTCCTGCGGATCGTCCTCCCGTACGACGAGGCCGCGTTGCTGGGCGCGGTCGACCAGCCCGGTGAGGCTGGATCGCTCCAGGCAGAGCAGGCCGGACAGCTCGGCCATCCCGATCGACCGGTCGCTCAGCGAGCACAGCATCTGCGCCTGGGCGACGGTGAGATCGCAGGCGCGGCCGACTTCGGCGTACAGGTTCTGTACTAGGAACGTCAGCCGGACCAGCCCGCTGGCGGCTCCCAGGGTGTCCTTCACGGCGGCTCCCCGTTTGTGATTGTTCGCAGCACGAAGTAATTTGTTCGTCAGGTCAATATTACGTGGCACGAACTACTTAGGGTAGAGGTGGAGTATGGACTACGGGCACGAGTTGGTGTTCGGCACGTTCCTGACGCCGGCGGTGGAGAACGCCGAGCGGGTGATCGGGCTGGCGCAGCTGACCGAGCAGGTCGGGCTCGACCTGGTGACCGTGCAGGACCACCCGTACCAGCCGCGCCTGCTCGACGCGTGGACGCTGCTGTCCGTCATCGCCGCCCACACGCAGACCGTGTCGGTCTCCACCAACGTCGCCAACCTGCCGCTGCGCCACCCGATCGTGCTGGCGCGCAGTGTCGCCACGCTCGACCGGATCAGTGGCGGACGGGTTGAGCTGGGGCTGGGGGCCGGCGGCTTCTTGGAGGCTGTCGCTGCCAACGCGGGGCCGACGCTGACGGCGGGGGAGAGCATCGCTGCGCTGGAGGAGGCCATCGCGATCATCCGCGAGGTCTGGACTCCCGAGGGCGGTGGGATTCGCCTTGCCGGCAAGCACTACACGGTGGCGGGCGCCAAGCGCGGTCCTTCACCCGCGCATGATGTCGAGATCTGGCTGGGCGCCTACAAGCCGCGGATGCTGGCCCTGACCGGGCGGTTGGCTGACGGGTGGTTGCCGTCTAGCGGCTACGCGCCGCCGGAGGAGCTCCCTGCCCTCAACAAGATCATCGATGACGCCGCAGTGGAGGCCGGGCGCGATCCGTCGGCTGTGCGGCGCCTCTACAACCTCTCCGGGAACTTCAACGGGCGCGGTGGGTTCCTGCAAGGGCCGGAAGAGCAGTGGGTCGAGCAGTTGGTAGAGCTGACCCTCACTGAGGGCATGAGCACCTACATCCTGGGCTCCGACAACCCAGAAGACATCCACCGCTTCGCCGACATAGCCACCGCAGTCCGAGAGTCAGTAGCAGCCGCCCGCGCCACCGCCACCGCCACCGCCACCGTTCAGTCCACGCCAGCCATCGACTCCGTCTCAACGCCCGGGTCCTCCGCCAGCATCGCCCCCGAGTCTTCCGGCGCCACCGCGCCCTCCAGCGGCGCGGCCGCAGGGGGACGCGGGAACTTCAGCGTTGTGCCAACGCCGCCGCCGGCGACGAAGCGGAGTACCGAGCAGCTCTGGGATGAGTCGGCACGACCGACCGGACCGGCGCTCGACCCGTCGCGGGTCTACTCACCGCAGCAGCTGGCTTCGGGCGAGCACCTGATCCAGGTACACGATCACCTGCGAGCCGAGCTCGAGCAGATCCGCGACCTGGTGGAACAGGTAGCCGCCGGTTCCATGGACGTCGGCCAGGCCCGTTCACACATCAACACCATGACCATGCGCCAGAACAACTGGACCCTCGGCGTGTACTGCGAGTCCTACTGCCGCACCGTCACCGCCCACCACTCGCTCGAGGACAGCGCCCTCTTCCCGCGCCTCCGCCGTGCCGACCCAACTCTCACCCCAGTGGTCGACCGCCTCCAGGAGGAGCACCTGGTCATCCACGACGTCCTAGAAGGCGTCGACAAGGCCCTCGTAGCCCTGGTAGACGGCTCCGGCACCATCGACACCCTCAGAGCCGCTGTAGACCTGCTAGACGACGTGCTGCTCTCCCACCTCTCCTACGAGGAACGAGAGCTAGTAGAGCCCTTAGCCCGCCTCGGCGTTATGTAGAGCAGTGACTCCCGCCGGACGCCCACCCGCCGACGGCCAAGCAGTACGTCGTACCGGCGGCCCAGTACGCAGTACCGGCTCGGGAGAGCGCGGCTACTTCGCCTCGCCGAGGAGGGAGGCGAGGATGTCGAGCAGGCGCAGGGTGGGTGCCTCGGCCATTACGCGCGCGGCCGAGGTCGCGGGCTCGGCGATCAGCCGCACCTGGAGCAGCTTGAAGTCGCGGACGTTGGCCGGGTTGACCAGGTCGCGGTGCACGGCCGCCAGGAAGTCGGGGCCGGCTGACGCCTCGCTGTAGGTCATCCGGATGAAGCTGTCGCTGACGGGAAAGAGATACGGCCGCTTGAGGTGCAGCAGCTTGGCCTTCTTGGCGTGCCCGAAGCCGCGGTGACCACTGAACTTCTCGTCCAACGCGGTGGCCGCCTCGAACAGCGGCGTACCGGGCGCGGCATCCTCCAGCTTCGCGTCGACCGGGACCGCGGCGAACTCCTTGTCCGCGTCCACCTCGAGCAGCCAGGGGATGTCGGCCGCGCGCAGGTCAGCGCCGATCACCATCGTCCGGGCCAGGTCCTCGAGCGTGACCCGGTCCGGTTCGGATCCGCCGACGTTCGTCATCCCGGGAAGACCGTCGTAGTACTTGAGCACCGCGCCGTTCGTCTCGGCGTACAGCCGCAGCTGCGCGATTGCCTCGTCCACGACGATCTTCCGACTACCGATGTTCATGGCCACACCCTCACACTCTTCGTGGCAGACCCGCCAGCCGGATTGGGCGATCCGACTCCGAATCCGAGCTACATCCGGATGCGGTGAATCGTAGGGGACGCCCAGTCCCAACCCGGCACAGGGTGACATCCCCAGTTATCCACACCCTGTGACCACTCACCCCACAGCACCTTCCCACGCCATAAACTCTGTGTCACCAGCCCTCACCGGCAGGAGGCGAAAATCTCCCTTTCCTGTCACCGCCTCCTCCTGAAGTTCCTCTTCTGTCAGAGGGTGGTTAGGAGGAGGTGTAGGGCCAGGGCGGTGATTAGGAGGGTGGAGAGCAGGGCGGTTAGTAGGCGGGCGGTGGGGGTGGTTAGTAGGCGGCCTAGGAGGGCGCCGCCGGTTGCTAGGGCTAGTTGCCAGGAGGCTGAGGCGGCGAAGGCGGCTAGGACGAAGACGGACTGTTCTAGGCGGGTGGGGGTGGTGGCGTCCTGGCTGCCTAGGACTAGGGCGGTGAAGTAGATGACGGTGGTGGGGTTGAGCATCGTCATGCCCAGTAGGACGAGGTAAGCGGTGGTTGGGCTGGGGGGAGTGGTGGAGGTGGCCTTGGAGGCGCCACCGGCCAACTCACGGTCCGCCCGCGCAGCGTGAAGCCCTTTGGATGGGGTGCGGGTGAGGCGGTGTTGGGTGATGGCTGTGGTGGCGCCTCGGGTTGCGAGGGCGAGTAGGACTAGTACTGAGATCCACGTCAAGGGGACCGTGATCGGGTCGATGAGTGGGGCTAGGGCTGAGCCGCCGAGGGTGGCGATCAGGGCGTAGAGGCCGTCTGCGGTTGCTACGCCTAGGAGCCTGCTGAATAACCTGCGTGTTGGCCCGGTCGTGTGGTGACCGTGCTGGGACGATTGTGGGGTGCAGGGTTCAGCTGGGGTTGATCAGGAGTTGATGGACGCTCGGGCGTTGGTCGGGCATCTGGTGCCGGCCGGGAGCGTGTTCGGGTTCTTGGCTGAGCATCGTGGTGAGGTGTTCCCGGCCGGGTTGTTCGAGGATCTGTTCCCGAGCTCGACCGGGCGGCCGAGTCTGCCGGGTGAGGTCGCGGCGTCGGTGCTGGTGTTGCAG
>NZ_AQUZ01000104.1 GCF_000372465.1 Kribbella catacumbae DSM 19601
GCGGACGGTCGCCCAGTGTTTTCCCAGTGGCTTGAGTGACACTTCACGCCAAGGCATCGGCGAACCGGGCCATACCGGCTGTGATCGCCGCTGAAGGGTGGAGTGGGGCGATGAACGGTTGGCGTCGGCGCAGGGTGTGGGGTTGTGCGGTTGTGCTGGGGGTGGCGCAGGTGGCGGTCTCCGGCGCGGCGGCGCAGGCCGCGACCTCGACTCAGGTCCGGATCGACCAGGGGGTCTTGTCGGTCGTGGCGGCCCCGGGCCAGCACAACGGGTTCTCCGTTCTTGTGTACTCCGGTGTCGCGTTCGTGAACGACCACGCGAATCCGATCGTGCCGGTCTACCCGTGCCGGAAGGCGGCCGACACCTTCAACCCGAACAGGGTGTCGTGCCCTGTTGATGGGACCACCCGGTTGCTGATCGATTCCGGCGACGGCAATGACAGCGCTGATGCGGGTGGCCTGCCGGCAACCCTGCGGCTGGGGCCGGGCAACGACTCCGCACGCTCCACGGCCAGAGACTCGCTGATCGATCTGGGCGCGGGCGACGATTTCGCCACCGTCAGCGGCGGCGGCACCGTGATCGGTGGACCGGGGATCGATCGTGGCTCGGGCGGCCAGGGCGACTTCGGCGCGGAGGGTGTCCGCATCTCGCTGGACGACGTGGCCAACGACGGGATGCCCGGCGACCGGACCAACAACATCGGTTCGGACGTGGAGAATCTCGCCGGCAGCCTGGGCCACGACACCCTGACCGGCAGCGACGCGAACAACCACTTCACCGGTGAATTCGGTTCCGACGTGATCGAGGGGCGCGGCGGTGACGACACGATCCAGGACGGTCCCTTCTCGCCGTCGCGGTACGACGGGCCGGACTCGTTCGCAGGTGGCTCGGGGGTCGACACTGTGTCCTACGCGGATTCCTCCAGCGGGCCTGTCGCCCGGACGATCCGGCTCGACGACCAGGCCAACGACGGCCAGGTCGGGGAGAACGACGACGTGCGTTCCGACGTGGAGAACATCACCGGTGGCGATGGGAACGATCTTCTGGTCGGCAACTCCGCGAACAACAGGCTGCTCGGCGGCGCCGGCAACGACACCCTGCACGGCGGCACCGGCGACGACCTGCTGATCGGCGACTCGGGGACCGACACGGCCGACGGCGGCACCGGCACCGACACCTGTCAAACCGAGAACCATACCGGCTGCCCCTGAGTCGCAACTGGGCGACGGCTGGGCCGAAATTTCGAGACTCGTTCATGCCGGGCAGGAGTGTTCACCTATCCGGCAGACTTCAACTAACGATCGCCGATCCCGCGGTACATCGACTGTGCCCCTACCTGAATGATCTGAGCGACAGATGAAACGGTCTACTGTTCGCGGCTCTGCCGTCCTCCTTCTCGCCGTTCTTGGTTTGCCGGCGTGTAGTTCGAGCGGAACCGACGAGGTCGTTGCCGAGTCTCGGCGGGTCGTGTCGTCAGTGGGTGGCGAGGTGGAGATTCCGGTCGCGCCGCAGCGACTTGTGGTCGATTGGATCACGTTCGACCATCTGACAGCGCTCGGATATGACCTGAGCAAGGTCGCGGGGGTCTTCGGCTACGGGTTCTTCGAGAAGGATCCGGAGTTGTCGCCGTACCTGACGAAGGCCGCCAAGGACGCTGGGGTGAAGGCGATCGGCGAGGCGTTCGAACCGGAGTACGAGGCGTTCGCTGCGCTCGACGCGGATCTGGTGCTGCTGGCGTCCGACCAGACCAAGCCGGAGGTGATCCAGCGTCTCGACGACGTTGCGCCAGTGGTGGCGTACGACGTACCGGCAGGTCGTACTGCCGCGGAGGATTGGCGATCCGGGCTGAAGGCAACGGCCGCGCTGATCGGTACGCCGGAGGCGGCAGCCACCGTCATCTCGGCGTACCAAAAGAAGCTTGATGCCTACAAGGCGGCGCACCCCAAGCTGAGCGGTACCGAAGTGACGGTCGGGTCGATCGTCAACGATGGGATCAGGTTGTCGATGCCGGGTCGCAGCCTGGGCACGAACGTCATGACCGAGCTCGGCCTGACCCGGCCGGCGGCGCAACTGCGGGAGACGGCCGATCAGTACAAGACCGTCCAGGTGAGCCTCGAGCGGATCGGCCTGCTGGAGGCCGATCTGATCTTCCTCGAGCAGCGTCAGGACTCGGTCGCCTTCCTGAGGTCCAACGCCCTCTGGCAGCGCCTCGGCGCCGTCAAGCAGAACCGCGTGCACTTCGTCCAGAACTACTGGACCGTCGGCGGCGCCGCCTCAGCCAACCAGGTCCTCGAGGACGTGCTCGCCATCCTGACTGCTCAGGGTGCGGGGTGATGGGAGCTGAGTAGGTGCACCTCGGCGTTGTCGAGGTGGACGGCAGACCAGACGGGGTCGATCCGTCCTGGCATCGAACCTCCGGCGTGGTGCTGCGTCCGAGGATGGAGCGGCCAAGGCCAAGTTTCTCAGCTCGTACACCGGAACCACGGCTGCCAACCCGTTGCACTTGAGCCGACCCCCGTCTGACGGGTCGCGCCGTCCTTCCGACCCGAAACCAGATGGGACTGTTGCAATCCGACTGTGCGGTGGGCGCTTATCAGCATCGAGCGTATGGACCTTGGCTCATCGCCAGGCACCACGTGATGGGCACTTCCCCGGACCAAACCCACGTCTACCCATCGTGCTCTTGTCCGCGGAGCTGTGACTAGGGCCGGGCTACTTCCTCGGGCCATTGCGGCGTTGCGGAAGGGTTCGTCGCGGTCACGAGGTTTGCGAGGTCCTCGCCGCTTTCGGTGAGTTCGTAGTACACCGCTCTGCCGCTTCGCCAACTGAGGACGACGCCGGCGTCTCGGAGCGCCGCGAGGTGGGCAGAGACCGTGCCGAGCGAGACATCGAGCAGAGTGGCTAGCTGTGAAGGGGTCGCGGGCGTTCGTACCTCAACAATGATCCGAGCCTTCCCGACGCCGAGAAGACTAGCTACTCCGTGCTCGACCCGGCTGGAGCCCAGCTGGACCTGGCCCGACGCCATCTGCAGCTCACCCCGCTGGAACAACACCTTGTGGATGCGGTTGCGCCGCTCGGATCCGCCCGGGCCGTGGCTGGAGCAGATGGCGGCAGGCCAGGACGCGCTGTCTGCAGACGAACTCAGCTGGCTCCGGTCGTTGCCCGAGGAGTTCGTGCTCACCGACGGCGTGTACGTGTGCCACGGCATGCCGGGCAATCCGTGGAACGCGTACTGGCCCGCGCACCCGACGTACGACGGCAATCTGATCGCCGCCGAGCGCGATGCCTCGCTCCGTCTCCTCGCCCGTGTCGACGCTTCAGTGGTCCTGTGCGGTCACGCGCCAGAGCCCGCCGAGTACCACGACGAACTGCCAGACGGGCGACCATTGCACATCGTCCTAGCCGGGCCACGCGGCGACACCGAGGTGGACTACGCGATCCTGACCCACCGTCAGCGGTGGGAGGTTAGCTGGCACACCGCCAGAATCGGGGCATGAACTGACAACCCCGGCCTCATCCCGTCCGGCCCGCTGCTATTCGCGGTTGGCCGCCATGCTTAGCCGACGTCGCGGTCGACTACTGAGAACGGCTCTCGACCACCTGGCACACGACTGGCCAGTGAGTCGCCTCGCTGTCCCGTACGCCGGTGCAGGGGCACCGACGGCAGTCCGGTCATCTTGAGCCCAATTGCAGGACCGAGATTCAGCCAACTGTCGATTGTGCAGCTTGGTGTCACGTGGTGACGCACATGAGCTCGGCGCGGAGAAGCCAGTGTACGCCGTCGTTCCGGGTGGCGGTTGCTCGTGCTATGCCGAAGGCTTGGCCTCCGTTGGTCGTGGTTGTCGTTCCGGTGATGTAGCGATTGGTGCCGAAAGTCGCTGCTGGGCTAATGCGCCAGCCCACGGTGGTGACGCTCCAATCTGTTCCGTCGAGCGAGCAGACCCACTGGTCCACCCGAGGGTTGCCGGTTGAGGGGGAGTTGTCCACGCTAGAGGCCGCAACGGTGCTTATCGCAGAGGCGCAGATGGCATAGGCGGATACCGACCAGGATTCGTTGAAGGCAACTGGTCCCCCGTCGGTCACGGCACGCGCATTGACCGACTGATCCGTAAGGCCGCTCGCGAAATGCAACTGCTGGATCGACACATGTCCCCATCCGTTACTCAAGGATGCGCCGCCACCAACCAGCTTGGTGTCGGATGGGCAGCGTGCCGTCGCGGCGTGCGAAGTTCCGGGGCCAACAATCGAGGTGTCCGTGATCAACGCATAGTTGGCCAGGGCATTGGCGCAGGCGACAGTCGCGGTAATCTTCCACGATGCTGGCGTTCCGCCGTTGCCGGTGCCGGGTTCGACGATCTCGCCGGCGCCAACGAGCAGGTCGGTCGCGGACGGGATGAAGTCATCCAGTACCACGGCCCCTTCGGCGCCTTCCAGTGCGAAGAACCCGCCGACGACCCGAGTGCCTACGGGACAACCGACCCGAACCGACTTGTAGAAATTGGAGTCCGCCCCCGTACCTGCAGAGATATAGGTCAAACCGGGAACCTGCGCCTGCGCCACCAGACCCGAACCGGCAACGAGAGCGAACGTGGCCACCATAATGCCGAGGATCCGCCCTAACCGTCCACCGAGTCCAACCATTCTCTTCGCCACCATTCGCTTCTCCTTCGATCCGTTGGCACGACGCCGGGCGACCCGCGACCGCAGTTATGTCACCGAGTCTGAGATCGGGTGATGGGCAACCGCTGGGAACTGGCTCTCCCGGCAGCCGCCGCGAATCACGCGCCTGATGCCGCCGATCACGGGGCCGGGGGAGGTTACCGTCCTAAGGATGCGGTGAGTCAGGGCCCCGTGTCTCGCCACCACGCGACGTGTCGCGGCCGGGCGAGCTCGACTCACAGATACTCGCTTATCCGTTGCCCATGGCAACTCTCGATGGCTGAATCTGACCGCAGGCTGATTCACCTCGAGCAGCTCCGCCTCGGCGCGATCCCCGGCACCGCAGTCGTTTCAGGCATCGGGTTGGCGTACCAGTCTCGGCCTTCAGGACACAGCTTGACTGCGCGAAGCCGGAATCACCGGGAAACCTGCGCAGTAGGGTATTTCGGTCAATCCTGTCGCGGCGGCGCTGTCGCCCGATGACGGACACGACGGCACCACACAGCCCGATCGACGAGCTCTCCGAACGCTTCCTCGCGGCCCGTGCCGAGCTGTCGCCCGCCGCGGCGACGATCATGGGCATGCAGGGGTACGACGACAAGCTTCCGGACCGGTCGCCGGGTGGCTTCGACGCGCTGATCGACCTGCACCGGACCACGGTCGCCGAGGCGAAGACCGTCGAGGTCTCCTCGTTCCGGGAGGAGACGGCCAAGGACGCGCTGCTGGAGCGGATCGAGCTCGACCTCGAGCGGTACGAGGCGGGCGTACCGCAGTACGAGCTGAACGGGATCTCCTGCGTTCCGGTCGAGCTGCGCGCGGTCTTCGACCTGATGCCGACCTCGACCGACGAGGACTGGGAGAATCTCGGCCGCCGGCTGGACCAGGTCGGTACGACGCTCGACGGGTACCGCGAGACCCTGCTCCAGCAGGCCGACGCCGGCCGTGTCTCGTCAGCCCGGCAGGTGAAGGTGCTGGCCCAGCGGAGCGCCGAGTGGAGCGGCGCGGAAGGCAACGACTACTTCGTCGGCCTGACCGCGAAGGCGCCCGAGTCGGCCGTCAAGGCACGGGTCGAGGCGGCCGCGATCGCCGCCAGCAAGGCTTTCAGTGAGTTCGGCCAGTGGCTGACCACCGATTTGCTGCCGCATGCGCCGAACCGGGATGCGGTCGGCCGTGAGGTGTACCAACTCGCTTCCCGCGATCACATCGGCGCGACCCTCGATCTGGAGGAGGCAACTGCTCCCGGGCCTGCGCACCTTATCCCTGCTGGCGCATCCGTACTGCCTGCGAAATCGCCGCATCCCGCTCCTGACCACTGTCCATAGTGCCTCACGCTGACAGAACGCGACTCGGACAGCAACGCCACCGAGGTAGTTGCCCAGCGCATCGAGTCAGCGATTCATCGCCTGCCGGGAACGACTCAATCCGCGCGGCTTCTCAAGCAATCGAGGTCACCGATGGAGTCAGCTTGGCCGCCTCGGCTTGGCGGCGCGAAGATCTCCGTGGGCGCGGGGCGAGAGGTCGGCTGGCAGGTGGTGTCCGAGGATTGCTCGGGTCTGCGGTTGAGCTCATCCTCGACCACAACAGATCCTCCAGGATCGAGCAAGTGTTGCGTCGTCGCTGGAACCGCCCACCACCAGAAACATCACCGGTCCCGAGCCGCAGACTCGTTGTGGTTCCCGCCACAGATGAATATGTCGCATAGCCAGGGATCTTCGAGCGGCTCGCTCGGTTCGTCACCCGTCCGCATAGCCGCCATTGGATCGTCAGCTGACATCATCTGCACCGTGCCGATCGGCAGTGCAGCTGCGACAGCAACAGCGAGGGCGGAAATCGCTCGTCGGTACCTCATCAAAACGTCCTTCCACGGTATACAAGAATTGATAGCTACTTTGCTCGGCATCGTGGGTGCGACGTCGGCAGGTACTACGCGTGGCCGCAGCTCATGTGGCCGCTCTGTCCCGCTGGCTGGCGTAGTTGGCGACCTAGTGGGCTCACATCACCTCGCTCAGCGGGCGGTGCTCCACGAGCGCATCCCAGAGATCGAACCTCGCCGACTCGCTCTGCACGTCAGGGGCCGGGTTGGCAGCCCCAGGTTCGAAGCCAAGACCGCTGCCACGCGGCGATTGCGATCAGCGGCGGGCACGACGCGCCCGCCGCGGCGTTCGGTCAACGACAACTCTCACGCCGGTTCAGGACCCGATGTGGCGCTCGGTTCCACGCTTTGCTCAGCCCGTGGGACCTGGACCAGGTGGTTGTGGAGTTGGGATGACGCCAGCCGCATACGAACGGAGGGGCTCGACACCGACAGCCCAGACCCACGCGACTACGAAGTACAGAACGATCAGCCAACCCGCTGGACGAACGCGCCACCCCGAGTAGGCCATGAGAGAACGCATCAACACTCCTTCCGAAGTCAAGGCTGCAGGCCGCCTATCCACCCGGCCAGGGAGGTGGCGGCGGCGGGTTAGTGATGACTCCAACGGCATACCTGCGAACCGAACCCTCGCTCAAATAGTTGCCGAAGACACCGATCCACACCGCCGCACAAGTCAACGCAGCCATCGCCGCAACCAGGCCCGAACCTGCGAGCAATTGGGCTGCCTGGACATCTAACTGCCCGGTCCAGGCCCCGGCGGTGCCGGGATCGGGCCGACACCCGCTGCGTGCGTACTGGTCGGCTCCCCGGTAACGCCACCCGCAGCGACACTGGTCGACGTAGCCACGCCGGCCAGCATCAGCAGCACCGCGACCAGCCCAGCCGGCCAGCGTGAATAGCTGTCGGAACGGTTCATCTGTCCTCCCTTGAACGACATTGAGCCTGCCGCAGCAGGCTGGGCAATCACTGGGAACAGCCTGCGGCAGGCTGCCCTCAGACCCGGATGGGAGCGGAGAACTCATCTCATCCCGCCCAAAGAGCACTCAAAGGTTCTGCTGTTGCAGTTTCGAACAGATGGATGAAGGTCGGCCTTCGCCCTTGGACAAGATGGGAGAACAACGATGGGTGCAAGGTCACGCCTCGGCTGGAAGAAGCTGGTGGCAGCGACACTCGGCGCGGTTGCTCTGCTGGTCGGAGCACTGGTGGGGTCCGCCACCGTCGCTCAAGCGGATCAGCCGGACGGCCGCCGGATCGTCAGCAATCACAACCAGGTACTTCTCTAACCCAGCGACCCCCATGCCCGACCAGACTCAGCTTCCAGCGGCCGTCGCGACGGCCCGGCTCCGAGGCTCGCAGCTGAGAGAGAAGGGCCTGCTATCCGAGGCCCGTCGCGAGTTTCACCGTGCCCTCGCCCTCGCGGAGCATGTCCCGACCGTCGGTCCGCTGGAACTCGTGCCGTTGCTGAACGACATAGGTGTCATCGGCAAGTATCGCGGTGACTTCGACGAAGCTGCGTCCGCTTACCGTCGGGCGTTGAGGATCGTGAACGAGTGTGGAAGCGATCAACTGGATCTGCGGGCAAGTCTCCTGCACAACATCGCCGGTCTCGCCCACGCTCGTGGAGAAGTGGCGGCCGCCGAATCCGCCGCGCGTGAAGGCATCGCCCTTCGGCTGACCTCGGCGGCCACCGATCCACTCGATCTCGCCGCAGATCGCGCCGCGTTAGCCGCCATTCTCGTCGACCTCGGCGAGAAGGCAGAGGCGCGTGAGTTGTTGATCGACGTACTCGCCGTCTTCGAAGACAGCTTCGGTCCCGAGCATTACGAGGTGGCTGTCACTCTCCACAACCTCGGCTCACTCGAACACCGCTCAGGCAACTTCGAGGCAGCGGCCGCGAACTGGATCGCGCGGCGGAGATCAAGCGACTGGCACTCGACCACGACCATCCTGATCTCGCCATCACTCTCCACAATCTGGCCTGCGCACAGTCCGAACTCGGCCTGCTCAGCCAAGCAACCGAATCCCTCCGCGAAGCGATCACGCTCTTGGCAGACGCCGTCGCAAGCGACCACCCAACCCTGACATCCTGCCGCGATCGTCTAGCCCGGCTACTTCCCTAGCCTGCAACGCCTACCCGGACCGACGACCGCCGGCTTCGTTCCAGCCCGGGGGAGAGGTGCGCTCGATCTCCGCAGCTGGGTAGAGGGTTCGTTTGCTCTTCGTGCGCAGGCGAGAGTAGAAGTCGTCCATGATGACAGCGCCCGGCGCGTGCCGGCTAATGACCGCCGCGATTTCCGACGGGATGCCGCCTGGCCGTCGCCGCGCAGCGGCTGGTCGAGATCAAGACCCACCACCGACGACGGCGTGGGCCGGGTGGAGGTGGAGACCTCATCCCAGCCAAAGAGCACTCGAAGGTTCTGCTGTTGCAGTTTCGAACAGTTGGAGCGAAGGACAGCCTTCGCCTCTGGACAGGATAGGAGAACAACGATGGGTGCAAGGTCACGCGTTGGTTGGAAGAAGCTGATCGCAGGGACACTGGGCGCGGTTGCCCTGCTCGCCGGAGCGCTGGCGGGGTCCGCCACCGTCGCGCATGCCGATCCGTCGGACGACGGCGACCGGATCGTCAGCAATCACAACCAGGTCCTCCTCTAGGCCGATGAGCCGAAATGCCCGACCAGACTCAGCTTCCAGCGGCCGCCACGACCGCGCAGCTCCGAGGCGCACAGNTGCGGAAGANGGGCCTGCTCTCCGANGCTCGNCGCGAGTNTCACCGTGCGCTTGCCCTCGCAGAGCTGGACCCGACCGTCGAACCGCTGAACCTCGTAACAGTGCTGAACGACATCGGTGTCACCGGCAAGTATCGCGGTGACTTCGAGGAGGCTGCGTCGGCCTACGGTCGGGCATTGAAGA
>NZ_AQUZ01000105.1 GCF_000372465.1 Kribbella catacumbae DSM 19601
GACGCCGCGACCTCACCCGGCAGACTCGGCCGCCCGGTCGAGCTCGGGAACAGATCCTCGAACAACCCGGCCGGGAACACCTCACCACGATGCTCAGCCAAGAACCCGAACACGCTCCCGGCCGGCACCAGATGCCCGACCAACGCCCGAGCGTCCATCAACTCCTGATCAACCCCAGCTGAACCCTGCACCCCACAATCGTCCCAGCACGGTCACCACACGACCGGGCCAACACGCAGGTTATTCAGCAGGCTCCTAGTGTCCCGTGCCGGAGGTACTAACGCTGAGAACCGCGCATGGAGCCGGTCAACTGCTCGCCGGGCTTCCCGACCATGCACAGGACGTTGCCATCAGCAACGGCACGATCTTCCAGGACGACGTAGTACATGTCCAGCTCCGACCGCTCGTACGACTTGCCGACGAAGGTCTGGAAAGCGGTCGCACACTGCTGCGTGGCGACCGCGCCCTTCTGTGGCGTGGACAGTCCGGTCAGCATCGCGCGGACCTTCGCGTACGCCTCACCCGTATGCGGCACGGCACAGTCCGCGATCTTGACCTGGCGCAACGTGGCCACCTCCAGCTCCGCGTCGAAGCACTGCTGGACCTGCACCTGCGAGATGACCGTACTGCGGCCGATCCCCGCGCGCCGTTCGCCTTGCAGGTTGAGCGCGGCGGCGAGTCCGATCGCGATCAGCCAGCACGCGCTGATCACCAGCGCGCTGATCGCCAGCCCGCGCCCACGCGCCCCTGACTTGCGGACCCGCGGCAACGCGATCAGCCCGAGCACCATCGCGATCGGCACCAGCCCTGGCAGGCTGGTCGCGAAAGCCGCCACGGCATAGCGATCCAGCCGGCGTTGCGCGGGCGTCGGCACGCCCGCCAGCCAGGACTCAGCCGATGGAAGCGGAGTCCGCACCGGCTGGATCGGCGGTGGCGGTTGGGTCAAGGAGCATCCTTCGGAAGGGTCGCGCCGGACGGCGGGGTCCGCCACCCACACATCGGCGGGGCCACTACCTTCGTTACAGGGTTGTCCGCAACCCAGACGCGTGTCTCAGCCCTCGAACAGCGCGATCGTCATCGCTTCGAGCGCCAGGAGCGGCGCGACATTGCCCTCGATCGCCTCCCGGCAACCGGTCAGCGCATCGATCCGGCGGATCGTCTGCTCGGGACTCGTCCGGCCGGCCAGCCGTTCGATGTCCGTCCGCAGTTCGCCGTTGATCAGTTCCGCGCCCGCACCGGTCTGAACGACCAGAACATCGCGGTACAAGGCCATCATGTCGACCAGCGACCGGTCGAGGACGTCGCGTTCCCACCGCTTGGCCCGCGCCTTCTGCTGGTCCTCGAGTTCCTTCAGCGCCGCACCGGCCTCGCGTGGCCTGGCGCCTTTCGTGCCAACACCGAGGGCCTGCTCGAGCTCGGCCCGCTCGCGCTCGTCGACCTTCGCGGCACTGGCCTTGGACTCCTCTTTGGCCGCGGTGACGAGTTGCTGCGCCGCGTTCAGGCAGGTGCCGATGTCGCGCAACTCGAACGGGACCTCCAGCACCTTGGTCCGCCGGCCGCGGACCTGCTCATCGCGTGCCAGTGCCTTCGCCCGGCCGATATGTCCTTGCGCCGCCCGCGCCGCGAATCCCGCCAGCTCAGGATCGGTCCCGGACTGCCGGGTCAGCATCTCGGCGACGGCGGCCACCGGCGGGGTGCGCAGTACGAGCAGGCGGCAGCGGGACCGGATCGTCGGTACGACGTCCTCGACCGTCGGCGCGCAAAGCACCCACACCGTCCGCGCCGCCGGCTCCTCGATGCTCTTCAGCAACGCGTCCGCGGCCTGCTCGGTCAGGCGGTCCGCATCCTCGATGACCATCACCTGCCAGCGTCCCTGGGTCGGGCTCATCGCGGCCCGGCGGACCAGTTCGCGGATCTCGCCGACGCGGATCGACAGCAGCTCGGTGCGGATCAGCGAGACGTCGGGGTGCGCGCCGTTGAGCGCAGTACGGCAGACAGCGCACTCGCCGCAGCCGTCGTTGACGCATTGCAGCGCGGCGGCGAAGGCCCGGCCCGCGTTCGATCGGCCCGATCCCGGCGGCCCGGTGATTAGCCAGGCGTGCGTCATCCCGGCCGTGGCCGCGCCACCCTCGCCACGCAATCGCGCCGACGCCCCGCCAACGGCCTTGCGCAGTACGGCGACCGCGGGCTCCTGCCCGACCAGATCGTCCCAAACGGTCATAGCGGCCCCACCTTTGGCAACATCGGGAGCAGGCGAGCCTGGATCTGCGCCGCGAGCTGGGCGCGATCCTGGGTCGCGTCGAGGACCAGGTAGTGCTGTGGCTCGGCGGCCGCGAGCTCGAGGAACGCCGTCCGCACGCGCTCGTGGAAGTCGGCGGACTGCGCCTCGATCCGGTCCCGTTCCTTGAACCGGCCGAGCCCGCTCTTGGGCGCCAGGTCCAGCAGGATGGTCAGGTTGGGGCGCAGGTCGTCGGTGGCCCAGCGGTTCACCCGCTCGACGTCGGAGAGCTCGAGGTCGCGCCCGGAGCCTTGGTAGGCGAGCGCGGAATCGACGTACCGATCAGTGATGACGACGGCGCCCGATTTCAGTGCGGGCCTGATCACGGAGTCGACGTGCTCGGCCTTGTCGGCGGCGTACAGGAGGGCTTCGGCGCGGTGCGAGATGTCGCCGGTCGCCGGGTCGAGGACGATCTGGCGCAGCGTCTTGCCGAGGTCGGTGGCGCCTGGCTCGCGGGTGAGCAGCACTTGCTGGCCATGCTCGGTCAGCCACTCGACCAGCAGCGCGGACTGCGTCGACTTGCCCGCGCCCTCACCGCCTTCGAGTGCGATGAACAGGCCGGTGGTCGGGTACACACCGGGCGTCTTGCCGAAGCTGCGACGCAGATCCCGCCAGAACGGTACGCCGGGGCGGTCGTCCATCTGCCGCCAGGCGACCAGACCGATCACGCTGGCCAGCACGGCCGCGATCAGCATCGTCATCGCGGCGCCGTTGTAGGTGATCGAGCTGTCCCCGACCGACAGCGTGCGGCGGCCGATCGCGCCGGCCACGAACGGCGCCACCGCCAGCGTCACCGCGAGCACGGTCCGGACCGCGGACTGCACGAACGCGAACGTCCGCCCGCGCACGTTGTCCGGCACCTCGAGCCCGAGCAGCGTGTACCCCGAAACCCAGGAGGCCCCGGCGCAGAAGCCGAGCACGATCGCGATCATCGTCGCGATCTCGATCTGCTGGATCAGCGCGAGCCCGGCCAGCCCGACCCCCGACCCGACCAATCCGGCGGCGAACAACCGTCGCCGCGACAGCCCGGAGAAGAGCCGTGGCGCGAACCCCATGCCCAGCGCCAGGCCACCGAAGACGGCTCCGAACAGCACGCCGTACCCCGGGTCGCCCGCGTCCAGGTCCTCGACGTACGTCCGGCCGAGGCCGATCACGACCGCACCGGCCGCGAAGGCGCCCGAGATGCCGACCACCAGGCCGCGAACCACCGGCGTACCGGTGACGTAGGACCAGCCTTCGACCATCGTGCGCCACAGCGTCGGATGCTGCTCGTGCTCATGGGTACCGGCCCGGCCGATCTCCGCGACCGAGACGATCGCCAGCCCCGAAATCAGGAAGGTCGCCGCGTTGACGTAGACGGCGAGGTCGATCGAGAAGTCGCCGAGGCCACGGGTGACCAGCGTGATCGCGGTGAAGATCGCGGCCGCCGGCAGCGCCGACCCGTACGTCGTGATCAGGCTGAGCTGGTTGGCCGCCTCCAGCCGGTGCCGGGGCACCAGGTTCGGCACGCTGGCGTCCTTGGCCGGGCCCCAGATCAGGCTGACGATCTCGATCAGCACGGTCGCCACCAGCACCCAGGTGAGCGTGCCGACGATCGGGATGCTGACGAAGAACGCGGCCCGGATCAGGTCGCCGACGATCATCGTCCAGCGCCGGTCCAGCCGGTCCGCGACCCAGCCCGCGACCGGTCCCATCACCAGCGCGGGCAGCACCCGCAGGAACAGCACCCCACCGATCGCGAAGTTCGCCGCCTGGTAGTCGTCGCCCGCGAACGCCTTCGCCATCGCGGTCAGCGCGAGCAGCCCGATCCAGTCCCCCAGACTGGACAACCCGAACGCGATCCAGAGCCGCCGGAACGCCCGGATCCGCAACACCGCGCGCAGATCATGCGCCGGTGCAGGATCAGTCAACGGGTCATACACCTCCGGCACGGAAGTGAGCCTAGTCGGCCCCGTGGACAGGTCCTGTCGACGGCTCCGCCGATGCCAATGTAGAACGTTCTGTTCTACACTAAACGTATGGACCGGATACCAGTACGAGAACTCAACCAACACACCAGCGCGGTGCTGGCCAGAGTGTCCGGCGGCGAGTCGCTGGAGATCACGGTCAGTGGCAAGCCGACCGCTCTGCTGGTTCCGATCAGCGTCGCATCGGCCGACTTGCAAGGCTTGGTCGGTCGCGGACGGCTGATCCCCGCAACCGACGCCGGCCCAATCGCCCTCCCAGGCGGGGAGGCCGACCTGACGACCGATTCCACGCAGATCGTCTCGGACCTGCGCGAGGAGCGTCTGTGATCTACCTCGACACTGCCGCGATCGTCAAGCTGATCCGGCCTGAGGCCGAGACCAAGGCTCTGCACGACTGGCTGATCGACCAACAGGACAAGACGCTGGTGGCCTCGACCCTGGTCGAGATCGAGGTCCCCCGCGCGCTACGCCGTACCGATCCGGGCCGCCTGGTGGCCGTTCCCACCCTGCTCGCGAAGCTCAACCGGGTTCCGATGGACGAAACCGTCCGCACCACCGCTGCCGCTTATCCGGACCCGCTCCTGCGGACCCTTGATGCGATCCACCTCGCCAGCGCCCAGACCCTCGTACTCGAAGGTCTGACGCTGACAGCGTTGGTCACCTATGACAAACGCCTCCTGACAGCCGCATCCGAAGCCGGGCTCGCCACCGCAGCACCTGGCGCCATGAACTAGCACAGCGCCCTGCCCGCTAGTAGCGGTCAGGGCGCTGTGGTCGGGAATGCTAGACGCTGAACCTCACCGACAGGGAGGCGGCTGCGGTGTGGAGCTTGTAGCGGTCCGGTAGGGCTGGGCCGCAGGAGTTGGAGCCGATGCCGGCCTGGGCGAGGTCCAGAGTCACGTACGTCGTGTCGCCGGCGACCAGGTCAGGGGCGTGCTTCGCGTTCTGCAGGTCTGCGCTGGTCCAGTCGCGGACAGTCAGGCCGAAGAGGTCGGGAGCTGCCTCGATCCGCAGTGAGTCCAGCTGGGCCCAGCGGGTGTCGATGCGGTGGCCGTTCTCCTGCGGACGCACGTACGGCGCCTGCAGCTGGTCGACCGTCGCGGAGTACTTGCCGACGGCCGCAGCTGCACGGGTGTCGACGTACGCCTCTCCCGGTCCGGTGCCGAACCACTCGACCTGGCTGACCTTCGGCAGCTCGAAGGTGATGCCCAGGCGCGGCAGGGTCGCCGGGAACTGCCCCTCGGGCTCAATGGACAGGTCCAGCCCGAGGGAGCCCTCGGCGAGGTGGGTGAAGCGCCAAGTGGCTACCAAGCCCCACTGGAGAGCGGGCGGCGCAGTACGGGTGACTACCTCCCAGGCGCCGTCCTTGACGCCCTCGGAGACCACCCGGTGCTGCACGCGGTGCAGCCCGGCCTCTCGCCAGGCGTCGGCGACACCCGGGATCGCGTCGTTGTCGGTCTGCGCTCGCCAGACGTCCAGTCGCAGGTTCCGGACCGGCAGCTCGCCCAGGCTGATGCCTGCGCCGGTTGCCGTGCCGCCCTCGCCGACAGCCTCGGCCCTGGCGTGCCGGGCCTCGCCACTCGCTGCAGCAGCCTCAGTGGCGCCACCGGCGTGCCGGGGCTGGTCGGCGGCGGGAGTGTCGAGTCGCACCTGACCCCAGGCGATCCGGTGACCGGCGTCGGCCCACTGAGTGGCCTCGGTGAGCTCAGCCGTCACAGTCACCCAGGTCTCCGGATGAGAGGCGTCTGCCGGAGGCAGCGCGACCGACACAGTGCCGCCGGGTGCGATGGCAGGTACGTCGAGCACACCCGCACCGATCCGCTCGCCGGCGACCTCTGTGACGACGCGGAAGGTCAGGTGGCTGGTGTCGAGTACCTCATAGCGGTTGGTGATGTTGACGACGCCGGAGTCGCCGCCGATCACCAGCGGCTCGATCACCTTGGTGTACTCGAGCATGCCGGGCGACGGCGTACGGTCCGGGAACAGCAGGCCGTCGCAGACGAAGTTGCCGTCGTGGATCTCTTCGCCGAAGTCACCGCCGTACGCGTAGAACCCCTTGCCGTCCACCGAGGTCCGCAGGCCGTGGTCGATGAACTCCCAGATGAATCCGCCCTGGCAGCGCGGGTACTTCTCGAACAGCGCGTGGTAGTCCGACAGACCACCCGGCCCGTTGCCCATCGCGTGCCCGTACTCGCACAGGATGAACGGCAGACCCCGGTAGGACGCCATGTCCTCGCCGATGGCGGTGACGCCCTCCAGCGAGGTGTACATCTGCGAGTAGATGTCGACGAACTCCGCCTCGGTGTCCCGCTCGTAGTGCACCGGGCGCGACGAGTCGCGATCGCGCGCGAACGCGTACATCGCGCGCAGGTTGTCGCCCATCCCACACTCGTTGCCGAGCGACCAGATGACGATGCTCGGGTGGTTCTTGTCCCGCTCGACCATCCGGCGCATCCGCCCGACCAGGTCGGTCTCGAAGCGCGGATCCATCACCGGGTTGGGGAGGTTCGGCGGCTCGGGCTCATAGCCGAAGCCGTGCGTCTCGAGATCGCACTCGTCCACGACGTACAGGCCGTACTGGTCGCACAGGTCGAGGAAGTGCGGGTGCGGCGGGTAGTGGCTGGTGCGGACGGCGTTGATGCCGGCCCGCTTCATCACCAGGACGTCGTCGAGCATGTCCTGCTCGGTCAGCGCCCGGCCGCGATCGGGGTGGAACTCGTGCCGGTTGACGCCGTTGAAGAGCACCCGGTTGCCGTTGACGGTCAGGACACCGTCCACGATCTCGACCGTGCGGAACCCGAGCCTGAGGCGTACCTCGCCGCCTTCGGCACGCAGTACGGCGTCGTAGAGCCGCGGGCTCTCGGCGCTCCACGGCTCGACGGCCGGTACGGGCGTCTCGAAACCGGTCGGGAACTCCAGGCCCAGCTCCTCGACGACGACGGTGCCCGGGACGTCCGAGTCGACCTTCAGCGTTCCGGAGCCGTCGGAGTACGTGGCGTGCACGAACACGTCGGTCGGCGCCTGCGGCTTGAGGGCGAGCAGGGTGACGTCGCGGAAGATGCCGGACAGCCACCACATGTCCTGGTCCTCGACGTAACTGCCCGCCGACCACTGGTGCACCCGTACGGCGATCCGCACCTCGTTGCCCGGAGCAACCAAGTCGGTGAGGTCGAACTCACTCGGCAACCGCGACCCCGACGACCAGCCGACGAGGTTGCCGTCGACGTGCACGGCGAACCGCGAGTCGACCCCCTCGAACCGGAGCACGACGCGAGACCCGGCCCAGTCGGCCGGCACGGTCACGGTACGCACATAGTCGCCGGTCGGATTGGCCGTCGGCACGTGCGGCGGCTCGAGCGGGAACGGGTAGTCGATATTCGTGTACGCCGGAGCGCCGTACCCGCTCAGCTGCCAGTGCCCCGGCACGCTGATCATGTCCCAGCCGGAGACATCGGGCTCCTTCAGGTCATCAGGCGCCTCGGCCAGGCTGGGCGAAAGCCGGAAACTCCACTCACCACCAAGCGGCACCCGAGCAGAATCATCATCGAGCCAGGCCCGCGGGGACAACACACCCACACCCGGAGCAAAGTCTTCGACATAACTGTGGTCGTAGGTCACAGACATCGACCCTACGACCGATCTGTTCACAATTCCACACCGATGAACAGATATGGACACTTTTTGCCCAACCGCTCTGCCGCCCCGGACCGCCACCACACACCAACGACCAAACCCCACGGCTGAGGCTGCAGCGACCCGGGCAGGCCGATTCGCGACTTACCTGCATCGTTTCGGGGTGGCAAGTGGTTGGTTGGTGTGGTTTTGGGCGTGGTGGGGTGTGCTGCCTGCCCGGACAGCTGCCGGTTTCCGTGAGCGGGTGGGTGGGTCAAGGAGCGCGTAGCGCCCGCGGAGCGGCGCCGGAGGCGTCCTTGACGCATCTGCCCGGGAGTGGATCATGTGGCTGGCCCCGGGTGGGAGCTGTGGGTTGCGGAGGGTGTTCGTTCGGGCGGGTGGTGGGTCCTTCCTGGGGGCGGGGCGGGGGGTGATGTGGCGTGGCGCGGGTGGTGGGGGTAGCGAAGAGGCAACCAGACTTACCTGGGTCCGCCGGGTCTGTGGCCCGGTGACATGATGATTGATTGGGTGTCTCCCCTTCGCGCTGCGAAGGGGGTGCGGCCGCTCATTCTTTGGAGGCCCGCCCGGGTGGCCCCTGCGCGGCAGGGGTGTTCCGGGGCTGACAGTCGCCTGGCTGGAGCCGGCCGTGGTAGTTCCCCATCGGTTGATGATGGTGCTCTTCACTGTCCCTGCCGTTGCGTGTCACGGTGCTGGTCACCTTGGTC
>NZ_AQUZ01000106.1 GCF_000372465.1 Kribbella catacumbae DSM 19601
TCGTCGTGATGGTGTCAGGACAACGGCACCATGCCGAGGAACTGCGCGAGGAGGTGGCCGGCGTGCTTGCCCCGATGGGGCTTCAGTTGGCGCCCGAGAAGACCCGCGTGGTCCACATCGATGAGGGCTTCGACTTCCTCAGCTTCAATATCCGCAGGCAGCGGAAGCGCGGGACGCAGAAGTACTACGTCTACACCAAGCCGTCCAAGAGGGCGATCCAGGTCGTCAAGGACAAGGTGAAGGCCAAGACGAACAGGGCAACCCGGCATCTGAGCCTGACCGATGTGCTGGTCAGCCTGAACCGGATGCTGCGGGGATGGGCGAACTACTTCAGGCACGGAGTGTCGAAGCAGACGTTCGGCGTGATCGACAATCACGCCTGGCGCTGCATCACCAAGTGGATCTTCCACAAATACTCCCGGCTCAGCTGGCAACAACTGCGCCGCCGGTTCTGCCTACCGGGCTCCTGGACACTCGCCCATGAAGGGACCAGGTTCACCGGCGCATCCAGCGTCAAGGTGTTCCGCTACCGCTACCGCGGAAACAAGATCCCGACCCCATGGACACCAAGACCGGCCGCCGCCATCACCGGCGGTTGACCAACGGCCAAGACACGTGGAGCGCCCGGTGCGTGGAGACACGCACGCCGGGTGCGGCGGGCGGGCCGGGGAAACCCACCGGGAGCAATCCCGACAGGGCGCCCCGGTCCGACCCAACCCAGCGGCAAACGAAGGAACTAGGCGCTGGGGGTGGTGGTGCGGTGGCGTTCGAGGACTCGGTACACCGTGGGCCGCGACACCTCGAACAGCTCGGCCAGCTCGGCGATGGTGTGTTCCTCGGCGGCGTGGAGTTTGAGCAGGTGCGCCTGCCGGGCAGGCGACAGTTTCGGCGCCCGGCCTTCGAGCCTTCCTTTCGCATGGGCGATCGCCATCCCTTCGCGGGTCCGCATCCGGAGCAGGTCGACCTCGAACTCGGCGAAGGTGGCCAGGATGTTGAAGAACATCTTGCCCATCGGGTCGGTGGGGTCGTAGATCATCGTGCCGAGCTGCAACCGGACGGAGCGAGCCGCGAGGGAGTCGCCGATCGCGCGGGCATCAGGCGCGGACCGGGCGAGCCGATCCAGCTTCTTCGGTACCACGAGAGTGCCGCCGGCGCGTACTGCGGCCAGCGTCTGGTCCAGGCCGGGCCGGTCGCGGTTGGTGCCGGAGTAGGCCTTGTCGAGCTAGATGTGTTCGGCCGCTACGCCGAGCTCGAGCAGGATCTGCCGGTTCGCTTCGAGGTCTTGCTTGTCGGTGGAGCAGCGGGCGTACCCGATCAGGATCGCGGCCATGACGCGGATCGTAACGGATGCCCCCGCTTACCGGACAAATCATCGGACACCCTATGTGAGACGGACTGTCGCGCTCGGACCCGCCAGTTCGCGAGTAGCTGAACGGTGTCCGTTGAGGGTTCCCCTAACGGACGGCCTCAAATCAGTTCCTCGCCAACCAGGCCAACCTAGTTAGACGTTGAATTCTGCGTTCGAGCTACGGAGGAAGCTGCACTATCGCTCAGACGATGTTGACTGACCGAGTCGGTCAGCTATGCTGGTCTGATGGTGCGGACAATTCCTCCTGACCGATTCCCGGCGGTTGTTGCTGCGGCGGCACAGGTGTTCATCGCTCATGGCTATCAGCGTGCTCAGGTGCAGGACGTGGCTGATGCGCTCGGGCTGGCTAAGGGCACGCTGTATGGCTACGCGCAGGGTAAGGCGGCGCTGTTCGCGGCGGCGGTGCGTTTCGCGGATGGTCACGAGCCGCTGCCTGTGCCGGCAGACCTGCCGGTACCTGCCCCGGCGGACGGCGAGGTTGCAGCTCTGGTGGCGGGCCGGCTGGGTGGTGAGCTTGCCGACCTGAAGCTGGCCGGGGCGCTCCTTGACCCGCTGACCGACGGGGCGACTCCAGCCGACCTGCGAGCGGAGTTCACCGGCATCGTCACCGACCTGTATGCCCGGCTTGCCCGTCACCGCCTCGCGATCAAGCTGGTCGACAGGTGCGCCCCGGAACTGCCTGACCTTGCAGAGGTGTGGTTCGGCGCCGGCAGGCGGGCGAACGTCAGCGGTATCGAGGAGTACCTGGTCCGCCGGCAGCAGGCTGGCACGGTCAGCTTGCCCGGTCCGGCGCCGTTGGTGGCCCGCACGATCGTGGAGTTGTGCGCGCTGTGGGCGGTGCACTGCCATTTCGATCCCGCGCCGGGGCCGTCCGGCAGCACGCCTGACGTGATCGATGACGCGGCCGTTGCCGCGATGATCGCCGAGATCTTCGCCCGAGCGACCACCTCACCCCTGAGCTGACCGGAGAACAATCCTCATGCTGCGACGCCGATCCTGCCCTGTCCCCTCCGCGCACCGGCCACCTTGGCATCACCGCATGCGCGCGACCGCTGCTGCGACGATCGGGCGATACCTGTCCAGGCAGGCGGCCAAGCCACATGGTGCCGTCGGCAAGTTGATGGCCCGTAACTGGCTCAGCGAGACCGCGGCCGTCAACGACACAGCCGTCGAACTGCTCCACCCTGAACCCGGTGAACGGATCTGCGAAGTCGGCTTCGGCCCCGGCCGGACCCTGAGCCTGCTGGCCGCGGCCGGCGCCGACGTCGTCGGTGTCGAGGTCTCACCGGCCATGGTTGCGATGGCTGGCCGCCGCAATGCGGGGTCTGTCGCGGCGGGGCGTATGCGCCTGCACCAGGGTGATGGCACCACATTGCCGGTCGCAGACGACAGCCTCGATGCGGTGATCGGGGTACACACGATCTACTTCTGGCCAGTGCCGGTCGCCACGCTGGCCGAGGTTGTCCGGGCGCTGCGCTCAGGTGGCCGCCTCGTGCTGGCTTTCCGTGACGGTGACCACCCCGTCCCTGTCCGGTTCGACCCGGCGGTTTACCACGTACCCACCACGGCCGAGGCGCGCGACTGGCTTCACCGGGCGGGATTCACCGATGTCGGCGTCGAACGCCGGCCGCACATCGCCGCCGGCGTCGTGTGGGTCACCGCGACGACGCCCTGACAGACCGCCGAGCCCACCCCGCGCAGCCCTGCCACTCCTCGCCTACCCACTGTTCCTGCGCCCTGCGTGGCGCGCAATCGTATTGGAGTCCGAATGCTCGTCAAGTGGGGACAGTTGATTGTCCGGGCGCGCTGGAGCGTCCTGGCCCTCGCAGTGCTGCTGGCCGGGGTCGGCGCCACCTGGGGTGCGGGCGTGTTCGGTCTCCTGGCCGGTGGCGGGTACGACGACCCGAACAGCTCGTCAGCCAAGGTCCGGCAGCACCTCGTCGAGACGCTCGGTCCCCAAGACGTGGACATCCTGGTTCTGTACTCCAGCACCAGCAGCGCCGTTGACGATCCTGCGTTCGCCTCGGCGGTCACCAGCACGCTTGACTCCGTGACCGGCCGCGCTCAAGTGGCCCGGGTGGTGTCCTTCTACACAGCCAACGCCCCCAGCCTCGTTTCAGATGACCGGCACGCAACATACGCGGCAATCACCCTGCGGCCCGGCGACGAGGATCAAAAACTCGCCGACTACCTCGCCATCAAACAAGACCTGAGTACCAGCGGCAATATCCGTACGCAGTTCGGTGGCCTCCAGCCGTTCAGCGACGACGCTAACGCGGTCAGCGCCGCCGACATCGTCCGGGCCGAGACCCTGTCCCTGCCCGTACTTCTAGTGCTGCTCGTCATCATCTTCGGCAGTGTCGTTGCCGCGCTGTCCCCGCTCATCGTCGGTGGCATCGCGATCCTCGGCGCGTTCATCGTGACCCGGCTGTTGTCCACGGTCACCGACGTCTCGACGTTCGCAGTCAACATCATCACCTTGATTGGTCTCGGCCTGTCGATCGACTACGCCCTGTTCGTGGTCAGCCGGTTCCGTGACGAACTGGCCGCCGGGCATGACACGCAAGGCGCGATCACCCGCACGATGGCCACCGCAGGGCGGACAGTTGCGGTGTCCGGGCTGATCGTCACTGTCTCGCTGGCGAGCCTATTGTTCTTTCCGCAGAGCTTCCTGCGGTCCATGGCCTACGGCGGCATGGCCGCGGTAGCGGTCGCAGTGACCGCGTCGCTGACCGTGCTCCCCGCCTGGCTGGCCGTCCTCGGACCCAGGATCAACGCGCTACCGATACCCCGCCTCCGGCGCAGGCCAACCACAGCGACAGCGACACCTCGGCCGGGCCGGTGGGCACGGCTGGCCCACAGCGTGATGCGCCGCCCCTGGCCCTATCTGCTCGGGGTCCTGCTCATTCTCGCTGTGCTGGCCGCGCCGGTCACCCGGATCGCGTTCGGCGGATTCGACATCCGCATCATGCCCACCAGCAGCGAAAGCCGCATCGTCGCCGATCGCATCGCCGCCGACTTCCCACCCGGCGCCACGAACCACATCGACGTGCTCGCCACCGGCCTTACCCCCGCCCGCACAGCAGCGCTGATCACCCAACTGAAGATCCTCCCCGGGGTGACCGGCGCGGCAGTGTCCACAGTCGCCGCCAGCGCCACCCTGATCGCCGTGAGTCATGCCGGCGACCCGACCGGTGAATCCGCCCAACGGATCGTGCGAGCGATCCGGGATCTACCGTCACCGGACGGTGCTCAGATCGGGGTGACAGGCCAAGCCGCCGACCTGGTCGACCGGCTCGACACCATGGGCGCCCAGCTGCCCTGGATGATCCTGTCCGTCATCGCGGTCACCCTGATACTGATGTTCGTTGCCTTCGGCTCGGTTGTCCTGCCGATCAAGGCTGTCCTGATGAACATGGTGTCTCTTGGTGCCGGATTCGGAGCGATCGTGTTTATCTTCCAGGAAGGCCACCTCACGTCCTGGCTCGGCTACACCGCCACCGGCACCATCGAACCGACCAACCCGGTCCTGATGATCGCAGTCCTGTTTGGGCTGGCCACCGACTATGAGGTATTCCTGCTCTCCCGTATCCGCGAGGAATGGCTCGCCGGCGCCGACAACACCACCGCAGTCGCCCGCGGCCTGCAACACACCGGCCAGATCATCACGTCTGCCGCACTCCTGCTCGTAGTCGTGGTGGCTGGGTTCGCAACCGGGCAGATCGGCACCATCAAACTCATCGGCGTCGGCATGATCATCGCCATCATCATCGACGCCACCCTGGTCCGAGCACTACTCGTACCAGCCACCATGCGACTCCTCGGCGACCGGAACTGGTGGGCACCAGCCGTGCTAACCAGACACCTGCCACGCCAGCAGCAGTAACGGCGAGAAGAAGCCTGTGAATGACCACACCCAGAGGCCTATCCGCGTGTGTCCACAACACCACCAGCAGTTCGCAGCTGGTCACTAGGGGATCCGCGACGAGGTCGCGCCCAGAGCAACTCCTCACCGACCTCACCCCACGCCTAGCCCCCGGCCCAGACGGGGCAGGTCACGCTTCAGCGCGCAGGCTGAGCCTCCGATCCATGTTCATCCGGACTTCGCCGTACGGCGCGACATGGGTCCAGAACAGTGGGGTGAGGCCGCGGTGGTCGATGTCGGTCATCCGGTCGGCCCACACCTCGTCGGCCAGGACGTCTTGGACCATCAGGGTGTTCACGTACACCAGCGCCGATTGCAGCACCCGCAGGCACAGCACCGACAACTCTTGCTCGTCGCGGCGGTTGGAGGCGATGCCGCCGCCCTTGCTGAAGAAGATCGCGCTGTTGCCGCCGTTCCAGGACTCGACCACGTTCAGGCCCTCGTCGATCTCTCGCTGCAGGTCCCGGTCGCGCAGGTATCGGGCTACGAACAGGGTCTTCTGGGCGCGGCCGAGCTCGATCATCGCCTGGTAGGTCGGGTGGATCGCGGTGGCGTACTTGATCATCTGGTCGTGCTGCTCACCGATGACGTCCCACCGGATCGGCCGGGTCATGGCCGGCGCCAGCCGCGGGTAGGCGTCCGGTTCGCCGGCCGCCGGCCGGTACAGCTTCACGTGGTTGATTCGCTTGATCCTCGGCAGCAGGTCGAACCCGAGCAGCCGGGTCAGACCGAAACCGACTTCGGACTGGCCGTGGGAATCGACGTAGTTGCCGTCGACCTCCATCGAGGTGCCATGCCGCATCGCGCCCTCGATCATCGCCGCAACCTTCGAGGCCGAGCAGTTGATCACCTGCGAGTGGATCGCCATCGACTTCTTCTCGACGTGCCAATAGATCAGCACCCCGTGGCCGCCGTAGCGCGAATGCCACTCGGTGAAGATGTTCTGGTCGAACGCCCCGCAGTGCGTCGAATCGCTGGCCACCGCGCTGGAGCCAGCGCCCCACACCTGCTGGCGCCGTACCGCGAAAGTGGCGTTGGTGATCTGGGTGGCCATCGCCCTAGCCACGTCGACCGACAGGTACCGGCGCCGCACGTAGCGCAAGTCGTCTTCGGAGTGGCCGTGCTCGCCGCCGGAGATCGCGCGGATCCCGGTGTTGGTGCCGTAGGCATACACCGCGAGCAGGAGCCGTTCGGCTAGCACTTCCCGTGACAGGTCACCGCTGCCTGCCGTACCGTGACCTGGTCCAGGCATCCTGTGCGCAGCACTGCTTCCTTCAGCATGTCGATCAAAGGCACCGTGCCCCACCGGGTCCGGATCTCGGTCTTCAGGGCGCGGAGGTTCTTCGGCTCGGGCGCGGCGTCCAGCGGGGTCAGCTTGATCGCGCCCTGCTTTCCCCGGTCGCGGAGCTCCACCCAGCCGAGCTGGTCGACCTGGTCGTTCAAAGCGGCCAGCTCGGAGCGCAGCTCGGCCTGGAGTTGGTCGATGAACGCGGTCGGGTCCAGCGGTTTCCGCAGCGCGCTGTAGTGCCCCAGGCGGCGCGACTCGAAGTCGCGGGGCAGGTCCTCGTCGGGGTTGCGCCATCGGTCCGCGCCAACCACCCAGATCTCCTTGCAGCCGTTCGCGCACCGCCTGGAACGTGCACACCTCGTACGTCGAGCGCACCACCTTGGTGCGGCCATTCTCGTCGGTGCGGCGGACCAGGTCCGCCCAGTCGCCCGGCACGCCCTTGTGGTCCGGGACGTGCTCGCCGACGGGTAGAACGTGAACCGGCCGTCCTTGTGTCGAGCCACCAGCTCCAACGCGTCCAGCACCGGCCGGTGAGTCGCGTTCGAATACCGGAACTCAAGTACGTCGAGCAGCTCGATCAGCCCGCGCCTGTAGTGGTTGGTGTAGGAGGCCTTCAGCGTGGTCTGCACCGTGCGGCGATACACCGGGCCCTTCGTCATGTACTCGTGCACCAGCTCCCGCAACGTCTGCTCCCCGTCCGTCACAGCCGGGAGCACCACCGCCCGTCCCGGGTCGTCCGGAGCGTTCAGGGCCGCCTCGGCGATCGCGGACATGTTCTCCTTGCCGGTCACCTTCTTGAACGCGTTCACCAGCTTCTGTGTCACCCGCCGAACCGCCCGGGCGTTGATCCGGTGCACCGTGGAGATCAGCAGATCGACCAGGGTGTCGGTGATCTCCCGCTCCCGGGCGTGCAACAGGGCCGCCAGCAGCGTCAGCCGCAACTCGACCGGATGGTCGCGCAGGTGTGACGGTGACTCCACCGCTGCCCGGGAACGCCACCCCGCCAGCACCTTCGGCGCCACATCACCGAACAAGCCAGCCGGGAGCTTGATGGCCCGGACCGCACGCAGTTTTCTTGATCTCGGTCAGCATCGACTCCAGACTCACATTGCCCAGATCCGACTTCACCAACGCCAACACCGCATCGGCATCGTCGGCGGCATCACCGATCCCTGACACCTGGGCTTCCAAGCGGGCTGCTGTCGACGCCGGCAACCTGGCCGCGGTCCGACTCGTCACAGTTACCTCGGCCTGACGCAAAGCCGACCGCACAACCCGGTCGACGCGACCAGTTGTCGGTGGCTCGATCCGCTCCGCACGGCAGCGGACCAACAGTTGCTCGCGCACCCGATCGTGCTGGCGCTCGACCTCGCACACCTCGGCCGCCAGCCACGAAGCCAACTTGTCGGCATCCTCGACCGAGCACTCCCGGAAACCCAGATGACGCCTGACCTGGCTTCGATGAAACTCCACCGTTCGGCCCGACCACTCGTACATCCCCAGCTCGGACGGCGCCACGCCGACCTGCCGCGCCACAAAGGCAACGACGTCGTCAGGCAGCTCAGCTTGGCCGCGGGGAAACCGGCCATGCCGACCGTAGAATTTCGACAACAGCGCGAAGCCCAGCCTCGTCGCCCCACGCTTGCCGGCAACCAGATCCTGCTCGTCTGGCAGCAACGTCCAGCCCTCAACCAGCTCATCAATCTCAACCGACCGATCCACAGGCTGCATACTCCTGGCTGGCCAGGGTCAGTCGATCCGCTCGTTTGCGGCTGGGTTGGGTCGGACCGGGGCGCCCTGTCGGG
>NZ_AQUZ01000107.1 GCF_000372465.1 Kribbella catacumbae DSM 19601
CCAGCCGGTCATCGACCGGTTGCGGCCGCTGATCGGGCAGTGGCGTACGACGGTGACCAAGCAGCCGACCGATCCGGACTTCACGCCGATTGGGAAGCCGATCACGTACCCGAACTCGCTTCTGCTGCGGGTGACTGAGCCCGAACTGGATGCGTCGTCTGGCGAGCCGGCGCGCTGGGAGTTGGCGTTCGCTACGTCCGGGGCGGCGTAAAGGGACTCCTGTCAGCCGGGCAGTGCGGAGCGCCGACTAGTGGTGGCTGGCCGCCGGTTGGCAGGCATTCAGCGGGAGCGCTCGCGACCTAACACGGGGGGTCGCGGGCGCTCCCTTTGTGCGTTCGGAGGCCGCGTCCCACACAGCCGCGCCGGTGACTCAGATGCTCACCGGGAAGGCCGACCACCCCCACCACCACAGGAGAACCACCGTGACCGAGACCGACTACAAGTTCGACCTGCCGCCGCAGGGCTATGTGCCGGCGGATTCCGGCCTGCCCGCGCAGGCAGCCGCTGAGGTCCAGCCGGTCGAGCCGATGAGCGACCTGGACCTGTTGAAGGCCGACCTGCCCGACGTCCAGGTCGAGGACGTCAAGCTGCCCGTACCGGGCCGAGACCTGTACGCCGTGACCTTCAGCACCGACATTTCTGAGCCCGAGCTGGAGAAGTGGCGGAAGCTCTCGAAGAACAAGAAACACGAGGGCGGCGTCGACGGCATCCGGCTCGGTTGCCTGGTCCTGGCGAACAAGTGCGTCGGGATCTACCGCGACGGCCGGCTGTTGCAAGACAGCGACGGCGATCCGCTGCGGTTCGCTCACCAGGAGTTCCTCGAGCTGGTCGGTACGCCGTCCGCTGCCGAGGCCGTGAAGACGTTCTACAAGCTCGACGCATCCATCACCAGCACGGGCGACGCCGTACTGCGCGCCGCGGGGTGGGGAGACCAGCTCGACCCTTTGGACCTCTGATCGAAGCGATGCAGGCCCACCCGCTGCTGCGGCGGGCGGCCCACATCGCCGACACCTTCGGGCTCGACCCGGTCCTCGTCCTCGAGGAAACCGACCTGCACAAACGGGCTGCCCGCGCGGCCGCGCACAACGTGATCCGAACCGCACGCCAGAAGGCGGCCAAGTAGCCGCGAGAGGAGGGGACCGGTGACCGACGACCTGGTCGTCAGGGCCAAGCTGCAGGACGAGCTGTCCGGTCCCCTCCAAGACGTCCGCGACGAGGTCAAAGAGGTCCGGGAGGAACTCGACAAGACCTCCAAGAGCAGCGACGAGACCGGCCGCTCGCTGACCCGGCTGTCGCAGCGTGCCAGCGGGCTCGCCAAGTCGGTCGAGGGTGGACTCACCCGCACCTTGAAGTCAACGAAGAAGTGGCTCACCGGCGCCGGGTCGGGTGGCCTCGGGAGCCTCGGCAAGCAGGCGTCGAAGGGATTCAGCAGGAGCTTTCTCTCCGGCCTGTCCGGCGCGTTGAAGACCCCTGTCGTCGGCCCCATCCTGATCGCGGCCCTGCTCGGCGCTGTCACCGTGGCTGGCCCGGCGATCGGTGCTATCGCGGCCGCCGGGCTGGTCGCCGGCTTCGGTGCCGGGCTCGCCGGTCTGGGCATCGTGTTCGCCGCGAAGAGCGAGGCAGTGAAGAGCGAGTGGAAGTCGACGCTGTCCGATCTGGGCGCGGATATGCAGCTGCTCGCTCAGCCGTTCGAGGGCACCCTGATCGACATAGCTGGATTTTTCCGGCGCACCGTCGACCGGTTCAATCCGTACCTGGCGCAGGCCTTCGCGAAGATGGCCGGCCCGATCTCGGCCTTCGTGGACGAGGGGTCGCGGGCGCTGGAGCAGTTCCTGCCGACCATCGGCCCGGTCACCGACGCCTTCAACGCGGTCCTCGCCGCCGCTGGTCCCGCGACGACGTCCGCGATCGGTCAGGTAGCGGCTGGGATGACCGCGCTGGCGCTCAGCGTCCAGAAGAACCCGGAGGCCCTGGCCGACGTGATCCGCGGTGTCGGCGACACGACCGCGATACTGCTGGATTTCATCAAGATCATGAACGACGCGAACACAAGTTTCGACGAGCTGACCGGTGGGACGTCGCTGGTGGAGGCGGCCTTTTCCGGGCTGAACTTCGCGATCGGCGCCCTCCTTGGTCCGCTGACGACGACGGCTGCGGCTATCACGAAGATCAGTGACGGCGTGAACGCGCTGAAGCACGACACCGACGCATCGGGGCAAAGCATGTCCGACGCGGCGAACCAGACGGTCCTGCTCGCCCAGGGGCTCCGCGCCGGCGGCGCGGAGGCGCTGAAGGCCGGACCCAAGATGGAGGCGCTGGCGACGAAGATCGAGCGGCAGAGGGCTGCTACCGACAGGCTGATCGAGTCGTTGTTCCGGCTGCAGAACCTGGCGCTCGGCCTCAGCGGTGCACAGATCAACCTGCAGGCCGCGATCGACTCGGCTACCGAGTCGATCAAGGAGAACGGCCGGACTCTCGACATCAACTCGGCGAAGGGCAGGGCCAACCGGTCCGCGCTGAACGAGGTCGCCAACTCGGCGAACGCGCAAACCGAGGCGATGCTGCGGGCCGGCAAGGGCACGTTCGCGGCCGCCCAGTCCGCTGCTGGGTCGCGGGCGAGCTTCGTCCGGCTCGCTACTCAGATGGGGCTGTCGCGGAAGCAGGCCCAGACGCTCGCCACACAGCTGATCTCGATCCCGAGTGTCACCCGCACCGCGAGGTTGGAGGGCAACAAGAAGGATCTCGAAACGAAGCTGGCGCAGGCCCAGGCCGCGCTGAAGAACCCGCAGCTGACTGCGACGAAGCGGGCGAAACTGCAGGCCGAGATCACGAACCTGCAGGCGGGGATCACGGAGGCGAAGCGGCTCCTCGCTGGGTTGCCGTCGTCCAAGACGGTGACGATCAACACCTACCGGAACATGATCGAGACGCGCATCGACCGCGGCCTCGTTGCGTCCGGCCAGGGGCTACCCACGGGTGACACCGCGACATCGCGGGGACGGGGCGGGAACCTGGCGCACACGATGGCGGGGCATGCGCGGGTCAACTCGCTGCTCGGTGGCGGGTACCACGTCTCGAACCTGCTGACCGGTGGCGGCGGCCGCGGTCACGGTTCGGGTGACCACCAGTCCGGGCGGGCGGTCGACGTCGTCGGGAAGGGACTCGCCAGCTACGCCGCTGAGGTGCGCCGGCAGGGCGGGTACGCCGCCATCCACGGGGAGGGCTCCGGACGCCACGTCCACGCCGTTATGGGCGACACGAACACCACCAGGGCCAGCAGGTCGACGAGCGGCCGGGGCGGCTCCGGTGGCGGCGGAACGACGGTCCTGGTGCAGCCGGGCGCGATCGTCGTCTACCCGCAGACCGAGATGGACCTGGAAGAGGCCCTTGAGCGGGCGCTGGACCGGATCATCCGCGACGCTGAGGAGCGCTCCTGATGGCAACTGTCAGCATCGCGATCCCGCGCGGGGCAGGTCTCATCGCGAGACTCAAGCGGAAGATGCACCCCAAGGCGTATATCCAGTCCGAGACGGGGGCGCGGTGGGTGTTCCCGTTTGCGCCCCGCGAGACCGAGCATGGCGGCGACGCAGACGAATGGTCGGTGCTCCCCCGGTCCGGGCGGAAGCCGCTGGTGAGGCGGAACGGCGCGGGTCTGCGCACGCTGCAGTTCTCCTTCCTTGTCGCGAGCTCGGCGTACGACGGCACGGTGGAGGGCACCATCACCAACCTCCGCACGGTGGTCGGGAACGCTGACAAGGTCCTGTTTTCGCTCGGGGTTCTCGAGCGAGGCTGGTGGCGCGTGACCGACCTGCAGGTCTCCCCGCTGGCGCGGCAGGAGGGCACGAACCAGGTCACCCGCGCGAACGTCTCCATTCAGTTGGTCGAGGCGTTCGACGTCCGGCCGAAGATCGGGCGCACCGCGACCAGGCCGAAGCCGAAGCCGCCGGCCAAGACGAAGCCGAAGGCGACCAGTCCGTCGTACCGGTACGTCACCGTGCGGCGCGGCGACACCCTGTGGGACTTCGCGGTCAAGTACCTCGGGACTGGTCTGCGGTGGAAGGAGATCGCGAAGCTGAACGGGGTACGCGACCCGAAGAAGTTGCAGGTCGGCAAGCGGCTGAGGATCCCCCCGAAGTGACGCTCGCAACGGGACGGGTGGAGAAGCTCATCGTTCGCGGCCGCGGTCTGACGTCCGACGTGGCGGAGGCCGTGATCGACGGGCAGGTGTCGCTGACGACGGACGGCGCGACACAGGTCAATTTCACCGTCGCCGACTCCGACCTCACGCTGCTGCGGTCTCGTCTGTTCGATCGGGGCGGGTATTGCGACTACGACAACCTGCGGCTTGTCATCTCGGCGCGTGAGCTCGTCGACGGCGCCGGCGGGCCGAGGGTGCAGGTCACCGCCAGGTCGCTCGGGTGGCGGAAGCTCAAGATCGCCAAGGGCGCGCTGGTACGGCGGAAGGTGTCGCCCACCCAGTTCGCGTACTACGAGGCCAAGGCCTACGGGCTCGGGTTCGTCGGTGAGCCGTCCGCCGTACGGTCCCAGATCGCGCGGCAGACCGGTGAACAGGCCGAGTCGAGCTGGGACACGATCCAGCGTCTCGCCAAGGAGATCGGGTTCGTCGCGTTCGAGTCGGGCGGCATCCTGTACTTCGGCCGGCCAACGTGGCTGCTCACCCGGCCGGGCATCGTCACCTACTGGCCGCTGGTGTGGTCCTCCGACGAGTCGAAGCGCACCGAAGGCCTGCAGGAGGTCCCGAACTGCCGGGACTCCGACGACTCCGGCGCGGCCGCCGAAACCACGGTCAAGCTGCTGTCCGACGACGCGGAGCGGATCCGGCCCGGCGACCTGCTGATCCTGTACGGGGTCGGCACGTTCGACGGGCGCTACATGGTGACCGGCGTCGAGATCCCTTTCGGTGGTGCCGGCGTTGTCACCGTGACCGCGTCGACCCCGATCAACCCGACCCCAGAACCACCCGAAACGCCGTCCGTCAGCAAGGGCAAGAAACCGATGGGTAGCGCGTCGTCGTCGGTGGAGAAGTTCGTCCAGGCCTGCCTCGATCAGGCCGGCGACCGGTACGCCTACGGCGCGGAGGCCTCAGCGAAGGACGCTGACCCGGATGCGTTCGACTGCTCCGAGCTCGTGGAGTGGGCTGCGAAGCGGGCCGGGGCGTTCATGCCCGACGGGTCCGCGAACCAGCTGGCGTACGTACGGAAGAAGGGCAAGACGATCAGCGTCGCCACGGCGATCAAGACCCGCGGCGCGCTGCTGTTCGCGCCGGGCCACGTCGCGGTTTCTCTCGGGAACGGCCGCACGATCGAGGCCATGAACAGGAAGTACGGCGTACGCCAGGGCACAGCCTCCACAAGCCGGTTCACAGCGGCCGGGCTCGTTCCCTCGCTGAGGTACAAGTGATCCGGCCGAACCGTCCCACCGCGACCGGTAGCGGTGTCCACCAGGGCGTCGTCACCCGCGTCGACGGCACCGACCTGTACGTCCAGCTGCCGCGCGCCTCACCCGGTCTGGAGTACGGGCCGTGCCTGGCGTGCGAGGCCCCGACCGCCTGGGCCGCCGGGCAGAGGGTCCTGGTCGCGTTCGTCGAGGGCCGCGTCGACGAACCAGCCATCGTCTGCCGTCTCGCCTGACTGCCCGCATCCCCGCAAGCTGGCTTGCGGGCATGCATGCTGACGGCGTGAGCATCCTGTCCCACCCTTTCCGGCTGACGCAGACCGGCGCCGTGGCGACCGTCGACGAGGGCACCACTGCAGCCAACGCCGAGGCGATTGCCGTGCTGGTGCTGACCCGTCGCGGTGAGCGGAAGTTCGCTCCCGACTTCGGGATCACTGACCCGACGTTCGGTGAGCTCGACGCCGCTGAGGTCGACGCCGGCCTGAGTCTGTGGGGTCCGGACGGGGTCTCTGTCGAGAGCGTGGAAGTGAACGCGCGCGACGACCTGACCGCCGACGTCGTCATCCGATTCGACGAGGACGAGGAGTAACCCCGTGACCGAGCTCGCCCCGGAGATCATCACCGCCCCGGACTCCCCTGGGTACGTGGACCTGTCGCTGTACGACGCGGACGAGGAGGACCTGGTCGACCGCGCCATCTCGGACGCCACGATCAAGATGCCCGACTGGATCCCCCGCGAGGGCCACACCGAGGTCGTTCTGATCGAGGCCTTGGCTCTGTTGGTCTCCGAGGGCGTCTACGCGCTCAACCGGCTGCCCGCGATCGTCCTGCAGGCACTCCTGGTCCTCTACGGCCTCGAACGCGACTCAGGGCAGCCGGCAGGCGGCCGTGTGATGTTCACTCTCTCCGACACGTTCGGCCGGACTGTCCCTGGCGGCACCCATCTGCGGGTCACCGTCGCCGAGACCGGCGAGGAAGTTGACCTGGTCACCGCGGAGCCGCTGGAGATCTTGTCGCCGGACAACACCGGGGAGGTTGCGGTTGTCGCCACGCAGGTCGGTGACGCGGGCAACGGGCTCGCTGCCGGCACTGTCCTCGAGCTGATCGACGCCGTCCCCTACGTCAACCGTGTGGAGCTGGTCTCCGTACTGTCGGGTGGACGCGACGCCGAGACTGATGCGCAGCTGTACGACCGCGGCTCGGCGCTGCTGTCGCGGCTCGTTTCGACGCTGGTCCTGCCGCCGCACTTCACCGCGGCCGCGCTGCAGAACCCGTCCGTGGGCCGAGCCACCACCGTCGACCGGTACGACCCCGGGCAGGCCGGTTCTCCTGGCGCGCACGCCGGGCACGTGACCGTCGCTGTCGCGGACGCGAACGGGCTGCCGCTCAGCTCCGCCGTGAAGAACGCCGTCGCCGCTGACATCGGCTCGAAGGCCATCGCCGGTCTCGCGCTCCATGTGATCGACCCGACCACCACCACCGTCGCTGTCGACGTCACGGTCACGGCGACGATCAGCGATACCGCGAAGGTCCAGGCCGACGTCACCGCCGCCGTCCAGGCCTACCTTGACCCGAAGGCCTGGGCGTGGAGCGCGAGCCTTTACCGGAACGAGGTCATCGGCCTGGTCGACCGCGTCGCAGGCGTCGGCCGGGTCGTCACCCTCACCCTGGCCGGTGGAAGCGGCGACGTCGCGCTCGCCGGGGTCGCTCCTCTGGCGAAGTACGGCGTAGTGACGGTGACCGTCGCGTGAGCCGTCCCGCCGTCGCCGACTTCACTGAGCGGCTGTACACCTCGCTGCCCGAGTTCATGAGGGATTCCGACACGGCCGACGCCAGCGTCAACGGGTACCCGTTGCTGCGGTACCTGTCCCTGCTCGGCGACCAGGCCGGCCAGGTAGAAGCCATCGCGGACCGGGCCGAGGCGGGTGACCTGGTCGACCCCGCGCTGGCTGACGACGCCTGGCTTCCGTGGCTCGGCCAGATGGTCGGCGTACGGCTCGACCCGGCTACTCCTCCGCAGACCTGGCGGGACGCCATCGCGGATGGTTCGTCCGGGTGGCAGTCCGGGACGCGGGAGGCGATCGCCAACGCCGCGCGACGGACGCTCACCGGAACCCAGTTCATCGACGTCCGCTCCCACAACGGGAAGCCGTCCGCCGGTGGTGACCCGTGGACGATCCTGCTGGTGGTCCGGGCCGACGAGGCGCCGTCCCCGCTGTCCAAGGTCACCGACGCGGTCCTCGCCGCCGGCGCGAAACCTGCCGGGTTCAACCTCGCCGTCTCGTCGTACGCGCCGACCTGGGCCACCGTCGACGCCATCGGCACGACTTGGGACCCGATCGACGCGCTGGGCCAGTGGGACCGGATCGACTACACCGGCGCCTGAACGGTGGACCGGCTGTACGCCGGTTGACCTGTACGTACCGCCATGCCTACTCTCGACACATGACAACCATGAGGGTGACCCGGCCCGAGTGTCCGGAACTTCAGCGGCAGGAGATCGCGCGACTGCTCGACGACGCCGAGTTCCAGGAGCGTCGTGGTTGCACCTTCGAGGCGGGTCGGCTGCGCCGGATCGCTGCCGGGATGAGCGGCGTCACCGTCGTCACCTGCAAGGGTCAGTCGGGCAACTCAACTTCGTGATGGAGGATGGTGGTCGCGCCTGGCGCGATCACCCGTGACACCTCCACGGGTCGCGGCTCGGCGCTCTTGTCGTCGCGCGGCCGACCCCACAACACCCGGTACACGTCTATGACGGGGCCGGG
>NZ_AQUZ01000108.1 GCF_000372465.1 Kribbella catacumbae DSM 19601
GATCAACCAGCTCCGCCTCGCCCGCCCGCTGGCCGAGGACCACCGACATCCCTGGGAGCGACGACGACCACCCCGCCGACTCACTCCAGGGCGTGTCCGCCGGGATTTCCCCCGACTCATACACACGATCGGCACCCCAGCCAGTCCACCAAAACCCTCCAAAGCCGGCCCCGGCCGACCCAAAGGCTCAACCAGCACCCCAGCCGTCCGCCACGACGTGATCAAGAAAGCCGCCTGACACAACAGCCCAGAGGTTTAAACGCAAGCCACAGCCCGTGAATGACCACGCAACCCGCCAGCCAGGCGTCGCTCCCGGCTCCACTGACGACCATCCCGTACTGCGAGGCGCCGCAGCCCGCAATACGAGCTGATGACGCCGCGGGGATGCGATAACAGGTTGTTGAGCACGACCGCCAGAAAGTCGCGGGCGGACGTACAAGCCGCCAGCGTCCAGCACTTGGCCGCTCGCGACGACAGTTGCCGCCCGCCTCGTATTCGGGGCGCCGCACAGACGCCGCAGTACCAGTAGTAGGCGCCAGCCGAGGGCGCGATAGCGGACAGCGGTCAGCGGAGTATGGCGAGGGGGTGCTCGGGGCGATTCGGGGAGGACTTTCGCCGAAGGCAGGGAGGCAGTTGTCCGGTTGCGGGGGTACGAACCTCCCCGGTCACCCTCAAGGCGGTCGCCGGAGTGAGGGCTGTCGAAGCACTAGTACCGGGTAGGCCGGCAGCGAACGCACTAGCCGCCGCCGGCCGGCAAGCGGTGTCGGTTGCTGGTGATGGCCCGCGCGTACGGCGGGGTGCTGGGCGTAGTGCCCGGTGATGGCGTTGGACGGTGAGCCCGATGGCAGGTCCGGTGGCGCGCTGCAGCAGTGGAACCCGTTGGTACCTAGGTGTGCCAGGCGGCGGAGGCGCAGTACCTGAGGGTGCGGTCGCCTGGCGGGCGGTCGGACCGTTGGATCATGGAACCTGTGTCGACCGACAGCGGGCGCATCAGCCATTCAAATGTCGGTCGTTGAGGGCGCTCGCGGTTGCAGTTGACGGCCAGCCGGTACTGCGGGGTGCTGGGCACGGAGCCCGGTGATGGCGTTGACGGTGAACGCTGTCAGATGGCAGATCCGCGGGGGCGCTGGCAGCCTTGGGGCGCTAGCGCCTTGGGCGTGGCTGCCCGCAGGGGCGCTGGTGCCTTGGGCGTGGCGGCCCACAGGGGCGCTGGTGCCTTGGGCGTGGCGGCCCGCAGGGGCGGCGGATGGGGGTCGGGTGAGGCGCCAGACGGCGGTCGGCTCAGCGGCTTCGGGTGAGAAGGGGGTGGCTCACGAGCTTTGGGGGGAGCGGGGATGCAGGGGCCTCGGAGGGAGGGGGTTGCCTCAGGGCAACCTGCCTGGGCAGTACAGCTAACCCTGCCTGGGCAGTACAGGTAACCGGCAGGGAGAAGAGCCGGCCCGGCCTGCTCGGGGGGATGAGCGGGCCGGGCCGGGGGTGGGGGGGTTAGGACTTGCGGTTGTTGACCTCGGTGGTGGTGGCGGGGAGGACCTTGTGGAGGTCGCCTACTACGCCGAAGTCGACCAGTTCGAAGATGGGGGCTTCTTCGTCCTTGTTGATGGCGATGATGGTTTTCGAGGTTTGCATGCCGGCTCGGTGCTGGATGGCGCCTGAGATGCCGGCTGCGATGTAGAGCTGGGGTGAGACCGTCTTGCCGGTCTGGCCCACCTGGTAGGCGTGCGGGTACCAGCCGGAGTCGACGGCGGCGCGGGAGGCGCCTACTGCTGCGCCGAGGGAGTCGGCGAAGGCTTCGATCGGGGCGAAGTCGCCGCCGGTGCCACGGCCGCCGGAGACGATGATCGCGGCTTCGGTGAGCTCGGGGCGACCGGTTGCCTCGCGCGGCTTGGACTCGGTGATGCGGGCCGTCTTGGCGGCGTCGGAGATCGTGACGTCGAACTCCTCCACCTCCGGGCTGGTCTCGGCTGCTTCCGGGGTGGCCGCGTTCGGCTTGACCGTGATGATCGGCGTGCCGTGGGTGACCTTGGCCTGGACCGAGTAGTTGCCGGCGAAGACCGACTGCGTGGTGACCGGACCGGAGTCGCCGGCCTGCACGTCGACGGCGTCGGTGATCAGACCGGAGTCGAGCTTGACGGCCAGCCGGGCTGCGATCTCCTTGCCCTCGGCGTTCGAGGAGATCAGGATCGCGCTGGGCTCGATCTTGGCCGCGACCTGCTGCAGCGCCTCGGCCTTGGGGGCCACCAGGTACTGCGACAGCTCGGGGTCGGTCAGTGCGATCACCTTGGTCGCGCCGTACTGGCCGAGGGCCGGCAGGGCGTCCTGGACGCCTTCGCCGATGTAGACGGCGACGGGCTCGCCGAGGCGGCGCGCGATGGTGAGGAGTTCCGCGGTCGTCTTGCGGACCTTGCCACCGGTGTGGTCAACGAGAACGAGAACGTTCGACATGAACTGGTCGCCCCTCAGAGGAACTTGTTGGTGGACAGGAACTCGACGAGCTGGGCAGCACCACTGCCGTCCTCGTCCGTGACGATCGTGCCGGCCGACCGCGGCGGCCGGGCGGTCACCTCGGTCACCTCGGTGAAGGCCGAGGCCGCGCCGACCTGGTCGGGCGAGATCTCCAGGTCGGCCAGCGACCAGGTCTCGACCGGCTTCTTCTTCGCGGCCATGATGCCCTTGAACGACGGGTAGCGCGGCTCGCCCGACTGGTCACTGACGCTCAGCACCAGCGGCAGCGTGCCCTCGACGGTGTCGCTGGCGGTGTCGCCGTCGCGACGGATCCTCACGGTGGTGCCCTCGACGGTGACCGACGAGCCGAGCGTGACAGCCGGCAGCCCGAGCCGCTCGGACACCATCGCCGGTACGACGCCCATGGAGCCGTCGGTGGACGCCATCCCGAACACGACCAGGTCGGCCTCGAGCTTGCCCAGCGCCTTGGCCAGGATCAGCGAGGTCGCCACGGCGTCGGAGCCGTGGATGCCTTCGTCGTTCACGTGGACGCCGGCGTCAGCGCCCATCTGGAGGCCCTTCTTGATGGCGTCGGCAGCCTGCTCCGGGCCGACCGTGAGGATGGTCACCTCACCTTCGCCGGCTTCCTTCACGGTGAGCGCGGTCTCGACGGCGTACTCGTCCAGTTCGGACAGCAGCCCGTCGACACCGGCGCGGTCCACCGTGTTGTCCTCGGAGCGGAAGCGGCGGTCCGCGGTGGCATCCGGCACGAACTTCGCGCAGACGACGATCTTCATAGCGTGTGGGACCCCTTCTGGTTAACGGTCTCTCCCAGCCTGCCACGGATGTTACTCGCGGGAAACATAAGACGCGTGCGAGTCCCATCACAGTCAGCACCAGTGCCCTGATCACGGCACACTAGTCTGGCCGGGTGACCGAGACGTTACCGCTCACCGGCGAGAGAACAGCGCCCGGGATCTGGCACGAGAACTACTGGTTCGCGCGCCACGAGGCCGCCTACCGCTGGATCACGGCTAATTGGCTCAGCTCCGAGACCGGCCGCGTCCTCGACGCCGGCTGCGGCGAGGGGTACGGCGCGGACCTGCTCCGCCAGGCCGGGGCTCGGCAGGTGTTCGGTCTCGACTATGAAGGTACGACGCTTCGGCACGTCGCCAAGGTTTATCCACAGGTCAATCTCGTCCAGGGCAATCTCGTCCAGACCGGGTTCGCCGCCGAGTCGTTCGAGCTGCTGGTCTCGTTGCAGACGATCGAGCATCTGTGGGAGCAGCCGCGATTCGTCGCCGAGTGCGCGCGGATCGCCGGTCCGGGTGCGGTCGTCGTGTTGTCCACGCCCAACCAGCTCACTTTCCCGAGCGGCAACTGGTACCACACGAAGGAACTCACGCCGGCGGAGTTCGCGGAGCTGGTCGAGGCGGATCTGGAGATCGTCCAGACGCTCGGGCTCTGGCATGGCGAGAGGCTGACCGCATGGGAGCAGGAGCACGGATCCTGCGTGGATGCGCAACTGGCGTCGGATCACGCGGACTGGCCCGCGGACCTGGTCCAACTGGTGACGGAAACCAGCTACCAGGACTTCGTGATCCGGGCGGGCGAACTCGACGACAGCCTCGACCTCATCGTCGTCGCCCGGCCCCGGACCACGTAGTACAGCACCCGGCCCACGGAGTACAGGAAGAGCTCAGGGGCGGATGAAGCGCTCGGCGATCTTGCCGATGATCAGGTAGACCAGCGCCGCGATCCCCCAGTTGACCAGCAAGGTGTTCTTCGCCGTCTCCAACCGGAACAGGTCCTTGAACGGGCCCACCAGGTCGTGGCCGCGCTCCAGCACCCACTTGACGATCTCGTTGCTCTGGTTGGCCTGGTCCAGCGCCGTGAACAAGGCGCCCAGGGCAAGCAAACCGGCCGCGATCACCGCGATCAGCCAGACCAGCGATGCCACCAGGTTCCGGAAGCGTTTGACGCCGGATCCCACCGCGGACAACGCTGCCTTGCCCTTGTCGGATGACGATGAGGAGGACGCAACAGTCTTCTTCACCGCGACCGGCTTGGTTGCCTTGGGCACAGTGGCACCGGACCTGGCCGGCGAACTCGGCGCGGCGGGCTGCCGGGTGACGGGCTTCGTCACCGCGGTGTCGTCCTTGGGTCGTTCGGCCGCAGCCTTCTCGCGGGCGCGTTGCTCGGCGACGATCTCCGCGGCCGTCTTCGGCTTCGCGGGCTTCGTCGCGGTCGCGGTCGTACCGCGGCTGCCGGTGGACGCATCGGTCGCGGGAGTCTCCTCAGGTCCCACGTCCGTCGTCACCGCCTTCTCCGCATCGGCGGCCTTGGCCGCCTTGTCGGGTTGAGTACCCACGTCGTCCATCTCCTCAGCCGGGGTCGGTTCGTCGTCCGTCGCCGGTGCCGGCACCGGCGGTTTTCTGCGTCGGTTGCCCGGTACCGGGCGCGGCGACAGTTTGCGCCGCACCCTCCAGATCGGTGCGGACGGCTCGCCGTCCGCTGCCTCCAACGTAGCCAGATCCGCACCATCAGTCACATCCGCAGCCACGATCGGGACCGGTTCGACCGCCCGGTGCCGCGCGTCGGTGATCGAGCCGTCGGCGGCCGCCTGGTCCAGAACCGACCGGATGTCCGCCTCCGCGGCGGGTGGAACGGACCGTACGGCGTCCGCCGGGGCGGACGAATCCGCCGCCAGCCGGGCCGCGCCGGTCTGATCAGCCACGCTGCGTCTCCTCTTCGACGACCTCGGGGACATAGTGCCCGACTGGTGAGTAACTTGAGAACCCCCTGGCTACTTCTGCCTGCTCAGCAGTCACCCGTACGCCGCTGCCGTGCGCGCCATCCGCTGTCTCTTCACCTGCAAAGGCTGAAGGCGAGGTGCGCTGCGCCGCGGAGTGAGTCGGAGGGGCCACCGAGTCGGGTGGGGGCGAAGTTGGCGTGAGGGGCGCTGTGGCGGGGGTCCGCTCGCTTGCGGCGGACGCCATCGCGGTGGTTGAGGTGCGCTGCGCCGCGGGGTTCTCTGGGGAAATGTCTGAGCTGGGCTCAGGGGAAAGCGTGGTGGGCGTAGCCGGGGGCGTGGTGGGCGCAGGGGAAAGCGTGGTGGGCGTAGCCGGGGGCGTGGGGGGTTTGCCTGCGTGGAGGCGGGCGGTGGTTTCGGCGTTGGATTGGGCTAGGTCCGCCAGGTAGGCGCGGCGGGCGGTGTCGGCTTCGTAGCGGGCTACTCGGTCGCGGACCACGACGGCGGGGATGCCGACCGCCACGGAGTACGCCGGGATGTTGCCTCGGGCAACGCTGTTGGCGCCGATCACTACGCCGCGGCCGATGTCGGCGCCGCGGGTGACGGTGACCTTCGTGGCCAGCCAGCAGTCGGGGCCGATCCGGACCGGCGACTTGACCAGGCCCTGGTCCTTGATCGGCAGGCCGAGGTCTTCGGTCTTGTGGTCGAAGTCGCAGATGTAGGTCCCGTCCGCGATCAACGTGGACGCGCCGATCTCGACGTCCAGGTAGCAGTTCACCGTCACGTCGCGCGCGAACACGACCTTGTCGCCGATCCGCAGCGTGCCCTCGTGCGCGCGCAGCCGCGTCTCGTCGCCGAGGTGCACCCACTGGCCCAGGACCAGCCGCCCGTGCCCGGGCCGCGCGACGATCTCCAGTTTCTTGCCGAGGAAGACGAATCCCTCGGTGATCACCTGCGGGTGCCGCAGCTTGAACCAGGCGAAGCGCCAGTACCGCTTCAGGTAGTACGGCGTCCACGCCCGGTGGCGCACCACCCAGCGCAGATTCGCCGCCGTCAGCAACCGCATCCGTCCAGTATGTACACCGCTACTGAGCGACACCCGTGATCGACACGTTGTAGTAGAGCTCGTCCGGTACGACCTGCGAGAGCGCCTTGTCGACCTTGGACAGCTGCAGCCACGACTTGTACGCGAACATCCGCCACCCGAACCCGAGCTTCTCCTCCGGTACTGCGGCCTCGAACGTCCGGATCGGCCACCCGACCCAAGCAGCCAGCAACTCCTCGGTGACAGTCCGTACGTCGATCGCACCGGCCCGCGTAGCCATCCGGGCGAGCGTGTCCGGGTCGAAAGTGTGCAGGTCGACCACAGCCTCCAGCGCAGCCGCCCGCGAGGACTCGTCGAGCTCGGACTGCGGCCGGCGCCAGTGCGACAGTGCGGGCAGCTTGGTCACGTTGGTGGTCGCCCACCAGGTCAGCCGCGACAACCGCCGCGCCACGAAGTCGCCGTACCGGGTCGGTTCGCCGCAGATCACGAAGCGCCCGCCCGGCTTGAGTACGCGCAGCATCTCGCGGAACGCCAGCTCGACATCCGGGATGTGGTGGATCACCGCGTGCCCGATCACCAGGTCGAAGGTGTCGTCGTCGTACGGGAGTTTCTCCGCGTCCGCGACCTTGCCCTCGATCGCGAAGCCGAGGGTCGCCGCGTTGCGCTTGGCCGCCTCGACCATGCCGGGCGACAGGTCGGTGACGTGTGCCTCGGCGAGTACTCCGGCCAGCTTCAGGTTCAGCGTGAAGAAGCCTGTACCCGCGCCGATCTCGAGCGACTTGCCGTACGGCCAGCCGTCGGTGCCGGCCACGTCGGTGAACCGGTCCCGGGCGTAGTCGACGCAGCGCTCGTCGTACGAGATCGACCACTTCTCGTCATAGGTCGACGCTTCCCAGTCGTGGTAGAGCACCTGGGCGAGCTTGTTGTCGTTCCAGGCCGCCTCGACCTCTTCGGCGGTGGCGGCGGGCTTGGCGGCGGAAGTGGTCATCAGATTCCCTTGAACTCGGCCTTGCCGGGGCCGTTCTCGACGAAGGACTTCATCCCGATGGAGCGGTCCTCGGTGGCGAAGAGCGCCGCGAACTGCTGTCGCTCGATCTCCAGCCCGGTGTGCAGGTCGACCCCGAGGCCGGCGTCGATCGCCTCCTTGGCGGCGCGCAACGCCAGCGCGGCGCCACGGGAGAACTGCGACGCCCAGGCGACGGCAGCGGAGTACACCTCAGCGGCCGGGACGACCTTGTCGACGAGGCCGATCTGCAGCGACTCGGCCGCGTCCACGAATCGGCCGGTGTAGATGATGTCCTTGGCCTTGGACGGGCCGACCAGCCGGGACAGCCGCTGGGTGCCGCCCGCGCCGGGGATGATGCCGAGCAGGATCTCGGGCTGGCCGAGCTTGGCGTCGTCGGCGGCGATCCGATAGTCGGCGCAGAGCGCCAGTTCACAGCCGCCACCGAGCGCGTAGCCGGTGATCGCCGCGACCGTGGGCTTCGGGATCGCGGCGACCGCGGACAGTGAGGCCTGCAGCGGACCTGAGCGGCGGACCATGTCGGCGTACGACATGTCGGCCATCTCCTTGATGTCCGCGCCGGCCGCGAACACCCGCTCGCCGCCGTAGATCACCACCGCACGCACATCGTCGTTCGCGCCGGCCTCGGCAGCCGCGGCCTGGATCTCGTCCTGGACCTGGATGTTCAGCGCGTTCATCTTCGGCCGGTCCAGCCGGATCGTGCCGACCCCGTCGGCCACCGTCAGGTTGACGAACTCGCCCATCTGTCACTCCTCCAGTCCAGTACTACCCGCCGGTCACATCCCCGGCACGGTACCGGACCAGTGGAAATAGTCGTACTACGCCCTCCCCCGCCGGGCTCCATCCCCCACTGCCGGGGTTCGCCAGCGGCGGTGGGTTCGCCCCTCCTGGTGGGGTTCGCCAGCGGCGGTGGGTTCGCCAGCAAGAGTGGGGTTCGCCAGCAGGGGTGGGGTTCGCCCCTCCT
>NZ_AQUZ01000109.1 GCF_000372465.1 Kribbella catacumbae DSM 19601
GGGGTGTGGGATGTGGACGCTGGGTGGCAGGGGCGCGCGGTGCGTGGCCCTGCGGGGTGTGGGGGGATGCCGGGGTAGGGCACACGGGGCGGGCGTGTGGGGTGTCCGGGGGGAGGTTGGTGGGTGGGGTGGTGGGTTAGAGGGATTGGCGGTGGGTGGGGGAGAGGTGCCAGCCGGATTGGGTGTATTCGATGAGGTTGGCTTCGGCGAGGGTTTCTAGGCATTCCTGGGTGGTTTCTAGGTCTAGGCCGGCTGTGGTGGCTATGCGGGTGGCGTGGACCGGGCGTAGTACGGGGACGGCGTCCAGGGTGCGGCTGAGGTCGTGGTCGAGGTTGTCGGTGGGGGTGGCGGGGGCGTGGGGGTAGGTCGTGATGTGGGTGCCGATGGGGGAGATCGCCTCGAGGATGTCGGCGACGTTGGTGGCCAGGGCGGCGTTGCGTTCGCGGATCAGGAGGTGTGCGCCTTCTGACATCCGCGAGGTGATCGAGCCTGGGACGGCGAGTACTTGCCGGCCGCATTGCTCGGCCCAACCCGCGCTGTTCAGGGCGCCGCTGCGGATGGCGGCTTCGACCACGACGGTGCCGAGGGTGGTTGCGGCGATCAGTCTGTTGCGGGCGAGGAAACGCAGTTTGGTGGGTGAGCATCTCGGCGGGAGTTCGCTGACCAGCAAGCCCGTTTCGGCGATTCGATCGAAGAGTGCCGTGTTGCTCTTCGGGTAGCTGACATCGACTCCACAAGCGAGCACGGCGACGGTCAGACCTCCGCTCGCGAGGGCTCCACGGTGCGCCGCGGCATCGATGCCATAAGCGCCGCCGGAGACTACTGTGACGCCCTCATCGGCAAGTCCGGCAGCAAGTTCGGAAGCAGCGTGTTCGCCGTACGACGAACACGCGCGGGCGCCGACCACGGCGACTGATTTCGCGAGCGTCTCCCGCAAGTGCTCAGGCCCGCGAACCCAAAGCCCGAACGGTACGCCGCCGCGACGGCTCTGCAGCCCCGCATCGGCCAGCACCTCCACCTGCTCTGGCCATTCGTCGTCGCCCGGGATGACGAACCGCGCGCCGGCCGCCGCCGCGCGCTCGAGATCAACCTCCGGACGAGCCTCAGCGACCCGCGGAGCCCATCGCTCGAACATGGGTCGCTTCTCGTGCAATGCCGCCCACAGTTCCTGAGCCTCAAATCCGTCGAACGTGGCCACCGCCGCCGGGTCTCCGGGCTCCACCACTCGCGACAGCCCTGCCCGAGCAATCCGCTCGTCGTCACCGCCAGTTGTACGAGCACTGGACGACGGCGCGGGTACGCCTGAGGGCGAGGGCGAGGGCGAGGGCGAGGGCGAGGGCGAAGGCATGGACGTGGACAGCGGTGCTGCGACGGACGTGGGCAGGGGCGATGAGGGGATTGAGGTGGTCATGAGGTGGCCTCTCGGATGGGACGGGCATCTGCGAGGGGAGTCAGCGGGATGCCGGTGCGGAGTTGGAAGGCTTGGTGGGTGTGGGCGACGGTGGGCGTGGTGGAGCCGTCGAGGTCTGCGAGGGTCCAGGCGAGGCGGGAGACGCGGTCGAAGCCTCGGGCGGTCAGGCGGCCTTCGGCGTAGTGGTCTTCGAGCAGGCGTTGGCTCGGCTCGTCGATCGGATACTCGCGGCGGAGGATCGGGCCGGGGATCTCGCTGTTCAGCGCCCAGCCGGTGTTGAGGTAGCGGTGGGCCTGGCGGTCGCGCGCGAGTCGGACCCTGGCTGCCACCTCGGCGGTGGACTCCGGGCGATCGCCATCAGCTTCACCTCGCGCGGCGGGCAGGATCTGGCGCTGGATGTCGACTCGATCCTTGATCGGACCGCTGATGCGCTGGCGATAGCGGTTCAAGTTCTGCGGAGTGCAGTTGCAGACGCCGTGCGGCGTACCGGCAAGGCCGCAGGGGCAGGGGTTGGCTGCGAGGACCAGTAGGAAGCGGGCTGGGAACTTGGCGACCGCCGCCGCCCGGTGGACCTCGATAAAACCGGATTCGAGTGGTTGGCGCAGGGTGTCGAGCGTCAGCGGATGCATCTCGGGGGCCTCGTCGATGAAGAGGATCCCTCGATGGGCGCAGCTGATGGCGCCGGGACGCGGCATGCCGGAGCCGCCACCGATCAGGCTGGGGAGGGAGGCGGTGTGGTGTGGAGCGATGAAGGGCGGCCGCACGACCAGTTCGGCGTCGTTGGTGAGCAGACCGGCCAGCGAGTGGACAGCGGACACCTCCAGGGAGTCGTCGGTGCTGAGATCCGGCAGCAGGCCGGCCAGGCGTTCGGCGAGCATGGTTTTGCCGGAACCGGGCGGGCCGTGCAGGTAGATGTGATGTCCACCGGCGGCGCTCGCTTCGATCGCCTTACGTCCTTCACGCTGGCCGATGACGTCGTGAAGATCGACCTCGGGAACCCGCGTGAGCGACTCGGAGATGAGCCTGGGCTCCGCTCGCGGCGGCTCCTCGTCGGGCATCTCGGTCTGCCGGAGCAGAGCGAGCACCTGGCGTAGAGATCGCATCCCATAGACCTCGATGCCCGGAACCAGCCTGGCTTCGCCCGCATTCAGCTCGGGGACGACAACTCGCTCGAATCCGGACCGGGCGGCGGCCAGCGTCATCGCGAGGGCACCGCGGACCTCGCGCATGCGGCCGTCGAGGCCGAGCTCGCCGATGATCGCCACCTGCCGCAGGCGCTGATTGTCGATCACACCTGCGGCCGCGAGGAGCGCACACGCTATGCCGACGTCGTAGTGAGAGCCAGTCTTGGGCAGGGTCGCGGGGGAGAGGCCGATGGTCACCTTGCGGTCGGGGAACTTCTCGCCGCTGTTGACCACCGCGGCGCGGACCCGGTCGCGAGCTTCGGACAGCGAGGCGTCCGGCAGGCCGATCAAGGTGGTCTTCGGGAGACCCTGGGCGATGTCGGCCTCGATCTCGACGAGGTGGCCCTCCAATCCGACGAGGGCAACGGACCAGGCCTGGGCGAGCGGCATCAGGCCACGCCCCTGACGTGGTCGACACTCGGGGCGCCGCCGTGCGGCAGGAGCACGGCGACGATGTCGATCCTGATCTCGCCGGGCCGCACCTCGTGCTCCCGCAGCCAGTGGCCGACCAGCTGACGGAGTTTGCTGAGCTTGCGGTAGGTGATCGACTCGAGCGGAGAGCCGTAGTTCAGCCCTCGCCGGGTCTTCACCTCGCAGACGACGAGGGTCCGCGCCTCCCGGGCGACGATGTCGATCTCGCCCTGCGCGCAACGCCAGTTGCGCTCCAGGATCGTGAAGCCGTTCTCCACCAGATACCTGGCGGCGAGATCTTCGCCGTACTGCCCGACTGCTCCCGTGGTTCGCATCGATGACCACCTCCGACTAAGAACATGCCGGGGTTTTCACCGATTTCGCGGGCGACTTCAGGGCCTGTGGACAACTGCCCTTCGCTGGATCAGTTGCGCATGTGTTTTCCGCGCGTCGACTTCGGCGGCGTCCGGACTGCCCGCAGCTCGCCGGTGTCCGGCTCGTGCCGGATCGCCTGCAGGCCGCCCGTTCCGCGGTCCGTGTCGCCGATGTCGAAGTCCCAGCTGTCCTCGTTCGCCAGGCGGCTGTGCCAGCGGCCGTACAGACCATAGATCGCCAGACCGACCACCATCCAGATGCCGAACTTCGTCCAGGTGCTCGTCTTCAGGTTGAGCATCAGCCACAGCGTCGCGCCCAGGGAGAGCAGCGGGATCAGCGGCACCATCGGGACCCGGAAACCGCGCTCCAGGTTCGGCTCTGTGCGCCGCAGCGTCAGCACGCCGACCGCGCAGAAGGCGAAGCAGAAGAGCGCGCCGATGACCAGCAGCTCCTCCAGCTCGAGCACCTTCGGGTACAGGGTGAGGAGGATCGCGGCCGCACCGGCCGCGGAGGCGGCCCGGGCGGGGGAGGAGTAGACCCGGCTGACCCGGCCCAGGCTCTTCGGCAGCAGGCCGTCACGACCCATGTTGAACAGCACACGGCTCTGGGCGATCAAAACGACCATGATCACCGTCATCAGGGCAAGCAAGGCCCCTAGATTGACCACCTTCGCCGCCCAGCCCACGCCGACGGCCGACATCGCCTCCGACACCGGCGCGGCGCCACCCAGTTCGCCGAACGGGCGCATCCCGACCAGCACGACCGCCATCGCGACGTACAAGATCGTGACGGCGCCGACGCCGAGCAGCATGCCCTGCGGCACCGTCTTGCGCGGGTTGCGGGCGTCCTCGGACGCGGTCGCGATCAGGTCGAAGCCGATGTAGGCGAAGACGATCGAGCTGGCCGCGGTGAAGATGCCCATCATGCCGAACGAGCCGAACGACGAGTCCAGGATCCAGCTGAGCAAGGTCGGACTGGCCGTCGCGGGTGCGGGGCGCGCGTCCGGGATGAACGGGCGGTAGTTGTCGAAGTTGATGTGCGTGGCGCCGATCACGACGACCAGCACGATCACGGCAACCTTCGCCAGGACGACGACGGTGAGCACGCGGGCCGACAGCTTGGTGCCGGTGACGACCAGCGCGGTCAGGATCAGTAGCAGCAGCGGCGCGACCAGGTTGACCTTGGCCTCGGGTCCGAAGTACTGCGCCACTCCCGCGGGCAGGGACACACCGAAACCTTCGAGAGTCGCGAGGAAGTACGCCGACCAGACTCTGGCCACGATCGCCGCGGCCGTGACGAGCTCCAGCACGAGTGCCCAGCCGACCAGCCAGGCCCACATCTCGCCGAAGGTGACGTAGCTGAAGGTGTACGCGCTGCCCGAGACGGGGATCGTGGACGACAGTTCGGCGTAACAGGCCGCGGCCAGTACGCAGACCACTGCGGCGATCAGGAACGACAGGATCACAGCGGGGCCGGCGACGTTGGCCGCTTGCTTACCGCTGAGACTGAAAATGCCGGACCCGATCATCACGCCAAGTCCAAGTACGACTAGGTCGCGACGACCGAACAAGCGCGGCAGACGGTGCCGCGCATCCTCGACTCGAGTGAACGCCGACTCGACCGGCAGGCGCCGGCCTACGGTCTGTCCGTTCGCTGAGGGGGCCATGGTCAGGGGTGCCTCCGTTGCTACTAGGGCAATCGGGCCGAACAGTAGTCGACCAGTGGGTTTCGGGCCAGACCTCCTCGGGGTATCCGCCGCGCGGTGGCTTGCGATGCCGCGGTCGCTCCCGCATGGTCAGGACATGGTGCCGGACGACGTCAGCGAAACCCCTTCCTCCATGGCAGGTTTCTCTGTGTTACTGGCTGACTACGAACGGCATCTGACGGCGGAAAGAGACCTCAGCAAACATTCGGTGCGAGCCTACATCGGCGACGTGACGGATTTAATCGATCATTTGACTCGGCTTGGTCACGATGAGCTGAGCGGCCTCGACATCCGCGGACTGCGGTCGTGGCTGGCCAAGCAGCAGAGCCTCGGCAAGTCGCGCAGCACGATGGCGCGGCGCGCGACGGCCGCCCGGGTGTTCACCGCCTGGGCGCAGCGGACCGGGCGGATCGAGACCGACCCAGGCGCGCTGCTCGCCAGCCCCAAGCCGCACAAGTCGCTGCCGGGCGTGCTCGGCCAGGCAGAAACCCGCGCGGTGCTCGACGCCTCCGCGGTCGCGGCGGACGACGGCAGCCCGGTTGGGCTGCGTGACTTGGCGATCATGGAGTTGCTCTACGCAACGGGTATCCGGGTCGGCGAACTCTGCGCGCTCGACCTCGACGATGTCGACCCCGGCCGCCGGGTGGTCCGCGTCTTCGGCAAGGGCCGCAAGGAACGCTCGGTCCCGTACGGCGTACCGGCGGGTGCTGCGCTGGACGGGTGGCTGGACGTGGCGCGGCCGAAGTTGTTCCGGCCGGGGAGCGGGCCGGCGTTGTTCCTCGGGGCGAGGGGGGCGCGGATCGATCAGCGGACCGTTCGGCGACTCGTGCACGCCCGGATCGATGCGGTCGACGCGCCCGATCTGTCGCCGCACGGGATGCGGCATACGGCGGCGACGCATCTGCTCGAAGGCGGGGCAGACCTGCGCAGCGTGCAGGAGTTGCTCGGTCACGCATCGTTGGCGACCACGCAGATCTACACGCATGTGTCCGGCGATCGGCTACGACGCGCCTACGAACAAGCGCATCCGCGCGCCTGACCTTGGGCCTGGATACGGCAGACTGCGGAGTATGCGGGTTTCGGCGAAGTCTGACTATGCGTTGCGGGCGCTGATCGAGATCACCCAGCGGTGGGTGGCGAACGACCCCTCGGTGGTGTCCGCCGAGGAACTGAGCCGTGCGCAGGGGATTCCGCATGGCTTCCTGCAGGGGATTCTCGCCGATCTGCGTCGCGCCGGGGTGTTGTCGAGCCAGCGTGGTCAGGCCGGCGGGTGGAAGCTCGCGGTCGACCCGAACGAGATCTCGGTCGCCGACGTGATGCGCGCGGTGGATGGGCCGATCGTGAGCATCTCTGGTGTGCGGCCTGAGAGCGTCGCCTACAACGAGCGGGCGGTCGTGCTGCAGCGGGTGTGGATCGCGGCGCGGGCGAGCCTGCGGGACGTGCTGGAGCACACGACGTTGATTGATCTTGCCAAGGGGAAGCTGCCGGCTGGGGTCGAGCGGCGCTCGCGCGACGAGGACGCTTGGCAGGCGCGGGTCCCTGGGAGCTGATCTGCTCTCGGCTCGACGAGTTGACGCCCCGGCGATCAGCAGGACGCCGCGGGTGGACGCTAGACGCTGGCTGGACGCCGCAGGCGAGTCGGTCGCGAGCGGCAAGCAGCGCTGTCGAGGCCAATCGGACGCCGTGGGTGCGCCGGTCGCGAAAGGCGAGCGGCACGTTGGGTGTCGGCAGGTCGCCGCAGCTGCGCCGGATGGTGGCGAGCAGTTGGCTGAAGCGTCTGGGGTTGGTGGTTGGCATCAGTGCCGCCTGATCAGCAGGCTGCCGATGAGGGTGGCGGCGGCTGCAAGGCCGACGATCACGCCTGAGGCCAGACCGCCTCGTGGTGAGGCGTTCGCCACCAGGCGGGTGCTCGGCGGGGCGTTGGCTGGCGTGAGAGGTGGGCCGGCTGGGTGGGTTGACAGCGGTCCGGCCGGTGCGGAGCGGGTGTTGGTGGGGGCTGGGGTGGTTGGGAGTAGGCGGATGGGGCGTTGGGGGAGTAGGGCCAAGGGGTTCAGGTAGGTGGTTGCCTGGAGTAGGCCCCAGTGGAGGCACGTGGTGGGGGCGCAGTGGGAGCCGGCTGCGGAGAGGTGGCCCAGTGGGGTGCCTGGGATGACTGTGGTGCCGACGCGGATCGTGGCTATGACCGGCTCGTAGGTGGTGCGGAGTGGGCCGTTGGTGATGACGATGACGCCGCGGCCGGCCAGCGCCGCGGCGTACGTGACCTTGCCGGGGGTTGCGGAGCGGACCTGTTGGCCGGGGGAGCCTCGCAGGTCCAGACCGCGGTGGCCGGGGAGCCAGGGTTTGGGTGGTGGTTCGAAGCCGCGGACGATCTCGGGCCGTGGATTGAGGGGCCAGACCGCAGCGGTCTGAGGTGGAGGCAGAGCAGGCTGGGCCGCGGTCAGGGCGGACTGGGTCGGGCCTGGAGTGGGCTGGGCCGCGGCCAGGGCGGG
>NZ_AQUZ01000110.1 GCF_000372465.1 Kribbella catacumbae DSM 19601
CTCAGGGGCAGCCGGTATGGTTCTCGGTTTGACAGGTGTCGGTGCCGGTGCCGCCGTCGGCCGTGTCGGTCCCCGAGTCGCCGATCAGCAGGTCGTCGCCGGTGCCGCCGTGCAGGGTGTCGTTGCCGGCGCCGCCGAGCAGCCTGTTGTTCGCGGAGTTGCCGACCAGAAGATCGTTCCCATCGCCACCGGTGATGTTCTCCACGTCGGAACGCACGTCGTCGTTCTCCCCGACCTGGCCGTCGTTGGCCTGGTCGTCGAGCCGGATCGTCCGGGCGACAGGCCCGCTGGAGGAATCCGCGTAGGACACAGTGTCGACCCCCGAGCCACCTGCGAACGAGTCCGGCCCGTCGTACCGCGACGGCGAGAAGGGACCGTCCTGGATCGTGTCGTCACCGCCGCGCCCCTCGATCACGTCGGAACCGAATTCACCGGTGAAGTGGTTGTTCGCGTCGCTGCCGGTCAGGGTGTCGTGGCCCAGGCTGCCGGCGAGATTCTCCACGTCCGAACCGATGTTGTTGGTCCGGTCGCCGGGCATCCCGTCGTTGGCCACGTCGTCCAGCGAGATGCGGACACCCTCCGCGCCGAAGTCGCCCTGGCCGCCCGAGCCACGATCGATCCCCGGTCCACCGATCACGGTGCCGCCGCCGCTGACGGTGGCGAAATCGTCGCCCGCGCCCAGATCGATCAGCGAGTCTCTGGCCGTGGAGCGTGCGGAGTCGTTGCCCGGCCCCAGCCGCAGGGTTGCCGGCAGGCCACCCGCATCAGCGCTGTCATTGCCGTCGCCGGAATCGATCAGCAACCGGGTGGTCCCATCAACAGGGCACGACACCCTGTTCGGGTTGAAGGTGTCGGCCGCCTTCCGGCACGGGTAGACCGGCACGATCGGATTCGCGTGGTCGTTCACGAACGCGACACCGGAGTACACAAGAACGGAGAACCCGTTGTGCTGGCCCGGGGCCGCCACGACCGACAAGACCCCCTGGTCGATCCGGACCTGAGTCGAGGTCGCGGCCTGCGCCGCCGCGCCGGAGACCGCCACCTGCGCCACCCCCAGCACAACCGCACAACCCCACACCCTGCGCCGACGCCAACCGTTCATCGCCCCACTCCACCCTTCAGCGGCGATCACAGCCGGTATGGCCCGGTTCGCCGATGCCTTGGCGTGAAGTGTCACTCAAGCCACTGGGAAAACACTGGGCGACCGTCCGCACAACCGAATAGGCCGCCGTCCTGGGCAATCAACTCTGGGGTGGCTCCGGTGCCGACGTCCTCAACGGTGGTGCGGGCGATGACGTCCTCAGCGGCAACGGCGGCGAAGATCGGCTGAATAGTGAGGGTGGCCGTGACCCGCTCTTCGGCGGTGAGGGCGGCGACACCCTCGACGGCGGTCTGGGAACGGAACCGGACTTCCTTCGACGGTGGAGCAGGGGCGGACATCGCCGACTACACCCTTCGGCAAGACACGCTGATCGTTGACAACGACGGAGTCTTCGACGACGGGAGCGGTAACGAGGGGGACACCGTCAAGCCAACTATGGAGACAATCCGCGGTGGTGCCGGCAACGACCAGCTCAGTGTTGCGGCACCTTCGTCCACCCCGGAGATCAACCTCCTGCAAGGCGGTCAGGGCCACGATGAGCTCGACGTCGGGGATGGCGGACCGCGCGATCTAGTCGATGGGGGACTGGGCCTGGACACGTGCCTCCGTGGACGACCAGCCGGCGCTTCTCGATATCCCAGGGATCGCAGGTGAGCTCGAAGCGGACCGTCAGGATGCTGAAAGGGCGTCGTGGGGAACTGGTGGCGAATCTCTACGGTTGGGCCGTCGCGGTCAGACGGCTACCTAGCGACCTGAGGATCCAGATCTGAGTATCTGAGGTGGCTTACCTGAGTAATCGGAGCTCATGCGCATGGGTGAGGAGATGCGTAGAAATGTTGCCTAGTAGCCGAGACAAAGGGGGTGCGCAGTGGCGATGGAACTCGATGCGATGGGGACGGTGCTGGGGGTCTGGGCTCATCCGGATGATGAGGCCTACCTGTCGGCGGGGTTGATGGGCGCACTGATTGATTCGGGTCATCGAGTGGCGGTGGCAACAGCGACCTATGGTGAGCTTGGGGTGCCTGAGCCGGACGGCGTTTCGACGGAGCAGGTGGCGGCGATGCGGCGGGGGGAGCTGGTAGCGAGCCTTGGGCACGTCGGTGTTCTCAACCATCGGTCGTTGGGATTCATGGACGGGGCTTGCGCTGCAGTTCTGCCGGCGGTCGGTTCAAAGGCTGTGGCGGAGGTTATTGCCGAAGTTCAGCCGGACACGATTCTGACGTTTGGGCCGGATGGGATGACTGGGCATCCGGATCACCGGACCGTGTCGTCGTGGACGACGGCGGCTTGGCGGGCGTCGGGGAGGCGCGGGCGTTTGTTGTATGCGACGTTGACGCCCGGGTTTCACGAGGAGTGGCGCGCGCTCAACGAGCGGGTTGGGCTGTGGATGTCGGGCAATGGACCGGTGACGCCGGAGGACGAGCTCGCGCTCTACGTCGAGCTGACTGGTGCGGAGCTTGATCGGAAGATCGCGGCCGTGCGGGCTCATACGTCGCAGACGAGTGAGCTGGTTGAGGTGGTTGGGCCGGAAACGTTTCGGCGGTGGTGGTCTGCGGAGGCGTTCGTCGCTGCAGAATCGAGCCTGGAGGCAGAGCGATAAGGCCTGCTGTGGGCGTGCTGGACGGGGGATGCGCAGATATCGCGTGTCTTTGGCTTCGGTGTGACCGCGCCGAAGAACTACTGAGAATGAGGAGTTTGTGATGGGAGCATTTCCTAGCGTTACGCACGTGGCGGTGACGGTGTCGAACCTCGGGGTGAGTGTGCCGTGGTACTCGAAGCTGTTCGATGCCGAGGCGGTGCTCGACGAGGACACCGGTCCGTTTCGGCATGTGGTGTTCGCGATCGACGGCGGGATGTTGTTCGGTCTGCACGGATTTCCGGACGGGCCGTGGACGAGTGGGTACGACGAACGGCGGCCGGGGCTGGATCATGTCGCCTTCACCTGCGGGGATCGCGCGGAGCTGGAGGGCTGGCGGGGCCGGCTCGACGAGCTCGGCATCAAGCACGGCGGCATCGTCGATGCGCACTACGGGTCGGGGTTATCATTCAAGGATCCCGACGGTGTGCCGCTCGAGTTTTTCGCACCGCCGCCCGCCTGACCGGGCGACCAGCAGGCAGCACCGGGCGGATTTCGCCTCGCCACCGGGACCCTGTGAGCTCTGGATCGTGTGGCTGATGCCTTCGCGCCGGTGACGGTGTCGGGCAGCACGAGCACGGTTCAGAGCACCTCGTGGGTTGCGAGTAGTTACAGTTGCAGATGCGGGCTGTGGGTCGGGTGCGTCGACAATTCTGATGGCTCAGACGTACCCGCAGTCGACATTCGTCGGCTCAGACTGTCACGTGCAGACAGCGGAGGCCGCCGGGGAGATGCGGTGGCTCGCGCCGGCGTGCTCAGCCATGGTGGAGGATGCCTGGCTTCGAGACCAGTATGCGGCGGCGGACTGCGCCGTTCAGGTGTACGCCGAGATTGCCGAGCGATTGGTGCTTTCCGTCCGTACCGCAGGCAATCATGTGGCGGCTGTTCTGCAGAAGCTGGAGGTGCGAAACCGCAAGGACGCAGCCGCGAAATGGGCTGACCTGAACTAGGTATAACCATCGGCTCTTGCCCAGATCTGAGTACGCGAGAATACCAGCTGAGTACTGCAAGCTCATGTTTCGCTGAGTGCGCCACACGTAGAAATAGCTGACAGCTCTCGGTCGGCATGGATCGAGGCGGCGTACAGAAAGAAGCATCATGAGTGCGACTGGCTTTCTCCGTCCTGCAGATATCACACCAGCGGTGCAGGTGCTCTTCGACGAAGATGTCGCCGACCCCGGCTACGTGATGAATGTGTCCCGGCTGTGGGCCAACCAGCCTGAAGAGATGATCAGCCTTCTCTCGCTTGCCAAACAGATGAGCCTGCCGGGCGAGCTGAGCAAGCGCGAGCGTACTGTGCTATTGGCCGCGGCCTTGTCTGCACTGGGCGACTCGTACTGCACGCTGGTCTGGGGTTCGCGGCTGGCGCTGGCGAGCGACGCGGATACGGCCGCCGGCGTAATCCGGGGCAATGATGAGGGCTTGGACGCCAATGAGCAGGCCCTCGCACGCTGGGCACGCCGGGTCGCCCGCGACCCTTCGGCGATCAGCGAACAGGATGTTCAAGCGCTCCGCGACGCCGGGTACGACGACTCACGCATCTTCGCCATCACGGCTTTCGTCGGGCTCCGGCTCGCGTTCGCGATTATCAACGGGGCACTGGGTGTCCTTCCAGACGCGGATTTGCGTAAATCGGCGCCCGGCCCGGTGCTCGACGCTGTCACCTTTGGTCGTTCGATCGAGCCCGCGTCTTGAGCGTTCCGGAGGAGTACGACGTCATCGTGGTTGGCGGCCCGACTGGCCGGCGCGGCACCGCGATGCTCCTGCAGCGCAGAGGTGAGAAAGTAGCTGCCCGTGATGCCCATCGGTTTCCCAGCGCAGCTTGCCAGTCTGGGGGAGAAGCTGCTGTCGACGAGAGAGTCCCCCATGACTTGGGGCGATTGGTGCTTGTCAGGAGGTGCAGTCCGGTTGTGGTCCAGCGGTGGGCGGTTGGCCGGGCTGCGCCACCTGGCGAGGGGGGTTGCTCGCCGGTTTTCCTCAGAGCCGGCGAAGGCCCACTCGCTGGGGCCGCCGAACCCGACCGTAGGCCCTGACCTGCGCGAGGTCTGTACGGCGGCCCCAGCGAACCTGATGGTCAGTTCTTCAAGTAACACCACCCCGACGTTCACCCGCCCACGCCGGCTAGATCTGTACGACGACGGCTGCTCGTATTCGGTGATCCTCGAACAGGAAGCTTCCCCGGGGAGCTCGCGGCTGAGTCCACGGGGGAGCCTTCGGTGATCCGGTGGACTTAGTAGTCGCGCTGGTGGCGTACAGGTAGCCAGTCGGGAGTACAACCCTGCGGTCGCGGCGGCGATGGCCTCATTCCAGCGGGCAGCAGCCAGTTCGACGCGGCCGCGCTCGATGTTGAAATACTGCCAAAGGAGAACGTGCTCAGAACTCTGGGCAAGTTCGGTTGCCTGATAGGGCGATCTACAGACCTTGCTGCAGATCTTCCATCGCATCGCGGATGTGGCCCATGCGCCATTTGGCGCTGCCTCGATTGGTCAGGGCGTGCGGCATCACTGCCACGTCGCCGGTCGCCGGTTCCCAGCGCTTGCCCATCCTGGTGAGGCAGGCTCGATGTCGTCCAAGGGAGGACAGATGAACCGTTCAGACAGTCGCTCACGCTGGCCTGTTGGGCTGATCGGGTTGCTGCTGGTGCTAGCTGGCACGGTCGCGTCGACCAGTGTTGTTGCAGGTGGCTTTGCCGGCGAGCCGGCCGCTGCGTACGCCGCTGGCAGTGGCCCGATCCCACCACCTCCGGGCCCTGGACCGGGTGGATAGCCGCTTGTGTGCTGAGTACGTCGGCGCCATATGGCCGGTGATGAGCAGCCGCGACGCGACATCACGGCGGGCCCGATATCAAGAAGGAGTGGTGATGTGTTCTCTAGTCGCCTGTTCGGGTGGACATGCTCGTCTGGTGGGCTCGCTGATCCTGTTCTACTTCGTGGTCGGCTGTGTCTGGGTCATCGGTGGTGAGCCGCTCAGTGCGTATGCGGCCGGTGTAGGTCCAATCCCTGCGCCTCCGGGTCCGGGGCCTAGCGGTTGAGGCAACCATGGCAGCTAGCCCGGGGCTTTCACGGCTGTTGAGGCGGAGGCTGTGTCCTTGAACTGAAAGGTGCTCCTGACCAGCGACGATGTGGTTTGTCTAGGACCATGTCGTGCGAAGTCGAGGAGCACCTTCGAGGTGAAGACTACTGGGTTGTATCCGTATGTCCGCGTTGATGCGGCCGGATCGGGTGTGGTGTCGCAGGCCGGTGGCTTGTTGCTGACCGAGGCGGTCCGGGCCAGTGGCCTGGTCACGGAGCTGTCGGGGGCGTTGGTGCCGTGGCGTAAGCCGTTGGCCAGGCATGATCCGGCCAAGGTCATCGCCGATCTCGCGATCATGCTCGGGTTGGGTGGGGATTGTCTGGCCGATATCGCGGTGCTGCGTGGTGAACCGGGCCTGTTCGGTCCGGTCGCCTCGGACCCGACGGTGTCGCGGACGGTCGATGCGCTGGCCGGCGACGTCGAGGCGGTGCTGAAGGCGATCAACGCTGCGCGGGCTGCTGCCCGGGCGCGGGTGTGGGCGCTGGCCGGTGAGCACGCACCGGACACCGGACGCGATGGCGAGGATCCGTTGATCGTGGACCTCGACGCGACGCTGGTGGGTGCGCATTCGGATAAGCAAGGCGCGGCGCCAACCTTCAAGCGGGGTTACGGATTCCATCCGTTGTGCGCGTTCGTCGACCACGGATCTGACGGGTCTGGTGAACCGCTGGCGATCAGGTTGCGGCCCGGGAACGCCGGCTCGAACACGGCCGCTGACCATATCGCCGTGGTCCGTGACGCTCTCAAACAACTCCCCGGACACCGGTCGGGGACGCGGCCGGGGCGCCGGGTGCTGATCCGTACCGACTCGGCCGGCTGCACCCACGAGTTCCTCGACTGGATCGTGGCGCAGCGGCTGTCGTACTCGGTCGGGTTCACCCTGCCCGATGACTTCGCCCAAGCCCTGCCGCGGATCCCGAAGCAGGCGTGGACACCGGCGATCGACAGCGATGGCCGGGTCCGTGACGGCGCCTGGGTCGCCGACGTCACCGCCTTGGTCAACTTGTCGAAGTGGCCGGCCGGGATGCGGGTGATCGTCCGCAAAGAACGCCCCCACCCCGGCGCCCAGTTGCGCCTCACCGACATCGACGGACACCGCATCACCGCGTTCGCGACCAACACGGCCCGCGGACAACTCGCCGACCTCGAACTACGCCACCGCCGCCGGGCACGCGCCGAAGACCGCATCCGCTGCGCCAAGGACACCGGACTCAGAAACCTCCCGTTGCACGACTTCGACCAGAATCAGATCTGGTGCGCGATCGTCGCTCTGGCCTGCGAACTCACCACCTGGATGCAGCTACTCGCGTTCACCGACGCCGACGGCACCACCCACGAGGCTCGCCGCTGGGAGCCCAAACGCCTACGCCTGCGACTGTTCTCGACCGCCGCCAGGCTCGCCCGGACCGGCCGCCGCACCATCGTGCACCTCGCCTGCAACGGCGCCTGGACCACGGTGTTGCACACCGGCCTCACCAGGCTCCACACCCTCACCGCGCCCAGCTAAAACAACACCCCACCCATCACAGCAACCGAAACAGACCCGGCCCCTGGAACCGGCGCCCACCCGAGACGACACTCGGGCCACTGTCCTACCCACCTGCAAGAATCAACCCCGAAACCGGCCACCAAGCCGCGAGCCGCCGCCCGCGACAGAGTCACGAAAGATCCGGGCTAGC
>NZ_AQUZ01000111.1 GCF_000372465.1 Kribbella catacumbae DSM 19601
CCCATATCCACCGGGTTCGAGCTGGCAAGAAATCAAGAGGCGTAACGGCACCGGTTCCTCACGTATACCTTCCCGTCTCGTTCACCGGGCCCGACCCATCCGGCAGTGCCAGGCCGACCCGACTTTGTCGAGGCTGCTCCCACCCTCCCGGCGACCCCCGGCTCAGGCTGCCCCCAACTTCACCCCACCGCTACGACGATGAAGCGACGGCGGTCTCTCACCTCCGTACGGACAAACAGCGCCTCGTGGCGCACTGACAGCGTTCTTACCGACACCCCATCCAGGTGGGCTCGGACGCATCATCGGACTACCTGTTGCCGAACTACTCACGCAGACCGACTGGTTCGAACTTGACGGGGACCAACTCGTGTCCCCCGACGGGACGTTGATGATTGCCGAATATGCGTGCCGACCGACACCGGGGCCGGTTCTGGACTGGGTCGTGGAGGGCGAGAAGGAGTACAGAGACAGAGCCAAGCACGGAAGGGCTGCCGTCAGCTACAACAAGACGCCGTACACCACCTCACCTGATGCGGAGTACAGGGACTAGCTTGAGCGCGGCCGACCGCGACACGAACTGCTGCGAGCCTGGTGCGGTCAGCGTGCGGCGACCATGCAAGAGCGCCTCGGTGCCGCTGAGACGGAAGTACAGCGGCAGGGCCACAGCATCGCAGCCGATATAATCGCCCGCGCTCACGATGAAGAACGGATCACGGCGGCGAACTTCCGTCCGGTCGTTGCTTGATCGGATACTCACCCTGGCGACGACATATCCCTTGGCTGTGAAGATTTCCGCGATCGGTCCGGCAGATTCCTTGTCCTCCGCGATCCCGCTCCAGGACCACCTTGCCTCCACCACTGGTGATCGAGCGGAGTACGCCGGATTGCCGGCTGGTCGTCCACACGACCAGCCGGCACCCGGAACTCGATCGGCCCGCCACTGCAGTGAGGTCCGTATGTCTCAGCTCACTGAGCCAGTTCGCAGGCGAGGCGAGGAGTGTCGGTCGGGTCAATGAAGCAGGCGTCCTGGCCCAGTCCCCCATCGACGACATCGCGCGGACCACCGTCTCTGACGTCGAGCCGGTCATCGCCCTGTCCGCCTTCGAGCACGTTGATTTCCGGGGTGGACCCGGGCGCCACAACGCTCAGCTGGTCGTTGCCGTTACCACCGCGGATTCTCTCCACGTTGGGCTTGACATTGTCGCCCTCGGAACCGCTGCCGTCGTCGGAGGCACCATCGTTGTCGACGATCAGTGAATCCTGCCGGAAGGCATAGCTGGCGACATCAGACCCCGTCCCGCCGTCGAAGAGATCCTGGTCCGTCCCCAGACCACCGTCGAGTGTGTCATTGCCATCGCCGCCGAAGAGATCGTCACGGCCCTCTTCGCCGTTCAGTCGATCCTCACCACCGTTGCCGCTCAGTACGTCGTCGCCCGGTCCACCGTTGAGCACGTCTTCACCGGAGCCACCCCACAGCTGATTGTCCAAGCCGTTGCCCTGCAAGGAGTCCGGCCCCGTACCTCCGATCACGTTCTCGACGTCATCGAGAACGTTGTCGTTCTCGCCTTGCTCACCGTCGGGGAGTTGGAGTCCGATGCTGACCCTCACGTGGACCGAACGGTCGCTGTAGTCCGCGGTATCGATGCCATCGCCACCGGCGAAGCGGTCAGCACCCTCCCCACCGATCATCCGATCCGCCGCAGTTCCACCGCTCAGGCGGTCGTTGCCGGGGCCGCCGAGGAGAACGCCTCGGCCGGCGGACGGGCCAAGGCTCAAAGTGTCGTCGCCAGTCCCACCGGACAAGGTACCTACCATCAACTCGAAGTCGTCGACGGCGTCGAAAACAATCTCGTCGTCGAAGTCGCCCGCGAGCACCTGGACGTCCCACAGGCCGCGCATCGAACAGGACACCCGTTTCTGGTCGATCCGCGGACAGTTCGAAATGCCGATGAAATCCCCCGCATCGCTGACGATCAACTGGTCGCCCTGCCGCACGATGGTGATGGCGTTGGCCTTCAGAGAAGCTGCCCTCACCGTCAGAACACCACGGTCGGGCTCGGCGACGACGTCCGTGCCCAACTGAGCCGCGGCCGCCTCAACCGGTAGCAGGATATATGTGGCCGCCAGCGCGACCAACGCAACGGCAACGCCGGTGAGCCTTCGGCTCGATGCGGGACGGAAAGAACTCGTGATCATCTGCATGTCTGCGTTGCCTCTCAGCAAAGTTGGACGGTAGGAGTCACACAATGCGGCCGTGTGGTGGGCAACTGCTGGGAGCGCTCGGCTACGCGCGTCGGTGATCGATTGCAGCGTCGATCAGGTCGATGATCCGGGCGGGCGGGACTTGGTCAGGATGGTCGATCGCTACGGATCGGCCGCGGCGCCCTGAGCCTGTGAGGATGTGGGCTGGGTCGGGAAGGTCTGCTCCGTATTCGAAGAACAGCTTGACGTTGCTCTCGTGGGGGAAGATGCCGCAGACGTAGCCGGCCTCCGGGTGGCGATAGCCGATCCCGTGCCACCCGGGCCAGACCGTCTCGCTCGCGTCGGGGATGGTGGATCTCACCAGGTCCCGCAGCCACAGTGCGGCTGTCACGACGTTGATGGTGTGGCCCTGCAGGAGATCCTTAACGGTCAGGTCACCAGGGGCTGACATGATCGTCTCCTCAACGTTTCGTGGTGGCCCAGGAATCGGGGTGCCGTGGAGCCGGTCCGGTGGGCGGCGTTACGCCCGCCCGCCAGGGTGCGTGGTGATGCCTCGACAGGGGGAGAAAACACGCCGAACAGGTTGCCTGAGGGGTCGCGCAGGTAGGCATTGGCGGGCCCGCCGTCAATACGCGTCCCAGTGCGTCACGAGGACGTTCGGGAACCATGAGTGCCCGCTTCAGGTCAGCGATCGATCGCGGTGACACAGCCACGATCGGATTGGCGCCAAGGGTCGCCGACCGCATCCGCACCGGCAAAGACACCGGCATGCGCAACCTGCCATTCCACGCCTGCACTGCGAACGCCTACTGGCTCGAACTGGCCCTCACCACCGCCGTTCAACGCCCCCGCGCCGCCACTGGCCAGCCACCTGACCGCAGCACTCATCCCTACACCCAAGGGCCGGAACCCAGGCTAGCCATCAAGTTCCCATCGGTCTCCCATTCGCGCGTGTCAACATGACCAATGCATCGTGCTGAGGCTGATCAGTCGAGCACGGTCTCGCGAAATGAGTATCGACCGAAGGGGAGTGGCCGTGAAGATCTCTCGGCGCAGACTGCTTGCGGCGTCCGCAGTGGCAACCTTGGCTGCCACAGATCCGCTGCGCCTATTGACCGGCTCGGTCCGGGCGGCGGGGTCAGCCAGTGGAAGGACCACGCTGGACCAGACGATCGGATTGGGCACGCCAAGTCCGACCGGCTACCGGAAACTGGTGGTAGGTCCGGGTGAGCCGCGCCTAGTGCGCTCCGAGCTTAGCCCGTCGCCGTCGGTCTGGCTTGACAGGCCGCTGGTCGCGTTCGCGCAGATGTCGGACCTGCACATCATCGATGATCAGTCGCCGATGCGGCTGGAGTTGTTCGATCGCTACGCCGACCCGGGGCCACCGCACTTCGCCAGCTATGGGGATTTCGACGGCGCGTATCGCCCGCAAGAAAGCATGTCGGCTCACCTGACCGATGCGATGTGCCGGGCAGTTGCCAAGGTCGGCCAGGGGCCGGCCACTGGTCTGCCATTGAAGCTCACACTGGTCACCGGTGACATGACAGACAACGCGCAGTACAACGAGACCAGGTGGTACATCGACCTGCTCGACGGACGGCCAGTCACCCCGGATTCCGGTGGCCCTCAGGACGAGAGTGTGACTGGCTCGGCGTTGGGGATCGACAAGCACTATTGGCATCCGGCCCACGAACACGATGGTCCTGACAACTATCTCGCGGCGGGATTCCCCAGGGTTGCTGGTCTGCCGGGGGCAGCCAGAAATACTTTCGGCGCCTACGGCCTGGGGATGCCGTGGTATGCCGCTTACGGAAACCATGATCGTAATGTACAAGGCAATTTTGATCCGTTCACGCCTTTCGTCGGCGGCGAACTAAGGTCTATTGCTACTGGAGGTGTCAAAGGAGTAGACACCAATAACCCGCTGCCAGCCGTCGGTGACGGCGATATCGGCAGTCTCGGCGAGTACAAGGATCTGCTCGACGCAGTCGGTGGGCTGGTCCTCAGAAATGTTCACGCGGACCCTGCGCGCCGGCTCATGTCTCGTGAGTCGTTCATGGCCGAGCATTTCAACACCGCCGGTACGCCGATCGGTCACGGATTCGCCAACGTCGCGAATGACGCTGACTACGTGATTCCGCCGGAGCCTGAGGATCTGTTCCGATTCATCTGCCTGGACACCACCGAGTCCAACACCGCCAAGGGGTCGCTCGATGAGGAGCAGATCGAGTGGCTGTACGCCCAGTTGAGAGCATGTAGCTCACGCTACGAGATTCACAACGTCGCATCCGGGAAGTTCACCCGCTACGAGCAACCCAGCGTGCGAGACCGTCTCGTGGTTCTGTTCTGCCATCACACCTTGGCCACGATGAAGGACGACTTTGACGCGGGCGACGAGTTGCGTCGGATCCTCTTGGGGTTCCCCAACGTGATCATGATCGTCAACGGACACACTCACAAGAACAAGATCACGGCACACCACCGCCCGTCGGGCTCGCACTTCCCGAGTGGCGGCTTCTGGGAGATCAACACGGCCTCCCATATCGACTGGCCGATTCAGAGCCGATTGATCGAGGTTGCCGAGGGCAATGGCACACTGGGCATCTACACGACGATGGTGGACATCGACGCGCCAATCGACTTCGGCGGGGACATCTCCAGCCCGACCGGGTTGGCGTCGCTCGCGCGCGAGCTGTCCGCGAACGACATTCAGCACGTTGCGAAACCCGGCGGAGTCCTGGGAAGCTCCGGTGCCCCGAACGATCGGAACGCACTGCTGCTGTTGCCAGCGCCTTTCAAACTCGCGGTGCGTCCAGCCCGGACCGCGATGGCGCGGCGCAACGACGGGCGAATGGAGGTCTTCGCGCTAAACAACGCAGGAGAGGTCTTCTTCCGGCGGCAAGCCACGCCTGACGGGGCCTACTCCGGCTGGACGCGGATGAACGGAATCCTGCGGACCATCGCGGCCGAGACCGCCGCGGACGGTCGAGTGCAGCTGTTCGGCATCACCTCCGGGTCACAGATCTGCCATCGATGGCAGACCACGCCCGGCGGAACGTGGACGAACTGGACAATACTCGACGGCACTCTGACATCACTGTGCACCGTGCGTCTGCCCGATGGCCGGATCGAGCTGTTCGGCGTCAACGGCACCGATAGCAGCGTCTGGACCCGACGACAGAGCGCTCCTGGCAGTGCGTTTGGTTCGTGGACTCAGCTCACCGGATCAATGCAGGCCGTGACCGCGGAAGTCAACGCCAACGGCTCCACCGCCTTATTCGGTATCGATGTCTGGGGGAAGGTCTTCCATCGCATCCGATCCGCACCGGCCGGGCCATGGTCGGACTGGCTCCCCCTCGTGAGTCCCACGCTCAAGATGAGCTCGATCCATGCAACGCGGCGCGGCGACGGCCGGCTAAGCGTGGTTGGAACCGACGCCGTCGGCCGGATCTGGCGCAGCACTCAGCTGACATCCAATGGAACCGATTGGTCAGTGTTCAACGAGCCTCAAGTCGATGGCGATCCAGGCTTCGTCTCCACTGTCACGGCCGAGCAAGGGCAGAACGGGATGCTCCAGATGCAGGCGATCGACCAGCACGGCAAGGTCCTGCAGGCCGCCGTGACGGATGGGTCTACGTCACCTTGGATCACCGCACCCGAACTGAAGGGGTCGCCTTGTGTAATCCCGAACCTGATCGGACTAACTGTCAACGCGGCACGCCAGACACTTGAACCGCTGTTCCTCTACATCGGAACGATCAGCTTCGTGACCGTCCAGGCATCCCCTGACCACGGGAAGGTACGCAAGCAAAGCCCAACTGCTGGCACCACAACTCCAACGGGAACACTCGTCAACCTGACTGTTGGCCACTGGAGCGGTACCAATCAATGACACATGAGAGATGGCCTCAGGCACGGGCGTTCATCCGCTTCTACAGCGTCGCCGACCGCTGGCACGCGTACCTGAACGACCCGCCAGTTCCGCACGTTCTCGGCGCACCATTGCTCCACCGGCATCGATATCGCCGATCCGCGGCGGGACCGTGAGATTGCCCTCGATGAAGCCTTCGGTGACCTCGACCTCACCTAACCTCCATCCGCTTGCCCAACAATCGAGCATATGTCCTATGTCGCTTAGGGTGGATATGATTCGGGGTATGGAAATCCCGGAGTGTCCGCTGGGTCATCGTGGTTCGGTGGTGCGTGCGGGTTGGTATGGCCGGGCTGGTCAGCGGCGGCAGCGGTGGCTGTGCCGGCCGGACGAGGGCGAGCCGCATCGGTTCGCTGAGGTGCTGCCGCGGATCGTGGCGTCGGCGGCGGAGCATGTGTGTGCGGACTGCGCGACGCAGTTGGAGCCGTGGGAGGGGCAGCCGGCGCCGAGGCTGTACGGGTTCGCCGCGCGGGATGTCGCGCATGCGTTGGCGTTGGTGGCCGGCGGCGCCACGTATCGAGCCACCGCGGCCGCG
>NZ_AQUZ01000112.1 GCF_000372465.1 Kribbella catacumbae DSM 19601
CCCGTGCGGCGGCCGGACCCAACACCACCGGGGCACTGGAGGAGTTCTTCCACCAGCTCGACGAGACCATCGGCGACCGCGCCGCCAAGCTCACCAACAAGGTCCGCACCGACGCCCTGCTGAAGCTCATCGCCGCCCGCCGCAACGGCTGGACCAACCAGACCCGCTGGGCCGAACTGATCCGCGAACACCTCACCCGACACCACGGCCACGCCCCCCAGCAGCGCCAGCACACCGACCCCAAAGGCGCACCCAGCCTCCGCTCACCATATCCACCCTAAGCGACATAGGACATCTGTTCGAGTAAATCAAACCAACGCGTCACCGTCGGCGGCGAGTGGCTTCCCTTCAGACATGCGAACAGCCTGTACCCCGGTGCAGGGGTACAGGCTGTTCGCTGGTTCGGAGGGTCAGTCCTCGTCGGACTTGCCGGACTCCAGGTTGGTTTTGATCAGGTCCATCACCGAGCTGTCGGCCAGGGTGGTGACGTCGCCGACCTCGCGGTTCTCGGCGACGTCGCGGAGCAGGCGGCGCATGATCTTGCCGGAGCGGGTCTTCGGCAGTTCGGCGACGACCATGATCTGGCGCGGCTTCGCGATCGGGCCGATCTCCTTGGCGACGTGGTTGCGCAGTTCCTGGACCACGTCCGGGCCGCCGTCACCGGCCTCCGACCGCAGGATCACGAAGGCCGCGATCGCCTGGCCGGTGGTCGGGTCGGACGCACCCACGACGGCCGCCTCGGCGACCTTCGGGTGCGACACCAGCGCCGACTCGATCTCGGTGGTCGACAGCCGGTGGCCGGACACGTTCATCACGTCGTCCACCCGGCCGAGCAGCCAGATGTCGCCGTCCTCGTCCTTCTTGGCGCCGTCACCCGCGAAGTACACGCCCGGCCAGCGCGACCAGTACGTCTCCTTGAAGCGCTCGTCGTCACCCCACAGCGTGCGCAGCATCGCCGGCCACGGCTTTGTGATGATCAGGTAGCCGCCGGAGCCGTCCGGCACCGACTTGCCGGCGTCGTCGACCACGTCGATGCTCACGCCCGGGATCGCCTTCATCGCCGCGCCCGGCTTGCCCGCCGTCACGCCGGGCAGCGGGGAGATCATGTGCATGCCGGTCTCGGTCTGCCACCAGGTGTCGACGACCGGCGCCTTGTTGCCGCCGATGTTCTCCCGGTACCAGATGTAGGCCTCCGGGTTGATCGGCTCACCCACGGATCCGATCACGCGCAGGGTGGAGAGGTCGAACTTCTCCGGGATGTCCTTGCCCCACTTCATGAACGTGCGGATCGCCGTCGGTGCGCAGTACAGGATCGAGACCTTGTACTTCTGGATGATCTCCCACCAGCGGCCCTGGTGCGGGGTGTCCGGGGTGCCTTCGTAGAGCACGGAGGTGGTGGCGTTCGCCAGCGCGCCGTACACGATGTAGCTGTGGCCGGTGACCCAGCCGATGTCGGCAGCGGTCCAGTAGACGTCCGTGTCGGGCTTGAGGTCGAACACCGCCCACTGCGTGTACGCCGTACCCACCAGGTAGCCGCCGGTCGTGTGCAGGATGCCCTTGGGCTTGCCGGTGCTGCCGGACGTGTACATGACGTACAGCGGGTGCTCGGCGTCGAACGCCTCAGGCGTGTGCTCGGTCGACTGCTTGCCGACGAAGTCCTCCCACCACAGGTCGCGGTTCTCGACCATCGCGGTCTCCTGGCCGGTGCGGTTGACCACGACGACGTTGCGCACGTCCGGGCAGTCGACCAGCGCGGCGTCGACGGCCGGCTTCAGCCCGGCCGGAGCGCCGCGGCGGTAGCCGCCGTCGGAGGTGATCACGACGCGGGCGTCGCAGTCCAGGATCCGGCCCTTGAGCGCGTCCGCGGAGAAGCCGCCGAAGATGACCGTGTGCGGGGCCCCGATCCGGGCGCAGGCGAGCATCGCGATCACGGTCTCGGGAATCATCGGCATGTAGATGGCGACCACGTCACCGGCCTGGACGTTCAGCTCGAGCAGCGCGTTGGCCGCCTTGCTGACCTCGTCCTTGAGCTGGGCGTAGGTGATCTCGCGGGTATCGCCGGGCTCGCCCTCGAAGTAGTAGGCGATCTTGTCGCCGAGGCCGTTCTCGACGTGCCGGTCGACGCAGTTGTACGCCGCGTTGAGCTTGCCGTCGGCGTACCACTTGGCGAACGGCGGGTTGCTCCAGTCCAGCGTCTCGGTGGGCTCGACGGCCCAGCTGAGCCGCTTGGCCTGCTCCGCCCAGAAGCCCTCGAAATCGGCGTCGGCCGCCGCGTAGGCGTCCGCCTTGACGTTCGCGTTGGCCGCGAGCTCGGCTGGCGGTTCGAACCGGCGCTCCTCGTGCATCAGGTTCGACAGCGCATCGGACTGGTTGGACTCGGAACTGGTCACGTCGCGGACTCCTCGTTGAGAGCTGCAAGACAACGGAACGCACACAGCGCGCTCCGAACCCCTTTCTACCAACGCCGGACCACCCGCGGTACTGGTGCCTCGCCCAGCCGCCCACGATCTGCGCCGAACGGGCCATATTCGAGGTCGAGCAGAAACCCGCTACCGGGAGTGCGGTCCTCGTCACTGGGCGGCAGCGGGGGTCGATCTGCCCGGGAGATGGAACCAGATCGGGCTCCGCTGCATCGGAGTTGGCGTGTCGATGGATGTTCTTGAAGGGGGAGTTGCGATGTACCAGCACAGCGAGACGGTGACCGAGCAGCCGGGTGCGAAGCGCAGGCTGTCCCGCGCTGCCCGTCGCCGGGTCCACGCCCGCGAGCGCCGCGTACGTCGTACTCAGCGGACTGCCCGCGCGCAGCTGCCGACCTGGTGAGATTGCACTTTCCTGCAACTAGACCCTGGTCTAAACCTCTCGGTTCCGGGCTCCTGGTGTGTCACGATGGCGCATTCGGCGGTGACGGGGGTGGGCATGATCGAGCGGGAAACCCTGCAACTGCTGGTCGGCATGCACCGGATCGTGCGGCATCTGGGCCGGGCCGGCGCCAGCAGCACGCTGCATCCGACCCAGTTCATCGCGCTGCTGCTGATCGGGGACGACCAGCCGATCAGGATCGGCGAGATCGCGACCCGGGTGCCTTGTTCGCAGCCGACCGCGACCACCACGGTCGCGGCACTGGAGGCGGCCGGACTGGCCCGCCGCCAGGCCGACGTACTGGATGGGCGTGCGACCTCTGTCGTCCTGACTCCCACCGGCGACCAGATGGTCAAGGCCGTCGGCCGGCATGCGGTCGGCGACCTCGCCAAGCTCCTCGCCCGCCTCTCACCGGACGACCGCGAGGTGGTACTCGCCGCCGGCGCCATCCTCTCCCGAATGGCCGACGATCTTTAGTCAGCGCAGTCCTGGCACAACCGACACCGTGTACGGCGGGGTGCCGGGTGCGGCGTCGAGCTGGCTGTTCACCCAGAGCAGGCGGTGGCCGTCGCGGGCGATGGTGGTCGGGGTCGCATTGGTTGCCCCCGGCATCGAATCCGCGATCACCTCCGCCTTCGTCCAGTCCTGGTTGAGCAGCGCGAACCTGGTGACGTACTTGCCGCCGCCCGCGTTGTAGACGGCGTACAGGCGGCGGCCTTCGAGGAGATAGCCGTCGCCCGAGAGGACGCCGTTCGCGCCGGTGATCTCCAGCGTGGTCACGGCCTTGGTACGCAGATCGATCCGGTAGGTGACGTCCTGGCCCTGCTCGCCGGCCAGGAGGGTCTGGCCGTCGGTGACGATGCCGTTGAGGAAGTACGGGATCGGCTTGATCTTGTCGCGCGTCAGCCAGGGCCTCAGCTTGCCGAGGCCGTCCCTGGTGAGGGAGGCGCGCCAGATCTGGTTGTGCGCGGAGTCGGTGACGTAGACGGCGTCCTTGGTGAACGCGAAGTCGTTCAGGAACGAGCCGTCCGCGGCCGGGCGGATCGCGAGGAGACGGCCGCGGGCGTCGTACATGTAGAGCTTGGAAGTGCCGGCGCCGGCGACCAGGACCCGACCCCAGCGGTCGACGTGGACGCCGGTCGCGGCCGTCCGGCCGTCGCTGCCGGCGGGCAGGAACGGCTTGAGTCGGGGCTCGTGAACCGTGCCGCGGTAGACGGCTCCGGTACCGACGCTGGTGACGTAGATCGTGCCGTTGGGAGTCACCTCAATGCCCTCCGGGGTGTCGCCGGGTGTGGTCGAGACGACGTAGGTCTGCGGGCGGGGGCAGTGCAGCTGATGAGCCTGGGCGGCGGGCTGAATGGTCGCGGCGATGAGCGGCGCGGCCAGCAGGATGGTGGCGGCGGTTCGTCTGGGGATCATCGGGCCAGCGTGGTCGCTGAGCGCCGGGCATCTCGACCGGTTTCGGCTCTGGCCGAAGGCGTCTATCCGGCGAGCTCTCGGGCAGGCACAATCACGGTCATGATCCGGATCCACTTCAGCGCGGGCGATCTCGCACGGGTGATGTTTCCGGCCGAGCCCGAACCGCTCTGGGAGGCGGCGCTGGCCGCGCGGGCGCTGGGCGATCGGGCGATCCCGTCGGTCGCGCGACGGTGGAGACGGCAGGTGGCGCCGCTGCTCCGGCCGTCGATGCGTCCGCTGTTCAAGCTGATCAGCCCGGCGGGGCAGTTCCCCGACTTCCTCACCCCGGAGGTGTCGACGCCTGGGCTGGAGCCGGCCGTCGCGATGCTGATGGAGACGCCGGCCGAGGTGGTTCGGGATGTGCTCGAGCCTTATCTGCCGCCTGACGTCGAGCCCTTCATGCGCGGACTGCTCGCCGGTACTGCGGGCTCGCGGCGCGCGCTCGGCAACGCAGTACGGGAGTTTCATCACGAGGTACTGGGTACGTCGGGGCTGGAGCTGGAGCGAAGGTATGGCGCGGATCTCGCGTTGCGGTCGCGGGCCGTGCTGCAGGAGGGGGTCGAGGGACTGCTGAGCGGATTGCATCCGGACATCGACTGGGAGGTGCCGGTCCTGACGTCGTACGGGATCGGCCCTGGGCCCACCTTTGACGTCGTGCTCGGGGGTCGCGGTCTGCTCCTCTACCCGTCGTCGCTGACCGCGGAATGCCTGGTGCTGGACGTACCTGACCGCCGCCCGGTGCTCGTCTACCCGTGCGCCGACCTGCCTGCCGCCGACGAGGCGGACGTAGACGCCCTCGCCGAACTCCTGGGCCGCACGCGTGCCGCCGTACTCCGCTCCCTAACCGCCAGCGCGAGCACCACCCAGCTAGCTCGCCGCACAGGAATCTCCCTAGCCTCAGCCAGCGACCACACCCGGGTACTACGCAACGCCGGCCTGATCACCACCCACCGCATGGCAGGCACAGCCCACCACTCGCTGACCCCCACAGCCCACCGCTTACTAACGGGGCAATCCCGGGGCACCTTGGAGCAGGTCCGGGACTCGTCGACGCGAGGGTCGGGGACGTAGGGCCGGTGCAGTTCGCGGGTGCTGGGCAAGGTCGGTGTGGATGCGGGGTGCTGGGCAAGGTCGGTGTGGATGCGGGGTGCTGGGCAAGGTCGGTGTGGATGCGGGGTGCTG
>NZ_AQUZ01000113.1 GCF_000372465.1 Kribbella catacumbae DSM 19601
GACGAATCCGCCGCCTGCACCGTCACCTACGCCAAATCCGGCAACTACACCCTCACCGCCACAGTCCGCTGGACCGTCCAATGGTGGCTGTTCGGCACCCGCCAACCCGACATCACCGGCCCCAACCAAACCGCCACCCTGCCCATCACCGTCGGCGAAATCCAAACCGTCGACAGATAAGCCCGTACATGACACAACGAACAAGATGAGGATCACGATGAACAACATGGTCGGCGGCAGCCTGCCCGAGATGGACGCCCTCAAGACAAAGCTCGACGCGTTCAAGAACGAACTCAGCCAGCTGAAATCAGCATCGACCAAGGTCGTCACCAGCACCACCTGGAAGGGCAAGTACGCCGACGACTTCCGCGCCGCCTGGCAGCTCTGCCAAAAAAACATCACCAACATCGAAACCGACCTCAACAACGCCTCGGCCGCAGTCCAGAAAAACCGCCAAGCCATCGCCCAAGCCACCGGCAGCTGACCACCACCACCACCGAGCCGGCGGGACCACACCTCGCCGGCTCAGGCACGCCACGAGCCCTGCAACCCAACGGGAGAACTACCATGTCCGCCATGAGGTTGCGACGCACAGTGACGCTGACCCTGACAGCGGCCCTGCTGCTCAGCGGCTGCAGAGACGACGCCAAGGAAACTCCCACTGGTCAAGCGGTCGAAATCGTTGCAGGTGGCGGCACTAACCTCAACGCTGCGAAGTCACTCGATGCCATGATCATGGGATCGGTCAGAGACGTCGAGGTCTCTCGCGACGGCGTGGTCCGGCTTCTGACGAACAACTCCCCTGGTGGGGTGACCATCTGGGTCTTCCGACCCGACGGACGGACGCAGCGTATCGCCGTGGACCCGCAGATCCGCTCGGCAAGCCAACTGGCGGTAGGCAACGACGGAACCATGTACATCGCCCACTCGAACGGACCGGCGGGGCAGGTCTCGAAAGTTACGGCTGCGGGTAAAGTCCTCCGGATCGTCGGTGATGGCAAAGAAGGCTTCACCGCCGACGGCGGTTCGGCCTTGGGCGCCGCATCTCCCATCGAGGGCGTCGCCGTCGACCGCGAGGGCCGGCTCGTTTACGGCGAGCTGAGGTACTACTCTGCTGAGAAGCAGAACCTTGGCGTCATTCGCAGGGTTGGTGCTGATGGCCGGATCGCCACGATCGCGGGCACCTCCGGGCCGCTTCCCGGCTCGAAGTACAGCGAGATGATCGCCGCCTCAGTAGCCCCTCCCGCTGGTACCAAGGCGCTCCAGTGGTCGCTCCCAGGTGTTCTCCAGTTGAGGAGCCTCGTCGTAGATGGCGACGGCGTCATCTTTGCTCAGAGCGAGCGAGGGGTACTCCGCTTCCCCGCCGACGGGACGGTGCGGTCAGTAGTGCGACGCCGGGATGCAGATGCCGCGCCGGTTGGCCAACGACCGTTCGCCAATGAAGGTGATGCGGCCGATGCTGATCCGAGGTTTCAGACGAGTGCCGGCATCGCAGTGGATGGCGGCCATGTGGCGATGCCCGTCACAATTGCCCGTCCGGAGGACGCACAGCAGCAGCCAGCCGCGTTTCGCTGGCTAGGCGACTACAGCCCGGGCCAGCGGTCTCTCGTGGACAACGCCGCTCATCGGGCGGTCGGGCAAAGCTTGCAGGAGATCGTCCGTTTGGCTCGTCCTGATGGATCTGTGACTACAGCCGCCTGGTCCGTCCAAGGCGCAGCACTCGGTGATGGTTGGCTATACCTCGTAACCAGCGCAGATGACCAACTACTGGTCGGGCGGATCAAGCTGCCAGCCTGATCACTTACCCAGCTTGCCAAGTTGCCCGGCACCGAAGTCGCTCCAGGTGGCGTCTTGTACTGCCGGATCTTGCAGCCATGCGGCGAAAGCGCGCCGTGCGGCCGGCGACATGTCCTTCACCGGTAGGAATAGCGGGTCGTCCTTGCCGCCCATGAACTTGCCGCCGTACATCTTCTCGTAGTGCGCGGGATCACCGGACCAAGTTGTGCCCTGCGCATCGGTCACGGGTACGACACGGTGGTTGGTGAGGCTCTGCCCAGCCTTGAATTGCCAATCCGCGCTCATAGTCGCCCACTTCGTATCGGTCACGTAGACCGGCGGTTCACGGTCGAACCAACTGATGGCGAGGTCCTTGACCGCCTGGACACCGGCGCTCTTGACGATGCCGGTGATGGCGTTTCCCGCGGCTGCCGCAGACGCCATCAGCCCGCCCTTTGCGAAGGCTGCAGCGTTGGCGGGATCGACGATGTAGTCGACCCATTGCTTGACCTGGGCGTTGTAGTCGTCCACTTCCTTGCTGGCAGCCGTTTTCACGATGTTGAGCTGGTCGAGGAACCAACCTGTCACCTGACCGTTCTGGAAGGCAGTGAAGTTGTTCGCATCCCTGTACCGGGAGGTCTCCCGCGCTGCGATGCCCTTGGAGTACTCCGCATCCTTCGTGCCGAAGTAAGTGCTGAGAACTGCAGCGTTCTTGGGGTCCCACATGGCCTGCTGAACCAGCACGCTCCAGGCTGAGGCAGGAGCCTCGACGCCGGGGCGAGCGGGGTCGGAGTCGTTGAAGCACTCCGGTACGGGAGGGCCGCCCACTGACGCGCGTAGGTCGTCGTAGTACTCGGTGGCGATGGCGGTGTACGCACCCATGACGCCCGTGAACGGTGTGCGCTGAGGGTTGGTCTTGAGGTCCAGCAGGAGGCGACGGGTGAGCTCTTCGGCGGGGTTGGGCCAACTGGTGACTCCATCTGGGCGAAGTCCTTCGTAGCGCTCGCTGGCGTCGACCGTGGCTGACGTGATGAAGGCAGCGAGAGGGTCGCCCAGGTTGGCGTTCGAGGTGTCGGACCATCCAGGAAGCTGGCCGCGGATCATCTGCTGAATCTTGTCGAAGTTGGCTGAGTAGACATCTGCGGCCGCGATTGGTGAGCGCGCGATGATCGCGAGAATCTGGGCTGTGCGCTGGTTGTTACCGCTCAAGAGCTGGTTGGAATTGAGTGCGAGGTCACCGACGTGGATCAACAGCTTGTTGTCCCAGGTTCCTTGCCGCATGAGGTCGATCACGCCAGGGAACCTCTGGAGCCACCCGCCGTCGATGACGCCGCGATGGCTGGCGGTGGCGAAGACGTTTGCGAGGGTGGAGTATCGTCCGGCCGCTTCGGGATCGTCTTTGCCACTCCAGGCTTTGGGATTTCCCGTCGCAGCGGCCAACAGGTTGGCCGCGTCCGGACCGATCGCCTTTGCGAAAGCTTCCGCGAAGTCCGGATCGTGCTGATTCTGGGCAAGTTCTGCCCAGACCTCGGGCGGTAGCTTGCCTGCGGACGTATAGCGGGCGGCCAGTTCCTTGGCTCGGGCTGTGGCGGCTTCGGTGCTGGGGAAGTTGCCGGGCCATTCGCCGCTGACCATGGCGGGGGTGAGGCCCTGTTGCAGGCCTTCCTTTTGGAGTTGGGCGGCTAGGGCCTGGCGGCGTTGCAGCATGGGGAGTTCGTGGTCGATCCATTTGCCGATGGCAATCAGCCGGTCGATGGGGGTCGTTGCCACGTCCGCCTTCCAGAAGGCCTTCCGCAAGCTTGGGAGATGCGTGTTGATCAGCGCCTTGGCGTTCGCGAGGTCGTCATTCATCGCCTTCAAAGAGACAGGGTCGATGCCGACGAAATCCTTCTCCTTGGGTTCAGGCATTACCCAGCCGGATCTTCCAGCTCAGGAGCTCTTCCTCGGGACAGGTCGTCGGAGTGGTCGCGAGTTTCGCCGTGACTTCGTCGTCGAGCTTGTTCAGCTCGCTGATGTACGTCGCACGCTTGGCGGTCAGCTGAAGGCCCCAGGTCTTGGCCGTCGGCCCCGCCCACACGTTACCTGCGGCAAAGTTGCTGCCGGGGCGATCCAGCTTCCCGTTGAGCTTGCGCTGAACCTCGCGCACTGTCTTCTGCAGGTCCGTCAGATAAGCATGCAATGGATGCGGCACATTCCCCATGACGTCTATCGTACGATGAAGCCAGCGCACCGGCAGAGCTGTTTACCCTTGGCACACAGGGAAATCGCAGCGCTGCACAGAAGCTCACACCTGTCCATCCCAAGTGCTTGCAGCTTCCTGCAAAATCCAGGTTCTGCAGGAGGGCCGCGCCACTTGGTTCCATCTGTGAAAGCAACGAGATGACGACACCTGGCCGACGTATCGCCAACGCTGTCAGCGGCGTTCTCCTCATCGGGCTGGCGTTCGGCGGCTGCGATTCCTCAGAACCTGACCCACCCAGCGGCTCGGGGACTACGACGAGCACGCCTTCGCCCACCCCGACCGCAGTAGTGAACTCGGCCGTGACAATGACGATTCGCCCGAGCAAGCAGAAGCTATCGGTGCGCCAACAGCAAGTCACGGCGGTCTTCACGGAGTTCATCGAAGCCCAGAACCGATTCGATTCCCATCCCTGGATCATGGATCCGGTTTACCAAAGCCTGGTCCTGGCGGCTGGGCCATACGCACCCATCGAGACTGATGTCACGGGGTTGATCGGTCCTGTCACCATTCATGTGTTGTCGGTCGAGGACGTGCCCGACCAGCAGGTGAAGGTCAACTACTGCGTCGACGACCGCGGCCTTCGCTACCTGGGCAGGGACGGCAAGGTAGACATCCCCGGACCCGCTGGGGACAAACTGCGAAGTACTGTCGCGTTCCAGGCCACCCAGTTCAAGTTCACCGCCGACCCTGCAGTCGACGGCAAGCCTGCGAAGTCTCCTCGCTGGCTCGCCGCGACCGGTGAGTCCTCCGACGGGGAGAGGTGTAAGGCGATCAGCGCATCGCCACCGCCGCCAGCTCCCACCGAGACAACGGTCCAGGTTCCTTCGTAGACGCCGGCTGACGGCTTGCAGGTTCCTGCAACTTGCCGCGACTGGTTGCGGACCCGCTGTCACCTACGATCAGGTGTTTGTATCAGATCTCGGGGAGGCTGGAGTGAACCGGTACGGCGC
>NZ_AQUZ01000114.1 GCF_000372465.1 Kribbella catacumbae DSM 19601
GACCTCCCCCCAGCCGCACTCGACCAACCAGCCGACCGGCACCTCACTAGCCGACTCCCACCCGCGGACCTCCCCCCAGCCGCACTCGACCAACCCGCTGACCGATAGCTCGCAGCCTGCACAGTCGCGCCCGGTCCTTCCGGTGACGGCCTCCTCACCTGCCGGTTCACGTCCTTGGAGCTCCGCCGAGCCGGCCTCATCCATCGAGCTGACTGGCGACTCGTCTGGTGATTGGCGAGCCACTGAGGCGCCGTCCTCTGTGCGGCTGACCGAGCAAGGCTCCGGGAAGACCTCGGCTCGGACGGAATCCGAGCGAGTGGTCGAGCCACGCACTCGGCCATCCACCGGCAAGGCGGTGCAGCGCACCCAGCCGACAACTCGGACCAGCGCGGCAGCCGGGAAGCCGACGCCAAGCGCGCGTACCGCAGTACCGGCGAAGTCGGCGAAGTCGGCGACCGGGCGTACCGCAGTACCGGAGAAGTCGCCGGCCGGACAGGTCGCCGTGCCGGATCGGCCGACCACCGGGGCTGCGACTCGCTACACCAATCTGCGGTCGGGGCAGCTCGCCCGTCCCGCCTCGCGAGTGGTCAAGCCCGGCGAATCGCTGTGGTCGATCGCCGCCACCGAGCTCGGCCCCACCGCGACCGACGAAGCCATCGCAGCCCGCTGGCCGCAGTGGTACGCCGCCAACCGCCAGCTGATCGGCCCCGACCCCAACCTGATCCACCCCGGCCAGGTACTCAACCCACCCGCGCCCAGCCGTCCCGTGCCGCCAACCCACCAGGAGAAGTGACATGAGCAACCACCCGAAACTCACCGCCGTCCGCTCCCTGCCGACCGATCGCGCCACGCCCACCCGACGCCACGCCGCAGCGCCGATGACCCAGGGTGCCCTGGCCATGCACTACCAGGAGACGCCAGACCTCCACCCAGCTTCAGCCCCACCCGTACTGCGCCTGGTGCCAACCGGCCCAACTCTCCCCGACGCGCAAGCCTGGGCGACCCGCCTGGTGCAGGCAGTCGCCGAGGTTCTCGCCGGGGACCGCCCGATCGGGCAACTGATCCGCTTCACGGACACGTTCGTCTTCACCGACCTCAACCGGCGAGTCCGCGTGCTCGGCCTGACCACAACCGCCACCGGCCGCAGCGCCAGGGAACGCAGCGCCATCCGCTCGGTCCACGTCTCCACCCCCGCCACCGAGGTCGCCGAGGTCTCGGCCCACGTCCGCTGCGGTGACCGCTCCCGCGCCATGGCCCTCCGCCTGGAAGTGCACCGAAACCGCTGGATCTGCACCGCCCTCCAACTCGGCTGACCGCCCCGGCGTCGAACCCGGCGCAACCCGATCGTGCAGCCGCTGTCACGAATCCGTCGCACGACCGGGCGTAGCGTTCGAGATCGATCAGGGGATCGATCGCCAGCCTGTTCCGGGGGAACGAATGCAGAACAGCAACACCCTGCCCACCACCCACACGACCTCAGCCACCACCTCGGCACCCGATACAGCGGCAACCGCTGAATGCGGACGTACAGACCACCAATCTTCTACCGACGCCGCGGTCACCGCGCCCACCTCTCGCGCAATCACTGCAGTCAGCTCTCGCCCAGTCACCCCGCCCACCCCTCACGCAGTCGCCGTCAGCTCTCGCGAAGTCACTGCAGTCAGCTCTCGCCCAGTCACCCCGCCGACCCCTCACGCAGTCGCCGCATTCAGCTCTCGCGCAGTAAGCCCTGCACCGAAGCCGTATTCCGTTGACGACGACAACGCGACCGGGCTCGACGAGCGGTACGTGCTGACGCCGACTGAGCAGGCGCGGATATATCCGCGTGTTGGTGAGCGGCGCCTGTCCCAGCTAGTGCCCGCGCTCTATCCGATAGCCGTCCGGTATCACCGCGCACGACGGCGGATCGAGTGGATACGATCCGACACGGCGTACGCGCGCGCCAAGCAAGGCGAGGTCCTACCGGTCCGGGTGAAGCGGCACAAGTCGCTCCTGCTGCGGCAACTCGGCGAGACCGAGATGTGGTTGCAGCACAACAAGGTGACCAACCTGAAGCTCGCCTGCGAGCAGGTCGACGGCGTACTGATCAGGCCGGGAGAGACCTTTTCCTTCAACAAACTGGTCGGCAACGCAACCGAGCCGCAAGGGATACGTGAAGGGCATGCGGCTGTCCAACGGCCAGGCCAAGCCAGGGATCGGCGGCGGCATCTGCCAGCTCGCCAACCTGCTGCACTGGATGGTCCTGCACTCACCGCTGACCGTGACGCAACGCTCGACCCACAGCTTCGACCCGTTCCCCGACAACGGCCGCGTGCTCCCGTGGGGAGTCGGCTGCAGCATCGTCTACAACTACGTGGACCTGCAGTTCCGCAACGACACCGACCAGACCTTCCAACTCCGCGTCGGAGTCGGCGAACGCTACCTGGAAGGCGAGATCCTGGCCGAGCAGCCACCGCGATCGTCGTACCGCGTCTTCGCCCGCAACGAACGATTCCTCCGCGCCGGCACCCAGCACTACCGCCGCAACGAAATCTGGCGCACCACCATCGACCGCCGCACCGGCTCCCCCACCAGCACCGACCTAATCCGCGAAAACGTTGCCCTAGTCAAATACCTCCCCACCAACACAACCATCCACGACATCACCCCATCCCAACTCGCCACGTAGCCCGGCCCGCCCCAGACCAGCCTCCGCACCACCACACATGACAACCATCGGCGAACCCACCGGCGACCCCAAGCTGGCCTGGCCTGGCTGGGCCGAACTGGAGTTCTGCGAACGACACGGCGACGCGTCAACAACCCAACGGTGACGGCAACTGAGCACCACCACCGTACCCAGCACCATCGCCTCCGATCCTCACCGCCAGGCCCGTCCTCTGAACCCGACCGGCACGGCCAACCCGACTCCTCAGCTCGACTCCAGCTCGACCCCTGAACGCCGATCCCCATCTCGGCTCCCCAGCACAGCGACCGACTCGGCTCCCCAGCATGGGCTCCGGCTCAAACCCTGAAGCACCGGTGGCCGACTCGGCTCCTGAACCCGGCCCCCGCCCGACTCCTGATGCCGGGGGCCGGCTCGGATCCCCAGCACCGACTCCTGATGCCGGGGGCCGGCTCGGATCCCCAGCATCGGCTCCTGATGCCGGGGGCCGGCTCGGATCCCCAGCACCGACGACCGACGCGACTCCGACGCCGACTCGTTAGCCGACTCCGCCCGACTCCTGAGCACCAATGGCCGGCTCCGCTCCCCACCACCAGCGACCGACTCAGCTCCCCAGTACGGTCCCAGCGCAGCTTCTGAGCACGGCTCCTCGTTCAGGTCCTGGGTGCCGGTGACTGGGACCCGGTGGGCGGCGATCACTGGGCTCTCGAGCGGGGCGCGTGTCCGGGGCTGGAGCGTCCTCCGCCACAACGGCAAGGACATCAGGCACGACGAGCTGGTTAACCGACCGCAAGGTGCACGAGATCCGGCTTGAAGTCGGCCATCGCGCGTTCGATCGCGGGATCGGGCAACCCGACGGGGAACTCCTTGCCGCGAAGGCGAGGCGCCTTGCTTCATCGCCACGGCGAAGGCAGGGCCGTCGGCCTCGCGGCTGTCGGCTGGCAGTTGGCGTCCTGGTCGGGCTCGTTCCGTCGGTCGTGCGTCGGCGACCGGATTACGACGTGGGTCAGCAGCGCCCGACCGTGGTCAGTGGGCGCTTCGGGCGACCGTGGTCGGTGGGCGCTTCGGGCGGGCTGCGGGCTGCGGCCGTGGGCGGCTGGTGGGTCGCCGGCGGCGCGGTGGGTGTTACGGGCCGGCGGAGGGGGTGGCGCTGTCGCCCCAAGGGTCGAGCAGTGCGACCGCTTCCGGGGTGAGCCAGGACAGACCTCCGGTACCGGCCTGCGGCTTGGGGTGCGGGGCGGGCGGGGCGAAGAACCGGCCGGGGTGTTCTTGGTGTGGGTCGCCGCCGGCAGATCCGGTGGTGGGTGGGCCGAAGTAGCGGGACAGGTTGGTGAGGTTGGCCAGGTCGGCGGGGTTGGTGGGGCCGGGGCTGGTCCAGCCCGGGCGGGTGACCTGGACGACGCCGCGGGTGATGGTGATGGTCCAGTGACCGGCATGTACCGCGCGGTGGTGGGCGGCGCACAGCAGCGCGAGATTGTGGATCGCGGTGGGGCCACCGTCGATCCAATGGATCAAATGGTGGGCGTGGCACTGCCAGGGCGGGGCNTTNCAGATCACGCAGCCNTTGTCGCGTCTCATCAGGGCGCGGCGGATGGCGCGNGTNACGTAGCGCTGTTCCGTGCCGACGTCGAGGGGTTGGGAGTCGGAGCCGAGGACGATGGGGAGGATGGCGGCGTCGCAGGCCAGCCGGCGGACGGCCGAGGCGGACAGGTTGTCGCCGTAGACGAGTTCGCCGACGGCTTGGGAGGTGGCGTTGCGGAGGTCTTCGAGGTCGATGGTGATGGTGATGTGCGGTACCCCTGGCCCACCCGCCCCGCCCGTTCCGCCCGACCGATCAGCTGATGCGCCGCAGGTACCGCAGGTACCCGACGCACTCGCCGTCTCGGACGCACCGGATGCGCCGGATGCGCCGGATGCGCCGGATGGGCCGGGGCTGCCCCAGTCATCGGAGCCATCGAACGGATCCGATGCACCGGAGTCACCCCAGTCACCTGAGCCATCGAACGCATCCGAGGTACCGGAGCTACCCCAGTCCTCTGAGCGGTCGAACGTGTCCGACGCACCGGACCCACCGGACGCGCCGGACCCACCAGACGTACCGGACCCACCGGATGTACCGGATGTACCGGACACGTCGGACGCGTCGGACGTGCCGGGTGTGCCGGACGTGCCCGATGCGTTGTGGGTGCGTTTGCGGGGCATGGTCGCGGCCGCGGCGTTGAGGATGGTGGTGAGGGCGTCGGCTTGGCGTTTGGGGTGCGGGCGGGGATCTAGTTCGCCGTCGACGGTTC
>NZ_AQUZ01000115.1 GCF_000372465.1 Kribbella catacumbae DSM 19601
ATCTCGGCCTCGAACATGGCCTGCATCACCGCCAGCCCAGCGGCCACACTCATCGCCAGCAGGCCCTCACGGGCCGCGCCGGCGACATCGGCCAGCGCGACACACACCTCGTCAGGCAGATCGGAGAAATTCATGGTGTCGGCCTGCGCGGCCGCGTGCAGAGTAGGTACGGTCTTCATGGCGGTCCCCTTCCTTCGGGTGTTCTTGGTCGTTCACCCGAGACCTACCACCAGGCAGGCCTCAGGTGGGGGACCGCCACCTCAAGTTCCACGAAGACCGGGACAACCTCTGCGAGTCGGCGCGGCAAGGTACCTCGCCGAAACCCCTTAACTTACTGGCTTTGCTACTAACCCCAGGCCGGCGGGGCGCACGTGCTGACCGTGCATCCGCGTGCGTCTCGCCTTCCAATGTTCCCCGTCCCGGCTGCCCCATGACGATCGGAGGCTGCGTGGGACTACTCGACGGGCTGCAGCTCGCGCAGCTTGGCTCGCGCGCATCGTGGTCGTACCGCGCGACGCAGGAGCGTTAAAACCCGGTGGGTGGGAGCGGTCGAACGTAGCCGCGACGCAGGAGCGGGCGTCGGAGAGTGCGTGGGGAGAAACCCTCAGAGTTTGCGGAGTCGGACCCAGCGGACGGCGTGGTCGGCGCCCTTGCGGAGCACCAGGGTGGCTCGCGAGCGCGTCGGCAGGATGTTTTCGCGCAGGTTGGGGCCGTTGATGCCGTCCCAGAGTGACTCCGCCTTGGCGATCGCTTCGCCGCGGCTGAGTTCGCCGTACCGGACGAAGTAGGACTCCGGGTTGCGGAAGGCCGTCTCCCAGAGCTTGAGGAAGCGGTGCACGTACCAGGACCGGATGTCGTCGGCCGCCGCGTCGACGTACACGGAGAAGTCGAAGAAGTCGCTGACCGCCAGCCCGCTCTTGCCGTCGGCGTGCCGGGGTGCCGGCTGGAGCACGTTCAGCCCTTCGAGCAACAGGATGTCGGGCATCTCGACGGTGGTGCGGACGCCCGGCATCCGGTCGTAGTGCAAGTGCGAGTAGACCGGCGCTTCGACGTTGTCCATCCCGGACTTCACCTCGACGACGAAACGCAGCAGCGACTTGCGGTCGTAGGACTCCGGGAAGCCCTTGCGCAGCATCAGGCCGCGGCGTTCCAGTTCGGCGTTCGGCCACAGGAAGCCGTCGGTGGTGACCAGGGCGACGCGGGGGTGCTCGGGCCAGCGGGCCAGCAGTTCGCGCAGCAGCCGAGCGGTGGTGGACTTGCCGACGGCAACAGAACCGCCGATGCCGATCACGAACGGGGTCCGGGTCGCGGCCGGTTTGCCCAGGAACGACTCTGTGTCGGAATGCAGCGCCCGGGCGTGCCGCACGTAGAGCGACAGGATCCGGGACAGCGGCAGGTAGACCTCGCGGACCTCGTCGATGTCGATCTCGTCCCCGAGACCGCGCAGCCGCTCGATTTCCTCGGCCGTCAGCGGCGACTCGGTCGTCTCGGCCAACTGGGCCCAGGCGGCGCGGTCAAGCTCGGTGTACGGGGTCACCTCCCGCGACGGCTGCAGCATGGGGCCCATTCTTCCCACACCTGACGGGGATACGCTGACCGGCATGTGCGGCAACGAGACTGTGGGTGTGGCAGTTGTCACATCAACGACCCCATGATCGTCGGCGTGGGCATCGATGTGGTCGACGTCGAGCGGTTCATGAAAACGCTCGAGCGGACGCCCTCCCTGCGCGAACGCGTCTTCACACCGGCCGAGGCGAAGAAACCGCCGGCCTCGCTGGCGGCCCGGTTCGCGGCCAAGGAAGCGCTCGCCAAGGCACTCGGCGCGCCGGCCGGGATGCACTGGCACGACGCCGAGGTGTGGACCGACGATTCCGGCCGGCCCTGGCTGGAGATCACCGGTACTGTCGCGGCGCAGGCGGCGCAGCTCGGCGTACAGAGTCTGCATCTGTCCCTCAGCCATGACGCCGGCATCGCGTCGGCGGTCGTCATCCTGGAGGGCTGAGATGCGTCACGCCCACACCGTCGAGCAGATCCGCGCCGCCGAGGCCGAGCTGATGGCCCGGCTCCCCGAGGGAACGCTGATGCAGCGCGCCGCGACCGGGCTGGCTGTTGCCATCAGCAACTTCCTTGGCTTCACGTACGGCGCCCGCGTGGTGCTGCTGGTCGGCTCGGGCGACAACGGCGGAGACGCCTTGTACGCCGGGGAAAAGCTGGCCCGCCGCGGGGCGCAGGTGGTTGCCGTGCTGCTCTCGGAGAAGTACCACCGTGAGGGCCTGGCTGCACTCGTCGCAGCCGGCGGCCGCGTTGCCGCGGGAAGCTCCGGCACGAGCGCCGACGATACGTCGCTGACTGGCTTTGCCGGGGAGATAGCGGCGGCCGATGTGGTTGTCGATGGGATCGTCGGGATCGGTGGGCGGCCCGGGCTTCGGCCGGATGCGTTGGCGGCTGTGCGTGTTGCGGAGCAGTACGAGGTACCGATCGTTGCTGTGGACATGCCGTCTGGGGTCGACGTGGACAGCGGCGAAACTCCGGCTGAGCATGTCAAGGCAGCACTGACTGTCACCTTCGGTACCCACAAGATTTGCCATCTGATCGACCCGGCCGCGGCAGCCTGCGGCCCCGTCCACCTCGTCGATATCGGCCTTGACCTACCGCACGCGCCCGTCGAGTCCCTCCAAAGCGCGGACGTCCGAGCGCTCTACCCCGTACCGACCGGCGAATCCGACAAGTACTCCCGTGGCGTCCTCGGCCTGATGGCGGGCTCGGCGCAGTACCCGGGCGCCGCCGTCATCGCCACCTCGGGCGCCCTGGCCGGCCCGATCGGCATGCTCCGGTACGTCGGTCCGGACCCCGTCGCCGAAGCGGTTCGTGCCATCCATCCCGAGGTCGTGGCCGGTGAAGGCCGGGTCCAGGCTTGGGCCATCGGTTCCGGTCTGGGCGATGAACTCGACACCGCCAAGGTCCGCGAACTCCTCGACGGTGAAGAGCCGGTGCTGCTCGACGCCGACGGGCTGAAGGCGCTCGACGACTCGGGCGATCACCCGAACGTCCTGATCACCCCGCACGCCGGTGAACTCGCCCGCATGCTCGGCGTCGAGCGCTCCCAGGTCGAGGCCGAACGCCTGAAGCACGCCCGACAGGCCGCCGAACGCTTCGACGTGACAGTCCTCCTGAAGGGCTCGACCACGGTCATCGCCGCGCCTGATGGCCAGGTCCGCATCAACACCAACGCCGCCGCATGGCTCGCCACCGCCGGCGCGGGCGACGTACTGGCCGGCCTGTGCGGCGCGCTCCTGGCCGCGGGTCTCACCCCACTCGAGGCCGCCGCGGTCGGCGCCTACCTGCACGCCGCTGCCGCCAACCTAGCGTCCGACGGCGGCCCGATCACAGCCATGCAGGTCGCAGCCAAACTGGCAGAGGCGACCCGCCACCTCATGGCGGATCGGTGATCCGACCTGCGGGTTCCGCGGGTTCCGCGGGTTCGCAATGGTCGTTGTTGTCGGTGATCCGGTGCGTGCCTTTGTGATCGACGCGGAACTTGAGGCCGTGCTTCGTGATCCATTCCAGGGCGCCGTCGTCTAGGCGTCGGACTTGCCAGCCGCCGAGGGTCTTGACCCGGTGGCTGTAGCGCCGTAGCGGGGTGAGGTTGGTGATGCTGGTCTGGCCCGGTGGCCCGGTATCGGCGAAGTCGTACGGCGTGACGTGGTCGAGGTCGGTGCCGTCGGTGGTCTCCGTGGCTCCGTAGGGAAACTGCTCAACCGGGTAGATCAGCTTGAGATGCTCGCGCATCTCCCGCGGCACCTCGTAGGCGTTGACGTTGATCCGGTCGTCGTTGAGGTCGATGACGGGCTTGATGATGATCTGGCTGTGGCCGAGGAGTTCTTCCAGGCGGGTGGTGAAGACGGGGCCGAAGCGTTCGACGCGGGTGACGCCTTCGCCGGCGAGCAGGGTCTGGTCGGTGAGGTGGATGTAGAGGGTGGTTTGCGCTGGGCGGCGCTTGGTGTTGCCGGGTCCTTGGCGGTACGCGCCGTGGCGGATCGCCGCCAGTTTCCTGGCGAGTTCGCGGCGTGCGGCAGCATCCATCCCCGGATTCTGATCCGGGCTCTCGGCGCGGTCGGCGGCGTCCGCCGGGCCCGTGGCTTCGGGGGCATCGGGAGGCTCGGCGGGGCCGGGGTCGCGGCGGTCGTTTCGGTTGTCGGCCTCCGAGGGGGCGGGGGAGGCGGTGTGGTCGTAGGCGGGGTCGCTGGGGTGTGGGGGGTCCCAGTCGGGGTCGTGTTCGGCTGGGGGTTCGTCGGCGGCGAACCAGTCAGTCGGCCAATCCTGGCCGGGCGCAGCTGAGCCCGCTGGTTCTGCGCCGGTGTTTGTTGCCGTCGGCCGATGGGGCTGGGGCTGGGGTTGGGGCTTGATGCCTGCCGTCGCGTCCCTGTCGGTCTCCGCGTCTGGCTGCGGGTCAGGTTCCGCGTGGATGGCGGGCTGGCTCTCGCGGTCGGCGTCGGCGTCCTGGTCGGTTGGTGGTGCTGTGGATGGGGCGGACGCTGCGTCCGGTTCGGGCGCGGCGGCCGGGCTGGTGCCCGGGGCGTTGGTGCGGTCGGTGTCGGGGGTGCTGCTGCGGTTGGTGTCTGGGGCGGTGCCTGGGTTGCTGGTGCGTTGGTTGGGTGGGGTTAGGTGGGTGGCGAGGGTGAGGAGGAGTTCTTGGGTGAGGGTGGGGTCG
>NZ_AQUZ01000116.1 GCF_000372465.1 Kribbella catacumbae DSM 19601
CCCGACACCACCGACCACACAGAAACTGTCGGTGCCGTCGCCTAGAGTTCACCGTGGATCGTCACCCAAGTTCCACACAACTCGGGACATGCTCCGCCGCCGCTCATCACGACCTCGTCGTCTGTCTGGAGGAACACGATTCCCTTGACTGTTCGCGAAGCCGTGGTATTCCATGGCCCAGTCCAGATTCGGGCGGCATTGGACGTTTCGACAATTTGGAAGTCGAGGTTGTGGTTCCAGTGCTCGGGTTTCACGTATCCCATGACCGTGCCGGTGTCGTACGCCACCCACGTCCCCAGCCCACAGTGGGATGCCATGCTCATGTAGAAATGCTCGTCACCGGCGGTGAGAGCGACGCCATTCGAGCATCTGCTACCAGATACGCCCCTGGCGCGGATCAGACCGCCACCGAACCAAGGCGCACGGTCCCCAGCGCGATGGGGGTCCACGGTGGCGCCCAGTGGCATGTTGAACGTTTTCGGGGCCTGTTCGGCGGCGCCGCCTAGCGACCCCGGGTCCTCAGTCCAGGAGGACACTATCTGGACCGTGCTTCGCGCCTTCAAGTTTGCTAACGCAGTCGGCGGCGCCTTGGAACTCAGCCACACCACAACACCGGAGTAGTCCGGGCTCTCCCCGGCCGAGGTCACCACTCCTGGATTGTCGGTCACCAGCGATTTGGCGACGGCGGCCAATTCGTCGCTGGAGTAGGCGGCCACCCGGAATGTCACTGGTACCGGCTGGCTGGCCGCCAGGGCCTGCAAACCAGGTGGCGCAATCCCTTTCCAAGAGACAGTGACACTCTTGCGGTCATCGGCGATCTTGGCGCCGCCCGCGTTGGGATTCGGGTTCTTGGCGATCCAATCGCCCACCGCCCGAAGCGCTGTGAGTTCTGGCGTCGGCACCAGTTCCACCGGGACCGGACCTTCAGGGTCGCGCGGGTCGCCACCCCGCGGGATTGGCGCCGCCGCATTAGCGGTCGACACGCAGACAAGAACTGCAGCAGCCGTCGCAACAACCAACGCTGCACTACCTATCCTGGCTCTGGGCATCCGCCCGCCCCCAGCCCTAACGGTCCACGCTGTCTACCTAGCGTACGGCAGGTTGTGGAAGTTGGATTAGACACGACCTTCCCTCCTCGACCGCAGCCGTCCAAGGGGCTATTCGGTTGGCGCAAGTGTTCGAGCTCGCCCGGCGCTACACCACCTGGCAGCCACGAGCCTGGGCGTCAGCTCGTCGCGAGGCTGAGGCGGCGCTGCATGTTGAGCCGGACCTCGCCGTAGGGGCAACGTGGGTCCAGAACAGCGGAGTGAGGCCGCGGTGGTCGACGTCGGTCAACTTGTCGGCCCACTCGGCGTCGGCCAGGACGTCTTGCACCATCAGCGTGTTCACGTACACCAGCGCGGACTGCAGCACCCGTAGGCACAGCACGGACAGCTCTTGTTCATCGCGCCGGTTGGAGGCCAGGTCGCCGCCTTTGCCGAAGAAGATGACCTGGTTGCCGCCGTTCCACGCCTCGACCACGTTCAGGCCCTCGTTGATCTCGCGCTGCAGGTCCCGGTCGCGCAGGTACCGGGCGACGAACAGGGTCTTCTGGGCGCGGCCGAGCTCGATCATCGCCTGATAGGTCGGATGGATCGCGTTGGCCTTGGTGAACCGCCGCAGAATCGCCTCGGTCGAGGCGGTGCCAGACCGGATCGCGGTGGCGTACCTGATACCTATTGACCGGACTAACTCCGGGTTCCCCGGCGTGTCCCGGGCGGTGGGGTGACGTTCTCGGTACGAATGCAGCCCTTGACTGAAGGAGGGCTGCATGGTGTTGGACGAGGAGGATCCTCGGGCGATCGAGCACATCCGGTTGCCGACGTGGGGTCGAGTTGTCGCCGCTGAAGGCGTGGTGCCGTGGCGGATCGAGGGCGACCCGGGCGGGCTGATCGAGCCCGTTGACGTTTTCCTGCGGGACTTCGTCGCGCGTGGCCGCTCGGCGGCATCGGTGCGGAGCTACGCGTTGGCGCTGTTGCGGTGGTGGCGGTTCCTACTCGCCGTGGATGTGGCGTGGGATGAGGCGACGTCGGCCGAGGTACGCGACTTCGTGCTGTGGCTGGGCCAGGCCAGCAAGCCGATCGCAGGCTCCCGCAAGGCCTCGGCGACCTCGGCGGGGCAGATCAACCCTGTCACCCGGAAGCGGCATCAAGGGGACGAGTACACGCCGGCCACGATCCGACACAGCAACGCGGTGCTGCGTAGCTTCTATGAGTTCTGGATCGAGCGGGGTCACCGTCCCTTGGTGAACCCCGTGGTCCGGGAACGGCCGCGCGTACGACGGCCGCATGCGCATCACAACCCGCTTGAGCCGTTCGTCAGGAGGGCCGGTTGCGTTACAACCCGCGGCCGCCGAAGCGACATCCGCGGGCGATGCCCGACGATCGCCGACCGCACCACCTTGGTGCGGCCCCTGCTGTCGGTACGGCGGACCAAATCGGCCCAGTCGCCCAGCACCCCTTTGTGGTCCGGGACGTGTTCGCCGGCCGGATAGAACGTGACCCGGCCGTCCTTATGCCGGGCCACCAGCTCGAGTGCGTCCAGCACCGGCCGGTGCATCGCGTTCGACGACCGGAACTCCAGCACATCGAGCAGCTCGATCAGGCCGCGCCGGTAGTGGTTGGTGTAGGAGGCCTTCAGCGTGGTCTGCACCGTACGGCGATACACCGGGCCTTTCGTCTTGTACTCGTGGACCAGCTCCCGCAGCGTCTGCTCGCCACCGGTCACCGCCGGGAACACCACTGACCGCACCGGGTCGTCCGACGCGTCAAGCGCCGCCTCGGCGATCGCGAACAGAATGTTCTCCTTGCCCGTCACCTTCTTGAAGGCGTTCACCAACTCCTTGGTGACCCGCTTATCCGCACTGGCGTTGATCCGGTGCACCGTGGAAATCAGCAAATCGACCAGGATGTCGGTGACCTCGCGTTCCCGCGCGTGCAGGAGCGCAGCGAGCAGCGTCAGCCGCAGCTCGACCGGATGGTCGAGCAGGTGCGACGGAGACTCCACCGCCGCCCGGGAACGCCACCCGGCCAGCACCTTCGGCGCCACATCGCTGAACAAGCCGGACGGGAGCCCGATCGCGCGGACCGCGCGCAGCTTCTTGATCTCGGTCAGCATCGATTCCAGGCTCACGTTGCCCGGATCCGACTTCACCAACGCCAGCACCGATTCGTCCTCATCGCCCTCATCGCCGACTCCTGAGACCAGAGCTTCTAGCCGGGCGGCTGTCGACGCCGGCAATCTGGCCGCGATCCGACACGTCACAGCCACCTCGGCCTGACGCAGAGCCGACCGGACGACCCGGTCGACGCGGCCAATCGTCGGTGGCTCAATCCGCTCCGCACGGCAGCGGACCAGCAGCTGCTCGCGCACCCGATCGTGCTGGCGCTCCACCTCGCACACCTCAGCCGCTAGCCACGAAGCCAACTTGTCAGCATCCTCGACCGAGCACTCCCGAAAGCCCAGATGACGCCTGACCTGGCTGCGATGAAACTCCACCGTACGTCCTGACCATTCGTACAAACCAAGCTCGGAAGGCAGCACGCCGACCTGCCGTGCCACAAAGGCGACGACGTCGTCGGGCAGCTCAGCGCGGCCACGAGGAAACCGCCCATGCCGCCCGTAAAACTTCAACAAAAGCGCGAAGCCAAGCCTCGTCGCACCGCGTTTACCAGCGACCAGCTCCTGCTCGTCGGCCAGCAGCGTCCAGCACTCAACCAGCTCAACAATCTCCACCGACCCGATCCACAGGCTGCATACTCCCGGCTGGCCAGGGTCAGCCGACCTGCCCACAGCCGACCAGCTCGTTTGCGGCTGGGTTGGGTCGGACCGGGGCGCCC
>NZ_AQUZ01000117.1 GCF_000372465.1 Kribbella catacumbae DSM 19601
CGAACACGTAGCTGTCGGTACGCCACTGGCCGTTGGCAGGGTTCTGCCACTTCCGGCGGTGGAGGTACCACTTCAGCTCGAGCTCCTTGAGGCCCGACTGGACCGAGTCGCGGCCGTCCTTCTCGGAGGCCTTGGCGATCGACGCAGCGTCGGTCGCCCAGTTCTCGGTGTGGCTGAGGATGTAGCTCAGAATCCCTCGGGCCTTGAACGACAGCTCCTTGTTCCGGAGCAGCCGGTTGTCGAGCTCTGTCCAGCCGTTCTTAGGGCGGGGTGCGCGGAAGATGGTCACGCGGCACCGCCCATCCGGAGGTCGCTGATAGCCCGGCGTACCTGCGTCCGGGGCATGCGAACTCGCTGGGCGATCGCGCCGACAGGATCCGGCTCGACGTCGGAGAGGTCGAGCAAAGCCAAGTGGACAGCCTGCTGGCCGTAGGTCGGACGTTCGGGGTGGCGCGGCTGGTTTTGGATAGGGGTGTGCCCTAGCATCGAGGTACTCGCTTCTGCGTCGAAGGTGGGAGCGGGTCAGCCGACAGCAGTTGCTGCTGCTAGGTCGGCCTTAGCGTGAGGGGCCTCGCCGAACCGGCGGGGCCCTTCTGCTGTTCCTGTGGAGTTGTCTTCGCCGACCGTAGCGCTAGGCGACTGGCCAAATGCGCTGACACTCCGATCCTCGATCTGGTCCTCCTCCGCGCGGACCAGGAGGTACGCGGCGAGGGAGAGGCCGCGTGCCTGTGCCTTCTCCTTGATGAAGTCCCGATCCTCCGGCGACATGCGCGCGGTCAGCTGGGCGGCCTGGTCGTACGGGCGCGGAGCGCGCCGGCGTGACCTCCGGGAGGCACTGTCGTTACTCGTCTGGCTGCTCATGGCAACACGAGTACGGCCGAACTGAACCACTTTGTGGGAGCTGTCCGGTGTCGTTGGGCTAGCCAGTGGCGTTACATTGTTCATTGCGAGGTACTCCGAGTTCCGCACTGTGGTGGTGGGGGCTAGGTCTTTCTTCGCTTCGGGAGGTCCGCCGGTTTGGTCGCCGGCAGGGCCTCCCGCTTCGTTGTGTCACCTGTTGGTCTGCTCCCGGTTTGGTCGGTCCGGGAGCAGACCAACAGGCCTCGATCAAAGGTTGATACGTCGAACGTTCAACAAGTTGTACAGCTGGCGCGAACGTTACTCTGTGTGCCTAATGGCCGCTAGTGACTCCCCAGTAGCCAGGGGCGAAAATGTAATCGGTTTCATCTTGAGATTCCCCCGAATCGTCACCGCCCCGAGGCCACCGTAACCCCTGTCCCCGCAGGGATAACACCGACCTCGCCGGGCGTGCCGTTACCGGAAATGCCACTTCCTGCAATTTCCTCATCGTCGGCGGGTCCGGGCTGCGAAGCCGGCGCCAGCGTGGCAGCGTGCGTCCCCGCCCGCATCAGGTACGTCCCGAGCTGGATCCGCTCGCCGTCGACCCCCGAGGGGATCGGGACCGCCATGATGCCGAGCTGTTGCGCCCGGGCGTACGCCTTGCGCCAGCCGAGCACGTCGCCCGGCGGGATCTGCTCCATCTCCCCGATGAAGTCGTGAACGACCTGCGGATCCGGCCCGTTCGCCGCCGCTGGCCGCGAGACACGCTCCCCGCCGGCCGGGGCAGTGGAGCCATGCGGGCGGTCCGCGGGGCGCTGGGAGGCCTGCCGAGCGTCTTGCGGACCGGCCCAGCTGGCAACCTCCTCCTCGACATACGCGTCGACGGACAGCGGCGTGTAGTCCCGCTCACCCACCTCGCCGTCCAGGCCGAGCATCACCAGCAGGTTCTCAATCTTGAAGTTGTCGAGCTTGAGCGCGTCGCCCGGCTCCAGTTGCAGCCGCGTCGAAACGACACCGGTCAGGTAGGCCTCCCGGCGGCGGGGCATCTCGACGATGCAGGTCGCGTCGAACGGGAGGTTCTTCTCGGCCCGGACCTTCATCGTCTTGTCCGTGGTCGGCTTGCCGTTCTTGTCCAGGACCGTGACCTCTTCGAGCCGGGTCGTGATGATCACCGGCCCGTCGTGCTTCCGGAGCAGGTCGACCAGCTTGTACCAGCGCGATTTCGCGACGTTCCACTGGTCCATTGTGATCACCGGGCCACCCTCCTCGGAGGGCTTCGACGGCCGGGCGCGGTTCCCGAACCTCTTCGCCTTCTCCTTCTCCCGGCGGATCGACACCGACTGCTGCTCAGTGCCGAGCAGGTCCCAGACCTGCGTACCGGAGTCGACGACGATGCAGTTCGGTTTGCCGTCGACCCGGTCCTGCCGCGAGGCCGCCCACACGCCGTTGATGATGCTGTTGTACGAGCCGTCGTGCTCGACGATGTCGAAGTCGGCGCCGGGGATCGCGCCGTACTCGTCGACCGTCACCTCGCCGATCGGTACGACGTAGGTGCGTCCGACCAGGTTGCTCGCGGAGAACTCGGCCCAGGCCCAGCTCTTGCCGGACTTCTCTGCGCCGGCGAGCAGGATGAACGGCCAGCCGGGCTTGCCGGTGGGCTTCCTGGTCTTGAATTCGTACTGCGTCACAGGGGTTCCTCCTGAGGTTGACTCAGCGGTGGGGACCGTCACCCCCAACCGCAAAGTGTTAGGGCCTCAGTCTAATGCATGTGGGCTAGCCCGCAAGCTTGTATGCATGCATGTTGGCAACAATGCCACGAGGCCCACACCCCGGACAGGGAGCGGGCCTCGTTGCCTCAGGCATCGTCAGCTGGAAGCCGTTGACGGTCGGTCCCAGCGGTCGCTGTAGTGCTTGCCGTTCAGGCGGTACCGGGCCATAAACCACGCGGCCGCGGCCATGACTGCGGTCTTGCCGACGAGCACGACCAGGGCGATGAGGCCGGCCTTGGAGGTCACGTCGAGGCTGCCTGTCTGGACAGCTGCGATGACGGCAGCACTAACCGCGGCAGCGACGTCGAACGCGAGTCCCTGGACCCACGTCCGGATCGACTTCGCCTTAGGCGAGTCGGAGTGCAGCAGCCAGGTAATCCACTTCATTGGAGTTCTCCTCAGGGGACGATGCGGTAGCCGTCGTGAGCCATCACGGCGGCGGTCTTGGGGCCGAAGACGCCGTCCACTACCAGCCCGAACCGGCGCTGGAGCTTGCGGACGATCCCGGTGAACTGCGCGCCAGCCGAGGACCAGTCGTCCTGGCGGATGAACGTCTCCCAGACGCGCATGTCGCGGTCGCTGGCAACGCCGAGACGGTTGCACCAGCGAACGAAGAGGCGCGCGGTCGCGAGCGCGGTGACCTGGCCGGAGCGGAAGAACTCACCCTTCGCGGCGTACTGGATGTGCGACATGTCCACGATCGCGCCGAGGACCTTGGTGTCGCCGGCCTTGAGCTTGGCCGCGACGCGAGCGACAGCGGCGGGCGACCCGACGATCTCGAAGTGCATCCCGTCGACGGTCTTGGTGTAGTCCTCGCCCCAGCGGATGACGTTCCGGTCGGTGACCGAGTCGACGTAGTCCTTCAGGTGGCCATGGACAGCGGCCTTCTCGGAGGCCGACCACGTCCCGTGCGCGCCGTTCGGGTGCTTGGTCGCGTTGTAGTCAGCCGCGGTGCCGCTGGCGTGATTGGACAGCG
>NZ_AQUZ01000118.1 GCF_000372465.1 Kribbella catacumbae DSM 19601
GTTTCCATTTCCAGCTGCCGGCGCTCGTCGTCCGTGGGGTTCCTCGCGGTCTCGTCCTCGACGACGCGCTTGATGCGCCACCCGAGGTCCCAGATCTCGCCGAAGGTGCCGAGCGGCCACGGCTGACGGTCCGGGTTCTGGATGTCGCGGCCGATCTCGCTGTCGTCGATCAGGTCCCACGGGATTGCGGAGCGCTGCAGTTGCACGACCTCGTCGTCGGCGATCTTCCGGAACACCCGCCGTAGGACCGGGTCGCCGGCCTTGATGGCGAGGTACTCGGCGTCCTTCTCGGTGGCCGGCTCCTTGGTGACGGTCATCTCGACCCGGTACTGCTCCCAGGTGATGCCGTGGTCCTGGACGAACGCGCTCGTCTGGGGACGCTCGCCGCCTCGTTCGAGGATTGCGATCGCGTCGCGGTACCGAGCCGCGGACTGCTGGCGTTTCTTCGGCTGGGTCGCCACGAAGGTACCGGCGCCGGACCGGCGCAGGATGAGGCCCTCAGCGGCCAGGATCCCGAGCGACTTGCGGACCGAGTCGCGGGACATGCCGACGTCGCGAGCCATGGCGTCCTCGCTCGGCAGTTCCTCGCCGGGCTGCAGGCGGCCGTCGTCGATGGCGGCCCGGAGGACGTCGACGAGCTGGCGGTACTTGGGCGAGTGGGCGAACCGGTCGATGGTCCGCGAGTCGAGCTGGATCGGCATGTGCTCAGCGTAGCTGCCCTGTCTGCCGGTGTGAACGTACGTAGGTACAGCGGTTGACCTGTACGTACCCCTCACGTACGGTAGGTGACTACTCGCGCGTGGTCGCGCGTGAGAGGACACCGATCGGAGGAAGCCACGATGGCCAAGGACCGCCTGGAGGTCACCCTGCGCCGCCGCCGCGACGACAAGGTTTTCAAGTCGCGCACGGTCTGGGCCGACCACCGGGACGAAGACCAGGTGCACGACTACCTGGTCGCGATGGCCCGGGATCTCGACAACGCGAAGGGCGACGCCGGCGAGTTCGCCGAGGGCTACGAGCTCGAGGTGCGCGGAGTCGACCGGCGCTGGATCGACTTCCGGCTGCCGGGAAGGAAGGGCTGATGGCCGGCAAGCGTCGCGGCACGGGCCGCCCGCTCCGTTCGGTCGAGAAGGCCGAGCGCCGGAAGGCCGCGGTTCTGGATCGGCTCGGGGACGCGACGTCCCCGAGCCACCGGCTCGCGATCGCCCTGGACTACCTCCGGTCCGCTCTCGCTCTGGTCCCCACCCACGTCGCCGAGCAGGTCGCCCTGGTCGTCGTCAACGACCTGGTCAAGGAGGCCGACCAGCTGTACGCCCCCGGCACCGTCACCAAGCTCGAAAGGAAGGCGTCATGAGCACCGCCGCCGCTCTCGCCAACCCGCCCGAGGACCCCCGCGACACCCCGCAGTCCCCTGCGGTATTGACCCCCGTCCCTGAGGTTGCTACGCGCGTGGGCACGCGCGCCGACGCGTTGACCCCGGCCAAGCGGGTCCGGAACTACAGCACTGCGGTTTCCCAGATCGGCACCCCGCCAGACGTCTGGTCGGACGACCGGCCCTCGCTCAAGAAGCTCTGGTACTACGCGACGCACGGCGTGTGGACAGGCGAGAAGACACCTGCTCGCATGCTTGCTGTCATGTATGCCTTCGGGCTTGCAATCCCGCTGACCGCGCTCGGCTACTACCTGCTCTGGCTCGTCGAGCGTCCCGCCCGACTGATCATCGCCGCCACCGTCGTCGGCCTCTTCATCCTCGTCACCCACTGAAACCGGAAGGACCCCCCACCACCATGGTTATCGCCAGCGCCTCCGGTGTCGCCGTACTCTTCCTCGGCCTCGCCTTCACCTTGCACTTCCTCAAGTCGGCCCAGAAGACCGTCAACTGGTGCATGCTCATCGGCGGCTTCGGCGTCGCCGGTGTCATCGGCATGCTGCTCGCTCGCCTGGCCGGCCTGGTCGTCGGGACGACGAACTCAGGGACGCGGCTGCTGTTCGGCGCGGGCGTCCCGCTGCTCGCCGTCCTAGTCGTCGGCACCATCCTCGTCGTCCACATGCGCCCGGGCGGCAAGGGGCCGAGCCGGGCTACTCCATGGCTCGCGCTCGCTTTCCCGTCTTTCGTCGCCGCGCTCGGTGGCGGTGTCGCTGCCGCGATGGGGACCGTCCCGGACGAGATCTACGCCGCCGTCTCCAGCTTCCTCGGGAGCCTGTGATGCAGGGAGCGACCCTCAAGACGGTCCGGGTCGGCGTCGGCCTGACCGCGTTCGGCGCATCGGTCATCAGCGTCGAGCACGTCTACCACTTCGCGCGTCGCATCGGCGAGAGCACCCTTTCCGCAGTGCTGCTCTCGCTGGTGCTGGAGTTCGCGATCATGGCCGGCGCCGCAACGGTGCTCGGCTGGAACCGCGCCACACACGGCAGTCCAGTGAGCGGGTGGCTGTTCCTGACCCTCGGGTTGGGCGGGTCGATGGCGGGCAACATCGCTGCGGCTCACACCCCCGAGGGGCAGGTCGCCGCCGTCTGGCCTCCGCTGCTGACCTTCGTTGGTGCGCTGGTCCTGGCGGGGCTCGACCGCCGCCAGGTCGTCCCGGTCAAGACCGCCCGTCCCAAGAAGACGGCGACCCCTGTCCAGGACGAGAAGTCGTCCCGTCCCGCCGTCTCCGTCCCGGCCGAGGTTCCGTCCTCGTCCCCGTCCCCTGCTCCGTCCCCGTCCCCCGTCCCCGTCGCCGCAGAGACGAGCCGCGTCGTCCCCGGCCCGACCGTCCCCAAGGAGGACGAGGAGGCGACCGAGGACGAGACGGTCGAGACCCCGACCGTTCACCTGGTGGTGCCCGAGGAGGACCTCGCCAAGGCCCGCGAGCTGAACGAGGCGCACAAGGAGCAGCACGGCAAGCGGATCTCCCGCGACGCCCTCAAGGCCGCCGGGTTCGGGACCCGCAAGGCGACCGAGCTGGCCCGCGTACTGCGGGCTGAGGAGGAGGTGGCTGCCTGATGGAGATCGTCATCGCGATGGCCGTCGCCGCCTACGTCGTACGCCACGGAGCGGAGCTGGTAGCCGCCATCACCGGCAAGCAAACCGACTGGCAGAAGGCGCAGGCCCACCGTGTGGAGGCCCGCACTGCGGCGAGGGTCGCCCGCGCTGCCCGCGCCGGCGAGAAGCCACCGAAGCAGCGCAGCGCGTTCTGGGACTACCTCGCCCTGCTGTGGGAGGACGGTTGGGCGGATGCGCAGTCGAAGCACTCCATCCGGCGGTCCCGCCGCCAGGCCCGCCAAGCCGAGGGTTCGTCCCGGGACGGCGCGATGCGGTTCTACCTGAGGCAGCTCGGCCGGGACGGCTGGGCAGCGTGGGACCGGAAGTGGGACGCCACCACCGAGCGCCGCGCGGCCCGCACCCGTCCCTACGAACCGTCCCCGAACGTGCAGGTCGTCCCCGGCGAAACCGTCCCCCAGTCGTCTCCGGAACCGTCCCCGGAGACCGTCCCCGTCCCCGACCAGGACGAGGACGAGGACCCCACCACCACCGGCCCGTCCACCACCACCACCACC
>NZ_AQUZ01000119.1 GCF_000372465.1 Kribbella catacumbae DSM 19601
GGCGCACCCCAGTGGAAGATCCGCGACTTCGGCACCATCCGCCTGGACGGTGCCGATGCCCCGGCCAAGCCCGCAGTACGGGACTCCGAAGCGTTCGCCTCGTACCTCGCTGAGCGCTTCCCGCACGAGGTCACCGCCACCATCACCATCGAGTCCGCCCACCTCGAAGCTGCGCTGCAGGCCTTCGAGTTCGCCGGGATCCCGCACAACGGCGTGACGGCTGTCGTCCGGCCCGCCTTCCAGACTGTGTTCCTCGACGGCCTGCTCCTCGAGCAGGAGGCGGAGCTGGACGAGCACGGCAAGCGCCAGTACTTCGGGGTCGACGCGAAGACCTCCGAGGTAGTGCCCGGCGTCGGTGGCAGCGAGCCGTCCCCCACGCTGAAGGTCATCGCCGACCCCGCCGCCAAGCGAGCCGCGGAGTACGAGGTCGAGGACGAGTACCGCGCCGAGCTGGCCGCGCTTGAAAAGCCCGCAGTACCGGCCGGCGACCAGCCGGACGTCATCCAGACCACCGAGGAGGCCTGACCATGGCAGGCGAAACCCCCATCACCATCGCCGGCAACCTCACCGGCGACCCCGAGCTCCGCTTCACCCCGAGCGGCGCGGCGGTCGCGAACTTCACCGTCGCGTCGACCCCGCGGACGTTCGACCGGCAGGCGAACGAGTGGAAGGACGGCGAGACGACGTTCTGGCCGTGCTCGGTGTGGCGGCAGACCGCGGAGAACGTGGCCGAGTCGCTGCAGCGCGGCTCCCGCGTGATCGTCAACGGCCGGGTCAAGTCCCGGTCGTACGACGACCGCGAGGGCAACAAGCGCACCGTGTTCGAGATCGACGTCGACGAGGTCGGCCCCTCGCTCCGGAGCGCCACCGCGAAGGTCACCAAGGCCACGCGGACCGGCGGCGACACCGGCCAGTGGGGTCAGGGCGGCCAGGCTCGGCCGGCCCCGCAGAACGACCCGTGGGCCGCCCCCGCCCAGTCGACCCCGCAGGGCGCCGACCCGTGGGCCAACCAGCAGCAGCACGACTCCAACGCCGAACCCCCGTTCTGACAGGAGCAGACCCGTGAAGACCCCCGACAGCGCCACCCAGCTCGTCATCGAGTCCCTCCGCTCCCTGTCCGAGACCCGCCTTCGCGTCGCCCAGCGCGCCGCCGGCGAAGTCCAGCTGGAGAAGCAGAGCGGGAAGGACGTCCGCTCGTCCGCCGTCAAGGTGACCGAGATGCTCGCCCACGCCAACACCTGCACGAACATCGCCGACCAGCTCGAGGTCGGCAGCCTCGTCCTCGCCATCCCGCCGTCCCAGGACCCGGCCGACGTAGTTGTCCCGGCAGCTACGTCACAGTCCGCCCCCGAATCCGGCGTGCCGCTCGACGTCGAACTCCTCGACGACGACGATGCCGACGAAAGCGACAACGACGTCGCCGAGTTCGACCTAAACGGAGGCGACCCGACGTGACCACCCCCGAACCGCAAGACGAGGTACTCCCACTGAATCTCGCGCAGCAACTCGGCCGGATCCTCTCCCAGGCCCGTACCGACAAGGGACTGTCGATGAACGCCATGGCCCGCCAACTCGGCGTCGCCGTCCCGACCCTCCACCAGTACGAGCACGGCCGCGGGAACCCGACCCTCACGAAGGTCCAGGACCTCGCCGAGCAGTACGGCGTACAGCTGGAGATCCGGCTCGTGCCGGCGAAACGAGCAGCCCGGAAGAAATAGCGACACGCAGAAACTGCCGCAGCTGCAACGCTGCGGCCTGCTCGTTCGCGGGACAGCCCGCATGCATGCTTGCAAGCGTGCATGCGGGCTTTCTTGCTTAAGTAACAATTACTGCCATGTCACGCCGTACCTGCCCCGCCTGCACCCGCCGCTACGCCGGGCTGATCGACCCCGACTGCGCCGTCTGCTCCGGCCTCGGAGTCCTCGGCCTCGGCGCCGCCGCGCTCCACAAGGACGAACCCGCCACCGTCGCCCGGGCCATCGAGATCTACCTGGAGGCACGCTCCCGCGACGCCGCCAGCGTGCTCCCCCTCGGCGAATCCCGCCGGGACGTCCTCGCTGCCGCCACCGACGAGCTCCGGGTCGCAGGCGTGATCGCGGACACCCTGGCCCTCGGAACCCCGGCCAGGGACCGCCCGGACGCCCCCGAAGGACCGGCCCGCAGGATCTCGGACAGCGAGGGGTCGCGCCTGGCGTGGCTCCATGGCGCGAATCCGTCCGTGTCCGACCAGGCCAACCTCGACGCCGCGCCCACGGTGTACGGCATCGACGACCGCCCCCTAGCCCGCGGCCTCCCTGTCGTGTCCGCCGGCGGCTCCCAGTCCTTCCTCGCCAAGGCAGCCGACCCAGCCGACCCGCTCGGCGACACCCGCCAGACCGCCTACGGCCGACTCCGCACAGAGCGCCGCGCAGACGTCGTCGCGGCCGCCGTCACCCGCCTGACCGAACAGCGCGCCCGCCAGGCCCGCCGTACCGCCGTCCCCGCGATCTGAGAGCCGAGCCATGACCACCAAGCCGATCAACAACATCAACCAGCTGCTCGACGACCTCCGGGTCCCGATCGACAGCATCCAGCCGCACCCGAAGAACGCCAAGAAGGGCGATATCCCGAAGATCGCCGGCTCCCTCACCAAGAACGGCCAGTACCGGGCCATCGTGGTCCGCCAGGGCAGCAACGAGATCCTCGCGGGCAACCACACCTGGAAGGCCGCCAAGACCCTCGGATGGACCCAGATCGCCGCCCAGTTCGTCGACGTCGACGACGAAACCGCGCTGCGCATACTCCTAGTCGACAACAAGTCGGCCGAGGACGGCACCTACGACCAGGACGTGCTCGCCGAGGTCCTCGACTCCCTTTCCGACCTGGACGGCACCGGCTACACCGACGAGGACCTGGCCGCCATGATCGGCTCGTCCCTCGAGGTAGACGAGCTGCCCGGGTCGGCCGGCCTCGGCGAACCCGTCATCGCCTACGAAATCGTGTTCGACACCGACCAGCAGCAGGCCCGCTGGTACGCCTTCCTCCGCTGGCTCAAGTCGAACTACCACGAGCACGACACCATCGGTGAGCGCCTAGCGGCGTACGTCGCCGACCAGGAGATCGACGCCTGATGGCCCGGGTGAAGCGCTACATCGAAGCCAACGTGCTCGACGAGGCGAAGCGCCGGCTGCACCACATCTACGACCTGTACGACACAGTCGTCGTCGCGTTCTCCGGCGGCAAGGACTCCCTCGCCACGCTCCACCTGACCCGGGAGGTCGCCCAGGAACGCGGCATCGAGCACGTCGACGTCGTCTTCCGGGACGAGGAGCTGATCCCGGACCCGGTCCTGGACTTCGTCAACGAGTACCGGCAGTTGCCGTGGGTCCGGATGCGGTGGTTCGCCGTCCCGTTGGAGTCGAACAAGTTCGTCCTCGGCGCCTCGACCAGATACGTCCAGTGGGACCCGAACCGGCCACACCTGCGCCCCATCCCGGAATGGGCGATC
>NZ_AQUZ01000120.1 GCF_000372465.1 Kribbella catacumbae DSM 19601
CCCCTGAAACCCCGGCCCAGCCGGACACCACCACCACCGAGAGGAACCCCACCATGACCGCCACCACCCCCGAGACCCCCGTCGCCGAGATCCCTGGCCTCGCAGCCGCCGTCAAATACGCGACCGACTGCACCACCCACGTCGCGGCGATCAACACCGGCATCGACGGTGCCACGGCCCAGCTGCGGGCAGCCGAGGTCACCGACCCGGAGGTCTACGCCGCATTCGCTGCAGCCGCTGACGCGATGGCCTCCGGCATCGCTGCGTTCGGCCGGGCGAAGGTCGCGCTGGCGAAGCAGAACGTCGTCAAGGAGGGCTACGAGGCCGCTCCGGGCGCCGGGTCCAAGCAGTTCGTCACCGCGGGCTGACAGCCGGCACCAACAGACAGGCCCTGGCCCGGGTGACGCACGAGATCCCCGGGCCGGGGCCTTTCCAATGAGAGGACCCCCACCACCATGGCAACGAAGTCCGTCACCCTCGTGCTCAGCGAGCAGGACGCGCTCAACGTCGCAGCCCAGGCCAAGGCTGCCCGCGTCGAGCGCCGTCAGGGTCGCACCATCTACCGCCTCCGCCGCCAAGCTGCCCCCTGGTACTACGCCCTCGCCGTCTTCGCCTTCGCCGAGGTGCTTTGGCTCGTCTCCGCGCTGTCGACCACCAGCGCCGCCGTCTGGACCGCGGCCCTCGCGGCGATCCCGCTCGGGATCGTTGGCTGGACCATCGGCCGGAACGCCGGCGCGTGGCGTCGCCGGGTGTGGGCCAGCAACAGCGCCGCGAACGCCTGGCTGATCTGGGCCGCCTCAATGGACCCGGCCAGCCTGGACAGCCACAGCCTCGCCCTGCTCGTGCTGATGCTCGTCACCATGGGCCTCGCCGCCGGTTGGTGGAAGGCGAACCGCATCCCGCACCCGCTCGCCCCGTCCGCTCCGGAGCCCGAGGAGGCGAAGCAGTTCAAGGGGCCGTTGCACCAGCGGTGGACCCGGTTCGTCGCCAGCAGCCGCGGCCCGCTCCCGGAGTCGTACCTGACTCAGCCGGACATCAGCAACGGGAAGCAGCGGTACACGATCCAGCTCGTCCCCGGCCAGCAGACCCAGACCCTCGCGCTGTCCAGCCTCGACCGGATCTCGTCCGGCCTCAACGTCCCGATCAAGAACCTCGTGCTTGAGCCTCACCCGAACGAGCTGCCCACGCAGATGCGGATCACCTACGTCGAGAAGTCCCCCATCGACAAGGTCGTGCTGTACGACGGCCCAAAGGTCGACGAGGGCGTCATCCAGATCGGCCCGTACGGCGACGGCGAGGGCTGCGCCGGGTGGCGCTACTGGACCCGTGGCGAGGTCCCGATGGGCGGCTCCTGGTGGGGCGGCGCGATCATCGCGGGGATGGGGTCGGGCAAGTCCCGGCTGATGGAACTGCTCGCTGTCGGCACCGTCGCCACCGGCCACGCGGTGGCGTGGTTCATCGACCCCCAGGGCGGCGCGAGTTCGCCGGCACTCGCCAAGGCTGCCGACTGGTACGTCGACCTGGACGGCGCGGAGAAGATGCTGACCGCGCTGGAGTCGATCTGCGAGTGGCGCAGCAAGGAGATGGCCGCCAACGGCTGGATCGGCGTCGACCCCTCCCCCGAGCGTCCCGGCATCACCGTCTTCATCGACGAGGCGCACGAGGTCTTCGCGGAGAACACCGACCGCTGGACCAAACTGGCGCGGAAGGCGCGGAAGGTTGGCATCGCGCTCGTCATCCTGTCGCAGTACCCCGGCCTCTCTACGTTCGGTGGATCCGAGCCGCTGCGGGCCGCCGTCATGGCCGGCAACGTCGTCGCGATGCGGACCGAGTCCCGGCAGAACGGGCAGCTGCTCGTCGGCCTGGACGTCGACCCGCTGACCCTGCCCGCGATCCCCGGCTTCGGGTACACCGTGCGCCGCGGGAACGAGTTCGGGCGCACCGCGCCGTTCCGGGCCGAGTACGTCAAGGTCCCGGCCGAGTGGCTGGCGCGATACCCCTCCCCCGAGCTGGATCCGGTCTCGGCGAACGCTGGGGCCGCGAACTACATCAACCGCCGGTCCGACATGGACTCCGCGATGGCGCTGGTCCGTGCCCAGGTCGAGGCGATGAAGAACGGCGACCTGTCCGCCGCCTCGGGCCTGGTCGGCGCGATCGCCACCGCCACGAAGGTCGCCACAGGCAAGCCCTCTGCGAACCCGCTGCAGCTGCCGCCGCCGCCGGTCCTGACCCTGGTGAAGCCCGCGGCCGCCGCGCCGAGGCCTGCTCCTCCTGAGCCCGCGAACGGTCGGGAGGCCCTTCTGGCGATCCTGGCCAACGGCGAGACGAAGACGAAGGACCTGATCGAGGGCGCACGCCTCAGCGAGACCAGGTTCCGCCAGCTGATCGGCGAGCTGACAACGGCCAAGCTCGTGGAGAAGGTCGGCCGCGGGGTCTACCGTCTCGTGGAGGGCTGACCCTCTTGCATCTGTTAGGCTCATGGCCTAATGTTCTGGTTGTTGGGAAGCACACCACCACGAAGGAGACCTGATGTCCGACGACCCGCTGGTCCAGCACGCAGACGACGCCTACGAGGCAGTCCGCGCACTCAACCACGGCACCTTCCGCACGATCCCCGCCCCGCTGGCCTACTCGCTGCTCGGCAACCTCAACAACGTCGGCTACGGCATCTCGCAGCTCACCGAGCAGATCGCCACCGGTCTTGAGGGGTCGCTCACCGAGTACGACGTGTACGACAACAACCGGGACCCGGCCGAGTCTGTGGCAACGGCCGCGAGCCTCCTGCGATCGGCTGCGGTACACGCCAAGGAGATCGGCCGCCTGCTCAGCGAGGCTCAGACCGCAATCAACCTGCAGGGCTACAACATCAAGGGGGACGGCGACGATGGCGCAACCGACGTGGAATGAGATCGCAGGGAACACCCTCGCCTCGCTTAACCAGGCCAGGGGCGGGCTCAGCGATGCTCGCGACTGGATGAACTCCGACTGGCGCGAAGGACATGAGCCCGTCGACCACAAGCAACGGCACGAGGCGGCCCGGCTGATCGCTCAGGCCAAATCCCTCATCGACCAGGCGAAGAACGCTGTACGCCAGAGTGCCGGCGGCTGACCAGCCCCC
>NZ_AQUZ01000121.1 GCF_000372465.1 Kribbella catacumbae DSM 19601
CCGGAGGCCTCATCGCTCCCGCCAGCGATGAGCTTTGCCAGGGCGTCCAGTCTCGGATCGCCCTGGGGCTGGTCGTCCTCTCCGCCCGGCTCGGCGACGACGGGGGTGGTGTCGTCGCCGAGCTCGGGGGTGAGGGGTTCGGTGGATGCGTCGGCGGTGTCGGCCGCCGGCGCCTCCGTCTCTGCCACGGTCTGCAGCCCAGCGGCCACCGCCGCCATGACCTCCGCAGTCGCCGTGTCGTCTGCCTTCGCCGCAGCAGCAGGAGCTGCGGCCTTCGCCCGCGCGGCCATCAGCCGAGGCCTGTCAGGTTCACGATCGCGTACGGGTCCGTCACGATCGGGACGTTGACCCGGGCGGCCTGGATGTACCAGACCTCCCGCTTCGGCTCGTCGATGTTCCGCGAGTAGAACGGGACCTCGTCGCGCTGCGAGCCGACCACCTTGGCCTGCAGCACCCGCGCCTTACCGGCGGTCTGCCGGTTCGACACGATCCAGTTCGGGATCTCCAGGAACCCGGACATGCGCCGCGACAGGATCGGGTTGATGGCGGTGTTCTCCCGGGGGAGCGCGTCCCGAATGTCCTTCCGGCCGAGCAGCCGGTAGAACTCCTGCGGGTTGATGATGACCGTGTCGACCTTGTAGCCCAGGTCGTTCTCGTCGACCTTCTGGATCGCTCCGAGGAAGTCGTTGATCGGGTCCGCGCCGGCGTTGGTCAGAGGCAGCGCGGCCGCGACGTTCTGGATCAGCGGCTCCGCGTCCAGCGCCGCGAAAGTGACGGTGTCGACGCGGCGCAGCAGCCCGTTGCGGAGCTTGGTCAGCTTCCGGGTGAAGGTGTCCCGGTCGTTGCGGCGGACGTGCTCGTAGGTGAGCTTCGTCTGCAGACCACGCTTCGTAACCCGCGCCACCTTCGGCGTCGGGTCGGACGTGTCGACGTTCGGGAACTCGGCACCGGGGGCGATGTCACCGGGCTCGCCGTCCGGGTAGAGGTCCTGCGCGGTGAGCTGGTCGTAGATGACCGCACCACCCTGCGCGTCCCCGCTCGAGAAGATGAAGTCGGCGATCCAGCGCTGCGACAGCCAGCTTTCGAGCGTGCGGCGCAGCATGGTCGGGTTGCGCATCCACTGCTCAACGGTGATCTTGTCCCCGTTGACGGTGGGAAACGCGCCCGGGTACGTGTTGCCAGGCATGGGGTTGGTTCTCCTGTCAGTCCAGCCGCCCGTATGCAAGCTCGCAAGCATGCATGCCGGGTAGGCGTGGGGGGATCAGTTGTAGAAGTGGACGAAGCAGTCGGCGCCGTTGGCGGCGTCGAAAATGGCGTAGCCGACCGCGATGCCAGCCGCCTTCGGGATGACCTGGCCGGCAGCGCCGACCTCGACCTCGGCGTTCGCGGTGATGGCCGCGGCTGCCTTGATCGGGACGATGCCGCCCCGGATGATCGGGACCTCATCGCCTGCAGGGGCGTCGTACGCGGCGACCCCGAAGGCCTTCGCAGCCGCGGCCGCGTGAGCAACCAGCGGGTTCGGCACGGAGCCGTTCCCGGCGATCGCGACGACGCGCTTGCCGATGACGGCGGTCAAGGCCTTGGCCGTGACGTCCCGTCCGGGCTCGTACAGCGGCAGGCAGGTGTTCACAGCCATGGGTCAGTTACCTCCGGTCAGGTCGACGTCGAACATGTCCTTCGCGGCCTCGGCCCAGGCCTCCTGGGACGGCCCGTCACCGGCGCCGAACGCGGACACGTCGGCGTCCGATCCGATCTCGGTGGTGGGCACGCGACCGGCGGCGAGCGAGGACAGCAGCGAGACGGTGCCGGCCTCGTTGGTGTCCAGCTGGGTGCGCCAGGTCTTGGACTCGTCGACGGTGATCCGGCCCTCACTGAGCGCGGTCTTGACGATGCCGTCGCGACGCTGGCGGGCCAGCTCCTTCGCGGCGTCATCGCCGGCCTTGGCCTGGGCCTGCAGCGCGGCGAGCTGACCGGCGGACAGGGTCACCGTGGCCGGTGCGCCCTCGCTGGCCACCGGGGCGTCCTTCGGCGGCTCGTCAACCACGGGGGCATCCTTGGGTACCTCGTCCTCCTTCGGAGGCTCGGTGATGCTGCCGGTGATCAGGTCCGCGATGGCCTTCTCCACGTCGGCGTCCTTCTCGAGCTTGAGCAGCTCGCGCACCCGCTCCTCGGTGAGCGCCATGCGGGGTTCCTCCTTGGGTGTGGTGGTGGGAGCCGGGGCTCCGCTGGTGGAACCGTCTGACGGTTCACTGGGGGCGGGTGGGACGGTCGCCGTGTCGCGCATCCCTGACAGCCGGTCGAGCCGATCCAGCGCGCCGGTGAGAGTTGCCTCCGGCACCTGGTGGTCAGCGGCGAACTTGGCGACCTCCGCACGCGCGGCCGCGAGCATGACCAGCCCGGCCGCGTCGACCCCGTCGACCTGCTCCACAGCGGTGACACCTTCGCGGGGGCGGTCTCCCTCTGCGTACAGCGCCAGGACGTCGGCCATGCCCTTCACAGCGGGCTTGGCGATGCCGAGCAGCGCAAGGCCGGTCAGCGCGGCACGGTACGTCTTCCCTGCCGTGGTCTTGAGTCCCCACGCGATCTCTACCGAGCGCCGCCGGAACGCGGCCGGGATGACCTCGGCCAGCTTCGACGGGATCCCGGTCAGGTCACCGAGGATCCCGTCGCCAGTGGCGTTGAGACGGACGTTCTCGACCCAGCCGTACGCCGGTTCCCCGTCGCCTGCCCGTGGGGCTTGGTCGCCGTCGTTGAAACGCTGATCGGTGTGGCCGATCTTGATGGCCGGCCTGTCGATCTGCTGGTCGGCGTACGCGGCCACGATCGAGTCCAGGTCCTCGCGGGTCACATCGGTCACGCCTGTGGATGCGCCCCACCGGCCGACCTTCACCAGCTCGACGCCGGGGATCGTGGCCGTCGTCATGCCGGGATCACCCGGGCGAGGACGAAGCAGTCCTTCGCCTCACGGAGCTTCCGCAGCCCGGCTGACAGCTCCGCGCCGTCCGGTAGCTGCGCGACCATCTCGGCGGCCAGGTCGTGCGCGGCCTTCGAGATCGGCAGCAGGCTCGGGGGGAGG
>NZ_AQUZ01000122.1 GCF_000372465.1 Kribbella catacumbae DSM 19601
GAGCCGGGCGGAGAGGACGACCAGCCCCAGGGCGATCCGAGACTGGACGCCCTGGCAAAGCTCATCGCTGGCGGGAGCGATGAGGCCTCCGGTGGGGAGGTGGCGACGGACGCCACCCCGCTCCCCGACACCACTGGTGTCGTGCACGAGTGGGGTGGCGACCGGCCACACATCGTCCTGATCGCCCGGTACAACGCGATCGTCGACGGCGACTACCTGTCCGCTGACAAGGGCGACGTCGTCCACCTGGACGAGGCCACCGCGACGCGCGGTCTCAGCCTCGCCGCGATCGCTCCCCTGGACTGACCCAAGAAAGAGGGCGGTAACGCATGGCCGCAGAGACCCCGCACGAGCCATTCGGGGCGACGGTGACCGGCGTTGCTGCCCTCGTCCCGTCCGCCCCGATCCGCGACGCGATCCCGGCCGGGCAGAAGGGCATCACCACCGGCCAGGTTGAGACGTGGCTGGACGAGCTGTCCAACACCGTCGACCTCCGGCTGGCCGGCCGAGAGCGGCTCCGCGATGATGCCCGCAAGGCGGCCCTGGTGGACGCTGCGCGAGGCGTCGTCTGCAACGGGGTCGCCAGCTACGTGGAGGCCGCCCGGTTCGCCGAGCGGGCTGCGGTGGCTGATACGTCGTACGCCGAGGTCCTGTGGCGTCGCTACCAGTCGGGGCTCGGTGAGCTGGCGTCTTTGCTCGCCGGGTGGCTGGCCGACGAGGACGACGCTGTCCCGGAGCCGACCGGCGGCGGCCCGGCATGGTCGTTCCCCGAGACCGCTTTTCCTGACGGCATGAGGTTCTGACCGTGGCCGTCCGAATGACGTTCTCGTTCTACGGCGACACCCAACTGGACCGGACCCTGGCCCGGTTCCAGGAGCGGCCGGAGGACGCGCGCCCGGTGTGGGATGCGTTGGCTGACCGATTCGCCACGATCGAGCGCCGACAGTTCAAGTCCGAAGGCAAGTACGCGTCGGGCGGGTGGGCTCCGCTGTCGCCCCAGTACGCCAAGTGGAAGGCGAAGCGGCACCCCGGCGCGAAGATCCTGCACCTGACCGGCGACCTTGAGAGGTCACTCACCCAGCGCCCATTCGGGGTCGAGGTCATCGAGCGCCACTCCATGGCGATCGGCTCGAACGTGCCATACGGCAAGTACCACCAGAACGGCACGGACCGGATGCCGCAGCGCCGGCCCGTTGAGTTCACCGAGGCCGAGCGTGCCCGCTGGGTCCGCACGCTGCAGCGGTACCTGATGACCGGCGAAGCGGTCGTGAAGTAGTGGACGGCCTCGAAGGTGCGTGCGAGCTGGTCGCCGATCGGCTCCGCACCGCCCTGCCAGCGAAGACCGCAGAGCTGCGCGTAAGGCTTTCGGTAGCGGATCCGGTGGACCTTCCAGACGTGGCGGTCGTCTACCCCCACGAGATAGTCCCCATCCCGCTCGAGGAGTGGCCGGCGGTCATGGTCGTCGGGCAGACCCTCGAACGGATGACCCGCGACGACGTCGAAGCGACCGGCACGCACTGGCTCTGCACGTACCGGATCCGGGTCTACGTCTGGGCCAGAGGCGAGGGCTTCGCCCACACCGACCGGGTTCGGAAGCGGATCACCCTCGCAGCCCGCGAAGTCCTGATGCAGCTCCGCAAGGTCACAGGCCGCGCCCAGCTGGACGACTCCTCGTTGGGCGAGTCGTACTCCGACCTCGACGTCGACCAGGCCGACGCCACGGTCGGCGGCGCGTACCTCGAGTTCCTGCTTGTGGTCCAGGAAGTCCTCGGGACCGTGCCGACGAAGGGCGTCGTCCAGACGCCGGTGATCGACACGGCCTCCCTCCCACCGCATCCCGCGCTCTGACCAGAAGGTGACGGCATGGATTGGCAGACGGTCTACAACACCTGCGACACTCCGCGGCGCATCGACCTGGCTGGCCGCATGGTCGGCTCCCGGTCGTGGGCGGCCGCGGACGTCTCGCTCAGCTTCGTCGCGAGGGACGTCACGAACCGGCGTCTCTACATCATCGAAACCCTCGACCCGGTCCCCGGGGAAGGCCTTGACCCTGCGGCCGCTGACGCGATGCGCGAGACGCTCGCGAAGCGGCAGGAGCAGGGAGCCCCGCAGACCTTGATGGCCCGCACCACGGCGAAGGCCACCACGACCAAGAAGACGGAGGCCTGAGATGCCTGGCGTGATCGTCCGGACCGCGACCCGTTCCGGACCGACCAACCCGCCGTCGCCTGAGTCGGCCCGCTACTTCGTGGCCGGCCTGGCAGAGCGCGGCGACACCACGGGCGCGATCCTGGTCCGGTCGATGGCCGAGTACGAAGTCCGGCTGGGTCAGCGGGTCGCGTACGGCGCGCTGTACGACGATCTGCGGACGTTCTTCGAGGAGGGCGGATCGGAGGCCTACGTTGCCCGCGTCGTCGGCGCAGCGCCGACCACAGGGTTCCTGGTGCTCAAGGACCGTGCCGCTGGCGTCCCGCTAGACACTCTCCGGGTCGAGGCCTCCTCCCCCGGCGCCTGGTCGACGGACGTAAGCGTGGAGGTCGCGGCTGGCACCGCGGCCGGGTCGTACAAGCTCCTCGTGTTCTACAAGGGCACGTTCGCCGAGGTCTTCGACAACTTGGTCACCCCGGCCGACGCGGTCGGCGCGACGAAGAACTCGATCTACATTCGGGCGCTGTCGCTCGGATCCGCTACCGCGCCGCCCGCCAACCAGCCCGCGATCCTGGCGAAGACCGCGCTGTCTGCCGGCGACGACAAGCGCGGCTCGGTGGTCGCGGCTGGCGTCACCGGCGCGCTGGCGCGGTTCGGGCCGGATCTGGGTCCGGGCGCCGTGGGTATCCCCGGGTACCCGCACGATCTGGTCGGCGCGGCGACGATCGCCCACTGCAAGGCCCATCGGCGGCTGG
>NZ_AQUZ01000123.1 GCF_000372465.1 Kribbella catacumbae DSM 19601
CCCACGCCAATCACACGACACACCCTGTTCACCACACCGTTGCTCTAGACAACGACATGGCTCAGCCGGCCAGCCCCCGGTGAGAAAACCTCACTATGCCGTCGCCGATGGGGATTTGGTGGCGGTGAACTCGACGATGAGTGGGCGGCACGTTGCTCCGTTCGTCGTGTACGACGACGCCGGGGAGGTCGACACGGTGTTCCCGCCGACGGGTAAGACGTTCGCGATCACTCAGTCGCACTGGTTCCGGGTCGACGGCGGGCTGGTCCTCGAACACTGGGCGAACCGTGACGACCTGGGCCAGGCGAAGCAGCTCGGCTGGGTGCCGCCGACGCCGATCTACCTGATCCGGATGGCCCGGGCCAAGAGTCAGGCTAAGCGCGCGAGCTGAGCCGCTTGCCGGCCTTGGTTGTCCACAGGCTTTGAAGTCGTTCTCGGAACGGGCGGAAGCCGGGCATCTTCTCTGGTGACAGCACTTATGCGACCCGAGGAAGGCGGATGACATGAGCATCGGCGAGACCTATCTGGCAGTGCAGGGGTGGATCGGCAGCGACATCCGGTTCAAGGAGGTGTCGGAGGGCCTGCCGGTAGCCACGTTCCGGTTGGCCACCACGCCCCGCCAGTTCGACCGCAGTACGGGCGGTTGGACTGACCGCCCGACGAACTGGTTCACCGTCGAGTGCTGGCGAGCACTGGCCACGAACGTCAACCAGTCCATGGAACGCGGCCACCCGGTAGTCGTCACCGGCCGCTTCCGAACCACCGAATGGCAAGACGAGGAAGGCGCCCCCAGATCCCGCCTGATCCTAGAAGCCTACGGAATCGGCCACGACCTCTCCAAAGGCACCGCCACCTTCACCAAAACCCAGCCACGCCCCCAATCCCAAGAACTCCCACCCCCCGACCAAGACCTCCCAACCTCACTAACCGACGCCCCATCCCAACAACCCCAAGCCGCGTAACCGCAGCCGCGCCCGCGCCAGGGCCCCTATAACAGACCTCGGGCCCGCGGCCTCGCGCGCCCAACATCCGCACTCAACCCGTGCGCTCAAAGTGCGCGCACGCCAACGCCCGCGACCCCGCGAATGCTCACCCAGCCGGCCACCAGCCGCAGCCGTCAAGAGCACTTGCGGGCAGTCGGGCGCAGTACTCGCTGCTCAGCTGTCTGTGCCGGGGATTCGGCATCCTGACCTAATCCCCAAGCCAGGTGTTCACATGCCCGCGAACACCTACTGAATGCTCAGCGCCCTCGTCTACAGGGGTCCTGGTCGACCGGCGGCAAACCTCGCCGTACGACGCTCACCGCCTTGCAGGCCACGCCGTCCGGCGCCCACGACGGCCTGCCACAGCAAGCGGTGAACCACAACCTCGCCGTACCCCGAACACCCACCACCGGAGGTGCCCCTCTCTCGACCCTAGCGGCCACCACTACCGCTCAACCCTGACCTGGAAACGGTCCGCAAGATCCCCGGCGGACGACGCGGTCGTCGGCTTGCGAGCCCACGCCGTCCGGCACCCACCACGGCCTGCCACGGCAAGCGGCGAACCACAACCGCGCCGTACCCGACGCCGACCACCAGACGGCCACTTCGCTCCACCCCAGCGGGCCCCACTGGGCTCACCCCCCGGCCGAGGAGCGTCCCCCGCCGACCTGCCGCAGTACCCGGTCTGCCCCGTCCTTCCGCATGCCCGAGCGCCTGCATGTGCTTCATGCGTGCCCACCTGCGTGCATGCCCACCCACCCGCGTGCGTGCTCGCGTGCTCCCGTGCTCCCGTGCTCGCGTACTCGCGTATCCGCAGGGTCTGCGTGCCTGTGTTGGGTATCCGCATGTCCGCGTGCGCCGTGGCCGGCAACGGGTGCTTGCTGGATGCCGGCAGCGCCCTCACGATCTCGTACTGCTGGCCTGCCGCCTTGGCCGCCTATAACCCACGGGCCCACGGCGTACGGCGCCGACCGTGGTTTGGCCTGGTACGCCGCGAGCCGCACCCTCCCACCGTGCCCGCATGCCCGCGCCTCGCATGCTCACGTCCCCGCATGCCCGCACGCCCGGGCCTCACATCCCGCATGCCCGCATGCCCGCGTCACGTGCTCACGTCCCCGCATGCCCGCATGCCCGTGCCTCGCATGCTCGTGCTTCGCGCCGTCGCGCTTCGCGTCCTCGTGCCTGGCGTCCTCGTGCCTCGCGTCCCCGCGCCTCGTGTCCCGCGCACAGTGTCCCCGTGTCGGGTGTGCATCGGGCGGGCGGAGGGCTTGTGGTTGCTTGCGGAATTGTTAGCGAGGGTTGCGACAGCCTGGTCGTGTTGGGTGGCTGCCGCCCGTCGGTCGCGGCTCATCGACTGCGGCGTATTGCACTCACCCGGTCTGCTCACAGCTCTCAGGGCGAACCGGATGAGCGGTGCCGGTCGCCTCGCTCGCTGGTCCGGCCGGCCGAGGCTGGACCTGTCGATGGTCGAGCCGGCCAGCCGACTGGCGTCGGGTTCCTGGACCGGCGAGGGGGCGCAACCGTCGGCGCTCGCAGTGAGCCCGGCCGTTGAATCGAAGCCGGTTAGCTGAACGGTTGGGGAGGTTTTTGGCTGACCTTGGGGCGGGTTTTCTCTTCCTGGCGGGGCAAAAGTCTCCTCAAGTCGCCTCAGGAACGTGCTGACACCGCCTGGCCGGCACCGAACCGAAAGTTGACCCCGACCGAACAGCTCCCCGGCCCACTCCGCACAGATCCCCGGTCCCACCCCGCAGAGCTCCTCGGTCCCACACACGCAGTTCCTCGGTCCCACCCCGCAGAGCTCCTCGGTCCCACACACGCAGTTCCTCGGTC
>NZ_AQUZ01000124.1 GCF_000372465.1 Kribbella catacumbae DSM 19601
TCCCCTACAGCGCGCTCCCCCGAGGCAGCCGCGGAATCCGCCGGCGGACGGGTAGTCCACGAGCGCGGAGACCATCGAGTCGTAGGTGCGGCCGTCGACGGTGGCGCATGGCCCGCAGGTCTCGCTGTCGAGGAGCTCGGAGGCGTAGATCTGCTTCGGCTCGGTCGGGGTGGCCTGTGCTGCAGTTGCACGGCCCGCTCCGTGTGCTTGTCCGGCGGCCTGGCGTGCCAGGTCCTCAGTACCAGCTGTCGACGCGCTCTCGGCCGCCTCGATGGCGCTCTGCAGGGCTGTGAACCCGTCTACGGGCTGTCCTGGCCGTACTGCGCGGAGAGCGGCGTCGTAGGCGACGGTGAGGACCCGTGCGGGCGGGTTCTCAGCTGCGCGACGTGCCCACTCGGCGAGGGCCTGGCGTACGCCGGTGGTGGGCGGGTTGAGGTCGGGGATCAGATGGGCCGGGAGGCCTTGCAGGAGTGCCTCTTGGACGACTTGCGCGCCGCCCTCGGCGTACGCGGCTTCGAGAGCTGCGAGGGCCTGCCTGGCGGCTCCATCGATGGTGGCCTGTAGTCCTGGCAGGGTCGCCCCGTTCGTGGACGCCAGGAGCAGCCGGAGGCGCGCGAGGACAGCTGTGCCGTCACCTGCGGCCGCGACGTCGCCGAGGTCGACGCTGATGGCTTCGAGCACCGCCTGTCGGACGGTCTCGGCGAGCCGGGCGACGGTGCCGGCGGTCTGGGTGGTGATGCGGTCGAGCTCGGCGAACTTCACCCGGGCCGCGGCCTCGTGGGGGTGGAGGGTGCGCGTCGCGCCGGGGTACGACCAGCCCTGGTCGACCTCGAGCTGGATGACGTCCCTGGTCAGCTCCGCCAGCGCGACGTCGACCTCGAGCGCGGCCAGCTGCGAGCAGGCCTCACACATCGACCGGCGTACGGCGTAGCTCGGCGATCCGGTCGACCAGCTGCGCGGCGCGGGTCAGCATGTCGTCCGGCGAGCCGTGCCGTAGCGGCCGCTGGTCGCGAGCTGAGGTCGGCGCCGGGGTCGGCTTCTCCTCCGGGGCCGGCGGCTCAGCTGGGTCGGCGGGGTCCTCCACGGGAACGTCCCTGATGGCGCCGGCGGCGTAGTGCGGCACCGGGGGCAGGCCGTGGCGGCGGCGTACCTCTTCCTCGAGGTCGTCGTCGGGGCGGATGATCCCGGCGTCGACCAGGAGCTTGAGCGCGGCCGCGGTCGGCGTCGACTCGCTGCTCATCGGGGAGCAGGTGATGGTCGGGTACGCCGTCCCCTCGCCGAAGTTCATGTGGACGAGGTCGCGGATGACGTGGTCGGTGGTGGTGTCGGACTGGTAGTCGACGGTGGCCTGCAGCGCCATGGTGAAGAAGTCGAGGAACGTCTCCCCGAGGTTCTGCGCACCCCGGTCGTGGCCGAGGTCCAGGAACATCGCGAGGCCGGACTTGCTCACCGCCTGGTCGTGGTAGTTGACCCGCGGCATCTCGTCCTTCGTGGATCCGGCGACGCCGAGCAGTTCGAGGGTGAGACCGTCCGGCAGCGCGACCCCGGCGTGTGCGCCGGCGCGGACAGCCCTGGCGATCGCCAGGGCGTCTTCCTTCGAGTGGTTGTCGTCGTACCGGACCACGGGCAGACCCATGCCGTTGCGCTCGATCGCCTGCGCGCCGACGCGGAGCAGCTGGTCTTTGATGAGCCAGTCCTTGTACGCCGTACGAAGGATGGACTGCCCGGTCCAGTCGGCTCCCTCGCGCTCGTTGACGTACATGGCGAGGCGGTTCTCCGGGATGAAGACCTCCCGGTAGACGTCGCCGTACGGGTCGCCGCTGGATCCGCCACGGCGGCCGATGTACTCGACGCGGCCGGACGGTCCCCCGGCGGTGTCGAGGCCAGGCGCGGCCTGGACGACGCCGGCGAGGCCACCGTCGCGGAACACGCGGACCTCGGTCAGGGTGCGGGGCAGTCGCGGGCCGAGCTTCCGAAGGTGCGCGACCAGGGGCAGGCCGATGCCCTGCTGGTCGGGGCGCGGTCCGCCGATCTCGTAGACCTGCTCGAACGGCATGAAGCCGTACGCCAGGTTCAGCAGCGACATGCGGAGGTGGTCGCGCCAGACGATGCCCTGCCTGTCGATGCGGGCCTGCGGCTCGTCGGGATCCGGCAGGCCCAGCTCGGTCCGGACGAACAGGGACACCTCGGGTTCTACGCCGGTGTCGTCCAGGTGCCAGTCGGCCGAGAGGATCGGCAGGGTGATCGCGCGGAGCAGGGTGGCGACCTGGGTGTCGGTCTTCCGCATCCGGTCGTACACGGCGATGGACCACGGGAACATGAGTTCCGGGGTCTCTTCGTAGCCGGTGGCGACCC
>NZ_AQUZ01000125.1 GCF_000372465.1 Kribbella catacumbae DSM 19601
CCACTGTCCTACCCACCTGCAAGAATCAACCCCGAAACCGGCCACCAAGCCGCGAGCCGCCGCCCGCGACAGAGTCACGAAAGATCCGGGCTAGCCGCACGCTGGGTGCGAGGTCGAGAAGTTTCGTTGCCAGGAAGGTGGAGTAATGCGTTCGTGTGTCACTTGCTTCAGTCGGCCTTGGGGGCTGGCTGGGGTGCTGATGGTGTTGTTGTTCTGCGCAGTGACGAGCTTCGCCGACGCTGAATCTGGTGTGCCGGTCAGTACGTACGCTGCCGGCGTTGGCCCGAATCCACCGCCACCAGGTCCTGGACCAGGCGGTTAGATGTCCATGCAGCCCAAATCGCTCGCAGGGTCAGGCCTGGTTGCCGCGCTGGCCACGCTGACTTGTGCGGCGATGTGGATCGGTGTCTTTGGCAACTATTTGAGCGAGGGTCCAGTCCGTAGGTATGCCGCTGGAGGCTTCACTAACCCACCGCCGCCACCTCCCTGGCCGGGCGGATAGGCGCCCTGCAGACCTGAATTCGGAAGGAGTGTTGATGCGTTCTCTCATTTTCCACTCGGAGCGGGGCGTTCGTCTCGCGGGTTCGCTGATTGTTCTGTACTTCGTAGTCGCTTGGATCTGGGCTGTCGCTGGCGAGCCACTCAGTACGTATGCCGCCGGTATTGGACCGATCCCGCCGCCTCCGTCACCGGGGCCTGCGGGGTAGACCTGCCGCCGTCGCGGCTGCCAGTGCTTCTTCCAGGAGCCCGCGGGCGGGGACGAGTTCATGTCGCATCTCGTGCTCGCGTCCCGGTCGGAACAGCTCCTCGACGTGCTGGCGCCCAGTCATTTCCATGCCTCCATGAACTGATCCGTGCCCTTTGACCGGGAACCGCGGTCCAGGGTGCCGGGGTTTGTCAGGCGTCGACCAGGACGATTTCGTATTGATCTGCGGTGGGTGGGACGCCGGTGTCAAATTTTGCGTTGACGGCCGCGAGGGTGTCGCCGAAGAGGGCGGCCGTTGCTGGGACCTGGAAGAGAGGGTTCGTGATGGTCTTCTTGACCACGCCGCTGGACAGATCGTCGGTCAGTGCGATTCGGGTGATTTGGTTGGAGAAGCTTTGCACTGCCCACAACCGGCTGTCGTCCAGCACGATGCCGTCGACGGTTGGTACGCTGACACCGGTGATGTGTGCACTGGTTCCTTTGGCTGGGTTGACGGTGTAGAGCTCGCCGTTGCCGCTGTGGGCGACGATCAGAGTCTGCCCGTCCTCAGTGGCGGCAATGCCGTTGAGATTGAATTCGTCACCGGTGTCGGCGGCCGGCCCGCTCAGCTTCAATGTCCTGAACGGTCCGAGGTTTCCGTACTGGTCGATCGGGACAAAATGGAGTCTGGCATGAAGGCTGTCGGTGAACCAGGCGCCCTGGGGAGTGAGTGCCACGTCGTTGATGAGCGAGGTTCCAGGGTCGCCGAGTTGATAGCTGGCCACGGTCGCACCTGAGTCGGTGTCATACACGTAGGCTTGCCCGGTGAATCCGCCGGCGACGAAGAGCAGATCGTTCCGGGTGTTGACGGCCATACCGACAGCCTGGCGACCGGCCGGCGCGTCGATGAACGGAGCCGCCGAGCGTTTCTCGACGTCACCACGGAAGATGTCGCCAGTGAAGAGATCCCCGGCGTAGAAAGTAGCGCCCCTCACCCGCGGCGATGCCCTCCGCAGAAGTAGCCCCAGGCAACACGATCGTCTTGAATACCGCTGTGACCGACGCATCAGCCGACGGCGCAAATACACCCGTACCGGCAATAAGCAGCAACGGCAGGCCAGCCCACAGCGCGCGTGCCATCAGACTGCGGCTTCTAGCAACGTTGTACATCAATTGTCCTCCCGTGAGTGCGCCGCTGGGGTGCGGCACCGGCCGGTTCGCTCTGGGGGAGTGAAACCGGCCGGTGGCTTTGGTGGGTCAGTACTTCTCGACCGGCGGCTGGGTGCCGGCGGAACCGGACTTGCCCAGCGTCTCGTCGTAGAGCGCCTTCCAGGTGCCGTCGGTGCCGGCGGCCTCGAGGCCCGCGTTCACCTTGTCACGCAGGGCCTTGTCGGCCAGCGGTACGCCGATGCCGTACTTCTCGGTGCTGAACGGCTTGCCGACCACGCGCAGGTCCGCCGGCGCGTTCGCCGCGTAGCCCTTGAGGATCGCGTCGTCGGTGGTGACGGCGTCGACCTTCTTGTCGAGCAGCTGGGAGACGCACTCGGAGTAGGTCTTGAACTCCGAGATGTTGCTGGCCTCGGT
>NZ_AQUZ01000126.1 GCF_000372465.1 Kribbella catacumbae DSM 19601
GCAATGGCAACACGAGATGGGCAGCGACAAGCGGCGGGCCAGACGCAGAAAGAACGGCCTCGGCAACTGGCGGCTCATCCGCTACGCGGATGACTGTGTGCCACGAACGCGACTGGAGGTTGCGATGTAGAAGATCGCGCCGCTGGTTGCGGTGCTGCACCGGTGATGGAGGTAGGTCCTCCGGGATCGCCCTGCAGGGGGAGGTCCCAAATCACCGCAAGCTGCGTCGGTGAATGAGCCGGGGTGGTGAGCGTTGCGGAAAAGGCGCCACGAGATGGCGTCAGATGAGAACCGAGAAGGCGAACGTGAGTGAACCACTGATGAAGCGTCGAAAGCGTAGTGACGACATCGAAACCGGGGTCCAGTTGTTGCCCCGGGATGAGTCTGGCGGGTGCCTGTCTATTGGCCAGGTGGTGTCCGGCGTGAAGGTGGCGCGAGCTCGGTTCAGGCGCTGGTGTGGAACGTGGGAACGCCTCGCCCCGATACGGCTGGTCGTGTGTTGGAGCGGCCGGCGAGAGGGAGAGCCTCAAGCAGCGGAAACTGTGAGGGGCAGAGTACCGACGCGGGGCAGGCGGGCGGACCGTCTCGTAGTAGCGATGAAGCCCGGTAATGCGGGTGGAGCGAAGGGGACGGGTTGCCCGGGTTCGTTCGGCGATCAACCGGCCATGGCGCTGACCGTGGTGTCGGGAGGAGTCGGGTGAGCGAACCAAAGCAGCAGGACAAACCGTTTCGGATCTCCAAATGGGTGGTCCTGGAAGCGTTTCAGAGGGTCAAGGCCAACAAGGGTGCGGCGGGCGTCGACGAGCAGTCGATAGCGGAGTTCGAGCAGGATCGCGAGAAGAACTTGTATCGGATCTGGAATCGGTTGTCGTCGGGTAGTTACTTCCCGCCGCCGGTGAAAGCGGTGGAGATCCCTAAAGCAGGGGGCAAAGGGGTCCGGGTGCTCGGGGTGCCGACGGTGGCCGATCGGGTCGCGCAGACGGTGGTCAGGATGTATCTGGAGCCGCAGGTCGAACCGGTGTTCCATCCGGACTCTTACGGCTACCGGCCGAAGAAGTCCGCGCTGGACGCGGTCGGTGCCTGTCGGTTGCGGTGCTGGCGGGCGGACTGGGTGATCGATTTGGACATCCGGGCGTTCTTCGACACCGTGCCCTGGGACCTCGTGCTGAAGGCGGTCGCCCATCACACCGACCAGGCGTGGATTCTTCTCTATGTGCGGCGGTGGCTTCAAGCACCGCTGCAACTGGGGGACGGCACCCTGGTCGCCCGGGATCGTGGGACCCCGCAGGGGTCGGCGATCTCTCCGTTGCTGGCGAACCTGTTCATGCATTACGCGTTCGACACCTGGATGGTTCGGGAGTTCCCGGCCATTCAGTTCGAACGGTACTGCGATGACGCGGTGGTGCACTGCCGCAGCGAACACCAGGCCCGCTTCGTGCGGGACGCGATCGCTGCTCGTCTGGCGCAGGTCGGTCTGGAGTTGCATCCGGACAAGACGCGCATCGTCTACTGCAAGGACGCTGACCGTGGTGGCTCCTATGAGCACACCAAGTTCACCTTCCTCGGTTACGAGTTCCGTCCCCGACTGGCCAAGAACAAGTCCGGCAAGCACTTCGTGTCGTTCCTGCCCGCGGTCAGCACGGACGCGATGAAGGCGATGGGCCAACAGATCCGTTCCTGGCATCTGGCCCGGCGCAGTGACAAGTCCCTCAACGACCTTGCCCGCATGTTCAACAGCATCGTGCAAGGGTGGATCAACTACTACGGGCGCTTCTACAAGTCCCGGTTGCTCTACTTCCTGCGGCGGCTCAACCGGCACCTTGCCCGGTGGGCCTGCCGCAAATACAAACGGCTGACACGTCGAGAACGGCGTGCGATGAGTTGGCTGGCCGAGATCGCCCGGCGATCTCCCCGGCTGTTCGCGCACTGGCGGCTCGGCGCTCGTCCTGATGGCTGGGCAATGGGAGCCGGATGAGTCGAGAGATTCAAGTCCGGTTCTGCGAGAGCCGGGCGGTGCGATCCCGCCCGGCTACTCACCTCGTCGTGATGGTGTCAGGACAACGGCACCATGCCGAGGAACTGCGCGAGGAGGTGGCCGGCGTGCTTGCCCCGATGGGGCTTCAGTTGGCGCCC
>NZ_AQUZ01000127.1 GCF_000372465.1 Kribbella catacumbae DSM 19601
GCTCGTACGCGAAGGTCTTCGCGAGGTGGACGGTGGCGGGGTGACGGCCCTCTGTCTGCATGCCCGTGAGGTTGCTGGCAAGCATGCATGCAAGGTGGGAGGCAAGGAGTGTCGCGTGACTGCATACATGCCCTCGTGCGAAAGTGTGGGCTAGCCCAGCCCGTTACAGCAGGAGGAACAGTGCCGGTCATCGCGTTTCTCAACCAAAAGGGCGGCGTGCTCAAGACCACGGTGACGGTCAACGTCGCCGAGCGTCTCGCACGCCGAGGCCTCCGCGTACTGGTGATCGACGTCGACAAGCAAGCCGCGGCCACGTCCACGCTGCTCGCCGAGGAGCCGACTGTCGACGATCGGACCCTGGCCGACGTCCTCCGCAACGAGCACAGCCTCGACACGGCCATCGTCCCGACCGACCCCCCGTGGGGAGGAGTCGAGCTGGTGCCGGCGTCGCTGGACCTCGAAGACGTCTGGGCGTCGAACAAGCCATCGCTCGTGTTCCGTCTGCGCCGCGCCATCGATGAGGCCGAGCTGACCAGCCGATACGACTACGTCCTGCTCGACGGCCCGCCCGACCTCGGCCCCGGCTGTGTGTCCGCCGTCATCGCAGCTGACCACGTCGTTGTCCCGTTCCGGCCGGAGCGGATGGCGATGCATGGCATGGCCCGCACAGCCGAGACCGTCGACGTCGTACGCCGCGACATGCGCAGCGAGGTCCAGCTCACCGCAGTACTCGCGGCCGCAGCCGACACCCGGCTCGGCGAGCACCAGAACCGCATCGACGAAGCGGCCAGCCTGTACGGCGACAAGCTCGCCCGCACAGTCATCCCGCACCGCCTCAAGAGCGACGAGGCATCAGGTTTCGGGATCCCCGCAGGCTCCCTACAAGGCCCCGCAGGGGAAGCACTCGGCATCGCGTACGACGCGTTCGCCGACGAACTCATCGAACGAACCAAGGAGTGATGGTGGCAACCGAAAAGCCAGCCCGACGCGACGCACCCGCCCCCCGAACCGTGGAGAGCAGCGTGGGCCGGTATGCCGGCGGCATCGAGGCCCAGGCGAACGACCCAGTCGTGCCGTTCTCGGTGCGCCTCAAGGCGAGCACCCGCAAGAGGGTCAAGTCTGCGGCCGTCGACGACGAGCGCCCCGTCCAGGACATCACCGAAGAAGCCATTCTCGAATGGCTCGATCGACACGGAAAGAGGTAACCCGATGGCTGCACTGCTCACCGACAGGCCGCTCCTGCAGTTGGCCGGCGACGTCCTCGCCCACTGTGACGGCTGTACGTGGTGGGTCCGCGTCGACGAGCTCGAGGGGAAGCGGTGCACCTGGTGCAGGGGAGTGGTCCTCGGTGCCGGCGGCTGAGCAGCTGCAGCTGTGGGACGAGGAGCCGCCGCGGCGTCCGGAGCTGGCAGTTGTCCGCCCGGACCCGCGCCCTCGCACTGAGGATGGCCGGATCGTGAAGCACCGTTGTCGGTGCTGCAAGATACCCATTGACGTAGGTATCCGGTGCCGGTTCTGCATGCTCACCGAGTGCGGTGGCGCGTGCGGACCTATCTACGCTCGATTGGACAGATGACGATGACCAACAACGACCACCAGCACGGGGACGACACAGCACCCGAGGCCCTGGAAGTCATCACGATCTCGGTGACCCACCCCCAGGGGTTCGGGGACCACATCTTCAACTACGAGTCGGTCTCGGACCTGTTCAAGTGCGAGCGGTGCGGCAGGTACGAAATCACCGTTCGTGATGATGAGACCGGTGCAATTACCGAGTGCACCGGGCCTGCCGCCTAGCTGACCTGCCTACCGGCCCATGATCTCGTCGACCGCCTCATCCGCCAGGCGCTTGATCGTCGGCCGGTCCAGGATCGTGCAGACCGGCTTCTGCGCGGACGGCGGCAGCTGGTTGCCCTGCTGCTCGAATCCCGCTTCGTACTCGGCGCGGAGCGCGGCCCTGCAGCTGTTCTCCAGCGTGACCCGGTCTGGCGTCGGTGTCGCGGTTGGTGTTGTGGCCGGCGGCTGACTTGGCGCGGCCGCCGGGCTCTCGTTGCCGCTGCATCCCGCGACCATCACCACTGCGACCAGCACCGCGGCCCCCCAGGTCTTGCCCTTCATGCTCC
>NZ_AQUZ01000128.1 GCF_000372465.1 Kribbella catacumbae DSM 19601
CGAACGGCAACCAAAGCCTCTGCCCCACCGACCCCAACCAGCCGGCAACCGTCATCGGCGTCCAAGGCGACCTAACCGACGAAACCCGCGACTGGGCAGGTCAGCAATACCAAAACGCCCTCGACCAAACCGGCTCCGTGATAGCAAGTGCCAGCCAAACGGGTTCGATGTTCGGCGCTGGCATGCAGTTGCCTGAGATCTGTAGGTGCGGCGGTCTCTCCGGCGTTGGACGCCTCGTCGGTCCACTCGGTCCCAGCGGAACGGGTATGCCACTGGGCACAGGTGCCAATCTAGTCGGCGGCATGGCTGTCGCCGGGGTGGGCGTTCTGCTCATCGAAGACATCGCCAATGGGCAAGCATCCGACAACCCGTTCGTCGAGATGCTCGCTGGAGGCGGCACAGCTCAGCCGCCGGAGGAAGACGATGACGACAGCCCACTCAACAGCAAAGGCGAGAAGTATCCGCAGGTGACGGACCCGCGGACTGGCAAGCCGATCCACCATCCCGGAAGCGACCTACAGCGGGTACCTAAGGATAAGCGGGTTGGGTGGGACAGCTCCAAAGATCGCTACGCCTACATTAAGGAGTGGCATGACCGTGGCCTCCCCGCGCCTGAAGGAGGTTGGGCCAAGTATGATATACACCACATCAAGCCACGTGAGTTCGGTGGAGACAATAGTTTCAATAACTTAGTGCCAGTGGAGCGGAAGGTGCATCAGCAGCAACTCAATCCATGGTGGATAAACTACTAGGACATCTCTAAGGGTTTTAGATGAGCATTCAAGACATTCTTAATGAATGCGCTGTTAAGTACTCGCAGCCTCAGCGTCTTCATGGCGAGGACTCTTTCAGGTTTGCCTGCTCGGTCTCATTCGTCCCGGACGGGGGCCGCGGACTGGCGGGCGGTGAGGCCGGAATACCTGATGAGTTGACGGAGTTCTGGAGAGTTTGCGACAGCGCCAAACTGTTTTTCGACGTCGACTACGGCCAATGGGGTCTATCTCTGCTGAATCAAGAAGACAGTCATGCGCGGACTGTCGAGTATGCCGAGATGAGGTCCGCTGACACGAGACCGGGAGATGTTGTTGTCGGCGAGTTCTTGGGCGATCTGGATCTCCTAGTACTTGCGCCTAGTGAATCTGGCTCAAGTCGCATTCGCGTTGGCCTTCCCCTGGATCCGAGAGCTGAATGGTATTCGGTTGGTCGCGACTTAGAAGATTTCCTTAAGAGGTATGTTGGTAGCCTGGGAAGAAAGTTCTGGGTTGACTAGTTGCTCGTCAAGCAGCATTGGCTAGGTAATCGGGTCGGCGGATCCTGGAGTCGATGGCAACGTGAAATCGATGTATCCGATAAAATGATCGAACTTACTTACAGGCTCGAAGATCTTCCTGAACTTGCGGGATGGGAAGTCCGGCGGGAGGTTGCGACTGCGAGTAGAGGTGAGTTGCTGTGGTATTTCTTTCCTGCGGATGTCGCGCTGCGCATGGATGGAGCTGAAATCTCGACGGCACATGCGGGTATACCGTTGATGGACTTCGGGTTCTCGATTGTGGAGATCCTCGAAAAGCTCCCGTCTGTCAACAATGAGATACTCCGATATACGTTTACCGAGGCTGTTGAGGATCTTTCGTTCCAGTCGCGATCTGGGCAAGTGGAGATCAGGGCAACCTTTAGTCCGGTGGTGCTGGAATGTTCACTGGATGATCTGCGCAGTGCCGTAAAGCAGTGTGTCTCGGATGCGGTATCTGAGCCCGGATCCACCGATCGGGTTTTGGTTGTTGTTTCGTGAGGGATTTTGAAGTTTCGTTGGAGTGCTGGCTGCGTTCGGGTGTGGCGGGGTCGCCGGTCTGGCCGGCTTTTCCACTTCTGGTTCCTTGGTTGGGCCCTGCGGGCGGTTGGTCGGGTCAG
>NZ_AQUZ01000129.1 GCF_000372465.1 Kribbella catacumbae DSM 19601
AACGAGTCACCCTCGACCCCTGGCGAATCGGCGCCATCACCGCCGCCGCCCTCGTTCTCCTGCACCTTCAACGACCAACCCGGTGAGAAAACCTCGCAGTCCTGGTCTATTGGAAGGGGACCGCGCCGGCCGGTCTGCGGTGGCTGGCCGCCCGCCTTCCAGTCCGGGCGACTTTCGAGCAGGCCACGTATTCGCGTGCCGAACTCACCGCAGCGGTGATGGCCGTGATGGACAACAATCCCGACGTGTCCGCCGCCGGGAGCGAACCCGACTACTCCGGTATCAGCGTCGTACTGAGCTCCAAAGCCCCGGCGAACGCCTTCGCCCAACTCAAGGTGACCAGCAGTGTTCCCACCGCCCTTCGCTGGGTCGGCGACCCCACACCACTTCGCAACACTGAAGGCGAGGCGGGCAACAGCAGTCGCTTGGCGGGTCTTCGAGGATGCAACGGCGCGGTCGGGGCATTCCTCGACGTAGAAATCCAGGATGTCGATCGGGCGCGCACAGCACGGTGTCCGTGCTTGCGTACCTGCACGCGGGCATCTGTGCCTGCAGCCATGCATGGTGGGTCCGCGAGCGGGTCGGCCCTAGGGCGGCTCGAACGGGGACGACGAGTTGCTCCGGCCTACGTCGTGTGGGGTGGTGCAGCTCAGTCGGAGTACGTCGTATGGGCGCAGGCGCAGGCGCAGGCGCAGGCTTCGGGCGAGGTGCAGGGCCCAGGTGGGCGCAGCCAGCCAGCGTGAAATCCCTGCAGGCGTGAAGGCGCAGCCGGGGTGAAGGCTCAGGCGCAGGCCAAGGCCGGTGGGTACCACGCTGTACACGGCGTGCGAGGTGCGCGCGGGCAGGGGCAACGTGGCGACTGCGGGCGCCGCGGTTGGTGAGGGCAGTGGCCCGTGTGTGAGTGCAGGCGTACGGCGGGTGGCTTGGGGATTAGTCCGGGAGTTGTTGGTCCTGTTGGTGGGCGCCGTAGTACTCCGACTGGCGGGACATGATGTCGCGCATGCTGGTGCCGCGTTGTACGCCGTACACGGTGCCGGGGAAGTCCAGGGTCTGCTGGACTTCCCAGAGTTCTTCGTGGCGGTCTGGGGAGAAGAGCTGGGCTGGGTCGCCGACCGCGATCCAGCCGATCGGCAGGACCGTGCCGGGGGTTAGGTGGGAGTTGACCTGGAGCACGCTGTTGATGCGCAGTTCGGCGCCGGTGCCGGCGCGCGAGCCTGGGAACAACGCGGCGCCCGTGGCGATGAAGACTTCATCTTCGACCGTGGCGCCGTTCACGTGGGCGTGCGGACCGACCAGGACCGCAGTACCGATCAACGCAGGGTTGGCTGCCCGGCCGCGTACCAGGGCGTTCTCCATCACCACGCTGTTCTCTCCAAGGTGGACCTCACCGTCTTCCGCAGTCAGTACTGCGCCGTGCAGCACCCGGCTGCCTTCGCCCAGTACGACGGCTCCACACAGCACGGCTGAGGGCGCCACATACGCAGACTCCGGGACGACCGGTCTCCGGCCACGGTGTTCCAGCAACATCGGCGAATCCTTTCGTCGGGCATCACCTCAGCCTTCCTATCGCAGTTTGTCTCTGGCAAGGTCGGTTCTCCACAGCCCGGGCCCTCACTGCCCGGGCGGCCATCGCCGTACCGGCTGTCCACGTCGAAGGTGGGAGGTTCAGCCGCTCGAGCGAAGGTTTGGGGTGGGAGTGAAGAACCGCGAGCTACGAGAAGGACATTAGAACACCTGTCCTATGTCGCTTAGCGTGGATATGATTCTGGGTATGGAAATCCCGGAGTGTCCGCTGGGTCATCGTGGTTCGGTGGTGCGTGCGGGGTGGT
>NZ_AQUZ01000131.1 GCF_000372465.1 Kribbella catacumbae DSM 19601
CCCCCAGTCGTCCTGCTTGGGCTCGTCGATGTTCTCGACGTGCTGGTCGATGAACGAGCCGATGCGGCGCAGCAGCCACCCGGCGTCTCCCTTGCGGAGACGGATCTTCCGCTGGGTGCCCGGGATGAGCTGGACGTCGGTCAGGCTCTCATCGTTCGCGGTCCAGCCGTTCTGGGAGGTCGGGGTGGTCACGGGTGGTTCATCCCTTCAGTAGGTTCGCTGCCGCGCCAGCCACTCCGATGAGCAGCGACGTCGCGGCGAGGAGGATGGAGACCCAGGCGGGTATCCGGTTGGTGCGCGCCTGGTCGGCGCTGACTTGGAGGCCCTGCACCGCGCCGTCACGGGCCTGAGCCAGCTCGACGGTCCGCAGCCGGTCGTCCAGCTGGTTGGTCCGGCCCTCGCTCTTGGTCTGCCGATCGGTGAGGGAAGTGATCTGGCTGCGCTGCTCCGTGAGCGACGTCTCGACCATCGACTTGAGCTCGATCACGGTCGTGTAGACCTGGCCGAGCGTGATCCGCGCCGAAGGGTCCATCCCCTGGTCCGGGGCGGTCATCACGCGGCCTCGTAGGTGCCGCCGATGAGCAGCTCGTCGCCAGCCGCGAACGCCACCGGCGCCGTGCCAGTGACGAGCGCGTTGCCCGCGGAGCCGATCATGCGGAACGAGTTCGTCGCGAACCCGACACCGATGAGGCCCCAGTACTGCGGCCCGCTCCGGAACACGTAGCCGGACAGGCCACCAACCGGCGACGTCGCCGCGCCCACCGGGTAGGACAGCCGCCATTCGCCGGTGCCGTACGTGGTGGTGCTGCCCATCAGGATCCGGATCCGGAAGGTGACCAGTTTGCCGAGCTGCTTGTAGGCCCCGGTCAGCGTGCCGTTCCCCAGCGACGGCGCGTTGCCGCTGGTCAGCCAGGTCGGGACGTACGAGTCCCACGCGGTGGCCGGGAATGGGTGCGTGTGGTCCGCCCGCGCGGCCTTGCTCGAGACACCAACCGCACCACCTGCCCCGAACGCCACGGTGCTCGGAGCGTCCGGATCCGTGATGAGGCCGGCGACCTGGTCGACGGCGAACTGCCGGGTCGCGGCGTCGTCGCCCACGGTCGGAGCGCCGAGCCCGGTGAGCTTCTGGCCGCCCATGTTGACCGGGGCTGTCGGTGCGGCGAGCGCGCTCAGCTGGACACCGGCGTGTGCCGCGTCGTCGTGAGCGGGCAGCGCGTGCTTGTGGTCCGCCCGGGCCGACCTCGCGGACGTGCCCTCAGCTGCGGCACCGCCGAACGTCAACGCGGTCGGGACCACGCCACCGTTCGGCCCGATCTCGTTCCACTGGACGCCGTCGTCGCGGTACAGCTTCCGAGTGTCAGTCGTGAAGTAGTACCGACCCCGGACGCCGGCAACAGGCCGCAGCGCGATCGTGCCCTGCTGGTCAATCGCCGTGAGGTCGTCGAGCTTCTGCTGCTGGGTATCCCAACCGCCTCGAGCGGGCCAGGCGTCGGTACCCGCAGACCAGCGGTTGATCCCCAGACGCGGGGTAGTGGAGACGGCCATGGCCACACCGTCTGCGCGATCAGGCTTTCAAGGTGGGATGCATGCCGTGTTGCAAGCTTGCCTGCAAGCTGACCCGAGAACGAAAAACCC
>NZ_AQUZ01000132.1 GCF_000372465.1 Kribbella catacumbae DSM 19601
CCGGACTCTCGGCCGCCGACGCGACCGACCTGCAGACCCACCTCGAAGCCGCTTCTGCCGGCCTGCTCGCCGCACGCCAGCTCGTGTGGACGGCGGCCGAGAATGCCTGACGCCTCGACCTTCTCCTCTGTCGGCATCACGCTCGTGTTTACGCACGCCGTCGCCGACCACTGGGTGCAGACTCACGGCCAGGCCATGGGCAAGGGAGCACACACCCACACCGGCGTACGCGAATGCGCCACTCACGTCGCGACCTACACCGCAGCAACTGCGCTCGCCGTGCTGGTGGTCTGGCAGACGTTCGACCTCGCCATCACCCCGGTCGGCTTCGTCGTCGGCCAGATGGTGTCCGCAGTGACGCACTACTGGGCCGACCGCCGGTACACCCTGGCTGCCCTCGCCCGCTCGATCGGCAAGGAGGACTACTACAACTCCCCCGGTGGTGCGTACCAGCTCGACCAGGCCTGGCACTTTGGCTGGCTCGGTGTCGCGACGTACCTCACCGCAGTGATCGGGGTCAGCTGATGTGCGAGACCGGCAAGCGGATGGTTTGGGATGGGTGGATCGACTGATGCCCGCGAACGGAACGTGCGACCTGTGCGGCGCCGAGATCCTGTGGGCGCGCAGCACCAAGACCGGCAAGCCCATGCCACTCGACCCGGAGCCGTGCGCTGACGGCAACCTCGCGATCTACAGGGACCACACTGGCCGGATCAACGCCCGCCCGCTGAAGGCCGGCGAGAAGCCTGAGCACATCGAGAAGCTGGGCAAGGCGCACTTCGCGACCTGCCCCAAGTACCCGGCGTTCATCGCAGCGAGGCAGCAGCGCGCCAAGCAGGCAGCTGCAGCGAGGGCACCGAAGCCCACCGAGCCGGCTCCGGCGAACGTCACCAACCTGACCACCTTCCGGCGCCGCAAGGCCGCCCAGCAGCCAAGAGGAACCACGCTGTGACGATCCTGCAGCGCCACCGCCGCCGACACACGGACCAGCACGCCCAGCCGAAGACACTCGGCGAGCTGGACCAGGCCGACGGCCGGTGGATCACCATTGCCGAGAACGGCACCCAGTACGCCGGGCACCTGCTCGAGGTCCGGCACGAGACGGCCCGCACCTTCGTGCTCCTGCGCCGGTTCAAGGGCGAGACCCCGGAGGACACGCGCCGCGGCTTCCGCTCCGACACCCCGATAGAGGTGGCACGGTGAGCAGCATCCTCGACGCAGGAACTCCTGAGGAGATGCGGGAGCGGGCGCTCCGCGCGCTCGACTCTGCAGGGCTCAGGCGGCGAATGGCTGCCCGGCTCGTCAGGGGAGCTGAGCAGTCCGAAGCCGAGGCCCGCCGCTGGGCGCGCCTCGCGGACGAACGAGAGAGGGAGGAGAGCAAGGGATGACTCAGCTCGACGTGTACGGCCTGACGGGTGAGACCCGCCCGGCGGTGTTCGACCCGGCCGCCGAGCGGGTCCGGGTCCTGGTGGCCGCGTGGCTCCTCTCGAAGAAGAACGAGAACACCAGGAAGGCGTACCGGCGCGACGTCATGGCCTGGATCGGCTGGTGCGAGGAGAACGAGATCGATCCGCTGAACGTGCGGCGGG
>NZ_AQUZ01000133.1 GCF_000372465.1 Kribbella catacumbae DSM 19601
CACCCCGCCGCAGACCATCTGGCCCAGCGATCCGCAGACCCTCACGCCCACCCGGCCGTAGACCTTCGCACCCAGCAATCCGCAGGCGGTCTCGCCCAGCACGCCCCGGAGAGTGGATCAGTGCGTGGTCCTCGGGGTGGTGCTCGGCGGGGGGAGCAGGGGCAGATGACTGTGCTGATTGTTGGGTTCGCTGTGGTGGTGATGATGATGGTCGTGGTCGTGACTGATATCTCGAAGGTGTTCCTGGTACGGCGGGATCTCGATGCGACGGCGGATGGGGCCGTGCTCGCCGCGGCCAACGGCTTGGCGGCGATCTACGCCCAGCCGAGTGGAGGCGGCAACGCTGCGATCGACCCCGAGGAGGCGCGGCGGTTGACTGCGGAGTACCTGGATTCTGTTGATGCAGGCAACCGTTTCAGCGGGCTTGACTGGTCTGCCGACGTCACCGGCACCACCGTGACCGTCACCCTGACCTCGTCGGTCGACCTGCCGTTCGAACCACCCGGATGGCAGGGATCCGCAGCCGTCGCCTCGGACGCCGCGGCCGTCGTACCGATCCGGTAGACACCCCCACGATCGCCGACTTTGAGCACGGCCCAGTCAGTTTCGTGGCGCCCCGACGCCTAGCCGGTGCCCAAAGTGGAGCATCCAGCGCGACCACCTGCGCTGCAGTCAACGACCGCATAGCACCAGTCGTTGGCCTGGCGCGCCTGGAAGCCAGGCCAACGCGCGCCTTGCGCCTTTCGCAGTACTGCGAAGTGGGCGCTGGCTCCCCGGTACTACGAGGTGCCCGGTACCACGGCATCAGCATCCCCGACCAACCACAGCCGCCCCCAACCGCGCAGCACCGCGCCCTCCGCACCAGCCCACAGCACGCCAGAGCCAGCGTCATGCACCGCCGTGCGGTACTGCGAGCGCGGCACCATCCCGCAGCACTCCAGGGCTAGCGGCACGCACCGCCACGCAGTATCCGAGCCCGGCGGGCACCGCCGCGCAGTACTGCGAACCCTGGGCCGCGGTACTGCGGGCCTCGGGCGGTTTCCGCCGCGCGGTTCTGCGAACCTCGGGCAGCACCACTCCGCAGTACTGCGGGCCCAGCGTCACCAACCACCTCCGCAGTTCCACGAAGTTCTCGGTAGGTGCCGCCTTGTGCGCCGCAGTGGTGGCTCCGTTGGCTCTAGGCGGTGGAGTGCACTTTGGGCACCGGGCGGCCGTGTTTTGGTGAGGTTCGTGGCTGCGTTGTGCTCAAGGTGGCGATGGTCCAGCGGGCCGGCGGGTGGCGGTTCTGGGGTGCGGAGTGCTGCGGGATGGTGCCCGGCTCGGTGGCGGGGTGGACGGCGTGGTGTGGGTTCGCAGTACTGCGGGGGTGTTGGGGGTTACGCGTGGTTCGCGGTACCGCGAGCTGGCGGGTGAAGCGGGTGGCGGGTGGGGTGGGCATCGAGGTACCCGAGGCTGCGCGTGAGATGGGCGTTGCGGGAGTGGCGGTGCGACCTCGCGGTACTGCGGGGTGGTGGTGCGGGTCCGCGGTGCGGCGGGTGGTGTGGGTTCGCGGTGCGGCGGGTGGTGTGGGTTCGCGGTGCGGCG
>NZ_AQUZ01000134.1 GCF_000372465.1 Kribbella catacumbae DSM 19601
CCCTCGACGACCTCGGCCTGCCACCGGAGACCGTGGTCTCCCAGTACGACATGGACGACGTCACCGCCCGCCCGTACAAGGGCCGCGTCGCGATAGTCAACGGGATCCGAGCAACTGAGTCCCTGATCCGGCTCCGCGCGTCGATGAACAAGCTGAACGAGAACTACCTCAACGCTGGATCCAGCCGGAAAGTCACCCTCGCGAAGCCAATCTTCGACTGGGTCGAGAACGACGTGTTCCGGTACTTCTACGACCGGGGCATCCGGTACTGCCCGCTGTACGACCACCAGGTGCTCTCCGGGACCGAGCTGCGGGTGTCGACCCCGCTGCACGCCGAGACCTCGAAGCGGATCGGACGGCTGCGCACCTACGCACCGACGTTCTACGAGCAGGTCATGGAGCTGTTCCCCGAGATGCTCGTCCAGGAGCGCTACTACCGCGAACTCGACCGGGCCGCCATGACCGCGCAGTACGCCGGATCGATCGACGGCATCCGCGACTGGTGCACGGAGAACATCGAAGACCCGCCCCAGCTGCGCAAGGCGCTCAAGACGCTCGCCTCCATCACCGTCGCGCACAAACGCAACCCGCAGGCCTACCCGCTCGACTACCTCCTCACCCAGTTCATGACCGGCGCCTTCAAGCGCCGGATCCTGCCCATCTCGCGTGCTGACCAGGCCCGCAACGCACGAAAGGCCGCCAAGGCATGACGACCCTCACCCCCACCTCCGCAGGCGAAGACCCGCTGTCGCATATCCAGTGGGTGCCGGCCGACCAACTGGACTCGAACGTCTGGAACCCCAACCGTGTCCACAAACCCGAGCTGCGTCTCCTCGAGCGCTCCCTGCTGGCCACCGGCTGGATCCAGCCGCTGCTCGTCAACCCGGACGCCCTCATCATCGACGGCTTCCACCGGTGGCGACTCGCGCAGGACTCCAAGCAGGTCAAGGCCCGCTGGAAGGGCCGGGTGCCGGTCGCGGTGCTCGACGTCACCCGCCCCGAGGCGATGCTCCTGACCATCCGCATCAACCGCGCCAAGGGCACTCACGTCGCGATGGCTATGTCCGCGATCGTCCGCGAGCTCATCGAGGACCACGACTACGAGCCGGACCAGATCGCGAAGGAGATGGGCGGCACGCTCGACGAGGTCCACCTGCTCGCCCAGGACGGCGTATTCGCGGTCAAGGGCACCTCGAACTGGGCCTACTCGCCGGCCTGGTACCCAGCCGAGGACCGGAAGAAGGCTGCGGCCGAGTGAGGTTCGACGCCCCCGAGCACGTCGACGCCTGGCGCTCGACCGGCCGGTTCCCCGTGATCCACGACGCCATCGTCCGCCTGGTCCAGGAGGAGATCGACCCGCGCGCCGGGACGGTCCTCGACGTCGGCTCGTCGACGGGCCTCCTCACCCGCCGCCTCACCGACTCCGGCTACGTCGTCGCCGCGGCACAGGAGCCAGGCGCAGCCTTGGACGCCGGACGCCTCGCAGGCCTCTACGACGGCGTACCGGTGTTCGACCAGCGCATCACCCCAGCC
>NZ_AQUZ01000135.1 GCF_000372465.1 Kribbella catacumbae DSM 19601
CCTTCTTCTCGACCAGGCGCTCCAGTTCCTCCTTCGCCATCCAGGTCTTGTCGATCGCCTGGTCGATGCGGAGGTCGAGCGTGTTGAAGGTCTTCGAGGTGGCGGCCTTCTCGGCCCGGGTGACCGGGAACTCGGGGTGCGGTCCCACCGGCGGCGGCGTCGGGTTCCTCGGGTTGAACGGGTCGCTGATCATCGCGGAGATGGGGTCGAGGTTGGGCTGGTCGGTCATGGTTCCTCCGGTGGTGGTGGGGTCGCTCTGGTCAGGAGCGGGTCCGACTGACAATCCGTGGTGGAGGTCCTGCCGTTACATCTGGAAGGCAGGGCACACGATAACGGTAATTATCGTGTTGCTTGAATGCTCTCATTCATGCCCGCATGTTGTCGAGCTGACATGCCCACAAGCATGCAAAGGCCCTCCGATTGCTCGGAGGGCCTGACCTGCAGAGACGCGGGCTAGCTACACCCAGGTCCGGGCCTCGTCCAGCTCCTTCGGGAAGCTGACGGGGCGCTCGCAGCTGCCGCAGATGTAGCCCAGGTCCTCCCCGTCGTTCGACGAACCATCGCTGATCACGAGGCCGCCACCGTCATCCTCGCGGTAGCTGACGTTGTTCCACGCCTCCTGCTGGTCGACCTGCCGAATATCGTCTACCGCGTGGCAGCCCTCGTGCGGGCACACCAGCATGATCGGCCCGAGGTCCTCGTCGTCGTCTTCGTCGTCGAACAGCTCGATGGTGATGAGCACCTCAGGCGCCGCGGCCTTGGCCTCGGTGCGCATCCGCTTGGTCTCGGCCTCCACGTGGAGTCGCAGCTTGAGGATCCGGTCGGCCAGCTCCATCACAGTGCGGGCGCTCCGGGCCGGCGGCTCCAGCTGGAGCTCGCGGCAGACCATGCTCGCCTCCTCCCACGTCGGTCGGGGCTCCGTACCCCAGAGCATCCCGAAAGCGGTGAAAGCGCCGGCGATCGCGCCCTGGTCGTTGTTCGCCAGGAAGGAGGCCCGGGCCATTCCCAGTGCGGAGGCAGCGCGCTCGTAGCGGTCGGCGGTGGTGGCAGTCATCAGTAGTCAGCTCCGGTGATCTCGTTGTACGGGGACAGGTACTCGTCTTCGAAGGACTCGGGGGGCAGCAGCCGGGCCTCGTGGCATCTGCGGCATCGGCCGCTCCAGCTGCAGCCGTTGATGTCGTTGCCGCAGGAGGTGCAGACGGAGACCCAGTCGCCGATCTGCGCGTCCCAGCGCCCGGACTCGTACTTGTCGGTGTCGCGGATCTGCCAGGCCATCAGCAGACACCTACGGTCAGCTCGTGCCGGAGGGCCAGGGTCGCGTTCCGGGCCGGGGTCTCGTCGTTCATGTCGCGCAGCGCGTCGCGGAGCACGATGCCCAGCTGCTCGCAGGGGCTGTCGTACAGGAGGCCCGCGAGGTAGCCGCCGTGGCTACGCAGCTTCTCGTACCGGGAGACGTCCCAGAACTCCATGTCGAGCAGCTTCTGGATCTCGCCGGTGACGGCGATGGCGTTGACCTTGCGGGGGG
>NZ_AQUZ01000136.1 GCF_000372465.1 Kribbella catacumbae DSM 19601
CCGGCGCCGCCATAGCCCCCGCCGCAGATAACTCGCCCGGACCTAGCGCCACCGCGGACTCCACTGCACACGGCTCCCCGGGCCCCGGCGCCGCCGTAGTGCCCGCCGCAGATAGCTCGCCCGATCCTGGTGCTGCCGCGGACTCCACTGCGGACGGCTCCCCGGACCCTGGCGCCGCCGTAGTCCCCGTCCCAGATAGCTCGCCCGGTTCTGCCGTCAACCTCAATCCTGCTGCGGACAGCTCCTCCGACTCTGCCGACGACGCGGGCTCCACTGCGGACAGCCCCTCCGGCTCTGCCGCCGACCCCACTCCTGCTGCGGACAGCCCCTCCGGCTCTCCTGTCGACGCAGGTTCCGCCGAGGCCCCCGGCGCAGATTCCACCGCTGACAGCGCTGAGGGCGCCGACCTTGCGGCGCAGCCGGACCCAGACCAGGCCGGCGGCCCGGCCCCGGACCTCACCACCACGACGGACTTCGCCCCTACGACAGGCACTCCGGCTCCAACCGCTCGCGCAGGCAGGTCCGCGACCCAGGACTCGCACATCGGCAACCCCGAGCCCGACAGCCACCTCGACCCTGGCGCCCCTCTCGATCCCGGTGGTCACGTCGATTCCGGCGATGAAGTGAAGCCAGGCGGTGCAGCGAAGCCAGGCGGTGCAGCGAAGCGAGGACATGACGCGGAGCCGGGAGGTGCCGCGGGTTCTCAGGGCTGGTTTGCCGGTAAGGAGCCGTGGGACGACCACCCCAACGCCGACCGAGATCGGCCCGGTCCCGGTGCCCCGATGGGCGACCGGCCACCCGACCCGTGGGCACCCCGCGACCCCAGCGGCACCCCCGACCCCGAGCCGACCGAGCCAGCCGAACCGATCGAGCCGATCGAGCCAACTGCGCCGACCGAGCTAACCGAGGCGACCGAGCAAGCCGAGCCGACAGAGCCCGTTGAAGTGGCCGCTGGTCGGGCGATGGATGACGCCGCGCACCAGGAACTGCGCCGCAAGCTGACCGCGATCCGCCGCGACGCCTACAGCACCGGCATCGGCGCCACCGGACGCCGCCCGGCTCCCACCACCTTGTACGTGCACATCACCGACCAGACTCTGCTAAAAGGCGACGGTGTCGCCCGCGTCGAGCGCTTCGGACCCGTCCTCGCAACCCGACTCGAAGAGTTGCTCGGCCACGACCAGATCGTCATCAAGCCTGTGATCGACCTCAACGACAACCGGATCAACGTCAACGCCTACGAGGTCCCGCGAGAGATGCGCGAACGCCTCAAGCTCACCTACCCGGTCGAGCAATTCCCCTACGGAGCCGCAGAAACCACCAACAGCACTGACCTCGACCACATCAAGCCCTACAACTTCACCGACACCGGCCCACCAGGCCAGACCAGTATCGCCAACCTCGCCCCGCTACGGCGCTACAGCCAGTTGAGTCGGCCTGGGGCGCGGTGACGGGATTGCTCTCGTTCCGTTTCCCCAGGCCGCTCGCCGAACCCGGCGTGCGTGTTTCCACGCACCG
>NZ_AQUZ01000137.1 GCF_000372465.1 Kribbella catacumbae DSM 19601
GATGTGGCGTGGCGCGGGTGGTGGGGGTAGCGAAGAGGCAACCAGACTTACCTGGGTCCGCCGGGTCTGTGGCCCGGTGACATGATGATTGATTGGGTGTCTCCCCTTCGCGCTGCGAAGGGGGTGCGGCCGCTCATTCTTTGGAGGCCCGCCCGGGTGGCCCCTGCGCGGCAGGGGTGTTCCGGGGCTGACAGTCGCCTGGCTGGAGCCGGCCGTGGTAGTTCCCCATCGGTTGATGATGGTGCTCTTCACTGTCCCTGCCGTTGCGTGTCACGGTGCTGGTCACCTTGGTCAGGTGGGTGGTGGTTCAGGTGGTGGTGAGGGCGTCGTCGCCGAGCTCGGTCAGGATGTGGCAGGCCTGCCGGACGATCTTGCGGGCCTCGGAGATCGCGGCGCGTTTCCCGCCGAGACGTTCCTTGACCTGCGCGTAGTAGGCGTGGTCGGGCGCGGTGCGGCGGGCGTGGGCCTTGCCGGCCTCGTAGACACACCAGCGCAGCACCGCCGGACCCTGCCTGGACAGGTGCCCGGGGGCGCGTTTCCCGGCCGAGGAATACACGGTGACGTCCAGCCCGGTGAACCGGACCGCCTTACGGGCCGAGGAGAACCGGCCCGCGCCGCCCAGCCAGCAGGTCAACGCCAGCGCGGTGATCGGCCCGACCCCATACAACCGGTCGGCCAGCACCCGCGCGCCGGTCAGGTGCCGGGCGGCGTGCAGCAACCGGGCGTGCACCGTGTCCAGGTGGCCTTCCAGCGTGGCGAGCAACTCCAGCGCGGTGCCGACTTGCAGCTGCCCGGCCGGGGACAGTTGCCCCGCCGCAACCACACGCAGCGCGTCGCGGCCCTGCACGGTCCGCAGATCACCGCCACCCGGAGCGCCCTGGTGGAACAAGACCGCGTGGATACGCTGCACCCAGGCGGTGTGCTCGACCCGCAGATCGCAATACAGCTCCAGCAACGCCCGGCACTCCAGCACATGACCCGGCGGGACCCAGCACTGCGGCAACCGCCCATCGGCCAGCACCTGCCGCAGATGCCGCGCATCGGCCCGATCGGTCTTGGCGTGCCGCTTGCGGCCCCGCAACGCCGCCGTGTCGGCCGGCTCAGCAACATGTGCCACCACCCCGGCCCGGGCCAGCTCCTCAGCCACATACCGCCAACCGGTACAGCCCTCCACCGCGAACTCGACATCACCCCGACCCGCGAAACGCTGCCCCAGCCACCCGGCCAAATGCACCCGATCGGCCGGGGCGATCTGACCACACCACACCTGCCCGGACTCCACCTCGAGATAGTCGAACGTGATCTGCTTCCGATGAACGTCCAATCCTCCTACGATAGACATCAGGGACCTCCTCAAGCTCCCAACGGGCACACCAGCGCCCGCAACGCAAACGGATAGATACAACCGATGATGATGCGACTGAGCTGAGGAGGTCACCTCAGCAGCCGCACCGATATCCCCAGCCCCGCCGCCAACGGGCCCATGCATGTCATCTTTG
>NZ_AQUZ01000138.1 GCF_000372465.1 Kribbella catacumbae DSM 19601
CCGAACAGCCACCATTGGACGGTCCAGCGGACTGTGGCGGTGAGGGTGTAGTTGCCGGATTTGGCGTAGGTGACGGTGCAGGCGGCGGATTCGTCTGCCGACTCAGTCCACGGAACGCCGATGCCTGCGCAGGATGGTGGGGTGCCGCGGTCTCCTGGGTCGATGTCGATCTTGGGAACGATCTGCCAGCGCAGGCCGTAGCCGAACAGTTGGATCTGCTTGGACTTCACGGCGTAGGCGGCGGGGTTGTATTTGCCGTTGCCGTCGGTCAGCCAGATCCAGGTCGGGAAGTTCACCGCGTTGCGAGTGGCCTTCGGGCTGACCGCGACGTGAGTGTCGGGGAAGGGGATGTTGCCTGCGACCCAGTACATGACCTGTTCGGCGGTCGGTCGGGCAGGAGGCGGTGTTTTGAAGAACTGGTACTCGATGCCGGCGCGTTTCATCAACTCGCCACGCGCGATCGACATTGTCTCGTCCCAGGTTGCCATCTCGGCTTCGAACTCGGCCAGGGTTTTGAACTGGCCGAACTTGCAGAATTTGGCGTACCACTGTCCGTCCGGCCCGGCGATCGGTTCTGGTGGCATTGCTGGGTAGTCGGGTTCGGGAACCCAGACACACAAGGGCGGCTGGCCACCCTTGGTCCACTTGGTCCCATCCTTCCCCGTGTGGCCCTTGTCGCCTTGACAGCCCACACCGCCCTGGACGGCGCCGTTGCCGAGAAGGAGACCACCGGCCGGATCACTACACGCAAAAGATTTGGTGGTGACCCCGAGCACGCAGAGTCCACCGGCCGACAGCATGATCGCGATGCCCAGACGAGCAATCCTCATCGTGTGCACCCGAACGAGGGCTTCAGGGTCTGAGTGGAGAACAACATCCATCGCCCCTTCAGCAGTTTGACCTTGTCGATCTTCGCGACCTTGCCCGGCGGCCGTGCGATGACCACACCGTTCTTCGCGACGGCGGTGTAGTTGTCGATCGCGCACACGGTCACAGTCGCTGTCTTCGCCTTCAGGTCGAAGGCGGTGATCTTCGACTCCAGCAGCTTGCTGTAGCCGGTCACCTTTGCCTTACGAATCCCTTTGACATAGCCCATGTTGGCCTTGATCGCGGAAAGTGCCGCGTCCACCATCCACGTCTCATAGGGATACCCGGCGCCGCCATCCCGGATCCCCTTGTCGGTATACGCGAAGGAAGCCGCGTAGTCGGTAAGGATCTTCTGCTTCACCGCTGTCGTCGGGTCGACAGGTTTGGGCGTCGGCTTCGGCGTCAGCGTGGGGGTCGGTGTGGTTGAGATCACTGGTGGTTGGCTGGCAGTTGGTGTTGCTGCGTCGTTCCCGCCGCAGGCTGCGAGGATGAGCAGCATGCTTGCTGCCACCGCGCAGGCGCCGTACCGGTTCACTCCAGCCTCCCCGAGATCTGATACAAACACCTGATCGTAGGTGACAGCGGGTCCGCAACCAGTCGCGGCAAGTTGCAG
>NZ_AQUZ01000139.1 GCF_000372465.1 Kribbella catacumbae DSM 19601
CCGAACAGCCACCATTGGACGGTCCAGCGGACTGTGGCGGTGAGGGTGTAGTTGCCGGATTTGGCGTAGGTGACGGTGCAGGCGGCGGATTCGTCGGCTGTCTCGGACCACGGAACGCCGATGCCTGCGCAGGTTGGTGGGGTGCCGCCGTCTCCTGGGTCGATGTCGACGGTGGGGACGATCTGCCAGCGGAGGCCGTAGCCGAACAGTTGGATCTGTTTGGATTTCACGGCGTAGGCGGCGGGGTTGTATTTGCCGTTGCCGTCGGTCAGCCAGATCCAGGTGGGGAAGTTCACCGCGTTGCTGGTGGCTTTCGGGCTGACTGCGACGTGGGTGTCGGGGAAGGGGATGGTGCCTGCGACCCAGTACATGACTTGTTCTGCGGTTGGGCGGGCTGGGGGTGGGGTTTTGAAGAACTGGTACTCGATGCCGGCGCGTTTCATCAGGTTGCCGCGGGCAATCGACATCGATTCGTCCCAGGTGGCCATCTCGGCTTCGAACTCGGCCAGTGTTTTGAACTGGCCGAACTTGCAGAATTTGGCGTACCACTGTCCGTCCGGACCGGCGATCGGTTCTGGTGGCACTGCTGGGTAGTCGGGTTCGGGAACCCAGACACACAAGGGCGGCTGCCCGCCCTTGGTCCACTTGGTCCCATCCTTCCCCGTGCGGCCCCTATCGCCTTGACAGCCCACACCACCCTGCACTACTTGGCTACCGACGCTGATGCCGCCGCCTGGGTTCTTACATGCGAAGGCCGGGGTGGCTGGTACAGACACGAAGGCGGTACCGGTCAACAGCAGCAACCCGACACCCAGTCGAGCCGCTTTCATCGAGTGCACCCGTACTCAGGCTTCCTCGCATCCGTCACGGACACCAGCCAACGGCCCTTCAACAGTTTGAGGCTATCGACTCTGGCAATCTTGCCGGGCGGCCGGGCGACGACCACACCGTTCTTCGCGACAGCGGTGTAGTTGTCCGTGACGCAAGCGGTCACAGTCGCCGTCTTGGCCTTCAGATCGAAGGTAGTGATCTTCGACTCCAGCAGCTTGCCGTCGCCTGTCACCTTGGCTCCGCGGACACCTTTGACCGCGCCCATGTAGTTCTTCATGGCGGTCAAGGCCGGATCAACCATCCATGTCTCATAGGCGTAACCCGCACCGCCATACCGGATGCCTTTCTGGATATAAGCGAAAGATGCGGCGTAGTCGGCGAGGATCTTTTGCTTCGCTGCCGTCGTCGGGTCGACCGGTTTGGGCGTCGGCTTCGGTGTCGGCGTCGGTGTGGTCGGGATCACTGATGGCTGGCTCGCCACTGGTGTTGCTGCGTCGTTTCCGCCGCAAGCCGCGAGGGTCAGCAGCATGCTTGCCGCGACCATCGTCGCGCCGTACCGGTTCACTCCAGCCTCCCCGAGATCTGATACAAACACCTGATCGTAGGTGACAGCGGGTCCGCAACCAGTCGCGGCAAGTTGCAG
>NZ_AQUZ01000140.1 GCF_000372465.1 Kribbella catacumbae DSM 19601
ACGACCCTGGGGCCAGTACCCGCCAAGCGGTCAGCGGGTCGCCGTCGTAGGCCGGTACTGCGTGGGGGTCCGTGGGGTCGTAGGTGGTGACGTGCATCTTGGCTCCTTGTTCGTGGTGTTTCCCAACACCACGAATATTAGGTGACAGACCTAATGGTAGTCAAGCTTTCATGCGCGCAAGCTTGCATGCTGGACAGCTACTCGGCCAGCTCGTCAGAACTGTCGGAGGGTCGTGGTATCCCGGCGCGGATGCAGCCGGTGAGGTAGCCACGGAGCCACCAGGTGCGGGCGTGGCGCGATGTCGGGCCGTATGGGCAGTCCGTGGTTGTCTGCCCTCCCCTGGCGGCTCGGAGGCCTGCTGCGAAGGCTGCGACCTGGCGCTGGCGGCTCACGATGGCTCCCCTTCGGTGAACTGGCGTCGACGTCGCCGGTCAGCTGCCTCCCGCTGACGCTTCTGGCGTCGCTCCTGGTCTTCCTCGGCTCGGGTCCGGGCGTCCTCGCGGGCACCAGGGGCCTTCTGCGCGGCCGCGACGGTTCGGGCGTCGGTGATGCCACGCTGGACGGCGAACTCGGCGTACGTGATCCGCGGGTGCTGCTCCCAGAAGTCGCGCAGTTCTCTGCTCGCGAAGTAATAGGCGTGCGAGGCCGGCCCGGAGAACAGGATTTGCTTCGTGGCCCTCTCTGAGCCGTGCATGTCGAGGAACTCCTGGCGGCGGTCGTTCCGGAGCAGGACACCACGGGTCGCGGCCTCGGCCTCGGACTGGTGCGACCAGAGGTACTCGTCCCAGTCGGCCTTCACGCGAGCTGTGATCTCGGCGGTGGTTGAGCGTTCGCCGGCCTTCCCGACGAACTGCCAGCCGTACGCCTGGTTGAACTCCCACAGGCCACCGTCCTCGTCCTCGCGGCGATCGCCAGCCTTGGCGTCTTCCCAGTCGTCGACGACGTCCTCCGCAACGTCGAGGCTGTCTACGTCGTGCTCGGTGGTCCACATGGTGTTCTCGCGGGTCTCGGCCTGCTCCCACGCGGTACCGGCGCCCCGGGCGGTCGAGCGGGCGTCCATCTCGGCGGCCAACTGCTCGGCCGCGTCGAAGTCCTCGCGGGCCATGGCGTCGGTGAGCGCCTGGTCGAGCTCGTCGTCGGTCATGGTCAGCGGGTTGCCGATCGGCGCCGGCGGGACAGGCTTCGGGTCGAACATGGGGTCGAGCACGGCGGGCTGCTGGGATGGCGGCTCCGGAGCGGTGGGCAGGTCGCTCGGTCCCTGCGGGGTGCGGTCCGGGACAGCCTCGTTCGGTGACCGGCCATCGCCTGCCGTGGGCAGCGTCGGGTCTGACTCGGTTGGCCAGACGAACACGAGGG
>NZ_AQUZ01000141.1 GCF_000372465.1 Kribbella catacumbae DSM 19601
CCCGACAGGGCGCCCCGGTCCGACCCAACCCAGCCGCAAACGAGGTCGCTAGGCGCTGGTCCTGCTGGCGCGGTGACGTTCGAGGACTCGGTACACGGTGGGCCGGGAGATAGTGTAGAGCTCGGCCAGCTCGGTGATGTTGTGTTCGCCGGCGGCGTGCAGCTGCACGCCGTGGATCTGCTGACGGGTGGTGAGCTTGGGCTGCTTGCCGCGCAGCTTGCCCTTCGACTTGGCGATCGCCATGCCTTCTCCGGTCCGCAGCCGCAGCAGGTCGACTTCGAATTCGGCGAAGGTGGCCAGGATGTTGAAGAACGTCTTGCCCATCGGGTCGGCCGGGACGCCGAGCTCGAGCAGAGCCTGGCGCTGGGCTGTGAGGTCTTGTTTGTCAGTGGAGCAGCGGGCATAGCCGATCCGGATCGCGGGCATGACCCGAAAGCGTACGGATAGCCCCCGACAGTGAGACAAGTCAGCGGACACCCTTACTGAGACAACCGTCTACGCTCACCGCCGTCGGGGAAATGAAACCGACGGTGGTGTCCGTTGAGGGTTCGTCTAACGGACAAAGTCGTGTCCGGTTCACCGGACACACTCGCCCGCGAGGTAGTCAGGGTGTCGTACGGCGATTGTCAGGCCCCGATCTACTTTGCGGCTGGGAGCAACTTCGGGAGTTCTTGGCCGCGAAGCAGCATCGGGGCCATCCTCGCCGCAACTAGCGCGGCCGCTTCTCCAGGCGCGGACGACCTATCCGCTGATTATCGACAACTGCGGTCTGAAGGACCATCTGTTGCGATCACGGGCGGAGCGGGCGCGCCGACTTGCCTCTTCTCCTGGCTTCTGTGGCAAGGGTTCACCCAGTCCTGAGGTCCAGCCCGACGATGCTATTTATAGCCCAGTCCGCGTAGACGGACCTCATGCCTTTGTAGCAGGGGCCGTTGAATCCAGGATGTCGGGTCGCTTGACAGCTCGGCGCTGCGAGACCGTATCTCTGTGATGCGAAACCGGCGACATAAAAGTAGCCATTAGAGTCCGAGCGGATGACCGGGCTCCCGGAATCTCCTACCTGGACCGAGCCGGCGGTGCTTGCGTACTTCTGCTCCGAGATGAAGCCGGGGCCCACCGTGTAGCCGGACGCCGGGCCGTCGCCCGCCCAGAACACACCGCGATGGCGAACGACCAGGACGGGACTGTTTCCATCGGCGCCGCCGGAGGTTGTCCCGGTCTTCGTGGAACTTGAGGTGGCGGTCCCCCACCTGAGGCCTGCCTGGTGGTAGGTCTCGGGTGAACGACCAAGAACACCC
>NZ_AQUZ01000142.1 GCF_000372465.1 Kribbella catacumbae DSM 19601
CCTGCCCGTATTTTGAGAACTGTATAGTGGACGCGAGCATCTTCAGTAGTTGTTTTTTGTTGTGTGACAAGCTACTAAGGGCAATCGGTGGATGTCTAGGCACCAAGAGCCGATGAAGGACGTAGGAGCCTGCGATAAGCCCCGGGGAGTTGGCAACCAAGCTGTGATCCGGGGGTGTCCGAATGGGGAAACCCAGCTGGCATTCTAAAGCCAGTTACCAGTGCCTGAACACATAGGGTTCTGGAGGGAACGCGGGGAAGTGAAACATCTCAGTACCCGCAGGAAGAGAAAACAATAGTGATTCCGTGAGTAGTGGCGAGCGAAAGCGGATGAGGCTAAACCATGTGCGTGTGATAGCCGGCGTGCGTTGCGTATATGGGGTTGTGGGAGCATTCAGATCCTAATGCCGTGGGGTCGGGGAGTTATAAATCGTTGTTGAAGCCGAACCGTCTGGAGTGACGGACCGTAGTGGGTAATAGTCCCGTAGGCGTAAGACAGTGACTTCCGAGTGTTTTCCCAAGTAGCACGGGACTCTTGAAATCCCGTGTGAATCTGGCGGGACCACCCGCTAAGCCTAAATACTTCTTGGTGACCGATAGCGGACTAGTACCGTGAGGGAAAGATGAAAAGTACCCCGGGAGGGGAGTGAAATAGTACCTGAAACCGGTTGCCTACAATCCGTCGGAGCGCTCACCTTGTGTGGGTGTGACGGCGTGCCTTTTGAAGAATGAGCCTGCGAGTTAGTGGTGTGTGGCGAGGTTAACCCGTGTGGGGTAGCCGTAGCGAAAGCGAGTCTGAATAGGGCGAAATAGTCGCATGCTCTAGACCCGAAGCGGAGTGATCTATCCATGGGCAGGTTGAAGCGCGGGTAAGACCGCGTGGAGGACCGAACCCACCAGGGTTGAAAACCTGGGGGATGACCTGTGGATAGGGGTGAAAGGCCAATCAAACTCCGTGATAGCTGGTTCTCCCCGAAATGCATATAGGTGCAGCGTCGCGTGTTTCTTACCGGAGGTAGAGCACTGGATGGTCTAGGGGGCTTACCGGCTTACCGAAATCAGCCAAACTCCGAATGCCGGTAAGTGAGAGCGCGGCAGTGAGACTGCGGGGGATAAGCTCCGTAGTCGAGAGGGAAACAGCCCAGATCACCAGCTAAGGCCCCTAAGCGATTGCTAAGTGGAAAAGGATGTGGAGTTGCCCAGACAACCAGGAGGTTGGCTTAGAAGCAGCCACCCTTGAAAGAGTGCGTAATAGCTCACTGGTCAAGTGATTCCGCGCCGACAATGTAGCGGGGCTCAAGCAATCCGCCGAAGCTGTGGCATTCACACTCGTACCCGG
>NZ_AQUZ01000143.1 GCF_000372465.1 Kribbella catacumbae DSM 19601
GGTTCGGCTTCGCGATCTCATTGAGGAGCTGCCAGTGCAGGACGATCTCGTCGTACCGGATCCGTACCAACTGGGCAGCACGGGCGGACCGCTGGTACGGGTCCTTGATGGCTTCGAGGGGTTCGACGAGGCTGTCGAGGGCGGGATGGTTCAGCCGCGCCCGGCTCTGTGTCGTCATGGGTGAGCCTCCTGAGGTGTGGTGGTGGGGGTCTCCGTCAAGACACCCGCACAACTGTTAGGTGGTCAATCTAACAAGCGTGGGCGTCGGGTCAAGGTCTCAGGTCGTGCGGCTACTTAATTCAGCAGCAAATTAAGGGGCCGCACGATGAGACCATCGGTAAGGACCGAACGAACGTTTCACTGAGGTGGCGATCGTTACGGTTCTGAGCCCTGGCCCGCCATGGCCCGCGACGGCCGTCACCTGACCGGGAATCACATGGCGGAACAAGCCGGGGCTCAGCCATGTCAGAACCCAGCCGTGGCAAGAGATCCGGTCTCGGAGGCCGGCACTCCCTGCAGGGTGGAAGCAGCTCCGGACTTCGGTACGTCGGGGCCGCGGCCTTCCATCTCCATCAGCAGGTACCGGAGCGCGTCGTAGGCATGGTCCTCGGCGTTGGTGTCGACGTCCTCGGGGTTGGTGTTCGCGCGGGGGAGCGCGGGCAGCGTGCGGATCAGGTTGGTGCACGTTGAGTAGACGAGGATCCGGGGCAGGCCGTCCGCGCGGACCTTGAGCTTGTCGTCCAGGAGCGCGGCGCCGGCGAGGCGGTCGTTGTTCGCCTTCCGTACTGCGTGGCCGAGCCGCTTGCGGTAGGCCTCGGCGATCGAGCCGGGTGGCGGTTCGTCCGGGTCGATCGGCTTGACACTCTTGGTGGTGTGCGCGGTCCTGGCCCAGGTCGACGGGTCGAGCGCCACCGGTACGCGGCGGTTCGGGGCGCGCTCGCCGGGCATCTCGGCCTCCTTGATGGCGATGGCCTGCTCCCTCGGCGTGAGGCCGGCGAGGTACAGCTCCCGGTAGATGACGATCAGCCCGTCGCTGAGCCTCGCACCCCACAGCGCGGCGAACGGGGCACTGAGTCCGTAGTCGACTCCCACCGCCTTCGTGACCCCACCGAGCGGGATCGGCAGCGTCTCGGGCTCGATGACATGGATGCTCCTGCGCCAGTTGGTGAAGCGGACGCCTTCGAGGATGTCCCAATCGCCGTCGCGGAGCGCGCGGCGCAGCATCTCGTCGAGCGAGCCGAGCCGATCGAGGTACGAGTCGTCGAGGTGCGGGTTGTCTGCGAGGGACGCGGGGATGAACACGCGAGTGCCGGGGCGCGGCTCGTCCAGGG
>NZ_AQUZ01000144.1 GCF_000372465.1 Kribbella catacumbae DSM 19601
GTTCGGGTTTGCGAGCGCGTGCTCGTAGGGTCTTGATGCCTGCCGTGATGTCCTTGGTGTTGTCCCTGGTCAGGGCCGTGTTGCGGAGGATGGCGAGATTGATCGGGCCGTTCCCGGTGCGAGCGGTGTGTCCGTCCTCGCCGAAGACCACGTCGCGTTGCCAGTGGATCACCTCGCAGCCCCAGTGCTCCCGCACGATGCGAGCGACCCGGTCGGCTTGGGCATGACGATGGGACAGGCTGGTCACGATGTAGACGTTCTCGTGCGTCCAGGCCGCAGCGGTGGTGACGGTCTTCTTCCGCTTCGTCGAGCGCCTGATCCTCGCGGCCTGGACCACGCCGGTCAGCCTGGTCTCGCACTGCTCGGGCAGTGTCACCAGCCGGATCGCCCGGGTCTCTTGACGACCGTGCCCTTTCTCGCGGGTGACCTGGGCATTCTCGACCTCGGCCCACGGCAGCTCATCCAGCGCCGCGTACGCCGCAGGGGCGTTGCCCTTGACAGTGAGCAGGTAGTGCCCGCCCAGCCCGATGATCTTCGCGGTCAACTCTCGCGTGGTGTGCTTGGCATCAGCCGTGATCACCACGCCGGCCAGGCTCCCGCCGCGGCGGGCCGCGATCCGGTCGACCATGTCCTTGACCGCGGCGTTCTCGTCCCCGCCAACGATCCGCGCCAGGCCATGAACCTGTCGAGTGCCGTGCTCGACGGCCTCCACGACCGCCTCCTGCCGCATCACACCGGCCTCGTCGAAGTTCCGTGCGCCCTTGAGCGTCTTCCCGTCCATCGCCACGACCAGATCAATTCCCAGATCAATTTCCAGGTCAACAAGCAGATCCGACGCCAGATCCGGCTCTGCGACAGCTTCCCGCTCGGGCACGGGAACAGCGTCGGTGACGGTAGCCCACACCGACAGCGCCTCGTCCAACTCGACCGGATCGACCCGGTTCAGTACCCGGCGAAAGGTCGCCGCCGACGGTGGCCGGCGACGCCCCAACCCGAACCCCGCCAACATCGCACGGTCCAGATCGGCCACCGTCTCCGCGATCACCGCGAACGTCGATGCGCCACAGCACACCGCGAAGACCGCCATCGCGAGTACGACCACGAGATTGAACCGCCGCCCACGCCGTTTCCGCTGGTCTGGAACCGATTCCAATGCCCGCATCAAACCCGAGACATCGCGTCGGGCCCGAGCCTCCATCTCCGACGGCTGGTCAAGCACACCCACGAGCAACGACAATGACGACACGACAGCGGCTCCTTGCGACGCGGCAACGGTGTAGGAACCTGCAGCATCCCAACGGAGCCGCTGTCTCCAC
>NZ_AQUZ01000145.1 GCF_000372465.1 Kribbella catacumbae DSM 19601
CCCGGGCCTGCTGGGGCTGCTCTCCCGCGACCCGGCGTACCAGGCGCTGCTCGTCGAGGCATTCGCCACGCCTGTCAAGCCCGCAAGCTTGCAAGCATGAACGCCAGTAAGCCCGCACGTAAGAAGGCCGACTACCCGACTATCCCGGACGGCTCCGAGCTGGTCGCGTGCCTCGACGGCCCCGCTGGCTAACCAGTTGGTTCTACCTCGACCAGTGGCACGAGCGCCGGGTGGCCGAGGAGCGGATGAACTGCACGCCGTACACCGGGTACGCGCTCGGCTACGTCCCGATCCGTGACGAGATGGTCGACCACCCGAGCCATCCGACCGCCAAGGCGCACGCGCTGGCGTATCGGCCGGCGAAAGTCGCGGCAGCTCTCCGCGCCAAGTCAGCATGAATGCATGCAAACAAGCTTGACTTCCGTTAGGTCTAGCACCTAATATTCGGGGTGTTGGGAAACACCACGACCGGAGGTCAGCATGACGCTCACCATCTCTGCATTCACTACCAAGCGGTACCGGGTCAACATGCCCGGCGACCCCTACAAGACCGAGTTCGGCACCTTCGTCGGACGCTCAGCGTTCGGCACGGTCGAACTGTCCTTCGACGGGGAAGGGGCGAACCGGTTCTACGACCCGGCGGACCTGTCCACCGGCTGCGGCTGCAGCATCGACCGGCACGAGGACGACTGTGTCCGCCGCCCCTGGTCCTGCCCGAGCTGTGACCAGCACTACGAGCTACGGGTGACGGTCCTCAAGCGGATCTACGCACGGGTCGACCCGAAGTTCACGATCCTCTCCGTCGACGGCCCCGGCTCCGAGGAGCCCGGCTTGGAGAGCACGCCGGTTCTGGTCTGCGACAGCTGCAACCACCAGTTCCCCATCCCGGACGGCGTCGACGTCCAAGGCATCTGACCCTCAACCATCCACCGCAGGCGCCCGGCTGACCACCGGGCGCCTCACCACCACAGGAGTAGCTATGAGCGACACCACCACCCCCACGGACCTCCGAGAGGCAGTCGCGGCCACGGTCCGCGAGCACGTGGACAACCCGCACCACCCGATCGGCAACCTGATCCTCGCGCTGCAGTTGGTCCACGGACTCACCGTCGACGAGGGCCAGGCCTTGGACCTCCTCGCCGGTGTCTTCAACGTCGACGGGATCGCGGACGGCACGATCAAGGCCGACCACTTCCTGCTTCCGGGGGAGCGGCTGTACGTC
>NZ_AQUZ01000146.1 GCF_000372465.1 Kribbella catacumbae DSM 19601
GGTGGTGCTGGAGCGGATGCTCGCNGGGGTGGCCACCCGCCGGCACGCCCAGGTCGCCGAGCCGGTCGGCGAACAGGTCGAGACCACGGCGAAGTCGACCAGCCGCTCGGCGGTCTCGCGCCGGTTCGTGCGCGAGACAGAGACCGCGCTGGCCGAGTTGATGGCCCGGGACCTGACCGGGCTCGACATCAAGGTGCTGATGCTGGACGGCGAGCACCTCAACGACTGCTGCGTGGTGGTCGCGCTGGCCATCGGTGCAGACGGCACCAAGGTGCCGGTCGGGTTGTGGGACGGCTCGACGGAGAACAAGACCGTCGTCAAGGCACTGCTGGCCGACCTGGTCGGCCGCGGCCTGGACGCCGACGACGGGCTGCTGGTCGTCATCGACGGCGCCAAGGCCCTCGCTGCCGGCGTCCGCGAGGTGTTCGGCGCCAAAGCCCTGGTGCAGCGCTGCACCCTGCACAAGCGGCGCAACATCGCCGATCACCTGCCAGACAAGGAGAAAGTCTTCATCGACGCCAAGCTCGTGAAGGCGTTCGGCCACCCCGATCCCGACCTCGGGCTGCGCAACGCCCAGGGGCTGGCGACCAGTCTGGAACGCAACTATCCCGGCGCGGCCGCGTCACTGCGCGAGGGACTGGACGAGATGTTCACCGTCGCCCGGCTCGGCATCGANGGCCGGCTCGCCAAGACCCTGACCACGAGCAACCCTGTCGAGTCGATGATCTCGATCGCCCGAACTACCAACCGCAACGTCACCCGCTGGCGCGACGGACACATGGTGCTGCGCTGGACCGCGGCCGGCATGCTCAACGCCGAACGATCCTTCCGCCGCATCAAGGGCTACAAGCACATGCCACAGCTCGTCGCCGCCCTCCACCGACACGCCCACCCAGACACCGGCACCAAAACTGTCGGAACCGCCGCCTAGAGTTCACTGTGGATCGTCACCCAAGTTCCACACGACTCGGGACATGCTCCGTAGCTCTCCCCACGCACCCGCCAGCCCGCTCCTCCGTCGCTCCCTCCACGCCTGCTCCCGCCCACCCCCGGCGTCGCGGGCTATTCCGTCGCCCACGCGAAGGCGAAAGCGCGGCGCGACCGTGGGGCAACCCGCAACCCGCAATCCGCAATCCGCAACCCGCAATCCGCAATCCGC
>NZ_AQUZ01000147.1 GCF_000372465.1 Kribbella catacumbae DSM 19601
CACGCCAACGTCACGACACGCACACGTTCACCACACCGTTGCCTCAGGCAATCGCATCGCCGGCCCTGTCAAACACCTGGTGAGAAAACCTCAGTGAACCCGAAGTCCACCGTCAACGGAAGCGGGACCACTTCACACCATGGACTAAGCGGCGGATGTGTTGCTGCACAGAGGTCGCGAAGACTTCGGATTCGCGTCAGTGCACCGCTAGCCGACCGGGAGACCGGCATCATGGGAGCGGGAGGATCTTTGACGTTGACGGGCTACGTCTGTTTGTCGAGGATCCGTTTGGCGGTGCGGCGTAGTTGTGAGTCTGGGTGATTCTTGGCTATTGGTTCTATCAGTGCGCTGTCGGTTGGCTGCCAGGCTTTGCCGACGATGGGCACCGCGGCGTAGGTACGTAAATCAGTCCAGCGGCCGAGGTCGTTGGCGATGATGTCTCTGCAGAAGTCCGCCGCGCGGGGGTCCTTCATCTTGGCCAGTGAGTCGAACCAGGATCCCCAGAAGAGTTCGCCTCCCTCGCCTGGCTCATCAAGACTTGGCTCGTTACACATCTGCAGGATCAGATCGAGATCCTCGGCCCTGGCCCCGTACCGATAGGCATGCGACACATCTCGCAGCCCCTCAGCCTGGTCCAAGCCGCGTTCTCCGGCGACCCAGCGGGTGACGGTTAGCCGTGCGATGTCGGTCAGCAGTTGGTGGACTGCTTTGCGGTGATAGGACCATTGGAGTGCGGTTACCAGCAGGTCGAGCACGATGGGTGCAGGTTCGGAATCGATGACCTTCCGGCAGCGGGCGACCATTGTCTCGTCTGGCGTGAGTACCCAGTCCTCGCCGAAGTGCTCGCCCGGGTCGAGCTCTACACCTAACTCGGCGGCGAGCTGCGCCTCGGCCTGGAGGTACTCGGGATCGGGGTCGCCCGCCATCGCGAGGAAGGCCTGGCGGTGGCTAGCGTCAATAGCGCGAGATTTTGACATCGCCATCCTTCGCCATCTGTCTGAGCGTCTTGCTGAGGTTGACTCCGCGGTTGACCCTGATGACGAACTTGTACCCGTTCGCCTTGGCCCACTTTGCCATACCTCTGATCTGGCGGGTTGCGGACCAGGGCGGTTGCAAAGTTGATCTTCCTACGATGCGAGCGCCAGCAGCGCACGTTCGGGTTTGCGAGCGCGTGCTCGTAGGGTCTTGATGCCTG
>NZ_AQUZ01000148.1 GCF_000372465.1 Kribbella catacumbae DSM 19601
GCGCCGGTTGGCGATGTTCTTGCTGATCCACTCCCGCCGGACAACCTCAGCCGCGTCCCAGGCCTTGTTGTTCGCGATCACTCGGCGCTTCTCAGCCAGCTTGGCTTCGTGGGCGGTCTTGACCTCCTCGGGCGTCTGGATCGGGCTCTCCCCGTTGGCTGCCTTCGCCGGCCGCCCGTCGACCTGGTGGCCGTGCTTCGCGGGGTCCGCGCAGCCGTAGGTCACGGTGAGGAAGGACCGGTAGGTGCCCTTCTCGGGCTCGTCCTCCTGGTCCAGCTCCGCGGCCTCCTCGCTGTCCTCGTCGACCCGGGTGCCGTCAGCTCGGAAGTAGGCGTAGTCCTCACCGGCCCAGACGACGTGTCCGGGGCACTCGGCGTGCTGCTCGAGGGTGACGTCTTCGCCCGTGATGGTGGTCAGCCGGTCCAGCGGCTTCCAGGGGCTGTTCCAGAAGGGCCGGTCGATGATGGTGACTCCGAGCGGTTCGAGCTGGGTGGTGATGAACTCGGCCAGCTCGGCGCGGGCCTTGCGCTTCTGGCGCAGCGTGGACACGGTGTGGTTGAGCTGGCGGGGGTTGACCTTGGCGATGTTGAGGGCTTCCGCGAAGTCCTTCTCGTTGTCCTCGAACTCAGCCAGGGCCGCGGCCTGGTCGATGGTGAGCTGGTGCTCGTCGTGGGCTGCCCGCGCCGGGGCCGACTTGAGGACCTTGACCGCCTCGCCGACCTGGGCCTTCGTGAGCGGGCTCTGCCGTGCGATCTCCGCCTGGGACATGTCCAGCAGGCGCAACTGCTCGACCACGCCGAGGGTGTCGTTGGTCGTTAGGCCCGTCCGGGCCTCGTTCTCGTCGTACTGGGAGAGGATGCGCTCGATCTGGGAGGCCTTGTCGGTGCCCTCGTCGCCGATGATGTCGACTGGCACGGTGTCGAGGCCGACCTCGATGGCAGCGTGAGTGCGGCGGTGGCCATACTTCACCCGGATCTGGCCCTCTGCGGTGCGTACCGCCACGATCGCCTGCAGTACGCCGCGCCGCCTGATGCTGGCAACGAACTCGGGGGTGATGGCCAGTTCGTTGCGCACGTTGACGTTGACGAGGAGGGTCTTGGGGTCCAGTTGGGTGATGATGCGGTCGTTCACGGTTTGCTCCGATTCGTTCTGTGGTGGTGGGGATTGGGTGGCGCCCCGG
>NZ_AQUZ01000149.1 GCF_000372465.1 Kribbella catacumbae DSM 19601
GGGGGTTCGGGCTGGGGTTGACCGTATTTCGGGAACCGTATAGTGGACGCGTACATGTTTTCAGCAGCAGGGTCTCTTGTTGACCACACATGGTGGTGTTGAGACAAGCCCTCGGCCTATTAGTACCAGTCAGCTCCACACCTTGCGGTGCTTCCACTTCTGGCCTATCAACCCAGTGGTCTACTGGGGGCCTTACCCGATTAACTCGGTGGGAGACCTCATCTTGAAGCGTGCTTCCCGCTTAGATGCTTTCAGCGGTTATCACTCCCGAACGTAGCCAACCAGCCGTGCTCCTGGCGGAACAACTGGCACACCAGAGGTTCGTCCACCCCGGTCCTCTCGTACTAGGGGCAGCCCTTCTCAAGTCTCCTGCGCGCGCAGCGGATAGGGACCGAACTGTCTCACGACGTTCTAAACCCAGCTCGCGTGCCGCTTTAATGGGCGAACAGCCCAACCCTTGGGACCTACTCCAGCCCCAGGATGCGACGAGCCGACATCGAGGTGCCAAACCATCCCGTCGATATGGACTCTTGGGGAAGATCAGCCTGTTATCCCCGGGGTACCTTTTATCCGTTGAGCGACGGTGCTCCCACATGCCACCGCCGGATCACTAGTTCCGACTTTCGTCCCTGCTCGACATGTCTGTCTCACAGTCAAGCTCCCTTGTGCACTTACACTCGACACCTGATTGCCAACCAGGCTGAGGGAACCTTTGAGCGCCTCCGTTACCTTTTAGGAGGCGACCGCCCCAGTCAAACTACCCACCAGGCACTGTCCCTGATCCAGATAATGGACCGAAGTTAGACAGCCAGAACAACCAGAGTGGTATTTCAACGATGACTCCACCCGAACTGGCGTCCGAGTTTCACAGTCTCCCACCTATCCTACACAAGTTGTACCGACCACCAATACCAAGTTGTAGTAAAGGTCCCGGGGTCTTTCCGTCCTGCTGCGCGTAACGAGCATCTTTACTCGTAATGCAATTTCGCCGAGTCCATGGTTGAGACAGCGCCCAAGTCGTTACGCCATTCGTGCAGGTCGGAACTTACCCGACAAGGAATTTCGCTACCTTAGGATGGTTATAGTTACCACCGCCGTTTACTGGCGCTTAAGTTCAAAGCTTCGCCGGCC
>NZ_AQUZ01000150.1 GCF_000372465.1 Kribbella catacumbae DSM 19601
CCAGTTGAGTCGGCCTGGGGCGCGGTGACGGGATTGCTCTCGTTCCGTTTCCCCAGGCCGCTCGCCGAACCCGGCGTGCGTGTTTCCACGCACCGGGCTCTCCATGGCGTCTGCCGTTGGGTGGTTCAGTCAGCCTGGCTCCAGGGGTTGGGGATCTTGTTGCCGCGGTAGCGGTAGCGGGTGACCGACACCGTTGCGGCGTTGAACATCTCGATCCCGTCCGCCGTGATCGGTTTCCACCGGCCCGTTGCGGGGTCGGTGAGCCAGCGGCGGACGTCCTTCCACTTCCAGCGGTGCCGGGTTCGCATCATTTGCACGATCCGCCACCAGGTGAACTGTCTGAGGTGGCTGAAGGTGTGTTTCGCGACGGCATGCTTGAAGTAGTTGGTCCAGCCGCGCGTGATCTGGTTGATCCGGATCAGCACGGCCCTGAGGTCTTGCTGTGACGTCCTGGGGGTCAGGGCACGAATCTTGTCGCGGACCGATCGGATCGGTCTCTTCGCGACGAAGGTATACACGTACCATTTGCGTGTTCCTCGTTTGCGGCGCCACTGGATGTGGAACCCGAGGAAGTCGAACCCCTCGCTCATGTGCACCACCTGGGTCTTGGCCGGTGACAGCCGCAACCCCATCGTTGTGAGCACTAGGGCGATCTGTTCGTGCAGGGCTTCGACGTGGTGGCGTTCACCGCGAACCAGCACGACGAAGTCGTCGGCGTACCGTACGACCCGCCAGTTCGGTTCGCCTTTGCCGACACGTCCTTTGCGTCGCATCTGGGTGGACATCGGGCCGCCCGGCTTCCACGGCTCCATCAGATGCTCATCGAGTACCGACAGTGCGATGTTGGCCAGCAGTGGCGACAGGATGCCCCCTTGCGGCGTGCCGGTGTGGGTGTCCTCGATATCGCCGAGCTCGGTCAGAATCCCGGCCTTGAGGAACGCCTTCACCAGGCCACACACCCGCTTGTCCTTCACCCGGGCCCGAACACGGTCCATCAAGGCCACGTGGTCGATCCGGTCGAACGAAGCCCCGTCTTACTACCCGTGTCGAGGACTTCCCGTCGGCGGTGAGGGTCACGCGGCGGCGGCACCCGTTTGAGGGTCGGTCGTTG
>NZ_AQUZ01000151.1 GCF_000372465.1 Kribbella catacumbae DSM 19601
GGCCGGCGGCCGCCAGACCTTCATCGGGGACGCAGGGTCGATGAACCGGAACTTGACCCAGTGGTGGCCCGGGCCGCCCGGGTTGGTGCAGGCGAGCATGCGCGGCCGCAGGCCCAGCTGAGCCAGGGCGTCGCGGACCTTGCCCGCGGCGCGGAGGCGGCTGATGAGGTACCGGTACTGGCTCTCGGTGAACTGGGTCAGCTCGTCGAAGCAGACCAGCTGGTACTCGGCGCCCTGGTACTGCAGGACGTCGAGCTCCTTCGCCAGGTGGCCCAGCTCGATCACCGAGCCGTTGCGGAACTTCCAGACGTGCTTGGTCGCGTTGTACTTCGCGATCTTCTTCGGGAGCCGTTCGAGCAGTCGCGGAATGAGGGACCGGTCGAGGTCAGGGAAGGTGCGGCGCAGGATCAGCGACCGCGACCCCGGTACGGCGAGCGCCATGGTGACGGCGGACGCCAGCAGGAACTCGGATTTCCCGCCTCCAGCTGCGCCGCCGTACAGCATCTCGTCGGCGACCAGCTGGTGTGCGATGACCTGCCGGGGTTCGGGCTCGTACGGGTAGCGCCAACGCTCAGCCATCGGCTGAGTCGGCTTGTGCGTCGGTGTCTGCCATCGACGGGAGCAGCTGGGGGAGGACCTCGACGATGATGGCGTCGCCGTCCGCGCCTGTCACCTCGTGCTTGGAGGCCATCTCTAGCCCGAACAGCTTGGCGCGGTGCCCCATCAGCCGAACGATGGTGTCGATCGCCCGGAGGTCGCCCCGGAGTGCCTTGGTCCAGATCGCCGACTGCAGCTTGTCCAAGCGCTCGCCCTCGATCGCCCGCAGGTCGTCGGCCTCGTCGGCAGCTGACCGTGCGAGGCCGCGGAACACGGCCTTCCTGGCGCTGGACGCGTTCGCGTAGCCGAGTCGCTCAGCGATTTCGGCGTACCGGAGTCCGGCCGACCGCAGCCCGAGGGCCTTTCGCTCCTTTTCGAGCACGGTCAGGTCGGGGACGTGCTTAGCCACCGGCGTCCCCGACCCTCGTCATCGGCAGG
>NZ_AQUZ01000152.1 GCF_000372465.1 Kribbella catacumbae DSM 19601
GGCCTCGAGCATGGCGAGCCACCCGTGGGGCGCGTCGTCGACGAACAGGGCGCGGATGTGGTCGGTGAGGCGGATGCGCCAGGGTGCGCCGGGGGTGAGTTGTTCGCCGGCGATGAATCCCTCGTTCAGCCAGCGGTGCAGAGTGGATGGAGCCAGGCCCAGTTGTTTGGCGGCGTCGGCCACGGTGAGCAGTTCTCCCTCCTGCAGGTCGTCGCCGGGCTGGTGACGGGGGATGTTCCAGTGGTGGCGTAGTGATTGGACCCTACTGGCGGTGAACGACAGTCCGCGGGCGGTGCGCCTTCCTTGCCGGTTGAGGATCCCGGCGATGGTGGCGTCGGGGTAGTGGACGGCCAGGCGGCGCAGCAGGTCGATGGTGTCCTCCTCGGTGCGCAGCCGCTGCGGTGGCTTGCGCTTGAGGGGCACGGACAGCTCGGTGATCGCGCCGCCTTTCCAGCGCAGCACCAGATCGGCGCGGCCTTTGTCGTTGTCGCGGTGCACGCTGATGTTCACCTCGTCGAGCAGGCTGCGCAGCAGTCGTTTGCGGTCCTTGTCGGTGGTGGTCGCTGCCGACCACACGCCATCGAGGTCGTTGCCGAGGGCGAGGATCGCTTGTTTCTCTTGCGGGGTAAGGGTTTTCGGGCGTGCTTGCTCACGGCGGGCGAGTTCTTCCTCGGCGTCGGCCAGCTGTTGCAGCGTGGTGTTCCACTCGGTTTCCAGGCCGCGGGCGACCAGGCGGTTGTCGGGGTCGACGGCCCGGTAGCGGCGCTCGGCTTTGCTGGCGTGGTAGCGGGCCTGCTCGGCCTGACGCCGCCACTGCGCGAGAGCGGAGTCGTGGCCGTCCTCGAGTTGCTGGGCGGCGGCCAGGCAAGCCTGTAAGGCCGACGGTTGGAGTGCGGCAAGGAACGCGGCGCCCACCGCGGTGTCGATCGCGACGCCGCCGACGCGGAGGTGCCGGGTGCCGCGGCCCTCGACGAGCTGGCCGGTGCCGGTGCAGTAGTAGCCAGGGG